>NZ_AOIL01000052.1 GCF_000337595.1 Natrialba taiwanensis DSM 12281 | reverse complement strand
TCTTCCGATCTGAGCAATCCGCTCCCCGAGGACCTTGCCGATCCCGTGTTCCTCTCGCCCGACGCCGGCGCAGTTGCACTCGCCGAGACGGTCCGTGATACCTACGGCGAGGGCGAGATCGACTACTTCGAGAAGGTGCGTCACTCCGGCACCGAGGTCGAGATTTCGCCGAGCGACGTGGACGTGACCGACCGGGATGTCGTCGTCACAGACGACATCATCGCGACGGGATCGACGATGAGCGAGGCCGTCGGCGTCCTGCAGGACCGTGGCGTCGGCCGGGTCTTTGTCACGTGTGTCCATCCGCTCCTTGCCAGTAACGCGGTCACGAAGCTCGCGCGGGCCGGCGTCGAAGCGATTTACGGCACGGATACGATCGAGCGCCAGCAGAGTACCGTCTCGGTCGCGCCGGCGATCGCAGAGCACCTGTAGTCAGCGTTTCTTGTGCGGATTCTTCGGAAGGAAAGCGTGAGAGAGATCGACAGCGGCGGCGACGAGCGATACTAGCGACGCTTCGAGCACAGAAGAACGGAAGGACGGAAGAACGGAAGAACAGAAAAACGGTCAGTCCGACGGTTCCGGCGCTGCTAGCGACTCGATCGCGATCTCCATCGCGACGCCGTCGACGTCCCACTCCTTGCGGTGGCCGTCCTCGACCGCGCCGAGTTCATCCGCACGAACCTCCTCGCGGATGAGGGCTTTGCGGTCGTCGACGAGCGAGG
The DNA here is from genome assembly GCF_000337595.1 of Natrialba taiwanensis DSM 12281. GTDB lineage: Archaea > Halobacteriota > Halobacteria > Halobacteriales > Natrialbaceae > Natrialba > Natrialba taiwanensis. Next base: position 218,295 of record NZ_AOIL01000052.1, on the reverse strand, counting down.
CGACGCGGTCGTCTTTGATTTCGAGGTCGAGCGCGATCCGTTCCTCGACATCGAGATCGAGATCCTTTCGCATCTCCTGCACCCGGCGGATAACCTCGCGGGCGTAGCCCTCGCTCTCGATGTCGTCGGTGAGCGAGGCGTCGACGTAGGCGACGCCGCGGTCGTCGCCGTTGAGGCCGAAGGCGGTGCCGGCGACACCCTCGGGCGTTTCGGTGACGAACGAGACCATCGATTCCTCGAGTTCGTCGTCCGCCTCGAGGGCGTCGTCGACGGCCGCCGCGAGCGCCTCGAGGGATGGGTCGTCGATCCGGGCCTCGTTGAGCGCGTTCATAACCTCTCCGGCGCGGTCGCCGAAGGCGGGGCCGAGTTCGCTCATGTCGGCCTCGGCGCTGTAGTTGAGTTCGCCCCAGCGGTCCTCGGGCGAGACGAGTTCGATCTCGCGGGCGTTGAGTCGCTCGGCGAGCAGGTCGGTGTGGCGTTCGACCGCGTCGACGACGCGCTGGTCGTCGGCGGCGACGACGACGCGCGGGACGGGCCAGCGGAGTTTGCGGCCGGCCTGTTGGCGGGCGTTCGCGCCGGCTTCCTCGATGGCGCGCAGGAACGCCACGTCCTCCTCGAGTTGCTCGTCGACGAACGCCTCGTCGACGGCGGGCCAGTCGCACATGTGGACGGTATCGTGCTCCGCGTCGCCGGTGAGGGTGCCGTAGATCGTCTCACTGATGAATGGCGCGTAGGGAGCAAGCAGCGCGACGGTCTCGCGGAGGACGCGGTAGATCGTCGCATAGGCCGCCTCCTTGGAGGCGCTGTCTTCCTCCTCCCACATACGCTCGCGGACCGCCTGAACGTAGAACCGGGAGACGTCCTCGACGACGAACTCGATGAGGGCGTCGATCGCCTTGTCCTGGCGGCGGTCCTCGAAGTGGTCGGTCATCGTCTGCTTCGTCGACTGCAGGCGGGCGAGGACCCACTCGTCGACGAGTTCGAGGTCATCCGCGACAGCATCGACGGTCGTCTCCTGCGGATCGAACTCGTCCAGCCGCATGTATGGCAACGGGAACCGGAAGACGTTCCACAGCGTTCGGAGGTGATTCTCCATCGTCTGCATGCCGTCCCAGGAGAAGCGCATGTCCTCGCCCTGCGGGTTGTTCGACAGCAGGAAGGAGCGCATCACGTCCCGTCCGTGGCGGTCGATGGCCTCGTGGGGGTCGATCAGGATGTCCTTGGACTTGGACATTGCGCGCCCGTCGGGCATGAGCGCGTGGCCGTGCATGAGCACCTCTTTGTAGGGGCTCTCGCCGAGTGCGGCGGTTCCCATGCCGAGCTGTGACCAGAACCAGCCCCGCGTCTGGTCGTGGGCCTCGAGAATGAAGTCCGCGGGCCAGAGGTCGTCGAACCGACTGTCGTCCGAGGGGTAGTTCAGGGTGCCCCAGGAGGCGACCGAGGAGTCGAGCCAGACGTCGAACACGTCCGGCACGCGCGTGTAGGTGGTGCCGTTCTCGGTGATGGTGAGGTCGTCGACCGTGTCCTTGTGGAGGTCGACGGTTGCGGCGTCGATGTCCTGATCGACGCGCTCGACGAGTTCATCACGGTCGCCGACGACGATCATGTCCTCGTCATCGTCGCGATCCTCGGGCGTCCAGACCGGCAGCGGAATGCCCCAGTAGCGCTGGCGCGAGACGTTCCAGTCGGGGGCCTCCTCGACGAAGTCACGGAAGCGGTTGTCCCGCGCCCAGTCGGGGTGCCAGTCGCTGTCCTCGATGTTGTCCAACAGTTCGTCCTTGACGTCGGTGATCGTGATGAACCACTGGTCGGTGACGATCTGGATGATGCCGGTATCGCAGCGCCAGCAGTGCCCGTAGCTGTGGGTGACCGTCTCGGAGGCGAGCAACGCGCCCGCCGCTTCGAGATCGCTCGTGATTTCGGGGTCGGCGTCCTTGACGAACTCGCCTTTGTACTTGCCTGCTTCCTCGGTGTAGACGCCGTCGCCGCCGACGGGACAGAAGATCGGGAAGCCGAGTTCGCGGCCGCGCTCGAAGTCCTCTTCACCGTGGCCGGGGGCGGAGTGGACGAGACCGGTGCCGTCGCCGTGGGTGTCGACGTAATCGGCGGGGTAGACCTCGTGGGTGCCCTCGGCGTCGACGCGGTCCGGGACTTCCTCGGCGAGCGGGTGGTCGTAGGCCCAGCCGAGCATCTCCTCGCCGGAGAGTTCTTCGACGACCTCGTAGTCGTCGTACCGACCCGCCTTCAGGACCGCCTCGTGTTTGGCGTCGGCGACGTACAGCAGTTCTTCCTCGCCGTCTTTCTCCGCGCGGACGCCGACGTAGTCGCCCTCCTCGTCGACCGCGACGAAGGTGTTCGCCGGGATGGTCCACGGGGTCGTCGTCCAGATGACGATCGAGCCCTCGCGGTCCTGTAGGTCGAATTTAACGTAGATCGAGGGGTCCTCGACATCCTCGTACTCGACCTCGTTGTTCGCGATTGCGGTCTCACACCGGGGACACTGCGAAATCGAGCGGTGCCCCTTCTCGACGAGCCCTCGTTCGGCGGCCTTCGAAAAGCCCCACCAGGCGGCTTCCATGTACTCGGGGGTGACGGTCCGGTAGGGGTCCTCCCAGTCCATCCAGACGCCGAAGTCCTGGAAGTCCGACTGCAGGCCTTCGAGTTGCTCGTCGGCGTACTCCTTACAGGCCTCGATGAAGTTTTCCTCGCCGTACTCCTCGATGTCCTTCTTGTTCTCGAAGCCAAGTTGCTCCTCGACGCGGGTTTCGATCGGAAGCCCGTGCATGTCGTAACCCGGGCGGTCGGTCACGTCGTACCCCTGCATCCGGAAGAAGCGAAGGTAGACGTCCTTGAGGGACTTGTTCCAGGTCGTCCCCATGTGCGCCGAGCCCGACGTGTACGGCGGGCCGTCGACGAAGAAGAACGATTCACCGTCCGATCGGTGCTCGACCGTTTGTTCGTAGGCGTCGACGTCGTCCCAGTACTCGAATACCCGTTGCTCGAGCGCGTGGGGATCGTACTGGTCGTCGACCTCGCCAAACCGGCTCATACGTGACGTGATTCGCTCCGACATTAAAGGGGAATCGGTCCTGCAGGCGTGACTGGACGCGGTGATCGATCGGTCGAACGACGACTATCCGCTCAGTTGGTCGGAGAAAACAATTTCTGGTAACCGATTCCGTAGACGCCCGCATAGAGCATCACACAGCCGATCGCGGCGAGCCAGAGGGCAACGGTCGCCTCACCGGCACCGAAGTGCTGCAGGCTCGCGTACTCTGCAGCAGCGCCGACGACGGTCAGTAGGCCACCGATAACGGTATAGAGAAGTAACGGGAGTACTTCGGCGAGTAATTCCAGGCTGAACGTAACCATATACCCCCCATAGAAAGGCCACCAAGGTAAATTTGTTCACTTACGCAGCGATATGACACACCACGAGACACACCCATTGGTAGCATCAACATCACCGCTGTGAACCGCGCATCCAAACCGACCGGGCTAACCGCCTGTAGACGTACACCCATCTGTGCCAGCAGCCAACCCTGATTCGAATTCGAGTTCGAATTCGGACGACGCCAATTCGGACGACCCCGAGTTCCCCGACTCGCGACACGTCTTCGAGGCGAACTGTACGCGCTGTCAAGCACTCAGCGAGAGCCGCGAGTGCATCTCGTGGGGCACCGGCTCCCTCGACGCCAGCGTCTTGGTCGTCGGCGAAGCCCCCGGCCACGGCCATCCCGACGCCGACCGCTGGCGCGGCGGCAACTGGACCGGCAAGGCCTACACCTCGAGACACTCCGGCCGACGCGTCCGCCGGATGGTCGAGCGGGTCGGCTACGGCGACGACGCGTACTACACGAACGCGGTGAAGTGTTTTCCCGCGAGCGAGGAGCCACGCTCCTCGACAGCGAGCGGTGAAACCGGGAGCGCCGACGACCGCGCCACGAACCGCGAACCCACCGCCGAGGAGCGCGCGAACTGCCGGCCCCATCTGCTGAGCGAACTCGAGACGGTCGATCCGACGGTCGTGCTCGCGACTGGCAAGCACGCGACGAAGACCGTGTTAGCGGCCGAAGGGCGGGACCTCGAGGGATTCATCGATAGCGTGCTCGAGCCGATTTACTGTGAGGAACTCGGGATCTGGTTGGTGCCGATACTACACCCGTCGTACCAAGATATCTGGATCGGCCGACTCGGCTACGAGCCTGCGGACTATCTCGAGGGGATTCGAGAGACGATCGAGGGCGTGCTCGAGTGAAGATGCGGACGTACCACCCGTGTTTATTCTGGCTGACCGCGGCACCGGCAACCGCGATGTGCCGCCAGCGGAAGCCGCCGACAGATCGATGATTCACTCCTTCTGGCCGACCGCAAAGAGAGTCGTTATCCGTCTACACCGACGTATTTCGGGTGTGTCAACAACTCCGACCTCAAGGGTCGGGGCTTGTCAGTGAACTCCTGCTCTGCCGCTAGGCAGCGGAGGCGTTGAAATCGCCGTTCGCATTCACGGTTCCTGACTTCAGGGCTAGTTGACTGTTGACATCCTCCCCGCCCTGAAGGGCGAGGATTCCCACGTTGGGATATTGTGGTTTACGACGTTACGTGTTCTTGAGGCGCGAACGCACCAGTTTCCTTGTCAAACAAGAACGTCGATGGCTGTGCCAACCAGCCGTTACTCCTATTCACCGACAGATTCGGTGAACTCGGAGATACTTTCTGTCGAATGTTCTCGGCACCGTTCACGTCCGCGTTCGCCGTCGTTTCACAGCCGTCACACACGTACAACCCGCGCTCGACACGGTTCGCATCCCGCTTGCGACCACAATACGAACACGACTTCGAGGTATCGCGTTCGGACACCTGCTCGACTGTAATGCCTTCCATCTCGGCCTTGTAGGTGAGCATCTCCGTGAATCGGTCGAAAGCCCACGAGTGCAAGTCGAGGTTGCCGTGCGTGCCCCAGTTCTTCGACTGGTCATTCTCCTCATCCTCACGGATGCCAGAGAGATCGCCGATCACGATGGTTCCAACATCTTCCTCAACACACCGCTGAACGATGTGTTTCGAGAGCGTGTGGAAGTAGTAGATGCGGCGCTCCGACTTCTTCTGGTTCAACCGCGTGGCTTGCTCAGAATCGGAGTCGTCACACCGCGCGATATGCTTGCTGAAGTAGTAGTCGTCCTGCTTCAGACAATTGAGTGGGTACAGTTCGCTGTGGCCGTCCTCGTAGGCGAGCGCGGCGAAGTTGTTGATTCCGAGATCAACACCGACGGTTTTCTCGCCGGGAGATTCGGCCACCTCTATCTCGACTTTGCACACGAAGTGCAACTCCCATTCCCCGCCAGTCCAGACGGCCCTGACTTGCTGAACGTTCTCTACGCTGGAGAGGTCAACATCGGGCCGCGTCTGGTATTCACAGAGGATGAAGTCCGACCAATACTCCTTGAGGTTTGAGCCTTGGGAGAGTCGGACACGATTGTATGTGGTGTCGAGTTTGAAGCCAGCGGCTTTGAACGTGACCGTTGAACGCGGGTGTTCGTCGCCTTGTTTGCGGTAGCCGGGCGGGTTTGCGTTCGTATCTCCGTTGCGTCGTTTGCCGTACCAGCCATTGAACGCTTCAGCGAGTTCTTGAAGGACTCGCTGACTTGACTGAGAATGTAGGTCATCGTAGCGTTCGTGAGACTTCAGGTAGGCGGTGAGTTCGTTGTGGTTTGGGATGTGACCGATTTCATCCCAGACCCGGCTGCATGTCCACCGTCCGACGTTCCAGAGTTTTGAGGCTGCGAACCCGAGGGCGTCAAGGTCGTCTTGCACCCGTGGCTGATTCCTGATGGAAGCAGTATAGGTGCGGATTACGACCTGTTTCGCCATACGTAACCTATGTAGACAAACCTACTTGTAGGTATGGATACGAACGTGGAATATCCTGCCGTGCCATCGAACAGTAGATTGTGTCAGAGGGGTCGGATTCATCCCCGCGCTAAAGCACGGGGCTTTCTCCTTGCACTTCCGTAACCCGTCCAGAACCAGACTTGCGCCAGTTCTGGACAAGACGCCACGCCACGTTCCGCGCAGCGTTGTAATCTGCGTGCAGTTCCTTCTCACAATCCAAGCACTCGAACTCGTCACCATCACGATTGTCTTCGTGCGTAAATCCACACTCACCGTGACTATACCGTTGCGACGAAGCGATAGAAAAAGGGGCAAAAACAATCCTCGAAACTGTGCGATGGTTCACTAACAATCTACGCCACAAGAGCGAAAAGAATAATATCCAGCGCCTAAATGTCAATTCATATATGGTATTTCCACCTTCACACCTGCTTTCCCTTCCCGTCCTCGATGTCGGGTCGCTGACCCTCTTCGTTCTCCCGTTGCTCGTCGAACTTGCGGTACTTGCCCGAGGGATGTACACCCGTGAGCCCACTGACATCGTGCTCGCTGCCGTCGCGGTGCCCTGCCTCTTTGTCTCAATGTGGGCCGCCGTGGAGGGCCTGAACTCGTCCGGTGGTGTCGACTGGAGCGGCTTGTTCGGCCTTTTATCTGCGGCCGTCGGTGGGCTTCTGCTGTTCCTCGTCGTGATAGATGCAGTCATGGGGTTCGCTGTCCGGGCACGCACGATGGAATGACGAGTTCATCCCAGAGTGACTCTCCCTGTACCGTTTATCTGCAGGGTGAAACGCACCTGCGTTCGTACGACGCTGTGAAGCGTTCGGTAACGACGCTATCTACGAACACACCGATAGACGCGTATTACCTCGAGTTACCGACCGAGAGACCGACGGTGATGCAATACGTCCTCGCTGCGATCCACCATCCACTCTACATAATCGGAACGTGCGTGGTCAGATGCTCTACGGTCCGATCTACGCGATTTGATCCAGGAGACAGTGTGCCGTCGAAGTGTCCGCTGTCACGGACTTCGCGTCGGAGACGTCGACACCGTCCGAACAAATCGACACCCACCCTTCAGTACTCGTCCCGAAACTCTCGTCTCTCTGGACAGTGCTCTCCTGGACCGGGATCGGGATGTTCGCGTTCTTCGCACCGATCGCTACCGGGCGCACCGTCGTGATACTCCTATTCATCACAGCGATCACGGTCGCAATATTCCGACGACAATCGACGTTCGAAAGAACGCTCTCCCCTCTCCTCGGCTGGGGAGGACTGATACTCCTAATCGTAACGGGGCTCGTTCCGACCGCAATTGTAATCGTCGGGTTGGCTACCCACGGACTTGTGCTCCGACAAACTCTCGAGCGACGAAACCAAGATATGGTGGCCAGGACGGTCGAGGACGTGGCCGAGCACGGCTACCGGAACGTCTGTGTCGTCGTGGGCGCGAAACACCTGCAGGGAATGGTCCCCGAGTTCGAAGTTCGCGGCCTCGAGGTGGCCGTCGCGGACTTCTCCTGACACCGTGACTGCGGGCAGCGCGAAGTTGATTCCCGCCGAACCAGTATCACAGACTCTGGGTTTTCTATAGTAGCCGAGTAACCCCGATGTCGAACGACCTCTGGATGCCCGGTCGGTAACCTTCATACGGCAAGCCGACACACACTCGAGCATGAGTACGATCTTCAGCCAGATCGTGGAGGGGGAGATCCCCGCGCGAATCGTGTACGAAGACGAGACGACGATCGCCTTCCTGGACGCCAACCCGCTGGCACCGGGCCACACGCTGGTGATCCCCAAAGACGAGTACGAGCGGCTGAACGACGTTCCCGAAGACGTCGCGACGGATCTCTACGCGACGGTTCATCGCATGGTCCCCGCCGTCGAGGAGAGCGTCGACGCCGACGCGACCACCGTCGCGTTCAACAACGGCGAGGAGGCCGGCCAGGAGGTCCCGCACGTCCACTGTCACATCGTCCCGCGCTTCCAGGGCGACGGCGGCGGCCCCATCCACGGACTGTTCGGCGGGCCAGCCGACCTCGCCGACGACAAACTTGACGACATCGCGGCGGATATCGAATCCCGAGCGTGAGTTTCGGATGGGCAATCCGCTTGGCAAAGCAGTTCGCTCGCTTCCCATCGCCGCGGCGCTCGAACTCGGGAGCGTCCTGGTCTGTGTTGGGTTGTTCGTGGGGACGTTCGTCGTTCTCGTGGGCGGGCCACCGGCAGTAACGGGTACCGCCAGCGGGGCAGGTGCGGGAAATCAGGTACCGCTGCCCTGGCTCGCGATCATCGGGACGGGTACCGCCTTCGTCGTCTTCTGGACCGCGCTCGTTCCGCTGTTTCAACGCGTACAGAGCGTCCGGNGCGGGAAATCAGGTACCGCTGCCCTGGCTCGCGATCATCGGGACGGGTACCGCCTTCGTCGTCTTCTGGACCGCGCTCGTTCCGCTGTTTCAACGCGTACAGAGCGTCCGGAGCTAGAAGACTAGAAGAAGCCGAGCAGGCCAAAGAGGAGGTCGCCGTAACCGAGTGCGATCACCAGCCCGGCAAATATCGGCACCAGGAACGGCGTTCCGGGCGAAATCCAGACCGTCTCGTTCGTCGTAATCGCCTCCAGTCCGGCGCGCAACTGTTCGGGAGCGGTCCCGTAGGCCGTGCCCTCGATATCGTCGAGGAAGGCGTCGGCACCCCACGGATCGTCGTAGTCGCCCGCCTGATCCGTCGACACAGTATCCCCGTCGCCGTGTTCTCGCGGCGATGCATCGTCGGTCGTCCGGTTCGCTGCAGAAGTCACGGTAGTCCCGCCGTCCGCTCGAACGGCGGCCGCCACGGCACCGTCAGTCGGCGGATTCGGCTCCTCGGGCAGCGTCGCCGGATCACGATACCGAGCCGGCGACTCGCGAATATCCGCGAGCGTCAGACCGCGCCAGCGCAAATACATCCGTAACGCATCGAGGTCGAGCCCGCTCGTCGAGCGCCCGGCCGGTCCCTCGAGCAACTGACCGTGTGTTTCGGGCAGGCGCTCCCAGGAAACCGGCCAGCCAAGCGCCATCACCGACGTAAACCGCCCCGCCGCGGCGTTTCGAATCGCGAGGAGAATCGGGATCGCGAGCGCGACCAGCACGGCGTTCGTCAGGATCGTAAACGAGAACGTCCCGATCGGCGTCGGTACCGTCGGCGTCGTCCACGATCCGATCACGTAGATCGGCTGCGTCGGAAACACCACCGCCAAAACGAGCAACGCCTTCGCATCGGCACCCCCGAAGCCGCCGGCCCACCAGAACAGATACGCAAGCGGCACGACCACCCCCAAACTCACCGTCGCCGGAACGATGAACTCGTGGATCCAGGCCGTCCCGCCGGCGCGCCAGGCGAGCACTCCCTCCCAGAGAAGCGTTCCCGCACCGAGCAGCGAGAGTGGAACCCAGACGTGACTCGAAACGCGCCTGGTCTTGATATCCCGAACGGCGGTCCAGGCGAAGACGGGAAGCGCGAGGAGCCGGAGGAGATCCGGCCCGGTCGCAGAGACGAACGCGAGTAACACACCAGGTGCTGGGAAGCGCGGTACCGTTATGGTTTCGGCCTCCGGCGACGATGAGTGCGATGTCGTGAACTCTTACTCGAAGGCCCGCTGCAGCGCTTCCCAGCGCGGCTGCGTACGTCGGTCGCCGCCTCGAGATCGGGAAACGGCGCTGTAAGCCGACGCATATCGGCGAAATCACGGATCACGTCGATAGTCGGAGTGCCTTGAAAATTGGAGTGACTAGAACAGTGATAGAAACTACCAAACAGCTATCGAGCGAACGGGAACATATGACACTCGATGTCGAAATTCCAGACCCACCGGCGCTCGATAATCCACTCGATCCGGGTGAGTACGACGCCGTCGTCGAACCGGAATCCCGATCAGGCGATAATGTACCGCACGAAGCGTTAGCGACGTTCCTCCGGGAGGGTGCGTGGGAGGACGGCTTCAACGAGTGGCGCGACGATACGTATCTGACAGTCGAGGAGTTCCGACTCGTGCGCGACCGCGGGCTGATAGACGAGTTCGATTTTTATTGGAACATGGCCACGGAAGACGTCGGCTACCAAGCCCCGACTGTCCCCACCGATCTGGCACCGCCGTCCGGTGACCCGCTCGAACGGGGCGAACGGCAAGGTATCGAAGAAGAACTCGACGACCTCGGACGGACCGTCAGCGACGTACTGGAAACCGAGTACATCGATCGGAGCGGCGAAGAGTTCGGATTCTTCAGCGATTACTGACCGCTCTCCGAGCCGGGTGCCGGAACTGCACGCGGCATCGACCGACTGCTCGACAGGCGATATCGGACTTGACAGGCGTCGTCTGTCAAAAATCGGACCCGACAAACGACACCGGACTCGGCAGGCGATACCACACCGAGAGCGACGGGCGGAAAGAATATCCGTCCAGCGCGGCCACTACACGACACAGTATGAGTCACGTTCGTATCGCCGTCCTGAACGCGGCCCACGAGGACGCGAACACGACGCGAAACTTCCGCCGCGAACTCGACGCCTCGCTGGCCGAGTTCGATGTCACCGACGGCGAGCTCCCCTCACACTACGAATTCGACGGGCTCGTCGTCACCGGCTCGCGGTCGTCCGTCTACTGGGACGAGGAGTGGATCGATGCTACCAAAGAATGGGTCACAGGGGCCCTGGAGCGAGGGGTTCCCGCGCTCGGCATCTGTTGGGGTCACCAACTCCTGGCCGACGTACTCGGCGGTACCGTCGAGGACATGGGAGCCTACGAGGTCGGCTACAGCGAAATCGACCACCACGGGAACTCCCGACTGTTCGACGGCATCGCCCAGTCGTTCACGGCCTTTACGAGCCACGCCGACGCGGTTGCCGAACTGCCACCCGGCGCAACCCCGCTCGCCGAAAACGAGTACTCGAATCACGGCTTCTGCAAGGGCCGGGTTTTCGGCGTCCAGTTCCACCCCGAGTACGATACGAAGACCGCCCGCGAACTCGTCCACCGCAAGGACCTCGACGCGGACCGCCGCGACGCCGTCCTCGCCGAAATCACCGACGAGAACTACGCTGCCGCCTGCGAGGCGAAACTCGTCTTCGAGAACTTCATCGAGTTCGTCCGCGAAACCGCAGCCGACACGGCGGCGGGTGCAATGGACGGACAATCGGAATCAGTCGGTCGTTCCGACTGAACTCGGGTTGCATACTCCGAATGCCCCGGCCAGGTTAGCGCCACCGGTCGAGTATTCGTTGAACGAGGCGTTTGGTCCGAGTTCGTCGCGATTGGCGTGACTGGTCTGCTTGTCCCGACTGCGCGACGGGAGAGTGATCTGTCCGATCGGACCGGGCAGACCGATCAGACCGATCGTCCTCATCGTCTCGACCGCGTTGTGCATGCGTATGCTCTCGATCTCGACTTCGGCCCCGATAATACTCCTGCTGGGCCTCGAGTTCACGTTCGTACTGCGTGATCAACTCCCGGCGCTGACGGTCACGGATCGTCAGTTCACGTTCGAGTGCGGCGACCCGGGCGCGGAGGTGAACTCGTTCGATTCGAGCGGGAAGCGGGTGTCTCGTGTTCGGGGACGATCGTATCGAGAGCGATGATGACTTCCGGTGAGGGGCGTGACTGGCGTGAGGGGCGTTGGCGATCTCTGAACGGGGATTTCGAGTGTATTCGTCGGGGTCGATAGCGGTGATGGCGGGCTGTTCGAGGGGCCGATACTCGACGGACATGGCAACTCAGACGGTACATCGCTCCCGCGGAAAAAGGTCAGTCAGTCGGGCGTCAGACGCGTCTACTGTAGATTGTGTGGCTGTGAGAAGTGAGAAAGTGCAGATTGAGGGTCAGTGCTCGAGATGCTCGAGCACGCCCGCCGTTTCGGCCGGCACCGGCTCCGGCTCGCTTCCCGCGGCGGCTGCCGCGTCGGGGTCTTTGAGTAGGTGACCCGTCGTCAAGCAGGCGACGCGTTCGTCTTCGGTGACGACCCCCTCGGCGCGGAGCTTTCGCAGTCCTGCAACGGATGCGGCGGAGGCCGGTTCGACGCCGATCCCTTCGCCGGCGAGGTCGCGCTGTGCGGCGGTGATCTCCTCGTCGGTGACCGAGATCGCGGTGCCGCCGGTCTCGCGAATGCCCGGCAACGCCTTCGGTGCGTTGACCGGGTTGCCGATTCTGATCGCCGTCGCGCGCGTCTCGATCTCGTCCCAGCGCCGGACCTCGTCCGCGCCGTTCTCGACGGCTTCGACCATCGGAGCCGCGCCCTCGGCCTGCACGCCGACGAGTTTCGGGACCTCGTCGCGGGAGAGCGCGCCCGCTTGCACGAGTTCACGAAAGGCTTTGTACAGCGCGGCGGTGTTGCCGGCGTTGCCGACCGGGAGGACGATCCGGTCGGGGACGGTGTCGTAGTCCGCGAGAAAGCCCTCCAGGATTTCGAGGCCGATCGTCTTCTGCCCCTCGAGTCGGAAGGGGTTCAGCGAGTTCAGCAGGTAGGCTTCGCCCTGGCCGGCGAGTTCCTGGACGATATCGAGGCAGGCGTCGAAGTTGCCGTCGACCTCCAGGATGCGGGCACCGTGGAGGCTGGCCTGGGCGATTTTGCCGGCGGCGACCTTGCCGGCGGGGAGGAGCACGAGCGTTTCCATGCCGCCGCGGGAGCCGTAGGCGGCGAGCGCGGCGCTCGTGTTGCCGGTCGAGGCGCAGGCGAGGCGGTCGACGCCGAGTTCGTTCGCGACGGCGACGCCGACGGTCATGCCGCGGTCCTTGAACGAGCCGGTGGGATTCATCCCTTCGTGTTTGATCCGCAGGGCTTCGAGCCCGATATCGTCCTCGAGGTCGGGGACATCGTACAGCGGCGTGGCACCCTCCTGAATCGAGACGCCCGCATCGAGCGGGAGGGTGTCGGCGTAGCGCCAGACGCCCTGGCCTTCGCCCGCGAAGTCTTCGAGCGTCGGCAGGTCGTCGTAGCGAACCTCGAGCAGGCTCTCGCACTCGTCGCAGGTGTAGCGGATGTCCGCGAACGGGGCGAACGTCTCGCCGCACGCGATGCACTCGAGCCAGACGCCGTCGTCGGCGTCGGCGGGTGCTGCCGGTTGGTCGGCAGAGAGACTGAGACTCATTATTGTTCTGTCCTCGGGGAGGGGAGCGACCGGCAAAAAGCACGTGGATTCGGCAGATACCCCCATCCCGTTTTCCCGTTTCCATGTCCGCGCGTGCTCGTTCCCGCGAGCGCCGGTGTGATCGCTCACCCGTTGCAAGGTGTGATCGGCAAAAAGCGTCCCGGAAAGCCGAGTGGTGTGTCATCGGGACTGGGTGGTGTGCCCGGATTCGCTCGCGATTCCACCGTCCTACATCACGATGAGCCCCACCAGCACCGCAGGGCCCAGGAGCATGATGAACAGGGCAAACAGCAGTCTGAACGACATGCCACTCCGGGGAGATCACGCACACATATATAACTGTTCTAGATTGTTCTTCTCGTTGACTTCTTTCGGGGATGGGACAACGGCATATTGACTCACGAAAACGGCGATTTACCGGGACGAAATGACCGGCAGCGTCGGCCTCAATCGAGCAGCCACTGGAGTAACGCCTTCTGGGCGTGGAGACGGTTTTCGGCCTGGTCGAAGACGATCGAGCGGTCGCTTTCGATGACCTCGTCGGTGATTTCCTCGCCGCGGTGAGCTGGCAGACAGTGCATGACCGACGCCTCGGGGGCGTGTTCGAGCAGGTCCGAACAGACCTGGAAGCCCTCGAAGGCCTCCATGCGCACGTCGCGTTCGTCCTCCTGGCCCATACTGATCCAGACATCGGTGTAGATAATGTCAGCATCAGTGGCCGCCTCGATCGGATCGGTCGTGATCGTCGGATCGCCGCCGAGTTCCTGCGCACGGTCGATGACGCCGTCGTCGATACCGTAGCCCTCGGGTGTCGCCACCGTCAGGTCCATATCGGTCATCGCGGCACCGATCACGAACGACTGCCCGACGTTGTTGCCGTCGCCGATCCAGGCGACGGAAACGTCGTCGAAGCCCCCCTCCTGTTCGCGGATCGTCAGCAGATCGGCGAGCGTCTGGCAGGGGTGAGCGTCGTCGGTGAGTCCGTTGACTATCGGCACCGACGAGTTCGCCGCGAGCACCTCGACGTTGTCGTGTTTGAACAGCCGCGCCATCACGACGTCGACGTACCGTGAGAGGGTCCGCGAAGTATCCTTTAGGGGTTCGCCGCGGCCCAGTTGGATGTCGTCCGCACCGAGGAAGATTGCGTGACCGCCGAGTTGGGTCATTCCCGTTTCGAACGAGACGCGGGTACGCGTGCTCGGCTTCTGAAAGATCATTCCGAGCGTCCGTCCGTCGAGCGCTTCGTGTGGCTCGCCGGTTTGCTGTGCGTGCTTGAGGTCGTCCGCCAGATCGAGGATTTCGAGCAACTCCTCGTGTGAGACGTCGTCGATCTCGAGGAAGTGCCGCGGTTCCGGGTCGGACGGAGACGGGGACTGGGATTGGGATTGAGACATTAGTCGTTACCTCCTGTAAGCGTCGTCGCGACGCGGGTGAGCACCGCGACGGACTGGTCGAACTCGTCGAGCGAGAGGCGTTCGTCGGGAGCGTGATCGAGTTCTGAGTTGCCGGGGCCGTAGGTCGCCATCGGGCAGTCCCACGCGCCGGCGAAGAGGTTCATGTCGCTGGTGCCGGTCTTGCGCAGCAACCGCGGCTCGCCGTCTTCGTTCCGGATCGCCGCGCGGAACGCGCGGGCGACCTCGGTGCGCGGACTTTCCATCACCGGCGGGATCGGGTCGGCCCAGGTGACGGTGCCGATTTCGAGCGGTGCCTCGGCGGTCTCGCGAACCGTCTCGACGTCGAGCGTCGGTGGCACGCGCAGTTGCACGTCGAGCGTGGCTTCGACGGAGAGGCCGTCGTCGGTGATGCCGCCGTCGATGGCGACGGGTTTGGTCGTCACGCGCTCGAAGACTGGCTGGTACTCGTCTTGTTCGAACGATTCCTCGACGCTCGTCCACCAGCTCGTCGCGTGCTGGATCGCGTTGGGTTCGGGGCGGGAGGTGTGGCCGGACTCGCTGGTCGCGACGTACGTTCCCGAGAGGAAGCCGCGGTAGCCGAGGGTGATCCCCGTCGCGCCGCTGGGTTCGCCGTTGACGACGGCGTCCGGTTCCTCACGGTCGTCGACCAGGTGGCGCGCGCCACGGGAGTTCGTCTCCTCGCCGACGACGCCGACGAACGAGACGCCGGTGCGGACCGCGGCCGCGGCCATCGCGGCCAGCGGCCCGGTCGCGTCGACGCTACCGCGTCCGCGGAGCACGTCATCCCCCTCGGCAGCGATGTCGTCTTCCTCGTCCGCTTCGTCCGCCGGTTCGACTTCGACCGGAATCTCACCGGGGACGGTATCGATGTGCGAGGTCAACAGCACCGAATCGTCCGCCGGCGCGCGGACGTTGCCGACCTCGTCGATCCGGACCTCGCGGTCGTGGGCCTTGAAGAATGCGGCGAGGCGCTCTGCCGCGTCGCGTTCCTCACCCGACGGCGAGGGGATCGAGACGAGGTCGACCAGCAGTTCGCGAGCGTCCGCAAGCGATATCGCGTCGGGATCGGTCATCGTCGTACTCATGATTGTGATTCGGCTTTGGGCGCGAGTACGTCCGCGAGCGCCGTCACGACCTGATCGGCGTGCTCCTCCTCGAGCACCAGCGGCGGCAGCAGGCGGACGACGCTCCGGCCGGCCGGCAGGGCGAGCACCTGGTGTTCGAGTGCGAGGTCCCGCAGCACCCGATTAGCTCCGCGCTTCACTTCGACGCCGATCATCAACCCCTCGCCGCGAACGTCGCGAATCGGCACGTCGAGCGCGGTCAGTTCGTCCTGCAAGTAGCCGCCGACGTCGGCGGCGTTACCCGGCAGGTCCTCGTCGACGACCGCGTCGAGCGTGGCGTTCGCTGCAGCCGAAACGAGGGGGTTGCCGGAGAACGTCGAGCCATGCGGCCCCGCCGCCTCGGCGACCCAGTCCCGACAGAGCGTCGCCCCCATCGGCAGACCGCTCGCGATCCCCTTCGCGGTCGTCAGGATGTCGGGCGTCACGCCGTAGCCTTCGCAAGCCCACAGATTCCCTGTGCGGCCGATCCCGGTCTGGATCTCGTCGAAGATCAGCGCGGTGTCGGTCGCCTCGGTACACTCGCGGGCCGCCTCGAGATAGCCCGCCGGCGCGGGGTGAATGCCACCCTCGCCCTGGATGGGTTCGAGGATAACGGCCGCCGTTTCGTCGTCGACCGCGTCCTCGAGTTCAGCCGTGTCGCCGTAGGTGACGAACTCGATCTGGTCCTCGAGCAGCGGCTCGAAGGGTTTCTTGTACTTTGGTTTCCAGGTCGCCGACAGGGTGCCGGCGGTGCGGCCGTGGAAGGCGCGCTTGGCGGCGACGATCTTCGTCCCGTCGGTCGCGCTCCGGGCGAACTTCAGGGCGGCCTCGTTGGCCTCGGTTCCGGAGTTACAGAGCCAGACGTTCTCGATCCCGCCAGGAGCGAGCGTCCCCAGTTTCTCGTGGAGATCGGTCCGCGACTGGACCGGGTACGAGCCCTGGACGTACAGCAACTCGGCGGCCTGTTCCTGAATCGCGTCGACCACGTCGGGATGACAGTGGCCGGTCGGCGTGCAGGCGTAGCTCGCGCCGAAGTCGAGGTATTCGGTGCCGTTCTCGGCGGTGAGCGTCGCACCCTCGCCGGATTCGATGCTGATCGGTTTCTCGGAGAAGACGAATCCGCTCATTGTGTGACCTCCGTATTCGCTGTTTCCTCTGCTTCCGCATCGGCGAGCGCGCCGGGTTCGAGCGTCGTGCCCGCACCCGCGAGCGCACTCGTAATCGGCTCGTCCGCGTTCGCCGACGCGACGGTGACCGAGGCTGCCCCTCCCTCCAGGGCCTCTTCGGCCGCCATGACCTTCTTCGTCATGAAGCCCTCCGCCGCGTCTTCGACCGCGCTGAACTCGGCGGGCGTCGCGGCCGAGTCGATCTTCGTCGACTCGTCGTCGGGATCCTCATAGATTCCCGACACGTCGGTGAGCACGACCAGGTCGGCCTCGAGAGCACCCGCAATCGCAGCGGCGGCGCGGTCGGCGTCGGCGTTGACGGCGGTGTAGCCGCCCTCTTTTTCCCGTCCGAGTACCGGGACGGAGACGACCGGCGTGTAGCCGCCCGCGAGGACCGTCTCGAGCAGGTCCGCGTTGACCGAGTCGATCGTTCCCGAGTGGTCGCCGCGCAAAATCTTCTTCTTGCCGTCCTCTTTGACGCGGACGGCGGACTTGCGCTTGCCCTCCAGCAGCTTGCCGTCGGTGCCCGAGAGACCGACCGCGTTCACGCCCTCGTTCTGGAGCGACTCCACGAGGTCCGTGTTGAGCTTGCCGGGCATCACCATCTTAAAGACGTCCATCGTGTCCTCATCGGTGAACCGACCGACGACGCCGCCGGGCGTCTCGACGTAGGTAGGTTCCTCGCCGAGTTCCGCAAGGGTCTCGTCGACGGCCGTCGAACCGCCGTGGGTGAGTACCACGTTTTCGTCCGCTTCGACGAGGCTCGCGACATCCGCGAGCGCGCCTTCCGGATTAACGGCACGTGCGCCGCCGACCTTGACGACGGTCGTCATTATGGTGCCCCCACGGGATGTAGCCCCGTGAACTCGAGTCCGGCCGTCTCCTCGAAGCCGAGCGCCACGTTAGCGGCGTGGACCGCCTGGCCGGCCGACCCCTTCATCATGTTGTCGATCGCTGAAAAGACGACGACACGCTTGTTACTCGGGTCAAGTTCGAAGCCGACCTCGGCGAGGTTCGTTCCCGCAACCGACTTCGGCTCGGGATAGCGGTAGACGCCGGAGCCGCCCGCGGCCATGCGGACGAACGGCTCGTCCTCGTAGCAGCCGCGATACGCCTGCCAGAGGTCGCCCTTCGAGACGGGACTCGAGGGGAAGACGTGGCTCGTCGCGCTCGCGCCGCGAACCATGTCCACGGCGTGGCAGGTGAACGCCACGGAGGTACCGAGGAACTGCTCGATCTCGGCCTCGTGGCGGTGGCCCGTCGGCGCGTAGGGGCGAACGACGCCCGAGCGCTCCGGATGGGAGGAGGCTTCGCCGCCGCCCGCGCCGCCCTCGGAAGAGCCGACCTTCACGTCGACCACGACTTGCTCGCTGCCGTCGAGAATGTCGTGCTCGAACAGCGGATACAGGCCGAGAATGGTGGCGGTAGCGTTGCAGCCGCCGCCCGCAATGAGGTCGGCCCCGTCGAGGTTCTCGCGGTTGATCTCGGGCAGAGCGTACTCGGCCTTCTCTAAGTACTCGGGCGCGTCGTGGCCGTCGTACCACTCGACGTACTGCTCCTCGGTGTCGAGGCGGAAATCCGCCGAGAGATCCACGACGGTGTCGGCAATCTCGAAGAACTCGTCTACCTGTCCCATCGAAACGCCGTGTGGCGTCGCGGCAAACAGCACGTCGACGCTCTCTAAGTCGTCGGGCTCGGTAAAGCGCAGGTCCGCCCCCCGAAGCGGCGGGTGCACGGAGCCAACGCTCTTGCCGGCTTTCGACCGGCTGGTGACCTCCGCGAGTTCAACGTTCGGATGGCCGGCGAGCAACCGCAGGAGTTCGCCGCCGGTGAACCCGCTGCCGCCGATGACGGTCGCGGTGACGGTCTCGGCGGATTCGTCTGTGCTCGCTGTGTTCGCGTCCGCGTCGGTACCGACCGCCATCAGAGGGTCACCTCGACCTCTTGCATGTCGTTCTCGGCGGCCTTCTCCTCGAGCCAGTCGACGACGGTGCCGGCAACGTCGGTCTCGACGGCGTCGTTGAGCGCCTTGAACTCGACGGTGTGGTTGACCTCGTGGACGGTGTAGGAGTCGCCGGTTTCCATCAGGTCGACACCGAGGAGTCCGCCGCCGACGGCGTCGCTGGCCGTCTGGACGAGATCCTCGGCCTCATCGTCGAGTTCGAAGACATCGGTCTCCGCTCCCTTCGCGGCGTTCGTGATCCAGTGGTCCGACGAGCGGACCATGCCGGCGATCGGCTCGCCGTCGATGGCGAGCACGCGGATATCGCGGCCGGGTTTCTCGACGAACTCCTGGACGTAGAACACCTTGTGCTCGTAGTGTCCGAGTGTCGCTTTGTGCTCTAAGATCGCCTCCGCGGCGTCGGGCGAATCGATCTTGGCCATCAAGCGCCCCCACGAGCCGACGACGGGCTTGAGAACGCAGGGGTAGCCGAAGTCCTCGATGGCCTCCATCGCCGTCTCCTTCGTGAAGGCGACTTTCGTTTCGGGCGTGGGGACGCCCGCCCGTTCGAGCGCGAGGCTGTTCTTCGCCTTGTCCGCACAGATATCGGCCGTCTCGTGGCTGTTGACCACGGGAATCCCGTACGCCTCGAAGAACTGCGTGGCGTACAGGCTCCGACTCGTGGCGAGACAGCGATCGACGACGAGATCGAGGTCGGCGAACGCGTCGGGTACCTCGCCAACGGTGAACTCGTGCTTGCGGACGTCGATCTTCGTGATCTCGTGGTCGCGCTCGCGAAGCTCTGCGAGGAGGAGCTTCTCGTCCTTGCGGATCCGGGAGTAGAGGATTCCTATCTGCAAGGTCACTCACCCCAGTCCTCTTCGAGCTCGGGGGCTCGCTCGAGGACTGGCGGCTCAGTGTCGACGACTTCCAGCTCGGCTCCGCAGGTCGTACAGTCAACGATCTCTCCGACTTCCAGAGTGTCGTGCAGGGACACTTCGGCCCCACATTCGACGCATTCTGTCATTGTACTCCCACCTGGGAGCCACATCACCTTAAGTCCACCGGATCTATAATAGAAATTATATGATGATACTTCCCACTAACGGTATAAAAGAGCTACAATACGACCAGTTTCGTTTTTGTATGTCACGTATAGTGTATATTGTCCCCTCAAGGGGACGGCGGTCGCGGGGGCGAAACTGGCGACGACGGGTGTGACTCAGACATAGTCGTTCACCTCCTCACGCAGCGCCGTGTGTGCCGTCTCGAGTTCGGCGGCGAGTTCCGAGTGGGTCGACTCGTCAGCACCGAGCGCATCGTGGCCCGATTCGAGCTGTGGTGTCGTCGCTTCGGGGGCCGGCCCACCCTGTGAGTTGCGGCTCGCAACGCTTTCGGCGGGATCGAGCGCGTCCACGACGGCATCAGGGTCGACGTGGGACTCGAGCGGTTCGCCGAGAATGTCTTCGGCGGCAGCGTCGAGTGCATCGTAGTCCGCGGAACCGTGTTCCGCGCTATTTTCGGCAGCGGTAGCGACCAGTTCGTGAGCTGTCCTGAACGGCAGGCCGTTCGCAGCGAGCAGGTCCGCGACGCCGGTAGCCGTCGAGAAGCCCGCACCGGCCTCGGCTGCGAGGGCATCCGCGTTCCACTCGGCCGTTGCGATCGCGCCGGCTGCGATCTCGCTCGCCTCGACCGCTGCATCGACGGTTTCCCACGCGTGGGTCGTCGCGCGCTGCAGGTCGCGATTGTAGGCGCGAGGCAGTCCCTTCAGCGTCGTCGTCAGCCCCTGAACGTTCCCGGCCGCATCGCCCGCGACCGCGCGGACGAGTTCGAGCGTGTCGGGATTTTTCTTCTGTGGCATGATCGACGAGGTCGAGGAATAATCGTCCGCGAGGGAAACGAAACCGCGGTTCGCGAAGATAATCAGATCCTCCGCGAGGCCGGATAGCGTCGTCGCATGGGTCGACAACGCCTGCGTCGTCTCGAGCAGGAAATCCCGGCTCGAGGCAGCGTCCATCGAGTTCACAACCACGCCGTCGAACCCGAGCAGGGACGCGGTGAACTCGCGGTCGATGTCGAAGGTCGTCCCCGCGAAGGCCGCGCCGCCGAGGGGGGACTCGTTGATCCGGGCGTAGGCCTCGAGTAGCCGTTCGGTGTCGCGGCGGACAGCTCCCTCGTAGGAGAGCGCCCAGTGAGCGACGGTGGTCGGCTGGGCCGGCTGCAGATGGGTGTATCCCGGCATGATCGTTTCCGCGTGCGTGTCCGCAACGTCGAGGAGCGACCCGCGGAGCGCAAGCGTCGTCTCGATCGCATCGAGCACGTCCTCGCGCAGGCGGTAGCGAATGCAGGTCGCGACCTCGTCGTTGCGCGAGCGCGCGGTGTGCATCTTGCCGCCGTCAGCACCGACGCGTTCGATGACGGCCGTTTCGATGGCCTCGTGAACGTCCTCGCCGTCGGGCAGCGAGTCGTGGCCGGCGACTTCGATCGCATCGAGCGCGGTCAGAATCGATCCCGCCGTCTCCTCGTCGATAATCCCTTGCTCCGCGAGCATGAGGGTGTGTGCGCGATCGACCTCGAGATCGGCCTCGAAGATCCGTTCGTCGGCCGCAAGCGAGGAGAGGAAACTCCGGGCGGGGCCGCCGCTAAAGCGGTCTCGCCGGACGACGCCCGACTCGTCGCCGTCGGCTCCGCCGCGAGCGCTCTCCTCGGTCATGACTACTCCTCGCCTCCGTCGGTGGCGAGTTCGACCGTCTCGGTGTCCGCGTCAGCGTCGTCGGTCACCGCGTTCGCGAGGCGGCGCTGGAAGCCGTGGTACTTCGCGACGCCGGTGGCGTCCTCCTGTGTGATCTTGCCGACCGTTTCCGTGTCGAAGGACGCGTGTTCGGCCGAGTAGGCCGCGAACTCGCTATCGCGGGCGACCGGGCGAGCCGTGCCGCCCTCGAAGCGAACCGTGACGGTACCGGTGACGCGCTGTTGGGTCTGGGCGATGAAGCCCTCGAGCGCACCGACGAGCGGCGCGTCGACCAGCCCTTCGTAGCCCTTCTTCGACCAGCGCTGATCGATCAGCTGCTTGAACTCGCGTTCTTCCTGGGTGAGCACGAGCCCCTCCAGGGCTTCGTGGGCGTTGAGCAGCGTCGTGGCGGCGGGGTGCTCGTAGTTCTCGCGGACTTTCAGCCCGAGCATGCGGTCTTCCATCGAGTCCGTGCGACCGACGCCGTGGGAGCCGGCGAGTTCGTTCAGGTGCTCGATGAGCGAGACGGAATCGTACTCCTCGCCGTCGACGGCGACGGGGTAGCCCTTCTCGAAAGTGATCTCGATTTCCTCGCTCTCGCCGGACGGTTCGTCCGTCCAGTCGTAGATGTCCGTGGGCGGGACGTAGCTCGGGTCCTCGAGTTCGTCGCCCTCGACGGAGCGACTCCAGAGGTTAGTGTCGATCGACCAGTCGCCGCCGCTGCCGCCCTCGACGGGGAGGTCCTTGTCGTCGGCGTACTCCTGTTCCCACTCGCGTGTGAGTCCGAGTTCGCGAACGGGGGCGATGACCTCGAGGTCGGAGTCGCGCCAGACGGCTTCGAACCGAAGTTGGTCGTTCCCTTTGCCCGTACAGCCGTGAGCGATGCCGTCACAGTCCTGTTCTTCGGCGACCTGCAGGATCGCCTCGGCGATGACGGGGCGAGCGAGCGCCGTCCCGAGCGGGTAGCCCTGGTAGGTCGCGTTCGCGCGAACGCTGTCGAAACAGAGGTCGGCGAACTCGGCTTTGGCGTCGACGACGTAGTGATCTAGATCGAGCGCTTCTGCGGTCTCTTCTGCTTCATCGAACTCTGAGGCCGGCTGACCGACGTCGACGGTGACGCCGATGACCTCGTCGTATCCGTACTCTTCCTCGAGCAACGGGACACAGACGGTCGTGTCCAGTCCACCCGAGAACGCGAGTGCAACGCGTGTCATATCCGAACAGAACCGAGGGACATACTTAAATTCGTTGTTTTAGATATCGTAATTTATGGAGAGAGCGGACGCTAACCGGGAAAATAGGAATTACCTATTAATTTGGGAAACAGCATGGAACGTGGGGGAAGGGATAGTACGGGCTCAAAGGCCCGGTCGCGGTCGTCGCGGTCGCGGGGAGACAGCCCCGCCGGTCACGAAGGAAGCGAACGCAGTTGCAAGACCGGCGGACTGCGTCATTGCACCCACCTACGAGACTTGACCCTATTAAATCCTCGTGTCGGGCAAATGTTGCACCGGGTTGCACGCAGAGGCAAAAGCGATCGTGGCTTGGGGGATCGGGCGCAAGAATACGGAGCGAAATCGTCGCCAGCTACTAACTACGAGGGTGTCATAGAACGACCCGCATGGCGTTCTTTTCACCCAATCTAGAGGGAACTATCCGTTCACTACACTTGCAAACTGAACACTGGCTAGATGAGAGAAAAAATATTTATACTAACTTGTTTATTCTATAATTATGAACAAAACCCTTCTTTATCACGGGTCGATGACCGTTTCTGGCAGTATTCTGGGGTTCTGGGGACTGTCTAGTGTCGTTTCAGGGAAAGTTCCCTCTTTCCAGTACTCATGTCAATTAGTGGAATAGGGATGGTATTCAGTGTAGTCTATGAAGCCTTTTTCTCATCCAATTCGTCTGATTCTATTCCTGATGACCGAATAGTGTGGTCTATGGTAGTGCTGTCTCTAATTGCAGTTATTTCTGGAATTTGGTCTGTGATTATATAGTACCGAGCGACTAGTGAGTTCCTTATACTGAGCGATATGTTCTTGCCCTGTACTTACCGTTTGTCGGGTAGTCACAGAGAGAGGATATGGGAACTGTTCTATGACACCCTGAACTACAACTACTGTTCTGACTCGGCTTCGTCCGGCAGCGCCAGCACGTTTTCGCGCCCGATTCGGAAGACATCGATCTCGTCGTCCTCTCGCAATCCACCGACGACCTGACTCGTCTTGGCTTCGGTCCACTCGAGTTCAGAGACGACCTGTTGTTGTTTGATCCGGCCACCGGAGCTCTCGAGGAGGTTGAGCACGCGCTCTTCGTTGCTCAAGAGTTCCGGCGGTGGACTGTTCGATCCGGAATCACTACCGTTACCGTTGCCGCGAGGAGACGGCCCCGAAGCCGCGGTCGACGACTCCTCCATCGGCGCTCCCGCCGCCCCGCTTGTCGGTGGCTGGGACTGTGAGCCAGTACTGGAACCACTCCCGCTTCCGGGACCACGCCGAATCCACCACGCGGCGGCTCCGATACCGACGCCAACCGCCGCCAATACGACGAGCGTTGCGACGATAACCAGCCACGACAGCGACGGCCCCTCACCCGCTCCGTCCGACGTATTGGCAGTCTCGCTATCCTCGGTCATGACGATCATCGGCTGGTCCTCGAGAAATTCCGTTTCGGCCCCGTTCCAGAGAACGGACTCCTCCGAGGACCCCGACGGCTCCGGATCAGCCTCTTCGATCACGTATCCGTCCGGCGGGATTATCTGCAACGTCGTCCCCTCGGTGGGTGTAAACCATCCCGCGAGCGCATCACCCGCCTCGATCTGGTTCAACACGACGTTGGCGAACGACGACCACTCGAACGTGAACGTGACGTGACCGAGATCCTGTGGCGTCGCCGAACTCGTCGACGTCGTCACCGTAGTGTTCGAGACGTTCATCTCCCGGTCTGTCCTGTTCTGTGCCTCCTCGACATCTTGTTCCCAATCCGCTTGCTCGCGTGCAGCATACGCGTCCGGATTTTCCTCGACGTCCGACTCGAGTTCGTTCCAGTCATCCGACCCCGCCTCGAAGCGATAGTCAACCTCGACCGTCGCAGAGCCATCCTCCTCGAGGAAGATGCTGATGCGGGTTTCAGTCGAGTTATTGAGATGTGAACTCGCAGCCGGAGCGTCGTCTTGCACCTGCGGCTGAAGTTGTTGTGACTGTAACAGTGACTGTGACTGTGATTGTGACGATGTCACAAACTGACCCGTAGCCTGACCCTGTTCGTGCACTGGCACTTGTGTCGACGTGAGCGACTGACCGGCCGTCGTGTCGGTCGCCACCACAGCACCCGACATGGACCAGCCCACCGCAACCGTACACCAGACGACGACGAGTGCACATACCAGGGCTCGGAGCCCCTTCCCGTCCATTACGTACAACTGCCGGGGCCGACTAAATAGGTCTTTCCGACTCCAGTAGCGGAGTATTTTTCAATTTGCCTGACAAAGCATGAGCTATGATCGGCACTCGTGGTTCACTCGCGGTCGAAACCCTCCTGAAACTCGTCCTCGTGTTAGTCGCCATCTTGCTCATCATCGAGGTCATGCAGGCGATCGTCGGCACCATCGTCGGATTGCTCCAGCCGCTGCTCATGCTCGCGATCCTCGGCCTGATCGTCCTGTGGCTGCTCGACCAGTTGTAAGCGGCGCTGAATCGGCGAGCCAGCGAACGTGGTGCGATTTGCCCGCTCGCACGCGTAACAAGAAGTAACCAAGGCGAGAATGGGAACAGGAACAGAACGCTCAAACACACTCCGCCACAATCAGTAGCCGACTCGACGCGTGTACAGCGTTATCGCCCCCGTCCCTGGCCGCGTCCGCAAACTCGCTACAGACCTCCATCCCGAACTCGTCGCCTTCGAGCACGTCCGCCAGACCCACTCGTGTCTCCTCAAACGGCTCGGAGACGCCTCACAGGCACACCTCACCCACCTCCAGCGTCGGACCCACCGTGCACTCGAAAACACGGCCGCCGTCGACGCGACGATCACCGGTATCGACTACTTCGACGACCCGCCGATCGGCTCCGCACCCGTTGTCTACCTCAGCGTCGACAGCCCCGGTCTCGAGGCCATTCACACCGAACTTATCGAGACGTTCGACCCCATCGACGACCTCGAAGGCGACGACTACGTCCCCCACATCACGCTCGCCCGCGGCGGCGACACCGCAACCGCACGGCGACTGGCCGACCGCGAGATCGACCCGATCACCTGGACCGTCACTGAACTCGAGTTCTGGAACGGCACGGAAAAGGTACCGGCGAGTCGCGTGCCGTTGTCGTCACGGTCGTTGTAGTCGTTGTAATTGTCGTAGTCGTAGTCGTCAGTTCGCTCTCGCAATCGACGGTACGCGGTAGGTGCAAATGCTGCTGGTAGCTAGTAGTCACAGAGACGCCAGTCCACGACGTTCGGCACCGGGAGCAGCCGTTACCGGCCGGGTTCGGCGACTCGAGTTCGTCCGGAGTGCGGGAATAGTCATCCGGCTGGACGCGAGTTAAGGCCGGCGAGCCGTTGCCTTTCGATGGTGCTTTCGACACTACTCGTTGCAGCGCTCGTCGGGACCGCGCTGGGGGCGTTCCTCCAGAAGGGGCGGTTCTGCTTCGTGAACGCCTTTCGGGACTTCTTCGCGTACAAGGACTCCCGCGTCACGAAGGGCGTTCTCGCCGCGACGCTCTTGACGATGGTCTTCTGGGGGATCGCCTACCAGTTCGGGTACTATCAGACGTTCTGGACGCCACAGTGGGGCCTCACCGGACTCGTCGGCGGCTTCATCTTCGGAATCGGGATGACCTACGCCGGCGGCTGTGCCAGCGGCACGCTCTATCGTGCCGGTGAGGGCTACCTACAGTTCTGGCTGACGCTGCTCTGTATGGGTATCGGCTACGCGGCGTTTACCGTCGCCTTCCCGACGCTCGATAGCACGTACTTCGCGGCGCTGACGGTGGGCGAGGGCGTCAGCCTGTTTACCGTCACGTCGATCCCGGCGGGACTGCTCGGCGTCGGCGTCGCGATCGTCGCGCTGATCGGGTACGCCACCCTCGTCGGACGGGCCTCGACGACCGCCGAGTTCGGCGAGCGCGCGGACGTGGCCCAGTTGCACCTCGGGGCGCTTCGTGCGCCGGTCATCGGGTTACGACAGTTCGCCCGCGGGACGGCCACCTACGCGCGCGGTCTCGCTCGCGCGTGGCGAACCCCGATCGCCGCGAGCAAGCAGCCCTGGGACCCGCGGACCGCCGCCCTCGGAATCACCGCCGCCGCCGTGCTCTGGTTCACCCAGCACTCGATCGTCGGCGTGACCGGTCCCGAAGCCCGCTGGACCGGCTATCTCCTTTCGCAGGTCGGCGTCGAGGCGAACTCGTTCGAGTACTGGGGCTCCGTGCTCTTCCAGGGCCAGGGCGTCGACGTGACCGTCGACATGGTGATGATCGCGTTCGTCATCGTCGGCGCGTTTCTCGCCGCCGTCTGGAGCGGGGACTTCGCGGTCCGCGTGCCGAAGCGGCGGCGACTCCCGAACGCGGTCGTCGGCGGACTCCTCATGGGAGCCGGCTCCCGACTCGCGCCCGGCTGTAACATCGGGAACATCTACTCGGGTATCGCCGAGCTGTCGGTCCACTCGTTCATCGCCGCGGTCGGCATCGTCGCCGGCGTCTACGTGATGACCCACTGGATCTACCGCGAGGTCGGCTGTGCCATCTGATGCGCCACCTCCGGTCCGATACCTGACCGAATCGATCGCCAACCACTACTGACCCCGAATCAACACGCACAGACACATGCCATCCATCGACGACGTAACGAACACCCCGGACGAACTGAGCGACGACGACGCAACCGAACTCTTCGAGGAGGCCGACCTCGTCCAGGACATGATGGGCGAGGTCTGTCCGTACCCGCAAGTCGAGGCCAAGAAGGGCCTCCAGCAGCTCGAGTCGGGCGACCTCCTCGTCCAGGAGACGGACCACGTCCCCTGCACCGAAAACGTCCCCCGAGCCGTCGGCGACGACGCCGACGCGAAGGTGTGGCGAAGCGGCGACGCAACCTATCGGATCTACCTCCGGAAACGGTAATCCACCCTGTACACGACAATGATCGACGAACTCTCCCCCGAAACGGTCCGCGACCGCATCGGCGACGATGGCGATGACGATGACGATGAACTCGACCTGATCGACGTCCGCGAGGACACGGCCTACGACGACGGCCATCTCCCCGGTGCCGAACACGTCACGATCGACGAACTCGAGGAGACGGTCGTCGACCGCGACTGGGCCGACGAGGTCATCGTCTACTGCTACATCGGAAAGACCTCGATCCAGGCCGCTCGACTCATCGACGAGTACGGCGACGCAGAGTCCGTTGCGAGTATGGACGGCGGCTACGAGGCCTGGGAGTCGGCTACGTCCGAATCAAGCCTCCAGCCGCAGTAACGGAAGACGCACAAGACACAGCAGTTCGGCCAGAAACTATTCGTGGCTACTATCGTGTCTCTGTTCTATGAACCGACGTTCTGTCATGGCACTCGCTGCAACGGTGCCGTTTGCAGGCTGTACTGGACTCCTCGCCGGCGGTGGCGTCGATACGACGATCGGCGAGGACGAAGTCGTCGAGTTCAGTGCCGACGCGGGATCGGAACTGGAAATCACGGTGGAGGTCGAAGAGATATTTCCGCTCGGTGACGGCGAGAACGGGAGCTCGGATCTCGAACGCGAGGGGATCGGATTTCGACTGGATCACGAAGAAAACGGCATCGTCGACACCCGGACGATCACGGCGGACGAGGAGACGTTCGAGGTGTCGGTCGAGGACGGCGGAACGCACGTCGTGATGCTGATCGGCGGCGTCGGGCACGTGACGATCGAGTGAGCAGGGCGGGCGTCGAAAGCGCCCGTGCCGAATCAGGGTGCCGGTGGGTCGCCACCGTAGCAGTCGTGGTCGCCGTAGAAGTTTCGCATCGCGAACTTGAGTTTGTCCGAGCCGATATCGAGTAGCTCCTGTCGTTGTTCGTGCGGAAAGGTACTGTTGACGCTGTACTTGCCGAGATCAGACTTCGCCTGCTTCGAGTAACGCCGGTCGAGGAGCGCGCGGACGCCGATGTCTTCGGGCGAGCGGATGACCCGGCCGAGCGCCTGTCTGGTCTTGCGGACGGTCGGAATCTCGACCGCGTAGCGCCAGCCGGTCTCGGTGCCCTCGAAGGCCGCGTCGTAGGCCTCCTGGACCGCCTCGGCCCGGTCGTCGAGGTGCGGGTACGGAACCCCGACGACGAGCACGGTTCGGGCGTCCTCGCCGTCGAAGCTCACCCCCTCCGCGAGCGTCCCCCACAGCGAGGTACAGAGGACGGCGTCGTCGTCCGCGATGAACTCTTGTCGAAGGTCCTCGACCGCGACGCCCGGTTCATCGAGGTAGACAGTCCTCTCTGACCGGTTTTCGAGTCGTTCGGCGTACCGACTCGCTTCCCCGTAGTTCGGGAAAAAGGCGAGCGTGTTCCCGGGCGTCATGCGAACGGCGTCGTGGATCGTCTCCGTGACATCCGTCTGGACCGCCGGGTCGTCCCGGTCCGAAGAGAAAAGCGGCGGCGTCTCGACGGCGTAGGTCCGGCGGTTGTCCGCGGGAAACTGCAGTCCGTAGGCCATCGTCACCGGCTTCTCCAGCCCCAGCACGTCCTCGGTCACGTCGAACGGCTGCAGCGTTGCACTCATCAGCACGGTTGCGGACACCTCCTCGAACAACTGGCCGGTGACCTGTCGAGGCAGACAGGAGTACAGCTCCGCGCGGCCGTAAATCTCGTCGGTCCCCGCGTCGCGGGTGACGGAGACGACCGGATAGAGCCCTTCCTTTGCCCCTTCGTTCATCCACGCGCTGACGAACGCCGCCGCCTGGAGCGTCTGACACTCCGTCCGCGTCGCCGTCTCGCCCTCGCGGTAAGCCTCCTCGTACTCCTCGTCTAACTCCTGGCCGAGTTTCATCGCCGCCTCGAGGTCCGCCTCGATCCCCCGCCCCGAGTAGCGCTGCAAGAACTCGAGTGTGAGGTCGTCGCGTCGGCCCTCGTTGGCGATCGGGACGTCCTCCCAGTTCTCGCCGATCCGTTCGCGCGCTCGCGGCCCGCGGCCGCTCGCGTTATCCGCGGCGCGTTGCACCGCGCTCTCGCCGAAGCCGAAGGAGTCCTCGTAGGTTTCGACGAGCGCCCGGTGGAAGGCAGAGAGCGCGTTCACGGCGTCCTCTGCGCGCGGATCGTCCGTCTCCGCGAGTTCATCCAGCGCGGACTCGAACGTGCGTTCGGAGCAGGTCCGGGTGGCGTGCTCGCGGGCGGCATCCTCGACGTTGTGGGCCTCGTCGAAGACGGCGATCACGTCATCGGGGTCGCGGCCGAGCCAGCGGAAGAACTGCTCGCGGATCGTGGCGTCGAGCAGGTGGTGGTAGTTGCAGACGACGAGGTCGACGCCCTCGATGCCCTCCTTCAGGAGTTCGTAGCCGCAAAGCTGGCGTTGCTCTGCGTAGTCGTAAATTTCGTCCGGGGTGCGAACGTCCTCGAAGAGCCAGCCGAAGAATTCCTCGGTGTCTTCGGTCAGGTTGTTCCGGTAGTACTCACAGACGTTCTGGTCTTCGAGGTCGTCGAGGCGGTCCTCGATGGACTCGAGTTCGTCCATGACGGCGCTGCGGGCGTCGGCCGCGCCGCCGTCGCCGTCCTGGCTCTCTTCGAGGAGTTCGCGCTGGCGGCGTTCGAGTTGCTGTTTGTCCTGTTCGGCGTCGACGACGGCGCGGGTGTTGTCCCGGAGCGTTTGGCACTCCTCGTAGCCGACGTCGATGTGACACATCGAGCCTTTGCCCTTGAAGACGACGGCGCGGATCGACTCCTCGCGGGTGATCGCGCGGGCTTCCGCGACGAACTGGCGCATCTGCTGGTGGACGTTCGTCGTGATGACGACGGTCTTGTCCTGTTCGCGGGCGACTTCGAGAGCGGGGACCAGCGAAGAGAGGGTTTTGCCGGTCCCGCAGGCTCCCTCGAAGAGTACGTTTTGCCCGCGTGTGAGCGCGTTGTGGATGCGGTCCATCGCCTCGCGCTGATTCTCGTACGGCTGATCGTACGGGAAAAAGCGCATGTACCCGGCTGTCTCGGACACGATAGGTGATTGGTTCCCGCTCCGATAAAAGGGTTCGTCTCGGATGAGTACCTGCGGTCGCGATGCGCTCAGAGGCGATCGGACTGCGACGTTTCGGGTTCGATGTAGACGCGCTGGATCTGGTCGTCGTGCTCTTTCAGCGCCCGTTCGATAGCGGTGATCCGCTCGTCGATCGTCGCCGCATCGAGTTCGGATTCGAACGCGACATCTGCGGTGACGAGTAATTCCTCTGCGCCGAAGTAGACGGTGCGAAAGTCGACGAGTTCGGTGACGCCGTCCCAGTCGGCGACGATGGCGCGGAGTTCGTTTTCGGCGGGGGCGGGTAAGCTCTCGCCGAGGAGGAGGCGCTTGTTCTGCCAGGCCAGGGCGATGGCGAATCCCATGAGCAGGATGCCGATAACGAGCGCAGCGCCGGCGTCGTAGATCGGGTTCTCGTACGTTCGAGAGAGGTAGACGCCGAGGAGGGCGATGCCGGCACCGGCGAGCGCGATGGCGTCCTCGGTGAGTGCGGTCAGCGTCGTCACGTCGCTGGTCTTTCGGAACGCCTCGCGGAACGACTCCCAGCCGTACTCGTCCATCTGGGCGGTAATTCCCTGGTAGGCCTTCCAGAACGCGTAGGATTCGAAGGCGATGGCTCCGAGCAACACCGCGTAGTTGACGTAGATCGGATCGAACGTCGCGCCGAGCAGCGTCACCGGCTCGTTCGCCCGGTGGACTTCGCCGGCTTGCAGTGCGCTGTAGCCGTGTGTCGCGCTCTCCCAGCCGGCGATGCCAAACAGCATGACGCTCACGAGGAAGCTGTAGAAGAACTGGGCCTTGCCGTGGCCGAACGGGTGACTTCGCGTGGGCTCCTGTGCGCCGTAGCGGATGCCGATCAGCAGGAAGACCTGATTGCCCGTATCCGAGATCGAGTGATAGGTCTCCGAAAGCATCGCAGGGCTGCCGGTGAGCACGAAGCCGCCGAATTTGAGAACTGCGATCGCAGCGTTTGCAAACAGCGCAGCGATGACGACGGCGGTACTGGTGGCCATTGGGTTCACTATCGAGACAGGTTCCTAAAGAAGTATGCCGGACGCGGGCAGGGTCGCGGCTGCTGAGTGCCCATCCTCGATGCGGGACCGACGACACCGGCAGTAACAACACTACCACCATCACCACACCGAAACCCATGCCACGGACGGCGGTCGTAGACGAAGCCATGACCGACTCAGACACCAACACCGACTTCGACTCCGACTCATCGGCGACGACGATTACCGTCCTCTCTGACACCCACAGCGCCGACGGACACGAACTCGACGGCGACGTGCTGCGTGCGGTCCGAAACGCGGATGTCGTTATTCACGCGGGCGATTTCACGAGTTCAGCGGCGCTCGATGCGTTGCAGGATGAGTGTGCGGTCCTGTTTGCAGTCCACGGCAACGCGGACAGCGCGGCGGTTCGCGACCGGTTGCCGACGGCCCGCGTCGTCGAGGCGGGTGGCGTTCGCTTCGCGGTTACGCACCGCCGCGACGGCGGCGAGACGGGACTGGCGATGTTCGGCCGCTCGCGGGACGCCGACGTCGTCGTCTCGGGACACACCCACTGCCCGACGGTCGTTCGGACGGACGATTGTCTCCTGTTGAATCCCGGTAGCTACGCCCAGCCGCGCGGGAATCGGCCGGGGTACGCCGTTCTCGAAACCAGAACCGACGGCGGCGACGATACCAGCGAACTCACCGGCGAAATCCGCGAGCCGACCGGTGAACTCGTCGAGTCGTTCGTCGTCTGAAGACATGAGTCGACTGCCGCAGGAGCGGGCAGTCGAAGCGGCGAACGGTGGAGGAGAGACGAGGACGCCAGCGGGTGGCGAACAGCGGAGACGGCTGCGGTGGGTGGGCGGCGAGCGGGAGGGGAGAGGATGATCGGGGGGTGATCGGATTGGGGAGTGGGGGTGATCAGGGCATGGCGATGGTGGATGGGGGGATGGGGGGGATGGGGGGATGTGGGGGGATGCTACCTGACAGCCCTCGAGTTCACCGGCCGAGTCCCACCACGGTGGGCCGGTGATCGAGGCGCATTTTGACCAACGGTGGCAAACACATTATAGTCAGCGCAAGGTGAAAAATCAGTTTTAGTCTCCGTTGAGTCGCTGTCGCTCACTCGAGGTCCCACCAGTCGGCGTAGTAGTCGACGATTTCGGAGAGTCTATCGGCCGCGGAGTCGAAATCTTCGTCGAGCCACGGGAACGGATCGGCGACTGCTGACTCGAGGTCGAGCGCACCCTCGAGCGTGCCGAGCATGGCGTACCCGAGGTGGCTCGGGTGGTAGCCCCCTTCCTGCAGGATGACGAGTCGGCCGTCAGCGGTGCGCGCCGCGAGTTCGCGAGCGCGCCTGCCGAGCGATTCGAAGCCGGCTTTCGTCACGACGTTTCGCCCGAGTGGATCGACGACGCCGGGGTCGCCGCCCGCGCTGACGACGAACAGGTCGGGGTCGTACTGTTCGAAGACGGGGGTGACGAGCCGATCCATCGTCGTCCGGTATCCCTCGTCGCCGGTTCCGGGCGGCAGCGGGACGTTCAGGTTGTAGCCTTCACCCGGGCCGACGCCGTGTTCGTCCACGGTGCCGCGCTGGGGGTGCGCATCGGGATTCCAGGAGTAGTGATCGTTGTGAACGCTGATCGTCAGGACGTCCGCGCGGTCGTAGAAGATTTCCTGCGTGCCGTTGCCGTGGTGAACGTCCCAGTCGAGCACGGCGACCCGGTCGACGGTCGCGTCGGCGAGCGCCTGTTCGACCGCGACGGCGGCGTTGTTGAAGAAGCAGAACCCGTCCACCTGCGCCGGCTGGGCGTGGTGGCCGCTCGGCCGAACGCAGGCGTAGGGCACGTTTTCCAGCCCGTGTTCGAGGGCGTGCTCGGCGGCGGCCGCTGCTGCACCCGCGGCGTGGCGGGCCGCCCGGGCGGTCGCTTCGTTGCCTCCCGTTCCACCGGTGATGCGTCCGCCGCCGGCGGCACAGAACGCCTCAATCGAATCGACGTGAGCCGGCTCATGGACGCGATGGAGTTGATCGTCCGTCGCGCTCGGTGCCGATTTCCACTCGATCTCGTCGCTGAACTCGTGGCGGAGGATGTGCCTGACGTTCTGTACGCGCTCGGGCCGGTCCGGGTGGGGTTGTTTCACTGCGAGACGGCCGCTCCACTCGGCTTCCCCCTCGCCGGCGGGCGGTTCGTGCGCGAGGAAACTGTCGTGCCAGAAGGCGGTTCCAGAGACCATAGAGACCCCAGGAATCTCAACCGTGGTGTATGTGTGCATTGCGGAAGGCCGAATCGATCCGTCGCCCCACAAATAAATACTATTTGATAGAAAGACCTATTGCTGGCCGTTACAAGATACCCTAGAACCGGAAGGATACTTCCGGGATTCGATGACTGATACCCACTCGCCACACGTCACGTCAACGGACGAATTGCTCGCACAGGCGTACGATCAGTACCAGAAACGGACATCGAACTCGGAAGCGATGGCCGACGAACTGCAGGACCTCGTTCCGGCAGGCGTCTGTAGCACGTTCCGGGCGTACGATCCCTATCCCGTCCACGCACAGCGGGCAGAAGGAACGTCCATCATCGACGTCGACGGCAACGAATACCTCGATTTCGCGCTGAACAACGGCACCCAGCTCGTCGGGCACACACACCCGACGCTCTCTGCGGCCGTGAAAGAGCAAATCGACGACGGAACGCTCTACACGCGACCGAGCTCCCTCCTCGAGTTCGCGGCGCAGCCGCTGATCGACCGCTGGGAGGCGATCGACCAGGTGCGGTTTACGAACAGCGGCACCGAGTCGGTGATGCACGCGATGCGGCTGGCGCGGGCGGCGACCGGCCGCGAGAAGATCATCCGGATGGAAGGAGCCTACCACGGCGCGCACGATCCGGCGCTCGTGAGCAAGATGCCGCCGGTCGACCGCGCCGGGCCGGCGGCCGATCCGACGCCGGTCAAAGAATCGCAGGGAATCCCCGAATCGGTGCCGGAGAACATCCTGCTCGGGCAGTACAACGACGCCGACAGCGTCGAACGACTGCTTCGCGCACACGAGGGCGAGGTCGCCGGCATCCTCGTCGAACCGGCCTGTTTCAATCTCGGCGTCGTCGAACCGGAAGATGGTTTCCTCCAACAGCTGCGTGAACTCGCCAACGAGTTCGACGCGGTGTTGATCTTCGACGAGGTCAAAACCGGCGTCAAACTCGCGCCCGGCGGTGGGGCCGAGTACTACGGCGTCCAGCCGGATCTGGTCGCGCTCGCCAAGGCGATCGGTGGCGGCTACCCGGTCGGTGCCTTCGGCGGCCGGCGCGAGTTCATGTCCCAGATCGCGGCGGATCTGGACGAGGGCGTCGCCACCGGTGCCGCCCATTACGGTACGTACAACGGCAACCCGCTCTCGCTCCGGGCGGTCGGGGTCACGCTGCGGGAGATCCTGACCGACGACGCCTACGATCACGTGACCGAACTCGCCGACCGACTCGCCGCGGGCTATCGCGACGTCATCGACGATGCTGGTCTCGAGGGCCACGTCGTGACCGCGGGCTCGCAGGGCATGGTGTACTTCACCGACGAGCGGATTCGGACGTTCCGTGACTGGGAGCACGTCGACGAGGAGTTCCACGAGGCCTACTGGTTCGGCATGCTCAATCGCGGCGTCATCCCGCACCCGCACGACGCCTCACAGCAGTGGACCATCAGCGTCCAGCACACGGCGGACGACATCGACGCCCACGTCGACGCCTTCGCGGATCTCGCCACGCATTTATCCGCCGCACAGCAGTAGTCAGGCATGACGAGCGATCCGGACCGGCGGACGTACGACATTCTTCGCCTGCTCGACGCACACGAGCCGATCGGAAGCGTCCACCTCACCGAGCACCTCCGGGAGCGGGGCTACTCGCTCACCGAACGAACGGTTCGGCTCACGCTCGCCGACCTCGACGAAGCCGGCCTGACGGAGAAGGTCGGCGGGAAGGGTCGGCGACTGACCGCGGCCGGCCGCGCCGAACTCGAACGCGGCGGCGTGAGCGGCCGGGTCGAACAGGTTCGCGAACGGCTCGCCGATCTGACGAGCCGCGTCACTTACGATCCGCTCGCGGACGAGGGGGCCGTCGTCGTCGGCACCGTCACCGTTCCCGCAACGGCGCACGAGCAGGTCGACTCCCTTCTCACTGCGATCGACGACTCGCCGCTCGGACCCGTCGTCGCGTCCCTCGAGTTCAGCGAGCGGAATGGAGCCGAGTACATCGAGATTGCGACGCCCTCGAGCGTGACGATCGACGGCGTCTTGCTCGCGGAGGGGATCGACAGCGACCTCGATACGACCGGCGTCGTCGAGTACCATCCCGATCCGGAGACGGTGCCCTACGAGGACCCCGATCCGACGGCACACGGCGGCGCAATCCGGCGGTTTACCGACGTGATCGGGAACGAGCGCGCAACGGTCGACATGGTGTCGTTGTTGATCGAAGCCCGGCGGACGTCGGTCGGGGCCGCACTTGACGGCGAGGCCGGCCTGTTGGTCGCCGACAATCGCGAGTTCCCGCTTGCTCACTACGACCGGGCGCACGAACTCGCGGCGGCGGCCCGCGACCGCCTGGGCGGGGTCATCGATGCTCGCCGACCCCGCGAACCGGGGCCGTTTCCGTGGGACGAACCGGGCTGGGCGTTCGCCTCGCTCACCTGCGTCGGCGCGTCCGAATGTCTCATCGCCCGCTGCGTGGAAGCCGATGTGGCAACCGAGTGGACGACGCTCGCCCGCGTCCAGTCGCGGGATGAACTCGACGACTGGTCGTGAACCATCGACAGCGAACTCGACACCGACGCTCTCCTGTTCCGGAATAGCCAGATAGTACACGTCTGGAGCACCAAAATTGGTGTTTCAGAAGTTCGCAACCGTGACAATCTCATTCAACCACCTTCCGGGAGAAAGAATAGTGGTACGTCATACCGTACTGTGGGAACACTTATGTAGGGATAGCCTGGATACTGTGGGTAGGTGGCAATAGTATGCCAGCACAAGACACGAACGGGCGGCGGGAGTTCCTTCGCACGAGCGCGGCGGTGGGAGGCGTCGCAGCTCTCGGTGGGCTTGCCGGTTGTACAGGAATGCTCGATAGCGGCGACGATACGCTGACCGTCGCCGTCTACGGCGGCGTGTTTCAGGAGGTCATGGACGAAGAGCTGTTCCCGGCCTTTTCGGACGAACACGATATCGAGGTCGAGTCCGAGGCGCAGCCGACCTCCGAAGAGGCACTGACGCAGTACGAAAACGCCGTCAGCGCCGGGCAGGCACCGGTCGACGTTGCCATCATGGCACAGACCGGCGTGCTGAAGGGATTGAACTCGAACCTGTGGCACATCTGGGACACGGACGACTTCGAGAATCTGGAGTACATCAGCGACGATCTCGTCATG
The DNA here is from genome assembly GCF_000337595.1 of Natrialba taiwanensis DSM 12281. Lineage (GTDB taxonomy): Archaea > Halobacteriota > Halobacteria > Halobacteriales > Natrialbaceae > Natrialba > Natrialba taiwanensis. The sequence continues at coordinate 181,317 of NZ_AOIL01000052.1, read as the reverse complement.
GAGGCCGACGGCGGCGTTCCGGCCGTCGGCGCGCTCTCGTGGTACATCAACCTCGTCCAGAACACGGACGTCATCGAGGACCCGGTCGATAGCTGGGAGGCGCTGTGGGACGACCAGTACGAGGATACGCTCGGGCTGCTCGGCTACGCGTCGAACTCGTTTCTGCTCGACATCACCGCGGAACTGCGGTTCGACGACCCCGAGATCTTAGAGGACCGCGACGGCGTCGAAGAGGTGTTTCAGGAACTGCAAGGCGTTACCAGCCAGGCGAACATGTGGTACGAGAACGAGGCGGACTTCCAGCAGCGACTCATTGATGGCGAGGTGCCCGCTGGAATGCTCTACAGTGACATCACGCTCGTCTTGCAGGACGAGGGCGAACCCGTCCAGTCGAACTTCGTCGAAGAGGGTTCCGTACTCGACTCCGGGCTCTGGGTCACCCTCGAAAGCACCGATCTGTCGGAGGAAGCCCGGCAGTTCATCGACTACGCGAGCCAGCCTGCGGTCCAGGACCGACTCGCCGAAAACCTCTATACGAGTCCGACGATCGACCGCGAACACTCCGAAATCGACGACGAACTCTACGAACAGATCGCCGGCCCGGGTCCCGACGAAGCGATCACGCCGAACTACGATCTCTACGTCGAGGAGGAGGACTGGGTCAATCAACGCTGGGAAGAGTTCATCACCAACTAATCGGGTATGAGTGGAATTTCACTCGCGGGCGTGACGAAGCGGTATCCGGGCGGCGTCCTCGCGGTCAAGGGTGTCGACATCGACATCGAGAGCGGCGAGTTCGTCACGCTCGTCGGGCCCTCCGGCTGCGGGAAGACGACGACGCTTCGGACGATTGCGGGCTTCGAAACGCCGACTGACGGCAACATTCGCATCGACGACGAAAACGTGACCGACGCGCCGCCGTACGAGCGCGACACGGGGATGGTCTTCCAGGACTTCGCGCTGTTTCCCCACATGACCATCCACGAGAACATCGCCTACGGGATGGAGGCGGCGGGCGAGTACACCGACGAGGAGATCGATGCGCGCGTCGAGGAGATGCTCGAACTCGTCGAGTTGCCCGGCGTCGGCGATCGAACCCCGGACCAGCTCTCGGGCGGCCAACAACAGCGAATCGCCCTGGCGCGAGCACTTGCACCGCGGCCGAAGGCGCTGTTGTTAGACGAGCCGCTGGCGAGTCTGGACAAGCAACTGCGCGAGCAGATGCAGGTCGAACTCCGCCGTATCCAACAGGAGATCGGTATTACGACCGTCTTCGTCACGCACAACCAGGAGGAGGCGCTGACGATGTCGGACCGGCTGGCCGTCATGAACGACGGGAAATTCGAACAGGTCGGCCCGCCGGAGGACGTGTACAACGACCCCGATTCCCGATTCGTCGCAGATTTCCTCGGAACAGCGAACATCTTCGACGGGTCGGTAACGGCGATAGAAGACGGCTACGCGACCGTCGAGTGTGCCGATGTGACGGTGCAGGCGACGGCTCAGAACGGCATCTCGACCGGCGACGACGTCTCGGTCATCGTGCGACCGGAACGGATTCGGTTCGCCGCGGCGTCCGAATCGGATGCGGACGCGGATGCGACCGCAAACGCCACCGCCAACGCGAGCGCGAGTTCGAGTACGAACCCGAGCGCCGACGGCGGCACACAGCCCGCACCCGAAACCGTCTTCAAGGGCGAGATTACCTTCAAACGCCACCTGGGCAGCAGCGTCGAGTTCCGCGTCGAAACCGACGCCGGTCGCGAACTCGTCGTCGTGCGACGGAGCGGGCTGGACGAACGAGGGCCCGGGGACCGGGTGACGGTGTCCATCGGAGCCGCCGACTGCCGTCTCGTGGAGGAATAGATGACGAATCGTACAGACACTTCCTCCGAGACCGGAACTGGAACCGGAGCTGCCACCACCGCCGACGCAGCGACTACTGCGAGCGATACAGAGGCATCCACTGCAGAACCGTCCAGTTCGGACGAATCCGGCCGTGCGGGCCTGAAATCGCGAGCGAAGTGGTACGTACTGTCGTATCCGTTGTTCTGGCTGGTCGCCGTCTTCTTCGTCCCGCTGTGTATGCTGGTCGTCTTTAGCTTCTGGGAGAACATTCCGGGCGGACAGTACCAGATCGGGTTCACGTTGGAGAACTACGCCCGGTTCCTCGACATCGGCTTCACGTCGACGTGGCCGTTCATCGAACCCGGCCTGTATCTCGGGCAGCTCTGGCTGACGGTCGAACTCGCGCTCGTCACGGCCGGGCTCTCGCTGTTGCTCGGCTATCCGATGGCGTACTATCTCGCGCGGATGAATCGCCCGTGGCTGCGGAGCGTGCTGCTCATTACGATCATCTCCTCGCTGTGGGTGACCTACGTCATCCGGGCCTACGCCTGGCAGGTGATCCTGGCTTCGGGCGGCATCCTGAGTTCGGTCGGCACCGCGCTCGGGTTCCTCGCCGAACCGCAGTCGTTCTATCCGGGCTACTGGGGGCTGGTCGTCGGCATGGTCTACGTCTTCCTGCCGTTCATGATCCTCACCCTCTACAGTAGCCTTCGGAATCTCGACGGCGAACTGCTCGAGGCATCGAAGAACCTCGGCGCAGGGCCGGCAAAGACGTTCCGGCGAGTGACGCTGCCGCTATCGAAAAACGGCGTCATGAGCGGTACTGCGCTCGTCTTTATCCTGGCGCTCGGCTCGTACGTCCTGCCGCGACTCCTCGGCAGTCCCGGTCAGCGGACGCTGCCGGTGTTGATCGAGCAACAGATCATGAGCGAGAGCAACTATCCGTTCGGCGCGGCGATGAGCATCGGGCTCATCGTCGTCGTGCTGGTGTTCCTCTGGGTGCTGATCCGCGTGACGAACGTGACGACGGCGAGCCTCGGCGGCACCGAAGAGATAGCGACGGACGGCGGGTCGCAGCCGGCACGTTCGTCCGCTCCCGGACCGCTGACCCGATTCCGGAGCGGACTCGGAACTGCGGCGGCGACGGTCGGACTGACCGCCGCAGGGAACCGGCTTGGATCCGCACTCGACTCGCTTGTCACGCGGATCGACGCGAACACGCGCGAATCCATTATCTGGGTGGCGTTCCGGACGTACGTCGCAGCGGTGATGGTGTACATCGCCCTCCCGCTCGCGATCATCATCGCGGTTTCGTTCACACCCGAAGAGTTCCTCACGTTCCCGCCCGGCGGGTTCTCCCTGCAGTGGTACGCCGAGTTCTTCGGGACCGAGGCGTGGCGAACCGCGCTGCTCAACAGCCTCACGATCGCCGGGGCCGCCGCGCTACTGAGCACGACGATCGGTGGGGGACTCGCGTTCGCACTCGACCGCTTTGACTACCGGTGGGGGACGATCTACGGGACGCTCGGCGTGTTACCCATTCTGCTTCCCCCGGTCATCATTGGGGTCGCGTTCCTCGTGTTCTTCCTCGAACTCGAGATTGGCGGCTTCGCGCTCGCCGGCTCGCGACTGGGCATCATCATCGCCCACGGGATCTTCTACGCCCCGTTCCCGTTCATCCTGATCTCGCAGGGGTTAGACGAGATCGACCGCACCTACGAGGAAGCCGCGATGAACCTCGGCGCGTCCTCGCTCCGGACGATCCGGACGATCACGTACCCGCTGATTCGGGCGAACGTGGTCTCGGGCGCGCTGTTCGCGTTCATCCTCTCGCTGAACGAGTACATCATCTCGTGGCTGCTGTCGCTGTTCCTCGTTCAGACGATTCCGATCCAGATCTTCAACCAGCTGCGGTACTCCTACCCGCCGACCATCGCGGCCGCCAGCGTGGTCTTCATCTTCCTGACGGTCGTCGTGATGACGGCTATTGACAGACTCTCCGGAGGGATCTGGGAGTGACGGCGGAACCGGGTTCCGGAGCGGAGACGGACGCGGACGTGGAGGCGTCCGCAGGCACGGACATGGGCACTGACACGGCCACAGATACACCCCCAGCCGCAACCGACGCCCGAATCGTCACCGTCCAGCTCACCCCCGAGTTCGGTGCCGTCGAACGCAATCGCAACCGCACAGTTGAACTCGTCCGCGAGCACGTCGACGCCGACCTGATCGTCTTCCCCGAACTCGTGACCTCAGGGTACGTCTTCGAGTCGAAAACGGAGGTCGCGTCGATGGCGGAGCCGCATGACGGCGAGACGTCCCGGGCGTGGAGCGACGTCGCCGCCGATACCGACACCTGGATCGTCGGCGGCGTACCGGAAGCCGACGGGGACGCGTACTACAACAGCGCGCTCGTCGTCTCGCCGTCCGGCGTCGAGGCCGTGTACCGGAAAGTCCACCGCTGGAACGAGGAACACCGCTGGTTCGAACCCGGAACCGACCTCGCGGTCGTCGACACGCCGTTCGGCCGCCTCGGCGTCCAGATCTGTAACGACCTCTGGTTTCCGGAACTCACGATCGCACAGGCCCACGCCGGCGTCGATATTATCGCCGTGCCGACCAACTGGGTCCCGGGGACGCCGGACGACGCCCCGACTCGGCCCGGCGGCTGGACTGTCGGCGTCCACCAGGCGCTCGCCCACGCGAACTCGAATCACGTGTTCGTCGCGTGTGCGGACCGCACCGGCACCGAACGCAGCGTCACCTTCGAAGGACAGAGCGTTATTCTCGACCCTGACGGGGTTCCCCTCGCGGGACCGGCACCGGCGACCGGCGAACACGAACTCAGCGCCGAGTGCGCGCTCGAACGGGCACGGGAGAAGAACCTGACGGCTTACGACGACGTGCTCGCGTCTCGACGGCCGGCGATCTACGGGACAGCGCAGCGAGACGAACAGGGAACGGACGCAAACACCGAGTAGCGCGACGCGAGTTCAATCGTCGCCCGCTGGCCGAGCGGGCGTGATTGGTTGCCACCGGAACTCGTCCTCATTCTCGTCGAATTGTCGTCGCGAGCTGCGATACCGGCCTCAATCGTCGAGCGCTGCCGTCGGCGCAACCGCCGCGACCGGTTCGAACGAGTTCCGTTCGACCGTGCCGTACAGCGTGTCCCACTCGTCGGTCAGGCCGGCCTCGCTGAGCGCCGCGAGCACGAGTTCACCGACGCCGACGTAGGTGAGCGAGCCGAACGCCCAGGCCGAACTGCCGTTGGGGAGTTTGTCCTGTTCGCGCGGGCGGCGAAAGTCGAGGACGCCGCCGATCGCGTCCCGACTCGCGACCGCGAGGTCGCGGGCCTCCTCGTACCGGTTGATCGGGAACTGTCGGCCGTCGCCGACGAGAAGCCCCGACCCCTCGCTCTCGGTTTCGAGCAGCGTCAACACGTCGGTTCGCCCGGCCTCGATCAGCAGCGAAATCACGTCGATCGACGACCCCTCGCCGTTGATCACGTCGACGTAGCGCGTGATCCGACCGCCGCTCTGGAGTTGTCGGTCGCCGTCGCTGAACTCGTCGACGGGGACGGGTTCGTACTCGAGGATGCCCGCGGTCGTGAGGTCGGCGTTGACGCCGTGGGCGAGCAAGACGCCGTCGAGCGTGATGCTCGAGGGGACGAGCAACCGCGTATCGCCGGGTTCGCCGGGTGCGCTGTCCTCGAGAGAGATCGGAATGGGACCGAGCGGGAGCGATTCGAGGCGGGAAACGAGTTCGAGTGCGTCGTCGACGGCGTCGGCCTCGAGGGAGGCGGCCGAGGGAACCGACGCGGTGTACGTCTCCTTCGACATCGACGGCGTCGACCCGAGCGTCGCACCGGGAACTGGCACGCCGGTTCCGGGTGGGCTGACGGCCCACCAGGCGCTCAAGACGATGGAAGTACTCGGTGCGACCGACGCGGTCAGCGCCGTCGATATGATGGAGGTCGCACCCCGGTACGACACCGACGAGGGCACCCAGAAACTCGCCGCATATCTGCTGGTCACGCTGCTCGAACGGCAGTTCGCGGAGTAAGCGATGGAACGAGACCCACCCGCCGAAACACCTGAAACGGCCGACGCGGTCGGCAGCGCCCGAACGGCAGGCGTCGCCGAGTCCGTGATCCGCGAGATGACCAGGGAGGCGATCGACCGCGGCGCGATCAATCTCTCGCAGGGCATCCCCGACGAGGACGAGACGCCCCCCGAAATCAAGGCCGCCGCTCAGGAAGCCATCGAAACCGACAGCCAGTACACCATCACCTGGGGCCTGCCCGAACTCCGCGAGGCCGTCGCCGAGCGCTACGCCGAGTGGAAAGGCGTCTCGTACGACCCCGAAACCGAGGTCACGATCACCAGCGGCACCAGCGAGGCCCTCATGTCGACCATGCTCGCGCTCGCCGGCCCCGGCGACGAAGTCGTCTACTTCGAACCCGTCTACGAGAGCTACATCCCGGCGAGCCAGTTCGCCGGCGCGACTGCCGTTCCCATCGACATCACCGACGACCTCACCATCGACGTCGACGAACTCGCCGCGGCCGCCGCGGACGCCCGCATCCTCGTGCTCAACACCCCGATGAACCCGACCGGGAAGGTGTTCTCGCGCGACGAACTCGAGCGCATCGAGGAGATCGTCTTCGAGCACGACCTCATCGTCCTCACCGACGAAATCTACGAGCACATCGTCTACACGGACGACTACGTCAGCCCCGTCGAAGTCGGCGACCTCGCCGACCGAACCGTCGTCTGTACCGGCATGTCCAAGACGTTCAGCGTCACCGGCTGGCGCGTCGGCTTCTGTCTCGCGCCCGAGTACCTCTCGAAAGAACTCCGAAAGATCCACGACTACACGAGTATCTGCGCGCCAACGCCGTTTCAGCGCGCCGGCGTCGAGGCGCTGTCGCTCCCCGACTCCTACTACACTGAACTCGCCGACTCCTACGAGCGGCGTCGCGACCTGCTCTACGAGGGTCTGCAAGAAGCAGGGCTCGATCCCGTCAAACCTGACGGCGCGTACTACATTCTGACGCGATACCCGACCGACGAGGACGACATCGAGTTCTGTTATCGATTGATCCGGGAGGCCGGCGTCGCCGCCGTGCCGGGGAGTAGCTTCTACACCGATGCCGACGGGGAATCCGACTGGATCCGGTTTACGTTCTCGCGGAATGAGGCGACGATTCGGGAGGCGATCGACCGATTGGTCGAAAACCGCTGGTGGTAGTCACCGATCCCGAATTCACGCCGACTCACGTCGAAACGATTTTGCGCACTGACACTGTACCCGGCGCGTATGCTCGAGTTCATTCCCGACGACCCGGTCATCATCGCAATCGTCGTGATCTTGTTATCGCTGATTCTCTTCTCGTATCTGCTGCTCCGGCGGACGGTCCTCGAGTTCCGTGACGGAATGCGCTAAGACAGAGCGGTCTCAATCGCGATAGCCGGCCGTGACAGTCTGTCGGCGATGGCTCAGAACGCGTCGTCGATTCGCTCGAGTACCGCGTCGATATCGGACCGCGAGACATCTCGATGCGTACAGAACCGGATCGTCGTCGGACCGAACGCCGTGGCCAGCACGTCTCGTTCTGCGAGTCGATCGAGAACGGTCTCGGTGTCGAGTCCGGTGCTCTTGATGTCTGCAAGCACGATGTTCGTTTCCGGCTCTTGTACGTCGAAACCGTCGATAGCCGACAGACCCTTCGCGAGCACGCGCGCGTGCTCGTGATCGCTTTCGAGGCCGTCGACGTTCTCCAGCGCACGGAGTGCCGGAGCGGCGATGATTCCGGCCTGGCGCATGCCGCCGCCGAACAGTTTTCGAGTGCGACGGGCGTCCTCGACGAAGGACTCGGGGCCGGCGACCATGGATCCGACGGGTGCGCCGAGGCCCTTCGAGAGCGAGACCATGACGGTATCGACAGGATCGATAATCTCGGTTACGGGTACGTCGAGCGCCGTCGCGGCGTTGAACACACGCGCGCCGTCGAGATGCACTGGAACGTCGCGGTCGTGGGCCGCCTCGGCCGCCGCGGCAATCCGCTTCGGGTCGATCGCGAGTCCGCCGCGAGCGTTGTGAGTGTTCTCGAGACAGAGCAGGCCGGTCCCCGGACGGTGGAGTTCCTCCTCGACGAAACCGGCGGCGACCTGCTCGGGCGTCGGCGCGCCGCGGTCGGTGTCGAGCATGCGCACCTGCAGGCCGGAGAGATCAGCGAGACCGCCGAGTTCGTATTTGACGACGTGGCTCTTGCGGTCCGCCAGGACTTCCTGGCCGCGCTCGGTATGCACTCTGACGGCGACCTGGTTCGCCATCGTCCCGGAAGGGAAGTAAAGCGCCGAGTCGGTGCCGAGTCGGTCGGCGACGGTCGTTTCGAGTTCGGCGACGGTGGGGTCCTCGCGGTAGACATCGTCGCCGACGGCGGCCGACTGGGCGGCATTGCGCATGCGATCGTCGGGTGTCGTTACGGTATCTGAGCGAAGATCGATCATGGAGCGAGATAGCCCGTCGCCGAAGAAATACCCTGTCATGTCCCGTGTGCGGTCGAATCACTGTCATACGACAGCTAGATGCCACAGTCTTCGACAGCGAAGGGTTCAACTACCCATCATTTGTTGTGAGCGTATGGACCCCGCATCTCATTCCAGTTCGACCGACGGTGATTCGTACTCCGGAACGATCGACCGGGCGGGGACGAGTGGGGTCAGGGCAGATGGTGGTCGCGATCCGAACGGCTCACAGTCACCGGCATCGAGTTCACCATCAGCGCCCGCGTCGTCCCCATCCCAATCGTCATCCCCCTTCTGGAACCACGTCTCGCGCGTTCTCGATCAGTTCGGCGACCTCCGTCCGTTCGCGCTCGTTCCGCTCTGTCTCTCGCTCGCTGAACTCAGCAAACTCAGACGGGCGATGGGACCGACTAACGGCTTTACCATCTCGGCGAAATTCGTGCTTCCGGAGCCGTTGCTCGAACTCTGGTCGTTCGTCGACGCACCCAGTCCGGGGACAACGGGCGCATCGAGTGCACTCGATTCGGCGACCGGCACAGCCGGCTCGTCGGCACCGGCAGTTACGCCGACGGAGACGCCACCCGCGTCGACACCCGCCGGTGGTGGTAGCTACGGCGGGACCGGGACCGGGACCGACGTAACGATCAACACGCCGTTCGAAACGATCGTACTCTCCCCGGACTCGATCGGCGGGACGATGCTCGGCACGATCGGCGTGCTCCTCGTGGTCTATACCGTGATCGCGTCGATGGTCGCCGCGGTCTACATCGGCGGACTCGATCGGCGGCTCCGCGACGAACCGATCGCGGTCGCTGCGTCCCTGGTCAGGTACACGCCGCGATTCATCCTGTATCACGCGGCGCTGTTCGGACTCGTACTGCTGGCTGCCCCATTCATGCTGGTCAGTCCACTCCTACTCGTGCTCGCGATTCCCGTTGTGCTCGTCCTTTCCTATCTCTTCTACGCGGCTCCGTTCCTGTTCGTCGTCGCCGACGCACCGTTCGTCGACGCGCTCCACTGGTCGTACGAGTACGCGACAGATGGCGGCGCATACCTTCAGTTCGCGCTCTGGCACGCCGGCATCGGAATCGCTATTTCCCTCGTCCTGTCGGTACTCGTGAGCACGATACCAGTCCTCGGAGTCGTGATCGCCCTCGCGGTGACGGTCCCGCTGTCGCTCATCCTGACCGCCGCAACCGTCTCGTTCTGTCAGGAACTCGCCGATAGCGAGGGGATTGGTGCGTCCACCGTGGGAACCCAGCCCGGCAATGGCCACGGCCGTCCGTCCGACGCGCCCGACTACACGACGGGGACCGACGATGCCATCTGAATCGAATCGAACCGAGGCGAACGGGGAGGAGGCCGAGACTGAACTCGAAACCGGCCCCAAAGAGAGAGCCGCAGTCGAAACCGAACCAAACGGCGATCAGCGCACGACCCAGCGATCAACCCGACGCGCACGTGAAAGCGGGCGCAGACAGCCGCCCGTAGACGCCCAATCGCGAACCGATGGTGGCCGCCGTGGCCACCAGCTCGTCTCGGTGCTCCGGCTTGTCTCGCTAGCGCTGCTCATCGTCGGGTTCAGCGGCTGGCTATTCGACGAGCAGACGCACACACTCGATTCGCCGTTTACCCTCTCGTTCGCCGCGGGAATCGTCTGCGCGCTGACCGCGATTTACCTCGGCATTTTCCTGGCAGACGGCGACGCGGGGCGATAAGTGGGACCAGCGAAGGCTTTCGATTCGAAAATGGTATCCCAACACTACAAATACATCTCCAGTATGGACCCGCGAATCCGAAACCATGCCGAGATTATCGCGAATCATTCGGTCGATCTCCAAGAAGGGGACAACGTCATCATCGACGCCCATCCCGTCGCCGAGGACCTCGTCGTCGCACTCTACGAAGTCATCGGGGAGAAAGGGGCGAATCCGGTCTCGACGAGCCAGCGCACCGGCAAGCGCCAGCAGCGTGCGTTCCTGCGCGCCAGCGACGGCGAGTTTGAGACGCCCCAACACGAACTCGCGCTCATCGAGAACACGGACGTCTACATCGCTATCCGAGCGAGCGACAACGTCACCCAGACGAGCGACGTCGACCCCGAAACCAGCTCGGCCTACCAGCAAGCCCACGGGCCGATTCTCGAGGAACGACTCTCGACGCGCTGGTGTCTGACCCAGTACCCCGCGCCCGCGAACGCCCAGCTCGCCGAGATGAGCACCGAGGGCTACGAGAACTTCGTCTGGGACGCCGTCAACAAGGACTGGGACGAACAGCGCGCCCACCAGGCGAACATGGTCGAGATCCTCGATCCCGCCGACGAAGTCCGCATCGTCAGCGGCGACACGACGGATGTGACGATGTCCGTCAACGACAACCCGACGATCAACGACCACGGCGAGCACAACCTCCCCGGCGGCGAGGTCTTCACCGCCCCACAACCCGACAGCGTGGAGGGCGAGGTCCTGTTCGATATGCCGCTCTACCATCAGGGCCGGGAAATCACCGACGTGTACCTCGAGTTCAGCGAGGGCGAAGTCGTCTCGCACTCGGCGGCGAAAAACGAAGAAATCCTGACCGAGGTGCTGAACACCGACGCGGGCTCGCGCCGGCTCGGTGAACTCGGCATCGGCATGAATCGAGACATCGACCGGTTCACGTACAACATGCTCTTTGACGAGAAGATGGGCGATACGGTCCACATGGCCGTCGGACGGGCCTACGACGACACCGTCGGCGAGGGCAACGAGCAAAACGACAGCGCCGCCCACGTCGACATGATCGTCGACATGAGCGAGAACTCGTTCATCGAGGTCGACGGCGAAGTCGTCCAGCGCGACGGGACCTTCCGGTTCGAAGACGACTTCGAGAAGTAGTCGCCGAACGGAAGAGCCGAACCGTTTTTCATCGACGGGTTCGCGTGAGCGCTTGCAAAGCGACCCGATCGGAACCCGTCGGGAGTGATTCGACCACCGGTGTTGACGGTTGTTTTACCGCCCCAGACATAGTAAGATATGATATATGTTGTCGACTTTTCCCCGCAGCCGAACCTGTTCGGTTGCTGCGACCGGATTTGGCGACAGGTTTGAATAACCCGAATGAGGAGTGAATATTTCAGAAACAGTCGTGGTTTCGTCGTAAATATAGTATTTTTCGACTATTTCAACAAGTAATAGAATATTACCCCAGATCTCCCCCGTGGTGTGAAATCGCATGACACTGTGGGGGAAGAAGATGGTGATTTTTATGTATCCGTCTGTAATGCTCAGTTGATGAGTCGAAACAACCCGATTTCACGGCGGACTGCGATGAAGATCACGGGTGCCGCGGCTACGACCGCACTTGTCGCTGGTTGCAGCGACGATACGGACGAAGAAAACGGCGGCGAGAACGGCGGCGAAAACGGCGGCGAAGTCGACCCGGCCGAGTGGGAAGACGTCGAAACGATCGAGTTCACCGGCGACACCGGTGGCTGGCACGGTGACGCCCCGAGCCCGATCGAAGGCGAGACTAACCCGACCATCGTGCTCTACGAGGGCCAGTCCTACGAGATCACGTGGCTGAACGACGACGGTGCGAATCACAATATGGAAATCGTCGACGATAGCGACGAACCCGTCAACGACGACCTCTCGACCGACCAGATGAACGAGCAAGGCGAGACGCAGACGCTCGAAATCGACGAAGTAACGAGCGAGATGAAAGAGTACGTCTGCCGGCCACACGAAGATTCGATGCGCGGTACGATTCAGGTAGAACCCTCGAGTGGCGGCAACGGTGACGAATCCGGTAACGGTAACGAGAGTACCGGTAACGGCAACGAAAGCGAAGAGTAACGCTGCTGTCGTCTTTTCATTCCCTATTCTTTTAACGCCTCTTGACCGAATAGCGTCCGCTCTCTACGCGCGTCGATACCGTGATTTGTGATACCACATGTCGGCGAATTTGGCACCGAGAGACACTAACGCGCCGAAATACGAATACAAAAGTAGTCCCGGCACCTTTCTTTCGAAAATGATTCTCCATCGAACCGGGGTTCTCTTCGTTGCCCTCGCATTCGCCTGGGGCAGCGCGTTCAGTGCGATCGAAATCGGACTGACGACGCTTCCCCCGATCCTGTTCGCTGCACTTCGCTTCGATATCGCCGCCGTGCTCTTTGCCGGCCTGGTCGTCGTTCGCGAACTCGAGTGGCGACCCGAGACGAAAACCGATTGGCTCGCTATCGCCGTCTCCGGCGGCCTGCTCGTCGGCGGGCACTTCGCGTTCCTGTTTCTCGGGCAGTCGTACGTCTCGAGTGCCGTCTCCGCGATCGTGCTGAGTCTCACCCCGATCGTTACACCGCCGCTTGCGCTCCTCTTGCTCCCGAATCAGCGGTTCCGCGCACCTGCTGTCGCCGGTCTCCTCGTCGGCCTCGTCGGTATCGTCGTTATCGCTGTTCCCGGCGGCTCCCTTGACGGACAAATCCTCGGCGTCGCACTGCTGTTCATCGCGGCCACGGTGTTTGCACTCGGGTCCGTTCTGTTCGAACGACTCGAGGAAACGCTCCCGACGATCTCGGTACAAGCCTGGGCGATGGTCGTCGGTGCCGGCCTGTTGCACGGCTTGAGCGCCTTCCATCCCGGCGAGCAACTCGCGACAGTCTCGCTTCCGTCGGCGACCCTGAGCGCACTCCTCTACCTCGGCGTCGTCTCCACGGCCGGCGGCTTTCTCGCGTACTTCCTGCTTCTCGATCGCGTCGGCGCGACCGAACTCAGCCTCGTCAACTACGCGACGCCAGTCATTGCCGCACTCGTCGGCTGGGCGCTCCTCGGCGAAGCGATCACCGCGACGACCGTCCTCGGATTCGCACTGATCGTCACCGGCTTTGGGCTCTGCAAACTCGAAACGCTGTGGCGCGTCGGCGGTCCGCTGGTTGGATACGGTCCCCAGCGCCTCCTGCTTGCCGACGGCGATGACGGTGATGACGGTGATGACGATAGCAGTATCGTCGTCGACGGGAACGCCTACCTGCGTGATCGTGAACTCGGCCTCAGTGAGACCGACCGCTCGACTCGCGTTGCTCCGCACGGGGACTGACGAAAACCCATCAGCACCACCGCACGGCGGCTTTCGGAGCGCATCGGCTATCGACAAGATGAGAAACCGGCGGTGAGCCTGAGATCGGAGAGTAGCACTTCCACCGACCGCCAAAAGAAGACGCCATCAAAAGTACCATACCGCCTCGCTACGCAGTAAGCCGTACTCAGGTGGTTTCCGTGACCGAGAAACGCGAATACAGAGACGACTATCCCGACAAAACGTTGTACATTCCAGGCCCGACCGAGGTACGTGACGACGTTATTGAATCGATGTGCGAGCCGATGTTCGGCCACCGAATGGACCGAATGACGGACCTCTATACGACCATCGTCGAGGACACCAAGGAGTTCCTCGGCACCGACAACGACGTCATCATCCTCACCGGCTCGGGCACCGAGTTCATGGAGAGTTCAGTCCTGAACCTCGTCGACGAGAACGTGCTCGTGACGACCTGCGGGAGTTTCAGCGAGCGCCAGGCCAACGTCGCCGAACGTCTCGGCAAGAACGTCGACACGCTCGAGTACGAGTGGGGACAGGCGGTCAAACCCGAGGACGTGCGCAAGACGCTCGAAGCGAGCGACACAGCGTACGATGCCGTTACCTGCGTGATGAACGAGTCCTCGACCGGCGTCCGCAACCCGATCGAGGAGATCGGCGACATCATCGCCGAGTATCCGAACACGTCCTTCATCGTCGACGCCGTCTCCTCACTCGGCGGCGATTACGTCGACATCGACGAGCACAACATCGACGTCATCTTCACGTCGGTCCAGAAGGCCTTCGCCATGCCGCCGGGGCTGGGCGTCTGCGTCGTCAGCGACGACGCCTACGATCGCGAACTCGAGAGCGACTCGGCGTCGTGGTACGGCGGCTTCCAGCGCTCGCTCGATTACTACGACCGGAAGGGCCAGACCCACTCCACGCCCGCGATTCCGATCATGCTCGCCTACCGAAAACAGATGAAACACATGCTCGAGGAAGGCCACGACGCGCGCGACCAGCGCCACCGCAAGATGGCCGAGTACACCCGCGAGTGGGCCCGCGAGCACTTCGAGATGTTCCCCGAGGACGGCTACGAATCGCAGACGGTGAGTTGCATCGAGAATACACAGGGCATCGACGTGGCCGAAACCATCGACACCGTCTCCAAGGAGTACGACATGGTCTTCTCGAACGGATACGGATCCGAACTCGGCGAGAAGACGTTCCGTATCGGCCACATGGGTGAACACGACGTGGAGTCCGTTCGAACGCTGACCGACGCGATCGAAGACGCTGCCGGCCTGTAGGTCGTCTCGGAACCGATATCCGCACTCGTGTGGCGTTCGTTCGCTCGTATTCCGGGTACGACGGCAGCATCAGATCCAGTAGCGCCTAGCATGTTCGCGTTACCGTTGGGGGCCGTTCAATCGCGAGCAGGACGATCAGGTTTGGACAGAGATAGGGAGCGTCTGCAATCCGTATAGCGTCGGCCCGACGATCGGATCGCGTTCGTCGGTCGCGAAGCTCACGTCGGAGACACGGTCGAAGAATACGGGGAGAACGGTTCTCGCTTCGAGTCGAGCGAGCGGTGCCCCCAGACAGACGTGAATTCCCCTGCCGAACGTCATATGGGGGTTCGGTGACCGTTCCGGATCGAACGTTTCGGGATCGTCAAACTGTTGTGGGTCTCTGTTCGCTGATGCAACCCATGCAGCGATCTGATCGCCTTCCGGAATGGTAGTACCGTTGACTTCAACGTCCGTCGACGCGATCCGCTCGACGGTATGAACCGATGGTTGGTACCGTAACACCTCCTCAATCGCAGTGTCAAGGTCGATAACGCCCGCCTGAATGTCTGCGATGAGGTCGTGTTTCGTAAACATCCAGAGCGCATTCGTCAGGAGGGTGATCGTCGTGTGGCTCCCAGCGAGCAACAGCAACGCACAGAAATTATAGATCTCCTCCGGCGTCATCTCCCTCCCGTCCGGAGTCGCGTGAATCACCTCCGAGAGGATGTCGTCCCGAGGGTTTTCCTTCCGCCTCTGAACCAACTCGGTAATGTACGCTTTGAGTTCTTCCTGCGTGTGTTCGCCGCCCGGTCTGACGCCTATAAGCACCTCGCGTTTGTCCCGTGGGACGCCGAGAATTTCTCCGATAACGCTTGCCGGAATCGGCGCTGCAAACTCTGCGGCGAAGTCGAATTCGGTTCCAGCCGCGAGGACCGTATCGAGCTGGTCGCGAGCCAATTCCTCGAAATCATCGCGAAACTTGCGTAGATAGCCCGGCTGGAAGTATTCGTCGACGACCCCTCGAAGGCGTTCGTGCTCTGGTGGATTGCGCTTGATCATCGTGTCCGTGAGGTCGACTGCACTATCCTTGCTCATCCCGCCCAGCCCGGACCCGAATTCGGAGGAAAACGTTTCGAAATCAGTGAGTACTGTCTGGACATCATCGTACTGGAATACATCCCAGCACCCCCGTGTCTCGTCGTAGCGGACGGGGTTGGTCTCACGCATCTCTTGATACCACGGATACGGGTTCAATTGCCGTTGCGGAGAGTCAATCGGGCCCGGCAGACGGCTCATACCGGGATTGTCTACGGCGACCATACTGACCGTTCAGTCAGCCAGCGGTAAATAGTTTCTCCTCGGTATTTTATTGGATTATTTAAATCGCGCCAATCATACGTCATAGATGGCGAACGCAGCCGTTCAGTGAGGACAGCTACCGTTACTACCGCGTCGAACTCGTGAACTCTGTGACGGTTCGCAAGCAAACACGGGAGGATACCACTATCGCTCAGACCGCCCCGGTTTCTGATATCGATTCGGAATCGATTCTGGCCATAGTAAGCACCAGCGGGCGTTATACGGAACGCTCCGATCGGGCTAAATATTCATTCAGAAACGATACGCGCAACGATAGCCAGAGAACCGTTTTGCGTAGTATGACTTCAAGGTCCGCCGTCACGGCGGACGCCCGCACGGCTACTGCTGTGGGACCTCTCGTTCGCTACAAAGCGTCAGCGCGAGAAGAGATGCAACCCGAGGGCGCTACCGAGCTACTGAATGTGGCCTTCCCGGCGCAACTGGTCCGCGTCGCTCTTCTCGTAGCGCCAGGTGATGTCCGCCTTCTCGTCCTGCCAATCCCAGGGTTCGACGAGGACGACGTCGTCTTCCCGAATCCAGATCCGCTTTTGCATCTTCCCGGGAATCCGTGCCGTCCGTTCTTTCCCGTCCGCACAGCGTACTGTCACTCGATTTGCGCCGAGCATATTCGTGACGGTCGCAAAGACCTCATCCTCGTCAGGCATTCGGAGGTTCTTCCGACCGCCCTCGCCGTCGTCGCTCATGCAGCACGATTCGGGTTCGAACGGTTTAACCCTTTATCGATTTGCTCCGTCACCCGTTCTCGCCCAAACGCCGAACCACGCCGCTTATTTCGCTCGCCTGTGCAAGCCAGCACATGCTGAAAAATCTCGGACTGCTCGGTATCGTCGGCATCGTCGTTCTCCTCGCTGGAATCGGTGTGATCGCGTACGCAAATTGGATGGTCGCCGTCGGCATCGCGCTCGTCCTCGCCGGGCTTGGACTCGTCGTCAAATCCCTCGTTTCGAGCGTCCTCAAGCAGTTCGGCATGTTCTGAACGCTCGGCTAACCGCCCAGTCGGCTGCTCGAACGTCCATATCATTTCTCCGATCCTTTTGTCGTCACACCGCCTAGAACTCGTATGGGATGCACGCTCCAGTACTACGATCTCATCTTGCTCGCGATCGGCGTGGGTCTCGGGAGCAGCGCGATTCTCGGCCTTGCAACCCCTCTCCCATTCCCTGCCCCTCCTGCCATCATCGGGCTCGGACTCGTCGCCATCGCGTTCATCGGCCACGCCCTATTCGTCAACGGCCCGGGCAGCGAAGTCAGTGATCCCGGCGAGGAAGTCGAACTCGAAGATGCTCCACAGGTTCTCTCGCCGATCAAATCCGTCGAGTAGCGAGTTCAGCGTGGCAGAACAGGCCACGGGGTCGTTAAACTTCGTTATCGCCCGCACGGTGTTCGCTGATGAGTTGGTCCACCATCGCCGACTTCCGATCCCGCCGGCGTTCGCGGGCCCGGTCGTGCCAGTCGTCGATCACGGCCTCGATGTCTTCCTCGCGCGCAACAGCGAGTTCATCGACTTCCTGCATGGCCACGTCGCCCGCCGGACCCACAGGAATCTGGTTGTCGAAGAGGATCTCGTCTGCGACCTCCGAGAGCCCGCCGTCTTTGAGAATCACTCGCGGCTCGAACTCGGCGAGGAGTTCGGCCGTCGAGCGCCCGGCACCGCTCGCGTCTCGGAGGTAGACGACGTCGTCGATCGCAATGCCGTACTGGTCGTCGGCTTTGCGGATCGTTCCCTTGGTGAACTTCTCGACGACCTTGACCGGAGCCAGCCCCTCCTTCTCGGCGGACACGTCGCTGAAATTCGAGTGATCGAGTTTCCAGAGGGCTTTCATCCGTTCGACCTTGTCCTCGAGTTCGTCGACGCGGTCGTGGGCCTCGTCGCGTTCGTACTCGAGTCGCTCGGCTTCGCGGCGGTGTCGTGTCACCTCGCGGTTCTGGCGGACTTCCTTGCGTTCCGCCCGTCGCGCACCGCTCAGTTCGTCCTCGAGTTCGTCGATACGATCCTCGCGCTCTTCGAGCCGCCCTTCGAGCGTCTCGACGTGTGACTGGAGGCGGTCGACCTGCCGTTCTAGGTCCTTGATCCGCCGTTCGTCCTCGGTCAGTTCGCGAGGTTCGTGCTCGGTCGCCGCTTCGTCCGCACCGTCGTCGTCTTCGAGGTCCGCGAGGACGGCTTCGACGCTCTCCTCGCCGGCGACGACGCGGGCGATCACTTCGCCGCGGTCGATCCCCGGCGGGAGTTTGTCGGCGATGCGCTCGAACTGGTCCTCGTGGGCGTCGGCGGCGTACAGGGCGGCCGCCATCGCGTCGCGCTGGTGATCGTCGTCGTAGGGCTGCTCGCGCGTGCGATGTTGCTTCTCGTCGATCGGCAGGTCCGACTCCGGCGTCCAGCCCGCGGCGTCGAAACTCCGACGAAACTTCTCGACCGTTTCGGGCATCGGCGTCACGTCCGCCCCGACGACGATCGGTCGCCCCCGCTCGACGATCCACTCGATCACGTCGGCGGTATCGCTCGTGCGCGAACTCCAGACGTCCAGCACCTCGCCCTCCAGTCCCACGATGGCGACCGCGGTCGTCGTCCCCGGATCGATCCCGACGATGACGTGATCCCGGCGCTTTGCCAGCGGCCTGAACTCGATCCCGTCGCGGCGCTCGCGCTCGATTTCGACCCGAACGTCGCCAGAGCGGGCGCTGGAAACGGGGATGTCGCTCGGTCGCGCTTCGACGGTAAACACCGCGTTCGCGTAGCCGCCGTAGGCCTCGCGGATATCAGTCTCGTAGGCGAGATTCGCGTCCTCGAGTTCTGATTCGACCTCGCGGGCGCGGCGCTTGACGGCCCCGTGGATGCGGCGGGTGTAGCGGTCCTCGCTCCAGCCGCCGCTGCCAGTCGACCGGCCGCGTGAGACCTTGACGCTCGTGGTGTCGGTAAAGGCGGAGACCTCGTGGCCGACGTTGTGGGCGGCGAGGCGAGCGGCGGCCTCGGCTTCTTTCATCGGTTCCTTGCCGTAGGGGATGCCGTGACGTTTCGCGACGCGAGAGAGCGGCTCGGGCTGTTCGGCACCCGTCACTTGCACCAGTTTCGTCCCGGTCGGCAACGAGCCGAGCAGGTGGATGAGCTGGTCCTTGTCGGCGGCCAGCTCGTACATGTTGTCCGTCGCGACGATCGCCGGCTCCTCGTCGTCGATCAGCCGCCTGAGTTTTCGGTGGGAAACGACGTCCCGAGCGACGGTTTCGCCGTCGAACTCGACTAGCGCGTACGACGGTGCATCGCCGCGCACGTCGCCGCTCTGGATGTCGATCCCGAAGACGACTGCATCGAGCGCACTCGTTCGCGTACTCACGATGGGGGATAGGGGCGAGTCGAGTATAAATCCGGCGCGGCTGTAAGCGCTGCTGAGAAACCACGCTGAAAAGAGCGGCTATCGGTACATCTCGACGGCAATAACTCGTCTTGTTTCGGGATGCGTTAAATCGGTGTCGCCAGAGACGACGGGTGCGTCGAGTTCGCGTCCAACGGCTGCGGTGAGCGCATCCGGTCCGTCTAGAAACGGTCCTTCGGACCCGATTTCGTCTGCAATTCGACCTGCCGTGATTGCCGTTCGTTCGTCGATTTCGTATACTGATGTCCATGCAAGATCGGCACGAACGCTGTCAACGTCGCCGCCCGGGAGGTTTCCTTCGCCAACGAGAATCTCTGCGAGCGCTGGAATCGGGACGATCCACCGCGTATTCGCTCCACCATGTTGCTCGTAAAATTCACGGGTTACGTTGCGGCCATCCAGATAGTCGATCAGAAACGACGTATCCACGACTTTCATGAAGTCTCTTCTCCGCGCTCGCGCATTCGGCGCTTTCGCTTCGATTTGGCATTTTTCCGTTCCTTCCGAACCCGCTCCGCTTCTCCGTCGGACCAGCGGCCAAATCCGTCGGCAAAGTCACCGCTCGTTCGCTCGTTAAATACGCGCTCGAGAACGTCGTTGTAGCTCTCTCCCTCCCGCTTTCGGCGCTCGAGTTCCCGCTTCACGCGGTCACTCACTCTAATCTGCTCGTTGGCAGCGCCCATACGTTGACAATCGTGTCGACGTTCCTTCTGTGTTTGGTTCAGACCGAGAACCAAACGGTGGTGTACTCGGCTCTATCTATGAGTGTGAGTGACTATCGATGTGCGAGTGTCTGACGATGCGTTCTTCCGGTGTGTTCCTCCGAAACTCAACGTCGGGCAGGTTACAGTAACGGAGACTGGTACGTATCTATCCGGAGAGGAGAAGAAAACGAGATGAGTGAGAGAACAGGGTGAATGCGCTACTCTGTCTCCGAATATGGAATCTCGAGTTCATCGCCGTCCGCGGGGACGAACGTTTCGCCGTCGAAGACTTCGCGAGCCTCGGCGAGGTGATCGCCGGTATGGCCCGCGTAACGCGAGGAGAGGTGCATTAGTGCGAGTCGGTCCGCACCCGCGCGACTCGCGAGTTCGGCAGCCTGCCGCGCCGTCGAGTGGGCGGTTTTGGCCGCGCGGTCCGCGCGGTCCGCGGCGAAGGTCGCGTCGTGGATCAACAGGTCCGGTTCATTCGCAACCTCGACCGTCGCCGCAGTGGGCCGCGTGTCGCCCGTGTAGACGATCGTTCGGCCGGGTCGGGGCTCGCCGACGACCTGCTCGGGTTCGACGACGGTGCCGTCCTCGAGTTCAACCGCCTCGCCCTCGTGGAGTTGCGAGAACATCGGGCCGGCGGGGACGCCCAGTTCTTCGGCGCGTTCGCGGTCGAAGCGGCCCTTGCGGTCGTCTTCGACGAGCGCGTAGCCGACCGAGTTCGTGTCGTGGTCGGTGTCGAAGGCTCGGATCTCGAACTCGTCGGCGCGGTAGGCGACGTCGCCGTCGCCGACTTCGCTGATGCGCACCGGAAACGAGGGGCGATTGTTGAGGGCGTTGACCAGTCCCTTGAGTTGGCGACGCGTCCCGCGAGGAGTGTGAATCGCCAGGGGCTCTTCGCGGTCATTGAAGGCCATCGTCTGGAGGAGTCCCGGAATCCCGAGGACGTGATCGCCGTGGAGGTGCGTGACGAACAGCTGTGAGACGGAAAACCCGGTCCCAAAGCGCATCATCTGTCGCTGGGTTCCCTCACCGGCGTCGAACAACAGTCCCTCACCCTTGCGGGAGACGTGGATACTGCTCGGATTCCGTTCGGTCGTCGGAATCGCGCCGGCCGTCCCCAGAAACGTCACGCATAGTGGCATCTGGTAGGGTGTTCGACGGGCCGCGGCTAAACCGGCTTCGAATCGTGACTCGGGATGACAGCGAGAAGCAGTCGCTCGAAGCGACTCGAAACCCGTGAACGGACGGCGCGTTTTACGTCATTCGAGTCCGTATCCCCGGTCGCTATCCACCCCCAACCCAATGAGTTCGAGATCGACTTTCGGTACTATCAAACGCGTCGTCGCCATCCTGATCGCGATCATGATCGTCCTGGCCGCCGGAATCGTCGTCGGGCAGGCACCCACCCTCTTCGGGATCGAGGAAGACCCCGAGGCATCGATCGAGTTCACGGATCAACAGGGCAACGGAACGGCAGTCACGATCGACGAGGTGAGCCTGTCTGACGGCGGGTTCGTCGTCATTACCGCCAACAGTGACGGATCGGAGTCGATCGCGGTCTCCGAACCGCTCGAAGCGGGCACCCACGAGAACGTCACGGTCGAATTAGCCGACGATGCCGACCGCGAACTGCTCGGGCGACTCACCGCGACGGTCCATCAGGATACCGACGACGACGAAACGTACACCTACGGGGAGAGCGACGGCGAGGAAGACCGTCCGTATCTCGACGCCGGCTATCCGGTCAGCGCCACCGCGACGGTCACCGCAGACGAGACTGACGACGCGCTCGGCGATTCGTTCGTCGTCGACTCGCTCGACGTTCCGGACACCGCGACGACGAACGAAACGATGAACGTCACCGTCACCGTGCGGAATCCGACCGACGTTCGCGCCCAGCAGAACGTCGAACTTCGACTCGACGGGCAACTCCTCGAGTGGCAGTCCGTCGATCTGGACGGCGGCGAGACGACCGAACTCACCTTCGAGGTCGATACCCGCGGCACGCCGCCGGGCGAGCACCCCCTCAGCGTCCAAACGAACCGTGACGGTACAGTCGAACTCGTCGAGTTCGAGTTCCACACCGACCCCGGTATCGAGGTGACGAACGCGACCACGGACCGCATCATCACCGACGTCGCGACGCCCGCCGAGGGATTCGTCGCCGTCGAAAACGACAGCGGCGAGATACTCGCTACGAGCGATGAACTCGACTCTGGCGAGCACGAGGAGATCCGGATCTCGATCCCGGCGAACGTCTCCGTCGACGAGGACACCGACCTCACCGCCGTCGTCTACGAGGGTGATCCCGACACACCCGAATCGGCATCGCCGTACGAGGAGGACGGCGATCGAATCGAGACGACGTTCACGATTGGAACGACACCAGGCGGGCCGACGACTGACGCGGAGTAATCGACCGATTCTTACCCGTTCCGACCATAGCACCCGTCGATGGACGCGCCGCTGTGGACCGACACGTACGCGCCCGAGTTGGCCGAGTTGCCACAGGACGACGCCCGCGAGTACCTAGAGCGGGCCGTCGACGAGCCGATCAACCTCCTGTTGCAGGGGCCGCCCGGAAGCGGCAAGACTGCGGCGGCGCGTGCACTCGCCCGCGAAGCGCATGCGGACCCGGATAACGATCTGGTCGAGATCAACGTCGCCGACTTCTTCGGTCGGACGAAGACCGAAATCAAGAACGACCCGCGATTCTCGCAGTTTCTCGTCGGCCGCTCCTCGATGTCCAAACGCGACATGATCAATCGCGTCCTCAAAGAATCCGCGAGCTACGCCTCCGTCTCGGGGGAGTACAAGACGATCCTGCTCGACAACGCCGAGGACGTCCGCGAGGACTTCCAGCAGGCACTGCGCCGGATCATGGAACAACACCACCGGACGACGCAGTTCATCGTCGCCACCCGCCAGCCGACGAAACTCATTCCGCCGATCCGATCGCGGTGTTTTCCCGTCTCCTTTCGCTCGCCGACGACCGCCGAAACCGTCACCGTCCTCGAACGCATCGTCGAGGCCGAAGCCGTCGAATACGACGACGACGGCCTCGAGTTCGTCGCCGGCTACGCCGACGGCAACCTTCGGCAGGCCATTCTAGCGGCGCAGACGACCGTCGAGAGCGAGGGCGAACTCACGATGAGCGCGGCCTACGAGACGATCGGCGAAGTCGGGCTGGACGACGAGATCGAATCCATGCTCGACGACGCGGAAGCCGGCGAGTTCAGCGACGCGCGAAAGACGCTGGACGACCTGCTCGTCGACGAGGGATTAGATGGCGAGGAAGTTCTCGACTCCGTTCTGGAACTCGCACGCAAGCGCTATCAGGGGGCGAAACTGGCCCGGGTACACCGCTTGGCCGCGGATATCGAGTTCGAGATGCACGAAGGCACGAGCGATCGCATCCACGTCTCGCACCTGCTTGCTGAACTCGGGCGGGACGCCTGATACGGTCTGCTGTAACGATTTACCGGGCAACCGCGCCCGTCCTGCGGTTGCGCCGGAAATGACTTACAGCAGTCCGTATGACGGCCGACATCGTAGCGAACGCGTCCCGAGTTCATGCTCGTCGGGCGACGAGGGTGCCTCGTGAGGCGGCCGATCGAAGCAAATTTCTTCACCCCGTCGGGCGAAGAGCCGGTATGCCAACGGTTCGCGAAACGCATATTCAGAATCGTTTTCCAGTTCAGCCGAATCACGCAAACAGCAACGGCACGCTCCACGGCGGCAATCTGATGAAGTGGCTCGACGAGGTCGGCGGAATGGCGGCGATGCGCTTTGCCGGCGAAACCTGCGTCACCGCGCGGGTCGACAGCCTCTCGTTCGAGCGGCCGGTCCAGATCGGCGACACGGCGCTGGTCGAAGCCTACGTCTACGATGCGGGACGAACGAGCGTCCACGTCGCACTTCGAGCCTGGCGCGAGAATCCACGAACCGGCGAGACCGAAAAGACGACCGAATCGTCGTTTACCTTCGTCGCGATCGACGACGACGGAACTCCCATCCCAGTACCCGAACTCGGCGTCGAAACGGACGAGGGCGAGCAACTCCGCGAGCGAGCGCTCGCGGCCGACTACAGAGCCTGAGACGACTATCGGATACCATACCGCTCGCCGCGAAAACTACTCGAGCACAAGCACGTACCGCGTCAGCGATCGATGAACTCGCCGCTCGAAAGTCGCCTCGAGTTCCCAGCCAGCGTCTCGTGCTTCCCGCTCCCAGGATCGATCGGCGACGACGACGGCCCGCGAGGCGACTCGCCGCGCTTCCGAGAGTGCGCCGGCGACGAGATCCTCGAGTCGATGGGTGTCGATCTTCGACTGGCGGCCGTAGGGGGCGTCGAAGATCACGCTGTCGACGGCGTCGTCGGCGAGCGGCAGGCGCGTGCCGTCGCCACGGCCGACGGACCAGGAACCGCGCTCGACGCCGGTGGGCGAGGGCTCGTCGCGATCGAGAAAGGCGGTCAGGTTCTCTCGTGCGCCCTGGGCCATCTTCGCCTGCGCGTCGGTGCCGATCACGTCCGCGCCGACGAGGCCGGCTTCCACGAGGACGCCGCCGGTGCCGCACATCGGGTCCAAGAGAGTGCGGCCGGGGCGCGCGCCGGCGATGTTCGCGACTGCACGAGCGAGCAGCGGGTCCATGCTGCCGGGCTGGAAGAACGGCTTGTCCGTCGGGGCGCGAGCGCCGAAGTCGCGGACGCTCTCGGCGGCGAGCCAGCCGAGGGCACAGACGGAGCTCCGGTCTGAGTCTCCCGCTTTCCCCCCGTCACCGTCCTCCGCCGTCGACCCGTCCGCGGACGCGGTCGAAAACGCGGCTCGCAAGAGGTGATCCGGGTCGTCGAGATCGACGTCGAACCCGCGATCGACCAACACCTGCCCGAGTTCACGTTCGGCGCGTGCAGTACTGATGCCGGTCGAGCCGTGCACGTCCGTCGCGCGGACGGCGACGGTTCCCGGTGGCTCGCGATCGAGCGTCGCCGCGTCGAGCAGCGCGCGGGCGCTTTCGAGGTCAGCATCGGTTTCGGTTCGACCCAGTAACTCGCTCGCGCGGTGCGTATAAGCCAGTCCGCGGACCCGCTCGGATGCGATGCCGCGCGCGACGCCGAGTCCGGGCGCGATCCGTCGCACGTCGCTCGCGGCGCTACGGGCCTCGCGGGCCGCAAAGGCGTCGTCCTCGCCGCCGAACTCGAGGAGGTACACGATGAGTCGTCACCGCGGGCCGAGTATGAGCCTACCGTTTTCACTGGCACGACCGGCGTCGGCTTCGCCTCGAGTACCGGTCACGACCGCCCCGTACTGAATGAACCGGATATATCAGGTGTCGGTACCAAGCTTTATAAACCTTAAATACGTCTTTTTAAGCGACTTATGACGGATCCGAAGGACACCATCAACATCGAAAACGTGGTGGCGTCGACCGGCATCGGGCAGGAACTCGACCTCCAGAGCGTCGCGATGGACTTAGAGGGGGCCGACTACGACCCAGAACAGTTCCCCGGTCTCGTCTACCGGACGCAGAATCCAAAATCCGCAGCGCTGATCTTCCGCTCGGGGAAGATCGTCTGCACCGGGGCAAAGAGCACCGACGACGTCCACGAGAGCCTTCGTATCGTCTTCGATAAGCTCCGTGAACTCCAGATTCAGGTCAACGAAGACCCCGAAATCGTCGTCCAGAACATCGTCACCTCGGCCGACCTCGGGCGGAACCTCAACCTGAACGCGATCGCGATCGGCCTGGGACTCGAAAACATCGAGTACGAACCGGAGCAGTTCCCCGGTCTCGTCTACCGCCTCGACGAACCCGAAGTGGTCGCACTGCTTTTCGGTTCGGGCAAGCTCGTCATTACCGGCGGCAAGAAGCCTAAAGACGCTGAACACGCGGTCGACAAGATCGTCTCCCGACTCGAGGATCTCGGCCTGCTCGAGTAACGCGACTCGACTTTCGTTTCCGACGCCGACGGTTCGAGTGTCGACGCTGCCGCCATCGGCCCCTGTTTCCGTTTCGTCGCCCATCCCTCGTTTGCCACCGGTCTCCACTCCACCTTACTCTGTCACTCCTCGCGTCGATCGCCCGCTGTCGTCCGTCGCTGGCCCATCGTTGACGGTCACCCATCCCGTAGTCGTGTGACGGATCAATGCAACCACTGTTTCTGCTCGCCGGACTCGTCGTGCTGGCCGCCGTCATCATCGACTTACTCTGGACGACGCTCTGGGTTGATGGGGGCTCCGGCCCGCTGTCCGGTCGGCTCACGACCGGCGTCTGGCACGGCCTTCGACGTGCCACCGGCGACCACCCCCGCGCGCTCAGCCTCGCCGGCCCGATCATCCTCGCGCTCACCCTCGCGATGTGGATCGGACTCATCTGGCTCGGCTGGACGCTCCTCTTTGCTGGGGGCACGGCAGCCCTCGTCGACAGCCAGACCGGCGACCCCGCAACCTGGGCCGGACGGCTCTACTACGTCGCCTACACGATGTTCACCAGCGGGAACGGCGACTACACGCCGACGAGTTCAGTCTGGGAACTCGTCAGTTCGTTCACGACGGCGACGGGGATGGCCTTCGTCACGCTCGGGGTGTCCTACGTCCTCTCGGTGCTCGGTGCGGTTTCGGAAAAACGAGCGTTCGCCAGCGACGTGACCGGGCTGGGCGAGCGGAGCGAGGCGTTCGTGCGGACGAGTTGGACCGGTGGCGCTGCCGCCGCCGATTCCGAAATCGATAGTCGTCGCCCGGATGGCGGGCGAGCCAGCGAGGCGCAGAACCCGTTCAGCGGACTCGATCTCCCGCTCGAATCGCTCGCCTCCCAACTCAGCCTCCTTGCGGAGCAGCACAAGTCCTACCCGATCTTGCACTACTACCACAGCGACCAGGCCGCGCAGGCCTCCGCCGTCGCCGTCCCGATTCTGGACGACTCGCTCACGCTCTTTCGCCACGGGATTCCCGACGAAGAGCAGCCGAATCCGACGCTGATCGAGGACGCCCGCACGAGCGTCCATCGCTATCTCGAGACGCTGGACACGGCATTTATCGACCCCGCAGCAGAGGAGCCACCCGCTCCTGAACTCGAGCGGCTGCGCGAGGAGGGGATTCCGACCGTTTCCGACGAGGAGTTCGACGCTGCGCTCGAAGAGTTATCGGAGCGTCGACGGAAGCTACTGGGCGTCGTTCGGGCCGATGCGTGGGAGTGGCCGCCGGCGAAGTGATGGGACGGGGCGATCGGGATAGATATTCGAGACCGATCGCCGCCGCGAACGGGAACGGGCTCACCGAACGATCGTCACCGGGACCGGCGAGCGTCGCGTCACCGTCTCGGCGACGCTCCCGAGGAGCACCCGGCTGACGCCGTGTCGACCGTGGCTCCCCATGACGACGTGGTCGATATCGTGCGTCGAAATGTACTCGGTAATCGTCTGGGCCGGCGTCCCGATCTCGAGTTCAGTCTCGATCGTCACGTCGCGATCTGCAACCTGGCTGTGGGCATCATCGAGCAGTTCGGTGCCGTATGCCCGAAGCTGATCGATGAACTCGTCCGTGAAGATGGCACCGTCAGTGCCGTAGGTGGAGAAGTTTCCCACATCGATGACGTGCAAGAGCGTGATCGTCGCGTCCGGGTACTCCTCGACAGCGAACGTGAGCGCCGACCGGGATTGCTGTGACCGATCGATCGGAACGAGGACGTGTTCTGGCATGTGTCTAGTTAGCACTCGGTAGCTAAATCGTTGCCGTTCGTCGGCGGTCGAATTCGGTGACGAGACGCCGATCGGTCGGACGAGGAGAGACTGCAGTCGCCCGAATCAGGAACGCGCTGTCGATGGTTTCGAAAACTCGAACGGACGGACGGGTGCCGCAGCCCTAGAACGAGACGGCATCCGGCGAGTACGGACTCCCGACCGGCGTCGGATCGCGGTCGCTGTAACCGACGCGGCCAACGGCCTTGTTGCTCACGGCCGAGTAGACGGCGAGGTGGGCGTCGTCCGCCGATTCGAAGGTTTCGGACTCGAGGCGGGCGAGTACGTCGCTGACCGTCTCGGAGCCGTTCGAAAGTTCGAGGACGCGGTCGCCACAGTCCTCGATCAGTTCCTCGGTCGTCGCGGGGTACTCGTGGTCGTCGATGACCTCGGCGGTGCCGTTTGAAAGCATTACACCCAGTTGTCCGTGAACAATGATTATAAACATTGTCCATAATGAATTCCTAGTGCCACCCAAGACCTAATACAGCTAGAATGGGTCGACACCGCACGACCAAACCGACACTGAAAACGTCTTTATCGCCGGGACGGCTCGCATGAGCCATGCCCTACGCCGACCTGCACGTCCACACGACCCGCTCCGACGGCAGCCTCGAACTGGCGGACGTCCCCGCGGCTGCCCGCCGGGCGGACGTCTCGGTCGTCGCCGTCACGGATCACGACCGCCTCCAACCGTTCGATGCCCCCCTCTCGGAACGCGACGAGGTGACCGTCGTCAACGGCATCGAACTCCGCGTCGAACTCGATGACGAGACCGGTGCTTCCGACGGAAGCGGCCAGCGTGTCGACCTCCTCGCCTACGGCATCGAACCCACGGCCGAACTCGAATCGCTGACGGCGCGCATCCAGGAGAACCGCATCAAGCGCGGCCGAGCCATCGTCGACCGCGTCGAAGACCGCCTCGACATCGACCTCGACGTTACCGTCGCCGACGGCTTCGGACGCCCGCACGTCGCCCGCGCCGTCGACGCCAATCCGAA
This sequence comes from Natrialba taiwanensis DSM 12281, assembly GCF_000337595.1. Classification (GTDB taxonomy): domain Archaea; phylum Halobacteriota; class Halobacteria; order Halobacteriales; family Natrialbaceae; genus Natrialba; species Natrialba taiwanensis. The sequence goes on along the minus strand of NZ_AOIL01000052.1, from coordinate 152,395 downwards.
CACCGACTACGGCTACGAGGACGCCTTCGAGCACCTCATCGGCGACGACGGCCCCTGCTTCGTCGCCCGCGACGTTCCGTCGTTCGAGGAGGGCCGACGAATACTCGCGGACGCCGCACAACTCGTCTCGCTCGCCCACCCGCTTCGCTATCCCGACCCGGACGGCGCGCTGGAATACGCCGCAGAACTCGACGCCGTTGAACTCGCGTATCCCTACGGTCGATCGGTGGATCGCACGCCGGTCGAGCGGGCCATCGAGCGATACGACCTCCTCGCGACTGGCGGCACCGACGCCCACGAAGAGACGCTCGGCGTCGCCGGGCTCTCCGAGGCCGAGTTCAGTCGGCTGAATCTGACAGCGTGAAAATGTAAATCCTGTCCGGGAGCGGAGGGTTCAATGTTCCGTGTCTCCAATAAAGCTGTATGAACTGCCACTACTGTGACCGCGAGGCCGCCTTCGCCGCCGAATCCGATGGCCTCAAAGTCGGGCTCTGCGAGGACCACTTCCGCGAGCGGTTACAGGAACTCGCCGAAGCCGACGGCCTCGAGAACTTAAAGGAGAAGGTCGACGTGGATCGTGCCGAGTAACGTCTTGGGAAGGCGTCTGACTGGTTGACTGGTTGGTAGTGGCCGATTCAGGCCGATCGTCCGGCATCGACATCAATCGCGTCGACCGGACAGACATCGACGCAGAGCATACAATCGATACACTGGGCCTCGTTTGCGGGGTCCGCTTTTTCCTCGCTTTCAGGGTGACCCGGCGTGTCAAGCCACTCGAAGACGTCGACCGGACAGTCCTCGAGACAGGCACCGTCGGCAATACAGAGATCGAAGTCGACCGCGACGTGTGTCCCGTGAATACCGAGTTCGTCCGGTTCGTCGACGGGCCCCCAGACGCTGTGGCCCTCGTGGTCGTCGACCTGCTCGCGGGTTTCGTGAAACTGCGGATCGATGGCCATTGCTAGCAGAGGAAAAGGGCCGATGCGTACTTAAAAGCACGGACTCGGTGTCGGCGGTGTGACCGGTTGATCGCCCGCTCGCCGGACTGACGGTTCGGATTTTCTCGCCCGGTCTCACCCGCCATCCGTCCGGTCGTCGGCGTACTGCTCGAGTCGGTTGTCGAGCAGCGTTCGAACCCAGGCCGCAAAGCCGTGATCGTTGCCGTAGGTCCACACCGCCGTCTCCTGGACGACATCCGGGATGGAGCCGATCGGTAAGATTTCGTGGGTCGAGGTTACCCAGACTGCGAGCGGCTTGCCGCAGGCCTCACACCGTGCTGCGCCTCTCTGTCGCGTTGGTTCCGTTATTACGCGATTTTCGCCGGCAAGAATTATAAACCTATTGTCATTTTAACAGTAGTACGACGATCGTTACTGCTGCCGTAACAACAGCGCTCACAACGGCGGCTGTCAGTACCCGAGCGAGAGCGCCCAGTTGACGACGAGCGCACAGAGCACGAGCGCCAGCAGGCCCGCAAGCATGGCGAAGGCAACCCCCCAGTTGAAGAGGTCCGCTACCAGTCCGGTGCCGACCGAGCCGAGCGCGCCGACGAAACCGTAGACGGTGCGGATGAGGCCGAAGCCGGCCCCGCGTTCGGCGTCCGAAAGCACGTCCATGAACCGCGGCAGCAGGGCGGCCCCCCAGCCGAGTCCAGTGCCGATCAGGAGCACGGCGACGGCCACGGCGGTGAAGCCTGGACCGACGACGAGCAGCGCGAACCCGGCCGACGCTAGGAGCATACAGCCCGCCGTGGCGAAATCGCGACCGTAGCGGTCCGAAATCGCCCCGACACCGACCTGCGTCGTCGCCTGGACGACGAAGTAGCCGGCGAAGACGACGCTCGCGAGTTCAGTCGAGTAGTTCCGGTGGTGCTTGAGAAACGTGGGGAGGAACGTGGAGGTCGCTTGCCAGACGAACGCGGCGGCGATGGCGAGACAGATTGGAAACGCGATCTGCGGCCGCGAGAGGAGGTCGGCCATGGCACCGAGGTCGAATCGGTCGCGCATCGATTGGTCGGGTCGACGGGGGGCGGTCGGCTCGATGAACTGCGCAAAGAGCACGTAGACCAGGATCGCGACCGGAATCGCGATGGCGACGGCCGGCCGCCAGCCGTAGGTGACGCCGACCCAGCCGGCGATCGGCGGCGCGATGAGGCCGGCGGCGGGACCGCCGCTGTTGTGAATGCCGATCGCGGCCCCGATCTCGTCGTAGGTCCGGGTGAGCAACGTCGTGGCGACGCTGTAGTGGAGGCCGGCGACGGCACCGAGCGCGACCGTGCCGAAGACGAAGACGGCGAAAACGGGGGCGGCCGCGAGGAAGAGACTCGTCACCGCCGTTCCGCCGACAGCGATCAGGATGATCGGGCGCTCGCCATACCGATCGGCGAAGATGCCGCTCGGGAACTGCGAGAGGAAATAGGCCATCCACATGCCCGTCATCGCGATGCCGACGACCGTGTTCGAGACGCCGAACTCGTCTTTGATCATCGGTAGGACGGGGCTGATCGCCAGCCGGCCGACCATCGTCGCGAAGAACGCGAGCGTCGACAGCGCGAGGACGGTTTCGCTGTATCGCCAGCGCCTCATTCGTGATCTCGCCGTCGCGTCGCGTATTCGGCCGGTCGCCTCTCGTGGTCGTGTCGTCGGTGAGTCGTCGCCATTGTCGAGCGCGTCGGGGGTGAAGTGTCCCGGCGGACGGAAACGCGGCGTCCCGACCGGTCACTCGCGCCGAGAGTTCATCCGTTCGTCACCGGCGTGTACGGATGAGGATATTGGTCCCGGCAGTCGCCGCCGTGGAGTGGTGTGACGACGCTCACCACGTGAGACGGGTGGTTCGTCGCGACGGCACTCCCATGCTGGACTAGAACCTTCCCGGTGGCGAGCGAGGTGAGCGGTATGGAGACGGAACGATCGCGGTCGCGGTCACGGTCACAGTCGCAGTCAGAAGTAGACTCACAATCACAGTCGCAATCCCGACCGCACGTCAGAATCCTCAGCACCGGCGGCACCATCGCGAGCACTGGCGAGAGCGAGACGAGCGGAAAGACGCCCACCCGTACCGGCGACGAACTCGTCGACGCCGTCCCCGAACTGGCCGACTACGCGACCGTCAGCGTCGAGACGGTCTGTCAGCGCTCGGGGTTTCAGATAACCGCCGAGCAGGCGACGACGATCGTCGATGCGGCCGAACGCGCCGCCGAAGACGGCGTTACCGGCGTCGTCGTCACCCACGGCACCGACACGATGGCCGAATCCGCCTACTACCTGGACCTCGTCTCGGCGGCCGACGTTCCGGTCGTGTTCACCGGCGCACAGCGCCCCTTCGACCAGCCCGGCACGGACGGCCCGGCAAATCTGCTCACAGCCGTTCAGACAGTCGTCGACGACCGATTCCGGTCCGGCAGCTATCTCGCGTTCAACGACGCCGTTCACGCCGCCCGCTGGGTCCGCAAATCCCACACGAGCAAACTCGAAACGTTCGCCTCGCCCGGCGCGGGGCCGGTCGCCGAACGCACGCCGAACGGACTGCGAACGTTCCGCGAGCCGCGCAGCTACAGCAACGCCACGGCGATTCCGGATACCGGCGCGCGAATCGACCCCGACGTGCGCGTCGAACTCGTGACGAACGCGATGGGCATCGACGGCACGCAGGTCGAGCGCGCACTCGACGACGAGACCGTAGACGGCTTCGTCCTCGCCGGCACCGGACTCGGCAACGCGACCGCCGAACTCGGGGCCGCACTCGAATCCGCGATCGACGCCGGCTATCTCGTCGTCCTCACCTCCCGCTGTCACGCCGGGAGTTCGGCCGGGCTGTACGGCGGTCCCGGCGGCGGGCGAACACTTCTCGACGCCGGTGCGATTTCCGGCGGCGACCTTTCGCCGTGGAAGGCCAGGGTAAAAACTGAACTCGTGCTGTCAGCGGCGGCGACCGATGCAGATGTAGATGCGGACACAAATACAGACACGGACGCGCTACGAAAACAGGTCACAGCCGCGTTCGACGGCATCGAGTCGGTCAATTGAGCCGCAACACTGGCTCGTCTCTCAGGTGGACTCGAGCGATGCAGTCGCTTCGAACAGGTCGCCCTCGTAGGCGATCGTGTGCGTTGTATCCGATTCGAAGTCGAACCAGCGGAGCGCAGTGGAACGATCCGTCCGTACCTGAACTCGTTCGACATCGTCCCCGAACAGCGGCAGCGAGTTCCGGAACGCTCGAAATGACGGCCGGGGGAGCTGCTCAGGAATGACGCGGGCGTCGGCCGTCGATGCTGCTCCGGCTGACGGCGACCCGACCCGACTGACGGTAACCGTTGCCGGGCGACGGGCGTCCGCGTAGTTTGGCAGCCGGACGACCCGCTCCGTCCCGTCGCTGCGGGCATCGTCGACCACCGCGTCGGCCTCCGGATCGACGTGCAGATCGGGCGCATCGAGTTCAACGAGCGCCGCGTGGGTTTCCGAGTCGACACTATATCCGACCGTATAGGCATACTGCCCGCCGCCGAGGAAGCCCACCGTCCGCTCACCCTGGTGCGTGATCGGCTCACCCGCGTAGACGACGAGTTCGGAGTCGTCGATAGCACCCGGAGTGACCCACGATAGCGGTTGCGGAGTCATCCAGGGCGCGATGTGGTGCCACGCGCCGTCAACCAACTTGTACAGCCGCCACTGGTACGGATTTCCGGACAGTCGCTCGCGGGCGTGGTTGACGAGACTGAACTCGATCCGTGCCGGAGCCGTGACCGACTCGCGACTCGGCTCGAGAAATACCGGCGTCTCGGGCGTCGCCTCGTGGTACCATCGAACGTCGTCTCGGTCCGGAAGCGGTGGGACTGTCGTCCCGGCGAACGTCGAGTCGCCGTTTGGACCCGGCTGTTCAGTCGGCCAAATGGCGATTTCGAACGAGTTCTCTCCGTAATTGAACCGATAGCGACGGTCCTCGATGGGTTGTGTTCCGGGCTGGTGGTGACCGAGCAGGTAGTATTCAGCGCTGATGCGCTGGTCGGCCTCGAGCGTAATCGTCTCGGGGAACCAATCGCCGCTGGGGCTGGTGAGTCGCCAGCGGCCATCGTCGTCCCGGTCGTACTCGGGCGTCGTTTCGGCGAGTGGGTGGGCTTCGGCTGGAGCGAGGTACACCGCGTCACGGTCACCGGGCGAGCGACTGGCTACCAGCTCGTCGAGAACAACCAGCCGATCCGGCTCGAACGTCTGTTCGTAGGACCGCATATTCGCGATGATTGCCGTGAGCGTCGCCGGCGACGACGAGGTTGCCGGCTCGTCGAAATCGAGCGCCATCATGAGACCGTCAGCGGTACGCACTCGACCGGTAACCGCGGCAGTTAGCGGTGCCGTCTCGAACTCGACGACCGTCGGGTTCGTTGCCAGGGTTCTACTGTCGGCTTGTTCGGTTAGCTCGTCGGACTCGTCCGTCTCGGAACTGCCATTGGAAGTGTCGTCTCCCTGCGCTGGCGAACGACCTGCATCACCGTCGACTGCGGCGAGTTCAGTGCAACCGGCGAGCAGGACGCTGCCACCGGCGAGTGTCTGGAGGAAGCGTCGGCGGTAACGGGACATACGTCAACTATCGTGAGAATACCCGTAAAGATATGGATAGCTCAAAGCCGTCTTTCACCGTTCGGACCGCTCGCGAACGCACCGCTTTTGCCCGTTCCGTGACTAGCGCCGGTATGGATCTCACTCACCGTCCCCGCCGCCTGCGAGAAGACCGCGTTCGTGAACTCGTCAGCGAGACGAGCCTCGAGCCGGCGGATCTCATTGCGCCAGTGTTCATCGATGCGACGACGGCGGAGCGCCAGCCGATCGAGTCGATGCCGGGGCACGAGCGCGTGCCGATCGAGGACAGCGTGGCTCGCGTCGAGGAGGTGCTCGAAACGGGCGTCGAGGCGGTGATGCTGTTCGGGATTCCGGAGTCGAAAGACGCGAAGGGAACGCGGGCCTGGGCCGAAGACGGCGTGGTCCAGGAGGCGACGCGACGGATTACCGCCGAGACGGACGCCTACGTCATCACCGACGTGTGTCTGTGCGAGTACACCGAGCACGGCCACTGCGGAACGCTCGAACCCGGTATCCGCGAGACCGAGACTGGATCGCGCGAGGATCCGTCGTTGACCGTCGACAACGACGCTACACTCGAGTCCCTCCGGAAGACGGCCATCTCCCACGCCGTGGCCGGTGCGGACATGGTTGCGCCGAGTAGCATGACCGACGGCATGGTCGGCGCGATTCGAGACGAACTCGACGGCGAGGGCTTCGACGACGTGCCGATCATGAGCTACGCCGCGAAGTACGAAAGCGCCTTCTACGGCCCGTTTCGGGACGCCGCCGACGGGGCACCCGCCTTCGGCGACCGCCGCCACTACCAGATGGATCCCGCCAACGCCCGCGAAGCCATGCGCGAGGTCCGCCTCGACGTCAAGCAGGGCGCGGACGTATTGCTGGTCAAACCCGCGCTTCCGTACCTCGACATCGTCGCCGACGTTCGCCGCGAGTTCGAACAGCCGGTTGCCGCCTACAACGTCTCCGGCGAGTACGCGATGCTCCACGCGGCGGCGGAGAAGGGCTGGCTCAATCTCGAGGAAACCGCCCGCGAATCGCTGCTGTCGATCAAGCGGGCCGGGGCGGATCTGATTCTTACCTACTTCGCCGAGGACATCGCCGAACAACTGCGCTGAACGGGGATCATTTCGGGGTGGTGCCCCATCGATTGCGGACGAATCGCCGGATTTGGGTCCGATACTCGATCGATAACGCACGGGCGTCGACAGCAAACCCAGTGTGAGACACCACATTCGGACGAACGTCCAACCGATGTCCGCATTCGCCGAGCGGGCGGCAACATCTGCCGCGCGTGCGGTGTCGTGTCACATTTTGTCGTCACCTCGGTACGATACGCTACATATCGCCGTTAGTTCGAGTTCACGAACGCCGGATAGATACCCGGGAAACGAAAAAGGCACAAAATCCAACACCCTTATACACATTAAATCGCCTTTAGATTTGTTCGGCTGTCCCTATTATGCGCTGATTTTTGGACAAGCAACAACGCTAATCCTTATATGAGTCTGGTACATCGAGGATAAACGTGATTCAGAACAGAACCATGGAGTCGATTGGATGGGATATGGACATATGTCTACAAACTCTGGATAGCAGTACGCAGGTGGAGGTGAGCGGATAATGGAGACGATGGTGCTCCAGACCGAGCCCGATGCGTTGATGGAGGCGATCAACTACACGTGGATTCTCGTCGTCACGTTCCTGATCTTCTTCATGCACGCCGGCTTCGCCATGCTCGAGGCGGGGCAGGTGCGCTCGAAGAACGTTGCTAACCAGCTGACGAAGAACTTGCTGACCTGGAGCGTCGGCGTAACGGTGTTCTTCCTCATCGGAATCGGCATCGAAAGCGCGGTCGCCGGCGCGGGGTTCGAGCCCGCGTTCACGGGTAACGGGACGGGGTGGATCGACTGGCTGTACGGTGCCGTCTTCGCGATGACGGCGGCGACCATCGTCTCGGGAGCTGTCGCCGGCCGTGCGAAGCTCCGTGCGTACGTCACCTACACGTTCCTGCTGGCCGCAGTCATCTATCCGGTCGTCACCGGGATCACCTGGGCCGGCGGGTATATCGAGACGCTCACGGGCACGCCGTTCTCGGACTTCGCAGGCGGGATGATCGTCCACGGCATGGGCGGTATCGCCGGCCTCACCGCCGCGTGGATCCTCGGTCCGCGTATGGACCGGTACAACAGTGACGGCACCGCAAACGTCATTCCTGGTCACTCGCTCACGTTTGCCGTCCTCGGAACGTTGATCCTCGCCTTCGGCTGGTACGGCTTCAACGTCGGGACGTCGGCGATCTTCTCCGAAGAGGGCGCGTTCCTCAGTGAGCAGCTCGGTCGCGTCGCCATGACGACGACGATCGCGATGGCCTGCGGCGCGATGGGTGCGGGACTCGTCGCGTGGCTCAAGACGGGGAAGGTCGACACGCTATACGTTGCGAACGGACTGCTCGCCGGGCTGGTCGGGATCACCGCGATTCCGGACGCCTCGACCTGGTGGGGTGCGTTCCTCGTCGGCGGTCTCGCCGGCGCGCAACTCCCGCTCGTCTTCGGATTCGTCGAAGACTACCTGAAGATCGATGACGTCTGTGCGGTCTTCCCCGTTCACGGCTCCGCGGGCGTCCTCGGCACGCTGCTGTTCCCGCTCGTTGCAACGTCGGGATACATGGCGGATCTCGGCGCGACCCGCACCGAGGCATTCATCGCCCAGTTCGCCGGCGTCGCCATCATTGCCGTCTGGACGATCGCTGCGACCGCTGTGATCTGGTTCGTGTTCAAAGCCGCCGGACAGGCCCGCGTCACGCCCGAACACGAACGCGACGGCCTCGACGTCTCCGAACACGGCGTCGACACGTACCCCGAGTTCGGCCAGCCGGATGTCGCCACTGACGGCAGCGGCACCGTCTCGGACGTTCGAACCGACGGCGGCAGCCCGGCGCGTGCAGGCGACGCTGAGCCAGAAATCCGGACCGACGGGGGCAAGCCGAACGGCGGCGAGATCAAGATGGTCACCGCGATCATCCGCCCCGACCGCCTCGGCGAGGTCAAACAGGCGCTCGCCGAAGCGGGCGCACCGTCACTGACCGTCACCAACGTCTCCGGTCGCGGCTCCCAGCCCGCAAAGAAGGGCCAGTGGCGCGGCGAGGAGTACACGGTCGACCTCCACCAGAAGGTCAAAATCGAGTGCGTCGTCGCCGACATCCCCGCCGCCGACGTCGTCGACGCGATCAGCGAAGGCGCTCACACCGGCGAACCCGGCGACGGGAAAATCTTCGTGACGCCCGTCGAGAGCGCCTACCAGATCCGCACCGGCAAGACCGGTTCGGACGCCGTCTGAACCGACAACCGACACGCCCTGGTTCTGAACTCGGGGGAGGGACAGAACCACGGCTACCGGACAGCCAGTCTCCGGATGGCAGGACATCACGGGGGGTCTGTTTTCGTTCACCAATCGTTCAGCAGCGTCATGATCGGGAGCCGTCAGTCGAACCTCGGTACTACTTTGCCGTTCCGTTACCTAGGCCCGCGCATGACCGACGACAACTCGCGTGCGCTGTACGACCGGGCACTCTCCGTGATGCCCGGCGGCGTGAACTCCGCCGTTCGTGCGGCGATCGAACCCTATCCGTTCTTCGTCCAGAAAGGCGACCGCGGCCACGTCATCGACGCCGACGGCAACCGCTACATCGACTGGGTCATGGGCCTCGGCCCGCTGCTGCTCGGCCACAACCTCCCCGAATCCGTCCAGGCCGGCATCCAGCAGAAAGCCAGCGAAGGACCGATGTACGGCACGCCCACCGAAATCGAAGTCGACCTCGCCGAGTTCGTCGTCCGCCACGTCCCGAGCGTCGAAAAGATCCGCTTCGTGAACTCGGGAACCGAGGCGACGACCTCCGCGGTCCGACTCGCACGGGGCTATACGGGCCGGAACAAGATCGTCGTCATGCAGGGCGGCTACCACGGGGCCCAGGAGTCGACGCTGGTCGAGGGCGACGCCGACGACCGCGCTCCCTCTTCGGCGGGAATCCCGCAGGCCTTCGCCGAGCACACCCTCCCGGTGCCGTTCAACGACGAGGACGCGATGCGCGAGGTCTTCGAGGAACACGGCGAGGACATCGCAGCCGTTCTCACCGAGCCGATCCTCGGCAACCACGGCATCGTCTACCCCGAAGACGGCTACCACGAGTTCGTCCGCGAGATCACGACCGAGTACGGTGCCTTACACATCTTCGACGAAGTCATCACCGGCTTCCGCGTCGGTGGCCTCGGCTGTGCCCAGAGTAAGTTCGGCGTCACACCCGATCTCACCACCTTCGGGAAGATCATCGGCGGCGGCTTCCCGGTCGGCGCGATCGGCGGCCGCGCCGAGATTATCGAGCACTTCACGCCCGCCGGGGACGTCTTCCAGGCTGGCACCTTCTCCGGCCACCCCGTCACGATGGCTGCCGGCCTCGAAACGCTGCAGTTCGCCGCCGAAAACGACGTGTACGCGCACGTCAACGACCTGGGCGAACAGCTTCGCAGCGGCCTCACCGACATCGTCGCCGACCAGGCCCCGAGTTATACCGTCACCGGCACGGACAGCATGTTCAAAGTCATCTTCACCCGCGAAGGGCCGGGGCGAGACGAACTCGACGGCCAGTGTCCGGCCGGCTCCCGACAGGACCCCGACTGCCCGCGCTACGAGTTCAGTCCGAAGAACGCGGGCGACGTGAAAGCCGCCGAAACCGACCGCTGGCGGCGCATCTTCTGGGGACAGATGAAAGAGCAGGGCGTGTTCCTCTCGCAGAACCAGTTCGAGTGTCAGTTCGTCAGCTACGGGCACATCAAAGCGGACGTCGAGGACACCCTCGAAGCGTATAAGGAAGCGCTGTAAGTCGACCACAGCGACGCGACGACGAACTGTTATGGGGCGGGGCGTGGTTCGATACCGCAGGTGTCGACGACCCGAGCCGACCACGACTGGGCGCGCATCCTGGAGCACCTCCTGTATCTCGTTCCCCCCGTCGCCGGGGTCGGTATCGTCGGCGTTCTACAGGAACTCGAAGTCGGCGTTCCCGGCCTCGATCAGGTGCTGTTCCTGCTCGGAACCTCCGGCTATACGGTCCTCACGATCGGGATCACGGTCGCGATTGTCTGCGATGCGAGCCGCGTTCGGCGGCGGCCGAAAGCGAGCGGCAACTGGCGGCCCCGGCCCTGGCTCAACGGGCTCTTCGCGCTCGTCTGGGCCCCCGTCGCGGGCGTGGCCTATCTGGCCCGGCGACATAGATACTTCGGGACGCCGCCGGGGTGGTCCGGCTGGTGGCTCCTCGTTCTGGGCTCGCTGGTGGCGACGCTCCTCGGAGCCGCCGTCGCAGCCATCGCGTACGTTCTCGCGATCCCAGGGCTGATCACGGCTGCAATCGGGCTGGCGAGCACGGTTGTCGTCGGTTCGTTCCCGGTCGCGATCCACCGGGATGCGGCGTACGTCTGCACGCAGCCGAACTCGTGGCGGCCGAATCCCGGGGTCTACCTGGGGCTCGCGTTTCTGAGTCTCACCGTCGCGCCGCTGCAGCCGCTCCTTGCGGGGTACTATCTGTACAAGCGCCGAGCGGTGGTGGACAAGTGAGAAGGCGCATCCGCATCCACAACCACACCCCGCCAGAGCAATCGGCCAGGACGCGAAGACGGTTCAATCGGCCGTGACGATCGCATCCTCGTAACTGCCGAACTCCGCGAGGACGGCCTCCCGGTCGGCTTCGTCGACATCGAACTCGGCCAGCGTGTCGTCCAGATGCGTCGCGATGGCGTCGAAGTCGGCGCGACCGATGTCGAGATCGGCGTGCACGGCTTCCATATCCGCGCCCGTGTACTCGACCGGGCCGCCCGTGACCGCGCTGAGGAACTGCGCTTGATGGGCGCGCTGTTGTTGCATGTCGACATCCTCGAAGAAGGGGGCGAGGCGCTTGTCGGCGAGGACGCGATCGTAAAACCGGTCGACGACTGCGGTCAGCGCGTCCTCGCCACCGAGGCGCGTATAGAGCGTCTCTGTCATCTGGATCGATATTATCGCCGGTTGATGATAAGTACCGCCCCGAACATGTTATTCGAACCCGGTCAGTTCACCCGTTATCGGCCGTTGCGGCCGGCTTCCACGACTGCCCGCGAGCTTCGTGACGATTCAGCCAGCCTCTATGGCGACCCTGGAACCGGACAGTGTGGCCAGCGCCGGACAAGCGTGCGCTTTTCATACCTCAGGCGAGGACTACTCTCTATGAGAACGCGTGGGACGTTGCGACTGGCGACACGGGGATCGGCCCTCGCCCGGCGGCAGGCCGCACTCGTGAAAGAAGCCCTCGAGAACCGCCGGTACGAGGTCGAACTCGTGACCGTCGAAACGACCGGCGACCAGATCCGAGACGAACTCATTCACCGCCTCGGCAAGACCGGTGCCTTCGTCCGCGAACTCGACGAACGGGTCCTCGACGGCGACCTCGACGGCGCGATCCACTCGATGAAGGACATGCCGACCGAACAGCCCGACGAACTCGTCACCGCCGCCATCCCCGAACGGGGCCGCCCGGGCGACCTCCTCGTCACGCCCGACGGATCACCACTCGCGGAACTCCCGGACGGTGCAACCGTCGGCACCTCGAGTCTCCGCCGGCGCGCACAACTCCTGTCCGAACGGGCCGACCTCACGGTCGAACCGCTCCGCGGCAACGTCGATACCCGCCTCGAGAAACTCCTCGCGCCCGCGCTGCAGGCCGAACACCAGGAACGCAGCGATGCCGACAAAGAACGGAAGGGGAATACGGGTAACGAGGACTTCGAGCCGGAGTACGACCGCACCGTCGACGAGTGGTTCGACGACCTCTCCGAACTCGAAAAGCAGGCCCTCAGCCGCGAGGTCGACACCGAGTACGACGCCATCGTCCTCGCACAGGCCGGCCTCGAACGCAGCGGCCTCACCCACTACGTCGACGCCCAGGAACTCCCGACAACGACGTTCGTCCCCGCACCGGGACAGGGCGCACTCGCCGTCACCGCGACCGACGGCGAAACCGCACGCGAGATCCAGACCGCGATCGACCACCCGCGCAGCCGCGTCGAGACAACCGTCGAGCGAACCATCCTCGCCGAACTCGGTGGCGGCTGTATCGCCCCGATCGGCATCTACGCGATCGTCCAGGGAGAGTTCGTCCACACGAGCGTGAGCGTCTTCGACCGCGACGGCGAGGAGTCGGTGACGGCGACCCGCGACCTGCCGATCGAAACCCACGCCGAAGCGGCCCGCGAGTTCGCCGCTGAACTCGCCGACCAGGGCGCTGCGGCGTTGATCGACACGGCGCGCGAGGACGCCGAAGGAAACGCGGAACCGAGTCAGGAGGACCAGCCGGAGGGAAAGTAGATGGGGCGCACGGCTGAATCCGAGTCCGGTTCCGAGCACGAACTCGAACCCGAACCCGGCACCGTCTTCCTCGTCGGCAGCGGTCCCGGCGATCCCGACCTGCTCACGGTCAAGGCAAAACGCCTCCTCGAATCGGCCGATGTCGTCCTTCACGACAAGCTCCCGGGGCCAAAGATCATCGAAATGCTCCCCGAGGACCGCCGCGAGGACGTCGGCAAGCGCGCCGGCGGCGAGCGCACGCCCCAGTCGGAGATCAACGAGCGACTGGTCGAACTTGCCCGTGAGGGCAAGTCCGTCGTGCGGCTCAAGGGCGGCGACTCGTTCGTCTTCGGCCGCGGCGGCGAGGAAGCCGAGTACCTCGCCGCCCACGAGATCCCGTTCGAAGTCGTCCCCGCCGTCACGTCCGCGATCGCGGCACCCGCCGTCGCCGGAATCCCGGTCACCCACCGCGATCACGCCTCGTCGGTCTCCTTCGTCACCGGCCACGAGGACCCCACGAAGGCCGAGTCGTCGGTCGACTGGGACGCGCTGGCCGCGACCGGCGGCACCATCGTCGTCCTGATGGGCGTCGGTCGGCTGCCGGATTACACGGCCGCGCTTCGGGAAGCTGGTATGGCCCCCGAGACGCCGGTCGCGCTCGTCGAACGCGGCACCTGGCCCGGCCAGCGCGTCGCCACGGGAACGCTCGAAACGATCGTCGACGTGCGCGACGACAAGGACATCTCGCCGCCGGCCGTGACCGTGATCGGCGACGTTGCGGGCACCCGTGAGTCGGTGGTCGAGTTCATCCGGAACGAGTACGGCGAAGCGACCGACGAGAAGACTGGAGGAAACCGATGAGCGACGCCGCACCGCTGGAAACGGAGACACAGACACCGACCGTCGCCGTCTTCCGCCCCGACGACGAACGCCTCGCGGCGGCCGCCGACCGCCTCGAATCACTCGGCGTCAGACCGCTTCCGGACCCGATGCTCGCCGTCAAACCGACCGACGCCGTCCCGCGAACCGACGCCGACTACGCCGTCCTCACGAGCAAGACCGGCGCCGAACTCGTCGCCGACGCGGGTTGGGACCCCGGCAATGCGACCGTCTGTGCGATCGGCTCCGCGACGGCCGATTCGCTCCGCGAGGAAGGCTACACAGTGGATCGCGTCCCCGACGAGTTCACCTCGAGCGGCCTCGTCGCCGAACTCGCCGCGGAGACCGACGGCGCGCGCGTCGAAGTCGCCCGCAGCGACCACGGCAGCGACGTGTTGCTCGAGGGCTTCGAGAACGCGGGCGCGTACTGCCACGAAACCGTCCTCTATCGGTTGGTCCGTCCGGAGGGCAGCGGCGCGTCGACCGCCGCGGCCGCCGCGGGTGAACTCGATGGGGCCTGTTTCACCTCGTCGCTAACCGTCGCGCACTTCCTTGAGGCCGCCGCGGAACGGGGCGTTCGCGAGGAGGCGCTCGCGGGACTCGACGAGGCCGTCGTCGGCGTCATCGGCGAGCCGACCGCCGCGACAGCGGCCGAATACGAACTCGATGTCGATCTCGTCGCGAGCGAGGCAACCTTCGAGACGCTGGCCAGCGAGACGGTCGACGCGGTGGCCGAACGGAATCGCGACTGATCGCCCACGAACACGACACGACCCCCCGCTGCGAGCCGAGGACCGCAGGTTTATCCCCGAAGCCGACCCACAGTCGACCGATGGCTGGCCCGATCCCCGAACTCGAGGAACGCGCGACCGAGTGCGCACGGCGACTCGCCGACGCCGACCGCGTTCTGCTCGCCTCCCACATCGACGCCGACGGACTGACGAGCGCCGCGATCGCCTCGCAGGCGCTCGAGCGAGCGGGTATTCCGTTCGAAACCGTCTTCGAAAAACAACTCGACGCGGACGCGATCGCCGAAATCGCGTCGACCGAGTACGACACCGTCCTCTTTACGGACTTCGGGAGCGGCCAGCTCGACGAAATCACCGTCCACGAGGACGAGGGCGCGTTCACGCCTATCATCGCAGATCACCACCAGCCGGCCGACAGCGAAACGCACTATCACCTCAACCCGCTCCTGTTCGGCATCGACGGCGCATCTGAACTCTCGGGCGCGGGCGCGAGTTACGTGCTCGCACGGGCGCTCGCGGACGTTTCGGAGCAGCCGACGGAGCGGACGATGACGACGGACGGCGGCGCAGCCGCCGCCCGCGCCGACAACCGCGACCTCGCAGCCCTCGCCGTCGTCGGCGCGGTCGGGGACATGCAAGCCTCGGGCGGTGAACTCCACGGCGCGAACGAACAAATTGTCGCCGAGGGCGTCGACGCCGGCGTCATCGAAACCAGCACGGATCTCGCACTCTACGGCAAACAGACCCGCCCGCTCCCGAAACTCCTCGAGTACGCCACCGACGTCCGCATTCCCGGGGTTTCGGGCAGCGAACGCGGCGCGCTCTCGTTTCTCGACGACCTCGATCTCGAGTTGAAACGGACGGGTGGCGGGGACAACACCGGCACCGGCACCAGCACCAGCACCGGCGACGGCAACTGGCGGCGCTGGGCGGAACTCTCCGACGACGAAAAGCAAACCGTCGCCAGCGCCCTCGTCAAACGCGCCGTCTCCCGCGGCGTCCCCGCCTCGAAAATCGACCAACTCGTCGGCACCGCCTACGTCCTCAGCGAAGAACCCGTCGGCACCGAACTCCGCGACGCCAGCGAGTTCTCGACGCTGCTCAACGCGACCGCGCGCTACGACCGCGCCGACGTCGGCCTCGGCGTCTGTCTCGGCGACCGTGACAAGGCCCTGGACCGAGCCCGCACCCTCCTGCGAGACCACCGGCGAAACCTCTCGAACGGCATCGAACTCGTCACCGAGGAGGGCGTCACCCACGCGGAGCACGTCCAGTGGTTCCACGCGGAGGACCGCATCCGGGAGACCATCGTCGGCATCGTCGCCGGAATGGCGATGGGCAACGCAGGCATCAGCCGCTCGAAGCCGATCATTGCGTTCGCCGACAAACGCGACGCATCCGGCTCGGATGCGCCAGATCGGAACGATTCGGAAAAGCGCGAGCAAACCCAGGACGTCAAAGTCTCGGCCCGCGCCACGCACAGCCTGACCCGCCAGGGACTCGACCTCTCGGTCGTCATGGGTGAGGTCGCACGGGCCGTCGGCGGCGACGGCGGCGGCCACAACGTGGCGGCCGGCGCAACCGTCCCGAAGGGCGAAGAACGGGCGTTCGTCGACCGCGCCGACGAACTCGTCGGCGACCAGCTATCCTGACCGCTCCATCGACGCCGGAACCGTCGGCACGAGCGGCGCGTGCGAGGTCAGCACGAACGCCGACTTCCGAACCGCTCCCTTGGCGTACTGCACCGAACTCTTGTGGATCGGCGTTCGCTTTCCTCGAATCTGCGTCCGGCCCTCGAGAATGGCCTCGACGAGGTCCTCACCGTCAATATCGGCCTTCGTCGGCGTTCCGTTGTCCGTCTCGGGCGTCACGCGTACCTCAGTGTACGCCCTCCCGACGTTTGGCAGGTAGTGCGCATCACTCGCGCCGATTTCAGGATACTCACGCCGGCGAGCGAACGTCCGCGCGCGGCGATTTCGGTAGCCGGTAAAGAGCATCGAGTTGTAGGTCTCGATCGCATCTGCATCTTGGATACGGCGTTTGCGAACACCGTGGCGACTTCGCTGGAACGGATGCGGAACGATCGCGATGCCGCCGAGTTCTCGAACGGCGGCGACAGTGTCCATGAACGGCTGGCCGGGGTCGGGACGTTCGTCGACACCGATTGCGAGCAGATGGCCGTGCCGCGTCGACACCTCGACGCCTGGAATCCCGAGCAGCCCGTACTCGGGGGCAAGCGCGGCGGCGCGGCGCGATTCGCCGATTTCGTCGTGGTCGGTAATAACGACGCCGTCGAGATCGATGTCGGCAGCGTGTTCGAGAATGAGTTCGACCGGCTCGTGGCCGTCGTAGGAGTCGTCCGAGTGAACGTGAAAGTCGATCGTGAAGGGGATCGGCGCTGTCATGAGGACCGGGGATGCACACGTGTACTGTCGATAGAAGCTTAAACACTCGGTTGCGAGCAGGATCGACCGTAGCCATATTCTATATCGCGATATGGGATTTATGGAGAGTAGGTGCCTGCTGAGACGACTCGGAGTCGCGGTCAGGTGTGGATGAGGAGTAAAGGCGTTTAGAGGTGGATGAGGGAGTACACTGTAGCCGAGCCGTCACGCACAATCAGCCCGATGGCGACCGGTTCTCCGGGACGAAATCCGAAAACGAAATCTTGCCCAGCGTCTCCATCACTTCGATCGGGTCCGACGGCCGCTCGACCGAGTCGTGAACTCGATGCATACACTTGAGCAAGCCGCTGACTGCAGCACTCCGGTTCGAGACACGAGCGATCGCCTCGGAAACCGTACGATCACCGAGCAAGTACCGATAGCGAAGTTCCCAGTACCCACAGAGCCCAAAGCCAGGATGAGACTGCGCCGCTTCCGTCCGATCAGCCACCAACACGATCGACGACTGGCCGTGATGGTACACGAACCGACCGTCACCGTACTCGGTCGGCCCCCAGTCCGGCGGGAGTTTCTCCCAAGGAATGGGGTGCGTATCGAATGGCATAGTCGACAGTATCGCCACTGAATAAGGTGTTCGTTCCGCTTGCGTACGCACGCCACCTGTAGGGACCGCCTACAATGTCACTCTCTGAGAGTAATAGCCACCCTCACAGCGACCATCGCGAATACCGACCGGGACAACCGTCCGACTTTTGTCCTCACTCGCGTTCGGATATGATATGGCAGACACGAACACCGAGTTCGACCCCGAAAAATTCGAGGACAAGTACGCGAACTACTTTCCCGAGCTCCAACAAGCCTACAAGAACGCGTTCAACCGGATGAACGACCGCTATGACTCCGAACTCGTCCACGCAATCGACCAACAGGTGTTAAACGAAAGCGAACCCTTCTACGACGGCGACGGCGAGTTCCACGTCGAACTACCCGACGACCCCTACGACCGACTTACCGGTACTATCGTCGAACAGGACCGATTCGAAGACGTTCTAGACCACCACGTCGATGCCATCGAAACTGAACTCGAACGCGTCTTTGGATTCGCCTGAGCGGCGCGACGATGGGGACCGACGGAAGGTTTAGGGAGGCTCAGCCCTAACGGCGAGATATGAGTACCGAAACCCAAGGCGGAGACGACCTCGAAGACCGCGTCGCGAACTTCCTGCGACGGAACTTCCCACAGATCCAGATGCACGGCGGGAGTGCGGCGATTCAGGACCTTGACCGTGAAACGGGTGAAGTCTCGATCGCCCTCGGCGGTGCCTGCAGTGGCTGTGGTATCTCGCCGATGACGATTCAGGCAATCAAGAGCCGAATGGTCAAAGAAATCCCCGAAATCGAGCAGGTCAACGCCCAGACCGGAATGGGTGGGGACGACGACATGGGCGGTGGCATGAGCCCGTCGTTCCCCGGCGAGACCGTCGACGACGACGGCGAGACCGACGAAGGTCCCGAAGCACCGTTCTGATCGCGTAGGGCCAGTTTCCTCGTGCCGGAAGCGTATTGCCCGTTCTCACCGCTGCTGAGGACTACTCTTCATCCGCAGAGTCTCTCCGATCCGCCTATCGAAGCCCACACCCGTGCTCCCAGGTTTCAAGCAACGCAGTGAGCGTCCGATTCGTCGGTACCGAAACACCCAATTCATCGGCGCGCTCGACCACATAGCCGTTGATCGCATCGATTTCTGTCCGCCGGCCCGCACGGACATCCTGGGCCATCGAAGACGAGTTCAGCGCGGTCTGTCGTGCCACGCGAGTCATCGTCTCGACGGCCGTCTCGTCCGAGAGGGAAATGCCGTCAGCCCGGGCAACGTGGGCTGTTTCTCGAGCGGCTGCTCGTGCGAGTTCAGTAGCAGGATCGGCGAGAACGGCCTCGTTTTTCGTTCCGGTAAGCGCCGTTAGCGGATTGATACCGGCGTTAACAGCGAGTTTCCGCCAGAGTCGGGTCGGCATATCACTCGCAACGGTTGTTTCGAGCGGGCTCAGCACGAATGCCTCGCCGACGCGGTCGGCAAGTTGGGTCGACCCACCCGATCGCGGGCCGAGAGTAACCTCGCCCAGTCCGGTGCACTCGACGACACCGGGCTCGCGCAATAGCGCCCCGTAGGTTGCCGTTCCGGCCAGGACGGGAACGCCAAGCCGGCCCGCGAGCGTCGCTTCGTTTCCCATCCCGTTTTGGAGCGAGAGCACGGCGTCGAACGAGCCGGTCGAAAGTGCATCAGCGGCCGCTGCCGTGTCGAAGGATTTGACCGTCACGACCGCGAGTTCAGCGGCGAGTTCTGTTCCGTCCGTTACCGCCGCGGGAGCGACGGTCTCGCTGAACTCGCCCGCGAGTTGCAGGCCGGCCGTCCGTACCGCGCTCGCGTGTGGGTCGCGGGCGACGAGCGTCACCTCGTGTGCGCCAGATTGGGCAAGGAGTCCACCGACGAGACTGCCGAGGCTCCCGGCTCCGAAGACCACGATCTCCATACCGGCCCGTCGCGCCACACGCGATAAAAACGCTCGTCTCAGTCCTCGGTCCAGTAGTACAGATCCTCCCGCTCGGTGCCACAGGATGGACACCGCTCCGGCAGTTCGCTGTCGAGTTCGTCCATCGCTCCGCACTCGAGACAGCGCCACATCAGATGGGCCTCGCCGAACTCGTGGCCGGAGCGGACGTGTTCAATGCTCATCCCCTCAATACCGTCTCGAATCGTCACGTAGAACCCGTCCTCGTCGAAGCCGCGAATGCGACCGACGGGGGATCCATCTTCGCTGTAGACGGTGGTGCCGAAGCCGAGCCGAGGATTTTGTTGTTCCTCACTCATGTGGGTTGCTACCACTCGGAGGCGTATAAACCCAGTTCCGTACGAAGACGCCCTGAATATCCGGTTTGCGAGAAATACTCGTCTCAGGGGGCGTTCGGCATAAACCAATTATAGCGATACAAAATAGGTGGCCGAAGACGGGCACGTCAGAAATAATCGCTTGGTCTTCGGTATCGCAGTAGGTAGTAGCGCGATTTCGGTCTGCAGTCTCGGTGCTGAAATCGAAAACGGAGGTTCGGGAAGAAGGGATGCTTATTGCCGTCAATCGGCGAGGTAATAGGAGTTATAGAACAGTAGCAGGCCGATGAATGCAGCGACGAATGCCATTGTTGCAATCGCGTATGCGACTATTCCCTCAATACCTACGATGGATACGACCGTTAGCGTTGCTATTCCAGCGATGAAGAAGGCACCGACGAGGAATAAGACGTTGCCGAGGTAAGGGGGTTCATCGGCCGTTTCGTTGGGGACCATATTCGGCGATACGCGCTATTTAGTTATAGTATTTCTGTCACTCTCTTTTAAGCAACTCTGTCCAATGCTGTACTACCTGTACGTAGCGGATGTTGAGGCTCCGTTCCGAATAACGAACCACGCTACTATCGACTACTACGATTCGCCTTCTTATGCGAGTTCATGGCGCGTTCAGCAAACTGCACACGTCCTTCTACGCGTGGGTGAAGACCACACGCTCCGGTTCGCGTGGGATTGTCGCGAAGAGTGTCTCTGTCTCCTCACTCAGTTCCCACTATCTGCCGCGGTTTCGGATTTCAGTCGCGCACGACCGCTAGACGAACTATAAACTACCACAATACAGCGGGTATTTCGAGGAACACGAGTTCGAGAGTGAGAGTGTGAGAGGCGTGGTTCGCGACCGGCTACATGAAGTCCTCGATACCCGACTGTTTGTTCTTGTCGTTCTCGAAAACACTCTCGAGTGACTTCTCGAGGACCTCCAGACGCTGTTTCGTGTAATCGCGGCAGTCGTACTCCTCCGCGACCTGGATCGCCGTCTGCATGTACTTGTTAACCGAGCCCTCGTGGACGGTGAGGTTGACCCGCCCACCGCATTCACGACAGTCTCCGGTCAGGGGCATCCGGCGGAACTTCTCGCCGCAGTCGAGACAACGCGTCTCCTGGCGGGAGAACGCCCGCAGGTTTCCGATCAGGTCCGGCAGGAAGTGATACTCGATAACCCGCTCTGCAACGTCGGTCTCGTCGACGGCCGCTAGTTTCCGCGAGAGTTCGAGTTGGGCGTCCATCTTGTCCATCATCGAGCCCAGGGTCTTGTACGCCGAGAGGTCGGGCCCCATCGCGATGTTTGACGTGTCGTGGGTGTGAGAGAAGCCGGTGTACTCCCCGTCGGTTCCCAGCGTGTCCTCGCCGATCTGGATATCGACCGACTCGGGATCGGCCTGCTCCAGCGTCGCGAGGTAGAACTCGCGGGGGTACTGCGAGACGATGTCCATGTTGTGGGCTTCGTCGTCGATCTCGGCGGGGTCGATTCGCGAGGACATGACGAGGGGGGCGTCCATGCGCCCGCCGCGCTTGTCGGGGAGAAAACTTCTACTGAAGTTGAGCAGTCCGTCCATGAGAAGCATGACGCAGTCTTCGTCCCCGTCACAATTGCGTCTTTTCGCGGCGTGAAAGTACGGGTGTGCGTATCCAACCGCGGCGCTCGTGAATCCGATCACTCTCCCGACAGTCGCGGCACTCGTGTGGGGTGCCATCCCGAACACCAACTCGCCGACGAGTTCGTCGCGGTCCTCGAATTCGTAGAACGGGTCAAGGCCGTAATATTGCTCCAGGAGGTCGTCAATGAAGTCGGCGGTCTTGAGCATGTGCTCGGCCGCGCCGTCGGAGAGGACGATATCCTGGACGTTGAGTTCGACCAGTTGGTCCTCGTGCGTGAGCGGGTCGCCATGGACGTCCTCCGTGTACCCGAGCGCCTGTAGTTGCCCGACGTCGATGTCGAGTTCGCTCGCGCGGACGGACGTGACCGGGAGGTCGGTCATGTCGTAGCGGACGGTGCCGTCCTTGAACGCCGACACGTCGTGTTTGGCCCGGAGAATCCCCTTTTCGATGGGCTCGGGGATCTTGGTCGACGAGGTCAGTCCCTTGACGCCCTTGAGGATCTCGAAGGCGTTCTCGCGCTCGCCGACGGATTCGAGAGCGCTTCTGAACTCGTCGTTGATGTCGATCTCACGGGGTTCGACGCAGGTTCCGTCTACCTCACAGCGGTCGCACTCGACGCGTCCAGCCTCGTCGGGCTCGAGTGATTGGTCGCAGTCCGGGCAGCGGTAGTCCGGTTCGGTCCGGGTCTCACAGTCCGGACAGCGGTTCTTGAACGTCTCCGTGCCGCAGTTCGGACACTGTTGGCGGCCGATCCGAAGCTCGACGACGCCGGGCGTATCCGACATCGTCTCGGCGTGTTTAGCCGCGTCGGCGACGTTTCGCTGTGCGCCGCCGGCCTCGCCGATCGGAAACAGGGTGTGGACCGGCGGGCTCAGGTCTCGGCGCTCTGATTTCTCCGGGCGGCCCATCCGGTTGCCGATCCGGGTCGGCGCGCGCTCGCGGATGTCGACGGGAGCGACCTCGTTGACCGCCTCGATAGCGTTCGCGCCGTCGGGTTCGTCCTCGTGGCTCCAGGTCCGCGAGCGCTCTGAAAGGTCGGCGTCGGTCCATGTGCGTTCGAGTTCGATTGCGGTCGCGGCGTCCGTCTCGGCCGACGCTGGATCAGTGGCCGGCTCATCGCCGCTCGCCGCCGACCGCGAGGCCCCGTCGGTCGCCGTCCGACGGATCTCACAGCCGAGCGAGCGCGCGAGCGGCCGCCAGTCGTCGATCTCGATCCGGTCCTCGCGCTGGCGGTGTTCGATGACGATCGTCTCGAGCGCGTCACAAACGGCGTCGCTGAACTCGAGGACGAGCGTGTCGTCGGCGTCGTCGTTCCCGCCAGCCCCAGCGTCGCCCTCGCTCTCGACTCGTCCCGCCGCCACCGCTTCCGCGAGCGTACAGAAGTCCACGACGGGGAGATCGTGCCAGAGATACGTGTACTCGGGATGTAACGGCGCGTCGAAGTCGGTGGCCCACACGAGGGCCTCCTCAGGATCGGGATGCTCGAGATCGATCCGCGGATCGTCCTCGAGTGCCTGTACGTCCGCGCCGGCGGCTTCGAGGTCCTGAATCCACCACTCGGGCGTGTAGGAAGCGGGTGCGAGCGGGTGGTTGTTCTCGATGAACTCGCCGTAGTTGACGAGATATTCGCCGAGATCGAGGATCTTCTCGACGCCGTTTCTGATCTCCTTGGCCTCCGTCGGATCGTCGATCTGGCGGACGTCGCCGTTCGCGAGTTTGACGGTCGGTCCTTCGATGGAGTCGACGGGGACGACGCCGGCGGCCTTGCCGGGCCGTTCGGTCTTGATCTGTGTCCCGGTCGCGAGGAAGTCGTCGACGAGGTGCATCGCGGCGGGGTGGACGCCGGCGGTCGCGAAGCCGTGGTTGCGCGAGCGGCCGTAGCGAAGGCGAAAGCCACCTTTCGCACAGGGATGGGAGAAGACCGGGCGGCCAGCGATCAGGTCCCGAAGGAACTTCTTCGATTCGCCGACCCGTGGAGGGCCCGCTGGACCGTCCACGTCGGCCGATTCGTCCCCGTCGGCGTTCGCTGGGTCTCCGTCGTCTTCGGCGGGTTCGTCGTCCGTCGCGCCGTCAGCCCCCTCACTCTCGTCCTCATCGTCGGCTTCGTCTTCGGTGCCCGCGTCGGCGTCGTCGCTCGTAGCCGCGTAATTGCCGTCGATGAGATCCTGGAGCCACGGCCAGTCGACCTCATCGAGGTTTCGCGTGTAGCGCTGGATCTTCGGTGCCTTGAGCGCGATCCCCTCGCCCAGAACGAGACACATGCCGCCGCGGGCGCTGTTGGTATCGACCCATTGCTCAGATCGGAAGAGCGGTTNGTCTAGCATGATCGGGAGGTGCTTTGCGATGAACTTCGCCTCCTTGTCCTTCGGACAGTACTGCAGGCCGGTCTCCTTGTGGTAGAGAGCGATCTCCTCGGCGTACCGTTCGACTTCCTCCTCGCGAGTATCGTACTGGTCGATGCCGACGAGCGCGCGCGTATAGTCGGCAACGAGCACCGAGAGCGCCTGAGCCGTCCCGCCAGCCGAGCGGATCGGCCCGGCGTAGTAGACGTTGACGAACTCGGTGCCGTCGTCGTTCGATAGTATTTCGACCCGATCGATGCCCTCGATCGGAGCCGCGACGACGCCCTCGGTCAACAGGGCGACCGCCGTCCGGACCGCCCCCTCGATCTTGCCGGCTTTCGTCTCGTAGTCGCCGACGCGACCCTCCGCGAAGTCCTCCGCGAGTTCGAGTGCGGCTTCCTCGCGACTCATCTCGCCTTCGAGTTCGCGAACGCGGTCGGCGACGCCGTCGATGCCGAGGATGTTCTCGACACGGTCGGCCATGTCTCTGGCGGTCGGGATTTCGACTTCGGGTTCGGGATCGCCGCCGCGTTGCTTGGCGCGTTCGGCGACGTCGAACGCCTCGTCGAGCTGGGATTCGAGTCGGTCGAAGTACTGTTCGTCTTCCGCGCGCATTTCAGAGCCAGAGATCGAGTTCGGTAGTGTCGTCGTACTCGCGGACGAGTTCGTCCTCGAAGACGCGCATGTGGACCTCGCCGGCCCAGACGGTGGCTTCGTTCAGGTGGCCGGCGTAGGTAGTGCCGTCGGGATCGGAGAGGACGGCGTGGGTGTGGGCAAAGCGCTCCCCCTCGAGCAGAGAGACGTTACCGACACAACTTGCGACTTCGAGTGGCTCGTCGAACTCGATCGGATAGTATTCGCACTCGTCCTGGTCGTAGAACCAGAGTTCGGCGTCTTGGACGGCTCCGAGAGCGGTAAACCAGGCGGCGTCGGCCTCGACGTCGTCCGCGAGGGCCTCGATTTCGGCGCGCCAGTCCGCGCCGGTATCGAGGCGCGCGACGTACTCGGCTGCGGTGTCGACGGCTCGGTAGTTCATACGGCGATACTGTATGTGCCGATGGAAAAAGATCACTGTTCCTGCCAATCGAACCGACAGCCCGCCGCACTGAGCGGTGCCGTCTGTCGGGTGATCCAGGCCTGTACTGTCCGCCCGGGTGCTCTGTGTCGGACGGTTCGCCCGGTTACTGGGCCCGCTACGAAGCGATCGCCACAGCTGATACTGTCGGACGAACTACGTGACGAGTGGTCGCTCCGCTGCGGCCGTCGCCGGTGGAGACGTCCGCAGAACGCCGCGTTCTACTGGAGACCGCAAACCAACGGGTTGCTCAACGGCCGCGAATTCGCGACCAACTTCGTATTGACTTCGGCCCGACGGTACGAACGCAGGTCGAATGGACAACCGTCCGCAGGATCGGAGGAGATGTCCACATTCATCCGACGCGGGACAATACTGGTTATCAGAGTGCACTAAAAGACGTGTAAAAGCACATTACGTCACGCGCGTCGAAAGTATCGTCGTTATTCGTCCGGTTTGGGTGAGGATAACAAAGAGTCGATGACAGTGTATCTCGAGAGGATGGTACGGAAGTCACCATACGCCACCCGTCGCCGAGTTCTCGCATCGGGAACGGCGGTGTCGGCGGTGGCGCTCGCAGGGTGCATCGGTGGGGATGGCGATGACGACGACGGAGACGAACTCATCGACCCCGAAGACTACGATTACGACCGGGAGGAGCCGGACGACGAGGAAGCCGCCCGTGAAAGTACGATCGAGTATACCCAGGAACTGGAGCGAGACGAGGACTTCGACCCGATCCACTCCAACGACGCCTACAGCGTCCAGGTCTCGAATTTGGTGTTCGATGGCCTCTACGAATGGGACGACGGACTCGGACTCGAGCCGAAAGTCGCCACGGACATGCCCGATGTCGAGCGCGACGGGACGCGCTACCTCTACGAGATCAACGAGGGCATCGAGTTCCATAACGGCGAGGAACTCACCGCCAGCGACGTGGCCCACTCGTTCATGGCCTTCCAGGAAGAAGACAGCGTCAACCTGGCCCAGTACGAGATGGTCGACTCCGCGGAGGTCATCGACGACTACCAGGTGCAGGTCGACCTCGCCTACCCGTACGGGCCGTGGGAACTCCAGACGATGGCGATCTCGGTCGTCCCCGAAAGCGAACGCGAAAGCGAATCCGACCGCGAGGAGTTCAACACGAACCCGGTCGGTTCGGGTCCGTTCGTTTTCAGCGACTTCGAGTTCAACGAGTACGTTACGCTCGAACGAAACGAGGACTACTGGGACGAGCCACAGCCGTACCTCCAGGAGATCACGTTCGTCGACAACGTCGACGCAGCGAGCCGAATCGGCGAGATTCGGGCCGGCGACACCGACGCGATCGCCGACGTGCCGAACGACGACTGGAGCGAACTCGAGGACGACGACGGCATTCGCGTCCACATCAGCGAGAGTCCGTCGTACATGCATCTGACGTTCAACTGTCGCGACGACGCACCGACGAGCGACCCCGACGTGCGGCGGGGGATCTGTCACACCTTTTCGATGACGGACTTCGTCGAGTCGCGGCTGTCGAACGTGGCACAGCCGTTGTCCGCACCGATTCCGCCGATCACCAACGAGCAGTGGGACTTCCCGCTCGACGACTGGCAGGAAGAGTATTATCCGGGATACGATCCGGATCAGGCCGAAGAACTGCTCAACGGCGCGGTAGACGACGACTGGAGTCCGACGATCGTCGCGCCTGGAGACCACCGCGGCGACCTGGCGGAGCGGATCGTCACGCGACTCAACGAGATCGGGTACGACGGCGCGCAAGCCGAAACGCTCGACTTCGGGACGCTGCTCGACCGGACCGTCTACAACGAGGAACCCAGCCCGGACGACTTCCAGGCGTACCTCCTCGGCTGGACCGGCGGCCCGGACCCCGACGCGTACCTGTACAACCTCTACCACGAGAGCCAAACGGGAATTAATCAGGCGCACTTCTACGAGGGAAGCGACTCCTTCCACGACGACATCGCCGAGGCTCGTGAACTCGCCGATCAGGAGGAACGCTACGCCCTCTACGAGGGCGTCATGGTCGAAATACTCGAGGAACTGCCGTCGTTGCCGGCGTACTCGTTCCACAACACCATGGCCTCGCGCGATTACGTCAAGGATCTGCACGCACACCCGATGGTCCAGCAGAACCCGCGCGTCGTCTCCGAGTACGGAAACGTCTGGACCGACAACTGACCCGCTCGGCGACGAGCGCGAACTCGCGGATCGCGAGAATCGAGGCGCCCTCCGAAATCGAGAGCCGCCAACCGAAACCTGAAACACGACACGACAAATGGGACTCCTTCGCTATACGGCAGGTCGCGTGGTACAGGCGATTCCCGTGTTGATCGGGATCACCGTAATCACGTTTATCCTCGCGAATCTGGCCCCGGGTGACCCGGTGCGGCTCATGTTGCAGGGCCAGGAGGTCAATCAGGAAGTCATCGCGCGTATCGAACGCCAGTACGGCCTCCACAGGCCGCTGCACGAGCGGTATCTGACGTACATGAGCAACGTCCTGCAGGGCGATCTCGGCCACAGTATCCACCGGGATCGACCCGTCACGGCGCTGCTCGCCCAGCGGGCCGGACCGACGCTCATGCTGGTTCTGTCGGCGTACGCGTTCGCCCTTGCGACCGCGATTCCGCTCGGGATCATCGCGGCGACGCGGCGAAACGAGCCGACGGATCACGTCTCCCGGATCGTCGCACTGATCGGCGTGAGCACGCCCTCGTTCTGGATCGGCATCGTGCTGATCCTGATCTTCGCGATCCAACTCGGCTGGCTGCCCTCGAGCGGGTTGGTATATCCGTGGCGCAGTCCCGACCAGTACGGCTACAGCGGCTATCCTGAATTGGCATATCAGACGATACGACATCTGCTGTTGCCGATGATCGCACTCGGCACGCTTCAGATGGCGACGCTGATGCGTGTCGAGCGGACGCAGATGATCGAGTCGCTGCAGGGAGAGTACGTCAAACTCGCGCGAGCGTACGGGGTTCCGGAGCGAACGATCCTTCGGAAGCACGCCTTCCAGGTGGCTCAGCTCCCGATTATCACGATCATCGGGCTCAATCTCTCGACGGCGCTCGGCGGTGCCGTGCTCACGGAGTACGTCTTCAACATCAACGGCATCGGGCGGCTGTTCCTGGAAGCGATCCAGAGCCTCGACTACCAACTGATCATGGGGATCACGATCGTGATCGGGACGATGTTCGTCGTCGGCGTCATCATCACGGACATCTCCTACGCGTACATCGATCCCCGCGTCACCTACGGAGAGCACGACTGAGATGGCAGTGAACGGCGAAGAGGCCGACCGGAGACTCGACCACAACCAGGGAGGTACCTAAGCATGGCACTCGGCGAAGCGCAGATGGACGAGAGTTCAGGGCCATCCGAGGACGTCGAGGCCGAATACGGGTGGCGGTATACGTTCTCGAAGGTAATGGAGGATACGACTGCGCGGTGGGGGCTGTACGTCGTGGCGCTCGTCCTGCTCATCTCGACGTACACGTTCATCGACAGCAATCTCTCACAGCTCACCTTCGGAGCCATCTCGGACTTTACGTTCGCGGAGACGCTCCCTATCTTCGACCATCCCGAGCGAATACCGCCACCGGGCGAGGGCGAGGAGAACATGCCGCCGGCGTTTCACGCCGACGGATCGCTGAGCAATCCGCTCGGAACCGATCCGAGCGGCCGCGACTACTTCACCAGAATCGTCTACGGCGCACAGGTCTCCGTCAGCGTTGGCATCGTCTCGACGCTGATCGGCTTCGTCGGCGGAACGATCATCGGCGCAGTTTCGGGATTCTACGGCGGCCGCATCGACGACGTGCTCATGCGGATGGTCGAAACGGTGTACGCGATCCCGCCGCTGATCCTCATCATCGTCTTCACGGTGTTCGTCAGCGGCGGCAGCCCGGACATCACCTACGCCATCCTCGGCGTCGGGATCACGTTCATCCCCGTTTTCGCCCGGATCATCCGCAGCGAAGTGCTGTCCGTCCGTGAGATGGACTACATCGAGGCCGCGAAGGCCTCCGGCGTCAAGAACCGCAACATCATCCGTAGGCACGTAATTCCGAACAGCTTCGCGCCCGTCCTCGTCTACGCGACGCTCCAGATCGGCGTCACGATCCTCATCGTCGCCGGCCTCTCCTTCCTCGGCTACGGGGCGCAACCGCCGACGCCCGACTGGGGCCAGATGCTCAACACCTCCCACGGCTACATGCACTCGAACGTCTGGCTCTCGATCTGGCCCGGCCTCGCGATCCTGGTGACGATTATGGGCTTCAACCTGTTCGGCGACGGCCTGCAAGACGCGCTCGATCCGCGAATCAACGACTGAGAGACAGACCATGACCGCTATCCAGACTCCCCCCCCGACTCCCACACCGATCCCACACCACCGATGAGTTCACGTTCAGACCCACTCCTTCGCGTCGAGAACCTCAAGACGCAGTTCTTCACCGACGCCGGTACCGTCCGCGCCGTCGACGGCATCTCATTCGAGGTCTACGAGGGCGAAATCGTCGGCCTCGTCGGCGAGAGCGGGGCCGGCAAGAGCGTCGCCTCGATGAGCCTCCTTCGGCTCGTCGACTCCCCCGGCCAGATCGTCGACGGTGAGATCACGTACAAGGGCGAAACCATCTTCGGACTTGAGGAAGGCCCCGACGGCGACCTCCACGAGCGCGAGGACATGCTGACGAACGAGGAGGTTCGCACCCGCATCCGGGGCAACGAGATCGCCGTCATCTTCCAGGATCCGATGGAATCGCTCAACCCCGTCTTCACCGTCGGCAGCCAACTGCGCGAGTTCATCGAACTCAACCGCGACCTGTCGAGCGACGAGGCGCGCCGGGAGGCGGTCGACATGCTCCGCGAGGTCGGCATTCCCGATCCGGCGGAGCGCTACGAAGAGTACCCCCACCAGTTCTCCGGCGGGATGCGCCAGCGCGTGCTCATCGCCATGGCGCTTGCCTGCGAGCCGAACCTCATCATCGCGGACGAGCCGACGACAGCGCTCGACGTGACGGTCGAGGGCCAGATCATCGACCTCGTCGACGATCTCCAGGCGAAGTACGGGACGAGTTTCATCTGGGTCACCCACGACATGGGCGTCGTCGCCGAAATCTGCGACCGGGTGAACGTGATGTACCTCGGCGAAATCGTCGAGCAAGCGCCGGTCGACGAACTGTTCTACGACACCAAACACCCCTACACCGAGGCGCTTCTGAACTCGATGCCCCGGCCCGACCGAACCGTCGCTGAACTCGATCCGATCAGGGGAGTGATGCCGGAGGCGATCAACCCGCCCGCAGGCTGTCGATTCCACCCGCGCTGTCCGGATGCGCGGGAGGCGTGCAAGCGGATCCATCCCGAAAACAGGGAGGTCGCCCGGGCCGACGGGCAGCCGCATCGAGCGGCCTGCATCAAACACGACGTGTTCGGCGACGAGTACGAGGAAAGCGTCCCGCTCGAAGAGCGTGCACAGGAGACCGCTGCCAGTGCGACTGATGGCGGCGAAAGCGAAGGGAGTGGAGTCGAGAGTCGGAGTCAGAGTGGAAGTGAGAGTGGGAATACAAGCAAAGCCGGTAGTCAGCACGGAGGTGACGACCGTGAGTAAGAGTTCACCCGACGGCCAACTCGGGTCCGAAATGACGGGTGAGACGGTCCCGTACGGCGAGGCGCTGATCGAGGTCGAGGGGCTGAAGAAGTACTTCTCGCAGAGCGGCGGGCTGTTGCCGGGAATCTCTCTCGATACGAATCAGTTTCCGCCAATCAGCGTCGGCGAGGAACGGGTCCAGGCCGTCGACGACGTGAGTTTCGACATTCGACGCGGCGAAACGCTCGGGCTCGTCGGCGAGTCAGGCTGTGGCAAGAGTACGCTGGGACGGACGATTCTGCGCCTGCTCGAGCCAACTGCGGGGACGATTTCGTTCAAAGGCGAGGATCTGGCGACGCTCAGTGGAGAGAATCTGCGCACCAAGCGCTCGGAAATTCAGATGATCTTTCAGGACCCGCAGGCCTCGCTCGATCCGCGGCTGACGGTCGGCCAGATCATCGAGGAGCCGATGCGCGCCCACGGAATGCTCGACGACGAAGGCCGCGAGGCCCGGGCGAAGGACCTGCTGGAGAAGGCCGGGCTGGACCCGCACCATTACAACCGCTATCCCCACGCGTTCTCGGGCGGCCAGCGCCAGCGGATCAACCTGGCTCGCGCGCTGTCGGTCAATCCGGACTTCATCGTCTGTGACGAACCCGTCTCCGCACTCGACGTGTCCATTCAGGCGCAGGTGCTGAACACCATGGAGCGGCTCCAGGACGAGTTCGGCCTCACCTACCTCTTCATCGCCCACGACCTCTCGGTCATCCGCCACATCTCCGACCGCGTCGCCGTGATGTACCTCGGGAACATCGTCGAACTCGCCGAGAAAGAAGAACTCTTCGAGAACCCGCAACATCCGTACACGAAGGCGTTACTCGACTCGATCCCGGTTCCCGACCCGCGGGAGACCGGGGCGCGCGGGGTGCTCGAGGGCGAGGTCCCGAGTCCGGTTGATCCACCCTCCGGCTGTCGGTTCCGCACGCGGTGTCCGCGCCTGATCGCCCCCGAAGCCTACGAGTGGGACGGCGAGGAGTGGGAGCGGACGCGGTCGTTCATGCGGGCGGTCAAACGACGGACGTTCGAACCGATGCCGGCCGCCGAGATCCGCGCGGAGTTCTTCGGCAACACGCTCCCGCAGGGCGAGCCGGGACGGATCGTCGAGGAGGCGATCGAGTTCATCGCGACGGATCACGAAGCGGGAACACAGACGAGCGGCCAAGCGAAAGCAGTGACGGACGAAGCGGGCACCGAGCGTGACGGGCCGACCGTCGACTGGGAGCAAGCGACCGATCGCTTGCTCGAGGTGTTCGCCGAGCAGAGCATCTGTGCGCGGGAGCGGCCAGCCTACGAGGTCGAGTCCGAACACGGTTCCGGGACGCACTTTGCGGCGTGTCACCTCCACCGATGAGTGCTGAAATACCATATTACAAATACAATTTTTCCGAGAGTTACTCGGAAGATAGTAAATACTGTCTCCAAGTATACGGCAGAATAGCGCGATAAAAGTGAAGTTTCAGATTTTGCTTCGGTCGAGTCATCGGAAAGTAACCACACAATCTTTCATATTATAAATACTTATGTGGCCGGGACCACTAGTAACTCGTGTATGAGTAAGATCCTCGCTACAGTGGCTGCGTGCAACCGCACGGTCGCAAAGGCTCGACGAACGATCGAACACTCCCCCGAGTTCGGCAGCGACAACGACCCCGACGAGGACGGGCGGCCGACGACGCGCATCCCGCCCGGCGGCTTCCTCACGGGATAAGCGACGCGACGGACGAAGACGAACCGTCGGTCGTCGGTATCGGGCCGCGATACCGCACGCCACTCACGTTGCCCTCCTGTCGCGTCCGCGGCCGCTTCTCTCGGTCGATTTCAGCCGCTCAAACCGGCGCACGGTCCGTTCGGCGATTCGCCTCTCTCATCCATCTCATCAATCTCGCTCATTTCGCTCACTTCGCCTACCGAATCCGGATGCTCGCCGTATCACTGGGCTGATACCGGCCCTCGCGTGTCGCGACGAACGCCCGGATCTCGTACTCGCCCGGGTCCGGCACGACGAACTCGTGACGATCCGCGGTTCGTTCAAAGCGGCCGTTCCAAGTGACCGTGATCCGTTTTCGCTCACCGCCGTCGAATCGAAACACCGACGGCTGTGACCGCATGTATCGTCGCTCGTCGCTGGCCTCGAGTTCGCCGGCGACGGTCCACCCCCAGCGGCGCTGGTGTGGCGTCGGAACAGCGACGGCGACCGGCAGTCGGTTCCGAAACGTCACGGTGAACTCGACGGGGTCGCCGCGGTCGTAGACCGTTTGGTCCGGCGTGACGGTGACGGAAATCGCGCGTCGGGCGAGGCTGACGGGAACGAGCGCCGCGAGCAGCGAGGGAAGGGTATAGCGCGCGTTGCGGTCCGCTCCGGCGTCGTTCCGTGCGGTACCAGGTCGCCGGTCTGTCCGCTGGCGGCCAGCCATCGACTACTGACACAACGGCGACGTACTAAACGCTACGTCTCGTTCACACGCTGGCAGAAAGCCGGCGTTCCGTTGGAAAAGAGCCGCAATCGAACGTCCCACCTGACCGGCCCCCACCGGTACAGGTCGAATCCCCCTACCGCCAGGCCGGAAGTGTCATTGCCTCCTCCGCTCGCATCGAAAGCCACGCGTCGTCTGCAGAGATGTCCGCAATGACGAACTCGTCGCTCGAATCGGTCGAATCGATCGAGCCGACGACCGTCTCGTCTGCCGTCGTGGTGTGGGGATTCAACACCATGGTAGAACATCTCACCCTTAGACATATAAGGCCGTCGAATCGAACCCCTGAACCGGTGCGTGGGCGGGCTAACGGCTGGGCGTCGAGTGCAGGCACAGGAAACACTGGGTTTATACTCATTTTCGCCCTACAGTGGGGACATGAACGTAGCCGACGCGATGACGCCTCGTGAGGACGTAGTGACCGTCGACCTGCCAGGCACCCGTTCGGATGTCCTCGAGTACCTGCAAGAACAGTCGTTCTCGTCAGTTCCGGTCGTCAAACCGACCGACAACGGCCCAGAATACCGCGGACTAGTCTCGCGGGATACGCTGATCGAACAGCCCGACGAGGACCAACTCGTCATGCTGATGGACGACGTGCCGACGACGACGCGCGAGACCACGCTGGAGGAGGTCGCCCGCACGATGGTCGAAAAGAGCGCGCGCCGCGTCCCGGTCGTCGACGGCGAGTTCGAGGGCATCGTTACGGTGACTGACGTGATCCACGCCATCGCGGCCGGCAATCAGAAAACCGACGATACCGTTGGCAACTACGCCAGCGACAACGTCAACACGACCTACGAGGGCACGCCGCTGCCGGTCGCCGAACGCGAACTGTCCTACGCGAACGTTCCCTACACCGTCGCGCTAAACGACGACGGTCGGATGAGCGGCGTCCTCACCGAAGTCGACATCATCGAAGTCGCCCGCATCGTCGAGGGCGAGGAGGAGACGGGCAACAACTTCCCGGACCAAGACTCCGAATGGTCCTGGGAGGGCATCAAGGCCGTCGGCAGTCGCTACCTCCCGACGCGGGACATCGAGCTCCCCGCCGAACCGGTCCGCGAGTTCATGAGCGACGACGTGGTGACGGTCGCGACGGAGAAGTCGATCCAGAACGCCGCCCAGCAGATGATCAGCAACGACATCGAACAGATCCCGATGGTGTCGGGCGAACAACTCGTCGGCATCGTCTGCGACGTCGACCTTCTGGAGGCCCTGTATGAGTGAGCAACAGACTGAATCAGCGGAGACGGACGACTCGATCGGCGAGAAACTCGTCGAACTCGCAAAGCGCCGGGGCTACTTCTTCCAGTCCTCGGGTGCCTACGGCGGCGTCGGCGGCTTCTACACGTTCGGCCCGCAGGGCGCGGCCCTGAAGGGCAACGTCGAGGACGCCTGGCGCGACCGCTTCGCCGTCGCCGAGGGCAACATGGAGATTGACGCCCCGACGATCATGCCCGAACCGGTCTTCGAGGCCTCGGGCCACCTCGACGGCTTCGACGACATGCTCGTCGAATGTCCCGACTGCGGCGAGAGCCACCGCGCGGACCACATCGTCGAGGACAACACCGAGTACGAGGACGCCGAGAGCCTCCCCATCCCCGAGGTCGAGGAGGTCATCGCCGAGTACGAACTCGTCTGTCCGAACTGCGGCGCCGGCCTCGCCGGCCAGGCCGTCGAGACGTTCAACCTCATGTTCGGGACGAACATCGGCCCCGGCGACTCCCAACCCGGTTACCTGCGCCCCGAAACCGCTCAAGGCATCTTCGTCGAGTTCCCGCGGCTCAAAGAGTACGCGCGCAATCAACTGCCGTTCGGCGTCACCCAGATCGGTCGGGCCTACCGCAACGAGATCAGCCCCCGCCGATCCATCATCCGCACCCGCGAGTTCACCCAGGCCGAACTCGAGTTCTTCATCGACCCCGAAACCGACGAACCCGACCTCTCGGCGGTCGCCGATGTCGAGGTGCGCCTCTATCCGGCCAGCGAGCAGAACGTCGAGGACGGCGAGGAGATTCGGACGACCATCGGCGACGCCGTCGCGGAGGGCGTCATCGCGAGTCCGTGGGTCGCGTACTTCCTCGGCGTCGCAAAGCGGTGGTACGACGCTGTTGGCGTCGATATGGACCGCTTCCGGTTCCGCCAGCACCTCTCGGGCGAGCGCGCCCACTACGCGAGCGACTGCTGGGACGCTGAGGGCGAACTCGACGGCAACTGGATCGAACTCGCCGGCTTCTCCGACCGCGGCGACTACGACCTCTCGAAACACGCCGCCCACTCGGAGGACCGCTTTACCGTCTTCCGGCAGTACGACGAACCCAAGACCGTCGAGCGCGCGACCGTCGACCCCGACATGAGCTACCTGGGCCCGGAGTTCGGCGGCGACGCCCAGGCCGTCGTCTCCGAACTCGAAACCCTCGCGGAACGCGACCGGGCCGCGTTCGAGGGCGACAGCGTCACGATCGACCTCGACGGCGAGAGCCACGAACTCCCGACCGAGAAGACCGGCTTCGCGGTCGAGGAACAGACCGAGGCCGGCGAACACATCATCCCGCACGTCATCGAACCCTCCTTCGGCGTCGACCGCCTCGTCTACACCGTCCTCCACCACGCCTACCGCGAGGACGAAGTCGACGGCGAGGACCGCACCTACCTCGAACTCGACCCCGAGGTCGCACCCACCTTTGTCGGCGTCTTCCCACTACAGAACGACGACGAACTCGAGGCGACCGCAAACGACATCGTCGCCGACCTCCGCGACGCCGGCCTGTCGGTCACCTACGACGACTCCGGCAACATCGGCCGGCGCTACCGCCGCCAGGACGAGGTCGGCACGCCGTTCTGCGTGACCGTCGACTACGAGACGCTCGAAGAGCGCGAGGCGCAACGCGCCTCGGATACTGCGAGCGGGGATGCCCCGCGAGCCGAGGCGACCACCGTCACGGTCCGCGAACGGGACACGACCGCCCAGAAACGCCTCCCCGTCTCGGACCTGCCCGAACTCATGGCCGACCTGCGCGCCGGTGAACTCTCGTTCGGCGAACTCGACGGCAAAAACGAGAGCTAACGAATCCGTCTGAACTCGCGGACGGCCGCGGTCGCGTTGCGTTTTCGTGTTCCTCACAGTCAGGAGCGGGCCGTACGGATGCCGGTCGATCCGAATCGCACACGAAACCAATATTGGTTATAATCAAGCAAATATGTACCCGATCGTCGTTACTTATTGGGTGGCCGACGAACCAGGCGTATGCACTGGAACGTCCTCTCCCGGCCCGCAATACAGGCCCAGAAACGGGCGCTCGTCAAGACGCTCTGTTATCGGTTGGTCATGCTCTTGATCACCGTTACTGTTGCCTGGGCGGTCGTCGGCGATGTCGGTGCGGCGCTGAATATCGGACTCGTAACGAACCTCGTGAAAACCGGCACGTATTATCTCTACGAGCGAACGTGGGCCCATATTAGCTGGGGCGTGACGACCTGAGAGCACGGAATCGACGGGCAGCGGGCGACCCGAGTGTCAAAAAACCACCCGCAGCAGACGTAACCGACGCACTGAAGGTCACCACCTTCGAGGAGTGACGTGATGGCCGACGAATTGAAGCGACGGCTCGTCCATGCCAGCGGCTCCGGATTGGTCGCCCTCTATCTGCTTGCGAACGCGCTCGACCTCGGCCTCTCCTGGACGCGCTTTCGCATTCTGATGGTGGTCCTCGCCCTCGGTACGATCCTCCTCGAGTTCACGCGATTACAACTTGAACTCGAGTGGTGGGTCTACCAGCGCCTCTACGAGACGTTGACCCGCGAGTACGAGCAAGAACAGTTCGCTGGATACGGGTATTACATGCTCAGCATGACGGTGGTCGTCTGTCTCTTTCAGCCGGCGATTGCCCTGCCGGCGATGTTGATGCTCTCGCTCGGCGACCCGATCAGCGGAACCGTTTCGGACGACACGCTAAAGCGGGTCAAGGGACCGAAGGTACTGGGAACGATGTTCCTCGTCAGCGCGATCATCGCGACGCCGTTTCTCTACGAGACCCCGCTCGCCGTGGTCGCGGCGGCGCTCGGCGCGACGATCGCGGACGGCGTGACGGTACAGTTCGGTGACTACATCGTCGACGACAATCTGACGATTCCGATCTACGCGGGCGTGCTCGCGTGGCTGGTCGTTACGTTCGTTTGACGTTTGAGTACCGGCTCTCCGTGAGAACGGCAGCAACACGCTGTTTTCGGTACGCTATGACGTGCTTAGACCGCGACGCCGAGTTCGGCGAGTTCAGTTTCGGAGTACGCCGCGCGCAGTTCTTCGAGGCTGTGCTCGTCGCGGACGGCCGCCCGTTCCTCGGCGGTCAGGTCGTCGACGGATGCGAAGCAGTGACACATTGCGGAGGAGACTACGGCGCGCTGGGACAAAAAGGGTGGCGGCGTTCGGCCTCAAGCCGTGTACGGACGCTATCGTTCAGCAGGATAGTCTCCTGAGAACGATCGATTCGGGTGATGCGTTTACTTCCACCCCACTTTCTCAATCCTTAACCGCAACCGCATCGAATCGACCGCCAATGGCAGCACAGGACGAGGAGCCGCCGTCGATCGAGCACCCCTTGCTCNCCCCACTTTCTCAATCCTTAACCGCAACCGCATCGAATCGACCGCCAATGGCAGCACAGGACGAGGAGCCGCCGTCGATCGAGCACCCCTTGCTCGAATCGAATTTTCTCGAGCGCCGCCTCTACCAGTTGAAACTCGCCGGAACGGCCGCGAACGACCACACGCTCGTCTGCCTTCCGACCGGGCTGGGAAAGACCACCGTGAGCCTGCTCGTGACGGCGCGTCGGCTCGAAGAGGTCGGCGGCACCGCACTGATGCTCGCACCGACGAAACCCCTCGTCCAGCAACACGCCGACTTCTACCGCGAGGCGCTCCAGATCTCGGACATCGACGAGCGGAACTCGTCGAGCGATCAGAACGCAGAGCGTTCTGAAAACGAGGAGATCGTCGTCTTCACGGGCGACGTGAGCCCGGACGACCGCGCCGAACTGTGGGCGGACGCCACGGTCGTGATGGCCACCCCGCAGGTGATCGAGAACGACCTCGTCGGGGGCCGCATCTCGCTTTCCGACGTGACCCACCTGACGTTCGACGAGTGCCACCGCGCGACCGGCGACTACGCCTACAACTACATCGCCGAGCGCTATCACGAAGACGCCCGCGACCCGCTCGTCACCGGCATGTCGGCCTCACCCGGCGGTGACGAGGAGGCCATCCTCGAGGTCTGTGAGAACCTCGGGCTCCAGGAGGTCGAGGTGATGACCGAGGAGGACGCCGACGTCGACGAGTTCACCCACGACACCGAGGTCGAGTGGGAACGGATCGACTTGCCCGATGACGTACTCGAGATCCGTGACGCCCTAAACGAGGTGATCAAAGATCGGCTCGAGAAGCTGAAAGAGTTGGGGGTTGCGAAGTCGACGCAGCCGGATCAGTCCCAGAAGGATCTGAACAAAATGCGCGCCGAGTTGCAGCAGTTGATCAACAACGACCAGTCAGAGGGGTTCGAGGGAATGTCGATCCACGCGGAGGTGATGAAGCTCCGCCAGGCCGTCACGCTCGTCGAAACCCAGAGCGTCGAGGCGCTGCGGCGGTACTTCGACCGCCAGCGCAACCAGGCCCGTTCGTCGGGGGCGTCGAAGGCCAGCCAGCGGATGGTCTCGGACCCGCGCGTTCGCGAAGCCATGCGGAAGGCCGAGAGTTTCAGCGAGTTACACCCCAAATACCGCAAGACTCGGATGCTCCTCGCGGAAACGCTCGGAATCGAGGACGGCGAGCGCGTGATCGTCTTCACCGAATCGCGCGACACGGCCGAGGCGCTGACGGAGTTTCTCGCAGAGAGCTGTGACGCCAAACGGTTCGTCGGCCAGGGCGACCGCGAGGGTTCGGACGGAATGACCCAGAAGCAACAGCAGGAAGTCTTAGACGAGTTCCGCGCGGGCGAGTTCGAGGTGCTCGTCTCGACGTCAGTCGCCGAGGAGGGCTTAGACGTGCCCGAGGTCGACCTCGTCCTCTTTTACGAACCCGTTCCCACGGCGATTCGGTCCATCCAGCGCAAGGGCCGGACGGGTCGCCAGTCCGAGGGCCGCGTCGTCGTGCTCATGGCCGAAGACACCCGCGACGAGGCCTACTTCTGGATCTCCCGCCGGCGCGAGAAGGAGATGGAATCGGAACTGCGCGAGCTGAAGGGGATGACCGACGACATCGAGGACGAACTCGACGAATCCCAGCAGTCGCTCGCGGATTTCGGCGGCGGTGACGGGAGCCACGCGACGACCGATGACAGCGGAGCGAAAGTAAACGCTAGCGGCGGAAAACCCGGTGCAGGCGGCGATGGTTCCAGTGGAAGCGAGGGGGGTTCGGAACGGCCCGGTCTCCGGGAGTTCGAGCCCGACGAAGACGGCGACGATGGAGACGCCGCACAGGCGGTCGAAACCCACGAACCCGCGGCCGAGGGCGACGCCGTCGAAATCGTCGCCGACCAGCGCGAAATGGACGCCAACATCGCCCGCGAACTCTCGCGCCGCGAAGAGATCGAGGTTCGACTCGAAACCCTCGACGTGGGCGACTACGTCTGCTCGGATCGCGTCGTCGTCGAACGGAAGTCCGTCGCCGACTTCGTCGATTCGCTCGTCGGGGGCGACCGGTCGGTCTTCGAGCAGGTGGGCGCGATGGCTCGCCACTACTCCCGACCCATCGTCGTCGTCGAAGGTGACGGGCTGTACGATCAGCGCGATATTCATCCGAACGCCGTTCGGGGAGCACTCTCGAGTCTCGCCGTGGACTTCGGTGCGAGCGTGCTTCGCACCGAAGGCGAGGACGAAACGACCGAACTGCTCGCGGTGATTGCGAGCCGGGAGCAAGACCTTACGGACCGCGAGGTATCGGTTCACGGCGAGAAACAGTCCAAGACGCTCGGCGAACAACAGGAGTACGTCGTCGCCTCGATCGCCGAAATTGGCCCGGTTACGGCCCGGTCGCTGCTCGACGAGTTCGGTACCGTCGAAGCCGTGATGATCGCCAGCGAAGAGGAGTTACAAGCGGCCGACGGCGTCGGGTCGGTGACGGCCGAGCGGATTAGAGAGGTTATCGGCAGCGAGTACAGCGGCTGATGGCCCTCGATGACTGCCGTTCGAGAAGTTGCGGGTCGAGAGCGATCAGTCGCTCACGTCGGACGTGATGCCGTCCTCGTCATCAGGGTCGGGAACGGGGTCCTGTTCTCGGCCCCGACCGCGCTCGGCATCGCCTTCCGCGCGGTCGACGAATCGTTCGGCCGCGTAGATGCTTCCGACGCCGAGTGCGGCACCCGCCACGACATCGAGCAGCCAGTGAATGCCGAGATACATCGTCGAGAAAACGACACCGGCGGTCACGAACGCCGCAATCGGGAACCACCGCGGATACTCTCGGCGTGATCGCCAGGCGAACACGAGGACGACGACCGCCAGCGACGTGTGCAGCGACGGGAACACGTCGGTGTTCGCCGAAACGGCCCCCGTGAGATCCTGCGTAGACGGGTAGAAGTCGTACATCAGACCGTTGACCGTCGACAGGTAATTCCGCGGCCCGTACGCGATGAACAGCGTATAACAGATCGCACCGAGGAAGTAGTTGAGGAGGTACGCGATGAGGAGTTCCTTGAGGTGTCGCTGGGACGGTAACAGGAAATAGAGGATCGGTGCCGTCACGACGAGAAACGGGAATCCGAACATGTACATCACCGAGAAGAACTCCAGGGTAGCCCCGGGGACGGCGTGCTGAAGATCCGCGACGAACTCGCCTTCGATGGCGTAGAGTTCAGCAGTGATGTCCCAGTCGAGCGCGTGGGATAGTTCGACGCTGTACTCGTGGGTCGCCCGTTTGGTCAGAAAGAACAGTGCTGCAGCGCCGAGATAGGGGGCGACGGTCCGGAGTCGGGATCCGAACTCACTGGCCGTCCGACGAAGCTGTCGGGGTTCGAGACAGAGCAGGCACGTTATCGACAGCCCAGTGAGAACGGTGAGAGCGGTCAAAACCGCCATCGAGATAAGCGCCATGTGTCGTACCGATCATATTCATCGATTCAGTTAAAGATACTTTCGAATAAGTATGCATGGATATATCGGGAAAATCCAAGCGACCGGTCCGTTCGGCAGGCCGCGAGTGGCATCGAATCGAGGACGGGCGACTACCCAGTTCGGGTCCGGGAAGGGTTAGCCCTCGTAGCCGGCAGACTCCATCAGGTCCGCGAAAACGTCTGTGTCCATCGCATCACGGTAGACGACCCCCGTCACCATTCCACCGGGGTAGACCCGGCCGTTCATCGCGTGATTGACCTTGTGACAGTGCACGAGGTAGATGCCGGGATCGGCGTCGGCGGTGAACTCGATCGTGTGGCGCTCTGCGGGCGCGATGTTCGTGACATCGTGGTCGTACTGGGCGGCCTCCGGGACCTGGCCGCCGTCCTTCTCGACGAGTCGGAACCGGTGGTTGTGCGTGTGCATCGGGTGGGACATGTACCCCGCGTTGACGATATGCAGTCGGACGGTATCGCCATGGTCGACGATGATGGGCGATCCGGCTTCGGGATGGAGCGTCCGTGGAAGGCTCTTCCCGTTGATCGTGAAGACATCCGGGTTGCGATTGCGCGGACTGTAGTCGACGTCCTCGCCGGCGAGTTGCCGGTTGAGCCGCGAATCCCAGTCCTTGACGGTGAAGAAGTACTCCTTGTCGGCCGGTTCGTACCCCTTCGGATCGACCCGGAAGATGCCGTACATTCCCATGTCGATGTGACGATGAGTCTGGTAGTGACAGTGATACAGGTGCGTCCCCGGGACGTTCGCCGGAATCGTGTACGTGTGTTTCTCGTCGGGACCGACCTGAATCCCCGTCGTCGTCGGTACCCCGTCGTTCTCCCAGGTCTTGCTCACGCCGTGGAAATGTAGCGTGTGCGGGTGGACGTTACCCGTGTTGTCTAACGTCACTTCGATGTCGTTACCCTCCGTCGTCCGAAGGATCGGCCCCGGAACGCTCGGTTCGCCCTCGTCGGCCTGAAACGCCCAGACCTTCGGCAACTCGACCGGCCCGCCCATTGAATCGAGCGGATGGACGGCGTGGCGGGCCGTCACCGACCGCAGTGTCACGCTCCCACCCTGTTCGTCCACCTGCACGACTTCGGGTGAACTCGTCCATGGAAGCGACGACTCCTCATCATCCCCAGTTTCCGTAGCCGGCTGTGACTCCTCGGACGATGGCGTCTCGGACTCACCAAGCCGGCTCATACAGCCGGCCAGCACCGTCATCCCACCCGTTGCAGCGACTAGTTCGCGTCGCGACATGTCGAACCCCGGAGCCCCAATACGATCGGTCATACATGTCAGCGTTGGAATCGACGGTGAATAATGACGCTCGACGGTTCTTACAGGGAAAGAATTGCTCGAAGACGTTCGCCCGTACGTTTATGATGTCTGAGAAATCTCCCGCCGGACCACCGACAAGAGAAGCAGAGACCTATCGCAGACCCTCGCGGAAACCGAACTGCGATCAGCGGAGCGTCGACAACGTCTCGCTCGCCTCGCGGGCCGCCTCCAGACACGCCGTCGCATAGCGCGGGTCGTCCGTCGCCGCAGCCTCCCCCGCGAACTTCTCGAGTGCCCGCCGAAGCGACTCTCTGGCCGCCTCGAGTTCGCTGTCACCGTCGGTCGAGCGACGGGGTGTACCAGTGCCGGTGCCGGCGGGCGACTCGGACCCGGCGGCGTCGACGCGTGAACTCGAGCGCCGGTCCGGCGTCGATGGCTGATGCGATGGAGACGCCGTGGCGGGTTGTCGCGGCTGTGTCGGCTCGACCGCCTCGGTGGTTGGCTCGTTGGTTGACTCGTCGGTTGGCTCGGCGCGATCGGACGAGTCAGCGCCTCGATCGGGGTCCAGTTGCTGCTCCTGACGACGTTCGGAACGCGTTCGCGTCCGTTCCGGTCGAGCGTCGTCATCGGCGTCGGGCTCGCCAGCAGCGTCCCGCTCATCCGATTCGCCGTTCCGATCGACCGCCGATTCCTCGGCGGTAGCGTGCCCAATTGCCGTGTCCTCAGCCGGTTCGGCTTCGAGTTCAGTTCCCTGGACGGCGTCCGGGTTGCCGTGACAGCTCGGACAGAAGGTGGTGCCGTCCTGCTGGAAGAGCGGATCGCCGCAGGTGCCACAGTGAGAGTTCGTCATCGTGGCACCCTTGAGTAGCAGATCGCTCATGCGCTGGGTGGCTTCCCGTTCGGCCTTGTCGCGTTCGTACTTCTCGCGAAGTTTCTCGCGCTCGGCTTCCTTGTCGAAATCGCTCATATCCACCATAACGCGGTCAAGAGTCGAAAAAGCTGCGAACGAGGATAGCCAGCGGGCCAGCGGACCAGCAGGCCCGCGGGCCAGCGCGTGTACTGAACTCGTGCCAAGTGGTATCTCGTGCCAAATGGTATACGGAGCAGTTACTCGGTGCGGCGATACATGGCCTTCGAGTGCGGGCGCGTCTCCTCGAAGCCGAACGCCTCGTAGAATCCGTCGACGTCGGCGACCAGATTGACGTACGCTCGCGGCGGTGCTTGCGCCTCCAGATAGTCGTCGAGCCGGCGCATAATTCGCGTACCGAGGCCCTGGCCCTGGTGGTCGGGGTGGACGGCAATATCCGTGATCTGGTAGACGGTGCCACCGTCGCCGACGATCCGTCCCATGCCCACCGGGTCGCCGGTCGGTTCGTGGACGACGGTGACGCCGAAGACGGAGTTCGGGAGACCGCGTTCGATACCCTCTCGCGACCGGGAGGGTAAGCCGGCAGCCTCGCGCAGCGCGGCAAACGTCTCGGGATCGGGTACCGCCTCGCGGATCGAATAGGCGTCCGCGTTGGCTTCCGAGTTCGGCTCGGACATAGCACACTGCACACAGCGGGCGATCAAATCGGTACCGGTTGCCCGCTGCTCGCCGGTCGCCAGTTGTCGGTTGTCGGTTGCCAGTTACCGGTTTGCGAAGCGCCAATCGAGAATCGCCAACCGGCGATCGC
Source organism: Natrialba taiwanensis DSM 12281 (assembly GCF_000337595.1). Lineage (GTDB taxonomy): Archaea > Halobacteriota > Halobacteria > Halobacteriales > Natrialbaceae > Natrialba > Natrialba taiwanensis. The sequence continues at coordinate 108,305 of NZ_AOIL01000052.1, read as the reverse complement.
TAATGGCTAATTGCCAGTCACCAACCACTATCTGCGACTATCTGTCCTCCCTGCAACTCACCTGTACCTACGGCTCCCCGTCAACCGCCGCCTCGACGGCATCGACTGCGGCCGCGGGCGTCTCGACCGTCTCGATCTCGACTCCCGCAACGTCGTGTGTATCGAGTCCGACGATCGGCCGGTCGTAGATGCCCGCAAAACCGATCTCCGACAGCGTGCCGACGCCGCCCGACAGCGCGATAACCGCATCGCCGTTCAACGGCACCAGCGCGTTTCGCGCGTGTCCGAGCCCGGTCGCGATCGCCACGTCGACGAACTCGTTGGCCAGACTCCGGTCAGCCCCCGGCAGAATCCCGATGGTCGTCGCTCCCTCCGCAGCGGCCCCGCGACAGACCGCCTCCATCGTCCCGCCGCGACCCCCACAGACGACCGTGTGCCCTCGTGCACCGAGTTCGCGGCCGACCGCCGCCGCAGTTTCCATCTCGCCATCTGTAATCGTGCCGCCGCCGATGACGCTCACACGCATGTGTAAACTGCCCACTACTGGGAGACTGGCGGCTATAGAAGCACCGGTTTCGACGGATTTAACGTGTATACAAGCGCACCACGAGATGGTATGACGAAAGTTAGCGTGATCGGTGCGGCCGGCACCGTCGGGGCCGCTGCAGGGTACAACATCGCGCTCCGGGACATCGCGGACGAACTCGTGTTCGTCGACATCCCGGACAAGGAAGACGACACGATCGGCCAGGCCGCCGACGCGAACCACGGCATCGCCTACGACTCGAACACGACGATTCGGCAGGGCGACTACGCCGACACCGAGGGGTCGGATGTCGTCGTCATCACGGCCGGCATCCCGCGCCAGCCCGGCCAGACCCGGATCGACCTCGCGGGCGACAACGCGCCGATCATGGAGGATATCGGCTCCTCCGTGGCGGAGTACAACGACGACTTCATCACCGTCACCACGTCGAACCCCGTCGACCTGCTAAACCGCCACCTCTACGAGACGGGCGAGCGCGCCCGAGAGAAGGTGATCGGCTTCGGCGGCCGCCTCGACTCCGCCCGATTCCGCTACGTGATCTCAAAGCGTTACGACGCTCCCGTCCAGAACGTCGAGGCGACCATCCTCGGCGAGCACGGCGATGCGCAGGTCCCCGTCTTCTCGAAGGTCCGCGTCGACGGCCAGGACCACGAGTTCAGCGACGACGAGAAGGACGAACTCTTGGAGGAACTCCAGACTTCGGCGATGAACGTCATCGAGAAGAAGGGCGCAACGGAGTGGGGGCCGGCGACCGGCGTCGGCCACATGGTCGAGGCGATCCTCCGCGATACGGGCGAAGTGCTTCCGGCGAGTGTGAAACTCGAGGGCGAGTTCGGCCACGAGGAGACGGCCTTTGGCGTGCCCGCGAAGTTGGGATCGAACGGTGTCGAAGAGATCGTCGAATGGGAACTGACCGAGTTCGAGCGCAATGAACTCGGCGAGGCGGCGGAGAAGCTCTCAGAGCAGTACGAGAAGATCGCCTGAATCGGAGACGCTACGCCGATCCGAACGCAGATGGAGGGATGGATTCGGACGGAGATCTAGATCCAGACCCAGACCGGGACCGCGACGCAGACACGGACCCGGATATAGACGCAGACGTGGGCCAGTCCTCCAGACCCAGGACCGAAATCCGTTCGGATTCCAACCGCCTCACGCATGTTTTCGTCGCGTTCGTCTCCAGTCTGGTGTACCAGAGCGCAACCGAAAGGATCAACGCGGATTCCGACCAGTAGGTTCGTGTGACATCACCGGAACCCACGTACGACGCCGTCCTCTTCGACAACGACGGCGTCCTCGTCGAACCCCCGTCGGCCGATACCCAATCCGCGGCGGCGCGGGCCGCGTTTCGAGCGGTCGGCGTCGACGATCCCAGCCGGCAGCACGTCGACGCCATCGTCAGCGGCGTCACGCCCGCCGCGCTGGACGAGATTTGCACCGCGTACGATCTCGACGCCGAGACGTTCTGGGAGGCGCGCGAGCGCCACGACGAATATTCCCAGCTCGACGCGTTTAGAGACGGCACGCGAGGGTGCTACGACGACAGCACCGCGATCGCCGACCTCCCAGTGGACTGCGGCGTCGTGAGCAACAACCACCACAGCACGATCGAGTTCATCCTGACGTTTTTCGAACTCGAGGCGTTCTTCGAGACCTACTACGGGCGCGAGATGACGGTCGAGAGCCTGCGGTTGAAAAAGCCGAACACGCACTATCTTGAGCGGGCGCTGGCCGATCTGGGGGCGGAGTCGGCGCTCTACGTCGGCGACAGCGAAAGCGATATCGTCGCGGCCGAGCGGGCCGGACTCGACTCGGTGTTCGTTCGCCGAGCACACTGTCGAGACGTTGCGTTCGAAACATCCCCAACCTACGAAGTAGAGGATCTGCATGATGTGGTGGCACGGATCTGTAGCTGAGGCGATCGACTCGTTCGCTATCGTTTCCGAACTCGGGTCTCGACCGATCCTGGGTCAAGCGTTACACCGAGCGATGGCTCGAGAGTTGGAGTGACACACTCGAACTCGACGCGGCGCATAATAGATGCGAGCGCGAGCTGTAGTTCGACCATTGCAAAGCGCATCCCAAGGCAATGACGGGGACCGCCGCCGAAGGGAAAGTACGCGTACTCGGGTCGGTCGGCGTCGACGAGCCAGCGTTCGGGGCAAAACGCTTCGGGATCCGCCCACCACCGATCGTCGCGGTGAATACCGTACACCGAGAGTTGCAGCGTTGTCCCGGACGAAATTCGAAACCCGGCAAGTGCCGTGTCCGTCAGGGGTTCGCGATAAATTCCAGTGATTGGGGGATAGAGTCGCATCGCCTCCCTGAGAACGGCTTCGGTGTAGTCGAGGCTCGCGAGATCGCCGGCATCTGGCTTCCGATCACCGCAGACAGCGGCGAGTTCGCGCTCGAGTTCGGCGTGGACTTGCGGATTGTCCGCGAGCAGCCAGCATGCGATTGCGAGCGTCGTCGCGGTCGTCTCGTGGCCGGCAAAGAGGAACGTGACGAGTTGATCTCGCACAGTTTCGGGGGAGAGTCGCGAGCCGTCTGGGTACACAGCCCGCGCCAGTATCGAGAGGAGATCCTCACCCGTCGAATCCGCCGAACGGCGGGTCTCGACGAGTTCCGTGGTGAGTGTTTCGAGGTCTGTCATCGCATCCTCGTACTCGCGTTCGACGCGATCCGGCAGCCACGACGGCAGGATCGAACCCAGCGCGAGTCGCTTCGGAGACGCGTAGGTGTTCACGGCGTTCGCCGCCCGCCTGACGATCGTTGCGCGGTCGTCCTCGAGCGGAAGATCGAACAGCGTTCGCATGAGGATGCGGAGGGTGTACGTCGACATCGTGTCCCGGAGCGCGACTCTCTCACCATCGTCCCAGTCGTCGACGAATGCATTCGCCTCTGCGACGATCTCGTCAGCGGCGGCACGAACGTGATCGGGCGTAAACGACGATTGCAGCAACTGGCGCTGGCGACGCCACCGCTTGCCCTCGGTGAACGCGATCCCCTCAGGGGCGACGAGTTCGCCAAAGGCAGTCTCGAACTCGCCCTTTCTGAACTCGTCCGAGCGCGAGACGAGAACTGTTTCGACGACATGAGGGTCGAAGACGAGTGCGAACTCGGTGCCGTACGCCCGATAGGACGCGATATCGCCATATTCTCGAGCCGACTCGACGAACGAGAATGGATCCCGGGCGATCGATAGCGTACTCCCAATCAGCGGGAGTCCTCGCGGTCCCGGCGGTCGGTCTGCGGTCGAGAGATCAGACCCCGAGGAGTTCACAGCGTCAGCCTGCGGTGAGTGGGTATCGGTCTCAGTGGCGGAATCGAGTTCGGTGTCAGTGCAGGGGTCAGTCTCGGACTCGAACATAACTGACAGTGAGACCGGAACCCATGTCGACGTTTTCTCGAAGCACTGAACTTCTTTATACTGGTTCAGAATGTGTCGGTATGCAGTCGACGGATCTGACCCTTCACCTTCCGGAGCGAATGCAACTTCCGATTCCCACACCCGACGCCGAACTCGAGGTTCACCGCGAGGAGTTGCTTTCGTGGCACGTCGACGCCGAGACGGAACGGGTGCGGTTCCTCTCACTGATCGTCGGCGACTGTGATGCAGTCCGAGAGACAGCGGTCGACTTGGATGTCGTCCATCGGTTCGAACTCATGCCGATCGATGGGGACACGTTCTACGCGTACGCCGTGATGGATGTCCGCGCTGCTGACGAAACGCTGCTGGGCGCGTTCGACGAACCCGGCCTTGTACTCGTTCCGCCAATTGTGTACACTGGACGAGAAACCGTTCACGTCACCGTGCTCGGAGAACCCGACGCCCTCTCGGGGCTGATCGGCCAGTTTCCAGAGGATATCGGTGTCGAAGTTGAGCGAGTGAGCGCTCACCAGCAAACAGCCGAGACGCTCGCTGGGCGGTTGACAGCACGACAGTTCGAGGCGATGGAAGCGGCTCGAGAAGCAGGATACTACGACATTCCACGGACGGCGTCGCTTTCCGAGGTTGCGACAGCACTCGAGTGTTCGGAGAGTGCCGCCTCGACGCTCCTCCGAACGGTCGAGACAGAATTGGTGGATGCAGCACTGAACTACTAGGAAATCGACGCGTCAGTCAGGGAATCAACTGCTCGCCGTCGTCGTCATAGATCGTGATCGCGTCGACCGGACAGGTCCGGGCGGCGAACTTCGCATCGAGTTCAGCGTCGTCGGGAACGTCGCGGGCGAAAATGCCGTCGTCGACCTCCTCGCTTCCTTCGAGCGTCGCTTTGCCCTTCGATTTGTCCTCCTCGAAGGCGTCCCATTCGGCGACGCACTGGTACATCCCGATACAGGTGTCCTCGTCGAACTCGACTCGCATGGACGACGGTTGGTACGTCTTCGACATACCGTTTCCGGACCGACGCCCGGATAGAACGAGAAGTGTGGACCGGCGAGAAGTTCGCGACGGTGAACCCTCGGAAGGGGAGGAGGACGGAGACCGAGCGGAAGTGATGAGAAACGGGCCGCCGCGACGTACACCAGTGGATTGAACTAGTTCTAATAGCGGATCATTATTACAATGAGTGAAAATGGGACGGGTGACGGCGATCGGCAGACTTGCTCGCGCCGGCGGATTATCGCGGCGGGCGCAGGGCTGCTCGGCATCGGTGCATTGACGACCAGCGTCCGGACGCAAGTCGCCGACTCACGGGCGAAGATGCAGAGTGGTTCCGACCAGTGGGTGTACGCGGACGGTTGTGAGACCGTCGATCACTGGGAGGCGACACTTGAAACGGCTGCCACAGACTGGAAATCACGGTCGAGTTCGGAGCAGTACTGTTCGGTTCCATGTCAGTTGGTCGAGAACGAGCAGGTGGCGATCGGGCAACAGGTCAGGATCGGATACGAAGCGACGGCCGATGGGATCGAAAACGCAGTGTACACCGTCGCTTCGGACCATGAAGGCGAGACGCTTCGACTGACTGCGAGCGGGCTCGATCGAATCGGAGCGAGCGATGCGACGACGGCGACGATCGGCGCGCAGGCGGCCCATCCGAATTACGATACCCGGCAAGCGGGAAAACTAAACGACGAGTTCGTCGAGTACGGCGTCGATGGTGACGGCGTCGCGGTGATCGCGCCCCACGGCGGATACATCGAATACGGGACGGACTTCCAGGCGACCCGGGTTGCCGAAGCGGTCGGCGGCGCGGGATGGATCTGTGCGGGATTCAACGAGGGCGGAGGTGCGTTCACCCGCTGGCACACGAACTCGACGGATCTCCACCGTCGATCGTTCCCGTCACTGGATGCGCTGCTCGATCGGCAGTTTGACTGGGGCGTTGCCTTCCACGGCTACGACGACGACGGAATTCTCATCGGCGGAACCGCCGAACGAGCGGCCAAGGCCACCGTGAGAGACGCCATTGCGGAACGACTTCCGGATCGAACGGTCGAGATCGTCGGCCGTGACGCGACGGCCTACACCGGAGCGAACCCTGAGAACGTGCTCAACGAACTCGCACCGACCGGACAAACGATTCAGATCGAACAATCGACCGACATCAGGCAGTCGGACTGGGACACGGTGGCCGACGGCGTTACCGACGCGATCGAATCGCTGCGCGCGTAAATCCGCTTGCTCGCGGACCCATTCCATCGGGAATCCGTGAGCATGCGGCCGGATACCGCCTACCGTGGCGTTCGAGAATGACCATACTGTTTAGTGATCGGCACGAGAGGGACTACCCATGAATTCACGCCGACGGATGTCGTGTCGAGTCGATTTCGAACGACAACACCGCCGAGGACGATGGTAGATCTCGCGTTCTCGCTCGGCCGGCTTGCCGCCGCCCTCTTTCTCGTCGGGCTCAACGGCTTCTTCGTCGCCGCCGAGTTCGCCTACGTTCGGGTACGGGCGACGGCTGTCGAAACCCTCGTCGCGGAGGGAAGACGCGGCGCGGCGACGCTTCAGGAGGCGATGGACAACCTGGATTCCTACCTGGCAGTCACGCAACTGGGAATCACGCTCGCCTCGCTCGGACTCGGCTGGATCGGCGAACCCGCAGTCGCGTCGCTCATTCAACCGATCCTCGGCGAAGTCCTTCCGGACGGACTAATCCACTTCGTCGCCGTCGCGATCGGCTTCAGCGTCATCACGTTCCTCCACGTCGTGTTTGGCGAACTCGCACCGAAGACCATCGCCATCGCACAGGCCGAGCGGATCGCGCTGACCGTCGCCCTGCCGATGAAAGCCTTCTACTACGTGTTCATTCCGGGCATCATCGTCTTCAACGGGACGGCAAACGCCTTCACCCGACTACTCGGCGTTCCACCCGTCTCCGAGACCGACGAGACGCTCTCCGAGGAGGAACTCCGCATGGCCCTCTCCCGCGCCGGTGAGGAAGGCAACGTCGCCATCGAAGAGGTGCAGATGGTCGAGCGCGTCTTCGAACTCGACGACGTGACGGTCCGCGAGGTAATGGTTCCTCGACCCGACGTGCGTAGCGTTCCCGCCGACACCCCCCTCCCGGAACTCCGCCATCTCATCGTCGACGAGGGACACACTCGCTACCCCATCGTCGACGCGGACGACCCGGACCAGGTCGTCGGCCTCGTCGACGCCAAGGACGTCATCCGCGCGAGCGAGACGATTGCGGACGCCACCGATTCGTCCACGCCGATCACCGCCGGTGAACTCGCACGCGCGCTGCCGGTCGTCCCGGAGACGACGACGGTCGGTGAACTCCTCGCAGAACTCCAAGAGGAGCAAGCCCAGATGGCGGCCATTATCGACGAGTGGGGCGTACTAGAGGGGATCGTTGCCATCGAAGATATCGTCGAGGTCGTCGTCGGCGACATCCGCGACGAGTTCGATGTCGCGGCCCGAGAGCCGTCGATCGACGACGAACAGCGTGCAGACGGGACGGTCGTCGACGGCGGTGTGACGGTCACGGCACTCAACGATGCGCTGAAAAGCGATTTCGAGCATGATACGGTCGAGACGGTTGGCGGGTTGGTACTCGATCGACTGGGACGCCCACCGGAGACCGGTGATCAGGTCACCATCGAAGGCTACGAGTTCGAGGTGACGGCCGTCGAGGGGATGCGCGTTTCGACTGTCGTCGTTCGACCGCAGTCGGGGTCTGAAACGGACGGGAACGATCCGAAACCGGATACGGAGGGCTGAGTATCGCGGGCCGACGGCATCGATCTCCCGTTCACCGAGGGCAACTGCTCGGCCGGCGAAAGGCGAGCACGACGCGACCCGGAAGACGACAGTTTAAACCCCGGGACGCGCCAATCACGGGTAATGAATGTCGAGGAGCTGTCGGGGCTCCCGCCCGGGGCGATTTCGCACTTCCAGCGGGACGGCATCGAGGAACTCTACCCGCCACAAGCCGAGGCCGTCGAGGCCGGTGCAACCGACGGAGAGAACCTCGTCGCCGCCGTCCCCACCGCCAGCGGCAAAACGATGATCGCCGCGCTGTCGATGCTCTCCGCCGTAAAGCGCGGCGGGAAAGCACTGTACATCGTCCCCTTGCGAGCCCTGGCCAGTGAAAAAAAGGCCGAGTTCGACGCCTACGAGGAGTTCGGCGTGACGACCGGCGTCGCGACCGGCAACTACGAGAGCACGAACGACTGGCTCGCGACCAAGGACATCGTCGTTGCGACCAGCGAGAAGGTCGACTCGCTCGTGCGCAACGGCGCGGACTGGCTCTCCGATCTCACCTGCGTCGTCAGCGACGAGGTCCACCTCATCGACGACCGAAATCGCGGTCCCACGCTCGAGGTCACCCTCGCCAAACTCCGCCGACTAAACCCGCAACTGCAGGTCGTCGCCCTCTCGGCGACCGTCGGCAACGCGGACGAACTCGCCGACTGGCTCGACGCCTCCCTCGTCGACACCGACTGGCGGCCGATCGACCTCCAGATGGGCGTCCACTACGGCAACGCCCTGAACTTCGACGACGGCTCGACCCGGGAGGTCCCCGTCGACGGCGGCGAGAAACAGGAGGCCGCGCTCGTCCGGGACATCCTGCAGGAGGGCGGCTCCTCGCTCGTCTTCGTGAACTCGCGGCGCAACGCAGAGGCCGCCGCTCGCCGTCTCGGGCAGGTCTCGAGCCGGGAGCTAACTGCCGGCGAGCGGACCGACCTGGAGGAACTGGCCGCGGAAATCCGCGAGGACAGCGACACGGAAACGAGTCAGGATCTCGCCGACTGTGTCGAACGCGGGTCGGCCTTTCACCACGCCGGCCTCTCGAGTACCCAGCGCAGCCTGGTTGAGAACGCCTTCCGCAACCGCCTCCTCAAAGTGATCTCCGCAACGCCGACGCTCGCCGCCGGCGTGAACACGCCCGCCCGCCGCGTCATCGTGCGCGACTGGCGGCGCTTCGACCCCAGCGCGGGCGGAATGTCGCCGCTCGACGTGCTCGAAGTCCACCAGATGATGGGACGGGCCGGCCGCCCGGGGCTTGACCCCTACGGCGAGGCCGTTCTACTCGCGAAAAACCACGACGAGAGCGAGGAACTGTTCGACCGCTACGTCTGGGCCGATCCGGAGCCGGTCCGCTCGAAACTGGCCGCCGAGCCCGCGCTTCGGACCCACGTCCTCGCGACCATCGCCTCCGGCTTCGCCCGCACGCGAGAAGGCCTCCTCGAGTTCCTCGAAGCCACCCTCTATGCCAGCCAGTCGAGCGAGGCCGGACGGCTCGAGCGGGTGACCGACGACGTACTCGACTACCTCGAGCGTAACGAGTTCATCGACCGCGAGACGCCACTCGCATCGGAGTCCAGCGGCGGATTAGAAGACACCCTCGGCACCGACGCCGACGCGGCGAGCGCGTTCACGTCGGCGGCCGATCTGGCCGACGGCGACGGGAGCGAGAGCGCGACCGGCCGGGACGAAGAACTCGAGGCCACCAGCCTCGGCCACACCGTTTCCCGGCTCTATCTCGATCCGATGAGCGCCGCCGAAATCGTCCACGGCCTCGACGACGCCGACGACCGCCCGACCGCCCTCGGCCTCTACCAACTCGTCTCGCGTACCCCCGATATGTACGAACTCTACCTGCGCTCGGGCGAGGACGAACAATTCGGTGAACTCTACTACGAGCGCGAGGCAGAACTGCTGGGCGACGCCCCCAGCGAGTTCGAGGAAGGCCGCTTCGAGGACTGGCTCGCCGCCCTCAAAACCGGTACACTGCTCGAGGATTGGGCCACGGAGGACAACGAGGAGACGATCACCGAACGCTACAAGATCGGCCCCGGCGACCTCCGCGGCAAGGTCGACACCGCCGAGTGGCTGCTCGGAGCCGCCGAATCGCTTGCAGCCGAAATCGACAGCGAGTGGACCGTCGCCGTCCGCGAGGCCCGCGCCCGCGTCGAACACGGCGTCGGCGAGGAACTCCTTGAACTCGTCTCGGTGAGCGGTATCGGCCGAAAGCGTGCTCGCCGGCTCTACGAGGCTGGTATCGAGGAACTTGCAGATCTTCGAACGGCCGACAAGAGAATCATCTTGCACGTTCTCAAGGGCGAGAAGACGGCCGAGAACATCCTCGAAAGCGCCGGCCGCGAGGACCCATCGATGGACGGCGTCGAGCCGGTTCCGATCGACGGCGGCTCCGCCTCGGCAGCTGACTCGAGTGACGGAGGCGAAACTGACGCGGCCGCGAGCAAGAGCGACGACGAGGCGGACGACAGCCAATCCAGCCTGGGTGATTTCTGATGGACCTGCTCGAATGCCGTCTCGACATCGACGACATCGATTCGTTCGTCGCGGACCTGACCGTGATCAGCGAACGCCACGGGACGACGCTCCAGACCGTCGACGCTCGGTACGTCGCCGACCGCAGGCACCTCGAACGAGCAGTTGAACTCGCCGACCGCGCCATCGAACGGGACGAAAACGTCGCCCGCGACCGTGCCGTCGAGATCCTGCTGTACGCCGCCGGTCGCCGACAGATCGACCGCGCACTCGAGATGGGCGTCGGCGAGGGCGAGAATCGAGCCGTCGTGCTCATCGACGCTGCCCCACACTCGAACTCCAAAACCGAGAGCAACCTCGACGCCGCCCGCACCGCGGTGACCGAACTCGAGGCGTTCGCAGGAAGCGAGCCGACGCTCGATCACCAAGACAAGGGGATCCTCCAGACGTTTTTCGACATCACGGACGCCGAACGGGCCGCAACGGACGCCTCTCTCGCGGCGCTGGTCCGCGAGCGCGTGGCACTGCTCGACGTCGAGAAGTAAGCACTCGCGGTCACCCAGTGAACCGGCAGCAATTGGCTGAAAGCGACGGTATACTCTTGGTCGTTCCCCTCGAAACGCCGACGACACCACGGATGGCTACGCTCGAGGATCCCATCGATATCGGCGGCCTCACAGTCCCGAACCGACTCTATCGCGCCCCGCTACTCGAGTGTGCGGGCAACGGCCCCGACGCCGTCGACGCGCTGATCGACGACCTCGAACCGGCCGCCGCATCCGGCGTCGGCCTCATCTGCCAGGGCGCAACCATCGTCCGCGGCGACGGCGGCTGTGCCGCACCCGGCATGACCCGCGTCCACGACCCCGAGTTCGTTTCCCGACTCTCGCGACTGACCGACCGCATCCACGAGCACGGCAGCCGCATTTTCCTCCAACTCGAGCACGGCGGTCTGCGGAGCATGGAAACCTGGCACGCCGAGTTCAGGCGAGCGACTCCCGAACTCGAACAGCTCGCGGTATCGACGCCGCCCTGGCAACTGCGGCTGCTGGACCGGCTCGGATTCCTCGCGTTCGATCCCCACGTACTCTCGACCGACGAGGTCTACGAACTCGCGGCCGATTTCGGCCGCGCGGCGGCGCGCGCGGTCGAGGCGGGCTACGACGGCATCCACCTCGCGGGAGCGAACATGGGAATCGTCCAGCAGTTCCTCTCGCCGTTCTACAACCGCCGCGAGGACGAGTTCGGCGGCTCACCCGAGGCCCGCCTCGAGTTCCTCGCGCTGGTTCACGACGAGATTCGGGAGCGAGCGGGAGACGTGCCGCTGCTAACGAAGGTGCCGGCCGAGACCCCCGCACCGCCCGTCGTCCGCCGGAAACTCTCGCTAGGAGACGGCGTTGAACTCGCGCGACGGCTCGAACGAATCGGCTACGACGCGGTGGTCCCCGTACAGACGTCGGTCGTCTGGGACATGAGTATCATCCGCGGCGAGTATCCGGATCGAGCGTGGGAAAACGAACGGCTACAGGAGGAGTACGATGCGGCGTTCGGCGGCGCGACCCGGAAGCGACTCGTCGCGCTCGCCAACCGAGTGCAGTCGCTGCAGTACGACTTCGAACCGGCGTGGAACGAGGACTTCTGCCGGCGGGTCCGCGAGCAGGTGTCGATTCCGGTGCTTGCGGAGGGCGGAATCCGCAATCGTGCGGAGATGGATCGCCTGCTCGGCTCCGCTCGCGAACTCGACGGCGACGGCAACGACAACGACAATGGCACCGGTGCAACTGACGCCGACCCCGCCTGCGACATGGTCGGCATGGCCCGCCCGTTCTACGCCGAACCCCGACTCGGCGCGCGACTGCTCGACGGCGCGACTGGCTCCGACAACGCCACCGATACCAACGACAACAGCAACAGTAACAGCGACAGCGACACTGCCAGCGCACTCTGTAAAAACTGCAACAACTGTACCGTTCCCCAGGTGACCGGTGCGCCCGGCATGTGTCGAACGCCGAGCGTCCTTCGCGAACGAGGTGAACTCGAACGGGAGGGGGCCTACGACTAGGCCTCGAAGTCGGCGCTAACGACGTTGTTCGTCAGTTCTTCGAGAGTCCCTTCGACCGTGTAATCGGGGGCTTTGACGCTGAACTGGGTATCGAGCGCGCCGGAATAGTGGAGTTGCAAGGAGTACGAGCCGTCATCGCCAATCGGGGCTGCTTCTAGGCGATCCGCATTAACCTGTTCGAGCATGACCATCTCGCCGGCGTCGGCGGTGGACTGTCCCTCGATGTGGTAGGTGGTCTGTTCGTCGTCGACATCCGAGCCTGCGAGCGGGTAGCCGCGATCCGTCCATTCACTGAATCCTTCATCGAGAGCGTACACCTCCTCGTATCCATCGTCAATCAGCGCCGCGGCACGCAATCCGGAGAGGTGGTGCGGACACCCGCAGTAGGTCACGATCCGATCGCTCTCGGACCAGTCCGCGATCGGATCGTTGTCAGGAGTGTACGGGGGTGCGCTGCTCAGCACCGCTCCGGCGACGCGTTCGCTCTGGTACTGATCGGACCCGCGTGCGTCGGCTATCCGCGCCTCCTGTCGCTGGTACCAGTAGAAGACGTCGTCGATCGATGCCAGCGGCACCTCCACGCCATCGAACGTCTGCGTCTGGTATGCGCCAGTGTCGATCGAGCGCTCTTCGGGCTCCGTTTCCGGTTCCGGACCGTATCCACCACTGTCGTCGGCGTCGACAGTCACGTTTCCATTCCCGCCTGTATTTCCAAGCCCATTGACACCGCTATTGTCGAGACACCCGCCGACACCCATGACGGCTGCCGTCGATCCGACTACGAGAAACTGCCGTCGGTCCATTGACGAACGATACGTGCGTTGACCCAATATGCGTTCTGGTCGGAACGAACTCAGCCACGAACCCCTTCGTTTCAACTGGAGATCCGGAGACGGTACTGTCGGAGAACTCGAAGTGAAACGCGAGAGAAGTAGTCCATGCTGGATTCGAACCAGCGTCCCGAGCCCCAGAAGCTCGGAGGATTGGCCACTACCCTAATGGACTGACATGTTTTCGTCGGCCTCTATTACCGACGACCTATCGATTCGTAGTTGGTGTTCATATTAGAGTGTTACGAACTCAATCGCGAACCAGTGTATCGAATAAACACGGTAGCCGTGCCCCGATTTGGTGATATTAGCACATCGTTTGATCGTAGTGTTCCATCCGGTGGCAGTTTGAACAGAGAACGCAACACCGTTCGATTTCAGACCGGACTCGCTCTTTCGACCGGTTGTTTGAGACCAGTTGTGCGACAGTCGCTTCCTTCTCATCACTGGTGTGATGAAAGTCCAAACAAGCGGGATCTGTCTCTCCACAGCGGTTACATCCGACGGCACGTTTTTGATCGTCAGTCCATTTTCGGAGTTCCCGTTTCGGTGGCGTGTAATGTATTTCGCGGTGGCAATTCGCGCATAGGACCTCACATTTCTCAATTTCGTCACGAAGTGCGTCCTTCCCGTACCCGAACGTAACCATCCGTCCAACGGCCATCTCCTTCGTCATTGCATCGATGTGATGGAAGTCGAGACACGCGGGAGTATCTACATCACACCGTGAACAGCCGCGTTCTCGCTTCCGTTCGGTGAGCCAGGATCGCAATCGGGAGCGGCGGCGCAACGTCCGTTCCGCGTTCCAGTCGACGTTTCGATAGTGCCACCGCTGATCCGCAGAGAGTTCATCCCACGACGTTCCCGAGGGAAGGTCGACATCGGCTGGCTTCGGACCGACGCGAGTTCCGCGCGAATACGAGGATTCCAGACCGGCTCGTTCTTTCGCATCGTTCCAGCCACCGCACGTTCGAATGATCGTCGCAGACGCCGGCCGCAACCCGAGTGCTTCGTACTGCGCTTTCGTCGGGGATTCACCGAGTTGCTCGGCGGCTCGTCGTAACAAGTCGAGACACTCCGCTTGGGTCGTCACACCCAGTTTGCTGCGGATTTGTATATAAACGTCAGTATTGCTCCGGCAATCGTTCAGCGCGAGTTCGAACCGATACCACTATTCCGCCCACCGGTTCACATTCGGGTATGAGTACGTACGTCGGACGATTCGTCGTCGTCGGGCCCGAGGTCGGCGCGTACCGCGTCTCCTCGCGCTCGTTCCCGAACCGCGAGATCACCGCCAGAGAGGACGCGCTCACCGTCGGCCCCACGGCAGATGCCCCGGAAACGGACAATCCATACGTCTCCTACAACTGCCTGCGCGTCGTCGACACGCCGACCGGCCAGACGGCTGCGTTCGGCAACGGCTCGCACGTCGATCCGATCGCGGAGAAACTCGAACTCGGCTACCCAGCTCGTGATGCGCTCGCCGAGAGCCTGCTCGCGCTCGATTACGAGAAAGACGACTACGACACCCCCCGGATCGCGGCGACGATCGGCGACGACGAGGCCCTGATCGGCATCGTGCGCAAGGATGCGCTGCTCGTCGAACCCGTCGACGAACCGACGCTCGTCGCGACCTACGAGAAGAACTCGCCCGAGCCGATCGAGTTCACCGCGGACAGCGCCGGGACGGCCGCCAGCGAGAGTTACGAACTCGAATTCGAGCACGCGGTTTGTGCGGCGGGTGTGGCGCGGACTGGTGACGGGTTCGAGACGGCAATCGAGAACGGGGAGTAACGCCGCTGGATTCTCGCCGGCTTCCCGCTGCCTTGCCGTGATCACGGATCACGGCTAACCTACAAACGGCTTCGGATAGCTATACTGGCACATGAAGGTCGGGCTCATCTCGGATATCCACGGCAATCGGGTCGCACTCGAAACCGTACTCGAAGAGATGCCGCCAGTTGATGAACTCGTCTGTGCGGGCGACGTGGTCGGGTACAACCCCTGGCCGGGCGATTGTGTCGACGAGTTGCGCCGGCGAGACGTGCCGACCGTTCTCGGGAACCACGACGCCGCCGTCGTCGGGGAGACGCCGTTTCGGTTCAACGGAATGGCCCGTGCGGGAGTCGAGTACGCGAACGCGGAACTCGCGGCGGACCAACTGGCGTGGCTCGGTGAGCTACCGACGGAACGAACCGAGGGCAGCGGGCGTGTCAAACTGGTGCACGGGCATCCGGAGGATCCACAGCGTTACGCTCGGTATACGTATCCGGACGAGTTCAGCGCGGGCCTGCTCGGCGATGAGGACGTGCTGGTGCTCGGGCATACGCACGTACAGGGGGCCAAACAGTACGGGGATGGCATCGTCGTTAATCCGGGGAGCGTCGGGCAACCGCGGGATGGGGACCCGCGGGCGGGCTACGCGGTGGTCGATCTGGCGGCACTGACCGTCGACACGTATCGCGTCGAGTACGATATCGAGGCCGTCCAGCGGGCCGTTACGGAGGCGGGGCTCCCGGAGCGAATCGGGACGCGACTCGCTCGCGGGGAGTAAGTCACAGAGGGAGCAGGTGTGTCGTCCGGCGTCAGCGGTGTCACAGGGCGACAGCAGTGTCACGGAGCGTGTGAGGATATCGCTGACGGCAGCGGTGGCACGGAGAATGGGTCGAATCGAATCCTTTAGGCGGGCCACGGGTAAAGTTGCGAGTATGGTTGTTACCGGCGACCTCGCGTGTATTGGCAGGAAGCAACCGCGTCACGTCGAGGGCCGGTGTTGTCGGTCCACGTGGGGCCAGACTCGGGTTCGACAGGGTCGTCACGCCGAGCAGACGGTCGCGCTGAACGCGAACACGGGGGCAGATGTTCGACCGGCTTCGTGAGGACACGCGGGCGATGTGTGACCGCGATCCGGCCGCGCGCCGGGGTTTCGAAGTCGCACTCACCTATTCCGGTGTGCACGCTATCTGGGGCTACAGGATTACACACCGGCTCTGGAACGGTGGGTTTCGACTCCTCGCCCGGTTGCTGTCCCATATCGTGCGGCACCTGACGGGCGTCGAGATCCACCCCGCGGCGACGATCGGCCGACGGGTGACGATCGATCACGGGATGGGCGTCGTTATCGGTGAAACGGCCGAGATCGGCGACGATGTGCATATGTACCACGGCGTCACCCTCGGTGGAGACACGAACAAGCGCGTTAAGCGCCATCCAACGGTCGAAGATGGGGTAAAAATCGGCGCACGAGCGACGCTTCTCGGCGACATTACGATCGGGGAGAACGCGGCCGTCGGCGCTGGATCGGTCGTTACCGACGACGTTGCGCCCGGTGTGACGGTTGCGGGGGTTCCTGCACGGCGCATCGACGACTGAGAGACGACGGGAGAGGGGTAATAGCGGTCGATTGCGACGGCGAAGCAACGATAGGAGACCACCACTACGGAATCAAAGCGGTCGAATGGCCGTTACTCGTTGTCGACGGTTCCGTCGGTGCCTGCGGGTTCACCCTCGGCCGGGACGCCGTCGTCGGATTCCGCGCCGGATTCGGATGTCGGCTCATCAGTTAGGGCGTCGGCGGTGGGGTCGGAATCGGAATCTGGATCGGAAACGTACCCCAGTTCGAACCAGAGCTTCGCCGTACAGCCCATGTCTTCTTCGTCGAGTTCAGTTTCGCCTTCCCGTTGGTCGAGGTAGCCGTTACAGCGGCCGTGTTGGACGACGTTCATCAGCGTGGCCGCCGAGCCGCATTCCGGACAGTCGATGTAGTAGTTGCCCTCGTCGTTCTGGTGCCAGGTGTCGGGTGTGAGTTCGGTGTAGGCCGCGTCCTCGTTTTGATGGGGCATATGCGTATGCTATCGGTAAGGAAGCCGGTAAGTGCAGGCCCGGAACTCGCAACCAGCCGGCGTATCGATCGATCGGTTCACCGACTGCGGGGCGTTAGACGAGCGGCTCGACGAGTTCCGTGCCGGCCACGAGCAGGGTCTGAACTCGGTCATCAGTTTCGGCCTCGGCGTAGACTCGCAGCACGGGCTCCGTGCCGCTCGGACGGACGAGCAGCCAGGAGCCGTCTTCGAGCAGGAGTTTGAACCCGTCTGCGGTGTTGACGTCCGCGACGGGTGTTTCGGCGACGGTGTCCGGAATCTCGGTTTCGAGGTCGGAGAGCACGCGCGCTTTCTCGTCGTCGGGGCAGGCGACGCTGGTCTTGTCCTGGACGACGGTGCCGTGTTCGGCGAGCAGTCGGTCGACTCGGTCGTCGATCGGCTCGGCGGCGTGCATCGCGGCTGCGAGCAGGGCCATGAGGACGCCGTCCTTCTCGCGGACGTGGCCGCGGACGGTGAAGCCGCCCGATTCCTCGCCGCCGACGAGGGCGTCGTGGTCGGCCATCGCCTGGGCGACCCACTTGAAGCCGACGGGGACCTCGTGGACCGTCTCCCCGTGGGCCTCGGCAACGCGGTCGATCAGGTACGTCGTCGAAACCGAGCGGACGGCCGAGCCCGCGTCGGATTCGAGCAGGTAGTCGTACAGCGCGGCGAAAAAGAGGTTTTCGTCGAGGTAGCCCCGGTCCGGTGTGACGACGGCGAGCCGGTCCGCGTCGCCGTCGTTCGCCAGGCCGAGTTCGGGAGCGCTGTCGGGATCGGTGACGAGTTCGATCAGTTCGGTGAGGTTCTCGGCGGCCGGTTCAGGTGCGCTGCCGCCGAAGGTGGGATCGCGCTCGCAGCGCAGGCGGTCGACGGTGAGACCGGCCCGTTCGAGCGCGGCGTCCGTCGTCCCGCGGCCGCTGCCGTGCATGGCGTCGTAAGCGACGGTCAGATCGGTATCGGAAAGATCGAGGTCGTCCTCGTCCTGGTCTTCGTTCTCGCCGTCGCCGTTGCTGTCGCCGCGGGTGATCGACGAGACGAGTTCGAACGCGGCATCGGCGTGGGGTGTTGCGAGGTCGACCTCGCGGACGGTACCGTGATCGCGTTCCGGCAGCGAGCGGGGTTCCGCGAGTCGATCCGCGATCGCGTCCGTGACGGCGGGTAGCGCCGGTGCGCCGGTATGTGGGATGAACTTCACGCCGTTGTACTCCGGCGGGTTGTGCGACGCCGTGACGGCGAACCCGCCCGCAAGGTCGCGTTCGACGATCGCGTGTGCGACGAGCGGCGTCGGCCGGTCCCGCTCGGGCAAGAGGACGTCGAATCCGTTCGCACAGAGGACCCGCGAGAGTTCTTCCGCGAAGCCGCGAGAGGTCTCGCGGGCGTCGTAGCCGATCACGACGGGGGCGGTCCGTCCCTCGTCGGTGAGATACGTCGCAACCGCCTGGCCGACGGTTCGGACGCGCGGCGTCGTGAACTCCTCGAGCGTCGCCCGCCAGCCGTCGGTGCCGAAGGTGATGGCGTCCGTGTCCATACGCGTTTCTCACCGCCGGGTGCGAAAAAAGCGACGCTGCTGGCTTCCCCGAGAGATCGCGAGCCGTGAGACGAGCAATGGGCAAAACCGACGAGTAACAACGATATTTTCCGGATGCCGCTCCAAGACGGACTCATGAGCCGCCCCACACCGTCAGTTCTCGCGGTCAGCGGCAGCCTCCGCGAGAGAAGCTATACTCGAACCGCACTCCAGTACGTCCTTAGAGCCGCCGCCGAGGCGGGTGCCGAGACGACGCTCCTCGATCTTCGTGAGGTCGATCTCCCGCTGTACGATCCCGATATCGGCGACCAGGGCGATAGTCGCGAGGCCACCGCGCTCATGCGGGAAGCAGATGCCGTTGCACTCGGAACGCCGGTGTACCACGGCTCGTACTCGGGAGCGTTGAAGAACTTTCACGACTACTGCGGCTGGGACGAGTACGAGGACACGACCGTCGGGCTGCTCGCGACCGCCGGCGGCGGGAGTTACGGCTCGACGCTCGATCACCTCCGAATCACCGTTCGAGGGGTGCACGGCTGGTCACTGCCACATCAGGTCGGCATCCGCAACGCGTCGAGTCGGTTCGTCGACGACACGGGACCCGATGCGATCGACGGACGGGTATTCGATGAGGAGGCGTTACAGGAACGCGTCGAGAAACTCGGCCGAATGCTCGTCGAGTACGCGTTCATCGACCCGGACGTGAGTTCCCCGCGTACGGAGGCGGACGGCTGAATCACTCGTCGTCGAGTCCAACGAGTCGTTCTTTCTGTGCGCGCGAAAGTTGCTTGATTTCGTACTCGCGAGACAGAGCCGCAGAACGCGTTTCGTACCGCTCGTGGTGGCGTAGTTCGACGGGCGTGCGGCCGCGGGTATACTTCGCGCCGTCGCCCGCGTTGTGTTCGCCGATGCGCCGTTCGAGGTCCGTCGTGTAGCCGGTGTACAGCGAGTTGTCCGCGCATTCGAGGACGTAGACGATGTGACTGCCACTGGCTGGACGAGAATCGGGTCCGACTGCAGAGTCACGCCGGGAATCGCGCTCCGACATCGATCGACCGTACGGCGGGAGATCCAAAAAGGAACTCGAACTCGAACTCGTCCGAGGACGAACTCGTCGGTCGGGACGGGCGGTTCTCGGCGAATCGCGTCAGTCGTGGGAGGGTCGATTCGCACGTTCGCGCGCGGCTTCAGCGATTCCCGCGTTGGCTGAACAGCTAGTGCACGCGAGGATCTCTCCGTGCTCGTCAGCGAACACGCGAGCGAACCGTTCGGAAACGTGCGCATCGCAGTGATCACACGTGGGCATTGGTCACACCGGCGAACGCCGGTAGGTAGTACTATTCGGAGAGTAGATAAAAATCCTTCCTAGATCAAGTCCGAGAGTTTGGAGCAGTCGAGAAAGATTTTCTTACTCGAAAACAATATTAGCTTCGAGCACGATCAATCGCGCGCGAAATCAAAACCGCCTGGGCACCAGCGACGAATCCAGCGTCGATGTTGACGACGGACAGAACCGTACAGGACTGGAGCATGCCGGCGAGAGCCGCATCTCCATTACCGCCGTAGCCGTACCCGCTATCGACCGGAACGGCGATCACCGGCGTATCGACGAGTCCGGCAACGACAGTCGGGAGCGCCCCCTCGCGTCCGGCAGCGACGATCAGCACGTCAGCCCCACGGAAGCGATCGACCTGATCGAGCGTCCGAGCGAGCGACGCCACGCCGATATCGTCGACTCTATCGACCGTCGCGCCCGCGTCCAAACAGACGACTTCTGCCTCGTCAGCCACCGGTTCGTCGACCGTCCCGCCGGTGACGATTCCGACGGTCGCATCGAGTTCAGGTGGGTCGTACGTCGGGGCGAGCACGCGGACGGTCGAATGCCGGCGCTCGATGGCCGCCTCGGGG
Organism: Natrialba taiwanensis DSM 12281; assembly: GCF_000337595.1. Lineage (GTDB taxonomy): Archaea > Halobacteriota > Halobacteria > Halobacteriales > Natrialbaceae > Natrialba > Natrialba taiwanensis. The sequence continues at coordinate 87,873 of NZ_AOIL01000052.1, read as the reverse complement.
TTGCTATCGGCAAGCGCCGTCCGAAGCGCCGTCGCCTGCTCGTCATCGACGCGGGTAAGCAGCGCTCGTCCGGTCGTCTCGAGCGCGGTTTCGGCGAGTGCGACGACCTGCGCCGCGGATTTGCCCTCGGCAAAGATCGCTTCGGGGATCCCTCGCCGTTGCTGGCGCGCCGCATCGAAACGCCCCGCTTCGCTGGTCACGTAGCCGTTGAGTTCGGCTTCCGCAGCTGCCGGCGACATCGAGCCGTCTGCGACGGCTTCGAGAAGTTCTCGCATATCGCTACTGGGTCGTCACGCCACTCGAATCCGTCGACCTGTGAGATGGGATTTCGAAAGTGCGCGCGAGAGCGCCCAACGGCGCGCGCGAGCGGGAATGGTGAACTCGAGCGGGGCGAATCCCAGTTCGTGGATTCATAAGTCATATACTTTCCGGTGGGTCCGGGTGTCGAAACGGCCGTCGCAACCGCTCCAGCCCCGGTATTTCCGTGAACAACCAAAGCATTTATAATATGGAAGGAGGAACCGCTACATCGTATGGCAGACCTTATCGTCAAAGCTGCTGTGAAGGAAGCGCTCGATGACAAGAACGTCGCCTCCGACTTCTACGACGCACTCGACGAGGAAGTCGACGAACTGCTCGCCGACGCTGCCCGACGTGCAGAGGCCAACGACCGGAAGACGGTCCAGCCGCGCGACCTGTAAGGGTACCGTCGAAACAATTTTTTTCGAGCGCTACGTCGACAAGCGATAGCTCCGAGTTGAACAGAGGCGGTTAACGGAAAGAAGAGCGACCGTAGCAGTAGCAATAACCGGAACAGTAGCAGCGTTCGCGAACCGAAACAGGAGAGACAGCAGCCGCGTTACCGGGACCGTTCGTCGAGGTACTCCTTCGTCCGGCCGCAGACGACGTAGTCGGTCTCCCGGAGTTCAGCGATCGACGCCGAGCCGGTGACGAACATGGCCGTCGTCAGTTCGAGTGTGAGCGTCTCGATCAGATCGACGACGGCGTCGGTGCCCTGTCCCGCCGGCCCGAGGAAGGGTTTTGCGAGGCCGCCGGCGCGAGCGCCGAGGGCGATCGCCTTGGCGATGTCAAGTCCGGAACGAACGCCGCCGCTTGCGATCACGCAGTCGTGGGCTGTCGCGGACTCGATCGTGCTGACCGCGGTCGGGACGCCCCACGCGCGAAAGAGTTGGCCGACCTGTTCCTGGCGGGAGGCACCGACTGCAGCCGCACGGTAGGATTCGATGCCCGACCAGGTCGTCCCGCCCTGTCCGGCGACGTCGATGGCATCGACGCCGGCGTCGGTGAGCCGTGTCGCAGTCGCCCGCGAGATGCCGTTGCCCGTCTCCTTGACGACGACCGGCACCGAGAGTTCGCTCGCGACGCGTTCGATTTCGGCGAGACAGCCGCGTGCGTCGACGTCGCCTTCCGGCTGGACGGCCTCCTGAAGGAAGTTCAGGTGGACGGCCATCGCGTCGGCGTCGATCATCTCGACGGCGGCCTCGACGTCGGCGACGTCGTACTCGAGAAGCTGTGCTGCCCCGACGTTGCCGTACAGGAGGGCGTCGGGGGCGACCTCGCGAACGACGGTGTAGGATTCGAGGACGCCCTCGTCGTCGAGTTCGAGCCCGGCGCGCTGGCTGCCGACGCCCATGGCGACGTTCGTCTCCTGGGCCGCTTCGGCGAGCGCCCGGTTGAGCTTCGTCGTGTTCGCGTGGCCGCCGGTCATGCTCTCGATGACGATCGGGGCCGCTAACTCGTGCCCGAACAGCGTCGTCGTCGTGTTGATTTCGTCGCGGTGGATCTCCGGCAGTGCTTCGTGGACGAGGTCGACATCGGCGAATCCCGTCCCGGCTGTCTCGACGTCTTCCTCCTCGATGATACGGATGTGATCGTCTTTCCTGTCGGATGTCTCGGGCATCGAATCGTCTCCACCGGAAGGTGGGAGGACGGTATTGAAAAGGTGTCCATTCGAGCGCACGCCTCGCGAGCCGCGAGGTCCGGTACCGAGCAACGGCCGGAGACGCGCTTTTGGGGTTCGTCGGTGTATGCCCTCGAGCATGCTTCGCAAGCTCTTACTCGGCTTCGGACTCGCCGAACTCGCCAAGCCACAACCGGTCATCGAGGCGTGCGAACGGATCGGTCTCGAGAATCCCTCCGCAACCGAACGCCGTCCGCAGGCGCTTTGGGGTGCCAGACTCGAAGGGCTGCTCTTCGTCTGGGCACTTCTCCGCGGACGGGACGGCTCAACCGTCAGCACCGCACTACTGGGCCTTGCCGGCACGATCCTCGTCGTGCTCCCGCGCCCGATCATCGAACTCAGTCAGTCGCTGGTCTACGAAAATACGGCCGAACTCGAGGTGAAATCGTGGGTGGTCCCCGCGGCGCGGCTGCTCGGAATACTCTACCTGCTCGTCGTCGCCCTCGCGCGCCCCGTGAACGGTGATTCGCCACCGGAAGACGACGAAGGGGCGTAGATACAGACACAGACACCCCGTTTCGAGTTCACCCGGTCACCCTTCACGGGTGATCTTTTTGAGACCGCTCGTCGACGTGAGACGCATGCATCGCACGCGAGCGCTCGTGATCGTCGTCGGACTGCTCGAAACCATCGCACCAAACCGGATCATCGAGCCGGCCGAACGGCTCGCGTTCAAGAATCCCGAGACAGGTCGGCTTCGACGGTGGACAGTACCGATCGCTCGACTCGAAGGGGTCCTCTTCGTCTGGCTTGCCGCGCGGACGGACGGCCCGCCGGCAATCGCTCGCCCGCTGGCCGCCGCGCTCGGTACGGCGATGGCCCTGTTCCCGCGATCAGCCCTCGAGTTCGGGCTCGCGAGTTCCTACGAGAACGCCGCCGAACTCGAGGTGAACTCGTGGGTCGTTCCCCTGACTCGGGTGCTGGGGGCGTGCTATCTCCTCGCTGCGCTGGGTGCGAGACGAGTGGCGACGCCAACGCCGGAAGAGAACGCGTCCGGAGACGACTAAGGCGCGTTCAGTAGGTCCGCTTCTCGACACCGTCGTCAGTGCCAACGTAGGTCGCGTCGGCTAGCCCGATGAACAGTCCGTGTTCGACGACACCGGGGATCGAAGCGAGCGTCGTCGCGAGTTCGGCCGGCGAGTCGATCGGACCGAAGGCGACATCGAGTACCAGGTTGCCGTTGTCGGTGACGACCGGGCCGTCCTTGTGTTCGGCGTCGCGAAGCGTCGGCTCGCCGCCGAGTTCACGGACGCGCTCGGCGACGGTCGTGTGAGCGGCGGGGAGGATTTCGACTGGAACGGATCGATCGAGTTCGGGGATGAGTTTCGAGGGGTCGGCGACGACGAGGTATCGGTCGGCGGCGGCGGCGACGAGCTTCTCGCGGGCGTGTGCGCCGCCGCCGCCCTTGATGAGCGTGCCGCCACCGTTGCTGTTGGCGGCGGTTGCGTTCGCGTCCGTCTCCGCGTTCGGAGAGGGGTCATCACGGACCTGATCGGCCCCGTCGATCGCGAGGTCGACGCCGTCGACGGCGTCGAGGCTGGTCAGCGGGATGCCGACCTCGAGTGCCAGTTGCCGGGACTGAAACGAGGTGGGAATACCGCGCACGTCAAGACCGTCGTCGACGGCCCGGCCGATGGCTTCGATGGCGTAGGCGGCCGTCGAGCCGGTGCCAAGACCGACGACGGAGCCGTCCGTCACCTCCTCGGCCGCGCGTTCGCCCGCGTTTCGTTTCGCCGTCTCGCTGCCGCCCTCCGTCTTCATGCTCTGGTTTCTCAGGCGGGCGGCGAGGGGAAAAACGTTGTACATCTCGTGTCGAGCAGCCGGCGTGAGCAACTGTGGCCGTAGTTGTGGCTGTGGCCTGCGATCGTTACGGCCACAGTATCGGCGACGAGAGCGGTCCGGAGAGCGGCTGCGGGGTCACGACGGCAAACAGGGAATCGAACGCGAGTCGAACGCGGCCGAGCCAGGGAATCCGAAACCCGGCCTTGCTGGAGACCCAATCCGGTTTGACGACGGTCGTCTCGGCGTACCGCCCGTCGACCTGATCGTACAGGTCGTTCGCGTCGCCCTTCGTGACAAACCCGTCGTGGGGAGCGGGGCAAGAAGACAGGTCAGCGCACGTTCTTCCGTCGAGCGCGTCCGCGTCGGCTTTCGTCTCGACCCAGTTTTCCCCTTCCTCGACCCAGAAGCGAGCGCGGTGGATCACCGGCGTCTTGCTCGCGTCGCCGTCGGGGGCGAAGACAATGACGTCGCCGGGCCGACCGAAGTGCTTATCGCCGCCGTTTTGCCCGTCTTCAAGTGTGACAACGCCGGTTCCATCGACAGCGTTTTCGCCGACGAATCGGTCGTCGTCGACGACGAAAACGAGATCCCCGGTGTGCATGTTGGGTTCCATACTCCCGCTCTCGACGGCGACCAGCGGCGGCCAGACGCCGCTCGCGGCGAACAGCACCAGTCCGATTAGTGCGACGATTGCAACGGTACTCGCGACATCCCGGACGACGACAACGGTGCCCTCCTCCGACCGCAGCAACCAGCGGAGCAGACCGTCGTCCTCGATACTGACGCTCGAGGTATCCGAATCGGTCGCGGGAGGGTCCTCGGGGCGGCGCTCGCTCATTCGTTCGCATTCTGTCAAGACTGACTATCAACGTTTTGTTGCTATCGATCGGTCTTTCCGGTCGCAGTCAGAGACGAACGCCACAGAGCGGCGAAGCTTTTTTATTTCGCCTGTCGTCGAACGCCCATGGCGACGGGGACCGCAGTCAGCCTTCAGAACGTCCGAAAGACCTACCAGCTGGGCGAACCGGTTCACGCACTCGACGGCGTCACACTCGAGATTCCGCGGGGCACCTACACCGCGATCATGGGACCGAGCGGCTCCGGGAAATCGACCCTGATGAACCTCGTCGGCTGTCTCGACACGCCGACCGACGGCACCGTCGTCGTCGGCGGCGAGGACGTGACGACGCTCGACGACCGCGAGCGAACGACCCTCCGCGGCACCACCGTCGGCTTCGTCTTCCAGACGTTCAACCTGATGCCGCGCCTGTCCGCCCTCGAAAACGTCGCGCTCCCCCAACTCTTCCAGGATGTCGGCCGTAGCACACGCCGCGATCGCGCGCGCGAGTTGCTGGAGCGCGTGGGACTCGGCGACCGAACCGACCACATGCCGAACGAACTCTCCGGCGGCCAGCGCCAGCGCGTCGCCCTCGCCCGCGCGCTGGTGAACGACCCCACGATCGTCCTAGCTGACGAACCCTCCGGAAACCTGGATACCGACACGGAAGCCGACGTGCTCGACCTCTTCGACGAGTTCTACGACGCGGGAACGACGATGCTCGTCGTCACCCACGAGCGCCACGTCGCCGAGCGCGCCGAGCGGATCGTCCACCTGTTAGACGGACGGATCGAACGCGTCGAAGAACTCGAGGCTGCCGGCCGCGATTCGGACGTAGCCCAGAGCCGACGAGACGGCGTCGACGGAACGGGAGCGGCGTCCGGAGCCGATCGCTAATGCGCCCGCTCGAGTTCGGTCGGCTCGCCTGGCGGGCGATTCGCAGTCACCGGCTCCGGTCGGCGCTGACGACGCTCGGAATCGTCATCGGGATCGCGGCGGTCATCGCGTTCGTCACGCTCGGGGCGAGCCTGCAGGCCGGACTCGTCGGCGATATCAGCCCGGACGATCAGCGGAACCTCTACGGCTGGGCCGCCGATCCCGACACCGAGGGNGGGGCGAGCCTGCAGGCCGGACTCGTCGGCGATATCAGCCCGGACGATCAGCGGAACCTCTACGGCTGGGCCGCCGATCCCGACACCGAGGGTGGGCCGCTTGCCGGGGCCCAACCGGTGTTCAGTCAGGACGACCTCGACGCGGTCAGCGAGCGCGACGGCGTCGACGCCGCCTACGGTTACATGCCGATCTCGACGCAGGCGCTGGTGTACGAGGGTGAACTCACGCCCCAGAGCGACGCGCTCGTGGCCGCCGGGCCGCCATACATTAGACCGGACACACTGGAGGAGGGGCGACAGTTCGAGATGGGCGAGCGCGAAGCGGTGATCAACCCCGCCGTCGCGGGCCAATTCGAGGAGAACGTCTCCGTCGGCGACGAGTTGACGATCGCGTTACAGGGCGGCCAGCAGACGACCGTCACCGTCGTCGGTATCACCGACACCTCCGAGGGGTTGAGCCCGTTCGAGGGGTTCGAACCGTCGCCGCGAGTCTACGTGCCGACCGATCCGTACTACACCGAGGAGGTCGAGAGCGTGACTGCAGGGCTCGGGGGTGAGAACGCATCGGAGAACGGTTCGAGCGCCGGAGGCGGCACCAGCGCCGGCGAGGACGCGCTCTTCCTCGCGATCGTCGTCCAGGCCGAATCGGCCGACGACGCTGACGTCGACCGCGCCCGCGAGAGCGCACTCGGGTACCTCGAGAGCGACGATTCCGATGCGAGCGAACTGCTCGGCGACGAACTCGCGGTGACAATGCAAACGAGTACCGAGTTACTGCAGCAATTACAGGACATCCTCGACTTGCTCCAGAGTTTCATCGTCGGCATCGCCGCCATCTCGCTCGTCGTCGGATCGATCGGCATCGCGAATATCATGCTGGTCAGCGTCACCGAACGAACGCGCGAAATCGGGATCATGAAAGCCGTCGGCGCACAGAACCGAGACGTACTGGGGCTGTTCCTGATGGAAGCCGTCGTGCTCGGCGTCATCGGCGCGATACTCGGAACCGCCCTCGGACTCCTCGTCGGCTATGCCGGAACCTGGTACATCGATATTCCGCTGGTCTATCCATACGGCTACGTCGCCCTCGCGATCGCCGTCGGCATCCTCGTCGGCGTTCTCTCGGGGCTCTATCCGGCCTGGCGGGCGGCGCGAACCGATCCGATCGACGCGCTTCGCTACGAGTGAGCCGCCATCGAGCGGTCACTCGAGTTCAGGATTACGGGTTTCGTCACTGTCGGAGCGCGAGTCGGACTCCGGTTCAGGTCCGGATTCGGATTCCTCATCACGGGATTCGTGCCAGCGAACGTCCGATTCTGTCCGGTCACGAGTTCGCGTTCGCTCCGCGTCCGGACGCTGCTCATGCGGGTCATCAGATCGAGACTGCGACCGGGGTCGGGCGCGGGTGAACTCGCCGCCGTCGGCATCGTCGGGACGGGATAGCGAGGAATCGGCTGCGTGCCGTGAGTCAGAACGGGTGCGAGTGTCCCCCGAGCGGCGCGAATGACGATCGTGGCGTCGGCGATCACGGCGGTCCGTGCCGATCGTCCGGTGCGTGCGCGCTCGTTTCTCGGGATATTCGCGTGCGAGGTACGAGCCGAGCATCCCGCCGAGTAACGAGAAGCCGACGGTATAGAGCAGGACGACCATCGAGATCATCGCGAAAGCGAAAAACACGATCGCGAAGCCTTCGGCCGGAACGGCAGCGCCGATTCCGAGTCCGATGAATCCCAGGACGAAGAGGACGATCCCGGCGAACGGAACGAACGTAATGGCACCTGCGAGCGCGCCGGCGATCGCCCCGTCTCGAGTGTCCGGCCCCTCGAGAAATCCGGCGATCGCACCCCCGAGTACGGTCGAGACGGGAACAAACAAGAGGGTCATGGCGGCAACGGCACCGATGAACGCGTGGATGACGGTTCGACCACTAACCATACCGTACGGACGACGGGCAACGAGAAAAGTGTCGGTGGTCAAAAGGGTCGATACCGCCGAGCGGGACCGTTCCGAATCGGGACAGGTCCTTAACCCCACCCGTCATAGGGGGACACTGATGAACCGACGGGTCTTCGTCCGCGGCGTCGGCGGCGGGGCAGTTGCCGGCCTCGCCGGACTCGCCGGCTGTCTCACCCGCAACGGCGAAACCGACGACCCAGCCATGGACGAGGGACCGCTCCGAGTCGTCACCTACTCCTCGATGGCAACAGGCCCGACACCCGCCGGGGAATGGCTTCGAGAAACCGTCGCGGACGAGTTCAGCGAGGAAGTCGAGTGGCTCGTTCCAGAATCGGGGCTCGACCAGTACATCCGACGAGCCCAACTCGGTGCCGATATCGACGCCGACGTGGTCCTCGGGCTCACCGCCGCCGAACTCGCGCTGGTCGATGCTGCACTCGACGACGAAACGCGGCTGTTCGCGTCCCTCGATCGCAGCCGACTCGAACACGCGGATCGCGTGCGGGCCACCCTCGAGTTCGAGGAGCCGCGCGACAGAGCGCTCCCGATCGACACCGGTTACATCGCGCTCGTCTCCGACAGTACCGAACTCGAACGGCCGCCGGAGACGTTCGACGACCTGCTCGCGGGCCGGTTCCGGAACGCGCTGTTGGCCCAGGATCCGCGAACGTCCGATCCGGGTCGGGCCTTTCTGCTGTGGACCGTCGCCGAGTTCGGGTCCGACTTCACGGCGTACTGGCAGGACCTGCTTGACAACGGGGTTCGGCTCTGTGAGGACTGGACCGACGCCTACAGGGACAGCTATCTCGATGGCGACCGGCCGCTGGTCGTCTCCTACTCGACCGACCGTGTCGCTGCCAGCGCCGCCGACAGGGACCTGCGACGCCATCGGATTACCCCGCTGAACGGGGCGGGCTACCGACAGACCGAAGGCGTCGCCCTCTTCGCGGACGCCGCGCGAACCGACCTCGCCTACGAGTTCGTCGATCTCCTGCTCTCGTCGGCAGCCCAGGCCGAACTCGCGACCCGAAACGTCCAGTTCCCGGCCGTCGAACCCGAATTCGTCGAGCTCGACGATCGGTTCCCCAGGTATGCACAGGAACCGCCGGAAACGGTAACGCTCGGGTACGACGACCTGCGCGGTGAACTCGACGGCTGGCTTGCAGCTGTGGCAGACGAATACGAATTACCGGAGTGACCTCTCGATCGAGTGAGAACTCGGTGCAGTTTTATGACGACGAGTGTGGTACGACGTTGCGCATGGCTATCGCACAACGGATACTCAGCGGCGATCCGTCACGGACATCGAAGCTCTACCTCGTGATCGGCGCGATCTCACTGGTCAAGGCGATCGCGGTCCGTGACGACAGGAATCGATTTCGACAGGAACTCACCGATGCCGGCCTGTTCATCGGTATCGGTCTCGCACTCCGGAAATACAGTCAGATGAAAGCGGAGAAACGATCGGAAATCGAGTCGCAGGTTCCCGACTGGGCGCTCGACGCTGCGGAATCAGCGGCGGCGAAAGAGGCGGTTCGAACGGCTGCGAAACGCGGGCTCCGACGCTCCAAGTCGGAGCCGGAGCCGACCGTCCGCGACCGAGCGCGGGGGCTCCTGCCGAATAGATAGCGATCTCGATCTTGCGGAGACTCTTCTCGATATGTGTGACTCGAGACTCGACATCGCGACGACCCGCAGGCGAATGTACGCCGTGTGGAAACGGCGTCCCTACGACGAGCGCGGCTCGAGTTCAGCCGTGAAGTGTCTGATCTCGGGCATCGCGGGATCGCTCGCGAGTTCGAGTCCGGAAACCGTCTCGCGCTTCTCGAGGACGGTTTCGGCAGTATCGACGACGTGCTCGAAGTGCTCGCGGTGGTAGGTTCGACGCGGGACGGCGAGGCGAACCAGTTCGGGGCGGTCGGTGTCCGGGAACGCGAAACTGCCGAGTTCGACGCCGCGAACGCCGCCCTCCCGGTAGAGTTCACAGACGAGCGCCTGGCCGGGGAATTCCTCGGGATCGAGATGCGGGAACAGAGCGCCGGCATCGAGGTAGACGGCGTGCCCGCTGGTCGGCGTGTACACCGGGAGGCCGGCCGCCGCGAGTCGCGCGCCGAACTCGCGGACCTGCTCGATTCGGTCCTCGAGATAGGCCTCATCGACGGCCTCGCGGAGACCGACGGCCATGGCGGCGACGTCCCGGCCGGCCATGCCGCCGTACGTCGGAAAGCCCTCGTAGAGGATCGCACGCTGCTTACAGCGGTCGAACAGCGCGTCGTCGTCCGTCGCGACGAAGCCGCCGGCGTTCACCAGGCCGTCTTTCTTCCCGCTCATCACGAGCGCGTCGGCGTAGCCGAGTTGCTCGCGGGCGATATCCGCGATGGTCGCCTCGCTGAACTCGTCCTCGCGCTGGCGGACGAAGTAGGCGTTCTCCGCGAACCGGCAGGCGTCGATGACGAACGTCGCGTCGATTTCGTTCGCGAACTCGCGAACTCGGCGGGTGTTTTCGACGCTGACGGCCTGGCCCGCAGCGGAGTTGTTCGTGATGGTCTGGATAACGAGGGGGATCTGATTGGCACCGACCTCGTCGACGACTGCGCGGGCACGCTCGAGCGAGAAATTGCCCTTGAACGGTTCTTCGGAGTCCGGATCGTGAGCGACCGCAACGGGACAATCAACCGGGTCAGCGCCCTGATTCGAGACGTGCGCGCGGGTCGTGTCGAAGTGGGTGTTGTTGAGTGCAACGTCGCCGTCCGAGAGGAGCGTTCCGTAGAGGACGTTCTCCGCGCCTCGGCCCTGGTGGGTCGGCACAACGTGGGAAAAGCCCATCACGTCTCTGACCGCGTCCTCGAGTTCGGCGAAGCTCCGGGAGCCGGCGTAGGATTCGTCGCCGCGGATCAGCGCGGCCCATTGGGCGTCGCTCATGGCACCGGTACCGCTGTCGGTGAGCAGATCGACGAAGACATCCTCGGAAGAGAGATTGAAGAGATTGTAGCCGGCGGCTTCGAGATTGCGTTCGCGCTGGTCTCGTGCAGGAAGTCGAATCCGTTCGACCATCTTCGATTTATATGCGACCATAACTATCTCCATATCACGGCCGCGATTGTGATCAAATCGATTGACGGGACCTGGATGCCGACGGTGCGAGACGGCAACCAGGGTACAGGTCAGGACAGTGGTGCACGGGTTCGCAGATCGGGTTCGGCGCGGCTGCGGGGGGGGATGGATAGCTGAACGGTAAAGAGCGGACTGAACTGTAGGGAGAACGTGAGGGCAGGTTGACCGAAGGACCGAAGCGCGTTAGAAGAGGTCCTGCGTCAGCTCGAGGGTCTTCTCGCGGTCGTCCCAGTCGACGAAGAGAGCGACGCTGGTCGCGCTCGTAATAACGTCCTGCAGGAAGATCCGTTCCTCGGCCAGCGGGGTGACGATTTCGCTGATGATCCCCGGCTGATTTGGCAGTTCGCCGCCGGTCACGCGGACGACGGCGACAGGCGAGTCGACGGTCACGCTCGAGAGTTCGTCCCGGGCGATGACCTCGCGGTGGAGGATGTTCTCGGCGCGTTCGGCCTCCGACTCGTCGATATAGAACGTGACGGTGTCCATGCCGCTGGCGACGGCGTCGATGTTAACATCGCTCTCGCTGAGAGCCGCCGAGAGGTGATGGAAGATACCCGGCTCGTTGCGGATCGCGCGGCCGGCGACAGTCAGACAGGCGAGGGGGCGCTCGCGCAGGTCGACGAGATTTTCGAACTCGCCTTGGATGCTCGTGCCGCCCGAGAGGAGATCGCCGTGTTGGTAGTGGACGACGCGAACGTCGAGGCCGCCTTCCTTGTACGACAGCGCGGAGGGGGCGACGACTTCGGCCCCGCGGAACGAGAGGTTTCGCAGTTCGTCGACGGAGATTTCGCCGACGTTTCGCGCGCCTTCGACGACCCGCGGATCGCCGGTCATGACGCCCTCAACGTCGGTGACGATGACGACCTCGTCGGCGTCCATGTACTTGCCCATCATGACCGCGGTGGTGTCACTACCGCCGCGGCCGAGCGTCGTAATCGATCCGTCGGGTCCCTCGGCAAGGAAGCCGGTGATGACCGGGACTGTCCCGTCCATCCCCTCGGCAACGGTCCGCGCGCGCCGACGGGTCTCCGGAACGTCCACCTCGCCGTACTCGTCCGTGACGACCGGCCAGCCGTCACTGCCGGGCTCTAAGAATTTGGAGTCAATGTCGCGGGCCGAGAGCGCGGCCTTGAGCATGCGAACGGAGGTCCGCTCGCCCATACTGACAATCTGGGCGCGGTCTGCCTCGTCGGTCTCGAAGGAGATCTCGTCTAGCAATTCGTCGGTCGTCGATCCCATCGCGCTCGCGACGACGGCGATTTCGTGACCGTCCTCGACGGCGGCGGCGACGGAGTCTGCGGCGCGGTTGATCCGATCGCCGCTTCCCAAACTCGTCCCGCCGAACTTGGCTACAACGCGCATACCGACACCTCATCCTCGTTCTCGACACGCGGCCGCGAGCGAATACTGGTGGCGTGGCTCATACTCCCCCCGTTACCAGAGCGGGCAGATAACTGTGTCCCCTTTCACGTATTTTTCCGGTGTTCTATCGCCCTGTGGTCGCCGAAAACCTCCCTTTTCGATCGTTCTAATACCGGACCGCGCCGCGGCTTGGATTTATATTTGTGCATGCCATTACCACACACTGATGAACGTACGGGATGCACTCGAAGCCGACGCGGACGCGCTGGCGGCAATCGCCGACTCCCCGACAGACGTGATGCAGAATCTCGTCCACGACCGCACTGTCCGCGTCGCAGAAGACAGCAGCCGCGACCCGAACGCCGACATCTCGAGTTCAGAGTCACAGTACAGCGGCTCCGATCCCGAGGACCTGCTCGGATTCATTAGCTTCGACGCGCGCGAGGACACCGTCCACGTCACGCAACTCGACGGGACGAGCGACGCCTGCAAACGCCTCCTCGCGGAACCGGTCCGATTCGCCGAGGGCGAGTCGATGGCCGTCGAAGTACTCGTCGCCCCCGAGACGAACTCGATCGAGACCGCCGCCGAAGAACTCGGCTTCAAGAAACAGGGTCGAGGACCGCAGTTCGACGGCTCGCCGACAGTACGGTTTCGACTCGAACCGTAGGGGTACCGCGAACTCTGCGCGTGAGCGAAGCCGCGGACGACAGACCGCCCGCCGTCCCGCCAGCGCCCGTCAGTTCGATGTGGGTCGTATCGATTGCGATTCGTCTCGCGCACGGGTAGCCGGAGGAAGTGGCAAGCTATATAGCTAGTAAATGAATGTTCATTCATATGGATGCACCCGATCCGTTCGAATCGTCACCCGACGAGACGCGCACCGAAATGATGAAAGCGACCTACGATGCGCTCCAGAAACACGGCTATTCGGACCTGACGATCCAGCGCATCGGCGACGAGTTCCCGAAGAGCAAATCGCTCATCTACCAGCACTACGACGGCAAAGATGAGTTGCTCGTTGCCTTCCTCGAGTTCCTCCTCGAGCGGTTCAAGGCCGACGTGCCGACCGACGGCTTCGACGACGCCCGCGAGCAGTTGCGGATGATCGTCGAGTACTCCCTCGGAAGTTTCGACTCGAACCACACTGACTTCCTCGGCGCGCTCACCGCCCTTCGCGGACAGGCACCGTACGACGACGCCTTCCGTACGCAGTTCGCCGATACGGACGACTTCTTCCGCGAGCACCTCGCCGACATCGTCCGCGACGGCATCGAGAGCGGCGTCTTCCGGCCGGTCGATCCGGAACGAACCGCCGCGTTCGTCGTTGCGACGATCAACGGCGCACAAATGCAACGCGTCACGACGGGAAACGACGAACCGGTTCGTGCCGCGCGAGACGAACTCTCAGAATACATCCGAACGCAGTTGGTCGTCGAAGAAGAGCCATAACTGCGGTTGATGCCGGGAATGCGACGGTCACTGCCGTCACCCGACGGAAACCGGAACCGGCGCGAACGGCGAGACGGACGCAAGCGACGCAAAGAACGCAACGAGCGGATCAGCTGAACTTCTGAACCGTCACGTCGAGCGTATCGAGGTCGACGATCGGCGCGTAACCGGAGTCAGGATCGATGTTGACGCTCTTCTGGAACTCGGTCTGGGCCTGCCAGCAGCCCGAGTTGATCGCGAGCACGTTGTGATACTTCCCGAAGCCGAGTTTGTGGACGTGACCGGTGTGGAAGATGTCGGGTACCTCGTCCATGACGAGGTAATCTTTCTCCTCGGGGGCGAGCCTCGTATGGCCCCCAAACTGCGGCGCGACGTGGCGTTTCTTGAGCAGCTGGTACATCGCCTTGTGCGGGTCCTCGTAACTCGCTTTCTCCTCCGGAAGTTCGGCGATTACTTCGTCCAGCGAGACGCCGTGATACATCAGGACGGAGACGCTCTCGACCGTCACCATCGACGGATTGCTCACGATCTGCGGATCGTGTGCGGACATGATGTCACGGAGCGTCTCATCGAAGCCCGGCTGCGGTTCCGCCAGCCGAACCGCGTCGTGGTTGCCCGGGATCATCACGATATCCAGATCCCCGGGCACCCGCTTGAGGTGCTCGTTGAATGCCTCGTACTGCTCGTAGATGTCGACGATATCGAGTTCGTCGTCCTGGTCCGGATAGACCCCGACCCCTTCGACCATGTCGCCCGCAAGTAACAGGTACTCGACGTGCTGGGCCTGCTCCGTATGCAGCCAGTCGGCGAAGGCGTTCCAGGCGTCGGCCATGAACTCCTGGCTGCCGACGTGGACGTCGCTGATCAACGCCGCCTGGACGTGGCGATCGGCCGTCGACGGCTCGTGCGTGCGGGGCACGTCGGGGAAGTACAGCGAATCGACGAACGCGATCCCCGCATCGTCCGAGAGCGTTCCCTCCATCGCCAGCACCTCATCACAGAGTAACTGATCGACCAGATCAGCGAACTCGCGGTCTTTCATCACGAGCCATGGAAAGGTCCCCGTCGCGTCTTCGAGTTCGATCAGCCAGTGGCCGCTCGCGGTCGAGCGGATGTCGTTGACCAGCCCGACCATCCCGGCCTCGCTCCCGCCCGGCATGCTCTGGATGGCCGTCGCGGGGCGGTGATTGACCCGGCCGCGGAGCTTGCCGCCGAGTCGGTCGAGTCGATCCCGAAAGACGGACACGAAATCCTCGTACGCGCCAGTCCCCGTGCTCTGGCCGGTCATGTCACCGGCGATTTCGAGCGACCGCTTCGAGAGGTCGACCTCGCGCTCGATGTGAGACCCCCCTGTTTCGACTGGAGAACCGACCGCAGAATCGTGTGTATCGGTTGTCTCTACTCCAGTTGAAGCAGAGGGTGATGTTCCGTTTCGAGTGCCCCCTTGTTTCGAGTCGAGCGGTTCGGACGGACGATCCGGATCGGTCGCCGGTGAGGGGCGCGCCGCGGCCGTCAGGACCGTATCGACATGGGCAGTTCGAACGACGAGTGCGTCTGCCGGCAGTTCATCGACGACGCGGTCGAGCACCGCGGGCGGATTCTCCGCCGACGCGATCTTCGTGACGGCCTCTCGCTCGGCGTTGTACCCGCGGCTCGTGAGTTCGCTGACGATCCTGGCTGCCCCCTCGAGTGGCACACGATTCGTATTCGTGACCGGAGAGAAAAGGGTAGCGGATCAGTTATCGTTCCCGGCGACGCGTTCGAGTTCGGACGGTCCGGGAGCCACGAGCAGAAAGTTGATTGCGAACCCCGGCAAAACCAGGGACGATGAGCGGCCCTGATTCGGGTGGTACCGATGACAATGGTGGTGACCGCAGTGGTGATGGCTCCGCGTGGGACGATACTGACGATCGTGGGCCAACTGACCGCTCTGACACTCCCGACCCCCCCGCACACACGACCGGCGGTGACGAGCGCGAGTACGACCGCGATCAACCGACAGGTCCGGCGGTGAACTCGGCCGAGACGAGTTCAGCGACCGAGACTGAAACTGAAACTGAGACGGAGACCGAGACCGAGGACGGGCACACGAGCGCTCGCTCGGGCGCACGAACCGGATCGAACGGGGGAACCACCGACAGAGATGGTGCCGGTGATGGGAGTGGTGTCACGATCGAGGACGACGGACTTATCCGCTGGTTCCTGCGGTCGGACGACGGCAGTGTCGTCGTCGTCAGAGACGTATTGAGCAGCGTTGCGATCGTCGCGGCGGTCGGATTGCTCCTGTTTGCTGTCAGCGGTATCTGGCCGCCGCTGGTCGCCGTCGAGAGCGGGAGTATGGAGCCGAATATGCAGCGTGGTGATCTCGTGTTCGTCGTCGACGACGACCGGTTCGTCGGCGACAACCCCATCGACGGGACTGGGATAGTCACGCGCGAGAACGCACAGGAGAGCGGGTACGACAAGTTCGGTGGCTCCGGTGACGTCATCGTCTTCCTCCCGAACGGCGATTCACGGCAGACGCCGGTGATCCACCGCGCCCACTTCTGGGTCGAGGAGGACGAAAACTGGATCCAGACGAAGGCGGACGAGGACATCGTCGGCGATGTGACCTGTAATCAGGTTCGCACCTGCCCGGCCCCACACGACGGGTTCGTGACAAAAGGCGACGATAACAGCGGGTATGACCAGTACAAGGGCGGTGCCAGGACGACTGTCGTCCGCCCGGACTGGGTCACCGGAAAAGCAATGTACCGGATTCCGTTACTCGGCCACATCCGCCTTTTCTTCGATAGCTTCTTCGGCGGTATGCTCGCGCCGTCGGTGCCCGGCGTCGCACCGTTCGGTCTCGCTAGCGTCGAGGCGGTGACCGGCGCGGGAGTCGGGGCAAGCGCCGGCCTCGTCGCTGTGGCGGGTCGGTATCGATCGTAAAACGACGGCAACACGCCCCGTTACCGACTGCGGTTCGATCCGTTCTTCTATGGCGACGATACGTCGACCATCCGCTTTACTTTTCAGTTCTCTCCGTCCGACGTAGATTCCGTTTCGTTCGCAGCGCCAGTCTCGTCCGCCGCATTCGTTTCATCTGCCGCATCGTCGTCCGCCGTCTCGGTCTCGGTTTCGGTCTCGGACTCGGTCGTGATCTCGACACTGATTTCCTCCCCATCTACAGGTTCGTGCTCTGTCGGATCGATCTCCTCTCCGTCGAGTCTGACCGAAATTTCCGTCCCCGACTCGCCCGCATCGTATTCCGTGCCTTCGATCGTCACGACAGGCGATCCGGATACCGTTTCGAACTCGAAGGAGGGAAGCAAGTCGATCCCTTCCGCAACCGTCACCGGTTCCTTGCCCTCCATGTACCAGCGGCCGTTCGATTCGTGGAGGTGAAAAGAAGCGGACTCGTTATCGACGTTTTCGGACTGGAACTGAGATTTCGTCTCGAACGATTCGCCGTCGACCGTGATCGCGATCTCGCCGTTCTTATTGATCCGATCGTTCGATCCGAACAGTCCGCCATTCGAGAGACAACCGCTCAGCGCGAGCATCCCACCGGTTGCACCGGCCATCGAAAGCACCGTTCGTCGTTCCATATGCTGTCGAAGCGAGTCCAGCGATATCTATGCTTCGACAGTTCCGACCGCACAAGAAGTGCCAATTGCTGACCCACTGCAGGAACGTCAGTTCTCGAACCGCGCCTGAACGAACGGCTGAATGTCGTCGATATCGCTCAAGCGCGAATCCGAGAGCAACACGGCCTCCGTCTCGTCGATCGGCACCGAGAGGCTGATCTCCTTCGTCCGCCCGTATCGACCCTTCGAGACGACGACGGCGTTAACGATCCCGAGCATGTCGAGTTCACTGATGAGATCGGTTACCCGCCGTTGGGTGAGCACGTCGGCGTCGATCTCCTCACAGAGGCGCTTGTAGATGTTGAACACTTCGCCCGTGTTGATGCTGTGAACGCCGTTTTTCTCGAGCAGGATGATCGCAAAGAGGACGAGTTTGCTCTGTGTCGGCAGCGTGCGCACGACCTCGACGACGCGGTCGAGTTCGATCTTGTCCTGGGCCTTGCGGACGTGTTCTTCGACGACCGTCTCCGCCTGGGCGCGCTCTGCGAGTTCACCGGCGGTCCGGAGCAAGTCGAGGGCGCGGCGGGCGTCCCCGTGTTCCTGTGCGGCGAAGGCGGCACACAGTGGAATCACGTCCGAAGAGAGCGCATTGTCCTTGAACGCGACCTCGGAGCGGTGCTGGAGGATGTCTCGCAGCTGGTTTGCGTCGTAGGGCGGGAAGACGATTTCTTCCTCGCCGAGCGAGGATTTGACGCGCGGATCGAGAAAGTCCGTGAACTTGAGGTCGTTCGAAATGCCGATGATCGAAACGCGCGAGTTCTCGAGTTCGGAGTTCATTCGCGAGAGGTTATACAGGGTATCGTCACCGCTTTTCTCGAC
Source organism: Natrialba taiwanensis DSM 12281 (assembly GCF_000337595.1). Taxonomy (GTDB): domain Archaea; phylum Halobacteriota; class Halobacteria; order Halobacteriales; family Natrialbaceae; genus Natrialba; species Natrialba taiwanensis. The sequence continues at coordinate 69,828 of NZ_AOIL01000052.1, read as the reverse complement.
GAGTTTGTCGATCTCGTCTAGCATGATGACGACGACCCGTTCGTCGTAGTCGACGGCGTCGAAAAAGACGCTGTAGACGCGGTCTGTCGGCCAGCCAGTCATCGGGACCTCTTCGAAGGATTCCTTGTCCGCTTCCAGGGATTCGATCCGTGTTTCGACCGCGTCGATCGAGTCGAATCCGGTACTATCGAGGGGGTGGGCGGTGGACTGGGGCTGGTGATCGTCCGCTGTAGCGGTCGAGCCGGCAACCGGATCCGTCGACGGATCATTCGTCGAGTCGTACCCCGTTCCTTCACCTGGACGTGACCCAGTATCCCCACTTGACGGGGCTGCTTCAGAAGAATCAGTTCGATTTGAAATAGAGGTTTGTTCACCGTTCTCGTGCGTCTCGATACGATCGAGCAATGCATCGAGTGACTCGATCCGGTCGTCGATCCGAGCCTTGTTCTTTTCGATGAACTTGTTCGCAAGCTGAGCGAGAACTCGATACTGGGTGTCGGTTACCTCGCAGTTGATGTACTCGACATCACAGGGCACGCTGTACTTCTGGGACGTGCTCTCGAGTTCTTTGCTGACGAATTTTGCGCTTGCGGTCTTGCCGGTCCCGGTTTTGCCGTAGATGAGGATGTTCGACGGCGTTTCCCCGCGAAGTGCGGCGACCAGAATCGTCGCCATCTTGTTGATCTGGTCGCTTCGATGCGGGAGCTCGTGGGGTGTGTAGGACGGCCGCAGAACCTCTTTGTTCTCGAAGATGGGTTTGCCGCTCAGTAGATCGTCGAACAGCCCTTGGTTCGAATCGCCCTCGTCGCCGCCGTCCCCGAGTTCTGTGTCCGGCAAGTTAGAAAATCCGTGCGTTCGGTCGGGTTCGGTGGTATCCGGTTGTGACTGTGGCGATGATTGTGACTGTGATTGTGCCTGCGTGCGTGTTTCTGCATCCGCAGACGGTGAGCGCTGGCCGTGCTCGGAACCAACGTCTGAGTGCTCTCCGTTTGTTCTCGGACTCTCGCGCCGGTCCGAAGCAGCAGTGGAAGCGGGATCGGAATCGACCGCGGAGTCGGATTCGGCATGTGGATCGATATCGGGATCGGCGTCGGCCTCTGATGCGGCATCGACGGTGTCGGTATCGATATCGGCACGAGAACCCGAATCGGATCCGGATTCGCCGTTCTCGGTTCCATCCCGCTCTGTAACTGTCTCCGAACTCGTTCGGTCCATTTCGTCGTCTGACATTCGTCGTACACGTACCCCCTCGTTTCGGGTGCAGATCCGAACCCGACAGCGAAGATTTCGTAGGATAGACGAGCCAGAGCGGCTAGTCTACTGTTTCAGTAACGCGATCCGGATCCAGTTGATGCAAACGAAACAGAGGAAGAGCGTGATATTAAATTCTTCCCTTCAGTTCACGGATGGTGATGAGTCCGACGGCTGGACTGAGTGAGGGGCCGTTCGGCTCGGCACGCCGCTTTCAACCGGTCAGTGAACTCCGATTGGACTCGAGGCCGACCGTACTCGGGGCAGGAGCCGGTCGAACGAGAGAGTTGGAACTGGTTCGCCGAGGATCACGAGTCGTGGGTGGCTGTCGTTGCCGGTAGTGTGCGGTGAGATTGATGGAAGCGATGATCCGGACGGCGTCGAGCCGCGCGTTGCGAGTTCGCACTCGGACCGATCCCCCCCACCCCTTCGTTTCGACTGGAACTGCTACAACAGGTGGGGTGGGGAGGGGGTTATCTAGAAGGAAGGGATTTATGTTGGTGGGTGGGAAATACGGTCCGTACCACTAGCAGCTAGTTTTATCTTACTAGCAAATCTAAGAGTATTACTAGAGGTAACTAGACTACCGTTATCTAGTGGTCTACTCTACTAGAGAACTGTTCTCTGTTACTAGAATAGTCAGTTTCCGGCTATTCTGTATGAAGAGCGTCTCAGACAATCGTTCGAGGGGAAACGATGAGTTCTCTTCTCTCTCAGCCATCGAGCTCGCCGCCTTCTCTCGGAACTCTCCAGTTGAAACGGAGGGGTGGGGGGGGGGAGAAGTACATAACGGTCTATAATGCAGGTCCACTCGTTCATACACTATCATGTCTACTCTTCTCACTACCGCCGGATGCAGATCTGAACTCGTAATGATGTATCGAGTATGGATGGATGGTATCTCCTATCACGTGATCTAGTGTCGTGCTTTGACTGACCGATTTGCTCGAAGGTTCGTTTTCATCGGAGTTCGTCGATCGACCGTTCACGAATTATCCATGTCGAACATGATAGATATCCGTTCTGTGTTGTCTGAATCTCAATACGTTTGACGTAGGCTTAAGTGAGTTCAGTCAGTAGTACGCGCAGATGCACCCCGCGGTGCTGGAGGGCCCTACAGATGGGACTGTTCACAGAACTCAAAGATAGTATCTCTCGGGTTACGGACCGCCTGTTCTCCGAACAGGAACCCAAACGAATCGGTATCTATGGTCCGCCGAACGCTGGAAAGACGACGCTCGCGAACCGAATCGCCCGCGACTGGACTGGCGATGCGATCGGGACCGAAAGCCACGTTCCACACGAAACGCGGCGCGCGCGCAGGAAAGAAAACGTCGAGATCGAACGCGACGGCAAGACGGTGACGATCGATATCGTCGACACGCCCGGTGTGACGACGAAGGTCGATTACGAGGAGTTTACGGACGAGATGGAAGAAGACGATGCCATCCGCCGTTCGCGAGAGGCGACTGAAGGCGTCGCCGAGGCGATGCATTGGCTTCGAGAGGACGTCGACGGCGTCGTCTACGTGCTCGATAGCGCGGAGGATCCGATCACCCAGGTCAACACGATGTTGATCGGCATCATCGAATCTCGCGATCTGCCCGTGCTCATCTTCGCGAACAAGATCGATCTCGACGAGTCGAGCATCAAACGTATCGAAGACGCCTTCCCACAGCACAAGACGATCCCGCTGTCGGCAAAGGAAGGCGACAACATGGACGAAGTGTACGACTCGATCGCGGAGTACTTCGGGTGATCGCCTATGCCAGAGGCTACTAACGCGGACGACTCGGATTCCCCAGACTCTGACGGTGTCCAGATCGATCTCATCAGCGGCGAGCGAATGGACAGTATGGCGACGATGGAGAAGATTCGGATGATCCTCGATGGTGTTCACGATGGCAACATCGTTATCTTAGAAGAAGGGTTGACGCCCGACGAGGAGAGCCGCCTCATCGAGGTGACGATGTCGGAAATCAGTCCGGACGAGTTCAACGGGATCGAAATCGAGACGTATCCGAAATCGGAGACGCGCGATTCGTCGTTGCTCGGCCGGATCATGGGCAACAACGAGTCGGAGACGAAGTTGACGGTAATCGGACCGGCAAACCAGATCGAGACCCTACACAAGGACGAAACGCTGATCAGCGCGCTCGTCTCCCGTGATTAGAAACTCATGCCACACGAATGCACGAACTGCGGTCGGACGTTTCCCGATGGCTCCAAGGAGATGCTCTCGGGCTGTCCCGACTGCAACGGGAACAAGTTTCAGTTTACGCCGTCGTCGGCGATGGGGTCAGCAGCGGATTCGAGCGCCGGCCGGAACTCGGCGGCGGAGCAGCCATCCGACTCGGTGAAGACGGGATCGAAGTCGAAGTCGGCGTCAGCATCGAAATCAGAGGTGGAATCAGAATCCGATTCCAGCGGAATGACCTCTCGCGCCGCAGAAACCGTCCGCGATTGGGTTTCGAGAGACGAAGCGGATGCGTCGGTCGATGAGTCGTCGGCGTGGCCGTCTACCGGGTCCTCCTCTTCCTCTTCGTCTCCTTCCTCCTCCGAGACAGCGTCTGCAGCGGCTGCAGATGCGAGTTCAGATGGTGACTTGTCGGCGGAGATGGCGGAGTCGGGTGAACTCGGGTCGTTCGAGGAGTGGCCCGATACTGCTCGCCGTCCTGAAGACCGATCGACGAGTCCGGAGGGCGAGCACGGTGATGTATCGGACTCGAGTTCAAATTCGAGTGCGAGTCCGAGTTCGTGTCCGGATGGGGAGTCGCGTTCGGCCGCAGCTGCAGACACGGAGACGACTTCGAGTGCAGGTCCGAATTCGAGTGCGAGTCCGAGTCGGATGACGATGGCGGACAGCGAGAATACGGCGCAGTCGGACGCCAGGAGCGAGGTGGTCGCGACGGACGAGTTGCCGACCGGGTCGACAGTGCCGTCCGAACCGGACTCGTCTCCGTCCTCGCCCAGTGATCCGACATCGCCGTCGGCACCGGGTCCGGGTTCGGTTCCTGCGACGGATTCGCCTTCCGGCAATGCACAGGCGGCTGCCGAAGGGTCACCGGACCACGGGCGTGTCGTCAGCGAACCGACGGGAGAGACCCCGTCGATGGAGGAACTGCGGGAAGAACTCAACAAGCAGTTCGAGAGTATCAAGATCGTCCAGCCTGGGCAGTACGAGCTCAATCTAATGGAGCTGTATAACCGGGAGGAGTACATCATTTCGCTGCAGGAGGATGGTCGATACGTAATCGACGTTCCGGATTCGTGGCGCGATGAGGGCGAGTGAGGGCTGTTTCTCCTGTAGTTGTGATCCTATAGCCGTGATCCTATAGCCGTGAATCGCGGACTAAAGACTGCGTGCCGCAGACCGAAGACCGCATGCCGTTCGGCTGGGACAGATGGATTTAAGCGAGACGGGCGACAGGTTCGGACCATGAGCACTGCAACCAAGGTTGTCGTCGCAACGGTCGCCGTATCGGCGCTGCTGTCGATCCTGCTGGTCTTCCAGAGCGTCTTCGCCTGATGTTCGAGACCAGCGACCTCTCACCCCCGGCCGAGGCCGTTCGGGACGAACACGCTCCGGACGCACTCGTTATTGACTGTGAGCGTGACTTCGAGACGCTGCCGCCCGCGCAGGCGGAGGACCTCGGCCTCCTCGTCGACGGACTCGACCCGGTGAGCTATCCCGACGCGTGGCTCCCCGCAGATGCCCCGACGCTGCTCGCTCGCTACGCGAGTTCAGATCTGACGATCGGGATGCCGGGCGATGGCAGCGTCGTCTGGACGCGCCAGACCGATCCGCCGATCGTGCTCGTCAAACCGCGCGTCGAGGGATCGCCGGAGCCGTTCATCGAGTTCCTGCTCGCGGAGGCGTTCGTCGAACTGGGACTCGAGACACCCGAACACTTCCTCGGGTTCTTCGAGGAGCGGTACGTAGATCTCGACCGGGCGGTCGAGCGCGGGCCCAACAGCACCTACCAGATCGCTGCGGCGCTGTACGATGGCTGGCTGGGACTGCAGACGCGCGAGACGTTCGCGACGTGGCACGACCAGGCCGACCGCGCGACTCTCGGCGATTCCTGGCAGGATGCGGGAACGAGACTCGAAGACCGCGTTGGGGAATTATCGCGGGCGGTCGCACGCGGTGACACGGACTTTGCGGACGCGACTGAACTCGCGTGTGCGGCGATCAAACACGCGATCGAGTTACCGGCACCGTTTGGGGCGCTCGATACGGACGCGTATCGTCACCACGGGCGCGAGTATGCGATCAGGTGGGCGGAGAAAACGTTCGATGCGCTTGCGGAGTGAGAACGACGCCCCGAGTTTGAGTTTCGGGTGGAGCAATACGTGTGCCTGTGTGTATATTTCGGAACCGCCGCGGCCGTCGTCAGAAATCGACGTCGATGCTTCCGTCCTCGTCGAGGTCGATCACGCCGTCAAAGCGCTCCCGGAATCGTTCGACGAGTTCGGGATCGTGAGGGTCTTCGGAGACGTGAAAGAGACCGACGGCGTCGTACGCTGCGAGGAGTTCGAGGATGCGGTTGACGGCGTCGAGTGCCTCTTCATCGCCGGCGTAGTAGGCGAGTTCGGTGACGGAGTCGAAGCTGATTCTGAGTTTGCCGTCGTGGGCGTCGAGAAAGCCGTCGATGTGGTCGACGATGCCGTCGACATCGTCGGGGGCAGCGACGTAGTGGACGCTGTCGCTCTGGCGGCGCGAATAGCCGTGTTCGATGCTGAGAGTGTCGAGGATTTCGGCGCGGTCTTCGTCGACATCGTAGTACTCGAGTTTCTGTTTGGCCTCGCGGGCAGTCGTTCGAGTGGAGACGACGAGGAAATGATCCGTATCGGTTTTGAGAAAATCGGTGTCGATGCGGTCAGTTTCGCCGGTACTTGGATGGAGCAAGAGAATGCCTGTCCCACCCGGTACCCCGGTGGGTGTCTCCTCGATCTCGAGCGTGTAATCCATACTGGCGTGAACAACTTCCGGGATCGACTTAATAGTGCGGATCGATGTGAACTCGCCGCCATCGGCTTCTCGGTCAAGTCACCGCATACTGTTCTTGCTGTCGCGCGTTTTCGAGTACTCGCTAAAAGATCGCCATTCGGAGAGTCGCGCCGTCAGTGACGGCCACCACCGATGCCCACGGTAGTTCGGCCGGCCTGTTTCTCTCCACGCGTATATTTTTAGGCTACCCTAAAGAATCTGTCGCTGTGAGAATACACGGCAATTGTGACACGCCAGTCACCAGTTTCGGCCGTCGGTGCAAGCCGAACTCGTTTTGCACACGGAGCGACGTAGAACGGACATGAGCGTACGCGAGGAGTTCGACGACTGGGCCACGAGCGGTCGCGATCGAGGAATGGAGGAGCGCCACTGGCACACGGCAAAACACGCACTCGCCCGCATTCCGGTCGAACCCGGTGATACGGTGCTCGATCTGGGGTGTGGGAGCGGCTATGCGGGCCGGGCGCTTCGAGATACCAAGGGTGCGGGTCGAATTTACGGGCTCGATGGGTCGCCCGAGATGGCGCATAACGCGGCGGGCTATACGGACGACGAGCAGGTGTCCTACGTCGTCGGTGATTTCGGCTCGCTCCCGTTTGCCGCCGATACGATCGATCACGTGTGGTCGATGGAGGCGTTTTACTATGCCGCAGATCCGCGCGAAACGCTCGCGGAGATCGCTCGCGTGCTTCGTCCTGGTGGAACCTTCTACTGTGCCGTCAACTACTACGAGGAAAACGTCCACTCCCACCAGTGGCAGGAGAAGATCTCGATCGAGATGACCCGCTGGGACCGCGAGCAGTACCGCGATGCCTTCCGGGAGTCGGGGCTCTACGTCGCCGAGCAGGACACCATTCCCGACCGCGAGATCATGATCCCCGCCGAGCCCGAGTTCCCGACGGAGAACTGGGATACCCGCGAGGAGATGGTCGAACGCTATCGCGAGTTCGGGACGCTGCTTACCGTCGGCGTCGCCCCGTAAGGTCGCCGGTCAGGGGTCGCCGATAGTCCCATCCGCTGATCGCCGTTCCCCCTCTGTTTCGACTCGAACCCGCTCTATCGATGGTGTCGAACCGTCTACTATCCGTTCTCTTCCAGTTGAAACACATGTCTGTGCGTGACAGACGACGAGTCAGTCGGCTACCGAGCGTTACTTGTGGCGCTCTCCCGCTGGAATCGCCACGTCGAGCCAGTTCTCCTCCGGTGGGAGCGGACAGTCGAACGTCTCGCTGAACGCACAGAACGGCGAGTACGCGAGGTTGAAGTCGACGACGAGTTCATCGTCAGTCTCGAGATCTCGGTCGGCAGCTAGTTCCATGTAGCGTCCGCCGTCGTAGGTCTGCTGGCCGGTCGTCTTGTCGCGGAAGGGAACGAAGTACGCTTCCTCGTTGGGGCTCTCGAGTTGGTACGCCGCGAGTTCGGCCGTCGTGTCTTCGAGGTCGGCATCCGCCCGGTCGAGGTCGAACGTGAGGGTGGCGGCTCGAAGGTACCGCATTTCTCGGCCCGCGGTTGTCTCCATCAGGACGACTTCGGGTTCGTCGTGGGCCTCGACGGTCGCGGTGACGCGGTAGTCCGGATCGGGATCGAAGTAGTCGAGTCCGTCGAAGCTTTCGCGTTCCTCCGGCGGGATCGGCGACTGCGGATGCTCGGCGAAGAACTCGTCCTTCTCGGTGCGTTTAGCCTCGAGTTCGTCACGCCACTGGTCGGTATCGATGTCAGCGTCAGCGTCGGCACCGGGTCCGGCTTTCGTATCGCTCTCCTCGCGGTTGGTGTCGCTCATACAGCCTGTTCGGTGTCGCGACTCGTGTGTGTTGTGTTTCTGCGGGCCGCCGGGAGCCGCTTTGTGGTACGGGAGTGGCCCACCCCAGAACCGGACTCGGGATCCGACGCAGACGCCGGATCAGAAGGAGGATACTTAGTCGTCCATTGCGTACAGTTCAGGTATGTTACAGTACGACGCCTCCTCGTCTCGGGTGGTGAATCGATGACCGACCGCCGCCCGCTCGTCGTTTTTCTGAGTTCGCTGATCGTGCTCGCCGGCGCGTTCGTTCTCATCTCCAGCGTGACGGACGTGAGCATGATCGCCTTCGCGCCGGCGTACATGTTCACGCCGATGGTGGCCGGAATCGTGACGTGTCTGACCGGGTCGCCGTCGTTCGAGCAGGCCGGGCTTCGCGCGCCCTGGGGGCGGCTTCGCTGGCTCGCAATCGCCGTTGCTGTCCCGCTCGTGCTCGTCCTCCTCGGCACCGGGATCGCCTTGCTCCTCCCCGACGTTTCGTTCGTTCCGGACGCGAACCCGTTGACGGGCGAGGGGACCGAGTTCGCGCCGACCGACGCGGAGCAACCCGCCGGGCCGTCGCTGCCGGACTGGCCGCTCAATCTCCTCGTGACGATCGTCGTCGCGGTCGTGGCCGGTGTGACGATCAACGCGGTGTTCGCATTCGGCGAAGAGTTCGGCTGGCGCGGCGTCTTCCTCACGGAACTGGCCCCCTACGGCTTCTGGCCGGCTTCGGCCGCGACCGGGCTGGTCTGGGGGTTGTGGCACGCGCCGGTGATCCTTGAGGGGTACAACTATCCGAACTATCCCGTCGTCGGCGTCGGGGTGATGGTCGCGGCCTGCCTCGCGATGTCGCCGGTCTACACCTACATCACGCTCAACGCCAAGTCAGTCATCGCCCCGTCGATCTTCCACGGCACGTTCAACGCCTTCGGCGCGACCATGATCGTCTTCGCCCAGGGCGGATCCGAACTCGTGGTCAACCCCGTCGGCGCGGTCGGAATTCTGGTGTTCGGACTCGCGACGGCTGCGATCGCCGTTCGCGGTGCGCCGACGTTGACGCGGGACTGGGCGCTCGACGACGAGCGCAAGGCTGAACGCGAGGATGCGGCCGACTCCGGAGCCGAGACCGACAGTGCCGAGCCTGAAAACGGCGCGTAACGGCGCAACTCGGCTTCCGGTTTGAACGGCTGTTACTCGAAATCCGGCTCGAACAGCTCTTCGATCGAACACTCGAAGTACTCGGCGAGTTTGAACGCCAGTTCGAGCGAGGGATCGTACTTCGACTTCTCTATCGCGTAGATCGTCTGGCGGCTGACGCCGACCGCGTCGGCGAGTTCCTGTTGTGTGATCTCCGCCTCCGCGCGTTTGACCCGCAGTCTGTTTTCCATGTCTACAGTCGTTGCTGGAGTTCCGTCCCTCCCAAGATGGCGAAGATCGTCGCGACCCCGGCCACCGCGAGGTAGTCGACGGCGGCCGGTGCGGCCCGGGTCGCGGTCGCGTAGCCGACGTAGACGGCGACGAGCGACCCGAGAAGCACGATGCCTGCCCCCGCGAGCGCGGTGCGAATGTTGCGTAGATCCCGCTCGTCGACGACGCCGGAATCACCGTGCTCGGTGCGGATGGCGTAGGCAACGTTCCCCCCGAGGACGATCGCAGCCGGCACAACGGTCAACTCCATGATCGTCGGCTCCGTAAACGGCTCGCCGATGAAACGCCCCATAATCGGATACAGGAGTGCCGGAACGAGAAACAGCAGAACGTTGTACGTCGCTGGTAGCCACCGTCTCATCAGTGGTCACCCCCGTTCGAGCCGAACTCGCGCGCCAGAATTCCCGGAAGATCCGTGAGCCAGCTGATGATCGCACAGACGACCATTACTCCGACCGCGCCGATGAAGAGCCAGAAGGTCGCTCCCCGGATCACGAACTCGGGCGCGGCGAATCCGGCGGCGATGATAACGCCGCTGATGGCCGCAACGATAACGACGAAGAGGGCACCGTACGCCTGTCGCGGGTTCTGCACCATATTCTCACCATCTTACTGATACCACATAAATGTTAAGCTACCTTTGCAAAATGGGTGGGTTGCTTAACATCCGCGTCCCGGCTGCTCTCGTCGCACGCGTGCCGGTTCGGTCGCTTCCGTCGCTACACGATGTCGCCGCCTGCTCTTGTGATTGTGACTCCACGCGCGAGTCGCCGTTCGTCATCCTCGTCTGTCGTCCGTCATCCGTCATTCACTACCCGCCATTCGCCGGCCGCCAACTGCCAACTGCCAGCCGCCGGCCGCCAGCCGAACTCGCGGCGTCCCGGAACGGCCTCTCGCGCGGCCGGTCCGTCAACGCTTTGGCTACCCGACGACGAGTTCGGCCAGCATGACCGACTGGCGCTCGATCTTCGGCCACGCCGACCCCTACGACCCGCAGGTAGACGGCATCGAGACCGCCATCGACGCGGGGAAGGATGGCGGCTACACCGTCATCGAGGGGGCCTGCGGAACGGGGAAGACGATGATCGCGCTCACCGCCGGGATCGAACTCGTGCGCGATCCCGACACCGATTACGAGCGCGTCTTCGTGCTCACGAGCGTCAAACAGCAACTGCGCCAGTTCGAAGCGGATCTCGAGACGATCAACGAGAACTTGCCTGACGACTGGAACCCGGTTTCGGGGCTCACGCTCGTCGGCAAGGCCGACGTCTGCCCGTACAACCGCGAGGGCGCGGGCGACATCGACGACGGCAACGTCTACGACCGCTGTGAAACACTTCGCGACCGAACGCGGGACCTGACCGGCGAGGGCGGCGAGACGACCGCCGCGGCGCTCACCGCGAGCGCGCGCCAGCAACAGACCGGCCTCGCGGACAGCGGCCAGTCCGGGCCGACCGGCCGCTTTCTCGAAACTGCCGGCGAGACGGCCGCTTACCCGCCGGAGATGCCGACCTACTCCGACGGCGGCCCCGTGAGCGCCGAAACCGAGTTCTGTCCGTTCTACGCCCAGTTCCTGGACGACCTCCCGGACGAGGGCAGCGACGGCGACGCGGTCGAAGCGGTCCCCTACGACTTCACCGACGCAGGAATGATCACGCCCGCGGACCTCGTCGCCCGCTCGGTCCGCCACGGCACCTGCCCCCACTCGATCATGGGCGCGGCGCTCGCCCACACCGAGGTCGTCATCGGCAACTACTACCACGCGTTCGACCCGCGGACGACCGGCTCCTTCACCGGCGCGCTACTCGACGACTCCACGTTCGTCGTCTGCGACGAGGCCCACATGCTCGAACCGCGCGTGCGCGATCTCGTCAGCGACGGCGTCGCCGACGCCACCCTCCGGGACGCCGAAACCGAACTCTCGCGGGTCATCCAGCCCATCAAGTTCGAACGCGAGGGCCGCCGCGCACAGGGTGGGTCCCAGACCGCCGACGCCGACCTCGTCCGCGCCGAACTGCAGGACAGCGACGTTACCTTCGAGGAACTCAATCGCACGCGCGAGTTCATCCAGGATCTGCGGAGTGAACTCGATCGCCGGGTGCGTGCCCATCTCGACCGGAAACACAGGGGGTGGCAGTCGAATCTCACCGACCTCCCGGATGAGGAAATTCCGCTTCGTGACCCCGCCGAGCCTGCCGAAGACGAATTCTCCGAGTGGGCGCACAACGCGGGCTACGGCGACGCCGACTGGGTCCGCGCCGAAGCGGTCGGCGCGGTCGCCGCGCGAATTCTGAACGAGGCTGAGGACGAGGACCGAACTCGGGCCGCGCCAGCCGTCGGCCGCGTCCTCGGCGACTGGTACCGCTGCGGGCACACCGACTACTTCCGCGAGATCGAACTCGAGCGCACGTGGAACGACGCGGAGCCCGCGGATTCCTGGCGCAGGGCCTACACGGCCCGACTCGCCTTGCACAACTGCGTGCCAAGTGACGCCATCGGCGACCGGCTTGCGGCCTTCGGCGGCGGGATTTTGATGAGCGCGACCCTGGAGCCGATGGACGCATTCACCGAGGTGACGGGGCTGCAGTACCTCGCGCGCGAGGAGGATCGCCCGGTCGTCGAACGCCGGTACGGGCTGCACTTCCCCGCGGAGAACCGCGAGAGTTTCGCGGTCGCCGCGCCGAAGTTCACGTACGACAATCGGGGACGGACGGGGGACGACAATCCGACGCGAGTTCACTACGCGGATACGATCGAACAGGTCGGCCGACTGCCGGGCAACGTCCTCGTTGGGATGCCGAGTTACGCTGAGGCCGAGTGGATCGCCGGGATTCTCGAGGACCGCCTCTCGAAGCCCGTCCTGCTCGACGCCTCGAGCGACGACGAGACGACGGAGTCGCTCAAAAGCGAGTTCTTCGCGGGCGAGGGGAAGGTGCTGGTGACGAGCCTTCGCGGGACGCTGACGGAGGGGGTCGACTACAGCGGCGACCGCCTCTCCGCGGCCGTCGTCTGCGGCGTTCCGATCGTCAACACCTCGAGTCCGCGCACGAAGGCGGTGCGGCGAGCCTACGACGACGAGTTCGGTGATGGCTTTACGTACGCGCTGACGATTCCGGCGGTCCGGAAGGCGCGCCAGGCGATCGGTCGGGTGATTCGCTCGCCCGAAGATGTAGGCGTCCGCGTGCTCTTGGACGAGCGCTATGCCCGCGAAAGCTGGGATTCGGTGGTGCCGTATCTGCCGGATGACGACGAGTTCCAGGCCGTGAGTCCGGACATGCTCGAATACGGCCTCGACCGGTTTCGGTCGCAACTCTCGTGACGGTGTCTCTTCGCGCTGACCTCGCCTGCGCCGCTTTTCCGCTCGCGCTTGGGCGGTTCGTTATTCGTGCTCACCGAGTCGCTCGGACTCGCGGGCCGATAGCTCGCCCTCGTTCGTCTCCGCGTTCCGCTCGCGGCTGTCGTCCTGAAAGTGTGCCTCGATTCGTCGTTCGAACTCCTCCTCACCGAGTTCGCCGGCCGCGTACCGTCGTTTGAGGTCCTCGACCGGGTCGGGCGTCGACGGTGGCGAGTTCTCGTCCGGCGGCGACGATGGTGTTGCCGTTCTGCGGGTGGATTCAGCGGGGGTGCGTTTGGCGGCGGTGCGTTCGCCGGCGTCGTCCCCGGTTGCCACCGGCCCGGACGAGTTCAGTTTCGACGCGGACGCTGCGGTGTCGGCGACCGAGTACGCTGCCGGCAACGAGATGTTTCCGATGAGCGAGAGGTACACCGGCCAGAGGACGAGAACCGCAAGGAGGAGCGTCGGGAGCCCCACCCCGACCAGGGCCGGTCCCCAGAATAACGCTTCGAGGGTGAGCCCCCAGCGCGGAACTTCGAAGACGCTGAGTGCGAGCAGCCAGAGTCCGGTCATTCCGAGCGGAGCACCGAGGAGCCATCGCCCGAGCGCTCCGTCCGGCGTGTACTGTTCGATCCGTGCGTGCCACCTGCGACGCGAGTTCGTGCTCGACCCGAAGCGGCGAGGACCCATGGGATTACGACAGCGGCCCGATATAATAATTCCAACTGTTCGCGCGTCGGGGGTGCTGCGTTCGGGTGCAACCTGGCAGCCGTCAGTCGGTCGTCGGTCAATCGCCGGTCCCATCGCCCGACCGCGCGACGACACCACGATACCGGCGGTCGTCGACCGGTTCGATTGCGAACTCGAGCGCCTCGTAAAAGGGCCGCACGTCCGCATCGAATCGCGCCGTCAACCGCCGTTCGCGCTCGAGTGCGCGGGTCACGAGTTCTCGCCCGATGCCCCGGTTTCGGTGGCGGTTGCGGACGGCGACAGCCGAGATGTGGGCCCCGCGTTCGCCCGTGTGCGGGTCGAGAACGATCGCGCCGAGGATGCGTTCTCGTTCGCTCGTCTCGGGCCTCTCGGTGAACTCGTCCACGCCGTGGCGGTCGCCCGCGACGAGCACGTCTCCGTTGTCGATGCGGGTTTCGACGTCACCGGGGTCGAGCATGGCGGCGTCGATGATTCGCCGGACGTCGAGTTCGTCGTCGGGGCCGGCGGTGCGAACGTGGACGCGCATTCGGTAGGAAGTTGGTTCGCGTCGATCAACAGCGCGTCGCTTTCGAACCGGTTCGATCGCTTGTCCGGGTTCGCGCGTCTGATCGTGGTAATAGTTAAGGATGGTGGTGTGGTAAAACACACCAATGTGGATCGCAGGGACGGCCGCCTTCGACCGATCTGCGCTCGCGGCGCGGGCGGCTTGCGGACGAGCGAGGGAGCGACCGGTTCATCCCGCAGTGGGAAGTGAGTGCCAATGAGTCTGATCGCGATACTCGATATCGCACATCCGAATCTTGCGCTGACGCCGACGATCGACGAGTGCCCTGAGGTGTCTATTCAGGTTGTCTCTCACTCGACGACGGACCCCGAAACCGGACTGTTCTTTTTCCTCGTCGAAGGCGCGGACGAGACGTTCGAGCTGGCTCTCGAGGACGATCACACGGTCACGGCCTGGACGCTTATCGACGACTTCGGTTCGACGCGTGTCTACCGACTGGAACACGCCGAGGGAACGAAACTCATTTCGCCGAAAACCGCCGGGATTGGCGGACTCATGCTCAACGCGGAAAGCAACGATCGCGGCTGGACCGTTCGGTTGCACCTGCCGGATCGGGAGGCGCTTGCAACGCTGTGGGAGTTCTGCGAGACCGAGGACATTTCCGTCGAACTGCATCGTGTCTTCCGCCAGGACGAGTGGGTCGACGGACCGGCGACCGACGTAACCGACGAACAGCAGGCTGCCTTGGTGAACGCCTACGAGGAGGGGTACTTCGAGGAACCCCGCGAAACGTCGCTCGAAGAACTCGCGACGCGCCTCGACATCTCGCCGACGGCGGTCGGCGGCCGCATTCGGCGCGGCATGGGCAAACTCGTCGAAGCAACGTTGTTCGAGGAACGGTGAGCGCACTGGGACAGAGACGAGAGAACCGAACGCACTGTCGCGACGACACAGCGCACCCGACAGTGCCGCTCAAAAGGCCGCGAGGTGATCGTCGCGGGGCTCGTAGAGCGCCCCGGTCATCCGAACGTCGGCGATCTCCTCGAGGGTTTCACCGACGGTGAATCCCCGTTCGCTCATCGCTGCGACGACGATACCGATCGGCACCCCGGCGGTACCGCTCTCGGTACTATCGTGCTTGTCGACACCGTACCGGGCGTCGAGACCGTCGACGACTGCTGCGACGCCATCCGCAGCGTCGAGTGCAGCGCCGAACTCGAGATCGGCGCGGGTGACGACGATATCGTGTCCCGTGTGCCCGTGGTGTCGTCGATAGAACGCGACGAGTTCGGTGGCTGACTCGCTGGATCGTTCGATCTCACAGTCGGGACAGGTGGCGACGAACGGTGCGGGCTGCGAGTGGTGGGTGTGATGGGTGTGGTTGGGCATACGTAGTTGCGGAGAGGGATATCGGGCACCTAGGCCTCGTACGCCGTCTGAGCGAGGCGGTGGAGTTTGTGTACCGTGTGTTCGTTCGGACCGAGCTGGGCCTGTGCGATCGCGCCGGATGTGAGACCGCGCTGCTGTCGTTCGACCAGCTCGAAGTCCTCCTCTTGGAGTTGCCTGCTCGTTCGGATGAACCGCTCTTCTTCGTCGGTCAGCTCGGGGTCCTTGAAGTAGTAGTCCGCTACGAGCTGGAACCGCTCCTCGTCGATCGGGTCGATGATGTACGTTCCGTAGCCGTCGGCGGTGCCGTACATGTTGACCGTGAAGTTCGGCCAGAAGTAGTGGAACTGCGCTTCGTGCTCGTCGTGAATGCGCATCTCGTCGTCGACATCTTCCCTGTGCTTGTAGTGGAGCACCCAGTGGTAGTCGTTGACCTCGAGTTCGGAGTCGAGGAGTTCGAGATCCGTGACCCAGTCCTGGTGATTCGCCTGGCAGTGGTCGCATTCGGAGTAGTTGCCGCCGAAGACCTTCCAGTTGCACTCGACTTCCGAGACGATTCGCTGGGCGAGTTCGTACTCCGCCAGGGGGAGCGATTCGAGTTCGGATTTCAGTTTGCCGGCCTGTTCGGCGAGCGACATCGGGTCGTCGGCGAAGTTGACGAAGACGAACGGGCCGATACGGTCGCTGTGGACCTCCATGAGGGAGTTTTCCTCGGCGTCCAGGTCGGGAACGTCCTCGTCGTTGAGGTCGGGGTTTAGCCGCGCCTCCTCGAAACTCCGCGGGGTGCTCGCGAGGTCGCCGTCGAGGTCGTAAGTCCAGAGGTGGTACGGACACTGGATCCGTCGTGCGTTGTCCGGATCGGTCATCGGGGTCTCCTCGACGATCGCAGATCCGCGGTGGGCGCAGACGTTGTAGAACGCCTGTATGTCGCCGTCGTGGTTCCGGAGGACGATAATCTCTCGGTCGCCGATGGTGCGGGTGAAGTAGTCTCCCGCTTCCGGAATGCAGTTCGCGTGGCCGGCGTACACCCAGTACCGCCCGAACACTTTCTCTTTCTCCATCTCGTGGACGGCGGGGTCAGTGAAGTACCGCGCCGGGAGCGCGTTCGTCTCGTCGGTGATGTCGGCGCTCACTTGCTCTACCTCGTCGAGACCGTTGTTCCACCGTGTCATGCTATATGGCATGTCAAGACGTACCGTTCAATAAGGGTTGATCGCAGGTAGTTCGGACGTATAAGTGGCGGGTGGATTCGGCCTCGATCGCACCGAGAACGGCTGCACCGTGGACCGTTTTATTTCCGCTCTCTCGCCGTCTCGAAGGCATGATACGTCCGTTTCCGGGCCAGATACACAGCGCGAAGTCGCCCGCCGTTGCGCCAAAAAGGGATGGCGTGAGACAGACTAACTACCAAGGTGCTAGTCCTCGAACCGACCGAGAGTATGCACTCACCAGACGACCGGTACGACGTCGTGGTCGTCGGCGTCGGCGGCATGGGAAGCGCGACGACCGCTCACCTCGCCGAGCGCGGACTCGACGTGCTGGGACTCGAACGATACGACATCCCGCACACGATGGGGTCGTCACATGGCATCACGCGGATCATCCGCCGGGCCTACTACGAACACCCGTCGTACATTCCGCTCATCGAGCGGGCGTACGACCTCTGGGATGAACTCGCGGCCGAGACCGATCGCGAGATCATCCGCCGGACGGGATCGATCGACGCCGGTCCCGAGGACACCGTCGTCTTCGAGGGCTCGCTGCGCTCCTGCGAGCAACACGATATTCCACACGAGGTCCTGACGAGCGAGGAGGTTACCGAGCGCTTTCCCGGCTACCGGCTTCCGGAGGGGTACAAGGCATTGTACCAGCCCGACGGCGGGTTCGTCGTCCCCGAACAGTCGATCATCGGGCACGTCGAGACCGCACAAGCCGCCGGGGCGGACGTCCGCGCCCGCGAACGAGTTCACGACTGGGAGCCGACGCCGGCAGGCGGCGTGCGCGTCGAGACCGACCGCGGCACCTACGACGCGTCGGCGCTGGTCCTCGCTGCCGGCGCGTGGAACTACAAGTTCGCAGACGCACTCGACGGACTTGCAGTACCCGAACGCCAGGTCCTCGGCTGGTTCCAACCCGAGCGGCCATCGACGTTCGAACCCGATAATTTCCCGGTCTGGAACTTGCAGGTCCCCGAAGGCCGCTTCTACGGGCTGCCGATCTACGACGTTCCGGGATTCAAGATCGGCAAGTACCATCACCGCGACGAACGGGTCGATCCGGACGCCTACGAGACGGACCCCGACCGGGACGACGAGCGCCTGCTCCGGGAGGTCGTGGCGAACTACTTCCCCGAGGCCGACGGTCCGACGATGCGACTCGCCACCTGTATGTTTACGAACTCGCCGGACGAACACTTCATTCTCGATACCCTTCCCGACCATCCGCAGGTGGCCGTCGGTGCGGGCTTTTCGGGCCACGGATTCAAGTTCGCCAGCGTGATCGGCGAGATTCTCGCCGACCTCGCCGTCGACGGCGAGACCGACTATCCGATCGACATGTTCCGACTCGACCGGTTCGACGACGGGCAAGGATAGTTCTGAGAACGGGAACTCGCCGACCCGCTACTTGCTCCCCTGATCGTCCAGAATGCGCTCTTCGGGCGTCGGCCGCCCCGGGTGGATGCCGTACCTCGCGAACCAGTAGAGCACCGTCACCGCGACCGCACACAGGATAGCGGCCCCGGCGATTCCCTCGAGTGCGGTCGTTGCAAGGGATCCTGAAAACGCCTCGCCGACCGCTGCGGCCTGCTCGTTCGAGGGTGCCGTCGCGAGCCCGTACGGGAGAAAGGAGACGAACGCAAGCATCCACCACCGTCTCGCGGTGAGTCGAAGGGAGTCGACGGACCGGCCGCGAACGGATCTGGCCACGCCGAAGAGGCCGGCGGCGATCAGGAGCACTGCGGGCACCGTTCGGACGGAGGTGGGAAAGACAGTATTAATCGTCACGCCGACCGCGACGGTGCCGGCAGAAACCGTCGGGAGAAACGTCGACGATGCGGGGAGAGTGCGGCGCATACTGCCCGCCGATTACAGCGGATCGTACAAAGGTTTCGCGAACTTCGAACCGTCGCTTACGGTGAAGAAACAGTTCGCTGACGCCCGTCGGCGCACAACAAAGAACGTATTACCCGTGCGGACAAGGCGAACGTGAAACCGGGTGCGGTAGGGTTCCGAACGAAACCGCTACCGGGCGATCGAACGCCGGGTGCCGCACACCGACCACGGATAGATGAAGCTGCTACGACACCTCTGGAAACGTCGCGTTACGGGTCGCCCCGACCAATACCAGGCGTACGTCGCTTTCCCGTCGCGGGCGGATCGGCCGGTCAGCGATATCCACGACCGAATCGACGAACTGGAGCACGCCTTCGAGGGCCGACTCGACATCTACGCTCGGTCGCACGGTATCGCGGTCGCCACGGACCGCGTCTCCGCCGAGACGTTCGACGTGAACGCGTTCGAGGCGATTCTCGAGCGAATCGAGGACGCCTACGCCGGGACACACCGGCTCGCACAGCTCGAGAAGTGGCGATCGATCGACGGCCGTCTCGTCACGTCCTACGTCGTCGTGCCCGTCAAGCCGCTCTTTCCGCACACCAAGGCCAAAGCCAAGGCCGACCGGACGGCGGAGAACGTCGCTCCGCCGACCGACTGAGGCGACTGCGGCGACTCAGTCGTCTTCCGCGCCCCGTCCGGGGCCCGGCTCAGTTCCGGGTTCTCGGTCGCTACCGCGTGACTCGCTGCCGCGGGGACGCTCGCTACTGGTGTCGCTCTCGGTCGGCGTGACCGAACTCGTCCGTCCCATCCAGCGGTCGATATTTTCGGCGACGTAGTCCTTACCGCCCCAGCCGAACGCGACGCCGGCACCGATGGCCACGGCGGCCGCCAGTCCCCACGCGAGCGCTCGAGCGAAGACGTACAGGATGCCGACGTTGATCCCCATCGTGTCGAGACCGATGACGATCGCCGTGAAGTAGAGGAACATGCGAGCGCCGTTCGCGAACCAGCTCGCGTACGCCGTCTCCGCTGCCGCTCGCGTTCGTTCGATGACGTCGCCGATGAAGTCGGCGACCACGAATCCGAACACGATGACGAGCAGGCCCGCGATGAACGCCGGCAAGTACGAGACCGCCGTCGCAATCCACTCCGAGAGGGTCGGGATCGCGAGCGCGTTCGCGGCCGCAAGGATGGCGAGCGCGTAGACGAACCACTTTCCAAGCTTGCCGAATGCGCGGGAGACGGCCCGTTCAGTCCCCCCGAGTATTCGCCCGAGCGGCGTCTCGAGGACCATCCGATCGAGTTCAATGCCGTCGGCGATTCGTCGGACGACTCGTGCGGCGAAACGACCGACGACCCAGCCGATGAGGAGGATGACCAGCGCTCCGATCAGCCGGGGGAGGAACACGACTAGTTCCGCGACCGGATCCTGCAACCACTCCGGTACCTGTACTTGTTGGGCGGGTTGGAGTTGTACCATACGTGTCGCGCTTGCGCTCCGCCACTCTTTGTAATTATCCAACTATTCGAGAGTCTGTAAAAATCCGTTCACTAGCACGACCGATACAACGGATGAAGCATCTGTTACGGCGAATTATCCGGCATATGGATTATCTTGAAGCGACGCTGAACGGGGCGTTTTGCCGACACGAGACCGCCCACGAGCAGCGTCGAAACCGTGAGACACGTCGCCGATAACAGTTGATTGGATCGCGATCGGCACCGACGCTGTCGACGATCGGCTTGCGGTCGGCGTCGTGATCCGACGCCGGTTCGTCGATCATTTCAGTTTTCGCTCAGTATCCGGATCCGAATACGATTCGGAACGTGACTCGACGAGGCGCTCCGTTCTCGGTCGTCCTCGAGCGACGGCGACTCGCCGGCTCGCGCCGGCGCGAGTTCGTTTGCTCTCGCGAGCGTCTCTACGATCGGGTACGGGAACTCGCCTGTCGACCACGAGCAGTGTGACAGTCGGCTTCCGAATGCAGCGCGAGATCACCGCGATTCCGTAAGCGTCGGTAATACGGTATTACCATCACCGCTCCGAATTAACTCTCATCGAGCGGAGAGTGATGAGAGTACGACCGAAACCGAATCCGCGCCACGGGTGCGTGAAACGAAAATGCGACCGGCGATTCGTATAGTAGCCCTCATACGGACTGCTGGCAGTCAGTTCCGGCGCACCCGCGACCTGTCCTGCGGGTGCGCCGGGAAATCGGTACGGCAGACCGCATCAGTCGGCGACGGTGCTGGTGGAATCCGCCAGCATGACTAGCGACGACGCCTGCTCCGTTCGGCTCGTTTCGCCGCTGCGATCGTCGCGCTCACCCGACAGCAGTTATACGCCCCAGATTATCCACCCGGGTAGCTATGGTCGATCGCATGGCACGTTCCATGTCATATGAGTACAGGGAACACTATACCCGACAGCGCGGGAACCGTCGTCGTCGGTGCCGGCTGCGTGGGCTGTAGCGCCGCCTACCACCTCACCGAACTCGGACGCGAGGACGTCGTCGTGCTCGATCAGGGACCGCTGTTCGAGACCGGCGGTTCCACGTCACACGCGCCCGGACTGGTGTTCCAGACCGGCGGCTGCAAGCTGATGACGCGGATGGCGTCGTACACGCGCGAGCTGTACGAGACGCTCGACGGATTTCGAACGTGCGGCGGCATCGAGGTCGCAACCACCGAGGACCGCTGGGACTACCTGCAACGAAAGCGAGAACGGGGGCAGTCGTACGGCGTCGAGGGCGGTGAACTCCTTTCGCCCGCCGAGGTCGCCGAACGGATCCCGCAGATCGACGCGGATACCATCCACGGCGGCTACTACGTCCCGACGGACGGCAAAGCCCACGCCGTCGACGCCTCCGCCGCGATGGCCGAGCGCGCCCGGGCGGCCGGTGCCGAGTTCTACGGCCAGACGACGGTAACCGACCTCGAAACGGCCGGCGGCGAGATTCAGACGGTCGTCACCGATCGTGGGCGCATCGCAGCCGACGAGGTGCTCGTCGCGACGAACATCTGGGGCCCCCTTTTCGGCGACATGGTCGGGGTCGACATCCCGCTGGTTCCCTGTGCCCACCAGTACCTCGTCTCCGACGAACTCGCCGCGCTCGCGGGAGCGGATCGAGAGATCGAACAACCGTTGCTTCGCCACCAGGATCAGTCACTGTACTTCCGCCAGCACGGCGAGCTCTACGGCATCGGCTCGTACAACCACGAGCCCCTGCTCGTCGATCCCGCAGACATCTACGGCCCCGAGAAACTCGCGGATCTCGGCCTCGAGTACCCGTCCTTGCGCGAGTTCACCGCGGAGCACTTCGTCGAGAACACGCATCCTGACCATGACCAGTCGGCCGCGGATGCGGCGGCCGAACTCGTGCCGTCCCTACGGGACGCCGAGTTCGAGTCGGCGATCAACGGGATGTTCTGCTTTACGCCCGACGGGATGCCGATCCTGGGGCCCACCGAGGATATCGACGGGCTCTGGTGGGCGCTCGCCATCTGGGTAACGCAGTCCGGGGGTGCCGGGAATATCGTCGCCCACTGGATGGAAGACGGCGTCCCGCGGCTCGACGGCGAGCGCGTCGATGCGACGCCCGCACACATCTCTCGCTTCCAGCCCCACGCCGGCTCGCGAGAGTACACCCGAGGCCGCGGTGCCCAGCAGTACCGGGAGGTCTACCAGCTGATCCATCCGCGCGAACAGCCGGCGGACCAGCGGGAACTCCGCCGGAGTCCGTTCTACGAGCGCCAGGCTGAACTCGGTGCGGCGTTCTACGATTCGGGTGGCTGGGAGATGCCGCAGTGGTACGAGTCCAACGAGGCCCTGCTGGAGGAGTACGACGTTCCGGACAGGCCAGACTGGCTCGACCGCGGCTGGTCCAAGGCCCAGGGCGTCGAGCACCAGGCAGTCCGCGACCGCGTCGCGATGGTCGATATGACCACGTTCACCGGGATTGAGGTGACGGGGGAGGGGGCCTGCGAGTTCCTCCAGGGACTGCTGACCAACGATGTCGATGTCTCGCCGGGCCGAATGCGCTACACCGCGATGTGCAACAGGGACGGCGGCGTCCTCGCGGATCTGACGGTCAGTCGGCTGGCGGACGATCGCTACATGGTGTTTACGGGTGGCGGGAACTCGGCGACGCTGCACTCGCGGTGGATCCGCGAGCACGCACCCGACGACGGTTCCGTCTCGGTGACCGCGCATGACTCGAGTCGTTGCGGGGTCGGCGTCTTCGGGCCCGACGCGCGGAACGTGTTGGCTCCGCTCGTCGAGGCGGAACTCTCGAACGACGCGTTCCCGTTCTATACGGCGCGCGAGACGTACCTCGAGAGCCTCCCAGTGACCATGCTTCGGCTCTCCTATGCGGGCGAGTTAGGCTGGGAGATTTACACGCCGATGGAGTACGGCGCGCGGCTGTGGGAACGGATCGAAGACGCCGGTGAGGCGCACGGCATCGTTCCGATGGGGTGGGCGGCCCTCGACTCGACGAGCATGGAGAAGGGATTCCGGCTGTGGGGAACCGATCTTACCCCCGAGTTTAATCCCTACGAGGCGGGCATCGGTTTCGCCGTCGATCTCGAGACAGATTTCGTCGGAAAGGAGGCGCTGCTCGAGTCGCGCGAGGCGGGAATCGACCGAAAAATCACCCCGATTACGCTCGATGAACCGGGCGAACTCGTCGACGCTGGCCATCCGGTGTTCGATCCCGACAGCGGCGACGTGCTCGGGGATGTCGTCCGGGCCGACTACGGCTACACGATCGACGCGGGGATCGCCTACGCCGTCCTGCCGGCGACTGCGGCCGAGGCGGGTCGCGAGGTCGAGATCGGGTACGAGAACGAGCGCCATCCCGCGACGGTCCGAGACGAACCATTATTCGACCCCAACCGAAAGAAACTGTTGCGCTGATACGATGACTCACGATTTCGAATCCGTCACCGTCGACGATATCGAGGCCGCCCGCGACCGACTCGACGACGACTCGGTCGTCAAACACACGCCGGTCGAGCGAAGCACGTCCCTCGACGAGCTAACCGGTGCCGAGGTCTTCCTCAAGATGGAGCACCTGCAGTGGACGGGCTCGTTCAAGACCCGCGGCGCGTACAACAAGATCGCCCAGTTCGTCGCTGAAGGCGAGTCGGCGTCGGGAACGGGGGTAGAAACGGCAACGGAGACGGAAACGGAAACACAAACGAAAACGAAGACGGACCGAGTCGTCGCCGCGAGCGCCGGCAATCACGCACAGGGCGTCGCCCTCGCCGCGACGAAACTGGGCGTCGACTCGACCATCGTCATGCCGCGAACCGCCCCCCAGGCCAAAGTCGACGCGACGCGGGGCTACGGCGCGACCGTTGAACTCGTCGGCACCGACTTCCAGGACGCGATGGCTCACGCTCGGGACCTCGTCGACGAGACCGACGCCGAGTTCGTCCACGCCTACGACGACCCCGCGATCGTCGCCGGACAGGGAACGCTCGGACTCGAGATGTACGAGGACGTCCCGGCCGTGGACACGATCGTCGTCCCGATCGGCGGCGGCGGCCTCATCTCGGGAATCGCGACCGCCTTCTCGAAACTGTCGCCGGAGACGCGCGTCGTCGGCGTGCAGGCGACGGGTGCCGCGACCGTTCCCGACAGCCTGCAAAAAGGGGCCCCGATCGCGCTCGAGTCCGTCGACACGATCGCCGACGGCATCGCCACGGGCGGCGTCTCGGACCTGACGCTCTCGCTCATCGAGGACCACGTTGACGAGGTCGTGACGGTGACCGACGGCGAAATCGCTCGCGCGATCTTGCTGTTGTTAGAGCGAGCCAAACAGGTCGTCGAAGGCGCGGGCGCGGCCGCAGTTGCTGCGATCATCAGCGACGAACTCGATGTCGAAGGCGAGACGGTCGTGGCGCTGCTCGGCGGCGGCAACCTCGACATGACGATGCTCCAGACGGTCCTCGTCCACGCGCTGAGCGATCGCGAACAACTGCTTCGATTGCGCGTTCGTATCGACGACCGGTCCGGCAAGATGGAGGAGATTTCGGGACTCATCGCCGATCACAACGCCAACATCCAGACCGTCCGCCACGATCGATCCGCACCTGAACTCGACGTCGGCGAGGCCCACCTCGACTTCCAGATCGAGACCAGCGGCGCAGGGCAGGCGCGGGCGATCATCCGCTCGATCCGCGACCACGGCCACGAAGTTACGCACGTCAACGCCTGACGACCCTCTTTTTCGGTCAGTTAAAAGCCCCACCATTGATTAAGATGAACACTGATAGCTCCCTTTGACAATTATTGCCACGACTGTCCGTCACACGATAGACTGCAGCACGGAGACTGCGTCGCTCGATCGACAGTCGACTGATCGAGAGCACGGAGACGGGCGGACACGGCGTGATACGGTGACAACCCATGAACGACTCAGGCTCACAGCGTACAGTAACCAGGTTCCGCGATGAACTCGATTCCGTCGTCTTCGTCGTCGGATTCGTCGTTGCGGCCATCGCAGTGCTCGCGTTCATCCTCAGACCGGACCGGGCGTCGGAGTACATGAACGACGCGAACGAGTTCCTCTGGACGGCGCTTGGCTGGTGGTACTTGATCGCGATGTTCATCCTCGTCGCGTTCGTCGCATTCCTCATCTTCGGCCCCTGGGGAAACATTACGCTCGGCGACGACGACGAAGAACCGGAGTTCTCGTTTCTCGCGTACTTCGCGATGCTGTACTCGGCGGGGATCGCCGCCGGGATCGTGTTCTGGGGGCCGGCCGAGGCGATCTTCCACTACGATACCGTTTCGCCGTTAATCGGTGCCGAATCGCAATCGTCCGCGGCCGCCGTCGGTGCCGTCCAGTACACCTTCTTCCACTGGGGCGTCTCCGCGTGGACGGCCTACGTGGTTATGGCGCTCCCGATCGCGTACTACGCGTACCGCTACGATGCCCCGTTGCGCATCTCGACGGTGATCGCTCCGTGGGTCGGACTCGACAACCTCGACGGCCCGCTCGCAAAAGTCATCGATATCCTCGCGGTGTTCGCGACGATCGGCGGCGTCGCGACCACGCTGGGACTCGTCGGGAATCAGTTCCTCGTCGGCGTCGAGTGGATGACCGGGGCGAGCGTCGGCGACGCCGGAACCGTCCTGGTGATTACCGGCCTCACCGTCGCGTTCACGATCTCGGTCGCGCTCGGGGTCCGAAAGGGGATCCGCCGAATTTCGTACTTCAATATGGCGCTGTTCGCCCTGTTGACCGTCGTCACGTTCATCCTTGGCCCGACGACGTACATCATGTCCGTCGGCACCGAAGCGCTCGGGGCGTACATCAACCAGTTCGTTACGATGAGCTTCTACACCGGCTCCGCAGAGACTGCCGGCGGCGCGATCGCCGGCTGGGTCGGCGACTGGACGATCTTCTACTGGGCGTGGTGGTTCTCCTGGATGCCGTTCGTCGGCCTGTTCATCGCGCGGATTTCGCGCGGTCGGACGGTTCGACAGGTCGCCGTCACCGGCGTCGTCGCCTCGACCGGCGTCACGATCCCGTGGTTCGCCACCATGGGTGCCACGGGAATCTTCATGCAACAGACCGGGCAGGCCGACATCCTCTCCGTCATCGGTGAACTCGGCGAGGCCGGCTCGGGCTACCCGCTGTTCGAAGCCCTGCCGCTCGGCGGCCTGTTGACGGTCCTGTTCCTCGTGCTCGTGACGACGTTCCTCGTCACGTCGGCCGATTCGTCGACGTTGGCGCTGGGGATGCTCACCACCGGCGGTGCTGAACGACCGTCGACGATTAACCGCGTCATCTGGGGCGTCCTCATCGGCGCGCTCGCGTCGCTGCTGATGGTCACCGGCGGCGTCGACGCGCTGCAGGCGGCCGCGATCATCACCGGCGGCCCGTTCTCGATCATCGCCCTCCTCGCCGTTGCCTCGATGGCGTACTCGTTCGGCACCGAACGAGCGCTGTTCCTCCGCGAGGAAGACAGCGTGGAGATGCCCGGCTCCAGCGACGTCGTCAGCGGCGGGGCTCAAGACGACGACTGATCGGCTCCGCTCTTCGAACATGCGGTTCCCGCAGCCGACTCACGCCCGACTCCGCAACTCCTTCTCACACGCGACTCGCAATCGTAACCGACTCTGTGACTCTCCGCACTCGAACTCGAGTTCACCAACGTGACTTGCACCCGCGCGACTCGCACTCGCCGCCGAGTGCAGCCGAGCGACCCACACCGCCGGATCGATCGGCGGGCTCGGTCACTCCTTCGGGCTGATCTTCCCCGCAAACGTCTGGAACGCGATTTCGTCGTCGGGAATGTGGAACGTATCGGTCGCGAACTCGTAGTCGTTTTCCGGCGTCTCGGCGGTCCACGTGATGTAGCCGAACTCGTCTTCGACGAGTTGTTCGTCTATCGTTATCGACGCGTCCGGCGCATCGAACTCGTCGAATAGCGTCTCGAACAGTCCCTCGATCTCAGCGAGTCCCCGAAACGTCCCCATATTCGTGACGACGGTCGATTCGTCGGTGTAGTCCTCCATGACGGCGTCGAGATCCTGGCTCTCGAACGCCTCGAGGTGGTGGTTCAGTACGTCTTCGGTCGTAGTCATGAAATGCAGACCCCGCCGAGTTCATCTGTTCGACGGGATTGGTACTGATTCAACACGATCCATCATAACGGTTCTGTCGAATGTAGAGTATCGGCGGTGAACGGCGACCGTGATGGCGGATGGCCGCCAGTACCACCGCCGCTAAGTGCTATCCGTGGACCGCGTTCCGTTCGGCGGTCACGTCAGTCGTAGATCGGGTGCGTCTCGCAGAGCCGTTGTACGTCCTCGCGAACGCGGTTTCGAACGTCCTCGTCGTCGGGCTCATCGAGGACGTCGGCGATGTGGTGTGCGACCGTTTCGAGTTCGTCCGCGCCGAATCCGCGCGTCGTCAGCGCGGGCGTCCCGATTCGGATCCCGCTGGTGACGAACGGTGACCGCGTCTCACCCGGCACGGTATTCTTGTTGACGACGATGTCGACGGCAGCGAGGGCGTCCTCGGCGTCGTCGCCGGTGAGATCGGGGTGTGAATCCCGCAGATCGACGAGCACGAGGTGCTTGTCCGTGCCGCCGGAGACGAGCGACAGGCCGCGATCACGGAGGACATCCGCGAAGACGGTCGCATTCGCGACGGTCTGCTCTGCGTACTCCTCGAACGCCGGCGTCGTCGCCTCCGTGAAGCCGACGGCCTTACCGGCGACGTTGTGCATGAGTGGCCCGCCCTGGCTGCCGGGAAAGACCGCGCTGTCCACGTCGTCAGCGTACTCCGCGTCGCACATGATGATCCCGCCCCGGCCGGCCCGGATCGTTTTGTGCGTGCTGCCGGTGACGAACGTCGCGTGATCGACGGGACTCGAGTGCACGCCGGCCGCGACGAGCCCCGTGATGTGCGCGATATCGGCGAGCTGGTGGGCACCGACCGCGTCCGCAATCTCGCCGACGCGCTCCCAGTCGAACTCGCGGGGGTACGCCGAGGACCCGCTGACGATTAGCTCGGGATCGACGTCGTGGGCCAGCGCGGCGAGTTCATCGTAGTCGATGTATCCGGTTTCGGGGTCGACCTCGTACTGGAAGACATCGTAGAGTTGGCCGGAGAAATTGACGTGGTGGCCGTGACTGAGGTGCCCGCCGTGGGTGAGGTCGAGCGAGAGGATCGTCTCGCCCGGCTCGAGGGCCGCGAAATAGACGCCCATGTTCGCCTGCGTGCCCGAGTGGGGCTGGACGTTGATGTGATCCGCACCCCACAGGTCGGTCGCCCGTTCGATGGCCAGTCGCTCGATCTCGTCGACGAACTCGCAGCCGCCGTAGTAGCGCGCGCCGGGGTAGCCCTCGGCGTACTTGTTCGTCAGCGCCGTCCCCTGGGCCGCGAGGACGGCCTCGGAAACGTGGTTCTCGGATGCGATCATCCCGAGCGTCGACTCCTGGCGCTCGCGTTCGTTCGCGACGGCGTCGGCGACTGTCGGCGCAACGTCTCTGATAGGGTTTGGCATACCATTGCCATCAATGCTCTGTTCTAAGTAGCTTGATCGCAGGTGATCGACCCGTTCAAAAGGCCTTCCTGAGCCGCATTATCCGCGCCATCCGCGCTACCCGTGTCTCTTACTTTACCCAACGCCACCAGCGTCAGCCGCCCTTGATCAGCCGCAACACCGTCACGTGCTCGCTCTCGACCGGCTGATCCTCCGGCACCGGCCGCCCGTCGACCAGCACGCTCACCTCGTGCGGGCTGAGGTCAACCTCGCGAAGCAGATCCGCATACGTCGGCTCGGGCGCGACCGACGGCTGCGCTGAACTCGTGGCGTCGCCGTCGCTGCGCTCCTCGTTCTGCGTTTCGAGTTCGATTTCGTGGGTGTCCTCGCCTTTGATATCGACGGTGACGCGCATATACGGGATTATCGAGGGTGGGACTTGAGCGCGTCGTTCGTGTTTGTCGTGAGTTCGTATTCGCGCGGTGTCGGTGTGCGAGTCGGTGTGCGAATCGGTGTGCGGATCGAGTTGCGGTTCGGGTACTGCCGGTGTTCGTATTGGTATGTGGCCGTCAGAGCGCGGTTCGCACACCGATTGTGGTGGCCCCGGGGAGCGTTACATCCAGGTCACTCATACACCAATCGATACAGTGGCGTGAGTGGTACGTGTCAAGAACAGGTGCGCGATATAGAGTGTCTGCGGTACAGTGGCCCGGCTGCGAAGAACCGCGGTCATCAAGGGAGAAGAAATAGTATAATTCGACGACAATATCAGTAGGATATGTCTGAATACAGCCTTCAGAATACGGTAGATGCGGTGACTGAAAGCCCGTTTCTTATCGCCGCGCTTCTCGGTTTCGCTTCGGTTCCGTTCACCCTCCTCGTCTCGTGGGAAACAACAACCCTGCTGCATAGTGCCCCGATGATAGTGACCGGACTTCTCGTCGGATATCTGTTCAATGCAAGGCCTGCGGATAGTCACCGGGCTGGATTGATTGCTGGTTTCGTGGCGTCTCTTGGGGGAGTTGTAGCGTTTGCTATCGAAGTTGTAGCAAGATTTTCCCTGGGTGAAAGTACAAGGCTAGAAGTCGTCGCAATTCCATTTGTACTCGTTTTACTGGTAATCTGTCTTGCTATACTGGTGATGATCTGTGCCATGGTCGGAAATTGGGTAGCGGAGATTACCACTCGCTTCCGGTCTATTCGACCACCTGAATAGAGTATGGACAAACCGGATAATCATCTATTGTTACTGGTTGTGGTTTCGCATCGGGAACTCGCGGTAACTATCTACAGCGCCATCAGTGGATTTCACTCTCAATGGTGATTGCGCTTGCTACTAACGCACCGAGGTGGGCGTCCTCTGCCGCATTTATTCTTGTTTTGCTAGGCCTCCCAAAGCCGGTCCGTCTCATTCGGCCGCCGGTTCGTCGGAATCGAAGCTATCGCGGGTGTCGCGGTCCGTTCGTGTATCCGCCCGCGGCTCTCGGTCCCGTCGCCGTTCTCGCTCGCGGACCGCTCGCCGGTGGCCGAACAGCGCGAGCGCGAGCGCACCGAGTCCCAGCAGCAGGACGATGAAGTTGAGCGGGCCGCCGACCCAGGGAATTTGTGCGATGAGTGCGCCGCCGACGAGGCCGACGACGAGTGCGATCCACCGGTTTCCGATGCCGGCAAGCGAGAGGAGCCACGCTGCCACGGCGAACCAGCCGTAGATGCCGCCGATCCAGACGAGCAGCGCGAAGACGAACGCGCCGACGATCGAGAGCGGAATCCCGATGACCGTGATCGCGAGCGCGACGAGCAGGATCGGAACACCGATAAGGACGCCGAGGCCCGCCAGTCCCGACCGAGCGGGCGTCTCCGCGACGCGGCCTGCAACGCGATCGGAGAACAGCGGAAAGAGCGCCAGCAAGATGGCTCCGAACAACAGGTTCAGCGCGAGGACGTACGCGGACACGAGGAGGGAGCCGATCGGGTCGAACGAGGGGAGGAAGTCGTTGCCCAACGTGGAGTCGTACTCGATAGTCCCGGCGACGGCGTCGGTGTTACCCTCGAGATCGCCGCCGTAGCGCAGGTCGCCCTCGATCGCGGCCTCGTCGCCGAGGCGGGTCGTTTCGGCCCCGATTTCGGCGTCGCCCTCGATCGTCCCGTCGATCGTCGCCCCGCCGCTGCCGGCCGTCAGGTCGCCACCGATGGTCGCGCCCTCGGCGAGTTCAAAGCCGCCGGCCCCGGCGTCGACATCGCCGTCGACGGTGCCGGTGATCGTGACGCTCCCAGCCCCCGCTTCGAGATCGCCGCCGACGTCGCCCTCGATTCGAACTTCGCCCGCAGCGGCGCTCACATCGCCAGTGACGGTCCCTTCGACGATGACGGTGCCGCCGACGGCGGTGAGGCTATCGACGGTTTCGTCCGCTTCGACGGTGATGGTCCCACCAGTTCGCGTGTCGGTCTGTGCGGCGACCGGTGCCGAAAGCGCACTACAGCCGACGAGGATGACGAGCACCAGGACGAGGAGTACTGATCCGCGACGTGAACTCGTCCGGGCCGCCTGTTTTGTCACCATGAGTATACCTTTTCCGACGAGTGTGAAAAATCTGTCATTCGTTCAATGGCTAGATACGTCGACTTCGTGGTGGCTCGGTCGCACCGGCGACCGACGGTGTCGTTCGGTCGTTTTATCTTCGGGCCACTCCTTGGTCCGGTATGAGCGACGCCGACGTGGACGCCGAGGTCGCCGAGTCGACTCCCGGCAA
This sequence comes from Natrialba taiwanensis DSM 12281, assembly GCF_000337595.1. GTDB lineage: Archaea > Halobacteriota > Halobacteria > Halobacteriales > Natrialbaceae > Natrialba > Natrialba taiwanensis. The sequence continues at coordinate 38,605 of NZ_AOIL01000052.1, read as the reverse complement.
GACCGAGGTCTGGATCGAGAAGTACCGCCCGGAGCGACTCGACGAGATCAAGGGCCACGAGAATATCGTTCCGCGTCTCGAGCGGTACGTCGAGCAAGACGACCTGCCCCACCTCATGTTTGCGGGGCCGGCCGGCACCGGGAAGTGTGTTACCGGCGAGACACCGGTATTGACGAACGAGGGGATCACCCCGATATCCGCAGTCGTCGGTGCTATTGACGGCTTCGATACACCGGACGATGACCTCGAGATCCTCACGTACAACGACGACGGCTCGTTTGAGTACGCCGCTCCGTCGCACGTCTTCTCCAAAGAAGCGGCTAATCTCATTTCGATCGAGACGCGGGATGGAAACGAGATCACGGTTACGCCCGAACACAAACTCCTCGTCGCTGACGAGACGGGTCTCTCCTGGAAGCAAGCCGAGTCGATCACTGATGGAGAACGAATTGCTCGGCCGCTAGAAACACCCGTCGCCGACGACTCATCACCGTCGCTTGACTGGCTCTCGTCAATGGATGGCAATCGGACGTTCGTCACTGTCTCGAAGCCATTCGCTCGGCGATACGAGATTCCGGTGGAAGAGAACTACGTCGGACAGAAGAAAACGGTAATCGGCTGTCTCCGCCGCGGCTATTCGATCGACGAAATCGTCGCCGAGTCCGATGTCTCTCGTAAAACCGCTCAAAATTACAAACGCGCGGTTTCGATCGATCTCGACGAACCGTCCACGACCTGTTCACTGACGTATCTTCGATCGCTCGATGTCGAGGAATCGGAACTTCGATCTCATGTCGAATCCGTCAGCTACGTTACGCGGTACAACAGGCGATCCAGCCCGATCACGCCTCCCTGGAAACTCACTCCGGACCTGGCGCGCTTCGTTGGATTCGCGATCAGCGAAGCACGGATCGACAACGGCCGTATCAAGTTCTACAATACCGATGACGACCTCTGTACGTCGTTCGAACGAATTGCACAGGACCTGTTCGATGCCGAGACGGCCCGCGGTGTACAGAAAGGCGTGCCGTACGTCGAACTTCAGACCAAATCGCTCCATCATCTCCTCGAATCCTCCTTCGATGTCTTCGGTGATTCGTCGGCGTCTGCTATCGGTTCAACCCTCGTTCATGCCCCGGAAGACGCCCGAGCAGCGTTCCTGCGGGCTGTTTTCGATTCGGAGGCCTACGTCGCAGATCAGGGAACGATCGAACTGACACAGAAAGACGAGTCGCTGATCACACTCTGTTCGTATCTGCTCGCTTCGTTTGGAATTCAGACGCGACGCGACTGCGCCGAGAAGACCGCGACGAACGGCTCTAAAACGAAGCGTGAATACCACACCCTATACGTCTCGGGTGTGTCGGCGCTCTCGCGTTTCGAGGACGCCGTCGGATTCACTATCGACTACAAGCGCGACCGTCTCGCCGACGCGACGGCCGGCTCTGGGAACCCGAATTACGATACGATGCCTGCACAGGCGGCCGTCGACGACCTCTGTTGCACGCTCGCACTGAAAAAGGAGCCACTGGTGACCGAGAGTCTGCACCCCGACAATCCCGGTCGTGAATCCCACCTCGAGGACATCGACCGCGTTCTCGAGGCGGCGTCAGATCGTCTCGAGGCCGCACAGCAGGCCAAGCAAGAGATAGAGCAGGTTCGATCCGATATTCAGTCGGTGACCGCCGTTCCAACGGCGTGGATCGGTCAGCGGAACGCACTGGGGCCGCTCGAGATGCGGAAAGAGGTCGAGGAGAAAACAGGAATCCGGACGGACCGGCTACTCGAGTACTCCGACGGACGACGGTCGCCAACCGCAAGTCGCACAGGAGAGTTGCTTGCCGCGGTAGAGTCGCACACTGAAACGCCGCCGGATATCGCCTCTGTACAGCAATCCCTCCGGACCGTGATCGATGCACTCGGCGTTTCGGACAATCGTATCGCCGAGGGGACGGAGTTGCTCGGAAGAGACGTCCGACAACTCGTCGAGAACGATGACCACGATCTTGCGTCCCTCCCACGATTCGAGACCGTCGCTGATCGAGTTCACGACATCGCCGACGAGATGTGTTCGATGGACACCGTCGAACGACTGGTCGCGCTCGATCGGTTCTCCCGCGGCACGCTCTACTTCGACCGCGTGTCGACTGTAGAGCAAGTGGAGGACGAGCAGCGGGTCTACGACCTTACGGTACCCGGAACCCGAAACTACGTCGCGGGGGACATACCAACGGTTATGCACAACACAACGGCAGCGCAAGCCATCGCTCGCGAAGTCTACGACGACGACTGGCGTGAGAACTTCCTCGAGCTCAACGCCTCCGACCAGCGCGGAATCGACGTCGTCCGCGACCGGATCAAGGACTTCGCGCGCGCCTCCTTCGGCGGTTACGACCATCGCATCATCTTCTTAGACGAGGCCGACGCGCTCACCTCCGACGCCCAGTCGGCCCTGCGCCGAACGATGGAGCAGTTCTCGAACAACACCCGCTTTATCCTCTCGTGTAACTACTCGAGCCAGATCATCGACCCGATCCAGTCCCGCTGCGCCGTCTTCCGCTTTACCGAACTCACCGAGGACGCCATCGAAGCCCAAGTCCGCGAAATCGCCGAGACGGAGGGTATCGAGGTCACCGACGACGGCGTCGACGCGCTCGTCTACGCGGCCGACGGCGACATGCGCAAGGCGATCAACGCCCTGCAGGCCGCGGCCGTGATGGGCGAAACGGTCGATGAAGAGACCGTCTTCGCGATCACCGCCACGGCTCGGCCCGAAGAGGTCGAGGAGATGGTCGACCACGCCATCGCCGGTGATTTCACCGCCGCCCGCGCGACGCTCGAGGACCTCCTGACCGACCGCGGCCTCGCGGGCGGCGACGTTATCGACCAGTTGCACCGTTCAGCCTGGACGTTCGACATCCCCGAACAGGCGACAGTGCGCCTGCTCGAACGACTCGGCGAGGTCGACTTCCGGATTACCGAGGGCGCGAACGAGCGTCTGCAGCTCGAAGCGATGCTCGCATCCCTGGCACTTGAAGACGAGTAGCGACGAGTTCACGTGGGCCGTCGTCGCTAGAGATCGATCGCGTCGACGCCCCGAAACGCGAACGCCGTCCGGGCCTCATCTGCAGCGATTCCGACGTCCCAGTTGTGCGCATCGGCGATCTGTTCGACGAGCTCACGTGCGCCGTCGGCGTCAGGGTGGTCGGGGTGGTCGGGGTGGTCGGGGTCGGTTGCGGTTGCTGTCGTTGTCGCTGTCGATCGGTGTGCGGTCCCGTCGCTGTCGGCGGCTGCCGCCCCCTCTTTGCCCGGGTCCTCGGAAGCGGGATCGAACCGCGGATCGTCGGCTGCCGGCCCGTCGCGTGCCACGTAGAAGCCGTCCTCGGTTGCCCCGACGGTGACCGTCACCGACGATGGGACGGTGCCCGTCCCGTTTTCGCTATCGTTCCCGGCGACGAGTTGCAGGACCGACTCGAACAGGTTGTGCAACCGCGCTCTGTCGGCTTCGAGCATCAGGGTCGATTCGACCACGAGTTCGGCGTTGCCGGTGTCGACGGTGAGCCAGGCGCGTCTCGCGACATCGTGGATCGCGACCGGTTCGGTGTCGGCGAGAATCTCGTCGGTAGCGGCGAGTTCGTACAGCGATTCGACGTGGTCGGTCAGTTGCAGGTGTGCGTCGTCGATCACCTCGAAGTGGTCGCTGTCGCCGGTTTTCTCGACGAGTTCGAGGTAGCCGCGGGCGACGTTCAGCGGCGTCTGGACCTCGTCTTCGAGCAGGGTTGCGATGGTGTCGAGGCGTCGGGTAGCGGCTGTGAGCGCCCGCTGCGTGCGGGTCCGGTCGGTGATGTCGGTGAAGTAGAGAATGCCGGTCGGATGGTCGATGGGTGCGCTGTCGGTTGTGGGTCCGGTTCCCGTTCTGGGTTCGATTTCGTCGCCGCTCCGCCGGTCCCGCGCCGCCCGCTCCAGCGGCACGACCGTCACGCTGAACTCGCGGATGCCGTCGGTCGTTTCGCGGCGACAGTCGAGTTCGCGTCGGTCGCCTGCGCGGAGTGCCTCGGTGAGTGCGGTTGCTCGGTCGCGCACCCCCGAGGGAACGGTGTAGTTGCTGACCGGCTGACCAACAACGGTGTCTCGCTCCTCGCCGAACGTCGTCTCGAAGGCGGTGTTGATGTCCGTAATGACCGCTTTGGGAGCCTGATCCGGGTCGGAATCCGGGTTCGTGTCTGAGACTGAGTCCGGACGTGCGTCTCGTGCAGTGTCTGCGTTTGAATGGTGGCCATCGATCTCGTACCGCAGCATCGGCAGCGGCGCGCTCGAAAACGCCGCTCGGAAGCGATCGCGCTCGGCTGCAAGGTGTTCGGCAGCCTGCCCGATCACCGCCTGCTCGTCGGCGAGTCGGTTTCGCTCGCTCGTGCGGTCGTCGAGTTCGTTCTGCAACCGATCTCGTTCGGCGGTGAGACGCGCCTCGGCACGGTTTCGCTCGAGAACGGCAGCCGTGACCGCACAGAGTGACTCGAGGAGGGACACGTCGGCGTCATCGAACGCCTCTGAGGTGTCGGCGGCAACCTGCAAGACGCCGAGGTCGGCGATGGGGACGCTACACAGCGATCGTGCGTCCGACCACGGCGACTCGAGTTCAGTTCGCGCTTCGAGGTCCGGAAGCCGGAGCGACTCGCCCTGTCTCTTATACACATCTNCGACGCTCTTCCGATCTGAGCAATGAAGTTGACGGTCGCGATCCAGCACCGGTCGGTGTCTATCGCCTCGACGGTGGCCTCGACAAGGCGCTCGAGCAAGCGGTCCCGGTCGCGGCGTGCGATCAGATCGGCGGCGGCCGCGAGAACTGAACTCGCCTGTGTGGACAGCGTCGTGGATTCGGCTGCCGTGACCGCGTTGTCGTCGCCGTAGCACAGCCAGGTGAGTTCGTCGGCGAGATGCGCGATGGCGTTGTCAGTGTCACGGCGGACGTAGCCGTCGATGCCGTCGGTCGAACGGGCGGCGGTCGCGCCGTAGGCGGACTCGCTGAAGAGCACGAGGGGAGTCGACCCGCAGGCGTCGGCGACCTCGAGGAGGTGCGCGCCGGCGGGGGTCGTCGGCGTTTCGGCGAAGACGACGCAATCGACGTTCGGAGCCCAGTTTCGAACGCGCTCGACGGATGTCGTCGGCCGGACGGCCCGCTTTGGCCCTGCAGGAACCCGTTCGAGCGCCGTCGCTCCGCTCCGGGCCGCCTCGTCGGTTGCGGCCACGTAGAGGATCGTCTGCGGTCGGTGTCGTGATGTCTCGTTCCCCATCGTCGTGGTGCCCTCTGACTGATCGTCTATTCGTACTGTCCGTATCACCACGATAAAGATTCTGCTGAGTGTCTCTCTTCCTTAACAATATATATTTCTGCCATTATCAGATCCACGTGCCGTCGACTATTCGGGAACGTGCTCTCTCCGGATAATTTATCTCACTATGACTTATTTGTACTCGACATAACTAATAACTGAACAGTCTCGGATTCTTACGAACCGGCAGACGGCAAGGCGATTCTCGCACAATGAACGTTGCGGAACTGTTTTACGCCCTGCATGGCCAACACGTGTATAATGAGTGCACTTGAGGAGGAGTATCGTCTCGAGTATTTCGAGACGGAGGGATTCGTCCGCAAGGAGTGTCCCTCCTGTGGTGCGCACTTCTGGACGCGCGACCACGACCGGGAAACCTGCGGGGAACCGCCCTGCGAGGAGTACGACTTCATCGACAATCCCGGCTTCGATGAGGCTTACAACCTCACGGAAATGCGCGAGGCGTTCCTCTCGTTCTTCGAAACCCACGACCACGAACGGATCGACCCGTATCCGGTCGCGGCGAACCGCTGGCGAGACGATGTCCTGCTGACCCAGGCGTCGATCTACGACTTCCAACCGCTCGTCACCAGTGGCGAGACGCCGCCGCCGGCGAACCCGCTCACCGTCTCCCAGCCCTGCATCCGGATGCAGGACATCGACAACGTCGGGAAGACTGGCCGCCACACCATGGCCTTCGAAATGATGGCCCACCACGCGTTCAACGCTCGCGAGGATCTGGACGATCCCGACCAGTACGCCTACCAGGGCGAGGTCTACTGGAAGGACCATACCGTCGAACTCTGCGACGAGTTCTTCGACTCGATGGGCGTCGACTTAGAAGAGGTCATCTACATCGAGGATCCGTGGGTCGGCGGCGGCAACGCCGGCCCCGCGATCGAGGTCATCTACCGCGGCGTCGAACTCGCCACGCTGGTCTTCATGTGCATGGAGCAGGACTCGGAGGGCGAGTTCGAGATGAAAGACGGGAACCGCTACTCCTACATGGACACCTACATCGTCGACACCGGCTATGGCCTGGAACGGTGGACCTGGGTGTCCCAGGGAACCCCGACGGTCTACGAGGCCGTCTACCCCGACATGATCGAGTTCCTAAAGGACAACGCGGGGATCGACCACTCCGACGACGAGGAGGCGCTCATCCACCGCGCCGCCAAACTCGCGGGCCACATGGACATCGACGAGGCCGAGGACATGGAAACCGCCCGCGGCGACATCGCGGCCGAACTCGACGTCGACGCCGGCGAACTCGAGGACCTGATGGAACCCCTCGAGGACATCTACGCCATCGCCGACCACTCCCGCACCCTCGCGTACATGCTCGGTGACGGCATCGTCCCCTCGAACGTCGGCACCGGCTACCTCGCCCGGATGGTTCTCCGGCGCACCAAGCGCCTCTGTGACACCGTCGGCGTCGACGCGCCGCTCGATGAACTCGTCGACATGCAGGCCGAGCGCCTGGAGTACGAGAACCGCGACACCATCCGCGACATCGTCCGCACCGAGGTCGAGAAGTACCGCGAGACCTTAGAACGCGGCGGCCGCCGCGTCGAGAGCCTCGCCGAGGAGTACGCCAAGAAGGGCGAGCCGATTCCCACCGAGGAACTGATCGAACTCTACGATTCCCACGGCATCCAGCCGGACATGGTCGAGGAGATCGCCGCAGAGGCCGGTGCCGAGGTCGCCGTCCCCGACGACTTCTACAGTCTCGTCGCCAAACGCCATGATACCCCCGAGACGGTCGAGGAGGCGGCCGACGAGGAAGATGAGCGCTTCGCGGACCTCCCCGAGACGGAACGACTCTACTACGACGACCAGCAGCGAACCCAGTTCGAGGCCGTCGTCCTCGACGTCTTCGAACGCGAGGACGGCTACGATGTCGTCCTCGACCAGACGATGTTCTACCCCGAAGGGGGCGGTCAGCCCGCCGACAAGGGGACGCTCTCGACCGACGACGCGACCGTCGACGTCCGCGACGTACAGATCGAAGACGGCGTCATCCTCCACCGCACCGACGAGCGACTCGGCAAGGGCGAGTTCGTCAACGGCCAACTCGACGCCGGCCGTCGCCGCCAACTCATGCGCCACCACACGGCGACGCACATCATCATCCACTCCGCGCGCGAGGTCCTCGGCGAGCACGTCCGCCAGGCCGGTGCCCAGAAGGGCGTCGACTCCTCGCGGATCGACCTGCGCCACTACGACCGCATCTCTCGCGACGACGTCAAGGCGATCGAACGCATCGCGAACGAACTCGTGATGGACAACACGTCGGTCTCCCAGGAGTGGCCCGACCGCCACGACGCCGAATCCGAATACGGCTTCGACCTCTACCAGGGCGGCATCCCGCCGGGCGAGCAGATCCGGCTCATCCACGTCGCCGACGACGTGCAGGCCTGCGGCGGCACGCACGTCGACCGAACCGGCGACATCGGCGCGATCAAGATCCTGACCACCGAGCGCGTGCAAGACGGCGTCGAGCGGATCACCTTCGCAGCAGGCGAGGCCGCACTCGAGGCGACCCAGGCTAACGAGGACGCCCTCTACGAGGCCGCCGAGACGCTCGACGTCTCCCCCGAGGACGTTCCCGACACTGCTGAGCGGTTCTTCGAGGAGTGGAAGGATCGAGGCAAGCAGATCGACGACCTGACGGAACAGCTCGCGGCCGCCCGCGCCGGCGGCGGTGGCGGCGGCGACAAGTTCGAGGTCGGCGATCGGACGGCCGTCGTCGACCGACTCGATACCGACGTGGACGAACTGCGCGCGACCGCGAACGCCATCGCCGAGGAGGGGAGTATCGCCGTCCTCGGCAGCGGCGAAAGCGGTGCCCAGTTCGTCGTCGCGGTTCCGGACGACGTCGCCGTCAACGCCGGCGAGGTCGTTGGTGAACTCGCCGCGAAGGTCGGCGGCGGCGGCGGCGGTCCGGCAGACTTCGCCCAGGGCGGCGGGCCGAACGTTGCGGATCTGGATGCGGCGCTTGCGGATGCGCCGGACGTATTGCGGCAGGTCCTGGACGCGTAACGAGATCACTCGGGTCTTCTCTGTTCGTCGATTGGCTTCGCTCGAACGACTGCGACCTGCTATTGACGATCCTCGCAGTCGATCGACTGCATGGATCCGGTCGGTCGTCGGTGGCCATACGCTATTCGTCTCGACGACACGTATCAATCTGCTTCTATTTCGCCGCCGTTTTCACTCGAAATCGCCGCTTTCACTCTCGTGCGTCGTCTTGCAGTAGCTATGCCGACCGCATCGAACGGGAGCGTCTCGCTGTACTACCACCGCGAGGGCGATACCGCGGGCGACACCCCCGTCGTCTTCGTCCCCGAGGCCGGCCTCGGCGGCTGGCTCTGGGGGTGGCAACACGCCGCGCTCACCGGCCCCTTCGAAACCGTCGTCTGGGACCTCCGGGGAACCGGTCGCTCGGACGCCCCGCCGGCTCCGTACGCCATGTCCGAACTCGTCGCCGATCTCGAGGCGGTCCTCGCGGAGTGTGATATCCACAATGCCCACCTCGTCGGCTGCGGACTCGGCGGCGCGATCGCGCTCGCGGCGGCCCGAACCACGAATCGCGTCGCGACGCTCTCGCTGTTCGGCACCGCGGCTCGCGGCGACGAGTTCAGTCTCGATGCCCTGTTCGCGCCGCCGACCGATCGCGAGGCGATCCGTGACTCGCTGGAGGCGGCCCTCTCGGACGAGTTCAGAGCCGCCCAACCCGATGCGGTCGAGGGGATCGTCGACTGGCGGGCCGACGGCGACGCCGACCGGGCGGGTTGGGAGGCACAGCGTGCGGCCCTCGGCGAGTTCGACGCGACGGAGTGGCTCGTCGAGGTGACACAGCCGACGCGGGTGTTCCACGGGAGCGAGGACGACCTCGTCGCGCCCACGGCCGGACGCGAACTCGCCCGGGGAGTGCCGCGGGGCGAGTTCACCGAACTCGAGGGGGCGGGCCACCTCGCGTTCGTCGAGCGCTCGCGAGACGCGAACGATCTGTTGCTCGGATTTCTGGAATCGCAGGCGGACTCGCCGGCGGACGGGTTGTAAGCGGCCGGCGACGCACTGCGGACGATGCTCGTGCTTGCGAATGACCCCTCTCGTATTACGGCTGCAAGCGTTGTTCCTGCTCTCGTGACCCTTTCGCTCTCGCGACGGGCCGAACGCTTTCCCGACCGAACGGCCGTCGTCGACATCTCGGAGGAACGGCTGTACGCGCCCGCCGAGACGATCAGCGAGGAGCGGCTCACCTACGGCGATCTCTCGACGCTCGCCGACTGGGCGGGTGCCCGGCTCTCGGGGCTCGATATTGGCCCCGGCGATACCGTCTGTCTGGTCTCGCGCAACCGCGTGCTCTCGCTTGCGCTCCTCTTTGCCTGCCGCCGACTCGGCGCGACGCTCGCCCCGATCTCGCACCTCCTGACGCCGGTGACCGTCGAACGCCCCTTCGACGCGATCGATCCCGAACTCGTCGTCGCGGAGCCGGCTCAGCGCGATCTGGTCCGCTCGATTCCGTTCGATCAGTCGGTGACGCTAGAAGAACTGACGACCGTCTCCCCCGAGGCGGACTGGCGGGACGAATCCGACGCGTCGAACCCGCTGTTGTGCTTGCACGGTGACGGCGGCCAGCCGGTTGCCGCGTTCTCCGCGCGGACGCTCGAGTGGAACTGCATCACGGCGCTCGTGACGTGGGGGATCACGCAGGACGACGTAGCACCGCTCGTCGCGCCGCTGTCGACGCCGGACGGGCTGCTTCGGCTCGCGCTTCCCCTCCTCTATGCCGGCGGTCAACTGCTGCTCGATCGAGCGTTCGATCCTGGCGACGCGCTGACGGCGATCGCGGCCGAGAACGCGACGCTGCTGGCGGGACGCACGCCGGCGCTCCGGGATCTCGCGGCCGAACCGGCGTTCGACGACGCGATCGGATCGATCGAGCGAGTGATCGCAGATGCGACGGTCGAAGACGACGTTCTCGAGCCCTACCGCGAGGTCTCCGGTACTGCTCCCGGAACTGAGAACGGGAATGGAAACGGGAACGGGAACAAAAGTGAGCGCAGGAACACGAACGCGAGTGGAATCGCCGTTTCGCGGGCCTACGGTCGCCTCGAATGTCCGACCGTTCTCGCGCAGTCGGTCGAGCGCAACCGGGAGACGCCAGACGGCGAGCGAGCGGACGCCCAGTCCGTCCCAGGCGCGGTCGGCCGACCGGTGCTCGACTGCCGCGTGCGACTGGTCGACGACGGCGACACCGAACTCGTGGGAGCGGGGACCGGCCGGTTGCAGGTGACGGGACCGATCGTCGCCGACGAACGCGCGCCGCCCGTCGGTAGCGAAAGTAAGGCGGATACGAGAGCGGAGACGGAACGGGAGCACGAGACGGCGGAATCCGACGCGACGGATGCGGACCCGTCGGCCGCCGGTCAGTTCGTCGACGGCTGGTTCGACACCGGCCAACTGTTCGCCCGCGACGAGGACGGACGCTACGCCCGCCGCTGAACGCGGGAGTGCGTCCTCACGACCGGAGCCGCTTTTCGTATCGCGCACCCGCGCGTTCGGTCGCGAGGAGGAGTTGGTGTGCGACGACGAGAACGACGACGGTGAGCGCGATCAATACCCCCTCGAAGACGGTCGAGAGGAGGCCGAGCGAAACGATCAGCGTCGTCGCGCACGCGGGCGGATGGCGGGTATCGGTTGCGAGCATCCCGCCCGCCGTGAGCATCGTCGCGAGGACGGCACTCCCCGCGAGGCGAAGCCCCTCGATCGACCCCGGCGGCGGTGAACTCGTCATCGAGACGCCGGTCGCGAGCAGGTGATACGCCAGTAATCCGGCGGCGACGCCGATCGCGTGCCCGCCGATCACCCGCCGCGGCGAGGTGGCGTCGCTGTCCTGAAAGAGTGCGAGGACGAACGCCGACGGACCGAGACTCGGGAACAACATTGGCAGTCCAGATATCCACGCAATCACGGCGGTCGTCAGGATAAGCAGGCCGGTGTGTAGCGTCGTCCCCGTCCTGTCGTCCATACGTCTCGATTGGGCTGTGCCGTGGAAAACCCGCCGATTTTCGGCGGTCCGTCGTCTCTCAGGTCGTCACTTGCCTGTTAGACGCCGTCCGTTCGTCACTCGTCAGTCTCTCCTCCCGGAACGACCGTCACCGGAACCGTCGACCGACGGGCAACCCCTTCCGCGATACTCCCGAGCAACATCCGGGAAACACCCGATCGCCCCTCGCTTCCCATGACGATCTGATCGACGCCCTCCTCGCGAGCGAACTCGAGGATCGCTGCTGCCGACGTACCCTCGACGACGGCCGTTTCGACGCTCCGGTCGTATTCTGCAGCCATCGATCGGACAGTCGCAAAGAACTCGGGCTCGAACTCGTCGCTCTCGTTGCCCTCGTTGACGGCGGCAGTGGCGGCCGACGGCTCGCCGCCATAGCCGGCCTCGAGTTCATCGACGGCGTGCAAAACCGTGAGTTCGTCCTCGGGGAATATCGAGAGCGCGTGCTCGAGGGCTGCGCGAGCCGGTTCGGAGTCGTCCATCGGAACGAGCAGGTGGCGAGTCATGGCCGACGCTACGCGACCGACGGTGAAAACTCCGTGCTCGGCCGTCGATTCTGCCCACCTTTGGTGGTCTCGTCCGGGGTCGATCCACTGACAGAAATCCGACTAGTGGATAGTTTCATATGGGTGTAAAACATCCTTTACTGTAAAGGGAGCTTTCCACCGTTCCCGCCGAGACCACCCATGACCGCACTCCCAACTTCCGAGTTCAGTTCCCGGACGTACCGTAGAGCGTCGAACGCGAGTTACATCGTCGGCATCGCCGCGCTCCTCCTCGGGCTCGCCGTCGGCGAGGCGCTGATCGGCACCGTCGTCTACGTCGCCGCATTCGTTGTCGGTGTCACGATCCCGCGAGCGTCACCGCAGCCGGTCTACGACGAACGCGACGAGGCGCTGGCCGCTCGCACGAGCGACCTCGTCCTGACGGCGATCGGATTCGGCGGCTTCGCCGTCTTCGTCTCGCTGTGGACGCTCGAACTCCTCGGGCGGTTTACCTGGAGTTCGGAGCTCCTCTCCGTCTTCTGGGCGTGGTGTGCGTTCTGGTTGCTCTGGGGCGGTACGTACACGTACGTCCGGTTCCGAGCGTAACAGTATGCAAAACGACCTCCGGGCCCGCCGCGAACGGGCCGACCTGAGCCAGGGCGACCTCGCCGCGGCCGTCGACGTCACCCGGCAGACGATCAACGCGATCGAACGCGAGCGCTACGACCCCTCGCTCGAACTCGCGTTCGAACTCGCCGCGTACTTCGACTGCCCGATCGAGGACATTTTCGAGCCGGGTGAACTCGCGGCGGAAAACGGGACGAGTCCTGACGACTGATCGATGCTCGATGCTCGATGCTCACTTCTCGCTTCTCGATGATCGATCTCCGATACTCACTGCTCACTAAGCGAGACTGTGTTTCAAACCCCGTCACAGCCGCAGTCTCGAACCGCGTTACACCGGATCGTCGACCTCGAGTGCGGCCTCGAGCGCGGCCTGCTCCTCTCGTAGCGCCTCGAGTTCAGCGTCGAGTGCGCCGCTTGCGAGCTGCTCGCGCTCGTCGGGCGTGAGCCGAACGACCGCCTGAGCGGCCGTCTGGAGGCGGTCGTACTCGTCCTCGAAGGTGCACTCGCGGACCGCTCGGAGTCGATCGACCGTCTCCTCGTCGGCGACGCGGGCGACGAACGGGCGATACTCCCGGACTCGGCGTCGGAGCGCGCCGGCGGGACCGGGCGGCCACTCGACGGTCAGCGGCTCGGCGTCGATTCCGTCGAGATAGGTCTGCTGGGTCGCAACCCGACGTTTGAGCACGTCCGCGCTCTCGACGTAGTGCTCGAGTTTCGACCGCGAGTAGTCGGCGAATTCGAGCAGTTCCGGAATCGTGTCCTCGCCGTCGGCGCTCTCTTCGACGTACTCGCGCAGGTCTGCGGGCGGCTGTCTGAACTCGACGAAGGGGTACCACTGACTTCGTTGGAGGAGGGTGAAGACATCGCGAGCCGACGTCTCGTGTAGATACGCCGAGAACGCCTCGCGGACCGCCTCGTTGTAGTGCTCGATCGGGTCTCGCAACCGCTCGACCGGAGCATCGAGATCGGCGGTCCCGAGTTCAACGAGTCGTTTGCGCTCGCCGATCTCGTCGTCGAGTTCGCGGCGGCGCTTGGCGGCGACGGTTCGGGCGTCGTCGAGGGCCTCGCGGGCGGCTTCGCGTTCGTCGAGCAGGTCGGCGTACTGGGCGGCGGGTTCGAGTGCGTCGTGTGCGCGTTCGAAGTCGCTTTCGCTGAGACGGCGTTTGTCGATCGCGTCGAGTGCGTCGTCGAACGCCGCGCGCGCTTTCAGGTCGTCGGGGAGGCTTTCGACCAGCGTCGAGAACTGGCCCTCGAGTTCGACGTAGGCTTGGAAGTTCTCGCGGCCGGTCCCGGTGGCTCGGTCGACGTACTCGGTCAGGAGTTCGTCCGCGTTGCGGTAGGCTTCGGCGGCCTCGGTGACGGCGTCGCTGCCGTGGTCCTCGATGCGCCGATTTGCCTGCTCGAGCCGTTCTCTGGCCGCTTCGAGTGCTTCGAGGGGCGTGGGTGTCTCGTCGCCGACGTCGGCGGTGGGGTGGACGCGTTCACTCATTCGCCCGTGTTAGCCCTCGGTTTCGGTCGTTTCCTCGCCGTCTGCGTCCGCGTCGTAGACGGTATCCGGGTCGAACACCCGTTCGCCGACGACATCGCCCTCGATGGTCCGGTAGAAACACGAGCGGTAGCCGGTGTGGCACGCGCCGCCGTCCTGCTCGACCAGATAGAGGAGAGTATCGGCGTCGCAGTCGACGCGTACCTCCCGTACAGTCTGGACGTGACCGCTCGTTGCCCCTTTCTCCCAGAGTTCGTCTCGGCTGCGCGAGTAGTAGTGTGCGCGGCCGGTTTCCCGCGTGCGATCGAGCGCTTCCTGGGAGACGTACGCGAGCATGAGTACGTCGCCCGTTTCGGCGTCCTGTGCGACGGCGGGAACGAGTCCGTCGTCGTCGAACTCGACCGCGATGTCGGCATCGTCCTTCATAAGTGATGGGTTGGCCGTTGGGGCGATAGGTCTTTTGCCGCTACCGATCGGACATCGTGCACGCGAGTACTGGATACCCGAACCCGTTCGGTACCAACTGGCTGTGGATACTGTGGATGCGACCGGCTACTCGAACTCGAGACCGGCGGGCGGAAACTGACAGCCACACGGGGTCGAAACGGCCTTGGAGGGGCTGTGAACGGTTACGCGGGTGATCGACCCGCCGCACACCGGACAGGCAGACAGTGAGAGGACGTTCGGCCGCTCACCGTCATCGGGTGGATCGTGATCACCCATTGAACTCACCTCGATCCTTCGCAGCTGTTGGCCGTATTTCTCTTATTCTTGTCAGATTCAAACCCGGCGGATGCCACTGATTCTCCCGCATATTCGTCAATCTGTCGGGACGTTTATATCCCGGTAGAATGAACCAGGTCATGGCTTCGAAGTGGTGCAAACTTGGAAGCCACGTCTCGGGTGGGCCTAGCACCCGGGACATTTCCGCTTGCGCGGTTGTCCCCACTCCGGAGTGTGGCTTCCGGTCTAATTGTTGATCTATAGCGGCTTATACCTACTGTTACCCGCTCGGAACGTCGCTCGGCGCGGACTGCGCCCGATGTGCGGTCCGCGTTCGCGCCCCACCAGCGCCTGCAGCGCTACGAGACACCTTAACATTACGGACGTTCTCACGCGGATAGACAGTCACGAGTCATTATCCGTCTGCCCGTAATTGACGCCTACCAGAGACATGGCATCTTCAACGGTCACGCGCCGCGGCGTCATCGGGCTTCTCGCAGTCGGACTGGCGGGCTGTATGGGCAGTAACGACTCCGACGATACCGGAAACGACAATCAAGATGACGGGAACAGTACTGACGGCAACGGCGAACAGGACGGCCTCGACCGGGACATCCCAGACCGCGACATCGACGCTAATTGGGACGAGGCCGCCGCCTTCCGAACGTGGCTGACCGACGCAGACCCGTTCAACGGCGGTAACCGGCGCTTCGACTACACCGAATCGTTCCCCGAGGACACTGATTTCTCCTCCGTCTTCCCGGACTACTTCGGCGTCTCCGCCGACACCGTCGATGCACACCTGATCCAGTCGCTCACGCAGGTCTTCTTCGGCTCGTTCGACAAGCAGGCCATCGTCGACGGCGTCGAGGGCGACGACGAGTACGAGTTCGTCGAGGAGTACGCGGACTTCGCCGTCATCGACGGCGCGATTCCGAACTCGTCGGGACGGCGCGACATCGCGGTGAGCAACGAGACCATCGTCGTCGGGCCGGATTACGAGGAGCGGATCGACGCCCACAACGGCGAGCACGACCGCCTCGAAGATGTCGACCAGGAGTTCACGCACCTCTTCAGACAACTTCCACACGAGACGACCGTTACCGGCGAATACAACGCTCCAGCGGGCGATGCAGTCACGCTCGACGAAATATACATCTGGGGCGTCTCCAGCGAGACGCCGATGGCGGATACCATGACCTGGGTCTTCATCCTCGAGCCGGACACCGACCTGACCGACGAGGTCGTGGCTGAACTCGAGGGAATTACGAGCGACGTTCACGAGAGCAGCGTCGAGGGGCGGACGGTGACGATCACGGGGTCGGCACCGGAACCGCCGGAGACGCCGGAGCAGTCGCCGTCGGCGAAACAGGATCAGGACCAGGACCAGGAAACGCAGTCAGAATAACGTTCAACGATCGACGGAGCAGCGATTCGAATACAAACGCCGGCTATCGAGTGTAACGCGGCTTAGATCTGGCCGCTCAGCGTCAGGCTCAGTTCTGGCCGTTCAGCGTAATGTAGTCGACGCCGATGATTCGCCCATCCTCGTTGAGTTCGTCCTTCGCCGCGTCGGGAACCTGGCTGTCGACGTTGTACACCGTCAGGGCCTCGCTGCCGTGGGCTTCGCGGGCGTTGAACATGCCGGCGATGTTGACCCCGTGTTTGCCCATGACGGAACCGATTAGGCCGATAACGCCCGGTTCGTCCGTGTTGCGCGTGACGACCATCTTTCCGTGCGGGATGGCGTCGACCCGGTAGCCGTCGACGCGGACGATCCGCGGGTCGTCGCCGGCGAAGAGCGTTCCGTCGACGGAGATTTCGTCCTCGTCGTTACCGACCGTTACGGAGATCAAGCTCTGGAAGTCCGCGGCCTGGTGGGTTTTCGATTCGGTTACGTCGACGCCGCGATCCTCGGCGACCTGGGGCGCGTTAACCGCGTTGACCTGCCACTCGAGCGGTTCGAAGACGCCCTTCAGCGCCGACGCCGTGACGAACTCGATGTCCTCGTCGGTGATCTCGCCCTCGTAGGTGACTTCGACGGTTTCGATGCGGCCGTCGAGCAACTGGGCGGCGACCTTGCCGGCGGTCTCAGCGATTTCGATGTACGGTTCGACGCGGGGGAACGCGCTCTCGTCGATCGAAGGGGCGTTGAGCGCGTTCGCGACCGGCTCCTCGGAGAGGGCTGCGTTGACCTGTTCGGCCGTCGAGGTCGCGACGTTCTCCTGGGCGGCCTCGGTCGAAGCACCCAGGTGGGGCGTGACGATAACGTCGTCGTGTTCGAGCAGCGGCGACTCGGCGGGCAGCGGTTCCTCCGCGAACACGTCAAGCGCTGCTCCGGCGAGCGTTCCGTCTTCGACCTTCGCGGCGAGTGCGTCCTCCTGGATGATGCCGCCGCGGCCGACGTTGATGACGTACCCGCCGTCGAGCAGATCGAGTTCAGCCTCGCCGATCATGCCTTCGGTTTCGGGGGTCAGCGGCGTGTGGATGGTGAGGAAGTCGGCGCGCTCGAGGCAGTCTTCGAACTCGACGAGTTCGGCGCCGAGGCGGTCGGCGCGTTCCTCGGAGATGTAGGGGTCGAAGGCGACGATGTCCATGCCGAGCGAGTCGAGTTTTTTGGCGACTTCCTGACCGACGCGGCCGAGGCCGACGACGCCGAGGGTTTTGCCGTCGAGTTCGGCGCCGAGGTACTCGCTTTTTGCCCACTCGCCGTCCGTGAGGCGGATGTGGGCCTGGGGGATCGAGCGGGCGGCGGCGAAGGTCATGGCGACGGTGTGCTCTGCGGCGGCGCGAACGTTGCCTTCCGGTGCGTTTGCGACGATGACGCCGTGGTCGGTTGCGGCGTCGATGTCGATGTTGTCGACGCCGATGCCGGCGCGGCCGACGATGACGAGGTCGTCGTTTGCGTCGAGGACCTCTTCGGTCACCTCGGTCCCGGAGCGAACGATGAGTCCGTTGGCGTTCGAGACCGCTTCGAGAAGGGACTCGCCCTCGAGTTCGTAGCCCGTTTCGACCTCGTGGCCGGCGTCTCTGAGTACGTCAAGACCCGCATCCGCGATGGGGTCCGTGACGAGCACGTTCATGCGCGAGACAATCGGGCGGAGCAGGTAAACCCTTCCGTTGTCGACACGGGTGGCAAAAACTACCGCGTCGGTCGGTCGAGAGAGCTACTGACGCCGTCGGACGCGGACGGTCTGACACCGGCTGTCTCCTCGGGCGAAAGCGATGGAATCGAGGCGAGCAATGTCTTCGTGTACGGGTGTGTCGGCTGATCGAACCCCCGGTCGACGGGGCCGATCTCCACCAATTCGCCGCGGGACATTACCGCGACGCGATCCACGACGTGTTCGACGACGGCCAGGTCGTGGGAGATCAATAGGTATGTCAGTCCGAACTCGGCTTGCAGTTTCGAGAGGAGGTTGAGGATGCGGGCCTGAATGGACACGTCGAGTGCGGAAACCGGTTCGTCAAGGACGACCAGCGTCGGATCGGGAGTGATCGCACGTGCGATCGCAACGCGTTGGACCTGTCCGCCGGAGAGTTCGTGCGGATAGCTCCTTGCGCGATGCTCCGAGAGCCCGACCCGATCGAGAACTGTCCGGACGCGCTCTCTGCGACGGTCCGTCGACCATCCCCGACTGCGCAACGGTTCGGCGACGAGTTGCTCGACGGTCAGTCGCGGGTTGAGACTCGACCGCGGGTTCTGAAACACGACGCCGACATCGGCGAGCGTCTCGGCCGAGCGGCTCTCGACGCCCCCTACTGGGTCCCCGCCGAACCGAATCTCGCCGGCCGTCGGCGTCTCCAGCCCGGTGACGAGTTCGGCGAGCGTCGTTTTCCCGCAGCCGGTTTCGCCGACGAGGCCGAGCGTCTCTCCCGCGCGTATCTCGAGGTCGACATCGGCGACTGCACGTCGCGTAGCGGTGGCTCCGAACAGGCGATCGATGAGCCCGTTCGCCGTCGCGTACTGCTTCGTGACGCCCTCGAGTTCGACGAGCGGCTCCCGGTCGCCGTCGGCCGTCGATTCCGGTCGCGTTTTCTCTCTTGTCGACGAGCGCGCCGTCGATTCTGAACTCGGCGTTTCGGCGGCGGGCGTTTCGGCGGCGGGCGTCGGTTCTCGAGTCGGATCGGACTCGTCCGAAGCGGCGGTGACGGTGATCCCGGGTCGGTTGTAGGGGGCCGCTGGCCGGCTATCGTCGACATCGTAACAAGTCGCAGTGCCGCGGCCGTCTCCGAGATCGATCGTCGGTACGTCGCCGTGTCGGCAGTCGTCGGTCGCACGTTCACACCGCGGCGCGAACGGACATCCGGAACGGTCGTCGGTCGGGTCGGGGACTGCTCCCTCGATCGTCGGCAACCGTTCGTTGCGGTCGACGCGCTGTGGGAGACAGTCGAGCAACGCCCGGGTATAGGGATGGCTCGGATCGCGGAGAACGCGTCCTGCGGGTCCGGTTTCGACTACCTGCCCTGCATACATGACGACGACTCGGTCACAGAGTTCGGCGACGACGCTGAGATCGTGCGTGATCAGGAGCAGTGCCATCCCGCGGGTGTCGTTGAGGTGGCGAAATCGATCGAGAAGTTGTGCCTGCGTGGTTGCATCGACCGCGGTCGTGGGTTCGTCGGCGATGAGCAAGTCGGGGTCCGATGCGAGTGCGAGTGCGATCGCGACGCGCTGGATCTGGCCGCCGGAGAGTTCGTGCGGATAGTCGTCGACGCGCTCTTCGGGGCTGGCGATGCCGACCTGATCCAGGAGATCGGCCGCGTGTTCGCGGCGCTCGTGCCAGTCGGCGCGGCTGCTGAACAGGGGTGCGTGAAGGTAATCGAGCAGACGCTGTGAGTCGGGGTGGTCGTGGACCTTGGTCGATTCGGCGATCTGTTCACCGATATCGAGGACGGGGTTGAGCGTCTCCATCGAGTTCTGGAACACCATCGAAACGGTATCTCCGCGGAGTCGGCGGAGCTGTCGCTCGCTCGCGGCGGTCACGTCAGTACCGTCGAGTTCGATGGAGCCGCGGACGGCCGCCTCCGGTGGGTCGAGTCCGATGATCGAACGAGCGGTGACGGACTTGCCACAGCCGCTTTCGCCGACAAGGCCGACGATTTCGCCGTCGGCAATGCCGAAGGAGACGCCATCGACGGCCCGAACGGGTTCGTCGGGGGACGGAAACTGGACCCGGAGGCCCTCGACGGTGAGGAGATCGGTTGTCGACTCGGCTGTACAGGCAGTGTGGGTTGTGTCGTCGGTATCGAACGCGGGCGTCGAATGCGTCGACTCCGACGCGGTCTTTCTCGGTTGTTGCATGATCAGGATAGTTTTTCGATCGTTGCATCGCGTTTCGGATCAAGCACGTCCCGAAGGCCGTCGCCGAGGAGGGTGAATCCGAGCACGGTGAGCATGATCGCGACGCCGGGAACGTTCGCGATCCACCAGGCGCTCCGGAGGTGGTGACGGCCGTCCGAAAGCATCGTCCCCCACTCGGCGGTCGGCGGCTGTGCGCCGAGGCCGATGAACGAGAGGCCGGCGGTGCCGAGGATGACCGTTCCCATGTTCAGCGTCGCGAGGACGACGACGGGACCGGCGACGGTCGGGAGGAGGTGTCGCGTCGCGATCCGAAACCGGGAGACGTTCAGCAGCCGCGCCGCTCGGACGAAGTTGCGCTCTTTCGTCGTGAGGACGGTTCCGCGAACGAGACGAGCGTAGGACGCCCATCCTACGAGCGCGAGTGCGAGCATCACGTTCCGCAGGCTCGGACCGAGAATCCCGGCGATTACGAGCGCGAGAACGAGTCCCGGAAACGCGAGTTGCACGTCCACCAGTCGCATCAAGAACTCGTCGGTCCAGCCGCCGGCGTAGCCCGCGAGCAGGCCGATCGTCGTCCCAAGAGTCAGTCTGATTCCGGTGACGGCGACGGCGATACTGAGCGAGAGCCGCGCACCGTGGAGGAGTCGCGAGAGCACGTCCCGGCCGAGCTGGTCGGTTCCGAGCGGGTGCGCCAGCGAAGGATGCTGTAGCCTGTTCGTCAGCTGCTGTGTCGTCGGGTCGTACGGTGCGATGAACGGGCCGACGGCCGCGGCGACCGCGATCGCGACGACGAGTGCGAGCCCGACAACGTTGAGCGGATTCGCACAGAACGCAGCCACCTTGCGGGAGGTTCGGAGGGCCCGGTAACGACGGCGAACGGTGGTTCCGACCGACCCGAGCACGCCGCTCACGCCGCTCACGCCGTCTCACCTCCCAGTTCCACCCGCGGATCGAGGTACCGGTAGCTGAGGTCGACGAGCACGTTTGTTCCGACGAAGATACCCGCCGTGACGAGCGTGATCCCCTGCACGACCGGATAGTTTCGTTCGAACACCGCGTCGACGAGTAACATTCCGAGTCCCGGCCGCTGGAAAACGATTTCGACGACGACGGCCCCGTTGAGAAGCGATCCGAGTTGGACACCGAGAATCGTCACCACGGGAACGAGCGCGTTCCGCAGCGCGTGCTTGTAGAGGACGATCCGCTTGCGCAGCCCTTTCGAGCGTGCGGTATCGACGTACGCCTCATCCAGCACCTCGAGCATCGAACTCCTGATGAGTCGCGTCAGCACGGCGGCCATCCCGGTACCGAGCGTGATCGCGGGCAGGACGAGCTGGCCGTAACTGCCTGCGCCTGCGACCGGGAGGAACCCAAGGGTCAACGCGAACACGAGGATGAGTAGATAGCCGAGCCAGAAGTTCGGCATCGAGACGCCGACCAGCGCGCCGAGCTGACTCGCGTAGTCGATCGCCGAGCCGCGGTGGACGGCGCTCAAGACGCCGGTCGGGATCGCAATCGCGAGCGCGACGAGCAGCGAGGCGACGGCGAGTTCGATCGTCAGCGGGAGCGCGTCGACGATGAGCGTCGACACCGCCGTATCGCTGTAGTAGGAGGTGCCCAGATCGCCCCGGAGTACGTCGGTTACCCAGTTCACGTATTGGACCGGAATCGGGTCGTCCATGCCGTGGGTCGCCCGAAACGACTCGATTTCGGCCGCGGAGGGCTGGCGGTCGAGTTGCTGGGTAAGGATCACCTCGGCTGGATCGCCGGGCGTGAGAAAGAGCAGCCCGTAGGTGACGACCGAAACGCCGAGGAGGACGATGATCGACGTTCCAAGCCGGTGGAGGAGGTACGTGGCGTCGTCCATGTTATGCTGTCCGTGTCAGGTCGCCCCATTGGGCGAACTTGTCGATCGGGTGCAGGTCGAGCCCATCGATGGAGGCGTCTGCGGCGACGACGTATTCTTCGTAGAAGAGGGGAATGACAACCGCTGCATCCATAATCGCACGCTGTGCGGCGATGTAGGACTCGCGGGTTTCCGTTGCATCGTAGGACTGGAATCCCGTTTCGATCAGGTCATCGACCTCCCCGCCGAGATTGTACAGTCCCGTTCCCTCGGCTTCGTACAGGTCTTTGTTCTCGATGCCCATCGTGTGGAAGTTTTCCCACATGATGTAGTCCGCCGCCGGGCTGTTCGACTGGGATTCGCCGAGTTTGAGATGGAACTCGCCGCGATCGGTGCGGTCCTGTAGCGACGCTTTCTCGAGCACTTCGATATCGAGGCTGACCCCGATCGACTTGAACGCTTTTTGTAGGATCTGGACGAGCGTCCGGCCGTCGTCCATATCGGTTTCGACGAGGCAGGTGAGCGCCTCGCCGTCGTAAGATGATTGCGAGACGAGTTCGCGCGCCGTGTCTCGATCCCGGTCATAGCGCGGTAGCGATTCGTCTGCAGCCCAGTCGATGACCGTCGAGATCGGTCCGTGTGCGGGTTCGCCGATGCCTTCGAGGACGGTGTCGACGATTTCCGACTGGGAAACCGCGTAGTTGAGCGCTCGCCGTAGATCGGTGTCGTCGGTCGGCGCTCGGTGAATGTTGATCGAGACGAATCGAGAGCCGGAGGACTGCTGAGTTTCGATCCGGATGTCGTCGCGATCGCGGAATCCGGAAATACGGCTCGTTGCGGGTTCGTAGACGAGGTCGACCTCGCCGGCCTCGAGCAGGTCGGTTCGCGTCGTCGCGTCCTCGGCGGCCCGGAACGCGAGTTCAGTCGGGGCTGGCTCGCCGCCCCAGTAGTCCGGAAAGCGTTCGACGCGGAGCTGCTGGCCCTGATCCATTTTCGCGAGTTCGAACGGCCCGGTGCCGATGATGTCGCCGGCCCGGCGGTCGGCCTCGGGGGGCTGGATGTCGATCATGTTGTGTGCGATCGTGCCGGGGAAGCCAGGGAAGGGGTCGGTCGTCTCGAACGCGACAGTGTAGTCGTCGATGCGGTCGACGCCTCCGGGTTCGACGTGGAGCCAGCCGTGGACGAAGTCGCCGCGCTCGGTGAGGATGTCCTCCTCGAAGGAATGAACGACATCGTCAGCGGTCAGTTCCGCGCCGTTGTGAAACGACACGCCTTCGCGGAGTTCGAACACCCAGGTGGTCTCGTCGGTTGCGGTCCAGTCGGTAGCGAGCCACGGCTGGGGCTGCATATCCTCGGTTCCCCAGACGAGCGGTTCGACGACGCGCGTCCAGTAGGGAGTCATCCCGCCCCAGTTATCCCAGGAGTCGCCGGCTCCGGTCGGATCCGAACCGGGAACGATCGTGAACGCGGTTTCGGTATCGCCCAACTCGGTTTCGGCACAGCCGGCGAGACCGGCGAATCCAACGCCACCAACGCTGGAGAGGAGGTGTCGTCGTGAGAGGTCTGCAGTCATTGTCTTCGTCTCTATTCGGATGGTCCTCGTCGGGAAATCCGGAACAGTTGGGGAATATCGCCGTGTGGTCGTGAGGGGTCGGCGCTACTGTCGGTTTCCGTCTGGTTGTGAACGTCGGGTCTCGGGTCGATTTCGCGCATTATACAATCTAAGTTTGTGTATTGAAAGTGCACTTGTGAATGTTCTGGTTTGGTTCTCGACACCTGACGTGACTCGATTGGGGCGTGTTCTACCGCCCGGGACGGGGCGTTTCGGTGCCTCTTTCGATGGGACTCCGCAGGTGGCCGGTTTCCAACACTGCGTCAAACCTGCCCGAAACCTGAACTGGTTTATCCGACCGGCCACAATCGGCGGGCAATGACAGTCGTCGCTTTCGACTTCGACGGGACGCTCTCGGATTCGGAGATGACGGTGCTCCTCGGCGAGCGCCGGAGCGTCGCCGACGAGATGGCCGAAATCACGGATCGCGCGATGAACGACGAAATCGGGTACGCGACGAGTCTCCGCGAGCGAGCCGCCCTGCTTGAGGGGCTCTCGGAGGCCGACGCGACCGCCGCCTTCGACCAGGTCGAACTCCGACCGGGGGCGGCCGATCTCATCGAGACGCTGAACGAGGCCGGCGTGACGACGGCGATTCTCACCGGTGGCTTCGAACGCGGCGTCGCGGCCGCACTGGAGCGCGAGGGCGTAACCGTCGATCACATCGTCTCGAATCGCTTGCCGGTAACCGAAGCCGAACTGACCGGCGAGGTCGACGGTCCGCTGATCGAGGGCACCAAGGACGATGCGCTCGCTGAACTCGCGGAGACGGTCGGCGTCTCGCTCGCGGGCACCGTTGCGGTCGGCGACGGCGCGAACGACTTACCGATGCTCGAGGCTGCGTCGCTCGCGATCGGATTCGAGCCGAAACCGGCCGTTGAACCGCACTGCGATGTTACCGTCTCCTCGATGGCGGCCGTCGAAGAGACGCTGGTTTCGGAGGCCGTTCTCGACCGTTCCTAGTTCGGATCTGGTACCTCGATTCAGCACGAATGTCGGTTGTAACTGCTTATTTCCCGATCGAGAGAGTTTTAACTCACAATCGAGTAAGCGTGTTTGATGATGTGGCAAGACTTCGTCTTCATGATCGGAAGCGGCCTCTCTATCGTCTTTCTCGGGCCGACGCTGTTGAACCCGAGTTCACGAGTGCCCCTCGGGACGAGCATTCCGTCGATGACGATCGGGTACGTCTACTCGGCGACGTTCCTGACGCTCGGGATGACGTTCTCGGCGATGGGATCGTTCACGGCGGGAACGATGTGGGCCTTGATTACGATGATTCGATCGCCGCCTGCACGGCGGTTCATGCGAGCGACCGGCCTCGACCTGCTCGGGAGTGACCTGCGACGGTGGGCTGCTCGACGACGGCCGAGTTACAGCGTCATCGATCAGTACGCGCAGGCCGATCCGGGACGCAGGCAACACGGACAGCGTAACGCAGCCGATTAAAAGCGAGTTGCAGGCCGGTACTGTTCGGTAACCGCTGCTTTCACGTTCGATAGCAGCGGGAACGGTACTGTTCTCTCTTTTTCTGTTTCTCTTTCTCGCTCGAACTGACTTACAGGTCGTTCGATTCGATCAACTCGACGAGTTCGTCGATGTCGTTCCAGTACGAGACGTCGACGGTCGTGCCATCCTGTTCGACCTCGATCTCGCGGAGGGTGTCCTTGAGATCGTCGTTCGTCGTGGAGCCGCTGAACATCGAAATCGCGCCGTCGACCACGTCTTTCACGTCGAGTGCGTCGTCCTCGCTGTCGGCGTGGATTCCCATCTCGATGCCGGCCTCGCCGCCGTCCGTGTCGTAGACGCCGGTGATGACGCTGACGTTCTGGAAGGCGCTGACATCGACGTTGGGGGTCATCGGATCGTTTTCCGGAACCGACCCGTCGGGAAGCGACATCGCCAGGGTCACATGTCCGTCCCGCGTTTCGTCGTAGGCCTCCCGCACGTCGCCGGAGACCGGGTCTGCATCGCCGTATTCGACCTCGAGCGCTCCGCGAACGGGTGCTTTTGGTCCGAAGACGAACCGGCCGTCACCGAGGTCGCCGACGTACTGCGGCGCTCCGTACTCGGGGTCTTCAGCCGGTTCGTAGAGGACGCCCTCGCCCTCGAACTCGGTCTGCTCGTACTCCGTCTCGTCTTCCTCCTCGATCGCACTGATGACGGCATCGGTTTCCCAGTCGCTGTAGACGATGATGCCGCCGCTTTCGTCGACGGGACCCTCCTCGGTGTTTGCAAACAGCAGGAACTGATTCGCCTCGCGGATGTCGAGTCCCGTTTCGTTCTCGAACTCGCTGACGACGTCTCCCTGATCGTCGACCGCCTTCTCGTCTTCCACGGAGGCGAACGCGTCGACCAGTTGCTGGTTGTCCTCGTCGCTCAACACGTCCGCGTCCACGTGCAAGAGCATGTTGCTGCCCGCAGGCGCGTGCTCGGCGGGTTCGCCGTCACCGCCGCCGAGGACGCCGAGACAACCGGCCGTCAGTACGAGCACGGCGACGACGCCAAAGAGGGCGAGCCGTTTCGATAGCAACCGTCTGCGCTTCTCACTACCGTTTCCGCGGTCGCTCCGCGATCCGCTGTTAGTCATGTACGAATACACCAGCGAACGTGATATATAAAAAAGCCTAGTTTCGAACCGTCTATCCACGTTCTCGTCGCTTGTTCCTCGAACGGCATTCGACGGTACCGTCTCCTCGCTAGAACGGACCCCCGACGCATAGGTAGTTGTGAAAATATAAACACATATTAGTTCGGCACGCATACCGGTACGTATGGCAGCAGAGACCGAAGAACTTCCGAGCGATTACTCTCCGGACCGCAGTCTCGGTAGTACGCTCGTGTATCCGATCGGGATACTCGGCGCGTTCTTCTTCCTCTTGCAGGGACAGATTCTCCTCTTCGTTGCGGCGATTATCGTCACGTACGTGCTCGCACTTCGTCTTTCGACGTGAGCAGTCGTTGGACTGTCGACTCGGTTTGAACTCGTCCATGTATCGCTTTCGCCGCTCTCCATCGTTCGGACACGCCCACAAACCCTGACAGTCCGCACGACCGATCTCCCGGACGAGTTCATCGACCTCATGACCGCAGCGACCGAGCGCAGCGGTCGGGAATCACTGTGAAAACAGACTCGTGTGAACGGGGGCGAACGTTTCGGACGGCGCTGATGCGTTCGACTCGGCGGTGTCCGTAATCGGTCGTCCTGCAAGCCCGTCAGCCAGGAGCGCCGACAGCGGCGGCCCGACCGTCTCGGGTTCGACGAGGAAGGCGTCGTGGCCGTGGTCGGATTCGATGACGTGGTGTGCGACATCGAGAGCGGCGTCGCGAGCCGATTCAGCGAGCGCTTCGGCCTGGTCGACGGTGAAGTGCCAGTCGGCGGTAAACGACAGGAGCAGCAGTTCGCCCTCGAAGGCGGCGAGTGCGGCTGTATCGGACTCGTAGCCCGTCGAGAGATCGAAATCGTCCATTGCGCGCGTAAGGTAGAGATAGCTGTTCGCATCGAAGCGGTCGACGAACTTTTCGGCCTGGTAGTCCAGGTAGGATTCGACCTCGCGGTAGGGAAAGAACGCGGCCGCCGGATCCGGCGGCTCCTCGCGAACCGTTTCGCGGCCGGCCGAGCGCCGACCGAACTTCTGCGCCATCGACGCCTTCGAGAGGTACATGATGTGTCCGAGCTGGCGCGCCCGAGCGAGGCCGTCCTTGGGTCCGGTACCGCCGTCACCGTTGGACTCCCCCGACGAGCCGCCGTTCGCTTCGCTTTCGGAGACCCCGTAGTAGTGGCCGCCGTTCCAGTCGGGATCGCTCGTGATCGCCCGTCGCGCGACCGTATCGATCGCGAGACACTGCGCGTCGAGTCGTCCCGCCGTCGCGACGGCGGCCGCCCGGCCAACGTCGTCCGGATACCGCCGGAGCCAGTCCAACACGTTCATCCCGCCGACGCTGCCGCCGACGACGGCGTGGAGGCGACCGACGCCGAGTTCATCGAGCAGTCGGCGCTGGGCGCGGGTCCAGTCGCCGACCGTCACCGGCGGGAAGTCGGTGCCGTAGGGCTCGCCCGTTTCGGGGTTCGTGCTCGCGGGGCCGGTCGTTCCGTAGCACGAGCCCGGCACGTTCGCACAGACGACGTAGTACTCGGTCGTATCGATCGCCTTTCCGGGGCCGACTACGTCGCCCCACCAGGCCCGCGCCTGCCCCGCGGTCTCGTCACCGGCGTCCGGCCGGCGCGCGACGTGGGCGCTCCCGGTCAGCGCGTGGCAGATGAGCACCGCATTGTCGCCGGTGAACTCGCCGTAGGTCTCGTAGGCCACCTCGAGTTCGGGAATCGACTCGCCGGATTCGAAGGTGAACTCGCCGAGGTCGACGGTGTCTCTCGTCATGTGTGCGGGTGCCCTCCCGTCGGTGTTCGTGTCGCGGCTTCGATGGCCTGGTCGAGATCCGCGAGGATGTCTTCGGGGGCTTCGATGCCGACGGACATGCGGACGAGGTCGGGTGTCACGCCGGCTTCTTCCTGTTCGTCGGGGGAGAGCTGGCCGTGGGTCGTGCTGGCGGGGTGGATCACGAGCGTCTTCGCGTCGCCGATGTTGGCGAGGAAGCCGGCGAGTTCGACGCTCTCGCAGAAGGTCTTGCCGCCGTCGTAGCCGGTTTCGAGGCCGAACGCGACCATGCCGCCGTAGTCGGCCAGATAGTTTGTGGCGTTGTCGTGGGTCGGGTGCGACTCCAGACCGGGGTGGGTGACCCAGGCCACGTCGTCGTGGTCGTCGAGGTACTCGGCGACGATGGTAGCGTTCTCGCAGTGTTTCTCCACCCGAAGCGGCAGGGATTCGAGCCCTTGGAGGGTCTGCCAGGCGTCGAACGGCGACTGCTGGTTCCCGAGACTCCGCAGCGATCGGAACCGGGCCGCGGCGGCGAAGGGGGCCTCGGGGAAGTCCCGCGAGAAATCGACGTCGTGGTAGGCGTGGTTCTGCCCGGCGATTTCGTCGTAGCCGTGCTCACCCCAGGGGAACGAGCCGCCGTCGACGAGGACCCCGCCGACCGTCGTTCCCGAGCCGTGGAGCCACTTCGTCGTGGACTCCCAGACCACGTCCGCGCCGTGTTCGAGCGGCCGACACAGTGCCGGCGTGGCGAAGGTGTTGTCCACGACCAGCGGCACGCCGTGCTCGTGGGCGATCGCGGCGACGCGTTCGAAGTCGGGCGTGACGAGCGAGGGGTTCCCGATCGTTTCGACGTGGACGAAGGCGGTGTTCTCGTCGATCGCGTCCGCGTAGGCGTCGTACTCGAGCGTCGAGACGAATCGCGGTTCGATGTCCCGTCGCGTCGCCGTCTTCGAAAAGTAAGCCGTCGTCCCGCCGTAGGTATCGGTCGAACAGACCACGTTGTCGCCCGCCTCGGCGAGGATCAGCGTCGCCGAGTCGAGCGCGGCCATGCCGCTGCCGGTCGCGACCGCACCAGCGCCGCCCTCGAGCGAGGCGAGGCGGTCTTCGAGGGTCTCGACCGTCGGATTGCTGATCCGCGAGTAGATGTAGCCGTCGTCCTCCAGGGCGTAGCGCTCGGCCGCCGTGTCCGCGTCGGGGAAGGTGTAGGATGTCGTCTGGTAGATCGGCGGCGCTCGCGCACCCGTCTCCGGATCCGCCTCCTGCCCGGCGTGGACGCTTCGCGTACCGAATCCGTCCGCACTGAACTCGGCGTCGGTCCCGTCGCTCGCGTCGTCACTCATGTTTAGTATGCATACTACTCCATCCACATATGCGTCGCAGTAACGGCAAAATCCGCTGGACGTGCTGACATATAGCACGCAGTCGCCGCCTGTCGCTTCGCCGCGAGACGAGTTCACCGTCGGCCGCGCCTTCGCTAGTCGCCCTCTGCGTCGTGTTCGAGGCCCTCGAACATCGTTTCGACCGCGTCCGATTCCGCTTCGAATCCGAGTGCCTGCGGATAGACGGCGATACAGATCACGAAGTCCTCGTCGTGTTCGACCGGTTCGGACACCTGCAGGTACACGTCGACCGTCGCCCCGGCGTCGATCAGGCGCGCCTCCGCCACGTACCGATCGACGGTCGTCTCGGACCCGAGTATCGAGTGGGTCGTCTCGTCTTCGAACTCGACGGACTCGAGTCCGTCGTACCGGTTCTGGATCATGGTGACGAGTTCGGCCGTCGAGAGATCGCCGACGGGGTTGAACGTTCGCCCGAGAACGGATACCTGTGGTGTGGTGAGTACCGCAGTAACTGCTGCTTGTGCGCGTGTCAGGCCGAGACTATCGAGGGCGATTGCGCGGTCGTACTCGGCGTACCAGTTGGTCGCTTCGATCGTCCGCTCGATACCGAATCGGCCGACCGTCCGTTCGACGACGAGTTCTTCGACGGTGTGTTCGTCGTAGCCGGTTTCTGCTCGTGCGTCCGCGGAGACGGTTGCTGGCCCCGCGGAGAGCGTTCCTTCGAGCCGCCCGGAGCACCCAGCCAGGGCCGCTGTTGCGGTCGCCCCACCCATCGCCAGCAGGCGTCGACGCGTGTATGTCATCGTTCTTGAAGCGTCCTCCACCGACGAAAACCCGTCGGTGTGAGCCGTAAAGCAATAGTCCGTTGACAGTCGTCTTGAGGGCTGCACACGACGGAGCGGTCCCGCCGACGCGTCGGACCGATCGCACCGAGATGACGTCCCGCGACGACGGAACCGAGACGGACGGCTTCATAGGGTCGTAGTCCGAAGGAGCCAGCGTGCACTCGAGTGATCGTGACCGACTGGTGCTCGCGGGTGTCGTCTTCGCCGTGTTGTTCTCCCAACTGTTACTCTACCCCGGCATCGGCACGCTCGTCTCCGTGCTGGGCGCGGACACGACGAGTTCGGGACTCACCGCGACGACGCTCGACGCGAGCATGTGGTTCCTCGTCGCCGAGTTCGCCGCCTACGTCGCGTTTGTCGGCGTCTGGGGCGCAATAAGCGATATGAGCGGTCGGCGAACCCCCTTTATCGTCGCGAGCGCGCTCGCCGGAGCCGTCGGCTACGCCACCCTCGCGGCGGTCCCTGCCCTCGGATCGATCCCCTTCAGTGCCGTCCTCCTCCTGCGGGTCTTCCAGGGCGCGATGACCATCGGCGCGTTCTCGCTCACGATGACCATGCTGATGGATCTGGAGGGCGGCCACGGCCGCAACATGGGAGCGGCCGGCATCGCCATCGGCCTCGGGGCGGCCCTCGGCGCGCCGATCGGCGGCCAACTCACCGAACTCGATCCGGTCGCACCGTTGCTCGTCGCGGCCGGACTGCTCGTCTTCGTCGGCGCGCTCGTCTCCAGACTCGCCGACCGAACGCCCGAAACGAGCCGGACCGCGCGGGCGCTGCTCGAGGGTGTCCGCCGTCGACCGACGCTGTCGATCCCCTACGCGTTCGGCTTCATTGATCGGATGACGGCGGGCTTTTTCGCTCTCGTGGGGACGCTTTACTTCCAGGACGTGTTCAATCTCGACGCCGGGACGACCGGGCTCTTGCTCGCGTGTTTCTTCGCGCCGTTCGCCCTGCTCCAGTATCCGATGGGATCGCTCTCGGATCGCATCGGCCGAACGATTCCGATCGTCGCCGGGTCGGCGTGCTACGGGCTCGGTATCCTCGGCGTCGGCATCGCCCCGTCGGTACGCACTGCTGCCGTGGCGATGGTCGTTGTCGGCATTCTCGGCGCGCTGGTCTCCCCGGCAACGATGGCGCTCGTGACTGATCTCGCGTCCGAACGCGAGCGTGGCCTCGCAATGGCCGGATTCAATCTCGCCGGCAGCCTCGGTTTCCTCGGTGGCTTTCTCGTCGGCGGCACCGTCGCCAGCACCTACAGCTACGACCTGGCGTTTCTCGTCGTCGGCGGCCTCGAAATCGCCATCGCAATCGTCACGGTCCCGATCTTCGTGCGACTCTCGCTCGGGTCCGATCCGGCCATGGACGGCAGCACCGGACGCGAGACCGGCAATCGCTAATCGACCTTGTCCCGCTTCGAAAGCGATACCACCCCTCTCTTCTGCACATCTCTGACGACAGCCGTTTTTATACGCTCCGGGAACGATACGAACAGATACCGATGACAATCCTCGTCGCCTACGACGGTTCGGCTCCAGCACAGCAGGCCGCGGAGTACGCATTTACCACCCATACGGACGACGAAATCATCCTGCTGCGCGTCGTCGAAGCCGCTGACGGCTCGACCGGAGCAAGCATCAACTACGCCCAGGACCTCCTCACGGAGGAAGAAGACCCCGCCGCCGACACGCTCCGCGAAGAAGCCGCTGAACTCGCAAACAGCGAGAACGTCCAGTTCACGACCGAGACCGCCGTCGGGCGGCCGGATCGGGAGATCGTCTCGTTCGCGGTGGAGAACGATGTCGATCAGATCGTCGTCGGCAGCCACGGCCGGTCTGGCGTCTCTCGAGTGCTTCTCGGCAGCGTTGCAGAGCGGATCGCCCGCCGGGCCCCGATGCCGGTGACAATCGTTCGGTAGTCGTCCCCCATTGACAGACAGCCGACTCACTGCGTATTCGTCAGCCCGCCGTCGACGACGAGCGATTCGCCGTTGATGTACGACGAGAGTTCGCTCGCGAGGTACAGTGCCGCGTCTGCCACGTCTTCGGGCTGACCCGACCGGCGTGAGGGTATCGTCTCGAGGTATCCCGACTCCGCCTCCGTCCCGAAGATTTCGACATCGTCGGTCGTCATCGTCGTCTCGATCAGCCCGGGATGGATCGTGTTCACGCGAACACCCTTCGGACCCAACTTCGCCGCCATCGCATAAGTCAGCAGGCGAATCGCCCCCTTCGTCCCACAGTAGGTGACGAAATCGCCCGCTCCTTCGAGGCCGGCGATCGACGAGAGATTGATGATGCGGCCGCCGTCAGCCTCAACCATCCGATTCGCCGCCGCCTGCGCCCCGAAGTAGACCCCTTTGACGTTGATGTCCATCATCCGATCGAAGTCGTCCTCGCTGGTCTCCAGGAACTCCTCCCCGTGGAAGATCCCGGCGTTGTTCACCATCACGGTCACGCCGCCGAACTCGTCGGCCGCGTCGACGGCGTTCTCGAGGTCGTCGACGCTCGTCACGTCGCACTCGACGAACGCCGCGCCGGCGTCCGTTTCCTCCTCGATCAACTCGTGCGTTGACGTGCCGCCCTCGCGCGGCGAGTCTCGAATATCCGCGACGACGATATCCGATCCCTCCGTCGCGAACTGACGCGCGATTGCACGTCCGTTGCCGCTCGATCCGCCGGTTACAATCGTTACGTCGTCTTCGAGCATCTGTGACTGTGCCATAGCCGACCGTCGTACCACAGCAGTCTGCTACGTAGTGTCCATCAGTCATCCCGCCAATAGGTCCTCACATTCGACCCGTCATCGGCCCCGAATTCCGGCCCCACTCACGCTCATATTCGCACTCACGCGAACGCACACGCTCACACCGTCACCGGTCCGGATCGATAACCTCAATCTCTCCCCGCTGGATCACCGGCTGATGCTCGCAGATATAGGTCGTCATCTCCGCCGTCGCTTCGACGGTGAGACTCGCCGTCTCGCCACGGTCAGCCACGACGCCCGTCGCGAGTTCATCCACGACCTCCTCGGCCGCGTCGTAAATCGCAAGGTTGTGCTTGACGTTATCCCGATTTTCGCAGGTGAACTCGTACTCCCGTCCCTCGAGGAGCACGAGCGTCGGATTCTCGACGCGGTCGATGTGTGCGGGTTCGACGCCGACCCAGCCGCCGACGAAGGCGTCGAGTCGGACCGTCGAGACGGACGCCCAGGTCTCGGGATCGGTGTCGTTTGTCGTCGCTTCCGCCACGTCGACGACCGGCTCCGACTCGTCGGTCTCGGCGTCGCCCGTCGAGTCGCCTCCCCATCCGAGACAGCCAGCACTGACCGCTCCCACGACCACCAGACCAGTGCGTGCCACGAACGCGCGCCGTCCCGATCGGTTCGAGGCCATTAGCTGGTGCTAGTACGGAGAGCAGCATAAGCCCCAGTCCGCGTCAATCGGAACGTCGTCGCTGCTAACGGATACGACGGGTACTGCACTCGAAACCGGGTCGACGAGGAAACCTTACTGCGACGCCGAGACGAGTTCAGCGACCAGCTCCGCGACGGCATCGAGTTCGTCCTCGTTGACCCCGTGGCCCATCCCCTCGTAGATGCGCTCGGTGACGTCCGCGTTTAACGCCTCGAGAACGCGCGCCGTCTCGTGAACTCGCTCCTCGGGAATGTGCGGGTCGACGTCGCTACAGCCGAGGAAGGCGGGCGTTCCGTCGAGGTCGCCGTCGGTGTCCGCGTAGTCGTCGGCCTCGATTTCGTCACCGATGAGGCCGCCGCTCAGCGCCGCCAGCCCGCCGTACCGTCGGGGGTTGCGCGCGACGAACTCGCTCGCGAGACAGGCCCCTTGCGAGAAGCCGAGCACCAGGACGCGCTCGGTCGGAATCCCGGCGTCGGTCGCCGTCTCGATCGCATCCCGGATCGCCTGTAGACCCGAGGACCGGCCCGGCTCGTTCGACTCGACGGGAGCCAGGAAGGAGTTCGGATACCACTCGTTGCGCTCGGCCTGCGGTGCGAGGAGGGCGACACCCTCGCGGTGGACTTCCTGCCCCATTTGGACGATGCTCCGGGCGGTCGCACCCCGTCCGTGAACCAGGATCACCGCGGCCGTGGCGTCCCCGAGTTCGGTGCCGGCCGTGACGAGCGGCTGGTCCTGATGGGGACCGTCGATACCGTCGCTCGCGTCACTCATTCCAGACCACCGACGCCCGCACTCGCGTCGGGCAAGTCGTTCTCGACCACCTCGAGTCCCAGTTCCTCGATAGCCCCGCGGAGGTGCTCGTCCTTGGCGTACTCGGCACCGTCGGACTCGCGCAGTTCCTGGGCTTTCGCCAGCACCTCGCCGCGGCGGTCGTTCGGAATCTCGTACTTGTCCGCCGAGAGTTCGATGACGAGCCCGTTGTTGTCCGACGTGTAGATCGAGTGGAAGATGCCCCGGTCGAAGACGTTGTACTGGTGGCCCGCGTCCTCAAGTGCGGCCATCGTCTCCTCGTACTCGTCGGGATCGACGCTGAAACAGAGGTGGTGGACGGCTCCGACGCCGCCGCGCTGCCCGCGCCGGTTCGATGGCCGGTCGTCGCTGACGAAGAACGTCAGAATCCGCCCGTCGCCCGTATCGAAGAACAGGTGCGTCTGCGAGGGATCGTCGAGATTCGGCTGGCGAAGCACCAGCGGCATTCCCAGCAGGTCGCGATAGAACTCGATCGTGTCCTCGGCGTTGCTTCCCCAGATCGTGATGTGATCGGTACCCTGCATGTGGACCGGGCTGTCGGGGCGCTCCGGCGTTACCGGCACCGAACTCGATGGTGTCGTCTCGTCGCTCATGTAGTTACACTATGTTACCGCGACGTATGAAGCCTGCAGAGACGCGGGACCAACCACGTGACATCCGTGTTACTAGACCGATCGTCCGGACAGTGCTGCCACCGAGACCGCACGAACAGCTCTCTCCTGAACCCGACAGTGAGGAGTTCGCCCGGCGCAGGAACGCCCCGCCGGCCACTACGCTGCCCTGTACTCTCATCGTCGCCGTTTATGCAGTTCCGACGTGTACCAGCAGTGAGGTCCTCTCGACCGGCGAATAAGTGAACTCGCGCGATCGAGACCGACGCAGTACCGGGCAACCGGCGAGACAACTATGTCAAACCCAGGCTATCACTCCATCTCACGACGATCGGTCGTGCGAACCGGGTCACTTCTCCTCGGTGCGCTCGTCTCCGAATCGATCGGGGCTACGCGCGTCTCGGCGCAATCCGGATCTAGTTCTGAATCGGAACCGGAATCTGAAGCTGAACCCGAGGCCGAATCCGAACCTGAACCCGACTTCCAGGCTCGACTCTACGGAAACGACTTCTATCCCGCTGCGCGCTTTCGCGTGGTCTCTTCCTCCCTCGAATACAAACCCGCCGTTTCGGTTCAGGAAGGCGAGACGTTTCTGGGGGACCTCTACTGGAGCGATTACGATACACGCCTCATTCGATACGAGAACACGCAGGAACGAGTGCTCTTTTTTCCGCCGTTCGAGGCCGATCTCGACCAGGAGACGACGTACCGAACCGACCGGATACAGTCGACGGACGAACTCGCCGACGGCATCGTCCGCATCGGTTTTCACCGGGCCTCGTCGTCCACCGCGTGACCGTCGATTTGCGCCGCGATTGCTCTCCGGCGACGCGCGGATCGAACGAACTGAACTCGCAAAAGCAGCTGCATGCGTACGCTGAGAAACGCGGAGAGACAGTTTACTTCCAGCCGAAGAGTCGCTTGACGAGCGAGCGGCCGCTCAGAGCCGTCTCAGTTGACACCGCGGCTCGGCGTTCTCACGAGCAGGAGCCGCCTGCCACAACCTCTGTTGCCGGTCGAAATCCGAATACTGGTGTGAGTGGAACTGAGTACGTGGCGTAATACCACCACTCGATGGCCACCAGACGGGGCTCAAACTAACGATCTTTGGACTTCACTTTACACTTCTCGAGTTTGCTGTCGAACCCGGTTTCCCCTTTTTCGCGGCTGGGCTTGCAGTCTCCGCAGCCGGATTTGCGTTCGATTGACAGCGGTATCCCGGCTGCCAAACGGTCATTAGTCCCCGAGTTCAGCTCTCAAGCGGAGTGTCGCCTTCCACACCGAACCATCGGTGTTTGTTTCCGTCGTTGACGTTGTAGTTATCGTAATAGTGATGGCAATCGAACAGAATGCCGGACGTATGGCCACCGATCAGAATTCTCACATTCGACAGGTAGTGATCAGTATCCTTGTCGTCTGTACAGCAATCGGTATTTTCGGCGGCGGACAGGAAGCGGACAGCGGAATCGTTGTCGCGTGGTTCTGGATGGGGATTGGCTTGGCCGTGACGTATCTTCTCTACAGGG
Organism: Natrialba taiwanensis DSM 12281; assembly: GCF_000337595.1. GTDB lineage: Archaea > Halobacteriota > Halobacteria > Halobacteriales > Natrialbaceae > Natrialba > Natrialba taiwanensis. Next base: position 2,198 of record NZ_AOIL01000052.1, on the reverse strand, counting down.
TGGTTGTTGTGCTCCAGCGGTTCGAGGCTAGCCGCTAGTCGCTCTCCTCTCCACCGGTGTATCTGTCCCGTGGCTTCGATCATTTGGTGAACTCTGTATTGGCCATTGATGGACCAGCAAGCCGGCGTTGATTTTCGGCGTCGTACAACCGATGCCAGAACTGAACGATGGTCAGTGCATCGATTCTCACGTTCAGTCTTTATTGGAATCGCAATTCCACAGCAATAAACGCGGTTGCAGCCGTTACTCCTGACGCGACGCAAGTGGTCGGTGCTGTGACCACCGTACCACCATCGTCGGCGTGCGAGTTCATGCTCGTCGATCACCGACTGGTTTCAGTTCATCTGTGCCAGCAGCGCAGAGACAAAAATCCTGCCGCTAGCACTATCAGATCTGAGAATGCAAGATAGCGCGGGTTCAAGGTGGTGTTGTAACTTCTCTATATAGCCTTGATTATCAGATCTGAAACCCATAGGGTTCCTGATGTGACTCGAAAGGGTACACTATCGATTAGTTATATATACCGGTACTCTACTGGTTGCTATCAGCACCGGAAGACGGCGAGAAGACGACGAAAAGGCGACGATCTCCAATCCCTCAAACGTCGCCGGGTGCCTCCCAGGGCGCCCAGAATACGTCTTCTCACCGTTGATGGGTGCGTAAACAGAACCAAAAGCAAACGATGGATCTTACAACATACCGAGCCAAGCTGACTGGTAACGCAGAAGAGCGCGCCGTATCGCCTGTTATTGGTGTTATTCTCATGGTCGCAATAACGGTCATCCTCGCAGCTGTGATCGCGGCGTTCGTGCTGGACATGGGCGATAGTATGGGCGAGGGACCAGTGAACGAACTTGCTGGCACAGATGTAGACACTGGCGAACAGCGCATCGTAGTTTCTATTGAAAACCCTCAGGACGCTAGTTCATTTGTTGTCCGAGGAGACAATATCGATGAGACAACACTCGATTCGAACTCTGCTGGCGAATCGGACACATTCTATTACAATCCGGATTCCTCTGAGCAGTCCGAGATTAGTAATAACGCCAACGTGCACGAGATTAGTGAGGAAGAAGGTGAATTGACCGTCGTGGCGCAGGATGGAAGTGCAGAGAGTCAAATTGCAACGGCAAGTTGGGACTTCAGCTAACACAAAATGACAATGGACCTTGCGAAATATCGAGTCAAACTGATCGGCAACGAAGAGGAGCGCGCCGTCTCGCCCGTTATTGGTGTCATTCTCATGGTTGCAATAACTGTCATTCTTGCAGCCGTGATCGCAGCGTTCGTGCTTGACATGGGCGATAGTGTAGGTGAGGGTCCAGTGAACGCAATTGTTGGAACGGACGTTGCCAACGATGACGGGACAATTGATGTCTCTATTGAGGACCCGCAAGATGCGAGTACCTTCATCATTCGTAGTGATGATTTCAACAATGTGGCTGAAATCGAGTTAGACGTGAACGCTGCGGGCGAATCAGCGACGTTGTCTAATAGTACGTCTAACTTCAGCGGGTTCTCTACTGACGGTTCCACCTCCGATTACACGCTGGATTCGGCTGGTGAACTCACTGTCGTAGCACAAGACGGGAGCGCAGAAAGCCAGGTCTCTACTGGGAGTTGGGACTTCAGCTAATCCACTCTCCGTATTTATCGGTCGTAATTCAATTCCACGCGTTCAAGACGCTATTCCCCTCGCCAACGTGGCGACTGCGAATGTGATGGTTGTCTCGTCGGGTGCCGTTCTCGTCGAGCAGTCCCGCAACGCGGAGATAGTTTTCGCACGGGCACGATGGGATTCGAACCACGGTCACAGTAACGCCTCCCTGATTCGAATCCCGGTGCCGTTACTGCTCACGTCGTTCGCAGATAACGGGCACGATGGGATTCGAACCCACGACCATCGGATGGCTTCCCCCATTGCAATCCCAATGAGGATAGAAGTCCGACGCTCTGTCCGGACTGAGCTACGTGCCCACGAGTTCGTCATCACGTTCGTATTCGTCAGGCCAATTTATACCCTTTGACTGATGGGTCCGAGCGGGTCGGACGATCGGAATCGGGAACCGAAAAGGAAGGGGTTGGTGTGTTCTGTGCTGGTGTCTGCGTTCAGGGTGGCTGGCTCTCTGTCAGGGGACTATCCGCTGTCGTCCGTCTCGGTACCTGTCTCTTATACACATCTCTGATGGCGCGAGGGA
>NZ_AOIL01000051.1 GCF_000337595.1 Natrialba taiwanensis DSM 12281 | reverse complement strand
CGTCTCCGCCGCCATTGCCGCCGCCCATACTGTCGTCTCCGCCGCCATTGCCGCCGCCCATACTGTCGTCTCCGCCGCCATTGCCGCCGTCCATACCGTCGTCTCCGCCGCCATTGCCGCCGTCCATACCGTCGTCTCCGCCGCCATCGCCGCCGCCCATACCGTCGTCACCGCCGGTATCGTCTTCCTGTTGGTCGTCGCTACAGCCCGCGACCGCTGTAACTATGCCGGCTCCAAGAGCTGCCGTGAACCGACGCCTGTTGAGGGTTGGTGCTGTCATATCAGCACCTGATCCCGATGATGGTGTGATAAATAATGCGTACCGTCCGTTTGGACGAACAATGCCGATTCAGACGAATTACCGATGGTCCCATCCACGAGAACGACTCGTTTTCCCCGTGCGTGTTGGTTTCACTCACGCAACGAATTTTCCCTCCGTTGTTGCTCCGAGACTGCCTCGACGGCGCAGTTGTGAGTGCTGCCGACCGAGTTCAGGAGGAAGAAACGAGTCCGTAGGGGACAAACTATCGCGGTCCTAACTAGTTTCGGCAGCTACAACTTTGGGGGCGGTGTCGGATACGGGCTATCTTGCGTCGGCGAACACAGCCCTTATGCACGTCTCGCCGGTACGTTTCCTCGATGCACGTCATCGGAACGGTGGGACTTCCCGGCAGTGGCAAGGGCGAGGCAGCCACCGTCGCACGCGAGGATGGGATTCCGGTCGTGACAATGGGCGATGTCGTCCGCCAGGAGACGGCGGACCGCGGTCTCGATCCGACGAAGGACCACGGCACGGTCGCACAGGCGTTGCGCGAGGAGAACGGCCCGGCGGCTATCGCCGAGCGCTCGCTCCCCATGATCGAAGATCGCTTGCAGAACCACGAGACGGTCCTCGTCGATGGCATTCGGTCGGATACCGAAGTCGACACGTTCGAGGAGCGATTCGGCGAGTCGTTTACGCTGATCAGTATCGAAGCGCCGTTCGAGGTTCGTGCCGACCGGATCGATGCCCGCGGCCGTGATGTCCGCGAAGCCGACGGCGGCGAGGGGCTGGCCGCCCGCGACGAACGTGAACGGGGCTTCGGTATGGACGACGCGATGGATCGCGCCGATATCGTCGTCGAAAACACCGACTCGCTCGAGGCGTTCCACGAGCGCATCCGTTCAATTATCCGTACGGGATCGACTGGTGATGACCGTGATAGCGATCGTGATGGCGATCGCGATAGTGACAATAACGAGAGTGGTGGTGACAACCCCGAAGCCGAACCCGAATCTGAATCTGAACCTGAACTCGGGGTCGACACGACAACCGAGACTGAGGCCGAGACAGAAGAACCGCAGCCGTAGCTATCGAACGGACCCGCTACCACCACGACTGACATCGATCCCAACACCGATATCGATACCAATACCGATTCCGCTACTGAGACACTGAAACACTGATACACATGACCGACATCTACCGCGTCGCCGTCGAAATTACGGCACCGATCTACGATACCGAGGTGACGAGTCGGGTCGCTGATGCCGTCGCCAATATCTTCCCGAACGCCGATCTCGAGGACTCGGTCGGCGAAATCCGAGGGGAAACGCACTCGATGGAACACCTCTCCGAACTGCTCCACAGACAGGAGATCCTCGACACCGCTCGCGGCGAGTTCTTCTCGACGCGCGAGGGCGAGACGTTCTCGTTCGCGCTCAAAAAGCAGGCCGCCTTCGAGGACCGGATCACCTTCTCGGTCGGCGAACCGGACGAACTCGGCGAGATCAGCGTCCGCGTCCGCGTCGAGGAACCGACAGTCGAAGAGTACATCGATCACATCGCGCCGCCGACGGAAGACGGACAACCGGTCGAGGGGTGAGACGGCCTCCTGCTGGCCTACTGCTACTGGTCTACTCGTCGCCACAGTCACCCGCCGCCGCAAGTGACTCGTCGGCCTCGTCCTGATGCTCCTGGGCGGTGAGATAGTTTCCGTTGTCAGCAGCCGCTGCCGCCTCGGCGAACGCCGCCGCTGCCGACTGCAAGTGACTACTTTGACAGTGTGCCGTTTCGAACGACGCTGCGAGTTCAGCGGGTGCCTCGTCGCGACTCTCCGCGACCGTTTTCCGTCCCGCCGTGAACGCCGACTCGGCATCGGCGAACGCAGCTTCGGCCTCCTGGTAGGCACCGTCGTCTATGAACTCGCGGCCGGCCTCGAGTGAGGCATAGCCGTCGAGCAGGTCGCCATAGCTGTCCGCGAGAGCGGTTTGGGCGTCGAGAACGGTCCCGAGGGTCGAGAGGCCGTCCGTGAGCCGGTCGAGATCGATGGTCGGCAGGGCCTCGAACCGGGGGTCATCGAGGCCGTCGATACTCGTCCGAGCGGTCTCGTGGGTCGTCCGTGCCTCATCGAGGAGCACGGTTCGGTCCTCGATGGTCGTGGTGGCCTGCTCGAGATCCGTTTCGGTGTCGTCGGTTTCTTCGTCGGCTTCCTCGAAGATAGTGCCGACTTCCTCGATTTCCGCCGATAGCTCGTCGTCGCTGACAGTTGCAGTTACCGAAACTAATGTCTCGAGGCTATCGGCGTACTCCCGACCGAGTTCAACGTCGGATTGCCGATCGGCTTCGAGTTCGTCGGCGGCAGTATCGAGTGCCGAGCGAGCGGTATCGATCGTCTTGTAATGAGGGGTCGGCTCGAATGCGGTCTCCGTCGCTGTCGATTCCTGTGCGCCACGGTCGAGGGTCTCGTCGGTCTGCGTTCCGAGTTCGATCGCAACCTCGTTGAGGCGTCCGATCGCACGATCGAGCGCGCGCTGGCCGGTACGGTCCGCGACGACGACCGTTGTGTCGTCGCTTCGAAACGTGTCCAGACAGCCTGCGAGAGCGGCGAGCCCAACGCCGCCGAGCTGTGCGAGTTGCTGCCGTCGGTTCATCGAATCGAGAATGTGTGTCCCCCTGTATTAACATGCTGGTAGATATGTCATACTAGGTGGATTCAGGAGTACCCGTATCAAGTGCCCTAAACCAGAAATCATCCCGATAACAACACTCACAAATATCGAGTGGTCATATATTTCTCAGTTCCAGTCGAGAGACAGCAGCCGGAGACACAGCCACGACTTGCAGCGCCCTCTGTGATTCTCAACGCCGAACTCGATACGAGAGCCGAGAAAACCGAGAGAAAGCCGCGGGTGACGCCGCTTAGAACGGCCCCAGACCGCCCATGCCGTCGCCACCGCCGCCCTGTTGCATCTGTTTCATCATGCGCTGCATCTCCTGTTCGGAGCCCATGCCCTGGAACTGCTTGATCGTCTTCTCCATCATCTTGTACTGCTGGAGGAGTTCACGAACCTGGTCCTCATTCGTCCCGGAGCCGCGGGCGATGCGTTCGATCTGGCTCGCGCCGATGGCTTTGGGGTACTCCTTTTCGGCCTCGGTCATGGAGTCCATGATGACGCTGAAGGTGTGCATGCGCTCCTGGGTGACGTCCATCGCGTCGTCGGGGAGCTGGTCTTTGATCCCGCCGCCGAAGCCGGGAATCATGTCCATGACCTGGTCGAGCGGCCCCATGTTGTTCATCGCCTCCATCTGTTTTTGCATGTCGTTCAGGGTGAACTGGCCCTGGAGCATGTCCTCGGGATCCCAGTCGTCTTCTTCGATCTCGGTCTGCTCCATTGCGCGCTCGACGCGCTCTGCGAGCTGGCCGAGGTCGCCCATCCCGAGCAGGCGGGAGATGAAGCCGTCGGGTTCGAAGCGTTCGACGTCCTGGACCTCCTCGCCGGTGCCGAGGAAGGCGATCGAGGAATCGGTCTGGTCGACGGCCGTCAGGGCACCGCCACCCTTCGCAGTCCCGTCTAATTTCGTGATAACGACGCCGTCGATGCTGATCGACTCGTCGAACTGCTGGGCCTGTTCCTTGGCTCCCTGACCGATCGCCGCGTCCAGGACGAGCAGCGAGGTGTCGGGCTCGACGACGCCCTCGATCTGCTCGATCTCGTCGATCAGGTCGTCCTCCAGTGCGTGGCGACCCGCCGTGTCCACGATGTGAACGTCGGCCTCGCTGGTTTCTTCGAGTCCCTTGCGGGCGATTTCGACCGGGTCGTCGTTGTCCGGATTACCGTAGAAGTCGACCTCGGCGCGGCCTGCCATCTCCTTTGCCTGGTCGTAGGCACCGGGCCGGAAGGTGTCGGTCTGGATGACTGCCGGACGGAGCCCCTTCGTCGAGAACCACCAGGCCATCTTCGCAGCGGATGTCGTTTTACCAGACCCCTGTAGGCCCGCCAGGAGAATCGTCTGTTCTTCGAGTGGCAGTTCCGTCGAGTCGCCGATGAGGCCGACGAGTTCTTCGTAGACGATGCGGAGGACGAAGTCCCGTGCCGGCGTGCCGGCCGGCGGTTCCTCCTCGAGGGCGCGTTCTTTGATGTTGTCCGACAGCTCCATCACGAGCGACACGTCGACGTCGGCGGAGAGCAAGGAGCGTTGGATCTCCTTGACGATCTCCTCGATGTCCTCCTCGCTGATTCGTGACTTCCCGCGGAGTTTGTCGAGACTGCTCCGCAGAGAACTCCCGAGATCGTCGAGTACCATTTGCTCGGTCTACGGGACGACGGTGTTAAAGGTTTTATCTAGACGACAGCCGTTTCAAAACGGTGTCTGGCCGACGAGCGGCTGGTGGCAACGAACTCGACGGTCGCGCATCGGTGGCGCGCTGAGCTGGACTGCGAGTCGTCCGAGCCGAGAATCCGCTTTCGTTCCTCGGGCGAGAGTTCAACTGCTCGCCGGGTCCGAGGCGTCTCTCAGTACGGTCCTTGCAGCACTGCTCGTGTACGCGCTGGGTAACCGACCCGAACTGTGATCTGTAATGTGAGGGCACACGGACTGAACGTCGGCACGTCGGCACGTCGGTGAGTATTTCACTCGACCCCGACAATACTCGCGTATGAGCTCCGACGCAGATGTCGATCCCTCGGAGTACGACGCGCTCGAGGATGCGGACGTGACGCTGCGAGTCAACGATCACGGCCTTCACATCGCCGACGACGAGGCGACTGGCGTCTCGAGCCAGGGACAGACCCCGGAGGAGGCCCTCGAAAACCTCGCGGCCGCAGTCGCATCGTACGAGGAAGCGACCGCGGACGATCCGGGTGACGACTGGCTCTAACGACCGAACGAGTTCTCCTCGCTGTCGACGCGGTTCGTTCTACGTTCGGACCAGAGCGAATACCACCGGGGCCCATGAGGTATGGCCTGTAGTATGGACGGACCACGACGCGATTCATCGCAACGGGACGAAGCGACGAGCGCACAGACTGGAGTCGACCGACGCCGAGTTCTCCGGGCGGGGACGGGACTTGCGGCGACGACGCTCGGAATCGCGACGCTCGGCGGGCAGGCGGCCGCTCACTTCCCGCCGGATCTCGAGATCGATATCAAACCGGGGAGCGGAAGCGATCCAGCCCCGATCAATCCGCGGAGTCGCGGCGTCGTTCCGGTTGTCGTCTTGCAGACGGACGAGTTCGATCCGACGAGCGAGCCCGTTCGGTATCGGTTCGGGGCACCCGATGTCGTCGGCGACGGCGGCGGTGCGCGGCCGGTGCACGGCGGTCACGAAGTCGATGTGAACGGGGACGGGCGAACGGCGCTCCAATTGCACTTTCCGGTCGACGAAACCGGGTTCGACGGTGACGAATCGAGCGGTCGACTCGAGTGGGAACGCACCGATGACGGGAACCACGGGCTCGCCGGAACGGGAGCGGTGACGATCGTCGGCTGTCAGGGACCTGGTCGGGACTGACGGGGACTGATCGGGACGGAGCCGCGGGCGGACACCAGCCGTTCGGATAGCAGGCTTCAGTTTTACGCGGCCGTCCGTGGTTGCACCGCGTATGGACGCGTACGATCTGGTCGTTCTCGGCGGCGGATCGGGGAGTCAGGTCGCGACCGCAGCAGCCGGTGACGGGCTCTCCGCCGCCGTCGTCGAACCCGGGCCGCTCGGCGGGGCCTGCGTCACTCGCGGTTGTGTGCCCTCGAAGGCGCTCATCCATCGGGCGGACATCGTTGCTGAACTCCGCCGCGCTTCGGAGTTCGGCATCGACGCCGAACTCGAGGCCGTCGACTACGGCGAGTTCACCGCGGCGATTCACGACGCGGTCTACGAGAAGGCGGATCGGCAGGCGGAATCGATCGAGGCGGCCGAGAACGTCGACCGCTACCGCGGTACGGGGCGGTTCGTGGACGAGCGGACGATCGAGATCGATGTCAGCGACGGCGATGACGCTGATTCGGGCGACACGGACGGCGATCGGATCCGCGGCGACACCGTCGTGATCGCCGTCGGCAGTCGACCCGTCGTGCCGCCGATCGACGGGCTCGACGATGTCGAGTTCCTGACGAGCGAGGACGCGCTCTTTCTCGATGACCAGCCCGACTCGCTCGTCATCGTCGGCGGCGGCTACATCGGCACGGAACTGGGCTACTTCTTCGGTGCGCTCGGGACCGAGGTTACGATCGTCGGGCGAAGCGACCGGTTGGTTCCGCGGGAGGACGACGCCGTCAGCGACGTTGTGACCGATTCACTCGGCGAGTACTGTGACGTTCGGACAGGGTACGAAGCGACGGCCGTCGAGGAGGCCGACGGCGGTATCGCCGTGACGGCCGAGCCGAGCGGTGACGAGGGTGACGGAGGCACCACGATCGACCGCGAAGCCGATGACCTCTTGCTTGCGACTGGCCGGCGGCCAAACACCGATACCCTCAACCTGGAAGCGACGGGCGTCGAAACGGACGAGTTGGGCCACGTCGAAACGGACGAGTTCCTCGAAACGAGCGTCGACGGGATCTGGGCGCTCGGCGATGTGCTCGGCGAGCAGCCCTACAAGCACGCGGCGGACTACGAGACTCGCGTCGTCACCGCGAACGTCCTCGATAACGCCGGCGAGGAAGTCGATTACGGCGCGATGCCCCACGCGATTTTCACGTCCCCGCAGGTGGCCAGCGTGGGGCGGACCGAAGGTGAACTCGAGGATGCGGGCCGCGAGTTCAACGCGGCGACGGTGCCGGTGGACGCCGCGCCGCTGGGGATGATCCTCCACGCCGACGACGGGTTTGTCAAGGTGCTTGCAGCCCCGGACGGCGAGATTCTGGGCTGTCACATCGTGGGGCCCCACGCCTCGACGCTGATTCAGGAGGTCGTCACCGCGATGGACCGCGGGGAGGGGACCGTCGACGACGTTGCGGAACCGGTTCACGTGCACCCGGCGCTGTCGGAGGCGGTCTACACGGCGTTCGATGAACTTTCCTCGCGGCGGTATTCGACGGCACCGGATTGGCGAGATACCGACGGCGCTTGACGGCAGTGGATCGCGGTCGCGTTCTGGCTGCTGCTCCTTCCCGGCGTTCAGCGGTAGATATAAGTCACTACCAATCAACAATTAGGACGGAAGCCATTAAACGGGCATTGAAAGGCCCCGGATGCTGAAGACATCCGAGACGTGGCTTCCAAACCTACGAGGGTTTGCAGCCATGTTTGCGTACATTCTCACGGGATATAAACATCCCGCACGACTGACGCATCGCGTTCAACGACCAGCAGCAGGCATCTCCTGCCGAATTACGAGAGCAACGAGGTGTCGGTTGGGATGAGCGACGACGCCGACGACACCACCGATGGTGGCGACGATGCGGACGACACCGGCCAGTCCGAACGACTTGATCAGTGCAATCTGCCGCGCTGTCCCCGCTGTGGGTCGCCGATCGCACAGCGAACCATGATCGGCCCCGGCGAAGCCATCGCCGGCCCCTGCGGCTGTCGCGTCGCTCCGCCGGACCCTTCCCCTGATTCCGACCCTGGTACCGATGCCGGTACCGATGCCGACACCGCCCCCAGCACCGACACCGACACCAACCGATCCAGTCCCAATACCGCTCCCAACACCGACCGATCCAAACCGAACTAACCCCCGCGAGACGAGTTCAGTAGCGCGGTTCCACCGCGGGTGAACTCGCGTCGCGGCGGCCAGCCGAGTTGCCGTCGGGTGTTCGAGACGATCGGACCACCATCACATCCATCGAACCACCACGCTCGCACCCGGCGGTGAACTCGGCCCGAAATTGCGACGCGAGTTCGCGTTCGAAGTCCGCGCTAGCGACTCAGAACTCGCACCGATCCGTTCAGCCGAGTTCTGAACCCGATTCAAAACAAAACCATATTGTCATCTCCCGATGGACTCTCGTTATGGAACTCGTCGGTCGATCGTTGCGAGACCGGATCGTGCAGGCTCTCGTCGTGTTTCTCACGCTCCTGGTCTTTCAGTACGTCCAGAACTCGATCGAGTGGGGGTATCTCGTGTACGTTGCTGCGTTCGTATTCGTGTTCGTACTCCTCCTTGACGTGGTCTGGGCCCGAATCGGAACGTAGTGGCGACCCGGTGGTGCGCTCAACCGTTACACTCGGCTGGCTCGTTACTGTTCGACCGGTCCGCTTTCGACCTCGCCGTCCATCGCCAGCCACTCCGCGAGGCTGCCCTCGTAGACCGACACGTCCTCGTAGCCGAGCGCCCGGAGGACGACGTAGGTGTGGCTGATCCGTCGCGCCGTGTTACAGTAGAGAACGATCTCGCGGTCGCGCGTAATGTCGTACTCCTCGAGAAGCGCCTCGAGTTCGTCCGCCGGCAGGAGGCTCCGCGTCTCGTCGTCGACGGCCTCGCGCCAGTCGAACCGGACGGCACCGGGGAGACGGGCGTCCTCGAACTCGTCTTGTTCGCGGGTGTCGACCAGCAGCGCGTCGCGCTCGATGGCGTCTTCGACAGCCGACAGGTTGACCAGCGGGCTTTCGTCCGGGTCGAGTGGCGCGGGGTCGTAGGCCGTCGGCTCGACGCTGGGTTCGTTCGATGTCGTCTCGTATTCTAGATTCCAGGCGCTGAAATCGCCGTCGAGCAGTCGTACGTCGTCGTGGCCGTACTCGAGCGCAGTGAGATACAAGCGGGCGGCGAAGACGCCGTGGGTGTCGTCGTAGGCGACGATAGTATCCTCGGGGCTGATTCCGGCCGTCGAGAGTAAGTCGGCGAACGGGTCGACCCCGGGGAGGGTTCCTCGGTCGATATCGGTGTCGTCCCGATAGCTGTCGAACGGGATGTTGACGGCCCCGGGAATGTGACCGATCCCGTCGTACTCCCACGCGTCCCTCACGTCGACGAGACGTACCTCCGGGTCCTCACGAGCGTCTGCGAGCCAGTCGAGATCGACGACGACGGATTCGTCCATTGCGTGCTCGAACTCGGTCCAGCACGGAGAGGACACCGATCCCGGCACGTCTCCCCTTGATACCGGAATAGCGGCAACATAATCCTCGATTGTGGCGGACTGAACTCGGTGTGGGTCCGGAAACCGGCGGCGTTCGCCGGATTTTACCTCCTTGCGGTGGTACCGGCGTCGATCGGCAATCCCGACGCGCATCTACCGGCAATACCATCCGGAACAGTTGATCGGCGACCGAATTGTCCGGTTCATGAGCCACTATGACCCTGGGGTGTCTGGGCCCAGGTATGGCAACGAACGAGTACGCCAACGACGTGCTGGTCACGGCCGACTGGGTCGAGGACCGCCTCGACGAGTTCAAGAGCGACGACCCCGGACACCGGCTGGTCGAGGTCGACGTGGACACGGAGGCCTACGACGAGGAACACGCGCCCGGCGCGGTCGGGTTCAACTGGGAGACGCAACTGCAGGACCAGACTCGCCGCGACATCCTTGAGAAGGAGGATCTCGAGGAGTTGTTCGGGTCCCACGGGATCAGCGACGACTCGACGATCGTCCTCTACGGCGACAACTCGAACTGGTTCGCCGCCTACACCTACTGGCAACTGAAGTACTACGGCCACGACGAAGTCTACCTGCTCGACGGCGGCCGCGAGTACTGGCTCGAGAACGACTACCCGACGACCGAGGAGGATCCGGACTTTTCGGCCGCCGAGTACGACGCCGACGGCCCGCGCGAGAACATCCGCGCCTACCGCGACGACGTCGAGAAGGCGATCGAGCGCGGTGTTCCGCTGGTCGACGTCCGCTCGCCGGAAGAGTTCAGCGGCGAGGTGCTCGCCCCGCCGGGACTGCAGGAGACGGCCCAGCGCGGCGGCCACATCCCGGGTGCGCAGAACATCTCCTGGGCGGCCGTTACGGACGACGAGGGCAAGTTCAAGAGCCGCGACGAACTCGAAGAACTCTACGCCGAGAAGGGCATTACGGGCGGCGAGACGACCGTCGCTTACTGCCGCATCGGCGAGCGCTCGTCGGTCGCCTGGTTCGCCCTGCACGAACTGCTCGGCTACGAGGACGCCGTCAACTACGACGGCTCCTGGACCGAGTGGGGCAACCTGGTCAACGCGCCCGTCGAAACCGGCGACGCGAACTAACGGGACCACGAGACCGCTCACGCTCGCGCGGTGACCGGCACCGCTCGCTGTGGTTGTCTCGACCGTCGGCTCCGCCGATTCGTACCGATTCTTTTTCGAGCCGCGTGCGATCGAAACTGCTATCTCCCCGACAGGAGATGCTGCGACCGTGACTCCACTCCGATGACCGACGACACCGACTGGCTCAGGAGCCGTAAAACGACGAACCAGTTGCTCGCCTTCGGCATCGTCGTTCTCGCCGCCGGATTCGTCAGCGTCGGTGAGCTCGGCCCCGCGTCGATCCGGTTCGTCGCGGAGACGCTTCTCGTCGTGATACTCGTCTGTTCGATCGCGCTCTTTCTCGCGCTCCTGGCTCGAACCGATGACTCGTAGCGTCGACGGCTGACGATAGGTCTAACTATCGGGTTCCCAAAGCACCGGTATGGCTGACGATAGCGACACTGTCGCCGACTTCGACGCCTTCCTCGATACCGTCCGCGAAACCGCCCAGACCGAACTCTCGCGACTCGGCTCCTCGAAATCGCTCTACGCCGAGACGGGTGGGGACATCGACACCGAACCCGTGCTCGAGGCGACCGCCGACGCCGAGTACGCCGCCTGGCAGACCTTCAGCGCCTGGGCCGACGACGAATCCCACGACGACGCACGCGCTGCCTTCGAGGCGACCGCCGCGGAGGAGGAGGGCCACTTCGAGACCGTCCGCGACGAACTCGGCGATAACGAGTACGAACCGGACACGATCCCGGCCCTCCACGACCACCTGCGCGGAATCGACGCGACGGTCGAACGCGTCGGTGCACTCGCCGGTCGCATCCTCGCGAGCAAGCGCTCGAAAGAACAGGTCGTGGGTTACTTCGTCGGCGACGCCGACCCCCAGACCGCCGCCGTCTTCCGCGAGTTCGGCGACGACCTGGACGCCCAACTCGAACGCACCGGCGAGGTATTCGCGGCCGTCTGTCAGTCCGAGGCGGATCAGGAGCGTGCGATGGACGCCGCAACGGGCGCTATTGAGGCCGCCTATGCCGAGTACGTCGAGAATATGGAAGCGATGGGCGCGAACCCGAAGCCGGTCTGCTAAGCGTTCTTCATCTTCACCGCCGCATCCGCCATACCCGCACACCCGCCTCACGCGACCCGTTCGACGCGGCCGCTGAACTCGAGGTCGAGTTCGGAGACGACATCGGCTGTCAGCCCGGCGACTGCATCGTGGAAGTTCGTCCGGTAGCTCGCCGGTCCCTCGTAGTGGAGTTCGGCGGCGCGTTCGCCGGCGATGCCGAAGGCGAGCGTGCCGTGGAGTGCGGCGGCGTGTTTGTCCTCGAGTGCACCGTTGAACGCCGCAAGCGTCGCGCCGAGCATGCAGCCGGTGCCAACGACTTCGCCGAGCATTTCGTGGCCCGCGGTGAGTCGATAGGTGCTGTCGGCGTCGGCGACGATATCTTCGACGCCGGAGGCGACGACGATCGACCCGGTCGAGTCTGCGAGCGATCGTGCCGTCTCCTCGATTTTCTCGTAGTCGCCGACCGATTCGACGCCTTTCACGTCCGCCTCGACCCCGGCGAGCGCGCTGATCTCGCCGTAATTGCCCTTGATCACGGTGAACGTCACGTCCGTGAGCAGCGTCTGTGCAACGTCCTTGCGCGTCGGAGTCGACCCGACGCCGACGGGATCGAGGACGATCGGGATTCCGCGCTCGGTTGCCGTCTGTGCGGCCTCGCGCATGGCTTCGACTTTCGTCGCCGGAACCTGGCCGGTGTTGAGCAAGAGCGCGTCCGCGCCTTGGGCCATCTCGCCGGCATCGCCGGGCGAGTCTGCCATTACCGGCAGCCCGTCCCAGTGCAGGATAAGGTTCGCCACGTCGTTCATCGTCACCTCGTTCGTCAATGCCTGGACAAGCGGCGCTGACTCGTCGATCGCCCGGAAGGAATTCGCGAGTTCAGCGCTGGGTACGTCGATCGAGTCAGTCATGGCTGTCCCTCCGTGCTCGAGGGGCTTTGCGTTGGTGCTTCGAGAGCCGCCGAGAGCGCTTCAGTCGCAGTCCGTGGATCGTCGGCGGCGGTGATTTCGGAGATGACGGCGACGCCGATAGCGCCAGCGTCGGCGATGGGACCGGCGTTGTCGGCGGTGATGCCGCCGATGCCGACGACCGGGATCGAGACGGCGTCGGTGATCTCGGCGACGCGCTCGGGGCCGATGCCGTCTTTGTGTTCGGCGACGCTCTTCGATGTCGTTCCGTAGATCGAGCCGACGCCAAGGTAGTCCGCACCGTCGGCTTCGGCCTGCCGTGCCTCGGCGACCGTCGAAGTCGAGCAGCCGACGATCGCGTCGGGACCGAGCAGGTCGCGCGCGACGGCGACCGGGAGATCGGACTGTCCGACGTGGACGCCGTCGGCGTCGATCGCCTGCGCGAGGTCCACCCGGTCGTTGACGATGAGCGCGACGTCCGCCTCGGCCGTGAACTCGCGGAGTTCGCGCCCGAGTTCGTATCGGGTTCGCGCGTCGGTGTCTTTCTCCCGAAGCTGAATCGCGTCGACGCCACCGGCAATGGCCTCGCGGGCGATCTCCGCCGTCGACCGGCCCGCCGAAAGCGAGGCTTGTGTCACGAGGTAGGTGCGCCAGTTCGAGGGTGCCATAGCGACCGTGTCAGTCGGGGGTCACTAAGAGACTTCGGTTGGCCCCGCTGTGTCGGATACCCCGTCTGCTTCGGCTGCGAGTATCGAGTCCACATCGACCGCTTCGCTGAACGCTTGAAACGGCGTGGGTCGGTCCGGGTCGTCCTCCTTCTCGGCGAGCGGGCGTCGCCACCAGCAGACGTCGTGCCAGGCGTTTTGCGTGTACCCCATTGCGGGGAAGTCGACGAGCCGTTCGAAGTCCAGTCGCTCGTGGAACCGGACCGTGTCCGGATTCGGCAGCGTCGTCACTGCGTAGGCATCGTAGTAGCCCTGCCGCTCGAGAACCGCGAACAACGCCTCGTACAGCGAGCGACCGACGCCCGACCGGCGGGCGTCCTCGGCCACGTAGACCGAGAGTTCGACAAGCCACTCGTAGGCCTGGCGCTTGCGCAGCGGCCCTGCGTACGCGTAGCCGACGATGCCCGCCTCGGTTTCGGCGACGAGCCACGGATACTGTTCGAGCGTCGACTCGATGCGGTCGGCCATTTCGGACTCGGTCGGCGGCGTCTCTTCGAACGTGACCGCCGAGGACGTACAGAACGGGGCGTAGATTTCCCGGACGGCGGCCGCGTCAGAGCGGGTTGCGACGCGGATGGATTCCATACCCTCCGTTCTAGATCGGGCGTGATAAACGCGCCGTCACTGTCATCGTCATCGTCGTCGCCGTCACCGTCACCGTCACCGGCTCCCCGGAACCGCCGTCAGCCGCTCCCGGCCGACGATCCGCCAGCCGAGGACCGCGCCGAGCGATCCGAGGAGAACGAGAATCGAATCGAGGGTGGCGCTGCTCGCGACCACCGCGGCGACGCTCAGGGCGGCCGCGATCACGAAGACGACAGTCTGTTCGTCGTCCGGATACCGCGTCAGCAGGCCCGTGACTGCGAGTAGAAACGCCAGCCCGATCCCGATTCCGGCGACCACATCCACGGCGAAGTGCACCCCGAGGGCGACCCGGGAGAGACAGACCACCGTGACGAGCGTTCCCGCCGCGAGCACTCGCCGTCGCAGCGTCCAGAGCGACAGCCGCGCCGCCAAGCTCCCGTAGACGACCGTCGTCACCAGCGCGTGCCCGCTCGGAAAGCCGTAGCCGCTTCCCGTCCCGGTGAGTTCGTACAACGGGCGGACCGTCGGCGAAAGCGTCTCGAGTTCAACGAGTGCGTGTGCCGGCCGCGGCAGCGCGAAGGTGTACTTGAGCGTCGTAATCAGAGCGAATCCGGCCAGGCCGAGGCCGGCGACGACGAGGAGGTCCCCGCGCTCGCGTGGGCGACGCCAGTAGAGCACACCGAGGAGGACCGCGAGAAACCAGATATCTCCGAGTTGCGTCACGAGCGCGACGACGATGGCGGCCCACTCGGGAATGGTTTCCTGAATCGGGTCGAACACGCCGATACCACGGGACATATCGAGGGCTATGGAGGGTGTGCGCATAAGCTACTGGTGTTTTGCCACCGGTGGCCGATGGGGCAGTGGCTATTGGTTTTGGTCTTGTTCTCGTTCATCGGAGGCAGGCGACGAGTTCGCTGTGGGCTCGCTCTCGGGGGTCGGGATCGAACGTCGGGTCGTTGGCGATACCGCCGTAGACGGCTCGCAGGACGACCTCGCCAACGTAATAAACCGCTCGTACACCCCACTTCGTGTTGTTACCGTCGGTTGTTTCAGTTGTCAGGTTGTAGACGAGCGAGACGAGGGTGCCGTTCGAGCCCGTTGCCGACTCTTCCCTCTCTGCTGTATTCGCTTCGGTCACATTGCCGTTCGTCTCTCCGTCCGCCCCGATCGGTGACGACTGCCGATCAGTGACTGAGAGATCGAACGCGCGCGTCGCTTCCCCGTATTCGACGAGCAGTGCGTTCTGTCGATACGCCTGCTCGAACTCGATCGCGTACTGGGTGGCTGCCCCGGTCGTCGTTTCGGCATCCGGGAGCGTCGACGGATACTCGAGCGGTTCGAGCGACTGCTCCGCCGAGCCATCCTCAAATGTCGACGTGGACGACGTGGCCTCGGGACGGGGCTCCGGACGGGAGAGATCGGTGCAGTCGTACGATTCGGGAGTAACCGTCGTCGACGTCTCTGCTGGCGTTTCGGGGTCGTCAAACCACGCTTCCGAACAGCCAGCTGTAAATGGGACCACCGCCGCAACCGTCGCAAGAAGGGACCGCCGAGATCGAGGAGGGCGCATACTCTTCTGTCAGACACAACACCAATATACATTTCGTCTTCGATCGCTGTTTCCTGCGGTAATCAAGCACACCGTCGATTCCGAGTGCAGCCGCGGTCGCCGTCCGTCGCCGCTCTGCGACGCATCTCCAGCCCAGCAGCGAGAGAGCCCGCTACCCGCTACGCGTCTTCCTCGAGCAATCGATCGACCATCTCGTCCGGATCGAACCGCTCGATGTCGTCGTATCCCTGCCCGATACCGAGGAACAGAATCGGCTTGCCGGTCACGTGTGCGATCGAAATCGCCGCCCCGCCGTTCGAGTCCGCATCCGCTTTCGTCAAAATCGTACCATCGACTTCGGCCGCGTCGTTGAACTCGCGAGCGCGGTTGACCGCGTCCTGCCCGGCGACGGCTTCGTCGACGAACAGCGTCATGTCGGGATCGACGACGCGGTCGATTTTCTCCAGTTGGTCCATCAGCCCTTCGTTCGTGTGCAGTCGCCCTGCCGTATCGCCGAGGACGACATCGATATCGTTGGCTTCGGCGTACTCGACGGCGTCGTACAACACCGCGGCTGGGTCCCCGCCCTGTTCGTGGGCGATGAGCTTCGTGTCGAGCTCGTCGGCGTGTTCCTGAATCTGCTCGTTGGCACCCGCGCGGTAGGTGTCCCCGTTTGCCATCACCGTCGAGTACCCTCGCTCCTCGAAGTAACGGCTAAGTTTTGCGATCGAGGTCGTCTTCCCGACGCCGTTAACGCCGGTGAAGACGATCGTGACCGGCTTGTCCTCGACCGCGATGTGCTCGTCGAAGTCGAACTGACCGACGCTGATCACGTCGTGGATCGCCTCCCGAAGCGCGTTTTCGACGACGTCTCCGGTCGAGGTCGTAAACGTACGCGTCTCCCCCACGAGTTCATCGCGGATGGTGTCGAGGATCTCCTCGGCGACGCCCATCTCGACGTCGCTCGAAAGCAGCGCCATCTCGAGTTCGTAAAGCGGGTCCTCCAGGTCCTCCTCTTCGATGACGAACTTGCCCTTGACGAAGGATTTGGCTTTGCGACCGAAGCCGGTACTGGTGGTGTCGTCAGCTTTTGTCTCGTCTTCGTCCTCTCCCTCGTCTTCGCCCTCAGTCTCGTCGACTGCCGACGCAGTGTCTCCGCCGAGTTCAGCGTCGGCTTCAGTGGCAGCTGCCGGTGTCGCCGTCTCGGTGTCGTGTCGCGGTGCCGACTCGGAACCCGGCGAAGAGTCTGGTGTCGCGTCGGTTGCCGGCGCTGGCTCCGACCGAGAGTCGGCCACGGTCTCCTCACCACCGTCGCTGGGGTCCGACGCTGAACTCGAAGCGGCGGTCGCAGCGTCGTCTGGCGTGGCGGGCTCGTCCGTTGCGTGAGCGGCAGCGTCCTGGGTGGGGGGAGCCTCCGCGACAGTGCTTTCGGGAGTGTCGGGGTCGATTTCGTCTCCTTCTTTCCCTTCCCCTTCCCCTTCCCGCTCTCCCTCGGCTTCGATTTCGGCTTCGGCTTCGGCTTCAGCTGCTGTCTCGTCGACTTCCTCCACGTTCTCTTCGGCTGCTTCCTCGGCATCCTTGCGGAAGCTTCCGAGTTTCTCCTTCAGGTTATCGAACATTGGTAACGGTAACGGTGACTGGAACTGTTGGTGGCTGTGATCGGTCGGTGGTGACTTGGACCCGGTAACTGCGTACTGCGGTAACAGGGAACGGAATCGATCGGTCGTCGAACTGCGGACTGACTACTGCGTATCGACTATTCGTCGGGCTCCTGGCCCTGCCCGCCAAGTTGCTGCATCTGCTGTTGCATCGCCTGCTGTTGGAGTTGCTGGGCCTGCGATTCGAGTTCGTCGCTCTCGCTTTGGAGATCGTCGATCTCGTCGTTGAGGTCGTCGATCTGGTCGTCGAGGGTCTCTTTCTTGCGTTCGAGGACCTCGACCGCGTCGTCTTGCTCGAACTCTGCGGCGTAATCGGATCCGAGTTCGACGATCGCTTCGTCGATATCGTCGATGGTCGCACGCAGATAGGCACCGCCGCCGAGCGGGACCTGTACCGTCGAGTCGCTCTCGAGGGTGTCGAGCGCGTCGATGGCCTCGTCGACTTCGGTCTGCTCTTGCTGGATTTCTTCGACGTTCGCTTCGAGTGTGTCGATCTGTTCTTCGATCTCTTGCAGTTCCTGGGAGAGCTGCTGAAGTTGCTGTTGGCTCATTCTGCATCAACCTCCGTTGTCGTAGTCGTCATCTTCGATTTCCGTGCGCGTGAGTCCACGCTGGCTGCCGAAACGAGTCTCGGAGTGCTCGCGGGCAACAGCCTCGTTTCCGGCCGTAGCCGAGTTCCACCCGCCGCGTAGCCGTCGCGAACGGTGAACCGGCCGGTGACCGCAAACTGACTCATGGCTATCACTCCGGCAGGCAGTCGGAAGAATCTTCCCTTCCGTAGCCATTTCTCCGTCGCCACTGGCGTCTCGATCGTCTCAACGGGACCGATCGTCTCCGGAGGAGACAGACTGTGTGAGTCGGGTTCCGAGGGGGTTCCTCTGTAACACAACTGAACCGTTTGCACACTGATTGCACGGCGGCCGTGCGACCAGGTATGCACTGACTTTCAGCGGCTACTATCGTCTATATCTGGCCGGGCTTCTGATTCGGTGGCTGGTTCAGCGCACTAGTCGGTCCGGAAGACCGCGTCAGAGTATCGGGATCGATGCCGTCGAACTCCGGCGGCAGCGTCCCCTCGCGTGCGTACTGGTACAGCGCCGTCTTTGCGACTCCGGTTGCGGCCTGGTAGATGACCATGAGCGCACCGAGTACCAACAGCGTCGGTACGAGCGTGAACGCGAGAACCGACCAGGGGTCGTCGAGAACGAACACTGGCAAGCCGATTCCAGCGAGTCCGGTGAGGATCATCGGCGGCAGCAGTACGAGTCCGACGCCGAGGTTGATACCACCGACCTGCCCCCACGTCTCGCGGAACAGACCGACGCTTTCGCGCATCGACTCGCGAACGCTCCCGTCCTGAAAGACGATCACGGGAACGATGAAAAACGTCATCGCGAACCACGCAAAGCCGGCAACCGATCTGATGATCTGGGCCGGGAGTCCGTCCTGACTCTCGAGCGCCCGAAAGAGCAGACCGACTGCCGCGCCGACGACGCCCCACGCGAGAATCGTCCGGCGCGATTCCCAGGCACCCGCGAGGCCGGCACGGATCCCCGTCGGTTCGTCCGTAAAGAGGGTGCCGACGGCGTGGACGAGCGCCGCGCTGAAAAACGTCGCAATCGACGTTGCGACGAACATGAATCCGACCGCGGCGGCGACCAGCGTGGCGGTCACAGCCGTATCGGCGGTTGCGGGAGAGACGTTCGTGACCTGCTCTAGGAGCGCCATCCCGTAGCCGACGCCGAAGAGCGCCGCAACAATCCCGCCGACAAGGCCAATCAACCCGACGAGCCAGGACGCTCCGTACAATACTGGAAACGCGAGTAACCACTTCTCGCGCCGCAAGACCCCGAAGGATGCCTTCGCGATTTCGAACCCGGTTCGAAACCGGGCGAATACCGATTGGAGGACCATACGAAACGTATCGTCGGAAGACAGTATAAATGTTGATTATGTGAACAGCTCGAGACATCCATTACGGTGCCCAACCGATTTTGTCCGGGGCCGCGTACGCACGGGTATGAGCGAACTCGATCCGAGCGAGTTACTCCCCAGCGACCGGCTGCAAACGCAGGTTCTCGAAGGCGATGTCACCCAGATCCACCGCGGCCACCAGTACGCGTCGACGGGCGATACGTTTATCATCGGCGAGACGACGTTCGTAGTGACCGACGTGACCGAGCGTACGCTCGGCGAGCTGACCGACGAGGACGCACGAGCGGAGGGGATGGCCGATCTCGAAGCGTATCGGCAACTGCTCTCCCGCACTCATGATGACTTCGAGTGGGACGACGCCAGCGGAGTCGTCCGCCATCGATTCGAACGACAGTAGCGTTTTCGATTCCGGCTGCCCCGCGAGTCGGCTGCGTCCGTTCTCCGACGGACCCCGTGGTATCGATGTCTGCTCCAGTATCCGCCACCGTTTGCACGCCAAGTTCTGTTCCGTCGGTTCGAGTGCTCTCAATTAGCGCGGGCGGCGGTCACCGGAGGCCGCGAGCTACCGACCCGAACAGTGCAAGCGCGACCGGAATCGCGGCGCTGAGACCGAGTAGTTGTTCCATCGCCAGATACGCACTGAGGTTACCCGTCACTGCGAGCCACGTTACGAACGCGATACAGTCACGAAACCGCTATCAGAAACGAATGCTAGCCGTCCGGTATCCAGTGTCCGGGTCCGCGCCAAACAACTCGAGCCGTGGCGTGACGGATCAGTCGAGATACCCGAGCGCATCTTCGATTCGGCCGAGTTCAGGGCCGGTCGTATCCTGGCCGACGACGTAGCCGAACTCGTTTGCCAGCAGGCCGGAGCCGACGAGCGGCGCGCCGTAGTTGATCGTCCCGACATCGGCGCGGACGTCGAGAACGTCCTCCAAGACATCGAGTTCTTCGTCGGTCGCCTTGGGGTGACAGAGGACGCCATCGTTTGTCGCGACGGCGGCGGTGCCGACGGTTCGGACGCCCGCGAGATCGCCGCGTTCGACGGGTACATCGAGCGTGTCCGTGACGATCTGAATTGCCTCCCGGGGCAGGTCCGGATGGACGTAGGCTCCGTAATCGTTCGCGAGGACGACGTTCCCGGCGGCGTTGATACTGCCCGGCAGTTCGGCCACGGGAACGTCGACTTCCTCGGCGAGCGTCTCGCGTTCGTACTCGAGGACGCGAGAGCTGACGAGCAGGCCGTTTTCGTTACCCGTCGCTAATGCGCCGACCGTCGAGGAGCCGCCGACGGTCGTTTCGATTGCGGGCACCTCGAGTTCGTCGGTCAGGTCGGCGACGGCGTCGTCGTCGATATCGGGACGAACGAGCACGCACGAGTCGGTCGCGCGGGCGAAGACGCCGACGTAGGCCGACCCGGCGAAGGCGAGGCGTTGCAAGTGTAGTGGTTAGTCGGCGACCTCGGCTTCGACGACGGCGTCACCCTCTTCGTCGAAACGAGCCGCGCGGACGCGAAGTTTTCGTGGCGGGTTCGAGCGCCCGTTCGACCAGACTGCCTCGTTGATCGAGGGGTCCAGTCGGATGGCGTCCCCGTCGACCGCAAAGTGCTTCGCGAGGTGGTCACGGACGAGTCGCATGGCGAGGTCTGCGGCCTCGTGGTTGGCTCCCTTCTTGACGTCCCGAAGCGGGACGGTTACGACGCGTTCTTCGAAATCACTTGCACTCATTGTATTACTCGTCAGTGTCGTTACGCCGCCAGTTGCGTCGTTTCGGGTTCCGCTGGACTTCCATGTCCGTCTTCATCATAACCCAGGCCGGAACGCGGCTGTTCTGGTTCTCGAGTTTGGCAAGTCGCTTTTTCTTGCCCTTCGATTTCTTACCCATAGTAGCCGGACGTAGCCCGTGCTGGCTTAAAATCTTGTCCATCTTTCGGGACCGGTCGGTGAGCAGTGGTCCGTGGTCGGTACGAGTTCACCTTGTCACCCTTCCGTTTTCACGCTCGCCGTCGCTCCCCAATACGTTCTAAATACCGCGTCGCCACCGCGAGCGTCGCCTCACTCACCGTCGTCGTGTACTCGAATCGGTCGACGCCTTCGTAGCCGTCGTGGCGGGTGAACTCGTCGTGGTCGTAGCAGCCGGTGCCGTGAAAGCGCGTTCCGCCGCCGAGTTCGTCCGGGCCGGCGTAGGCGGTTGCCATCGGCGTCACGCGAAGTGCTTGGTCGTCCCCGCCGGTCTGAACTCGAGTCGCGGCTCCGAGGTCGTGGTCACAGTCCGTCCCGCCGACCGCCTCAACGAGTTCCGGCGGGAGCAACGTGTGAAAGACCTCGTGAATGGCGATGTTCCGGCTGATGGCTCGCGAGTCCCAGACTTTGGTCGCCCCGATGTTGGCGACGGTTTGTGCGCCGTCCGCGGCGGCGCCATCGGAACCCGTTGCACCGACCAGATCGTTCGGGGACATCGTCCCGCCGTAGCCGACCCGGTAGTTGAGCGGGGACCAGCAAAACAGCACGTGACAGGCCGGCCCGCCGAGTTCACCGCGGTCCCGAAGCTGCTCGCGAAAGACGTCGAGGACGGTCGATAGCGATGGCAGGACGAGTTCGGATGGCCGCGGCGTCGCGAGCGGGGGGAAACGGACGGATGGGCCGCGCTCGACGCGAATGTCGAAATCGGCGTCGATGCGGTCGGAGTGGGAGACGGCGTAGGTTTGGAGCTGTGCCATGGCGTCCTCGATTGCAGCGAAACACTCCCGAAAGGGGACCGGCCAGTCGCGTCGCAGGCCCGAAATCCCGTATCGGATCCAGACGGTCGGCGGAATGGGGCCGGGAGAGACGCGCACGCGGAGCGTCCCGGTATCGGTTTGGGCGGCGTCCGTGCTCGGACTGACGAGCGAGGCCGCGCCGACGCCGCCGACCGCGGCGATGAACTCGCGGCGGCTGACCGAGGCGGTTCGTCCGATGCGAGAGCGACGCTGGGCAGTCGCGGTGGTGTGGTCGCGGTGATCGGAATGGTCGGGACCGGGATCCGCCGTGGACGAGTTCCCCATCGACCGGTCCGGCTACGGGATCGGTCCCTATCACTCCCGGTGCTGTATCGTTCGGCTATCGTGCCGTATGCGGGCGCTACAGTGGCTGTAGGCGACCGATAGCGCACTCACAACGACGCATACTGGCGGCCACAGCCGGGTGGAGTCGGTCACTCGTCGAGCGGGAACCGCGCCACCGTCGAGTACACCGGCCCCTCCTCAGTGAGCGTGCTCTCGGTCAATCTGACCTCCTCAACGCGCGTCTCGCCGACCGTCGGTTCTCGCTCGCGGACGAGTTCTTGCACCAACTCCTTCCCGCCCGCGTGCTCCATGCGCGCAAGCGTCACGTGCGGCGTGAACTCGTGGGACTCCGCCTCGAATCCCATCTCCGTCGTTCGCTCCTCGATGGCCTCGTGCAGCGCGGTGAGTTCGTCGCCGCCGATTTCGGTGCCGAACCAGACCACGCTGATGTACTCGAGACTTGGGAAGACGCCCAGACCGCCGTAGCGGACGGGGAAGGGGTTAACTCCGGCGTCGGCGATCGCAGCCTCGAGTTCAGATTCGAGGTCGGGCACTCGCTCGCCGTCGACGTCGCCGAGGAATTTCAGCGTCACGTGGGCCTGCTCGGGATCAATGAAATTGAGGCCGCTCGCGTCGTTGAACTCGTCCTGCAGGTCGGCGACCGGTTCCGTGAGGTCGTCAGGCAGGTCGACGCTGATGAAGAGACGCATACGTGTGCACTCGCGGCCGCGGTACTCAACGGTAACGGACGATCCGTCGAACGATGGCTCGTTTCGGGGTCGCAAGGTCGTGAAGTCGGCGGACGAACGGTGGTTCCGAACCGCAGCTGCGTGCACGGCGTCGGTAGCCGGGTCGCAGCCCTTAACAGTCCGCGACGCCAAATTCGGGTAATGACTGACCGAGAGGGTGAGGATACCCGCGACCACCGTTTCTCCGAAGGTGAGGGGTTCGAAGATCCCTACGACGAGTTCGATCTCGATCCGCCGGAACTGGATATCGACCCCTCGAAGGTCGACCCGGTGGACTCTCGAGTCGTCACCGATACGCTCGATAGCCAGCAGATCGCGAGCGACGATGTCGACGCCAGCGAGTTGCTCGACGTCGGGCTGAACTACATGCAGATCAACCGCTACGAGCAGGCGACCGACGCCTTCGAGCGGACCGCCCGCTTTGCCGACGACGAGCGCCTCGAACAGGAAGCCTGGGTCAACAAGGGCGTCGCCCACGCCGAACTCGAGGAGTGGGACGCGGCGATCGGTGCCCACCGCGAGGCGCTCGACATCGACGACCAGAGCGAACACGCCGCGACGGCCGAGACGAATCTCGCCTACGCCCTCTGGGAGTTCGGCGAGACGGCCCAGGCCTTAGAGCACGCCGAACGCGCCATCGAGATAGACGAGCGCTTCGCCGAGGGCTGGTTCAACCGCGCGTTCTTCCTCTCGGAGCGCGGCCTGGCCGAAGAAGCCCTGCAGTGTATCGACAACGCGATCCGACTCGGCCTGCGAAACGCCAAGGTCTTAGAAGAGAAAGCCGAGATTCTCGAAGAACTCGGCGAGTACGACGAGGCCGAGGAGATCGCCGAGGAGGCAAACGAGATGCGCGAGCAGGCCGAACAGGAGATCATGGAAGACCGCCGGGAGATGGAGGGCCAGCCGACCGGTGTGGACGAACTCACGGAACCCAGCCGCGAAACTGATCGGGATCGCGAGTGGGAACTCGAGTGACGACGGTGACCCGGTAACCCGAGAGACGAACGAACTCCAGACCCCGTGGACACACGACACCCATAAACACAAATACGGTCACGACTCCACAGTACGTACGAGATGCGGATACGATCATGCGCGTGACTGAACGACAGACTCCGGAAGGACTGCTCGTCGCTGTGTGCGACAGTGATATCCTCGGCGAAACGTTCGAAGCCGAGGACCTCTCTCTGACGGTCACCGACGAGTTCTACGGCGGTGACGAGGTCGACGAATCGGTAGTCATCGATAGTCTCGCGCGGGCGGACGTGGCCAATATCGTCGGCACCCGCTCCGTTTCCCTCGCGATCGAGGAGGGGTTTGTCGACGAGGCGAACGTCCTTGATGTCGGGGAGACGCGCCATGCGCAGTTGCTGCGGATGTACTGAGTGTACTGCGTGTACTGCGTGTACTGCGGAATCGCCGTCGTGAGCCCGATATAGTACCGGCAATTACCGGCGGGAAAACGTTTTTGTAATTTTATCCAATGGATGAAATATGGAACTCACGCAGCTTCCGATCCTCGCCCAGATACACAACCCCGAATACACCGGTGAGAATCGCTGTATCCCCTGTACTGCCGTCAATCTCGTTATCGCAGGTGTCCTGACCGTTGCGGTTGCGATCGCATCACCCATTGCTGCGGTCGCCGTGTTCGTTCTCTCCGTTGCCGCCATCGGCCTCCGCGGGTACCTCGTTCCGGGAACGCCGGCGCTGACGAAGCGATACTTCCCCGACTGGCTCCTCGCGAAGTTCGACAAGGCACCCGAACCGGGCGGTTCGACGCTCGAAACCGATGCCGCCGAAACGGGGGCCGACGCCACTCACTCTCACGCAGCCGGCGAATCGATCGAACCCGAACAGTGGTTCCTCGAACATGAACTCGTCGTTCCGTGCACGCGAGCGGCGGATGATGGCGAGCAAGAGCAGGAAGACCTCTGTCTTGCGGACGACCTCGAGACGACCTGGCAGGAGGCAATCGACGAGATTCAGGACGGCGAGCGAGCGACTCAGGTTGCGGCGTTTCTCGAAACGGAGCCGGCGTCGGTATCGATCGACCAACCCGACGACGCAACGTCGCCGGTTCGTGCTCGCGTGGAGGACAGGGTCGCAGCCCAATGGGAGTCAGACGCCGCGCTCGTCGCCGATCTCGCGAGTTCGCGTGCGCTTGCAACGCAGGTTCCGGAGTGGGATCAGCTGTCACTCGAGCAACGGAGTCAGTTGGCGAACGGGCTTCGGGCGTTCGTCGAGCAGTGTCCGGGCTGTAACGGGACGATTTCGCTGGACGAGGAGACAGTCGAGTCCTGCTGTCGGTCGTATCAGGTCTATGCGATCACCTGTAACGAGTGTGACGCGCGGATTCTCGAAGTGAGACAGTAGCGGTGACGTTTCGCGGACGGCAAACTGGACGACAACAGGCCACATGCATTATCCTGGTTCACTCAGTAGTCACTGGCAGTGACTTCGTGGACACAACTCAGCGGTGATTCTCGCCACACCGGCGTTCGACGCGACGCGACCGGCCCGCGCTATCTGGACGCAGCCTGGACGGCCGATCTCGTCGGCCACGTCGGCTCGCCGGTTCTCGACCGTGACACCGTCTTCGTCGGCACACGCCGCGGCAACTGCTACGCGTTCGACCACGAGACGGGGTATCGTCGCTGGGTCTTCGAGACGACCGCGGCGACCGAGGCGGCGCCGATCGTTACTCGCGATCGCCTCTATCTTGGCACCGACGACGGCACGATCTATGCACTCGATCCGGCGACGGGTGACCAGCACTGGGCGACGGCAGTACCCGCCCAACTCACGGCTACACTCGTCTATTCCGACGCGACCGGCGACCTGTACGCCGGCCACGAGGACGGTCTCACCGCTCTCGACGGTACTTCCGGCGGGGAGCACTGGACCACCGAGACCGAAACAGCCGTGACGGGATCGCCCGCAATCGGCGACGACAGGGAGTTAGAACGCGACCAGCAAATACGGGACCTGGGTCTGGAAGAACTCGGCCGAAACCACGCGGACACCGGCTCGGTGCACTCGGAACGGGAACGACAAACCTGGGACGGACCCCGTCTTTACGCTGCCACAGAGGGTGGGACAGTCGAGTGTCTCGGGACAGAATCCGGGACTGTAATCTGGTCTGCACCCACGAACGGCGACGTTCCCGCCGGCCCAACGATCGCCGGCGGACGTGTCTACGTCGCCGACGACGGCGGCACCCTCCTCGCGCTCAATGCTGACACTGGCCAAACCTGGTTCAGCTATTCCATCGCCGACGAGTTCACCTCCGGCGTCACAGTCCTCGCCGAGGAGGGGATGACAATCGTCGGCGCTGCCGACGGCTACGCCCACGTTACCGACACGACGGTCGGCCGGCGAAAGCGCCGCGGCTGGCTATTCTCGAAAAAGGGCGTCGCGCTGGACGGCACCGTCAGCGCAAGTCCCGTTGTCGCCGGGACCGTCCTCTGTGTCGGGGACACGACCGGGTCGCTCTACGGTATCGACCTCGTCGACGGCTGGAGCCACCGGTGGCACGCTGCACTCGAGGGCGCGATCACGAACACGCCCGCACTCGCCGAACAGCGCCTCTACGTCGGCAGTGACGACCGTCTCACCTGCTTCGAGTGGCCACCCACCGACGCGTCGATACCCTGATCGTCTCGTTCTCGCTGCCTTCACTCTTCAACCTCCGGTTTGATTGTCAGCTACCCCGCCGCCTCCCCACACTTTCACTTTCACTCTCCTGTTAACGAGGGTTTATGGGGTCGCCGGGACAACGACGGAGTATGGCAGACGCAGACCTCGAGGAACTCCCCGGCGTTGGACCGGCAACCGCAGACAAACTCCACGACGCGGGCTTTGACTCCTTCCAGAGCCTCGCCGTCGCCGCCCCCGCTGAACTCTCGAATACCGCCGATGTCGGCGACTCCACTGCAGCCGATATCGTCAACGCCGCCCGCGATGCCGCCGACGTCGGCGGCTTCGAAACCGGCTCGACGGTACTCGAACGACGGAACAAAATCGGCAAACTGAGCTGGCAGATCGACGAGGTCGACGAACTCCTCGGCGGCGGCATCGAAACCCAGTCGATCACCGAAGTCTACGGCGAGTTCGGTGCGGGGAAATCCCAGGTCACCCACCAGATGGTCGTCAACGTCCAGCTTCCCAAGGAGGTCGGCGGTCTCCACGGTGCTGCGATGTTCGTCGACTCGGAGGACACGTTCCGCCCCGAGCGCATCGACGACATGGTCCGCGGTCTCTCGGACGACGTGATCAACGCGACGCTCGAAGACCGCGACATCGAAGGCTCGGCCGCCGACGAGGCCGCCGTCGACGAACTCGTCGAGGACATCCTTGACAAGATTCACGTCGCGAAGGCGTTCAACTCCAACCACCAGATGCTGCTAGCCGAGAAGGCAAAGGAACTGGCCAGCGAGCACGAAGAGGCCGAGTACCCGATTCGCCTCCTCTGTGTCGACTCGCTGACCGCCCACTTCCGCGCCGAGTACGTCGGCCGCGGTGAACTCGCAGAGCGCCAACAGAAGCTCAACAAGCACCTCCACGACCTGGATAAGGTCGGCAACCTCTACAACGCGGCCGTCATCGTGACGAATCAGGTTGCCTCGAACCCGGACTCGTTCTTCGGCGACCCGACGCAGCCGATCGGCGGCAACATCCTCGGCCACAAGTCGACCTTCCGGATGTACCTCCGCAAGTCCAAGGGCGACAAGCGGATCGTCCGCCTGGTCGACGCGCCGAACCTCGCCGACGGCGAGGCGGTCATGCGTGTCCAAGACGGCGGGCTGAAAGCAGAGTAACTACTGTACCGCCGTTTCGTTGCCATCTCTCTCATTACCGTCGTTTTGTGCATTCGTGCTTGGGTATCCGTCAGCGACGCACCACAGTCCGAAATCACCAAATCACTGATCGAGCGCACTTGCTACACAGCACTCCCAACTCGGGATCACGCGGCAGGGTATGGTGAACCGAACTCGCACTCTCGAGTTCTTACGGTTCGAATCGAAATCGAAACGGCGGTAGAACGAGTGTGTGGCGGTCAGTCCGAAGTCCGAAATCCGCAATCCTCAGTTCTTAGTCCTCGGTCGTCGTCTTCTCCACGTCGAGTTCACCCTGGTAGATTTCGGCACCGTCCTGGGCGACTTTCTCCGCGAGGACGGCACATTTGACGCGCATCGGCGAGATATCGACGCCGAGCATGTCGATGATGTCGTCGCGGTCCATCTCGAGGAGTTCGTCGACGGTTTTGCCGTGGAGTTCACCCGAGAGCATGCTCGCGGAGGCCTGGCTGATGGCACAGCCATCGCCGGAGAAGGCGACTCGCTCGATAGTTTCCTCGTCGTCATCGAGTTTGACATCCATACGAATCTCGTCGCCGCACATCGGGTTCTCGCCGACGTGGGTAAACGTTGGATCCTCGAGTTCCCCGTAGTTGCGGGGATTCTTGTAGTGGTCGAGGATCTGCTGTCGGTACATATCCGAACCCAGTCCCATCGGTGTGTACGGATATGCCAGTGCCCTGTAAAAGGGTTCCGGGGCGGCGCTCGCCGGGACGAAACCGGCGGTCGCGCGCCGGAAAACGGTTGCATGTTGGCGGTCGATATCACGCCGTTACGTCGATCCCTGGTCGATCGGTGGGTTTCGATAACAGGCATCGACGATGGCGACGATGCCGACGAGCGCGGCGACGGCGAGCGGCTGTGTCACCGGCACGTTCGCGACGGTCGCGACGACCAGTGCAACCGCGAATGCGATCGGAATGATCCCGAGGACGAGATCGTACCGATCGGCCGCGGCGAGACCGTCGACCAGGGCATCGAACGGGTCACGTTGCGGACTCCCGATACGTTTCTCGTACATTGGTTCTCACCTCGGCACCGGTACGTACCGGCCTGAGAATCAAAAACGCTGTGCCAGTTCTAGAACCGTGCCTGATAGGTCCGTGAACGACCGACCGATCACGCTACCGCTCGCCGGCGACTTCCGCATCGAACTGCGCGATGAACTCGCGGACGAACGCCGCGCGCGCCGCGGCGAGTTCGCGGCCGGCGTCGGTGTACATGCGCGCCGGCAGGTCGAGGATCTTCTTGTGGAGGTGGTTGTACTGACTCGTCCCGGCGGCCGTCTCATCGTCGGCCACCGGGAGGGCCGGATTGTACATCGGCGAGTCGATCGCGGTGCCGTGGGCGAAGACGCGGCCGATGCCGACCGCCCCGAGCGCATCGAGGTTGTCCGCGTCGGAGACGAGTTCGGCTTCGATCGTTTCCGGAGTGACGTCGTTCGAGTAGCGGTGGGCGCGGATGCAGTGTTTGACCTGTGATACCGTCTCGTCGGCCACGCTGAACTCGCGGAGGATCTCGCCCGCTTCCCGTGCGCCCCAGGTCGCGTGGTCGTCGATTTCGCCGCGGTCCTCCCGCTCGCGGCCGATATCGTGGAGGAGGATGGCGAGGGAGACGACGCGTTCGTCGACCGTCTCCGGCTCGGGGTGGCGTTCGACGAGCGTCGCCGCGAGTTCTTCGACGCGCTGGATGTGGTGCCAGTCGTGGGCTGGCGGCGCGTTCTCGAAGTACGGTTTGGCGCGGTTACGGACGGTTTCGAGTTCGAGCATGCCAGTTGCGTTTTCGGGGAAATCCGATAAGCGCTCCGCTGCTGGATGCTGATCGGCCGTGCTCGGATCGATGGCCGAGCCAACCTGGCGCAATCGCCAGCGTATTGCACTCGTTGAGAACAGTGTATCCGATAGACGGTGACTCTCACCAACAGAACCGAACCGAACCGGACGGTTCGGTGGGAGCAGTGATCGTCAGGCGAATAGCTGCCGGGCGTCGTCCAGCGCAGCGACCAGTTTGTCGACTTCCTCGCGGGTGTTGTGAGACCACCTTTTTACTCTCGAGTTCTTCCTCACGCCGTTCGGTCGAACTACTCGAGTAAAAATCTGGACCAAAAAGCTGCTCACTCCTCGGCTCGCGGTTTCACCGCTCGCCTTTCGCGGTTCTCGCTCACGTTGTTCGCTCCGAACTGCACCGTTCGCGGTCGGATCACGCGAACAACTGCCGGGCGTCGTCCAGCGCAGCGACCAGTTTGTCGACTTCCTCGCGGGTGTTGTAGACGTAGAACGAGGCGCGAGTCGAGGCCGGGACGCCGAGTTTGTCGTGCAGCGGCTGGGTACAGTGGTCGCCGGCGCGGACGGCGATCGTGTGGTCGTTCATGATCGAGGTCAGGTCGTGGGCGTGGACGCCGTCGAGGTTGAAGGCGACGAGACCGCCCCGGTCGCTTCCGTCGGGGCCGTAGAGTTCGATATCGTCCTCGGCCGCGAGCCGGTCGTAGGCGTACGCCGCGAGTTCTTCCTCGTGGGCCTGGATCCGTTCCATCCCGATGTCTTCGAGCCAGTCGATGGCGGCGTGGAGGCCGACGGCTTCGGCGATCTGTGGCGTGCCGGGTTCGAACTTCCAGGGGAGGTCACCCCAGCTGGAGTCCTCGAAGGTGACCTTTCGGATCATGCCGCCGCCGTAGAGGAACGGGTCGAGTTCTTCGAACAGGTCTCGCTTCCCGTAGAGGACGCCGATGCCGGTGGGGCCGGCCATCTTGTGGCCCGAGAAGGCGTAGAAGTCCGCGTCGATCGCTTTCACGTCGACGGGTCGGTTCGGGACGGCCTGTGCGCCGTCGATAAAGGAGAGGGCGTCGTGGTCGTGGGCGAGATCGGTGAGTTGGCCGACGGGGTTGACCGTGCCGAGCGTGTTCGAGACGTGGGCCGCCGAGACGATGGCGGTGTCGTCGGTGATCAGGTCCGCGGCGTGGTCCATGTCGAGGCGGCCGTCCTCGTCGACGCGGATGTACCGGACCGTCGCGCCGGTCCGCTCGGCGATCTGCTGCCAGGTGACCAGCGAGGCGTGGTGTTCCATCTCCGTGAGGACGACCTCGTCTTCGGGACCGAGTTCGTTCAGGCCCCAGGCGTAGGCGAGCAGGTTCTCCCCTTCCGTGGTGTTCTTGGTGAAGACGATTTCCTCGCGGCCGTCCGCGTTGATGAACTCGGCGACGCGGTCGTGGGCCGTCTCGTAGGCGTTCGACGCCTCCTGGCTTAGGTGGTGGATGCCGCGGTGAACGTTCGCGTTGGACTCGCGGTAGTAGTCGCTCATCGCGTCGACGACCGGGTCCGGCGTCTGGGTCGTCGCCGCGTTGTCGAGGTAGACGACCTGCTGGTCGTCGAACTCGCGCTGGAGGATCGGGAACTCCTCGCGGATAGCCGCGACGTCGAGCGCCTCGAGATGCTGGTGACTCATTGCTCTCTAGGAAGTCCTCGATGCAAAACACTCCTTCGGTCCGCGATCGGGAACCGGTCATAAGAGACGGCGCGATGAGTCACTACTGGCTACCGGGTTAGGGTGTCAAGGGGGATGGAAAGGAAGTGGTATGCGGCAGGCGACGAACTGTGTATGGCGCAGTTCGGATGTGAAGTGGTGTGGTGGGGATGATGTGGCAAGCCTGCCGTATCATTTCGTATGGGCTTGTGTGACAAGTGCGTGATGCCAAATATATTTGGTGCGACCTCGTTCAACCCGTTCGCCTACTCCCAGGGGTGGGTTCCCTGCTGGCTCGGCCAGAGCGGATACCAGTACTCCTTCTCGCCTTCGATCTCTAATTCGCCGTCCAGCGTCGACTCGAGTTTGAACTCGGTACTCGAATCGCGCTCTCGGCCGGCGCGTGGAGCGAACGGATAGTACGCGCCGCGACGGAACGAGTAGATCCAGTACGCCGGCCCGTCGCTGTTTTCGTACGCGAACACGGCTGCGAGCAGGCGAGACCCGTAGTCGCGCTCGATGAACGTGTCCGCCGCGAAGTGCATACTCGTGATCAGGTCCTCCGGATCGGTGTCTCTGAGCACGACCCAGTGATAGCCGTGGTCGTCGTCCGTGACGGTGAACTCGGTCCCGGTGTCTTTCTGCCCGGCCTCGAGAATGGACTCGACCTCCGCGACGGTGTCGCGAAAGCTTCGCGAGTCGACGCCGGAGAAACAGAGCGCGCCGACATCGAGCGACCGGTAGCCCAACTCCGCCTCCATCGTCAGGTAGGCAGTGCTCATCCCGAAGAGGTCCTCGGGGTCGGCGTCGCGTCTGGCGTCGGTCTCGGCGCGCAATCCGAGGGCGGCACGGAGTCCGTCCAGCAGTCCCATATCGAGGAGAACGGTGCCATCCTCTTAGAACTCACCTATTGTGCGCCGCCGGTCGATGCTCGCGCCGCCCGGTTGTCAGTTATGACCGCGGAGAGTCGCGAATACTATCACGAACCTCGACGGTCAGTCGCGTTCGACAGTCAGCAATTCGAAGGAGCATGCCTGTTATAGGCCTCGAGCCCCTACATTCGTTGAATAGCAACCCGACCACCAGCACCACTCTCGACGCATCCATGAAAACAACAGCGTCACCGAAAGCGACACTTCCAGCACCGTCCACCGACACGCTCGAGCAGCGCTCGCGCCGCGCACGAACCGAGCCGATGTCCGTCCTCCCGCTCGGGGACGGCCTCTACGAGGTCGAATCCGCCAGCGATCACACCTACCTCGTCGATCTCACCGGCGGTCGATGCACCTGTCCCGATCACGTCTTCCGCGGCGTCCGCTGTAAGCACATCCGCCGCGTTGCAATCGAGATTACGGACGGGCGCACCCCGCCGCCGGGTGAACTCGCCGTCCAATGTCACGACTGCGAAACCGCGGTCTTCGTCGACGAAGACGACGCCGACAGCGGTCCGGTTTACTGCGATGACCACGCGATCTGGCCGGGCGACACGGTCGTCGACCGCGAAACGGGCGACCGGCTCACCGTCGTCGACGTTTCCGACCGACGCGCCGACGCCGTTCGGATCGAGACGACCGGCCGCACCGTCGCCGAGTACGGGACGAACGAGACGTACGACCCGGACGTCCCCGTCGTCGGCGCGATCTATCCACACGCGAGCGTGAAGGCGAACGGCGTCGTCCCCGCCTCGCTACAGGTGTACGTCTTCCCGCGAACACGCCTCGAGAAGCGATCCCAGTAGCGAGCGAATCCCGTCCAGCGCAAACGCGACGAAACGCACACCCGGTTTTGTTACGCCCATTTTATTGAGTCACGGTAACAATTGCGAGTATGGTCACGGGGATCGACTACGCCGAGTTCAGCGACGGGCGGGGCGTCAACTACTGGACCCTCGACCGAACGCTCAGACGCGAAGTGCGGCGGGTCTACACCGACGACGAGTTCACCTGGGCCGAGTCCCATCTCGCCGACTTCGGCGAGACCGTCGGTCACACCATCGCGGCCAACGCGGACGACATCGACGACCACGGACCTGAACTCGAGCCGTACGACAGGGACGGCGAGGTACAGAACCTGGTCCGCTACCCGGAACGCCAGTACGAGAACGAGCGGTTGGCCTACGAGCAGGGGATCGTCGCGGACGCGTTCGAAGCGCCGCCGGGGCGCGACGAGCCGATGGGACTGGCGCACAACCTCGCCATGCAGTGCCTGCTTTCGTACGCCGATCCGGGATTCGACTGCCCGGTCGCGATGACCGCCGGTGCCGCGCTCGTCCTCGAGAAGTTCGGCGGCGACGAGCACGCGCCGTTCTACGAGGCACTGACGAGCCGCGAGTACGACGGTCTGATCGAGGGGGCGATGTTCCTCACCGAGAAACAGGGCGGCAGCGACGTCGGCGCGAACGAAACCCGCGCCGAGTGGGACGACGAAGCGGGTTGCTGGCGGCTCTTCGGCGAGAAGTGGTTCTGTTCGAATATCGACGCCGAGGGAACGCTCGCGCTCGCCCGAACCGCGGACGCACCCGACGGGACTGCGGGCCTCTCGATGTTTCTCGTTCCCCACGCCGACCCCGATCGTTCGGGTCAGAACGGTCCCCTGACCAAGGGACAGCGGCTCGAGGACGGCCCGCTCTCTCCCGAGGCAGTCAACGATCAGCTCTACCGGCGACTGAAGGACAAACTCGGCACCATCTCGGTGCCGACCGGCGAGGTCGAGTTCACCGGTGCGAAGGCGCTTCTCGTCGGAGAAGCCGAGAACGGCTTCCGGCAGATGGCCGAGATGCTCAATCTCGAGCGCCTGTCGAACGCGGCGGCTTCTTGCGGAATCATTGGCCGGGTGCTGCTGGAGAGCAAGATCTACGCCGCGAACCGCGAGGCTTTCGGCGAGACGATCGGTCAGTACCCGCTGATGCGGGCTGATCTCGTCGACATGGCCGTCACCCACGAGGCCGCGACGACCTACGTCTTCGAGGCGGCACGGTTGCTTTCCGAACGCGAACGAGCCGAGCGCGCGGGTGAGACGGCCGACGACGCCTATCGGCTCATGCGACTGTTGATCCCCATCGCCAAGGCCCGAACCGCGCGGATGGCCGTTGAGACGGCCTCCTACGGGATGGAGATCCACGGCGGCAACGGCTACGTGAATGACTTCGTCACCAACCGTCTGCTTCGGGACGCGCAGGTCCTGCCGATCTGGGAGGGCACCGAGAACGTCCTTTCGCTTGACGTGCTCCGGGCGCTCGAGCACGAGGAGGCCC
The DNA here is from genome assembly GCF_000337595.1 of Natrialba taiwanensis DSM 12281. Taxonomy (GTDB): domain Archaea; phylum Halobacteriota; class Halobacteria; order Halobacteriales; family Natrialbaceae; genus Natrialba; species Natrialba taiwanensis. The sequence continues at coordinate 104,181 of NZ_AOIL01000051.1, read as the reverse complement.
ACGAACCGCTCCAGGCGGCGATCGAGGCGCGACTCGAAAGCGTCTCGCACCCGGCGCTCGCGGACACCACGGCCACCGTCGAGGACGAGTATCACGACCTGCTAACTGCGCTTGCGACGCTCGCCGGCGAGGACGACGAGTACGCACAACTGTCGGCCAAACGACTGGCACACTACGTGTTCGACGTCTTCACGGCGGCGCTGTTCCTTGAGAACGCCCAGCGAGAACTCGAGGCGGGCAACGGCCGACCGGCGCTCGTCGCACAGCGATTCGTCTCGACTGAACTCGAGGCCCGGGAAGCGCGCGGCATCACGAGCGGCGATCGATTCGCGCTCGAAGCGTACGACCCCATCGTTCGCTACGAATCGATCGATCCCGATCGAGTACGCGAAATCATGACAGAATCGGACTAGCAGCGTTGAGAGTTGGGTTGAGCGGTAAGCGGTGTCTACTCGAGCGCGTCTGCTGCCTCCTCGACTCCCATCACGCCCTGCTCGACCGCGTTGAGCACCCGAAGCACGTCCTCGTCCGGCCCGTTGTCTTCCCCGCCACCGACCTCGTCGAGGGTCACCTTCTCGGACGCGCCGACGAACTCGGCGAAGTCGGTGCCCTCGGCCAGCGCCGTCTCCTTTTTGACCCGATAGTTTCCGCCGTCGGTGACGTGGAGGTCCGCGGGGTGGAAGAAGTACCAGTCCTCGCGGTCGAATCGAACGCCGATGCGGGGCTTCGCGCCGAAATTCTGCGCGAAGTAGATTAGCGCTTCGACCTCTTCCCCGGTGAGATAGATCGGATCTCCTGAACTCGACTTGGCCTCGATCGCGTAGAACTGTTCGCTATCGCCGGCGAGTACGTCGGGGAGTTCGCGTTCTGTCGCCGAGCCGCTTGCGGGCGCACGCATCACCGCGAAGCCAGCCTCGTCGAGTTCGTTGACGAGTTCGCGTTCGCGGCGGTCGCCCTTCGCCTGAGACATACGGAAGGATCACCGGCGGGAGCTAATAAACGGGGCGGGACCGCAGTCGGCGACGGCCTACAGTGGCAGGATTGCCAGGCCGCTTTCGAGCGACACAGCCGTCGCGGTCTCGAGTTCGTCGGGGGCGTATCGAAGCACGAGATAGAGGATGCCGAACTGGATCGCGTTGAACGCGGCGTGGGCTGCGATCGGGACGAAGAGGTTGTCGGTCTTCGCGTAGAGGGTGCCGAAGATGAGCGCGCCGCCGAAGACGACGGCGAGCGAGACGGCGATCGCGCCGGGCGGGGCGAAGGTGCCGTCGTCCATGGCGATGGCGTACGAAGGGATGTGAAGCACCGCGAAGATGAGACTCGTCGCCACGACCGCGCCCATGCGGCTGAACGCGGCGTACAGGCGCTTTTGAATCACGTTCCGGAACAGGAACTCTTCGGCGGGGGCGTTAAAGAGGAAGACGATGACGATCATGAGCAGTACCATGGTCGGATCGTCCCCGACCAGCGTGATGACTTGATTCTCGGACGAGGGCAGTTCGAGGACCGTCGCGACCGCATTGACGACCATGACGAACGCGATACTGGCGACGATGCCGAGGCCGATGTAGCCCCAGCCGCGCCGCGTCGGCACCTCGAGATCCAGCCATCCCCAGCCGCGATCCGTCCACCAGAGGTAGGCCCCGCCGACGAGGACGAAGCCGGCGAAGTTCAGGGTGAGAAAGACGAACGTCGCGAGGTTGGATGCGCCACCCGGATCGGTGAGCAACGTCGAGTCGAGAAGCGCGGCCGGAAGCGACGTGAACTGCGAGGCGACCAGTCCGAGCACTGCCAGCCCGATGCCGACGAGCGTCGACCGAACCGGGCCATCCGTCCGCTGTCGTGTGGACGTTTCCATACCCGGACGTTTACGGGCTGCCCTCTTGGGCGTTCCTCTCTCGTCCGCCACACCGATCGCAATCGCCGTTTTCACAACCCCACTCCCAGCGCCCCAGGAATTGGCACAGAACCGCCACCATAGACCACGCTACAGACGCTGAGAACGCCGCCCAGAAGCACACCGCGAGTCACCCACGGCTCCCACCGCTTGCGCCAGTTATTCACGCGAACGGTCTGGACGTGTTTCTCCTGTTTGATTCCCGCCTCGGACCGATACGTGAGCACGACCGGCAGCCGATATCTCCCGGGCGTCGCACTCGCTCGCGTATTGAACTCGAGGATGTAGGCGGGATCATCGCGGCTGTTGCCGTCGAGCGGCTTCTGTCGGAGTTCTCGATCGTCGGTTTCCGCTCCGTACTGAAACAGCGTCGAGGAGGAGGCCACCGTTTCGGGTGCAGTCGTGTCTTTGGTTCCGACTAAGTTCGGCTTGTCAGCCGATCTCGCTTCAGTTGGCTCTGCGGTCCGGTCGGAACCGACGCGGTTCCGACGCACCGTTCCCGGATCGGTCAGATCGAGCACGTCGTCGTGGTCGTGAAAGACGGTGATCGTTTCCTCGGCGACGGAGTCACAGCCCGAGACGAAGATGCCGAGTTCAATTCGCTCGCCGGGATCGATCCGCGGACGTTTGAGAAACACGTCGAGGTCGATGTCGTCGAGGGAGCCGGTGCCCTCGACGTAGATGCTGACCTCCAGGTGGCCGTCCGAGTCGATGTGCGAGCGTTTGAGCAGCGGCCCGATCGAGTACGACCGCGGATCCGTTGGCGGTTCTTCCCCTCTGTATTCTTCCCCTCTGCGTTCCTTCTTCCCGTCTGTGCGACTGCCGTCGCTTTTTCCCGCGTTCTCGTCAGCGGTCGCTTCGGCGGAATCGGTCGGTCTTTCATCGGACGTTGACGGGATCTCTGGCATTCGATAGGTGATTCTCACACCCGACCCAGTTCAGGGTGATGGCCGTTCCGCTCGAACGACTCCGCGAGAATCAACAGATGGAGTACGAACACCGGAACGCCCGAGTATCCGGACCCAGAACGCCCGATCCGAAGTCCGCCCGTTCCGAACGAACGCGGTGTTCGGCAGTTACGTCCCCTGGTCCCAGCTGTCCATGTACTCGCGCTGGGTCTCCGTCAGCGAGTCGAACTCGACGCCCTCGGCCTCGAGTTTGATCTCGGCGATTTCCGTATCGAGTTCGTCGGGCACGTCGTGGACGCCGGCGTCGTACTGATCGCCGTTGTCGACGAGTTCGCGGACGCAGGCGGCCTGGACGCCGAAGGACTGGTCCATGACTTCGACGGGGTGGCCGAGCGAAATGGGGGCGGCGAGGTTGACGAGGCGGCCCTTGGCGATGACGTTCAGTCGGCGGCCATCATCCATCTCGTAGGCGTCGACACCGTCGCGGGCTTCGTAGTGATCGACGGAGAGATCGGCGAGTGCGTCCAGATCGATCTCGATATCGAAGTGGCCGGCGTTGGCCAGCAGGACGCCGTCTTGCATCTTTTCGAAGTGCTCTTCGACGATGACATCGCGGTTGCCGGTCGTCGTGAGGAAGACGTCGCCGACCTCGGCGGCGTCGGCCATCGGCATGACCTCGTAGCCCTCCATGTGGGCTTCAAGGGCGCGCCGGGGCTCGACTTCGGTGACGATGACGTTCGCGTTCTGGCCCGATGCTTTCTTCGCGACGCCCTTGCCGCAGTAGCCGTAGCCGGCGACGACAACCGTCTTGCCGGCCCACGAGAGGTTCGTGGTCATGGCGATGGAGGCGAGGGAGGACTCGCCGGTGCCGTGGACGTTGTCGAACAGGCGCTTCATCGGCGTGTCGTTGACCGCGAACACCGGATACTCGAGCGCGCCGTCGTCGTCCATCGAGCGAAGGCGGTGGACGCCCGTAGTCGTCTCCTCGGCCCCGCCGATGATGGTCTCGATCAGTTCCGGGTAGTCCTCGTGGATCGCCGCGACGAGGTCCATGCCGTCGTCGACCGTCACGGTCGGCTCGTGGCCGATGACGGCCTCGATGGCGGCGTAGTACTCCTCGTCGTCGACGCCGCGCTTCGCATAGCTCGTGATGTTCTCGTGGGCGTCGAGCGCCGCGCTGACGTCGTCGTGCGTCGAGAGCGGGTTGCAGCCCGTGATGGCCACCTCCGCACCGCCCTCGGCGAGCGTTTCGACCAGCATCGCCGTCTTCGCCTCGACGTGCATCGCCATCCCGATCCGCTCGCCCTCGAACGGCCGGTCCGCGGTGAACTCGTCGCGGACGTGCTCGAGAATGGGCATGTGTTGGGCGGCCCAGTCCATCTTCCGACGCCCCTCCTCGCGAGCGTCGGCGACGTCGTCCAGCTGTTCGCTGATCCGCTGATAGTCGCTCATACTTCGAGTGAGTGCGACGGGGGCCAAAACGCTACCGAAGGCAACCAGTCAAAACGAGCGCTGCCTGCGAATATAGACCGAGTTCAGGCCGGCGGACGTCGGCGGTGTGCCAGCGGCGTGGACGGCCGGTGGCGATGACCGCCGCGGTCGAGACCGGCATCGGCGACGGGAACGAGCGATGTGGTGGGTGGTGCCTCTGAATGGGAGAGCCGTCGTCCGATGGCGGATACGTTACTGCATACGCTCGGCGTCGTTAGCGGTTGTTGCCGTTCGCTCCCGCGTGGGACGGCGGACCGCCGCCGTTGGGTTCGTCTTCGGTGTCATCGTCGCTGTTTTGCTCCTCGTCGACCGTCTCTGCGTCTTCGTCGTCGAGTTCGGCCGTCGAATTCTCACTATCGTCATTGCCGCTGGCAGGGTCATCGCCGCCCGGTCCGGCGTGGGCCGGCGGGCCCTGCCGGTCGGTTGCGTCCTCGCTGTCATTGCCCGGACCGGCGTGTGCGGGCGGTCCAGCGTGGTCGGGCGCGTTACCCGGGTTGTTCTCGACGACGAAGTTGGCCACCGCGAGGCCGAACGGTCCGTCGGTTTCGTTCTTGTTGTCCGCAACGAACTGCGAGACGAGTTCGCCGAAGGGGGTCTCGTTCTCGGCAGCGGCTCCGTCGACCGTCTCGGTCGTTTCGACCGTCGCATTGTCGACTGTCGCGCCGAACGCGAGTTCAACAGACTCGTTTCCCTCCGGGGGCGAAAGAGTGAACTCGCCGTCGACGCCGGTGTAGGTGCCGGTGTCCGCGTACGTTTCGTTGTCATCGACTGCGGTGACGGTCAGGTTCATCTCGTCGACGACGGTGTCGTTTTCCGTGACGGTAACGGTCACCGTCTCGTCCTGTGCAACGTCGATTTCGAGCGCCGATTCGTCGGTCGATTCGTCCGCGGCGACCGCGCCGGGGAAGGCGGCCACGGAGAGGACGACCAGTGCAGCGATTGCGATTGCAACGTGGTTGTGGCGACTCATTGCAAGTCGTGACAGTTCGAGTTTTACGAATAAAGCCCGCCGGCGGTTCGGGGTCGTTCGGTCGGTTTTCGAATCAGCGAGACCGTCCAAAAGACGAGTATACTGTTTATTGGAGTCTCTGAGCGTTCGGATTCCGTTCACGCCGAGACGGTTGGTCGGCTCACTCCGCGGCGCGATCAACCAGCGCCGCGGCGCGTTCGCTCGCCCGGTCGCACACTGCACGCTCGTCGAGCGTCTGCACCTCGCGGTCGCGCATGAGCACCTGCCCGTCGCAGATCGTGTGTTTCACGTCGGCCGCCGCGACCGCGTATGCGAGGTGGCTCACGAAGTCGTGGGGCGGCGTCAGATGCGGCGCGTCGAGGTCGATCACGGCGATATCGGCGGCCGCGCCCGGCTCCAGTCGGCCGGTGTCGAGACCGATCGCGTCGGCGGTGCCGTGCGTGAGGAACTCGGCGACGGCCTCGGCGGGGACCGCGCTCGCGTCGCCCGTCTCGAGTTTGCCGACCATGGCCGCATCGCGCGCCTCGTCGAGCAAGGAGAGGTCGTTGTTCGAGGCCGCGCCGTCGGTGCCGAGGCCGACCGTGACGCCCGCGTCGAGCAGCCGTTGAACCGGAGCCATGCCGCTCGCCAGTTTCATGTTCGAGCCCGGACAGTGGATGACGCCGGTCCCTGCCTCGGCGAGCAGTTCGATCTCGCTCTCGTCGACGTGGACGCCGTGTGCGACGAAGTCCTCGGGTTCGAGCATCCCTTTCTCGGCCGCGTACGCGAGCGGTCGCACCCCGCGTTCCTCGACGATCGGCGCGACCTCGTCTGTCGTCTCGTTTGCGTGGTAGTGGATCGGCACCCCGATCTCGCGAGCCTTCGGGACGAACTCGTCTAAGTACTCCTCGCCGACCGTCGTCAGCGAGTGGGGCATGAAGGCCGTCGAAATACGTCCGTCCGCCGCACCGTCGAGTTCACGAGCGACGTCGATGCTCGTCTGGGCGTCCTCGCGGGCGGCCGCCTCGTCGGCTGCGACGGTGACGACGCCGTGGCCGAGGCGGGCGCGAAGCCCCGCCGTGTCGACCGCAGCCGCTATTTCGGGGACTTCGAAGTACATGTCCGCGAACGCGGTGGTGCCGGATTTGATCATCTCGAGCAGTCCGAGTTCGGCACCGACGCGGATGTCCTCGGGCGTCAGTTCGTCCTCGGCGGGCCAGATGTCCTCCTGGAGCCAGGTGTCGAGCGGCTTGTCGTCGGCGTGGCCACGGAGGAGGGTCATCGCGACGTGGGAGTGGCCGTTGACGAAGCCGGGCGTGACGAGCGCGTTCGAGGCGTCGATGGTCGTCTCGCCGGTGCCGTCGAGGTCGTCGTCGAGTTCGAGGATCGTCCCCTCGTCTTGATCGATGAGCACGTCTGCGCGGGAAATCGTGCCGTCCGGGCGAAGGAGTCGTCCGCCGGTAATCGCGAGTGTCGCCATACGCATCGTTTCGCGGTCGGCCGTGTTAGCGTAACGGTTACGAGTGCGTCGCCGCGGTGGTGGCAAGTCGCGTTTGGTCCCGCCGCTTGTGCCCCTTCATTTCCACTGGAACTGGTGTTCCCGTTCGAGAGCATCGCCGGTCCACTCCCGCCGTATTTGAGTGCGAACTCGAGGCGGGTTTCTCTCGTGGCACTCTCCGTCTCAGCAGTCTCCACGGTGAGCCCTGATCTGCTCGCTGGCTTCGCTCGCCCCTTGGAGGTCGCCTGTCTCGGCCCAAATCTCGACTCCGCTCACTAGTGATCGGTACAGTGAACTCGCGAATCGGTCAGTGAGAGGATGCAATGATTTGGACACTTCTTCTTTCGAATCCATCCAGATACCGTCTCTGAGAGAGAATACTTTCCTCAACTAGGAAGATACTGTTTACTCCTCTATATCAGCTATTACGGACGATGGACGCCACGCTCATGATAACGGCAACAGCCCCGACGTAGTAAAGGAGAGACAGAAGGGCAAGCCCAAGAAACGCCATACTCACTAGAACAGCTTTCCCACCACCTTCCGACAGTCCCCATCCCCCAATGAATATTGCACCAACGATACTGTCAGCAACAACTCTCGGATCAAATAACACCTGCTTCGGGAGAGCGTCAACAAAAATCCCGGCGATAATACCCGGAATCATTAGCAACCCCCCGAGAATCAGTTCAGAACGACCTGGGTTGTGCATAGATTACCTTGTCTAATTATTATAGAAATGTTTTCTGATATGCCAGATCTTGTTTGGATTTCTGGGAACCTACTTGATTTGGTGGTCGCCCAGCGGTTAATTAGTAATTCTCTTTCGGGAGGACCACCCGTGACTTATATAGGATTATGGCTGTGTGGGTTGTTCTATGTCAGTCTCTGACGGTACTGCTATGACAGACGGCCCCACCGCCAGCCCGACCGCCCGGCGAAACTGGACGGTGCTCGTTCTCGGACTCGCGCTCGCTTCGTTCCTGTCGGCCGCGATAACGGCCGTGACGCAACCTGATAGCAGCCCCGTCATCGGCGCGACCGCGCTCGGGTTCGGCTTCGTGGCCCTCGCCGTCGTCTCGCGGACCGCCGTCCCGGGACTGTTCGACGCCCTGAGCGCCGCGTGGGACGAACACCGTCGCGCCACCTGGGCTGCGACCGGCCTCTTCGCGTTCGGCGTTCTCATCGGCATCGGCCTCCTGCTCGCCGGCGTCAACTTACTCGATCTGCTCGCCGAACTGCTTCAGGAAGGGCTCGCCCCTGACTCCGGACCGGGGAACGGACAGGGCCAACTCGAACTCGAGCTCACGGCCTCCTTTTTCATCCAGAACAACTCCGTTCCGTTCCTCCTGGCCATCGGCGGCGCGCTCTCGCTCGGCCTGCTCACCGCCTTCATCATGGTCGCCAACGGCATTATCGTCGGCAACGTCGGCGCTGCTGTCGGTGAACTCGTCGGGGTCGAGTTCATCGTCGTGGGATTGGTTCCCCACGGTATTTTCGAACTGCCGGCGCTGTTCATCGCCGCCGGCGTCGGCTTTCGACTCGTGACTCGGTTCGGCGAGCGCGTCCTCGGGTCCCGCGAGGCGTTTCTCACCAGGCCGTATCTCGCTCGGACCGCCGCGCTCGTCGGGTTCGCCTGGCTCTTGCTGGTCCTTGCTGCCGTCGTCGAAGCCTACGTGACGCCGGCGTTGCTCGAGATGTTGTTTGCGGAGCAAGTCCAGCAGCCGGGTCCCCTCCCGACGACGCCGTGACCGGCTCGGCCAGCGAAACCCGCCTCGATGAAAAGACAGTTGCCCGCCGATACCGAAGGGACCGGTAATGCGAATCGCCGTTCCCAACAAGGGCCGCCTGCACGAGCCGACGATCGACCTGCTAGAGCGGGCGGGGCTCCACCTCGAGAACGGTGCGGACCGCCAGCTCTACGCCGATACGGTCGATCCCGACGTTTCCGTGCTCTTCGCCCGCGCGGCCGACATTCCGGAGTACGTCGCCGACGGGGCCGCGGACATGGGAATCACCGGCTACGACCAGGTTCGGGAGGCACAGGTTACGGATGTGGCAGAACTCCTCGACCTCGAGTTCGGTCGCTGTCGGCTCGTCCTCGCCGCGCCCGAAGACGGGTCGATCACGTCGGTCGCCGATCTGGCCGGCGGAACCGTCGCGACCGAGTTCCCGAACGTCACCCGCGAGTTCTTCGCGGAGCGGGGACTCGAGCCGAACGTCGTGGAGGTCACCGGCGCGACGGAGTTGACGCCACACGTCGAGATTTCCGACGCCATCGTCGACATCACGAGCACCGGCACGACGCTGAAGATGAACCGCCTCGGCATCATTGAGGAGGTTCTCTCGAGTTCGGTGCGGCTGTTCGCCCGAGAGGACGTTCGCGAGGAGCCAAAAATCCAGGAAGTGCGGACTGCGCTGGCGTCGGTCAAGCAGGCCGAAGGCAAGCGCTACCTGATGATGAACGTGCCGGAGGACCGACTGGACGACGTCCGCGACGTGATCCCTGGATTGGGCGGGCCGACGGTGATGGATATCGCAAACGGTGGCGGCGAGAAAGTCGCCGTCCACGCAGTCGTCGATGAGCGAGCCGTCTTCGAGACGATCACCGACGTGAAACAGGCCGGTGCGAGCGATATTCTGGTGACGGAGATCGAGCGATTGGTCGAGTAACGTCGCGGCGAATCGCGAGTCATACGGACTGCTGTAAGTCATTTCCGGCGCAACCGCGCCCGTCCTGCGGTTGCGCCGGTAAATCGCTACAGCAGACCGTATCAGTCGATGAACTCGATCGCGTCGCCGAACTCGAGGGGCACCGATCCTTTTCGATAGCCCTCGACGCGGCCGTTCGGACGGGTCCGATAGACGACGGCTGGCCGGTGGCGAACGTCCGGCTGCTCGCCGCGAACCGCCGCCCAGGCGTCGTCGCGGAAACTCGAGCAGTCGACGAACAACACCGCGCCGCCACCGTGTTCCGCGAGTTGGCCGTTGGTCTTCGTCTCCGCCGTATCACGGACCGCTGCGACCGGCCCGGATGCGGCTCGATTCCCCGGCGGCTGCGGACGGGTCACCTCAACGAGCACGTTCGTCTCCTCGTCCTCCGCACGGAAATCCAGCGAGTGACCCGTCGTTACCTCGATTTCGGGCGTGACCGTATAGCCCGCGTCGGCGAGGATTTTGGCGGCGATGAACTCGCCCATCGCGGCGCTCATCCGAACGCGGTCAACGTGGGCGCTGGTGCCGAGTTTCCCCGACATGACGTGTCGATACTCGTCGAGAACGCCGGTCGTGAGAAACTCCTCGAAGAATCGTGTTGCCTCCCGTCGACTCGCGTCGGGAAAGCCCGCCGCGTGCTGGCGGAAGAACGCCCGCGTCGATTCGCGCCCGTCTTTCGACATGAATACTGGCAGGAAGTACCACGAGAGGTGCGGATAGTCCGCGAGCCACGGATCGCCTTCGTGCAGCGTCGCGAGGAGTTCGCGCTGGGCCCACCGCGAGACGTGATAGGGAATCTCGTCCCAGCCGTACTTGTCCGTCCGCCACAGCGAAGAGGGCGTCTCGGTGTTGCCCATCCAGTAGGCCTCGTCGTCGGTACGCGCAAAGAGGGCAACGTCGCCGTTTTGCATCTCGAAGCGGTGTGTCTCCCAGTCGGCACCGATCTCGAACTGCGGCGTCACTGCACGTGCACCGATATTCGATCGAAGTGGCTGGAGAATCTTCTGTCGAACTCGCTGCTCGCTCCAGGATGTGGGCGAATAGCGAAAGCGAAGCGGCTTTGCCACATCCGTGTTACGGGCCGGCCGTGCATACGTTTTGCGAGACGTGCTAACCGTCCCGACCTCGTGAGTGACTTCGGATATGAACGACCGTTACATTGATATGCGAACCGACCCTACTATGTTCATACTTGCCATGTCAATGGGTGCCTATGACGAAGACGAACACGAGCGCCGCGAACAACAGGCGTCGAGGGTCGACGCCGATTTCGATGACGAACGAACGATATATCACGGCCGCGTAGAGTACGACGCCGGCGAATCCGCCGAGGATCTGTTGGACCAGTTCGAGGAGATCAAGTCGGACTAGTGGCGATCGATCCATCGCCGTTTTCCCATCAATTACGTCCCTGAGCCGCGGGTACCCGTTGCACTCCACTGTAGTACTTTGCTCTTGGACTCCTGAACTCGGGCGTTCACAGAGACGTCGCCGAGTTCAGCGACGACCGCACCCGCCGGCCCTCGTTCACTCGAGTGCGTCCCAGCCTGGCGTCTCGGGAGCGCCACGGGCTTCCTCGATGTCGACTGCGAGTTCGGCTGGCGGGGTGGCGTCTCCCAGTGTCGACTGCTGGTGGTGGCGGTAGCGCCGGATCCACTCGCGGATGGCGGGGCCGACCCAGGAGCGTGTCTCCGACTCGCCCGCTGCGGCGTCACCGTCGGCATCGTCGTCATCACTGTCATTGCCGGTGTCGCCGTCCATCACCTCGAGCGCCCGCGCTTTCCCCTGTTCGTAGTGGGATTCGGAGACTGCCAGCGTTCCTGAACTCGAGGCGCTTGCCACCGCGAGACACTCCGCACGGTCGGCCGGTCGGAGGGTACCGGCCTCGAGACGATCGATGACGCCCTCGAGTTCGGTTGGCTGAGGATGACAGAAGAGTTTCTCGCCGATAGCCTGCAAGCCGAGTAGCGGCCCGTCCGCGATTTCGTCGTCGGTGACGCGGTCGTCGACCAGTCGGTCGCCGCCGAAGGCGTCTTCGACGCGCTCGCACTCGGTTTCCTGGTCGAGTTCGAGATTGTGGGCGGGATAGGCCCCGCACTCGGTTGGAAAGTGCTCGTCGCCGTGGATGCGACACTGGAGCGTCGTCGGATCGAGGAAGACGCAGGTGGGGAGCCACGTCGGCTCCGCGCGGCCGAAGGGGGCGACGGGTTTCGGCGGTTTCCGGAGGCCGACGAAGAAGACCGGGCGGTCCGCGATTGCGGCGACGGCGTGACCGTCGATTTCGACCGCTTCGCTCTCGTCGCGGGCGTGCCAGAACCGAGGCGTCATCGCGGCGGCCAGCCCTCGGTCCAGAAAGGTTCGGACCTCCTCGCGGGTGAGCGGGACGAAGTTGGCGTCCGAGTCGAACGGAGGTCGATTCGTCGCGTCCGCGTCCGAATCGCCGAACCGACCGCGCGAGCCCGGTTCCGAGAGCCCCGCTTCGGCACTGTCACTCTCGCCATCTGCGCCGCACTCGAGTTCGGTTCCGTTCTCGCTCCCGTCGCCGTCGCGCTCGATGAGTGCTGTCCAGTCCATACAACAGCCAGCACAGCCGTCACAGTGCACCTCCATAGTCGGCGATACCGCGACGATCCATATAATTCGTCGGTCGCGGGGGAACGACTTTCAGCGCTCGGAACAACCATCGGATATGACACCGAACGCCTGCGACGGCTGCGGGCGACCGGTCACCGTCGCCGGCGGCGTCGCCAACCTCTGGACCTTCGGCGAAAACGACGGCAGCGATGGCTCGGCGATCATGCTCGAACTGCAGGACGGGACGGATCACCTGCTGTGTTACCCCTGTCTCGATGTCGTTCCCGACAACCCGACTGCCGACGATATCGCTCGGCTCGAACGGGTCGATCACGAGAACTCGCGGGTGGCTCCGGCGTCACGTTCGTCCTCGAAACACCCGTAGCTTTGATCTGAGTACGACGGCGGAGCAGGAAGGCGGAGCACGAAGATACAGCAGGAAGGCGGACGTGGATAGGACATGAACTCCAATTACAACGCAACACCGCTCGGTACCGAACGATCCTCGGAAGAGACATGAGTCATCGCCCGCGTTCGCGTTAGCCAGATCGAACGCGAGCCATGGACACGCAAGCCGCCCGTCGTGTGGCGGCAATGGCAACGGGAACGGTCATGTTGCCCGCAACCGTACACGGAAGGGGTGGGATTTGAACGCCACGAGGCATGCTGCCGCCGCGGGCCAGGGACAGTGTCGGCTGGCACCGCGGTGCTCTACCGCTGAGCGACCCTTCCGCACGTCAATCCGAGGACGGAATCCGTATTTGTAATCGGTCAGTTACCCCCGAGTATCCACCCCCTACCGCCGATTCGACCCGCACTGACGAGTTCACGATCGCTCGCCTGAACTCGGTCACTGCAGCCGAACGGTTCAGCACGAGCGACGCTCCGTAGCCTTTAGGAGTCGGCCGGTCCGTGAGTCAGACGGTGAATCCCGATCGGCTCTTCGACGCTTTTCCGGCCCCCAGTTACCGGGGGAACCAGGAGCAGGCCCTCCGCGACATTCGCGATGCCTTCGCGGCCGGCAACGACGTAGTGCTCGTTCGCGCGCCGACCGGCAGCGGCAAGTCCCTTCTGGCCCGCGCCGTCGCCGGCTGTGCCCGGACCGTCGAGGACGCCGACCCAAGCGAGGCCGCGGGAGCCTATTACACGACGCCGCAGGTGTCTCAACTCGACGACGTTGCGGCCGACGACCTGCTCGCCGACCTGAACGTCATTCGGGGGAAATCGAACTACACCTGCATCCTCCCAGAGGAGCGCAACACGCCGGTCAATCAGGCTCCCTGCGTTCGCGAGCGCGGCTACGACTGCTCGGTCAAACACCGCTGTCCGTACTTCTCGGACCGCGCCATCGCCTCGAACCGGGAAATCGCAGCGATGACGCTCGCGTACTTCATGCAGACCGCCGGCAGCGAGGTCTTTCGCAAGCGCGACGTCGTCGTCATCGACGAAGCCCACGGCCTCGCCGAGTGGGCCGAAATGTACGCGACGATCCAACTCGGCCCCAGAACCGTCCCCTTCTGGGACGACCTGCGCGTCCCGCAGATCGACGGCATCGAACGCGTCGTCCGCTACGCCGACAACCTCGAACAGACCTGCACCCGCCGGAAGGACGACCTGCTCGCCCAGGAGTCGCTGTCGCCCCGCGAGGTGCGCGAACGCGACCGCCTCCAGGAACTCATCGGCGAACTCGATTGGTTCGTCTCGGACTACCGCGACCCGCAGAGTCCGACGACGTGGCTGGTCGATCAATCCGAGCCGCACGCGGGCGATACCGGCGACGGAACGGACGACGGTACCGACGAGGCGCGGGGCGGCCCCCTGACCATCAAACCGATGAACCCCGAGAAGTACCTCGCACACACCGTCTGGGACCGCGGAAACAAGTTCGCCCTCCTCTCGGCGACCATCCTCAATAAGGCGGCCTTCTGCCGGCAGGTCGGACTCGATCCCGAGGCCGTCGCGCTGGTCGACGTGGGCCACACCTTCCCCGTCGAAAACCGGCCGCTGTACGACGTGACGCAGGGGAAAATGACCTACGAGCACCGGGACGAAACGACGCCGGACATCGCCCGCACCATCGTCCGTCTCATGCAGCGCCACCCCGACGAAAAGGGGCTGATTCACGCTCACTCCTACGACATTCAGGAACGGCTCGCCGAACTCCTGCGCGATTTCGGCGTCGGCGACCGCATCCGAGTTCATGATCGCGACGGCCGCGACGCCGACTTGGAGGAGTGGAAGGCAAGCGACGATCCCGATGTCTTTCTCTCAGTGAAGATGGAGGAGGCGCTGGACCTAAAGGGAGATCTCTGTCGCTGGCAGGTCCTCTGCAAAGCGCCGTATCTCAACACCGGCGATTCGCGGGTCGCTCACCGACTCGAGGAGGGCCAGTGGGCCTGGTACTACCGCACCGCGTTACGAACCATCATCCAGGCCTGCGGGCGCGTCGTTCGCGCGCCGGACGACCACGGCGCGACCTATCTTGCGGACTCGAGTCTCCTCGATCTGTTCGACCGCGCTCGCACGGACACGCCGGACTGGTTCAGTGCGCAGGTCGATCGTATGACCCGCCCCGACCTCCCAGCGTTCGATCCGCAGGCCGCCCGCGCCGGAAGCGGTGCGGGCCGCTCGACGGGCGACGACGGGGACCCGAACACACGTCGTCGCGGCCGTTCCGGGAGCCGACCGCACCGATCAGGCCGGTCGTCGAACTCCGCGACGAATTCATCGAATTCATCGAGTTCATCGAACTCGTCGCGTTCGTCGTCGAGTCCGCTCGCCGATGTCTGGGAGACGGACGGTTCGTAATTCGGGTTACTGATACGGACTGCTGTACTGATTTCTCGGCACACTCGCAGGACGGAGGACGACAGTATGGAGGATGCCGAGCCACAGACGAGTGGGGCTGTCCCGGCACTAACGGTCGTTCGTATGAGATCGATGCTCCCTCTCGTGCTACCTATCGCTACCCGCCAGCGATATGCCCTGCGCTGACCGGCAGGGCGTCTCATCTCGACCGTCATCCGATCGGCGTCTGCGTTTCGTCTTCGAATCCGACTCGGTACCCGCGCTAAAATGCAGCGAGAACGCCTGCGAACACCGAGGTCACCATGAGGAACGCGAAGACGAGCGCGATGATCTGGTTTCGGTTCATGGTTCCCATGATTCGCTCCGATCGTATGAATGTCACGTCCGTCGTCGACGTCGCGTTCGTCGTCGCCGACGCCTCCGTAATCGCTCGTCGAGTTGCACTGAACTCGTCTGTATCCGTGTTGTCAACTAATCAAACCCGTTGAAACCACAAAATAGCCAAATCAACGAAAACCGTCACAGACGGGAGCCGTTAGTCCCGCCGGCGCGTCGTCGCACCGAGAACGGCCAGGACGGCTACCAGCACGCCGAGCGTGATGCCACCGGTGAAGCCCGGCAGTCCGTCGCTTCCCTCGTCGTCGCTACCGTTCCCGTCGTCGGTCGTTTCGCCGTCCGTATCGTCGCTTACCCCGCCGTCATCGCCATCGCTCTCTGCATCGCCGTCGCTGTCGTCGCCATCGGTCGTTCCGGCATCGTCATCGTCGCCGGCGCTTCCGTCACCGTCGCTGTCGCCCGATTCGTCCGACCCGCCGTCGGCCGCTCCGTCATCTGTTTCGTTACCGCCGTCGCCGTCGGTATCGTCAGTGTTGTCTCCGTTTTCGTCGCCGTTATCACTCGTTCCAGCGCCGCCCCCACCGCTGTTCCCGGAGCTATCGTCGTCACCGCTACTGCCACCGCCACCGCTTGCAGGCGGCGACTCGCCGTCGTCTCCATCGTCTTCGCCACTGATTACCTCGCCGTCACTGTCGCTCACGAGCGAGTCGTCGTCGACGAACTCGAGTTCGTCCAGACCGTCCTCGCCGACGGTAAACGTCACCGTTGCGAGGGTCGGTTCGTCGAGGCTGTCGGCTCCGACGACGGACTCGGTCAGGAAGAGGTGACCGGTGTCGGGGTCGACGTTGTCCTCGGCCATCC
This sequence comes from Natrialba taiwanensis DSM 12281, assembly GCF_000337595.1. GTDB lineage: Archaea > Halobacteriota > Halobacteria > Halobacteriales > Natrialbaceae > Natrialba > Natrialba taiwanensis. The sequence continues at coordinate 88,144 of NZ_AOIL01000051.1, read as the reverse complement.
CGTCGAGATCCTCGAACGCGAAGTCGGCGACGCTCGTCGCGTCGGGATCGTAGCTCAGGTTCGCCTGAAAGCCGGCGGTATCGGCGGCCGTCGAAGAGATGGCGACGGTGATGGTCTCGTCGGTTTCCTCGAGGACCTCGAGCGTGAGCGTCTCGTCCGCATTGGTCGTAAGCAGTGCGCCCTGGTCGCTGGTCGTGTGGATCGTCGGCTGTGCGTCCGCGCCCGTTTCGGAGACGGGCGTCGCCGCCGTCGCTGCTGTCGCGGCCATCGCTGTCGTCACGAGGACGACGATCAGTGTGAGAACGAACAGTCGTGGCGTCAATCTCGTACGTGTCATTGGATCTGGAAATAATGTGAGTTCTCTGCAGCCTGCGGCCGCGAGGTCGGTCCCAGTACGACCCGCGGGTACAGACGGAATCGCCACGTGGCGATTCGATGGTGTGTTTCGTAGACTGTGCCGTCGGTCGCTTACGCGAGTGCTTGGATACCGTGCGTGTTGACGATCTCCTCGAGGATGCTCGTCACGTCGCCGGCATCGACTTCGCCGTTATCGTTCATGTCGGCGAGTTCCTCGTGGAAGGTGCCGTTCGGTTCTTCGCCGCTGAGATACTGCTGGGTGAACGTCGCATCAAGCGTGTTGACCGTCCCGTCGGCGTTCACGTCACCGGGCCAAGCCGACGCGATCGTTCCATTGACCAGCGTGACGTTGACCTCGCCCGCTTCGTCGTTGAGGTAGGTGTTGTCCTCGTCGAACACGAGGTCGGTTTCGGTATCGCTCTCGGCGATGAACTCGAAGTCGATCTCGGCAAGGGTCGGCATCGCTTCGGTGCTGCTCTGGGCCTGTGCGAGCGAGACCGTGCCGTTCTCGTTGTCGATACTCGTGACCGGGTCCGCGAAGTCGACGCCTTCGACACCCTCTACCTGCACGACGTCGGGATCGAAGTGGACTTGCGTCTCGTAGCCGGCCACGGCCTCGGCGCTCGTGTTGATCTCGACCGTCGTCGTCTCGCCAATGGATCCCATGTAGTCGCCCTCGCCGAACATGAGGGCGCTCTCCTGCTCGTCGGTACCCGAAACCAGGTACTCGACCGAGTTCGACAGGATCGCGTCGGCGTCCGCCGTGTAGTCACCGCCGGTGACGAAGGCCGTGTATCCCAGGTTCGACGCCAGGATCGTTGAACTCTCGTCGTCGACGGCGAAGCCGGATCCGACCGACTCTCCGGTGACGGTCGTCTCCGCGAGCACGTCGTACTCGGTACCCTCGAACCAGGTGTGATCGCCGAAGAGCGCGTTGTGGAGGTCGACGGTATCGCCGGCCTCACCGACGCCCTCGAAGATCTCGTGGTCGGCGGTCAGTTCGTACCCGAGCGGCGGCGAGACGAGGTCGTCCTCGAACGTGGATTCCGGCTCGCCGGTCGCGTTAGAGTGGGCCGGAACGCCGTTACTTCCGTCGCTCCACTGGTCGAGGTAGACGACGCCGGTGTCGCCCTCTTCGGTCGCGCTGACGAACTCGTCGGCGTTCGCCGTCTCGATGTTCTGCACGACGATCACGTCGTAGCCGTCCATCGCGTCCTCGGACGTCGTCACGACGGGATCGTACATTTCCGGAAGCGAACCGTCGAGCGTGTCGGCGACGGCCTCTCCCTGGGCACCGGCGTCGTCCACGACGGCGACGGGAACGTACTCCTCGAAGACCATCGTCGGACCGGTGCTTATGGTCAGTTCGTCGCCCATGCCACCGATCGTCTGCTCGAGCGAGAGTTCACCCGCGGTGTCTTCGGTCGTTTCGACGGTGATCGTCAGGTCGCCCGAGATCGGTCCGCCGAGGTCGATCGGTTCGCCGAAGGCGGCTTCCTCACCCTCGACGTACAGCGTCGCGTCCGCGGGGTCGTAGTCGCCCGCGAGGTCGACGGTGACCGTTTCGGCGTTCGCAACGGTTGTCGTCACGTTGATCGCATCGCCGCCTTCGACGCCGTCGGGCTGGCCGTCGGCCAGTTCGGCGTCGAGCGCGTCGGCGAGTTCGAAGTCCTGGACGGTGGTGTTTTCTTCGGTGACGGTCACGTCGGCGCTGGTCGACTCGTAGCCGAAGCCGTCGACGGTGACGGTGTGGGTGCCGGCCGGAGCGACCAGGCTGTACTCACCGTTCGCGTCCGTTTCGGTCTCGAGACCGTCTTCGATGGCGACGGTTGCGCCCTCGATCGGCTCACCGGCGGCGTCCGTGACGGTGCCGTCGATTCCGCTGTCGAGTGCGACCATGTTCGTCGCAGCCGCGACGTCGATGATACCCATGCCGTAGCGGGTGTCGTACTCGTCGTCGGGTTCGTCCCAGTCGGCCGGTTTCCAGGCGGTCTCCTCCATCGCATCGTAGAGCATCTCGCGGTCGGCGTCGCCGCCGGAGGCGGCGATCATCAGCGCGAACGCCCCCGCGTGGTGCGGTGCGGACATCGACGTTCCCGAGTAGGTGTCGTCGTAGCCGCCGCCGGGGACCGAACTCAGCACGTCGACGCCGGGTGCTGCAGCGTTCGGCACCGTGTAGTTGTCGGGCCAGTACTCGGGCGCGTCGGGATAGGCCTCGGCCGTCTCGATCTCTTCACCGCTCGAGAACGAGGCGACGTTGTGCTCCGCGTCAACGGCACCGCTCGCGAAGTTTGGATAGATGTTCCCCGGCACGCCGCTGATGCCGTTGCCGGAGTTGCCGGCGGACGTGACGAGCACGACGCCCGCGTTGCGGGCGTTCTCGGACGGTTCCATCATCTGGCTGTCGTAGCCGTCCGCGCCGAGACTCATCGAGACCACGTCGGCGTCGGTGTCGTCGACGGCCCACTCCATCCCGGCGATGATCTGGGCGAACGTGCCGCCCCCGCTGTCGTCGAGCACCTTCCCGTGGTAGAGTTCAGCGTTGGGTGCGACGCCGAAGGCGGGCACGTCGCCGGCCGGATCGTCCGATCCGGAGACCGTGCCGCTCACGTGCGTGCCGTGACCCTGGCCGTCGTTCGGCTCGGAGTCGACGGGCTCGCCGTTGCTATCGAACTCTTGCCAGTTCTCGTCGGCGATATCGATGTCCGGGTGGTCGCCGTCGACGCCGGTGTCGAGCACGGCGACGCCAGCGCCCCCGCCCTGGGTGTCGTGTTCGTCCCAGACCTCGGTCGCGTTGATCATGTCGAGGCCGTACGTGACGTTGGCGCTCTCGTTGGCCGGCGAGTAGCTCTCGTCAGCGTCGGACTGGTTCTCCGGGAGCGACAGCTCGAAGTTCTCGTGAACGCGCTCGCCACCGGTGTACCGAAGCACTTCCTTCGGCGATACTTCGTCCGTGTCGACCTCCAGTAGCGCCGCGTTCGCGATCCAGAAGCTCTCGACGAACTCGACGCCGTCAGTCTCTGCCGCCCAATTCTGGGCTTTCACCTGCGACTTGTCAGCCTGCGATTGCATCATCTCGACGGCATCGGCTGAACTCGTCGCAGCGGCGGTGTCTGCGCTCTCGAATCGGACGATCATCTCGGTCGTGCCGTCCGCTGTGCGGAGCGACTCCTCGATAGCGTCCGCCGATGTTGATTGCGTTGTCTCCGTTGCCCCGCTCGATCCGCTGATCCCCGCCATTGCCGGGACCGACGTGATCATGAGGAGGGCAAAGACGACTGCCATACTCCGTATTACCGCTGATTTCGATGTGTGTCGACTCATGTCTCTGTCTGTGTCGCAACGTTTTCTTTTGCGACACAGTCACACTCTACTGAATATTTCGTTAAATGGTAATAACCATTATCTACGGTAGAAGTCGGCCAAAAAGTATATGTGTGGTAAGGACAAACGCGCGCAAAAATTCGCGTTACCAGCCGTCTATACCCGTTTTCAGTCAGCCTCCTCACTCAAGCCACTACGCTGCTCTGAAAACTCGGTTTCCGGATATGTAATGGTCCTAACTGCACCGCTCAGGGTCAGCGGCGAGTATCACATCAGAAGCGACAGCACGTTCCGCAGGACCCTCACTCGACGGTCGCGTCGAGAACGACGTGGTCGACGCCGGCGCTGTGGCTCTTGACGTGGCGGTGGTCGAGTTCAGTGAGCGTTCGGCCGGCGTCGTCGATCGCGGTTTCGACGCGCCGGATCGGTCGCTCCCAAAGCAGCGTTTCGGGAGTCGCTTCGTGGTAGTGGAGAGTCCCGCCGGGGACGAGGGCGTCGAGGGCGTCGTCGAGGAACGTGTGGGCGGCGGCTGTTCTCGCGGTGAACTCGGGGTCGGATTCGGTTTCAAATTCAGTTTCGAGTTCGTGTTCGGATTCCGCGTTCGCTTCCGCTTCTGCTTCCGTTTCCGTTCCCGTTTTCGGTTCCCCATCTGAACGGCCGCCGCTGCCGTAGTAGCCCATAACGACGCGGTCGGCGTCGATCTCGCCCGCCAGATCGCGACAGTCGGTCATGTAGGCGTCGACGTGCTCGCTTACGTCGTTCAAGAGTGCGTTCTCGACCAGGTAGCGAAACGCGGTGGGGTTGATCTCGGTTGCTGTCACCTGCGCGCCGGCGCGGGCCATCGGCAGCGTGAAGTAGCCGATGCCAGCGAACATGTCGAAGACGTGCTCGTCGGGCGCACAGCGTTCACCCATTCGAACGCGCTCGGCCTGGTTGCCCGGCGAGAACATGACTTCCGTCGGATCGAGACCGTACTTCGTGCCGTGTTCCGTGTGGATCGTCTCCGTATCGCGCTCGCCGGCGAGGTGTCGTGTTCGCGGTTCGCGCATGCGGCCCGCCTCGCCCTCGGTGGCGATGCCTTCGTCCGCGATCACGCTGTCGGCTTCGCCGTGGAGTTCGAGGAGGGCTTCGCCGAGTTCCCGTTCTCGGTCCCGTTTCCGTTCCCGTCCCTGTTCTCGCTCTCGCGTTCCGTCTTGGTCGTCCGGAACCCCCTCCGGAACCGTGACCTGGATCACCGAGCCGATGACGGCCCACGAGTTCGGGACTGACTCGAGTGCAGCCTCACTCCAGCCGCGTTCGGCGAGCAGGTCGGGAAGGTCGGTCGTGCGTGGTTCGGGATCGAGTTGCCGGACGACATCGAGTACGGCAGTCTCGGTGGGTGGTTCGGTGATCGGCAGCGCGATCCGCTCGGCATCAGCCTCGCGCACGTGTCGCGAGTCGTCATAGACGCCCTCGGCGCGCAGTGATTCGATCGCAGTCTCCGCGCGCGGCTTTTCGACGACGGCGGCGAGCGGCGCGTCGGCGGTCGTTCGACCGAGGACTTCGGCGGCGGCTGGGTCGAGTGCCGACTCGGTTCGCCGTTCTCCGGTGTCGTCGTTCTGCGGGCCGTCGTCGGGTGTGTCGTCCGTCACGTCGGCTCCTCCGTCTCGCCCTCGTCGGGCAGAACGTGCAGTCCGGCGCGGCTCTTCAGGACGGGCACCGTCTCGGCGTCGGGATCGAAGTAGTCCGGCCGGGAGACGGTCGTGGCCCGGTACGTTTCGGGGTCCAGTACCTGGACGGCGTTCTCGTCTTCGACGGTGACGACGGTCGTCTCTGCGGCGTCCCCGTGCTCCCCGAGTTTGCGGGCATCGGGCGAGGCCCCCTCCTCGTAATCGGCCTCGTAGCGCTCGCCGGTCGTCACCCGGATACCCTTGAGGTTCCCGTGGGCGCTACGGACGAGCACCGGCCCCGCGTCGTCGTCATCGAGTTCGATAACGTCGCCCGGCGTGTACGGCGGCAGGCGGACGGCGAAGGTGACGCGGTAGACTTCGTTGCCGTCCTCGTCTTCGGTGACGAGCGTTTCGGCGTCGTTTATCGTGCCGCCGAACTCTTCGATCATCTTGTTCGAGATTTTCTTGCCGATTTTGTTGGTCGAGACCTTGATGTTCAGGCCGTCGTCGGTCTTGCCGATTTCGGTGACGAAGGCGTTGCGGTCGCCCGTCGCCTCCATGTCGGCGACGATATCATGGGCGATTTCCTCCGCGCGTTCGGTTTCTTCGCTCGTCGGAGTGCGCCCCTCAGCGCGGATCTGGACGATACTGGCGTAGTAGTCGCCGGCGATCCGGCCGCACCGGGTGCAGGTCTGGCGGGCGATCTTGACCGGGACCGTCACCTGCTCTTCGACCGGCGTCCCCCGCACGACACCGGTGAAGAAACAGTGCATTCGGATCGTGTTCTCGTCGACCTGCTCGGGTTCGACCTGCCAGGCCACGTCCTCGACATCGACATGCACCGAGAGCGCGTCGCTCACCTGTTCGATCGCGATATCCGTGTAGTCCTGTGCCCCCACGTCGACCCAGCGGTTCCCCTGGTAGACCGCCCCGCAACGGGCGCAGACGCGCACGTCGATTCGGTCCGGCGCGTCCACGAAGTTGAACTCGTCGAAATAGCAGGCATCACAGAGATCGACCTCGCTGCCGGGGCGCAGCGGGTCGGCGGCGTCGGCCTCGTCGGCCGATCGCTCGGGAACGGGGTCCCCGCATCGGGGACAGAACGCGCGAGAATCACTCATTATCACCGATTGATGGCTGAGAGAGTTAAACGGCGCGCTCTGTACGTGTGGACGGTCGAGTCCTCGCCGTCGACTTGGCGACCCGTTTGTCCAGCAAGCCGCCGACGCAGTGAACGGTGAGCGGTGGGCGGCGGGCAGTGAGTACTGAGCGGCGGACGAGGGAGGGGAACCGAAAATAGCAGCAGCGTCTCGGATTACGCGTCCGTGTCGTCCGTGTCCACGTCGGTTCGGCGGCGGAGGGCTTCGATCCCCGCCGCGGCACCGACGACACCTGCACCGGCGGTGAAACCGGGCATTCCCTCGCTCTCTTCGTTCGAGTCGGCTTCCGATTCGACGTTTCCTTCGCCCAAGTCGCCGTCTCCGCTTCCGTTTCCGGTTTCGCTCCCGTTCCCGTCCCCGGACGCCGATTCGTTCGCGTCGCCGGTCGACGATTCGCCGGTATCGTTTCCGCCGGTGGAGTCGGAGCTATCGGACTCGGTTCCGTTACCGTCCGCCTCTCCGTCGCTTTCGCCGTCGGTCTCGTCTTCGGTTCCTTCCTCGTCGGCAGACTCCGCGTCGCGGTCGTCGCCCTCGGAGCGAATGGCGACCAGCGTCTCGGAACTGGCGTAGATCGTCCCGTCGGTGACCGCGATCGTCGGAATGCTGTCCGTTCCGACGCTCCACTCGACCTCGCCGGTCTCCGAGTCGAAGGCGTACACGCCGTTTTCGTCTTCGGGTGCCTCGCCGGGACCGTACGCCTCCCCGTCGATCGTCAAGCCCGCATAGACGGTGCCGTCGCCGGTAGCCAGCGAGGACACCTGATACGTGCTGACCGCCGTGTCCCAGCCCTCTTCGCCGGTTTCTCGGTCGTGCCCCCGAGCGTTGTGCGACTCCAGCGCGTAGAGTCTAGCGTCGGTAATCGCTGCCGGATTGAACGCCGCGCGGGCGCTGCTCACGCGTTGCTCGCCCGTTTCCACGTCGTACAGCGTCGTGTACCCGAGCGGCCACATCGCTTCCGGCTCCGTATCCGCGCTGCCGATCGCCACCACGTCGTCGGTCGCGACGGGGAAACTCGTCTGGCGATAGCTCGGCTTCGCGAACCGACTGTGTTCGTCGTCGCCGACCGGTTCGTCGAGACGCCAGCGCTCGGTTCCGTCCGCGAGTTCACGCGCGAACGCCCGGGACTCGCTGACGGCGACCGCGGCGTCGCCGCCGACGGCGACGGGTTGCTCGTACAGCGGGTCGCCGTCGGGTGTGAACTCCCAGGCGAGTTCGCGTTCGGCGGCGTCGAGCGCGTACAGCGTTCCGTCCCCGACGGTGAGGACGCGGCCGTCTGCGACGACGGGCGAGGCGATGTCCTCGTCGTAGCCCAGGTCGTGCTGACAGCAGAGGTCACCGTTTGCGGCGTCGATTACCGTGAGGCGCTCGCCGCCGACGTAGACGGTGCCGTCTGCAACGGCGGGCGTGCCGCTCGCGCCGATGGCGTCTGTCTGCCACTCGACAGAGCCGTCGGCCGCGTCGAGGGCGTGGACCTCGCCGTCGGTCGTCAGGTAGACGGTGCCGTCGACGACCGCCGTTGGACCAGCCTGGTCGTACTCCCAGGCGACGGTGACCGGTGTCTCGGGCGCATCGCCCGCCGAGACGACCGGGTTGTTGCCCGCATTCCCGCCGATTGACGACCAGCCGCGCGATTCAGCCGCCGATCCGTCGGTCCCGTTCGCTCCGGTTCCGGATCCGGTGGTATCAGCAACTGTACTGCCAGTTGCGAGTGCGCCGCCGGTCATCGCGAGTCCGGCGTACTTCAGGACGTTCCGCCGATTATGTTCGACCATACGGGCCGTGCTCGGACGGGTCGCCCCTTTTCTATCCGATTGGTAGTACTGTTTCTCTCCCCGAACAGTCGATGTCTTCCGTTCACGCAGGCACAAGAGTTGTCGACTGACGGTTGCAGTAGACTCCACTGCGACGCCCTTGCTTTCCTTTTGGAGGGATTTCTGATACTGCCGGACAAAACTATTCACACGTCGATCGCACTCGAACGGTCGTCGCCACAAGCGACGATCCGTGAGACGCGATCGAGTGTTCACTGACTTTTGTCCGGCAGTATGAAATCACGTCTCACAGCGTGAGAACTCGACACGAAACGAGGGGGTCCGACGAGTTCACGTGCGGCGTCAGTCGCTCGTCAGACGGCAGTCGAATGCGTCCGGATCGAACGGCCCCCGTCGCTGGGTTTCCATGCGAAACGAAGGGGTTGCAGCGGCGGTCTGTTTATCGGTTCCGCCGTTGATACGTCCGGTTCGACTCGACCGACGAACCGCCCACCACGGTCATGATACTTATTTCCTCAGGGCCCCTAGGGGAGGTTATGAACTGGCAGTCGGATTGGGGGCTTCGGGCTCGAATGTTCCTGACGATGTTCCTGCTGTTTGCGCTGTACATCGTCTTCGCCGGCGTACTCACGCTGTACATCGGCGGCGGATTGTGGATAATCGCGCTGTTCGGCGGCTTCTCGCTCGTCCAGTACTACTTCAGCGACACGCTCACCCTCCGGACCATGGGCGCGAAGAAGGTCTCGGCCGACGAGTACCCGCAACTCCACGGCTCGATCGAACGCCTCTCCCAACAGGCCGACCTCCCCAAACCGTCGGTCGCCGTCGTCGACTCGAACGTCCCGAACGCCTTCGCGACCGGCCGCAACCAGCGCAACGCCGCCGTCGCCGTCACGACCGGCCTCCTGAACACCCTCGACCGCGACGAACTCGACGGCGTCCTCGCACACGAACTCGCCCACGTGAAAAACCGGGACATGATGGTCATGACCATCGCCTCGTTCCTCTCGACCATCGCGTTCATGATCGTCCGTTGGGGCGCGTTCTTCGGCGGCGGCCATCGCCGCGGCGGTGGCGACCGTGGCGGTGGCGGCATTCTCGTCGCTATCCTCGTCTCGCTCGTCGTCTGGGTTATCAGCTACCTGCTCATCCGCGCGCTCTCGCGCTACCGCGAGTTCGCCGCCGACCGCGGCGCTGCGGCGATCACCGGCAACCCGTCCGCCCTTGCCTCTGCACTCCTGAAAATCTCGGGCGAGGTCGACAACGTTCCCGACAAGGACCTCCGCGAGGAAGCCGAGATGAACGCCTTCTTCATCATCCCGCTGAAATCCGGCGTCGTCGGCCGCCTGTTTAGCACCCACCCTTCGACGGAACGCCGCGTCGAACAGTTGCGCGACCTCGAACGAACGGTCGCGATGGCGTAACCGATCCGAGCCGAACGCGAGTCGGCCGGTGAACTCGCCGTGCCATCCCTGTTGTCCCTTCGAAGCGCTTTTGACCGCCCCGATAAAAGCAGCAGTAATGCTCGAGCGTGAGAAACTCATCGAACTGGTCGTCGCCGTCTCTACCGTGTTGCTGTTGCTCGGCGCGATGGTCGCCATCGGCGTGACCTACGGCGGCGACGACGGAGTTCTCACTCCCGACGGCGCGCGACTTCTCGTCGGTGCTATCGTCGGCTTTATTCTCCTGGTTACATCCGCCGGGTTCGGCGTCGCCTACGCGTTGAACGATCCTGAGGACGGTGACGGCGACAACGATTTCGAGACGCAGAACGCTATTTGAATTTGAATTTGAGTATGAGTGCGAGAGAGAACTGACGGCTGTACGCTTTTTCATACGGACTGCTGTAAGTCATTTCCGGCGCAACCGCAGGACGGGCGCGGTTGCGCCGGTAAATCGTTACAGCAGACCGTATCAGTCGCTATTGACCGTTCCAGTCCCGTCGCTCGTGTCCGTTCCCTTCTCATCGGCTTCCGTCTCCGTGTCCCCTTCGCGCCAGTCCTCGAGTTCGTCCTCGTCGGCCTCGTCGATCCGTTCCTCGTAGTAGGCCATCGGATGGGGAATGCGCTCGCAGAGGTCGTCCTTGTTCACGCAGTCGCCGTAGGACTGCATCGTCGCACACGACGGCGGCGAGTACTCCGTCGGTGAGGTTTCACCGCGGATATGATCGGTCTGATAGCGGGTCATCTCCTCGCCGAACGACGAGTTCACCCGATAGAGGTCGACGATCTGGTCCGTCGTCATCCCGATGCTCGACAGGAAGGCCGTAATCGCAAACCGCGAGTGGTGGGGCAGGGGCTCGCCCTTCTGGATTTGATCCAACAGCGCCTGCATACATGGCGGAAAGAGTTCGGGAACGACGGTATCGATGTCGCGCGTGAGATCGAGTTCGGCGAGGACGTCCCGGACGGCGGCGACATCGTCTTCGAGCCCCGTCGCGATCGGGTCGGGAACCTCGAAGGGAAGGCCCTCCTCGATTCGGTCGCGGATGGCCTCCCGTAACAGCACGAGGAGGTCGTCTCGCGCGACCGGGACCTCGCCGTTCGTCAGGGGCTGATTGACCAGCCCCCACTCGTCGTCCCAGAGGTCCGCAGCCAGCGGGAGGTAGGTGCCGACATCGATCCTGAACTCGTTGACGTCGTCGACATCGTTGATATCGGCCGTCGCGGCTGCGGTCCCAGCCTCTCGGGGAGCACTCGCGGGTGCGGGAGTCACTGCCTCCTGTAGACTGAACTCCTCAAGGACGGTCTCGAGTTCGAGGCCGGTCGACTCGACGCTTTTGAGTTCGGTCGTCGATTCGAGGTCGGCGGTAAACCGCTCGTGAGCGGTGGCCGCCTCGGCGCGGGCGTACTTGCGGACGAGGACGCGTTCGTCGACCATCGAGACGAGGACGCGAGCGACGGGGTAAGAGAGCAGTTCGGTGCGGGGATCGCGGTGTGGCTCGCCGATCTCGCTGTCTTCGAGCGCGGTAATAACGCGTTTCCGTGCGCGCTCGACGACTGCCCGCTCCTGCTCGACGACGGTTGCCAGATCGACCGTCTCCGTCGCCACGGTTTCGCGGGCGGCTTCGAGAAACGGGTACCGAGCGTGCAGTCGCTGCATCGGTAATTGAAAGCTACTCTGATGGATTAAGTCCACTGATTGTCGATCGAGTGCGATAGTGTCGATAAGATAGTATTACCCCGCTACCCCTCGATCGAGTCGGTTCCCGCCCGTTGGCCCACCGCCGCTTCGTCGGGTGATCGCACGGGTCGGAACGGGAGGCTCGATTTCAAGAGGGGCCGGAACGTTGTGTCGAGCATGCCACGGGCGATGCGGGACGGCGTGTCGATCTACTACGAGTTCGACGACCGCGACGAGCGCGAGCCGACCGACGAGAGCCACGCGAGCGAAACCCCGATCGTCTTTCTGCAGGACATCGGCTACGGGCGGTGGCTGTGGCGTTGGCAGCGCGAGGCCGTCGCCCGCGAGTTCGGCGCGCCCGTGATCGCGCCGGACATGCGGGGAACCGGCCGCTCAGATGCCGGACTTCCACCGCTCGTTCCGCGACTTCCGGGTCGCATTCGGTCGCCGCTCCTTCGAAAGCCGGCCGGCTACTCGGTCGATGGACTGGCAGCCGATCTTGAGGCGGTTCTCGACGATGCCGGGGTTCGAAGCGCGCATCTCGTCGGAATCGGTCTCGGCGGGATGGTCGCCCAGCAGTACGCGATCGCCTACGACCGCGCGGCGTCGCTGACGCTGTGTGCGACGACCCACGGCGGTCCGGACGCGATGGCGATTCCCGCGGATATCCCCGGTCGGCTGCTCGAAACGCCCTCGGGCGCGAACGAACGGGAAACGCTCCGTCACCGGATGCGCCCCGTCTTCAGCGGGTCGTTCACCAACCGGAACCCGCACCTGATGGACCGAATCATCGAGTGGCGACGCGAGCAAGACGCGACCGAACCGGCGATCGAAGCCCAACTCGGGGCGGCCCTCGCGTTCGACGCCAGCGCTGAACTCGATCGCGTTCGCGTCCCGACGCTGGTGATCCACGGGACCGACGACGCGGTGGTTCCGTCGTCGAACGCGCGGCTGCTCGAGGAGGCGATTCCCGATGCCCGACTCGAACTGATCGAGGGCGGCTCACACCTGGCGTGTATCGAACGGGCTGACGCCGTCTCTGACGCGCTGGTGTCGTTTCTCGGCGAACAGGAGACCGGAACTGGAACTCGGAATCGATCACGGACCCGCGCTCAGGCCAGCACCGATACCTAAGCCGTCGTTGTATTCGTCGACGAAGTCGCCAGCGTTATTCTGAGTTTGCCATCACTTCGGAGCCCGATATCGAAGCCAGCGTACGTGAACCAGAGTTCTTGGACGCCATGGTCGTCGTCCCGTGCCGCGCGATCGAGCAGTGCATCGAGTGCATCGGGGTCGATAACGCGTGCGAGTGCCGGAAGATCGACCGGCGTCGAGTCGGTGAGGGCGGCGACGGTGATAATCACCATTTCGCTTGCACAGTCGGCAGTTGGATCGAACGTGGTTGTATAGTCGAGATCGTCCAGCGACGAACTGGCGTGTCTGTGCGGTTCATCCGCGATATCGGTATCTGCAGCGATCGCGCTATCTGGCGTGTCATCGTTGGAGGGCATACTCCGGTCCTCCAGTAGTGGCCACGTAATGACTGTCCTGTCGCTGTGCAGGCTTTATTTCCCACTCGAGAGAGTGTTCGATACCTAACACGTTTCGCCAAAACCGGCGAGATTGCAGTCGAGGAAAGAAAGGCGTTGTATTCCCACCACACGACCGATCGGCGTGAATCCGTTGCAGTTCGGCAGTCTGGGGCAGATTCAGTCGCTTTGAATCCGTGGCGCGAGCATGTACGTGACCTGTCCCTGACCCTCCGCAAACCCGAAGTAAATCTTCACGGGGAACTCCTCCCCGAGGTGGAGCGTGACCTCGGTGTTCGAGGGGATCGCCTTGTTCATGTCCTTCAGGTAGTCCAGACTGAAAAGCGAGCGAGCGGGACCGGCCTGCAGATCGATCAGATCTTCCTGGGTGAGTTCGAGGTGAACGTCGTCGGTGTCACCTTCCGCATTGACGTAGAACGCGTCGTCGCCTTCGTCGACGCCGAGTGCGATGTGGTCCGAGACCATGTCCGCAGCGGTAACCGAGCGGTTGACATCCTTGCCCTCGAGGACGACCTCGGCGGGCAGGTCCAGATCCGGAATGTCCGGCTCCTGTCGGATGCTGTCGGGGTCGATGAGCGCGAGCGTGTACTCGAGCCCGTCGATCTGGATGTGGAGCTTGCGGGTCTCCTCGTCGAGTTCGAACTGGATGAGCTGGCCGGATTCGGCCATCCCTGCGATGTCCTCGAGTCGGGAGAGGTCGACGCCGATCAGCCCGCCGTCGGCTTCGTAGGATTCGAAGGCAGCCGCGTCGAGCGAGAGGTCGACCATCCCGACGTTGGCGGGGTCGACGGCTCGAATTTCGAGTCCGTCTTCCTCCAGGTGGATCTTACACTCGTCGACCAGCACGCTGATCGAATCGAGCGCGCTGGTGAGCGTTTCCGCGCTCACGATGGCCTTGAACATATGCGTCGGGGTACGAACGGTTGGCATAAAAAGGCACCCTTTACGATTGATTCCACCACGCCACTCGCGGCGTCGTCTGTCGTCCCCGGTCCACGGTCTGCGCTTCCCCGATTCTTTCTGCCGTGGTGTGCAGGCACGAGTTGCTTCCCGCCGCCGGCACTACCCCCGAGTGTGAGTCCCACATTCACCGCCGACGATGCCGGCAAGACGGTCGAAAGTGCGGACGGCGAGCCCCTCGGCGTCGTGGACTCCGTCGAATCGGAAACCGCGTACGTCGACCCGAACCCTGGCGTCACCGATTCGATTAAAGCGACGCTCAACTGGGGCAACAAATCCGAGGAGACCGTGCCGCTCACCGACGACGCCGTCACCGAGATCACCGACGAGGCGATTCGACTCGAGACGGCGTTTCCCGAGGAAAGTCTCACGAGCGACGAGCAGCAGGAGGGCGGGAAAGTAGACACCGAGCATCGGTCAGACCAGCGCGATACGGACTACACCCCTGGCGAACCGGTCTCGGGAATCAACACCGAATCCGAAACCGGCGTCGACGGGACCGAAGAAGGTCCCGGATCGACGGCACGCGACCGCTCGGAGCCGATGCGCGATGACGAGTTCTACGACGATCTCGAGGATGAACCTCGCGTCGACCCGGACGAGCAACTGGACGAGACGGAATCGTCCGCTGACACCGCCGCCGACGAAATGGACGCGATCGAGGAAGAAGCCGGCCGCGGGCTCGAGGTCGATCCCTCCGAACTGACCGGCCGCGACACGGACGCTGAACTCGACCCGGACGAGGATGTCGGCCAACGCACGGACGCCGAAGTCGAGCCCGAGATGGAGCTCGATGAGCGCTCGGACGCTGAACTCGCCCCCGGAAACATCGACGAACGCCGACGGGACGACGCGGCCATCGATCCGGAGCGGATCGACTCCGAGGTCGGGGACGGTTCGGGCGTCGACGAGGAGGCCGATCTCGCGGAACGAGAGCGCACCGAGGATGCAGATCCGAACACCGAGCACGCAGCTGACGATGACGATACCGACGCAGCAGACGGCGACCCGGAGTCCCGATAACGCGCCTCGTCCGGACGCCTCCGCAAGTCCCGATAGACAGCGTCATGACTTCACGCGCACAACGCGTGACTCCTCTTCGCGACACCTATCCGTCTTCGCCGTGTACCACAGCCAACTGACTATCCGAGCATGGCACGAAAGGACCACTACTACAACAAGGCAAAGCAGGAAGGCTACCGAAGCCGAGCCGCCTACAAGCTCAAGCAGCTCGACGAACTCGAAAACGTCCTCTCGCGCGGCGATACCGTCGTCGACCTCGGTGCCGCGCCCGGCGGGTGGCTCGAAGTCGCCGCCGAAGCCGTCGGCCCCGACGGGCAGGTGATCGGCGTCGACCTTCAGCGCATCAAAGACATCGAGGGCCACGACACCATCGAAACCATCCGCGGGGACATGACCGAGGAACGAACGCGCGACCGGGTCATCGACGCCGCGGGCGGCGAGGTCGACGCTGTGCTGTCCGACATGGCCCCCAACATGTCCGGCGAGTACTCGCTCGATCAGGCTCGCTCGCTCCACCTCGCGCGCCAGGCCTTCGAAACCGCACTCGAACTCCTCGACACCGACGGCGACTTCGTCGTGAAAATCTTCGAAGGCCCCGACGTCGACGAGTTCAGAGCGGACGTCGAGGAGGAGTTCCAGTACGTTCGCGCTACGAGTCCGAAGGCCTCACGGGACGAATCCTCCGAACTCTACTTTATCGGAAAGGGGCGACTCACCGCATCGGTGCGGCCGGGCGATGAACTCGAGGTCGAGATCACCGATGTCGGGAACGAGGGTGACGGTATTGCATCGGTCGATGGCTACAGGTTGTTCGTTCCGGCGGCGGAGACGGGAGATGTTGTGACGGTTCGAGTCGAGGACGTGAAGCCGAATTTCGGCTTCGCACAACGGATCGATCGAGACTGAACGGTCCGTGGTGTAACGATCTGTTGCTGTTCGGTCGTGTTTCCGGGTGAATACGGACTTATTCGTCGGAGTCGAGTCGATCGTGTCGGTCGTCGATTTCGTCGAGAATGTCGAGCGTTTTTCGGATCGAGGCACGGATCGCATCGCTCCGGTTGACGAACTTGCCGTCGTCGCCGACGTGGTCGTCTAAGTCCTCGAGTAGTTCCTGCGGGATTTCGACGCTGATCTTTGGCATCGTAGGGACGCGTTCGCATGCCTCCCATCTTAAGCCGTCGGACGAGTTCGCTACGTGGTTGGGTCGGGTTGGGGTCCGGAGCCGGTATCGGTGCCGGTGTCGGCCTCAGTAGTGCCAGCGGTACCGGCAGCGTCTGCGTCGTTTTGTTCGCCACTACCGCCGCCACCGCTGCCGCCAAATAGCCGCCCGCCGCCGGTGAGGAGATACAGGACGCCGAGGCCGAGCATGTAGGTCAGGGCGATCGGAATGGCGACCATCAACATGGTGAGGACACCCTTCGGACTGGCGATCGCCGCGACGGTGAAGATGCCGACGACGGCCGGTCGCCAGCGCCGGAGCATCGTCCGGTAGTTGATGATGCCGCCAACGTGGAACAGCGCCATCGTGACGATGATGTTGAACAGGAAGCCGATGCCGAGGGTCGTGAAGATGACCATCCAGAAGAAGCTACTAATCCGGTAGGAGACGACCATTCCGTTGGTGATCGCGTCGGAGACGAGATAGGAGATGACCGCCGGTGCGATCCAGAAGAAGCCGAGGTACGTTCCGAACGCGAACCCACCCAACAGCGAGCCACCCCAGACGACGAAGATACGGCGGTCACCTCGGACCAGCCCGCGCTCTTTCATCGCAGGCCAGCCGTAGTACAGCACCAGCGGGAGCACGGCGATGATCCCCGCGATGACACTCACTTTGACCTCGAAGATGAGCACTTCGACGGGATGGAGCGCGATGACGATGTCCATCTCCGTGATGAGTTCCTGGAGTGTCATCCCGGCGGGGTCGACCCCGTTACGGACGGCCACCTCGTGGAGGATCGGTTCGGGAACGCGATGGAGGAACGTCGTGAGAACCTGGCCGATCCCACCCTGGTAGAGCCAGAAGAAGGTCCCGCCCATGACGAGCATAAACATACCGACGATGCGGAACATCTTCGAGGTGAGACTGTTGAGGATGAAGGCGATGTCGTAGGCGTAGCCACCGATGTCGTCCTCGGTCGTCTCTTCCTCGGTGAAGGGATCGAGCATTCCGGCGGCCGTACTCGTCAGGAAGCCACCTTCCTCCTCCTCCTCGGCAGCGCCACCGGCATCGGTCTGAGTGAGTGCTGCACTCTCGCCGTCACCGGTTGTGCCGTCCTCGGCCTGTTGGTCTTGCAGCGAGTCGAACCGGTTCAAGATCGCCTGGGCTTTCTCCCGGTTGTCGTCGTACATCGCCTGTCGAGAAACCTCGAGCGCCTGTTCCTCTTTCATCTGGAGGAAGACGGACGCTGGCACTTCCTCCACGTCCTCGGCGGTGAGCATCTCGAAGTCGACATCGTCGGGCGATTCGGCCGTTCGAATGGCTCCCTCCCGCGGGTAGATCGGAGCCTGGAGCACTTTGATCGTATAGGCGAACAGGATAAGCACGCCGACGCCTGCAGCGATGGTAAGCCCAACAGCGGCGTCACCGAGGAGTCCGTGCTCGGCAGCGAGCGATCCGAGTCCGAACGGGCCCTCGGGACCGGGTTGAAGCCACGCCGGCAGGCTGGGGTAGACCGCCTCCCCGAGGTAGTCGAATCCACCCTGATTAACGAACGCGCCGGTTCCGATGGCGACAACAGCCAGAACGCCGACGAATCGGAGGACGACTCGTTTCATATGATCGGTCCCGGTCCCGTCGCTCTCGGCCGCACCGCGCCGGCGGATGTTTGCAACTACCTTTGCGAGACTGAGGCTGATGATGTAGAGCCCGACCATCGGCGTCGCCCACATGATCTGCGTGAACGGGTCCGGCGGCGAGAACAGTGCGCCGAAGACGGTGATCCCGACGATCGCGTGTCGCCACTTGTCCCGGAACGTCTCGTAGGGGACGATCTCGGTGTACGAGAGGACACCCATAAACAGCGGCAACTGGGCCGCCAGCCCGAACGAGAGCGTCAACAGTGCGATGAACTCGGTGAACTCGGTGATCCCGAAGCTCGGTTTGACGTGGGCGCTGACGGCGTTTCCGGCGAGAAAGTCGAACGTATACGGGAAGAACACCGCATAGGCGTAGACGACCCCGAGGCAGAACAACGTGATCGCGGTCAGGACGAAGCTCGCGATATAGCTCCGAGAGATGGGCACGATGGTGTCGTAGCCGCGTTTGCGCAACTTATTCCTCGAGAAGTACAGTAACGCGGGAACCGCCACGACAATACCGACGAGCATCCCGATCTTGGCCTGCAAGAGAATAACCTCGAACGGAGTCCGCGTAATAAGCTCCGTCGAATCGGCGATGTACGGCGACATTTCTGCCTTTGCAGTCTGTTTGAGAAAGTCCCAGATGAAGACGCGCAACGCGTAGAACGAGCCGATAAAGCCGATAACGAAGACGATAAACACCTTCTGAAGGTGTGTCTGCACGCTCGAGAGCATCGCACCAAGAGTTTCGCGCCCGGTATTGATCGCACGGGCGGTATCCTCGTCAACGGCAGAACTCATTTACTACCATGGGTAACTGACATCCAGTTATCAACCTTTCGAGTCTCCTACCGCGCATCGTGCTCGTTCACCACATTCGACGGCGACCGGTGCGGACGAACGCGTCGATCGGTACCGTGACCCAGTGCGCACAAGAAAAAGGCCTATAACCGCCCGCCTATCTATATCCCGATAGATGCCGGACGAGTCGGCGGAGACGGGGAACGGTGTGGACCCCGACGAACCACGTGAAGACGGCGGGTCCGACGAGGAGCACTCGCCATCGGAAGCGTCGCCTTCGAGTTCACCCGAGGCGTCGACCGGGACCGATGCCAATCCACCGGTTGAAACCGACGGTGAGGGAGTCGTCGGCGGTGGTCACGACTCGGGGACCGGACCGGGGACGGGAAGCCCCGAGTACCCCGATCCGGACGACGATGTCGGTGGAATTTCGACGCCCCCGGACGACGAGGAAATGCCGCTTGCGGACCACATCGAGGAGATGGTGCTTCGGTTTGCCGTGGTCTTGCTCTTCGGTTCTGCGGGGACGGCGATCGGGCTACTGGGTGCCTCGTGGGCAATCGAGCACATCTGGTACAACGTGTTCCCGTACGCGGCAGAGGAGGTTCCCTTACCCCATATCTACCAGCCGCTCGAACTGTGGTTGACACGAATCAAGGTCTCGACGCTGCTCGGGATCATGGTGGCGCTGCCGATGTTCGTCTACCAGTGTTATCGCTTCATGAAACCGGGGCTGTATCCACACGAGCGCAAGTACTACCTCGCGGCTGTCCCGACGAGCGTGGTTCTTGCCGGCGTCGGGATGTTGTTCTCCTACGTGCTGGTGTTGCCGGTGCTCTTCGAGTACTTCACGTTCTACGCGGAAGGCAGTGCAGAGATTGCCTATGCGCTCGGCGATACCTTCGACCTGATCATCACGCTGATCGGCTTTCTCGCCGTCGTCTTCCAGATTCCGCTGTTTATAATGCTCGCGATTATGATGGGTGTGACGACCCGTCGCTGGCTCGTCAGTAAGCGGCTGTACTTCTGGGCGGCCTTCTTCGGACTGGCGTTCATGTTCACGTTCGACCCGACCGGGATGGCACCCATTATCGTCGGGATCACGATGATCCTCCTGTTCGAGGGAACGCTGTTCATCCTGAAGTGGGTCGGAACCGAGTGAGACCGGTCCGTCCTCCCGTTTTCCGTCTTTCAGTCGACGTTTAGTCGCGTCTACGCGACGGCTTTCTCCGCTTTTCTCGCCAGCGCATCGCCCGCTGGTGCCCGTTCGGACAGTCATCGGCAGCCTTCGCCCGGTTTCACTCCTTATATTCTCGGTATCCGTTTCTATATCGATGGATGCGCCTCCTATAGCTCTAAAACTAACCATTTGTAAACGAATACCGTTTAGGTGTTGTGTCTGTACTCTCTTCTCGTATCTATGTGCGAGATTGTGAACCAAATGGGGTGCTCCGCGTCTCCTCCTTTAGGACGCGGACGAACGCCTCGTCGCCCCGCGAGGTGGGCGGCGTGACCGACCCGGTTCCAACCACCTGTATGCGCTGTGCCGTCGGCTGTGGACACGTCCAGCAACCGGTCGAACAGGGCTACGGACTCGATATCGTCCGCGGCGATCCGGCTCATCCGGTCAACCGTGGCCTCGCCTGCCAGCGCGGCATCCGCGAGACTGCCGATCCCGACGGCGAGTGGCTCACCCGCCCGCTCGTCCGCCGCGACGGTGAACTCGTGCCGACCACCTGGGAGACCGCCCTCGAGCGCGCGACGGTCGGACTCGGACGGGCGCTCGAAAACGACGCCACCAGCGTCGCGGTCCTCGGCAGCGGCCAACAGACCAACGAAGCCGCCTACGCGCTCGGAAAACTCGCCCGCGGCGGCTTCGGAACCCGGTACTACGACGCCAACACGACCCTGTGTATGGCCTCGGCCGTCACCGCCTACTACGACGCCTTCGGCAGCGACGCGCCGCCGCCGACGTACGACGACATCCCGGCGGCACGGACACACCTCATCTGGGGTGCAAACCCCGCCGTTGCGCACCCGGTTCTGTTTCGTTGGATTCAGCAATCGGCCGCCGAGGACGACTCCGAACTGCTCGTCGTCGACCCGGTCGCAAGCGAGACGACCGACGGTGCCGACTGCCACGTCGCACCCGACCCCGGCGGCGATCTCGCCCTCGCTCGCGCGGTTCTCGCGCGACTCGTTGAAACCGATCGCCTCGACGACGAGTTCATCGCGAGGGCGACGGCGGGATTCGAGGAGCTCCGCGAGCGCCTTCCCGATGCGTCCGCAGCCGCCGAGCGCGCGGGCGTCTCGACGGCCGACGTGGATCGACTTGCGGCGGCGTTCGACGCGTCGACGCTCGTCTACTGGGGGATGGGCGTCAACCAGAGCGTCAACGGCACCGCGACGGCGGGCGCGCTGATCGATTGCTGTCTCGCGACCGGGAATCTCCGGCCCGGTTCGGGCCCGTTCTCGCTCACCGGCCAGGCGAACTCGATGGGGACGCGCGTGTGCTCGTCGAAGGGGACCTGGCCCGGCCACCGGCCGTTCGACGCGCCCGAACACCGCGAGTTCGTCGCCGACGCCTGGGACGTTCCACTCTCGCGGCTCCCGGACGACCCCGGGCCGGGACCGGTCGGCATCGCCGATGCGATCGGCGAGGATGTGTCGGCCGTCTACGCCGTCGCGACGAACCCCGCCGCGGGGATGCCCGACGCAACGGGCGTTCGCGAGCGGCTTGCAGAGACGTTCCTCGTCGTCCAGGACGCCTTCCGCAGCGAGACGGTCGAACTCGCGGACGTCGTGTTGCCGGCGGCGACCTGGGGCGAGTCCGAGGGGACGACGATGAACATGGAACGGACCGTCTCCCGCGTCCGCGCCGCAACGGAGACGCCCGCCGGCGTCAAATCCGATCTCGACCTGATCGGCACGCTCGCGTCGCGACTCGCGCCCGACCTGTTCGACGAGTCGCCGACGCCCGAAACGGTCTTCGACGAACTCGCGACGCTGACTGCGGGAACCGACGCCGATCTCTCGGGGATCGGTTACGAGCGCCTCGAGCGAGACGTGGCGGTCCGCTGGCCCGCGCCCGAGTCGGATGCGGCGGGTGGCTATCGGTACTACGAATCCGATTTGCCGGACGATGACCGAGACGGTGTCGCGGAATCGTGGTCGTTCCCGACGCCGTCCGGGCGTGCACGGTTTTCGGCTGGCCAGGCCGCTCCCGCGCCCGAACCGCCCAACGAGGAATTCCCGCTCACGCTGACGACGGGCCGGCAGCCCGACGCGTACAACACCGGCGTTCGCACCCGTCCGTCCGACGCGGACGCCCCCGTCGCCCGCGTCAGTCCCGCGACGGCGCTCGCGTTCACGACTGAACTCGAGGACGAGGAACGGGGATCGGCGGAAGCCGATGCGACTCTCTCCTCTCAGGATTGCCACGTCGTCTCACGGCGTGCATCGGTCCGCGTCAGATTCGAATCCGACGAGTCGATTCCCGACGGCGTCGTCTGGCTTCCTATTCATCACCCGGCGGTCAATGACCTCACGCTGCCGGTCGTCGATCCGCGCTCGAAAGAACCCCACTTCAAGCAGTGTGCGGTGCGACTCGAACCGGCGCGAACTCGCGAGAACAGGCCGGTTGCGACGCCGAGTTCACGATAGCGATCGTCCGTTACTGCGGGCCGGTTTTCGAAGGGGACGTGTCGACACCGTCGCTTCCGAACCGACCGTTCTCGTGAGCGGATCTTTCCGTCGATAGGTGTCGCGTTCTCCGTCGGACGAGGCGTATTCGCCAAGCGGTGAGTGCTGCCCAATCCCAAAAGAGTGGGCCATTTCCTTCGGATATACACCCTAATACAGACCATATTCGATTGAACATCTGAGCTATTCGATTAAACAGAGCGAAAAACAGATGTATGTCAACGATTAGCATTATATTCCTCACTATCGTGTCGTTCTACCGTGACTCAAAATATGTTTGGTGACAAATCCCGTGTCGTCGGGACCGATCGTTCAATTCCTCCGGCGGTGATTTGCGATGGCGCATAAGAAAGAGGGAATCAAGGAGGGATGCTACGGCGACGAGGTTCGCGAGCACATCCTCGAGTTCGCCGCAAACGGCGGCTTCGAGGCGATTCCCGAGGACGAACGCGAGGAGTGGTTCACCCGCTTCAAGTTCTGGGGGCTGTTCCACCAGCGCGACGGCCAGGAATCGTACTTCATGATGCGCCTGACCAACGCGAGCGGCGTCCTCGAACCGGGCCAGTTGCGCGCGATCGCCGAGGTCGCCCGCGACTACGCGACGGGCCCGGTCGAGAATCCCGAGTTCGGCAACGGCTGGCTCGACTTGACGACGCGCCAGTCCGTCCAGTTGCACTGGATCGATCTGGAAGACGTCCCCGAAATCTGGGAGACGCTCGAGTCGGTGGGCGTCCACACGCGCTCTTCGGGCGGGGACACGATGCGCAACATCTCCGGCTGTCCGCTCCACGGCAAGGCCGAGGAGTTCGTCGAGTCGGGGCCCCTCCTCGAGCGCTTCGAGGAGGAACTGCGCGGCGACGACGAACTCGCGAACATGCCCCGAAAGTTCAACATTAGCGTGTCGGGGTGTACGGTCGGCTGCGCGCAGGATTCGATCAACGATATCGGGTTCGAGCCGGCGACCAAAGAACTCGCCGGCGAGGTAGTTCGCGGGTTCAACGTCCGCATCGGCGGCGGTCTCGGCGGTCGTCAGCCCCGCGCGGCGACCCCGCTCGACGTGTTCGTCCGACCCGAAAACGCCTACGCGGTCGGCCGCGGCTTCGTCGAACTCTACCACGAGTACGGCGGTCGCCAGAACCGCTCGAAGAACCGCGCACGGTTCTTCGCCGAGGACTGGGGGATGGAGAAGATCCGCGAGACGCTCCAGGACGAGTACGTCGACTTCGAGATGCACACCGCGGGCGAGGACTTCCGGACGGAGTACACCTACAACGCCGGTCGCCCCGTCGAAGACGGCCAGCACGACCACGTCGGCGTCGGCGACCAGCAGGACGGCCGCAACTACGTCGGCTTGAGCGTCCCCGTCGGTCGCCTGCCGGCCGACGACGCCATCGAACTGGCCGACCTCGCCGCCGAGTACGGTTCCGGAGAGGTACGGCTCACCCGCCGGCAGAATCCTGTCATCGTCGACGTGGCCGACGACGAACTCGAGGGGTTGCTCGCCGAACCGCTGCTCGAGGAGTACCCCGCCGAGCCGAGTCCGTTCGAACGCGGCGCGATGGCCTGTACCGGCACCGAGTTCTGTTCGATCGCGCTGACCGAGACGAAGGGGCGGATGGCGCGGATGCTGCGCTGGTTCAACAAGAACATCGACCTGCCCGACGATGTCGGCAAAATCAAGATGCACTACTCCGGCTGTACCGCCGACTGCGGACAGGCGATGACCGCCGACATCGGACTCCAGGGGATGCGCGCCCGGAAGAACGGCGAGATGGTCGAGGCCTTCGATATCGGCGTCGGCGGCGGTGTCGGCGAAGATCCGTCCTTCATCGACTGGGTGCGTCAACGCGTGCCGGCCGACGAGGCTCCCGGCGCGATCCGAAACCTGCTCGAGGCCTACGCTGCCCATCGCGAGTGCGAGGCTCCGGCGGCGTCTCGAGCGGACGGTGACAGCGAGGCGCGAAGCACCTCTGGCTCACAGACAGAAGCCGTCCGGGGACAGACGTTCCGCCAGTGGGTCGACGCGACGGCCGAGGAACAACTCGTCGAGTTCTGCGAGCCGGAGGAGACCGACTTCGAGGCCCCCTATATGACCGACGGAAAACAGTCGTGGTACCCGTTCGCAGAGGCGGAGTCACCCGCGGCGAGTGAAACCCCAGTATCGTCGGACGATTAACGTCGTCGGGATACCGTCGAGGGTTCGAGCGTGCGATCGCGTCGAGAGTTCGAAGTTAGAAGATCGAAACGAGCAACGAGTAACAAGCGTTAGTCAGCGGATTGCTGGTGGCCCGACTGCGCGTTGCTCCGTCCGCCTTCGAGTCCGGGAACGGCAGTGCCCACGAGTTCACGAAGGCGTCGGTTCATCGTCCGAGCAAACCGCAGGATGTTCAGGACGCCTTTCTGCTCGCCAGGCGAGCGATAGCACGCGATCAGCGACCACATGGTGGCGACGCCGAACGAGCCGACGGCCGAGAACGTCATCCCCATCGTTCCGTACGTGAGCGCGTAGATCGCGCCGATCGTCATCGACGGAATGCTCGATCCGAGCGGCACGCGTGCGGAGGTGTCTTTGATTGTCGGTGCGAGGAAGACGATCGAGAGAACGCTCCCTGCGAGAAAGACTAGATCTTGCCACATCATTTCCATCATCGTAATCGCTTACTCGATTATGAGTAAAAAGTCTCTCGGTGTTGAGAACAGTCCGCATACCGGACAATTGCGTATTCGTGGTTGTCTTCGAATTCGTCCTCGCGCCGCTGATCGCTCCTCACGTAACCCGGACAGGTTTCGCTATCCCGGTCGTAGAAGTAGCCCCGTCGTTTACGATGAGGACGGTGTCACCGGTGCGATCGCGTCCGCTCGGCCGCGTACTCCCGCGCCGTTTCGAGCGACCCCGCCCCGTCGTAACTGGTCGAAAACAGCACCATGAAATCCCGCGCGAGTTCGGCGCAGCGTTCGAACGTCAGAACGGTCCTGATCCGGTGTGTCTCGCTGAACTCGAGTTCGGGATAGCTCGTGGCCGTCAGTGCGTATCCCGGACGGTCGTCACCGTCGAGGGAGGCGGGGGCGACCTTTACCCGCAAGTCGTCCGATTCGTGGCGGTAGAGGCGGTATTCTAATTCTCGGTCGGTGTCGGCGGGTGTGTACGTCCGGGAAACGTGGACGGTCCAGTCGGGCGGTACGTCGGCAGCCATCAGTCAGTAGTATACGGGGAGATGCTACGTTCGTATCGTATTGTGCAATATTGTCTGTCCCTCTCGCAGTCCCTGTACTATTGGTGTATTACAAGGATAGAATCTGATTATATTGTGGTCGATCGGGCGCTTCTTCTCGCTCGATTCGCCCGTTCGGGAATCTCGTTCGATACGGACTGCTGGCAGTCAGTGCCGGCGCACCCGCGACTGTCTGGGGTTGGCCGGGAAATCGGTACGGGAACCCGTCAGAAACGGGGGCGGTTAGTCGTCGGATTCGGTCGTGGCAGCGGCGTCCGTCGCCGGACTCACGCTCCCGGTTCGGTAGCCGTGGAGGTCGAGCGTGACGTGTTCGAAACCCAGGTCCGAAAGCGCGTCGCGTACCGTTTCGACGAACCCCCGATCAAGCGCACGATCGAGTTCGTCCGGGGCGACCTCGATGCGGGCGAGGCCGTCGTGATCGCGCACGCGGAACTGATCGAAGCCCCACTGTCGAAGCAGGGCTTCGGCTTGTTCGACGCGCGTGAGTCGGTCGTCGGTGACTTCGAGCCCGGTCGGGATGCGTGAGGAGAGACACGCCATCGAGGGCTTGTCAGCGACCGAGAGGCCGTAGTGTTCGGCGATCATTCGGACCTCGTCCTTCGCGATGTCGTGGGCGAGCAGCGGCGAGTGCACGTCGAGTTCGTCGACGGCCTGCAGGCCAGGGCGGTGGCCGGCACCGGGATCGTCGGCGTTGGTGCCGTCGCAGACGGTTTCGACGCCCAGTTCGCGCGCGGCGTCTTCCATTTCGCCGAGGCGCATCGTCCGACAGTGATAGCACCGATCGTCGTCGTTCGCGACGAACTCGTCGCTTTCGAGTTCGGAGAAGGAGACGATCTCGTGGCGGATGCCGATCTCGTCGGCGACCCGTTTTGCGTCCTCGAGTTCGGCGGCGGGGAGGGTTTCGCTCTTTGCGGTGCAGGCGACGGCGTCGTCGCCGAGGGCGTCGTGAGCGAGTGCGGCGACGACGCTCGAGTCGACCCCGCCCGAGAAGGCGACGAGGATGCCGTCGTGGGTCGCCAGTTCGTCGCGGGCGGCCGCCAGTTTGGCCTCGACGGTTGTCATGGGGCCTGGTTCGGACCGGATATGCAAAAGCGCGTTGTCGTCGGCGTGACGATATGGTATTTCAGTGCCTCGGTCGCTCGGCGGCCCATTGACGGCTTCGGACGGCGTCAGTTCTCGCCAGACGTAGTTTGTACTCCGAGAAGTGGATAGGAATGTCGTTTCTTTACCAGAACTATGGTTGAGACCGATCGATCAGTTCGAGAATTCCTTCTGCGAACGTATCAGGACTGTATTCGTTCTATGAAGGTTACAGTCTGGTTGACAGTTCGCTCGAACCACGGTTCCTCGGTGAAAAAGAAGTGGTCGCCCGGTGGTGTGTGCAATTCGACATCCACACCAGCAATGTTGAGTACGTCACGGTATGCCCGCGTTTCACGCAGCGTGAGCCACTCGTCATCCGTCGCGTGATACAACAGCGCCGGCGGATGATCGGATGTGACTCGTTCTCGCGGTGACGCTTCCCGGTATCGTTCAGGAATCTCTGTCGGTGCTCCCCCGAGGAAGTCTGCCGTTTCACCGTCTTCCTTTGCGCCGAGACAGTCGTAGGGCCCATCGAAACCGACGAGTCCGTCAACTGTCGTCGCAGTGTCCTCGTATTCGTCATCGGGTGTCAGGCCAGTGTTCGCAGTTGCCGCTGTTAAGGCAGCAAGATGCGCACCTGCTGAGTGCCCGCAGAGAACGATTTGCCGTGGTGCGGTTTCGAACGGTTCCTCAGCCCGAACCCATCGAACTGCACTTTTGACATCTTTTACTGCGGCCGGATACGTTGCCTCACCGGAAAGGCGATACTCGATCGTCAATGCCGGGACACCCCGCTTGGCGAGGGCACGGCACCGATCATCGAAGAACGACCGATCACCACGGTTCCAGACGCCACCATGGATGCAGATAACGATTGTGCGTTCCCGGTCGTCGGTAGGCGGGAGAAATACATCTGTGAGAAGGTCGCGTTCAGCGGTTTGTTTAAACCGAATATCCTGCTTCACAGTGATCGTATCCATGCGTATTTAGTAAGGACACAATCATAAAAGAATCCACATGATGGCAACTCAGATAACGTAGGAAAGAAATACTGATGACCGTCTGTAGTGTAGGCTTGCACTTCCAATGTGCGTGAATTTTATCGACTACTCTGCATACTGCACTCGTATTCTCAACTGTCGTTAGTCGTCCAGTGACTCGCTGGCCCTGCTCTGCTCTCTCGTCGCCGGAAGCAACGCGCCCGTCTCGCGGTAGATACCGGCGAGCAGGATTCCGCCCGCGACCAGCGGCATGATCGCACACGCGGCGTACACCGGCGGAAAGCCGAGCGTATCGACGAGTGGAACCGAGAGCAGCGGCCCGAGCCCGCCGCCGACATCGCCGAGAACATTCGTCGTTCCGGACCCGGCCCATGCTCGTCCGGCGTGAGATCGGCGAGCAGCGCCATGAGTGGGCCGCTGGTCCCGCCTTGTCCAGCGCCGATGAAGAGACAGGCGACGGTCAGCGTCACCGCTGAACTCGCGCCCGCCAAATTCGGCAGGATCGGAAAGATGACGCCACCGCCGAAGCCGACGAAGAAGGTGCTGGCGACGGCGGATCCGATGATCAGGTACTGCCGTCTCGAACTGTATTGTACTGTCCGTCTGTACCCGGTGTCTCGTCCACGCTTCTACTCCCGTCTGACTAGTCGGTCAATTCGACGTAACCGTCTATCGATACCGGCAGTTGCGTTGATCTATTGTGCAGACACACGTTCCGCCCAGTTGCAGTCAGGATCACGCCGGAGCGTTAAGGAACTCCCAGTGGTAGCGTCCCAAACCCCCATGTCAGTATTCGATCGGTTACAGCAGTTCGGGTCGGATTCGTCGGCACCGAAGCGTTCCGGAGCGGTAACCGACAAGTCGCGTCTCGCACACGCCGGCGGTGCCGCAGTTCGCGGGCTTCAAGCCGGTTTCGTCGCGACGCTCATCATGACGGCGTTTCGGCTGCCGATCCTGCGCTCGCTGCCACCGTCCGCCAACTTCTGGGCGCAGTACGTCTCCGGCGGCGACCCCGACGACCATCCGATCGCCGGCATCGCCTTGCATCTCCTCTACGGCGTCCAGGCCGGTGCCGTGTTCGGTGCCCTCTTCGCCCTCCAGGACGCCGAAGAGTCGATCGAACCGGAGCAACGCGGCCTCGTCTGGGGAACCGTCTTCGGGATGGCCCTCTCCGCGTTCGGCTCCCAGATCATGCTGAAGGAACTGCTCGACATCCGACTCGACACCGACGAACTCGCGCTGTTTCACGCCGGCCACTTCGTCTACGGCCTCGCCCTGGGGGCCTGGGTCGGCTCGCGCACGGAAGGCGTTCAGGACCCGGATCGAGAGTACGGATACAACGACGACGATCCCTGACCGAATACTCGGTTACCCGGTTAGATGCCCCTTTGAACTATCGAACGCGCGTCTCCCGTCCTGGACGACCGGCCACTCGCGATCGGCGACGGCATCGACGCTGATCGCTATCCGTGCCGACCACGCCAAGACGTTTGGCGGTCGTCGTGGTACCGGCCGTATGACAACCGCACTCGAACTCGCCGAGTTCGTTCAGGAAACTGACTACGACAACCTCTCCCCGGACGTTCGCGACGCGCTCAAACGACGGCTTTTCGACGCGGTTGGGATCGCTATCCCCGCCGAAGTCGCCGGGCCGCCACAGGCCGTCTTCCGGACGGTCACGGCGCTCGAGAACGACGGTCCCTGTACGCTCTGGGGCCGCGACCAACGCGTCTCCCCAGTCGGCGCGGCGATGCACAACACGGCGCTCGTTCGCTACCTCGACTACATGGACTCCTTTCTCGCGCCCGGCGAGACGCCACACCCGAGCGACAACGTCGCAGCCGTCGTCGCCGCCGCCGAGTTCGCCGACCGCTCCGGCACCGACCTGCTCGCCGGTCTCGCGGTCGCCTACGAGATCCAGGCTGAACTCGCCTGGAACGCACCCGTCCGCGAGCGGGGATTCGATCACGTCACTCACACCGTCGTCTCGGCCGCCGCCGGCGCGTCGAAGGTACTCGAACTCGATCTTGAGGAGATCCGAAGTGCGATCGCCATCGCCGCGACGGGTCACAACGCCCTTCGCGTGACCCGCACCGGCGAGATCAACGAGTGGAAGGGGCTCGCATCGGCCAACGCCGCTCGCAACGCGGTCTACGCGGCGATGCTCGCGAAACACGGGGTTGCCGGCCCGCGGAACGTCTTCGAGGGGCAGAAGGGCTGGCAGGACGTGATCTCGGGGCCGTTCGAAGTCGAACTGACGCCGGGCGAGCGAGTTCACGACGTGATGACGAAACGGTACGTCGCCGAGACCTACGCCCAGTCCGCGGTCGAAGGCGTCGTCGAACTCGCCGAGCGCGAGGAGCTCGATCCGGCGAAGGTCGCCGGAATCAAACTCGAGACCTTCGGCGGCGCAAAGCTCATCATCGGCGGCGGCGAGGGCAACCGCTACGAGGTCGCCAACCGAGCGCAGGCGGACCACTCGCTGCCGTACATGCTCGCCGTCGCGCTGCTCGATCGCGACCTCTCGCTGGCGCAGTACGACCCCGATCGAATCCGTCGGAACGACGTTCAGCAGTTGCTCCGGATCGTCGACGTTTCCGAGGATCCCGACCTCACGGAACGCTTCGAAAACGGGGAGATGCCCGCCGTCATCGACGTCACGATGGACGACGGGACCACCTACCGGGTCGAGAAGGACGCCTTCCGGGGCCATCCGACCGATCCGATCGGATGGGACGGTCTCACGGAAAAATTCGAGACGGTCACCGACGAGTTTATCGACGCCGAGCGTCGCGATGACATTCAGGCGCTGATCCGATCGATCGAAGACCACAGAGTGACCGACCTGACGGCACTCCTCGCCTGACCGCGTTCGAACTCGTGCGAAAACGGCGATTCGTAGAGCTGCGTCCCGGTCAGTTGTATCGCCCTGCCAGCCAGAGCAGAGCCAGGGCCGTGCCAAACCAGATCGCCGTGATAGCGAGTCCAAATCGCGGACTTGTAAGCGAAAGCCCGTCCAGGTATCCCGTAATCCGATTTACCGCCCATAAAACAATAAACAGGAAGACGGCGAACGCTATGATGCGGGCCTCATAGTAAAACCAGGTCTTTAGGCCTTCTAGCGACGGCATAGTCTCGAATTTCGTTTGGAACGGGATAATCTTTCAGGCGCGCTTCTCACCGGAGATCTATCACCGGCGGAGGAGTTCAATGGAGTGGCGTGACAGCGTTTTGGTCATGCTCGTGGTCGGGCCCTCCATGGTCGACACAGACCGCGCGTTCGACTTCCTGCACGTCAACGAGCGCGAAGACAAACCCCGTGAGAACGGCATCACCGAAATCCGCGGCCCCTACTACGACCCGATGGGCCCGCGCGAACTGCGCGACATCCTGGAGACGATGGGCGCGTACGTCGACATCTACAAGTTCTCCGGCGGCTCGTTCGCGCTGATGCCCGAAGACGCCGTCCGAGAGCTGATCGAGGTCTGCCACGACCACGACGTACTGGTCTCGACCGGCGGCTTCATCGAGAACGTCCTGATCCGCGACCACGACCGGGTCGAACGGTACATCGAGGAAGCCGCCGACCTCGGCTTCGACATCGTCGAAATCTCGAGCGGCTTCCTCGCCATCGATGTCGACGACACGGTCGCGCTCACCGAACTCGTCCAGGACCACGGCCTGCAGGCGAAACCCGAGATCAACGTCCAGTTCGGTGCCGGCGGCGCATCGAGCGTCGAAGAACTCGAAAGCGAGTCCGCGATCGATCCGACGAGCGCGATCGAGGAAGGCAAACGACACCTGGAGGCCGGCGCGTACAAAGTCATGGTCGAATCGGAGGGAATCACCGAACGAGTTCGCGATTGGCGGACGGATGTCGCCTTCGAGATCGCGACCGAACTCGGGATCGAGCACTGTGTCTTCGAGGCCGCCGATCCCGCGGTGTTCGAGTGGTACATCAAGCAGTTCGGGCCGCGGGTGAACCTCTTCGTCGATAACTCCCAGATCGTCGAACTCGAGTGCATGCGCTCGGGGCTCTGGGGGAAGAAATCGACGTGGGGGCGGATCGCGAGCTACGACGGCGACGGTGGCTAACCGCGGCGGAGACCGTTCCGGTTTCGACGGCGAATGACGGTCCGGGGATTACACGGCTCGTTGCCGTTGGGGACCATACCGATGCCAGCTCGTCCGCATTCCGGACAGGTTCTCGCACGCCTCGAGCGACCGACGGCGACCGACCCGACCCGCCTCGGCGTCCTCTCGGACGTTCATCTCGCGACGGACGCAACGGGCACCTGGAAGGTCTTTCACCGCACGGAGCGCCACCTTCGGGCCGCCGTTGACGCCGTCAACGACCGCGACTATGACGGCGTCGTCATCGCCGGCGACCTGACGCGAAACGGCAACCCTGACGAGTTCAGCTTGTTCGATGAACTCGCCGGGTTCGATCCGCCGGCGGTCGCCGTTCCCGGTAATCACGATTTTCCGACGGCGTTCGACGAACATGACTCGTTGCCGATCGGGGCGTTCGAGGATCGATACACCCCCGGCGGGCTGCCGTTTCACGTTCGGTTCGGCGGCCTCGACGTGTTCGGGTTGAACAGCCACGCGGCGACGCCGGACGCGCCCGCGGAGACGTGGGATGGCCGTATCGACGCGGCGCAGTTGATGTGGCTCGACGAGGCACTGTCTGAATCCGCGTCCGCTGCCGATACGTCGATCGTCGTCGTCCACCACAACCTGCCCGCGACGGGGATGCTCTACGAGCGCTACAGCGCCGAACTTCCCGTCGAGGGAAGCGTCCCCGGCTTCTCCAATCCGGAGCCGCTGGTCGACCTGCTCGTGAGCCACGACGTCTCGCTGGTCATCACCGGGCACCTCCACTTTCCCGCGCTCGAACGCGCCGACGGTATCACGGAACTCACCGTCCCCGCCGTCTCCTCGTTTCCACACGCGCTCGTTGAACTCGCTGCCGACGAGCGCGGGACGGTTGTGAGACTGATTCCGCTCACCGATAGCGACGGCATGGTCGAATCGATCGCCCACGGCCTCGAGAAGGACCGCGTCCTCCTGTCGGCGGCGCAGTTGGCGACGCTTCCGCTCGTCGACGATTTCGCTTGAGCCGTCGCCGGCCGCACTCGGCGTCGTTGCCACTGCTGGGGCAACATCGACGGACGCCGCGCGCGTCGATTCGAATATGACCGAGTACGAACTGCACGACCCCGAGTTCAGCGCCACGACGACCGATGAGTGGTCCGAGCCTCAACTTGAGGACTTCGAGACCGACGATC
The DNA here is from genome assembly GCF_000337595.1 of Natrialba taiwanensis DSM 12281. GTDB lineage: Archaea > Halobacteriota > Halobacteria > Halobacteriales > Natrialbaceae > Natrialba > Natrialba taiwanensis. Next base: position 55,313 of record NZ_AOIL01000051.1, on the reverse strand, counting down.
TGGGCGATGTCGCCGATCACTTTTTGCTCTCGGCAACTGGGTTTCCGCCGGAGAATTTCACCGATTTGAAGCTCCCCGTCGTCGATCCGAGCGGGCAGTTGAACCGGAACGCTCTCCAGACGGCGAAAAGTGGGGGTCACGGCGTCGGTGCGGTTTCGGACCTCGACGACGACGTGCGGGCAGAAACCGAATCGCTACTCGACGACCTGGCGAACGACCACTTCGACGATGCCGATTTTGGCGAGGAGTAGTGCTGTCAAATGCCGGTTTTGGCGAGGAACAGTGCTGTCAATTCGCGTCAGTGTGTTTCGAGCGCTCGGTAAACATTCAGGATGCACGTGATTTCGATCCCGAATCAGACGAGCTCCCGCGACGGATCACGCTTGCGAGCCCCTGTGCGACCAGGCCGATAACTGCCCACTGCCAGGCGAGGACGGCGACGCCGAGCAACAGGAGTGCACGGACGTTGTTACCGCGATTGAGCGCTCGCTTCATCTCGAGCAACACCGAGGCAACGGTGAGCGACCGAGTCACTTTCGAACCGAGAAGACGCTTGAATACCATACTCGTGGTTGGAATGCTGATCGGATAACGAGTCGCCCGGATCGCGCAAGCCCTCTCGGCGGGAATGCCACGTATCGACGCGATCACGAGCCTTCTACCGCCGGAAGCGTGAACGAAAACGTCGATCCCGCTCCCGGCTTCGAGTCGACCCATATCTCGCCGCCGTGGCGCTCGATGATCCGCTGGCACAGCGCGAGTCCGATCCCCGTCCCGGGGTGGTCTTCGCGGGTGTGCAACCGCTCGAACACTTCGAACACCCGGTCCTGCTCGTCCGCTTCAATACCGATCCCCTCGTCGCGAACCGAAATCACCCACTCCTGGCGTTGGTCAGACGTGCGCCGGTCGGCGTCGATGTGCACTCGTGGTCGGTCGTCTCCGCTGTACTCGATGGCGTTGCCCAACAGGTTCTGGAAGACCTGCCGCAACTGGTCGGCATCTCCCTCGACCCGCGGCAGATCGACGGCCGTAATCTCGGCGTTCGTTTCCTCGATCTGGACCCGTAGATCCTGGCGGGCGTCCGCGAGAATGTCGTCGAGTGCGACCGGCTCGAGCGGTTCGCCGCGTGTCTCGACCCGAGAGTACGTGAGCAGCGCCTCGATCATCTTTCGCATTCGGTCCGCGCCGTCGATGGCGAACTCGAGGAACTCTTCGCCGTCCTCGTCGAACGCGTCGCTGTAGCGGTGTTCGATGAGTTGCAGGTAGCTCGAGACCATCCGGAGTGGCTCCTGTAGGTCGTGTGAGGCAGCATAGGCGAACTGTTCCAGCCGTTTGTTCGATTCTTCGAGTTGTGCGATCGTCTCTTCGAGTTTCCGCTGGTTCTCCTTCCGTTCAGTGATATCGTGAGCCATCGTCACGCCGGCGAAGACGGTTCCGTCGCTGTCGGTGACCGGGACCGCATATATGATCCACTCTCGCCCGTCGTGCCAGAGTTCGACCGAGCGCCTCTCGCCGTTTAACGCGGCGCGGAGGATCGGTTCGAGGTCGTCGCGCGTTTCCGCCGACCAGGCGTCGTAAAAGTTAGTGCCCTCGACGTCACTCGGCTCTTCGTCGACCTTCTCGAAGCCCTGTCCTGCCGCGAGCGTGTAGTCGAGGGTGTGATCGAACAGGGTGACGATCCCGTTCGGGAAGTACTCCGCGATCGTCCGGTAGCGCTGTTCTGATTCTTCTAACGCCTGTTCGCGGCGTTTGCGTTCGGTTACGTCGCGGAAGTACACCGAGATCCCCGTCTCGGACGGATAGAGGTTCGCCTCGACCCAGAAACCGAGATGATCGTAGTAGAGTTCGTAGCTGGTCGCGACCTGTTCTTCCCGAGCCGTGTGAAATGCTTCCCAGACCTCGTCGATTTCGGCGGCCGAGGGGAATATATCCCAGAGCTTCTCGCCGAGGATGTCTTCTTCCGGATAGCCCAGCAACTCCTCGGCGCGCTCGTTGACGAGCGTGAATCTGAACTCCTTGTCGACCGCGTACAGCGCGTCGGAAATACGATCGAAGATCCGCTGGAGCTCGCCTTTGAGTTCCATCTCCCGTTTCCGCCGATCGGTCATGTCGCGGGTGACTTTCAGATAGCCCTGGTGGGTACCGTCCTCGTCCCAGACGGGCGTAATCGTGACGTTCGCCCAGAATTGCGTGCCGTCCTTTCTAATTCGCCAACCTTCGTCCTCGACGGAACCGTTCTCGATCGCGGCCTCAAGGTTTCGCTCGGGGACGTTTGCCGCCCGATCCTCCGCAGTGTAGAACGTCGAGAAGTGTTGTCCGATGATTTCGGCGCGGTCGTACCCTTTGATCTGTTCTGCACCTCGGTTCCAAGTGGTGACGTATCCGTCCTCGTCCAGTCGGAAGATCGCGTAGTCTTCGACCGCATTGACGAGCGACTGGAACGCTTCCTGACTCTCTCCGATCCCCCGTTCGGATCGCTCTTGGTCGGCGGTGTCATCACTCACCGCTGCCGATTCGGACGAGTTCACCCGTTGTGTCGTCTCCGAACGCTTTCGAACGACGCCGATGATTCCGCGAAACGAACCGTCCTCGTCGATCCCCGTCAGCCGGAATTCACAGGGGATTCCGGTTCCAGTAGCCGTCTGAACGTCCAGTTCCAACGGGGTAACCGCAGCAGTATCGGCCGCCGCCTGGCCGGCGATTTTCCGTTCGATCGTTTCGGTGTCGGTCTCGTCGAGAATTACAGAGACGTGTTCGCCGCGGAGTTCGGCATCGGTATATCCAGTGAGTTCGACAATACTGTCGTTGACCGCAACGAACTGTCCTGCTGTATCGAGTTGACAAATACCGTCGTCGATCGCAGTTACGAGCGCCCGATATCGCGTGAGTGCACCGTCAGCATCGAGATTCCCCCAAAGCGATTGCTCCGACCTGTCCTGTCGGCTACCCATATCTTTCTGATGGAGTTTGAACGGGATAAATCTCCTGCCGGCCCGTGCTACTAATCCTCACTGGGGCGATAGAAACAGCATCCGATTCGTGGTATGTTTTCAATCCCGTCATCTTTCTCGCTTGGCGTCTCGCCGCGATCCGTGGCCACTGGTAGCACGGCAGCCCAACGGCCGGGGCGGGAGCTTTTTCTCGCTCCGGTTTGATACGACCGTCGAGAAGCAATGGATCTCGAGTCGATCCCGGGTGTCGGCGAGAAGACCGCTCGGGCGCTGTCGGAACTCGACGACCCCGAGCAGGCGCTCCGCGCGGGCGACGTCGCGGCGCTCGCTACCGCACCCGGGATCAGTCAGGGACGGGCCGCCCGCATCGCTCGCGGTGCGATTCGCCACGACCACGACGATCCCGGCGGCTTCCTCGCAACCGACCGTGCGCGAGAGATCTACCGTGAGGTCCTCTCACTGCTCACGGAACGGACCGTCACCGACTACGCCGCCCAGCGCGTCGAGACGTTCTACCCGAGTTCACAACGCTCGCGCATCGAGCAGGTCCAGACGTTCGCCCGCGAGGCGATCGCTCGCGAGCCCTCCCCTGCGGTACTCGATGCCCTGACGGGCGTCGAACCGCTTGCAACCCCGGGCGACGTTCGCGTTCGCGAGCGCTGTCTGGCGACGACCGACGCCGAGCGCTATGCCGCGGCCCGCGACGCGATCCCCGAACTCTCCGTCGAGATCGTCGAGGACGCCCAGGGCCTGGCCGAACTCGCGCGCGGCTACTCGACCGTTATCGCACTCGACGAATCCTTCGCCGGCGTCACCGTCGAAGGCGATGTCCAGGTTCGACCCGACGCCCTGGAACACCCGGCCGAAATCGTCCCTGAGCGGCCGCTCTCGTTCTTCGCCCGCAACCGCGACCGAATCACTGCTGCAATCGCCGTCCACCGGGCCGCCGATCTCGACCCGCCGTCCGACTGCGATATCGACGCCCTCGAAGACGGCCTCTCCCGGCTCGAGGCGGACGGCACCGTCGCCGGCGACGACGAACTCGACCGACTGACGGTCGCCGTCGACGACCTGGATGCGGCCGTCGGCACGGCTGAAACCGTCGCGAACGACCACCTCCGCGAGGCGATCCGCGAGGAGGACGTGACGATCGAGGGTTCGGATCTCCTCTCGCTCGTCGAACGCGGTGCCGGCGTCGACTCGCTGCTCTCCCGGGAACTGGCCGACGAGTTCGCCGCGGCCGTCGCGACCGCCCGCGAGCACCTGATCGACGCGCTCGACCTCGATTCGGGCGAGGCCGAGGTCGCGAGACGGATCTTCGGCGACGAACCGACGTTTCCGGTCGAGCGCGACGAGGACGCGACCGCCCGGTTACGCGAGGATCTCACCGCGGCCAAGGAGCGCCGCGCGGGCAAACTCAAGCGCGACCTCGCGGCCGATCTCGCCGACCAGCGCGCCGGTGCGCGCGACCTCGTCCGGAACGCGCTCGAACTCGATGTCGAACTCGCGGTCGCCCGGTTCGCCGACGAGTTCGGCTGTACGATGCCCGAGTTCGTCCCGGCGGCCGACGAGAGAGCGGGGGGATTCGGCGTCGAGGCCGGCCGCTCCCCGCTGCTCGACGAGCCGCTCGCGGACATCGATCCAGTCGACTACGACGTGTCGGGCGTTACGCTCCTCTCCGGCGTCAACAGCGGCGGGAAGACCTCGCTGCTCGATCTGGTTGCAAGCGTCGTCGTCCTCGCACACATGGGACTTCCCGTCCCCGCCGAGCACGCTCGCCTGCGGCGATTCGACGACCTCCACTACCACGCCAAAACGCAGGGCACGCTGGACGCGGGCGCGTTCGAGTCCACCGTCCGCGAGTTCGCCGACCTCGCCCAGGGCGGCGAGGGCTCGCTCGTGCTCGTGGATGAACTCGAGAGCATCACCGAACCCGGCGCGTCGGCGAAGATCATCGCCGGCATCCTCGAAGCGCTGGCGGCAAACGGCGCGACGGCCGTCTTCGTCTCCCACCTGGCGGACGAAATCCGCGAGATGGCCGGCTTCGACGTGACCGTCGACGGCATCGAGGCCGTCGGCCTGGTCGACGGTGAACTCGAGGTGAACCGCTCGCCGGTGAAGGACCATCTCGCACGGTCGACGCCGGAGTTGATCGTCGAGAAGTTGGCGACGGAGGCGGGTGCGGCCGGCGCGGACGCGGCAAGCGGAACGGCAGCCGAGTCCGCCCGCACAAACGGCGGCACCGAAACGGTCTCCGAGCCGCAGTTTTACACCAGGTTACTCGAGAAGTTCGAGTGAACCGTGGGCGGGCGCACCGATGGTCGCCGGTCGCCCGTTCCGGGATCACCGATCGGCGGTCGGTCGGAAGAAACTGCCACGTCGAGCGGGTCAGAATACGATAGACAGCAAACAACTAAGTAACTTGGACAGCGTGGTGAAAGTGATGCCAGACGACCCCGAAGAGGGGATGCTGTCGTGGGACGAGTCCGTGTTCAGAGACGAGCACGTCTTCGAAATCGACTACGTCCCCGAGACGTTCAAACACCGAGCAGGCCAGATGCGAAACCTGACGTACGCGCTCCGCCCCGCCGTACGTGGTTCGCGTCCCCTCAACGTCATGGTCCGCGGGCCGCCCGGAACCGGCAAGACGACGGCCATCCAGAAGCTCTTCGACGAGGTCGGTGCCCAGACCAGCGACGTGCGAACGATCCGCGTCAACTGCCAGGTCAACGCCACCCGCTACTCGGTGTTCTCGCGCCTGTTCGAGGGCACCTTCGACTACGAACCTCCCTCCTCGGGAATCTCGTTCAAGAAACTCTTCGGCCAAATCGCCGAGAAACTCGTCGAGGACGACCGCGTCCTCGTTGTCGCCCTCGACGACGTCAACTACCTCTTCTACGAAAACGAGGCGTCGGACACCCTCTACTCGCTCCTTCGCGCCCACGAGGAGTACCCCGGCGCGAAGATCGGCGTCATCGTCGTCTCCTCCGACCCCGCGCTCGATGTCATCGACGAACTCGACTCGCGCGTCCAGAGCGTCTTCCGCCCCGAAGACGTCTACTTCCCCGTCTACGACAGCCCCGAGATCGTCGACATCCTCGATGAACGCGTCACGCGGGGCTTCCACGACGGCGTCATCGCCCGCGACACGCTCGAACACGTCGCCGATCTCACCGCCGACAGCGGCGACCTCCGCGTCGGTATCGACCTCCTGCGTCGGGCCGGACTCAACGCCGAAATGCGCGCCAGCCGCACCGTCGAACGCCAGGACGTCGACGAAGCCTACGAACAGTCGAAGTACGTCAACCTCTCGCGCTCGCTGTCCGGACTCACCGACACCGAACGGACGCTCCTCGAAGTCATCGCCAACCACGACGGCGAGCAGGCCGGCGAGGTCTACGACGCCTTCCGCGAGCAAACTGAACTCGGCTACACCCGCTACTCCGAAATCGTCAACAAACTCGACCAGCTCGGCCTGATCGACGCCGAATACACGGAGGTCGACGGACGCGGTCGGTCACGGTCGCTGTCGCTGTCCTACGAAAAAGAGGCTGTATTAGATCGACTCGAGTGACCCTCGCGCAGTAGTGCCGACGAGACACGGTAGTCGATCGCAGGGACCCCCTCGCGGACGCCGGCCGGCAATCGCCGGCCCAACCGCCACGGCCAGTTCCGTCCAACGACCGATATGGAACGCCACGACTTCTACCAGGCCGTCCAACGACAGGCGGACCTCCCGCAAGAGGATGATGCACGCGTTGCAACACAGGCCGTCCTCTCCGCGCTCGGGGAACGACTGGACGAGACCCGCTCGCAGCATCTCGACGGACAGCTCCCCCACGAGATCGGTGACCACCTCACCGACGGTCCCTCGGGACGAAACCGCTCCTACGACGAGTTCATCGACAGCGTCGACGAACAGAGCAATCACGCTGACGCCGACGATCCCGAGCGGCTCGCGAGAGTCGTCGTCGCGACGTTGCTTGAGCACGTCGACGACGAGCAACAAGCGGAGCTTCGGGAGCGCCTCGCTGAACTCGGGTACGAGGCGGTTGTGCCGGAATCCGGTCCTGGGGCCGTGTGAGTGGCGTCTGGCGGCAGATAATCGCTGGACCCGGCAGTTGCCGCCCGAACCGTGAGGAGTCGAGTCGCCGTTGGCAGGGATATGGAGCGAGCAGCGCTACTCGAGATGGTGAGCGATCGGCTCGACATGGACGAGGAGACAGCGAGTAACGCCACGCGGGCGGTGGTAAAGACGCTCGGCGAGCGATTGGGCGCGGGCGAGAGCGAGGAGCTGGCCGCACAGCTTCCGGGCGACCTCGGACGGCACCTCACCGAGGGCGAATCGGGCCAACGGTTCTCGGAGGAAGCGTTCGTCTCGCGGGTCGATCAGCGCATGGATACCGTCGACGTTCCGGGGCAGGATGCGACGACGAGCGTTCTGGGGACGGTTCTCGAGGCGGTCGACGAGCGGGATCGGGCGGCGGTCGTCGATCGGTTCCGTCACTACGGGTTCGAAGAGTTGCTCGCGGAGACGGATGCGGCGGTTGACGTGGGCGAGCGGACGCCGGACGAGTATTGAGCGTGTTATCGTTCAGCTGTTGACTCCGGAATTCGTCGTCTCCCATCGCTCGTGATTCGCGCGTCTTCAGGCGCGAGCGGATGATCGATAGCCGGTCGAAACTGACACAGCGGTTCCTCGATCGTAGTTTCTCCTGTCGATTGGTAACTCACCTCAATTATATTTTTCATCAGTCACTCGTCACGGACAGCATGGAAATACGGGAGCTAACCGTCGAGGCGGAGCGTCGCGAAGCGGTTCCGATCCTCCGTCAATTGTGGCGTGATACCGACCCGGCGGACGTGCTGGAGTGGACGGCGGATGATGACTACCGCTTGTTTGGCGGGTTCGTAGCTGGCGACGTAGTCGGCGTTGCGGGCGTTCTCGTTACGCACGTCCTCCATCACGCTCGCCACGCGTGGCTCTACGATCTCGTTGTCGACGAATCCCGGCGGGAGAACGGATACGGAACCGAACTGATCGCGTTCATCGAAGAGTGGGCGACGGAGAACGGGTGTGAGTACGTCGCACTAGCGTCACCATCGGCGAAAGAGGCCGTTCACGAGTACTACGAAAACCGCAACTACAAGAAATGGGGTTACATCGTCGAGAAAGAACTCTACTGACACGCGCTACGCCCGCCGTTTCACCCCCGTCGGATAGCGCCGCGGTCTCAAGCCGTCGTCGACTCAGGCCTGGTCGATGGTCTCTCGATACGCTTCGACCGTCTCGATAGCCGAATCGACCTTCGCTTCGGTGTTGCCGTCGGCTCGCTCGCGGACCTGACGGAGCGTATTGAGTCGCTCGTCGAGGAGGGCGTGATCGGGCTCGGTGTCGCCCATCACGTAGTCGGCGAACGCGTCGGTGGTTTCGCGGATGTCGTCCCGGATGTCGTCGTCGGCGGACTTCGCCGCCTCTTCGAGGTCGTCGCGGGCCGCCTGGAGTTGCTCTGTCATGGTTCGATCCACGACGAGTCGGCTCATAACGGTTTGGCGAGCAGTCGCCACGTACGACTTGGTTCGTTAGTAGTGTGGTGAGCCAGTGGCTGAGAGGTGCGAATTCAATGGTGGTGTCGGTAGCGTGCGGTCGCCGATCACGATCGTTCGACCGACCGTGACATGCGCCTCGATCCGCATGCGAGCGCGTAAAGTGGTTCGAGTCCGTGTAACGGATATGAGTGATTCTCGAGGGCCACTCCAGCCGGACCGTCCCGATGTCGACCGGCCGTTCGCGGTTGACGCCCCATTCGAACCCGCGGGCGACCAGCCCGAGGCGATCGAGCAGCTCGCCGACGGGTTCCGGTCGGACATGGAGAAACAGACGCTCCTCGGAGTCACGGGATCGGGGAAGACCAACACCGTCTCGTGGACCGTCGAGGAGATCCAGAAACCGACGCTGGTGATCGCCCACAACAAGACGCTCGCGGCGCAGTTGTACGAAGAGTTCCGCAGCCTCTTCCCCGAAAACGCCGTCGAGTACTTCGTCTCCTACTACGACTATTACCAGCCGGAAGCCTACGTCGAACAAACGGATACCTACATCGACAAGGACGCCTCGATCAACGACGAGATCGACCGCTTGCGCCACTCTGCGACGCGCTCGCTGTTGACCCGGGAGGACGTAATCGTCGTCGCCTCGGTTTCCGCCATCTACGGCCTCGGTGACCCGCGCAACTACGTCGATATGTCGCTGCGCCTCGAGGTCGGCGAGGAGATCGGCCGCGACGAGTTGCTCGCCCAGCTCGTCGACCTGAATTACGAGCGAAACGACGTCGACTTCACGCAGGGGACGTTCCGCGTTCGCGGCGACACGATCGAGATCTATCCGATGTACGGCCGCTACGCTGTCCGCGTCGAACTCTGGGGCGACGAGATCGACCGCATGGTAAAGGTCGACCCGCTCGAGGGGGAGATGCAGGGCGAGCAGCAGGCCGTCCTCGTCCACCCGGCGGAGCACTACTCGATTCCCGAGCCGAAACTCGAGCGCGCGATGGACGAGATCCGCGACGATCTCGACTCCCGTATTTCGTACTTCGAGCGCCAGGGCGACATGCTCGCCGCCCAGCGCATCGAGGAGCGGACGACGTTCGACCTCGAGATGATGCAGGAGACGGGCTACTGTTCGGGCATCGAGAACTACTCGGTCTACCTTTCGGATCGCGAATCCGGCGACGCGCCCTACACGCTGCTCGACTACTTCCCCGACGACTTCCTGACCGTCATCGACGAGTCCCACCAGACGATCCCGCAAATCCGCGGGCAGTACGCCGGCGACAAGTCCCGCAAGGACTCGCTCGTCGAGAACGGTTTTCGCCTCCCCACCGCGTACGACAACCGCCCGCTCACCTTCGAGGAGTTCGAGGAGAAAACGGACCAGACGCTGTACGTTTCGGCGACGCCGAGCGACTACGAGCGCGACCACTCCGAGCGGATCGCCGAGCAGATCGTTCGGCCGACCCACCTCGTCGACCCCGAGGTCTCTGTCTCGCCCGCGAGCGGTCAGGTCGACGACCTCATGGACCGCATCGACGAACGGATCGAGCGCGACGAACGCACGCTCGTGACGACGCTCACGAAGCGGATGGCCGAGGACCTGACCGAGTATCTGGAGGAAGCCGGCGTCGACGTCGCGTACATGCACGACGAGACGGACACCCTGGAGCGACACGAGATCATCCGCTCGCTCCGACTGGGCGAGATCGACGTCCTCGTCGGCATCAACCTCCTGCGGGAAGGGTTAGACATCCCCGAAGTGAGCCTCGTCGCAATTCTCGACGCCGACCAGGAGGGGTTCCTGCGCAGCGAGACCACGCTCGTCCAGACGATGGGCCGGGCCGCCCGCAACGTCAACGGCGAGGTCGTCCTCTACGCCGACGACCCCTCGAACGCGATGGAATCCGCGATCGAGGAAACCAAACGCCGCCGCCGCATCCAGCGGGCGTACAACGAGGACCACGGCTTCGAACCGACCACCATCGACAAGGCCGTCAGCGAAACGAACCTCCCCGGAAGCAAAACCGATACCACCGAAATCTCCGGCCGCGAACTCGACGACGACGACGAGGCCGCCCGCTACATCGACGAACTCGAGACGCAGATGCAGGAAGCCGCGACCAACCTCGAGTTCGAGTTGGCAGCCGACATTCGAGATCGCATTCGCGAGGTCCGCGAGGAATTTGAACTCGAGGGCGACGAGGACGAGGGGATCGCGCCGCCGACCGAGGAGTTCTGAATCGGCCGTCGGCGGTCTGGGTCAGGATCAGGTCGCGGCCGCAAAGCGCGACGGTTTCGGCCGACCGGCAGTCATCCACAGAGCGGTCGCCGACGGAGCGGTCTTCGTCGGGACCGACGAGGGCCGTCTCGTCGCGTTCGAATGACCCACGGGTGGAGAAGACAACCCGATCAGAGCACGCCGAATCCGAACTCGGCCATCCCGAACACGGGCCCCCACAGCAGGTGGAGCGCGACGCCGACGACGACCGCCGGGATGAAGTTGTACACCGTCGCGACGATGGCCGCTTTGGCGTCGACCGCCAGCAACGGAAACAGCGCGTCGCCGTCCTGGCAGATCGCGTTGGCGGCCAGGGCGGAGAAGGGCAGTCCGCCCTCGGCGTAGACGCTCGCCAGCAGAATCTGCGGGCCGCAGCCGGGGATCAACCCGACGACCGCGCCGCCGATCGGCGCGAGCACGCCCGCGGCCGACGCGACCGTCGCGACGTTTATCCCCGTCAGGAGGACACCGAACTCGTAGACGAGGAAGGCCACGAGTACCCAGACGGTGACGAAACTGGTCTCCATCGCCGCGTGGGTAAGCGTCTCGTAGACCGAGCCGAACGAATCGCGAGCGCGGGCGACCTCTCCTTCACCCACGTAGTGGCGGCCGACGATGTAGAGGTACAACGAGAGCACCGCACCGACGATGCCGACGGCCGTAAATGCGCCCGCGAAGTCGGTGCCGAGTCTGATCGGGACCTCGGGCCCACCTTGGAGCAGGTACTGCGTCCCGAGGATGAGCCCGGCGACGGCGCTCAGCCACCAGCCGACGTGGACGAGATGCGAGAGCGGCGTGAGAACTCGCGAGTGGCGATCCGGTCCCGTCTCGTGGGAGTGTGTTGGTGCCGGACCGCCGTAGTCGTGGGCCGGGTTCGGTCCAACACTGCTGTTGACGACGGTTCCGCCGTCGGGCGTTGCGGCGGGCGAGAGTTGAGCCACGGCAGCATCGATTCGGGAGACGCCCAGACCGACCGAGTCGACGAGGTAGCCGGTCGCCACGGACGCCGCGAACGCGATGGCGTAGGCGTACAGTGCGGCTTCGGGGGCGAGCGCGAGGATGACGAACGCCGAGTCGCCGGCGGTCGCCCCGAGCGTGGCGACGACAGTACCGAAACTGACCGTTCCCCGGACGTATAGCGGCATCACGATAATCGCTCCGCCACAGCCTGGCGTCAATCCAAGCAGACCGCCGAACAGTACCTGTAATCGCTCGTTCTCTTCGATCACGGCGAGCACGGCACCGTCGGTGTAGTACTGGAGCAGACCGAACGCGAGGATCGTCACCGCGACGAACGCACTCACCTGCACATAACCATCTCGAAGCGATTCCAGAAGGACCGTCAGCGCCTCGTTCACGAGTTCTCACTCGGAACCTGCGATCCGACGGCACGATTATTAGACATCTCTAAAAATATCTTTAGCACCATGGTATAAATAGCTGCCGCTGGTCGCCGATTCGCGCAGGGAGTGGGTGAGACGGCGAGTGTCGCCTACAACGACAGCGTATAGACGACTTCTTCGTACGCTTCGCCGCCTAACTCGACCGTCCCGGTGTCCGTTTCTTCGAACCCGAGTTCTTCGTAGAAGGCGCGTCCGGTCGAGTTCGAGGCGAGGTCGATCGCTCGCATGCGGTTCATGTTGAAGTCGGCGAGGTCGTCGCGCAGTCGCTCGTGCAGTGCAGTTCCGACGCCCTCGCGCTGGTGATCCGGGTGGACGTACATTCGGAGGACGTCGCCTTCGTCGTCCTGGACGACGCCGTGGGTGAAGCCGACGACGCCGGCATCGGTTTCGGCGACGAGGACGGCGGTTCCGGGTTTCGAGAGCGCGCGCTCGAGTTCGTCGTCGGCGTACCAGTCGTCGACGGTGTCATCGATGACGTCACTTGCGAGTTCGTCGTAGGTGTCGTGCCAGGTGTCGCGGGCGATGTCGCGGATGGCGCTGCGGTCGTCGGTGGTTGCTGGGCGAATCTCCATAGTATGGGCCACGACAGCAGTGCACAAAGTTGTACTCGCAACTCGATTTGTACTGGGACAACTGGGTTAGGTCTGTACGTCGAAGCCGCGGTCGCGGAGTAGGTCCGGCACTCTGTCGCGGTGGTCGCCCTGGAGTTCGATGCGACCCTCGTCGACGGTCCCGCCGGTTCCGAGCGACGATTTGAGATCGGAGGCGATCGATTCGATCTCGGACTCGGAGAGGTCGAAGCCCTCGACGATCGTCACCGGTTTGCCGTAGCGTCGTTCTTCCATGCGGATCGAGAGGACTTGTTCCGCCGTTTCGAGGTCGCTTTGGTTGTCGAGTTCGTCGAGCAGGTCATCGAGCGGGTCGTCGTTAGACACGGGATGGACTACGCTCGCGAAAGGCATAGAAATGTCCATCGTCCGGTTTTCCGACTCGTTTCGAGCGTCGAGCGGACCTGAACTCGATTCATACGGACTGCTGTAAGTCATTTCCGGCGCAACCGCAGGACGGGCGCGGTCGCGCCGGTAAATCGTTACAGCAGACCGTATCAGTCGTCGCTCGGAACGTCGCGCTCTCCCGCGCCGGCAAACGGTTTTGCGACGAGGTCCTTGCGGGCGGCGTCGAGCTCCGAGAGGGCGTAGACGAGCCCGACGAGCACGACCGCGCCGATCGGAACCAGGACGAACGGGGAGAGGCCGAAGAAGCCGTACAGGAGGTAGACGACGACGGAGACGGAGAGGACGGTCATAGCGTAGTACAGCTGCGTGCGGACGTGGTCGATGTGGTCGGCACCGGCGAACGTCGACGAGAGGATGGTGGTGTCTGAGATCGGCGAGCAGTGGTCGCCGAAGATCGCTCCGGAGAAAATCGCGCCGACGGCGACCGAGAGCAGTTCCGGCGACCCGCCGCCGATTTCGTAGGCCATCGGCACCGCGATGGGCGTCACGATGCCCATCGTCCCCCAGGACGTTCCGATCGAGAAGGCGATGATCCCTGTCGACAGCAACACGACGACCGGAAGCAACGTGGGAGTGACGATTCCCTCGGCGAGGGCCGTCACGTACTGGCCGGTTTCGAGAACCTCGGCGACGGTGCCGATCGACCACGCCATCACGAGGATACTGACGGCGGTGAGCATGATCCCGAAGCCGTCGAAGATGGTCTCCATCGACTCCTCAAGGGTGAGCACGTCGTCGTACAGCGCCATCGCGACGGCCGTCGCGACCATCGAGAACGAGCCCCAGACGAGCGCGCCGGTAAAGTCCGTGTTGTCGATCAGGTCGATGAGCGCGCCGGTCTCCGAGATGACCTCCCCGGGCGTCACGCCTGCAGCCTGGAAACCGGTGATCGTCGCTCCGCCGACGACGACGGTGACGAGGACGGCCACCGGGACGACGAACGTCCGGAGCAGCGGGTCGTCGACGGCGGGTTCGCCGAGATCCTTCTTCATGCTCTGGAGCGGGGTGGCGTCATCCCGGGTTACCTTCCCCGTTCGCTGCGCGCGCGTTTCGGCGTCGAGCATCTCGCCGAAGTCCCGCCGGGTTAGCACGATGATAAGCACCATCAACAGCGCCAGCAGGCAGTAGACGTTGAACGGGATCGACCGGAGGAACGTCCCGACGGCCGAGGGGGTCTCCCCGCTGATCGTCTCGGAGTCGTAGACATCCTGAATGAGGCCGATCTGGAACGCGACCCAGCTCGAGATGCCGAACGTTGCAACCGGTGCGGCGGTCGAGTCTAAGATGTACGCCAGTTTTTCGCGCGACATCTGGACTTCGTCGGCGATATCCTTGACGGCCGAGCCAACAATGGCGGTGTTTGCGTAGTCGTCGAAGAACCACACCAGCCCGAGCAGCCACGCGGCCAGCCCGACCCGGCGGTGCGAGTCGACTCTTGTGGTGGCGGCCCGAGCGACGGCGACCGAGCCGCCCATCCGCCAGACGAGCGCGATGCCGGCACCCAGCAGGAACGTGAACGCGATGATCTCGGCGTGGAACGTATCGTCTCCGTAGGAGGCGACGATCCACCCGAACGCTTCCACGACGGCCACGAACGGGACGGCCGCGAACTCGATCGCGGTCTCCGCGCCGTCGGCCGCGATGATCACGCCGCCCGCCCAGATGCCGATGAACAACGACAGCAGCGCCCGTCGGGTGACGATAGCGAGCGCGATCGCGAGCAGTGGCGGCACCAACGACAGCGCTCCGAACTCTGATGTCATGCTATCGTGGTTCATGATAGCATGATTTAAAAGGTGCTGTGATTTCCCTCCCTTCATTGATTTGAGCACCAAGAGCCGCGAATCCTTCGATCGAGTGACTCTGTTGAGATCCTTAACGATTGATATGGACGGTCTGCTGAAGATAGAGGATAGATTCAGCGTGATACGTGTGTCCGGTTCAGATCAAGTTGGCTCAATCAGCCGGTTCGAAGGTAGTCGAACTACTCACTCTATTCTGAAACCTAGTGATTCTCCCGATGCCGTCATGTCTCCCGAATCTATACCCCGACTCTGACCTGAACTAGTGCGGTTCCTCGCTGGCCACTAACCATCGAAGCCTTCCTCCCAGCGAAACGTCCCGTTGCACTGGATGACCTCTCCGTCGACCTCCAGCCGGGTCTCCTCACGGGTCATGTCGGTGATAAGATCGGTGTGGATAGCGCTCTGATTGCCCTTTTCGCCATCGGGAAGGCATTCGTTGTAAGCGCTCCCGACCGCAAGGTGGACAGTGCCGTCCATCTTTTCGTCGAAGAGAATGTTGTCAGTGAAGCGGTCGATACCACGGTTCATCCCAACACCGAGTTCACCTAGTCGTCGGGCACCAGCGTCGGTCTCAAGTAGTTCGCCAAGCGCAGTCTCTCCCGTCTCAGCCGCGTGGTCGACGACCTCGCCGTCTTCGAAGCGGAGTCGGACGCCCTGAACGCGTCGACCCTGAACGGTCATCGGAACGTCGAAGTATACCTCGCCGGTCGTGTCAGAGGGGACGGTATACACCTCGCCGCTCGGGAGGTTGCCGGAACCATCGGCGATGACGGCCTTGCGACCCTCAATAGACATCGTGATGTCCGTGTCGTCCATGCCCTTCACAATTCGCACCTCACTGCCAGCGTCGAGCAGGGTCTTTAACTCTGCCATCTCATCGGCGAAGGCCCCCCAGTCGCGGAGCACGGCGTCGTAAACGAAGTCCTGATACGCCTCGTAAGTCATCCCGGCCTGCTGTGCGTGGGCCCGGGTTGGATGGACGGTCTTCACCCAGTCAGTCGCCAGCCAGGCTTCGCGAACCGCCTCGGTCGGCCAGGCGTGGCGGACCTCTTGGGGGACGTCCGCGAAGGTAGCCGTATTCCGCGACCCGACGAGAAGGAGTACTGAGTCGGTTTCCTCGTAGAGTGCGAGTTCGTGGGCCGGGGTCTCGTCGAAATCACAGTCATGAGCGCGGAGGTACGCTCGTTCTATCTCGTCTGAGACGTACGTTGTGACTGGATGGGCACCGACAGCCCCGAGTTTCTCGGCGACTGCTACGCCGAGTTCGTGTGCGCCCTCACCGACCGCGATGACGACATCGTTACCCGCCTTAATGCTCCCGCTCCATTCGACGAGCACCGCGGCGTGCTCCCGAATTCGTTCGTCCATACCTACGAAGCCGCCGCCCTCAATTTAACCGTCCCCATATCTCCCGCAACCGTAATTTCACCCGAAATTTTCTAGTAAGGGTAGTCGGCTAGCTGCCCATGCATCCCTTCCGGTACGGACTGACGATCACGGAATCGAGACGGCTACGGAAACACCGACGGGATTGATAGTTACACGGTCTACCTCTACCGATTCGATTGGAGCTGATTTGAACTAATCCCCAGTGCTGCATACGCGATTCTATTCAGTACGGGTACGAAACCCCATCATGTATTTAGGACTTCAACAGAGCCGTTAAAGTGAAACGATCATCTCGCACGGAGTGCGAGATCGTTTCGTTTGCGCTCGAGTGTCGGTGTCACCGATCCGATCTACACGTGCGCTTCCGGCGGAGCGCTCCCGGCAGAAGACATCGGTCGACGCTACATCACAGCCGCTCCTTGACCGTCCGTGCCGTCTTCTCGCCGACGCCCGAAACGCTTTGCAAGTCCGTTACGCTCGCCTCGCGGACGTTCTCGACGCTGCCGAACCGACCGAGGAGCCGCTTTCGCGTTTCGGGGCCGATTCCGGGCACGTCATCGAGCACCGTCGACACGTCGTCACGCAGCGTCTGGTGGTACTGCACGGCAAAGCGGTGGGACTCGTCGCGAACTCGCTGGAGGAGGTGCAGGTGCGGCGCGTCTGCGGGCCAGGAGAACTGCCGGTTCGGCGTGATGACCGTCTCCTCGGCCTTCGCGAGCGCAACGGCGGGCACGTCCCAGCCGACCTCGGCGAGCGCGTCGCGGGCAGCCTCGAGCTGGCCCTCGCCGCCGTCGATCAGCAGGAGATCGGGGTCGGGCCGGTCATCCCGTCCCTCGACGGCGCGGCGGGCGCGCCACGCGAGTAACGCGTGCATATTGTCGTAGTCGTCGTTCTGATCGCGCAGTTTCTTCCGGCGATAATCTGCCTTCTCGGCGCTTCCGTCGACGAACGTGACGTTGCTCCCCACTGCTGACGTTCCCTGAGCGTGGCTCACGTCGAACCCTTCGATCCGCCGGGCGACATCGAGTTCAAGCGCGTCGGCGAGCATGCCACACTCGTCGCGGCGGCCGACGTTCCGGCGGGCGTTCTTGAGCGCGAGATCGACGAGTTTGGCCTCGCGGCCGGCACCCGGAATCCGAACGGAGACGGTCTCGGCGTCGAGCCAGGCGGCGACCTCCTCGTCGCCGTGGCGCTCGGGGAGGAGGAGCGCGTCGGGCAGGTCGCGTTCGGCGTAGTACTGGACGATGAAGGCGGCGAGGACGGCGGGGATGCCGCTCCGCCCGTCGCGTCCGGTTACTTCCGCTCCCGTCGCGGCCGCGCCGGGTGCGTCGAGCGTGTGGCGCTCGCGGTCCACGAGTTTGCCGTCTTCGGCGCGCAGGCGGGCGACGGTTGCGTCCTCGCCCTCGATCGCGACGCCGAGCACGTCGACCGCGCGCTCGTCGCCGACCGACTGGACCGCCTCGCCGCCCTCGCCGTGGAAGGCCTCGACAGTCTCGAGTCGGTCGCGGAGGTTCGCCGCCCGCTCGAAGTTCCGCTCCTGGGCGGCGGCCTCCATCTCCCGGCGCAGCGGATCGGTGAGAATGCCCGCCTCGCCTTCGAAAAAGCGCTCGACCGCGGTCACGTCCGCGACGTAGTCCTCGAGTTCGATTTCGCGGGTGCAGGGGGCGGTGCAGAGTCCCATCTCGTGGTCGAGACAGGGGCGGTCCCTGTTTGCGTACTTGTGGTCCGAACAGCCGCGGACGCCGTAGGTTTCCCGGAGGGCTTTCACGACGGTTTCGACCTGCCGTTTGTTCGTGTAGGGGCCGAAGACGGTCGGCCCGCTCGCAGTGCCTTGTGCCTCGCCGTCGGGATCGCGGGTGATCTCGATCCGCGGGGCCGGGTGGTCGGTCAACTGTACCATCGGGTAGGACTTGTCGTCCTTGAGCCGGACGTTGTAGCGGGGCTGGTGGCGCTTGATCAGGTTGGCCTCGAGCAAGAGCGCCTGTGTCTCGGTGTCGGTGACGGCGATTTCGATCCCGTCGGCGCGGTCGACCATCCGTCGGATGCGCGCGCTCCGCGGGTCGGCGTAGGAGCCGACGCGACTCCGGAGGTCGACGGCTTTGCCGACGTAGAGCGTCGTTCCGTCGGCCCGGAACTGGTAGACGCCAGGCTCACGTGGCAGCGATCGCGCGCGGTCGCGAACCCCGTCAGCGTTCATCGCCGGTCCTAGGGCGTCGACGGCTTTCAGCCTGACTCATCGCGACCGCGCCGGCGGTCGCCCCGCGGGTGTGATTCGCCCGACTCCGAGGACTGGCTGAACTCGGCTCTCTCGGCCGGCGAGCGCCGATCGGCCGTCGGACCCGGCTGAATGGCCTCGCTGAGGCTGAGGGTGATCGGGGCGGCATCGTCGGTCTCGCCGAGCGGAACGGCGATGTCGTCACCGCCGGCGACTTCGAGGACGAGTTGCCTCGATCGTGAGCGGACGTAGAGCCCGGCGAAGACGGCGGCGAGCGCGAGCGAGAGGATGCCGCCGATGAGGATCCCGGTATCGAGTACCTGGAACAGCACCCCGAGCGTCTCGAACGTGCTGTCGACAGCCGCAGTCGTCCCGGCGGCATCTCCGGCGTCGGTTGCCGTTCCCGTTCCTGCCCTGTCTCCGGCGACTGTTCCGTCGAGTTCGAGTTCGGGAATCAACTCGCCGAAGGAGACGACTGCCGCGATGGTAAGCAGCGTGAGTCCGAGCGCGCCGGCCAGGAGGCTCCGGAGCAGGTGTTTTGTCGAGCCGCTTTGGCTGACGGTGACGTGTTGGACGTTCGGACGATCGACATGACGATAGGGGTGTGTCCCTGGTGAGTGTGAGCGGCTGGAGCGATCGAACGCGAGAACGCGGTGGCTTGTGACGACGATCGTCGCGGTTTCGAGTTCGAGTCGACGCTGTTCGGTTTCGCCGTCGTAGTGCAAGGTGTCGACGTGGTGTGTCCAGTTGACAGCCATCTGAATCGGAAGGTGAGCCGCATCGGGCGCTGGCTCGCGGTTGTCGTGAGTCGTTGTCCCAGAGTGCACCGCCGGGGGTCAAGTACGCTGGGGCGTTCTGCTGTGTGTGCGAACGCTGACCGGGCAGCCGCGCGACGGCCGGCTGCGCTGGCCCGGCACCCGGGAGCGACGCGATACTTTCTCGGTGGTCCGGCCGCAATCCCCGGGTATGTCTGATCCGACGGTCCGGTGCTGGCTGGTCGAGCGCGACTTCGGCGCGCGAAACATCGTCACGCTCGTCTATGCGACGCCGGACGGATCGCAGTACCACCAGCGCGAACGATCCTCGACGGCGCTTCGAACGGGGTCTGCGGTTACTGCGGCGACCGACGTTCCCGAATCGGACCTCGAATCGGTCGACGATGCGGAAACGCGCGACCGATACGCGACCGAAGTCGACCGCGTCCGAGAGCAATACGAGCCGGACGACTCGATCTGAACGCCGCCGAGTCGGCCTCGCTAGCCGGAATCGGTTTATTCACTGCCCGTGGTCGAGTGTATTATCCTCCCCAAGTGGCAACTCTTATCGGTGAACGCCGAGATGACTCAGCCATGCCTGCACTTCGCGTCGACGAACTGACGAAGTCCTACGGGCAGACGCTCGCGCTCGATACCCTCTCCTTCGAGGTTCACGAGGGCGAGGTGTTCGGCTTTCTCGGCCCGAACGGCGCAGGGAAGTCGACGACGATCAACGTCGTGCTCGATTTCATCCGGCCGACTGCGGGACGGGTCGAGGTCCTCGGACTCGACGCTCAGGCCCACAGCCGCGAGATCCGCTCGCGGACCGGCGTCCTCCCCGAAGGCTATCAGGTTTACGACCGCCTCACCGCCCGCCAGCACCTCGAGTTCGCCATCGAGTCGAAAGGAAGCGACGACGAGCCGGAGACGCTGCTCGAACGGGTCGGCCTGACCGACGCGATCGACCGGAAGGCCGGCGGCTACTCGAAAGGGATGGCCCAGCGGCTCATGCTCGCGATGGCGCTCGTGGGCGAACCGGACCTGCTCATCCTCGACGAACCCTCCACCGGGCTCGACCCCAACGGTGCCCGCGAGATGCGCGAGATCGTCCGCGAGGAGAACGCTCGCGGTGCGACCGTCTTCTTCTCGAGTCACAGCATGGAACAGGTCGAGGCGGTCTGTGACCGCGTCGGCATCCTGCAGGACGGCCAGATGGTCGCCGTCGACTCCGTCGAGGGGCTGCGCGACTCCATCGGCGGCGGCACCTCGCTTCGGGTCACCGTCGACCGGATCGACGACGACGCCCTCCAGGCGGTTCGGTCGCTGCCGACCGTCTCGAACGTCGCCACCGAGGACCGCGACCCGCCGACGATCACCGCCCAGGTCGACGGCTCGAAGACGGCCGTCCTCGCTGAACTCGAGGATCACGGCGTCGAGGTGCGGGACTTCTCGACGACGGAGGCGTCGCTCGAAGACGTGTTCCAGTCGTACACGACGGGTGCGGAGGTGACGGCGCGATGAGCACCGAGGCCGACATCGATACCGATACCGGCACGTCGAGAACGGGAACGACGTCCAGTGCGAGTTCGGTCAACCCGGACAGCGTTCGCGCAGTCGCGCGCAAGGACTTTCGGGATTCGATTCGCTCGTGGGTGTTCTGGACCCTGAGTTTCCTCTTTTTCATGCTGCTGGTCGGGACGACGGGGCTCCTCTCGTACTTCGGGAGCGACATCGCTGCGCAGGGGCAGACGACGGAGGCCCTCGTTGGGATGGTTCAGAGTATGACGAGTCTCATTATCCCATTGATCGCGCTGGTATTGGGTTGGAAGTCGATCGCAGGGGAGCGCCAGTCAGGGAGTCTCAAGATCCTGCTCTCGCTCCCGCACTCGCGAAAGGACGTGTTGCTCGGCAAACTCATCGGTCGATCGGCCGTGCTGTCGATCTCGCTGATCACCGGCTTCGTCCTCGCCGCCGTCGTCGTCGCCGCGTTACTCGGGAGTTTCGACATCGCTGACTATGCGGGACTACTCGCGGTGTCGATCCTCTACGGGGTCGCCTACACGAGCCTCGCGGTTTCGCTCTCGTCTGTGACGCGGTCGACGACGATCGCCGGCGCTGCGATGTTCGGCATCTTCATGCTGTTTTATGCCGTCTGGAACGGCCTTCTTACCGCCTTCTGGATGCTGATGAATCTCGATTATATTCCCCAGAACGAAACGACCGCCCAGATCGCCTTGCTATTCAACAGCCTCTCGCTCAACAGCGCCTACCAGAACGTTCTCTCACTCGTCACCTCGATGGGCGGGTTCACTGATCAGACCGAGATGGTACTCGAGGGGATGTTCGGTAGCGTCCCGTTCTATCTCCAGGACTGGTTCTCGCTTATCATCCTGCTCGCCTGGATCGTCATCCCGATCGCGATCGCGCTCTTCCGGTTCGACCGCGTCGACCTCTGAGCGCGGTTCGTATCGTAGTTTGCGTTCGCGGTTGCGTTTCTGTTTCCGGTCCCGTTCCTGTTTCTGTCCCTGTTCTCGCTCGCCGCCACGTTCGAGTTCACACTACTGTGCGGCGTGGCGCACCACCTCGGGCTCGATCGAGATGATGACTCGCTCGCTCTGGATCGGATTCTGGTACTCTTCGTTGCCCGTATACCGCTGTGCGAGTTCATCGATGTGCTCGCGCGCGCCGTCGGTCGTGATCTCGTCGACAGTCCCCGTCACGGAGAGCATCCGATAGGGGTTGTCAGGATCGGTCATGCTCACGCCGATCCGCGAGTCATTGCTGGCGTTTTTCGCCTTTCGTCGATTTCGTTCGGTGTTGATAAGCAGGCGATCCGCGTCCGCGTCGTAGTCGACCCACACGGGCGTGACGTGCAGTTCGTCGTCCGGTAACACCGTCGCCACGTGGGCGAACGTTTTCTTCTCGAACAGATCGTGGAGGTCGTCTGGAATCGACGCCATAGCCGCGGTACACCGTTCTGGTACTAAGTTACGCACCCTTCCTGCCACTGTCGGTGACTACTAGCCGTTGAAGGGAGTTTCCCGACCCGATCGCTCCTCTCATACGGACTGCTGTAAGTCATTTCCGGCGCAACCGCAGGACGGGCGCGGTCGCGCCGGTAAATCGTTACAGCAGACCGTATCAGTCCAACTCGATGCCTCGGGCCGCGAGTGCAGTCCTGAACTCGCCCTCGCTGTCGTCGAGGACCGTCACGTCGTTCGCGTCGGCGGCGTCCAGTTTCGTCGCGCCCGGGCTCTCGCCGGCGACGAGGAAATCCGTGTTCCCCGAGACGCTGCCCGTGGCGTTCGCGCCGTGGGCTTCGACGAGTTCCTGCGCCTCGCTGCGGGTCATCTCCGCGAGCGAGCCCGTGAAGACGAACGTCAGCCCGTCGAGTTCGTCGCCGCCGGTCTCCGTCGTCGCCTCCTGCGGCGAGACGTGCGCCAGAATCGCGTCCACGGCCTCGGCGTTGGCGTCGCTCGCGAAGAACTCGTGGATCGTCTCGGCGACCGTCTCACCCACGTCGTCGACGGTTTCGAGTTCTTCGGGGTCGTCCTCGGCGGCCTCGCGGACGGCGTCGAACGTCCTGAACTCGCGGGCGAGTTCGCGCGCGGTCGCCGGGCCGACGTGGGGGATGCCGAGAGCCGAGAGGAAGTCGGGAAGCGGCGGCTCGCGGCTGTCCTCGATTTCGGACAGCAGGTTCTCGGCGCTCGTCTCACCCCAGCCCTCGAGTTCGGTCAGGTCCTCGCGCTCGAGTTCGTAGAGGTCGGCGACGGATTCCACCAACTCGGCGTCGACGAGTTGCCGAACGCTCTTCTCGCCGAGCCCTTCGAGGTCGAGGCCGCCGTCGCTCGCGTAGTACTCGATCGATCGCCGAAGTTGTGCGTCGCAGGCCAGGCCGCCGGTACAGAAGGCGATCGGGCCGTCGCGTTCGATTGCGCTGCCGCAGACGGGACAGTGGTCGGGGAGGTCGTAATGGCCGTCGCTGCCTTTCTCGACCACTTCCTCGACGTAGGGGATCACGTCGCCGGCGCGCTGGACGCGGACGGTGTCGCCGACGTTGACGTTTTTGGCCTCGATCTCCTCGGGGTTGTGCAGGCTCGCCCGCGAGACCGTGACGCCGCCGACGTCGACCGGTTCGAGCAGGGCGACAGGCGTCACGCGGCCCGTGCGGCCGATCTGGATGGCTACGTCGGTGATCGGCGTCACCTCGGCGCGGGCGGGGAACTTGTAGGCGAAGGCGTAGCGGTCGTGGCGCGCGGTGCGGCCGAGTTCCTCGCGGGCCTCGCGGCCGTCGACTTTGATGACGACGCCGTCGATCTCGTAGTTCAGGTCGTCGCGGACCTCGTGCATGCGGTCGCGGTAGTCGATCGCCCCCTCGATGTCGTCGACGACCTTGACGCGCTCGTTCGTCCGCAGGCCGTAGGCGGGAAAGCGTTCGAGTTCGTCCCGGTGGCTGTCGGCCAGGTCGCTCGCTTCGAGCACGTCGAAGTAGAAGACCTGGAGCGGGCGGTCGGCGACGACCGAGGGATCGAGCTGGCGGATCGTCCCGGCGGTCGCGTTGCGCGGGTTGGCGAAGGGCTCCTCGCCGCGTTCGATCCGCTCGCGGTTGTGTTTCTGGAAGGCGTCTTTGGGCATGTAGACCTCGCCCCGAACCGCGAGAAAGTCGGGATAGTCGCCGTGGAGTTTCTGCGGGACGGAGCCGATCGTGCGGGCGTTTCGCGTCACGTCGTCGCCCTCGCGGCCGTCGCCGCGGGTGACCGCCCGCGTCAGGCTGCCGTCCTCGTAGACGAACTCCATCGAGACGCCGTCGAACTTGGGCTCGCAGACGTAGTCCACGGCACCGACCTCCCGCCGGACGCGCTCGTCGAACTCGCGGACGTCCGCCGCGTCTCCGCTGTTGTCGATCGACAGCATCGGCGCGACGTGCTCGACCGTTTCGAACGCATCGATTGGCTCGCCACCGACGCTCCTGGTGGGGCTATCCGGATGGGTGAGATCGAAGGTCTCCTCGAGTTCCTGAAGGCGGGAGAAGAGCGTGTCGTAGGTCCGATCGGCGATGATCGGGTCGTTCTCGACGTAGTACCGGCGGTCGTGCTCGCGGATGGCCTCGCGTAACTGTGCGACCTGTTCACGGGCCGCCGCTGCTGAAAGCGCATCGACTGGACTGAACTCGGTCGGCGGGTCACGGAGATACGGATTATCTTCGTCCGCGTTCTCGTCGGCGAGAGACATTCGTTGGTAGAGCGTTGCTATGCGCACCCGTTAACGTTACCGCAGTCGCTTGTCCGTCGGTGGCGCGACGATAACGGCTCACAGTCTGAGAGCGCGACGACGGGAGCGACTACTTCCACGGACTGTCGCCGACTTCCGCGCGCACCCTCGGCCCCACCTCGATTCGACAGTCGGCTCTGGGCAGCGCGATACACAGCAGCGCATAGCCGTCGGTGCGTTCGCGCTCGTCGAGCGCCCGCGGCGGCCGTCGGTAGTCGACGGCGGTCGCGGCGTCGGGGTGGTGGTCGCTCCGATCGCCGGACGGGGTCTCGAGTTCAGGTTCGGTTTCGGCCTCGGCCTCGGGTTCAGGTTCAGGTTCAGGTTCGCCGTCGACGGCGAGCACTCGTCCCACGCACGTCGTGCAAGTTCCTTTCCGACAGTCGGACGGGAGCCGGACGCCGGCCTGTCGGGCCGCCTCGAGTATCGTCTCGCGCTTGTCGACCGCGATCGTTTGGTTCGGGCCGTCGGTCCGCTCGAGCGTCACGTCGTAGCTGGTCATCGGTTGGCTGTCACCCTCGGCTGGGCGTTGGCGCGCTCGATCGTGGTCGGGGGCCTGTTCGTGTTCATGGTCTCGTTCTGCGTTCCGTTCATCTGTAACTCTACAACGCGAAGCGAAAAAAGCCAGGCCCGACATACTGATTCGAGGCGGGTGGAAGCCGCCGGGTCACCGGCGAGGGAGACCCGGTCCTTTACCCGCCTGCGCCCCTTACGACGGAGTAGATGGGACAGGGAACGGACGCGGAATTCGGGTTAGTCGACCTCGACGAGGCCGAGACGCCGGGCGACGAGTGGGAGGAGATCGACGTGTCGGACACCGAAGCCGACCGGATCGCCCGCAAGCGCGACCGCAAGTTCGAGCAGTTCGAGGAACGCATCAAGGACGCTGACCAGTTCAAGGTCGAGCAGTCGGTATTCGACGACGCGACGTTCGCCGCGCTGTACAAACTCGTCCAGGACGGCTACGTCGAGGCGTTCGGCGGGCCGCTCTCGACGGGCAAGGAGGCGAACGTCTATCATGCGCTCGGCGACGACCGCGAAGTCGCGGTCAAGGTCTACCGGATCAACGCCTCGAATTTTCGCCAGATGCGCGACTATCTCGAGGGCGACCCGCGCTTCGAGGGCCTGGGCGGCAAGAAGAAAGACGTCGTCCTCGCCTGGACCAAAAAGGAGTTCGCGAACCTCCGGCGGGCCAAGAAAGCCGGCGTCCGCGTTCCCGAACCGATCGCCACCGAACGAAACGTGCTCGTCATGGAGTACATCGGCAACGACGAGGGCCGCGCCAAGCGCCTCGGCGAGGTTCACATCGAGAATCCCCGGACCGCCTACGAGGTCATGCGCGAGTACATGCGCCGCCTCTACGCGGCCGGCATCGTTCACGGCGACCTGAGCGAGTACAACGTCGTCTTCCACGAGGGTGAACTCGTGGTGATCGACCTCGGCCAGGCCGTCACCGTCCACCATCCCAACAGCCGCGATTTCTTGGAGCGCGACTGCGAGAACGTGTCGAGTTTCTTTTCCCGGCAGGGCTTGGACGCGGACGCCGACGACCTCCTCGAGTTCGTGACCGATCCCGAGCCGGATCCGTCTCGCAACTGACAGTGACTCGGTGAAAGATCTCTTCCGTTAGATCCCTCTTGTTCAGTCGTCTATAACGCGGTTGAAGCCCTGGAAGCGGTCGTGTACGACGACCCTCCCGGTTCCCAGTGTCGAAGCCTTTGCTTGCAACTGTTGAACGAGATTTTCGCTCAACTGACCGTACACATCGATGGCCTCGAGCGTGATGAACGCTCCAATCGGCGGGAACTCCGAACCCGAAACTGCCATGTGCTGTTCTAGCGTCGTCGAATCAGCGTGCGTATGCATCACGGTCATCCGCTCGCCGTCGGCGCTGAAGTAGACGTTGTAGGATAGTATCTCGGGTTCGTTGGTCTCGACGAAGTCCACCAACTCCGCCATCGCTGCCTTGAGTTCGTCCAACTTCCCCTCGCGTACCGATGACCGGTCAATGTAGACGATGGAGTCAGTCATCCTGCCTCCTCTGGGTAGCTTTGCAGCCGCGTTGTACCGCTTCTTTCTCGGTCGCTATTGCTGTCGCCATCGACTCCTCCGTGCGGTGCACCAGACACAACGGGTCCCCGTCAGGACGTGTCGCATAGCTGGCGCTATTGTTTCATGACCATGTTAACTATTGTCACTCCACGAGGAGATCGGGAAGACAAGGCCATCGAACCTCCAACAGGCCACGTGGCGACTGGTGCCACCCGGTGCTCGCTCGTCCGTCTTCACTGCCCGAAACACTAATCTGTCCTGCCCCGAAGTATCACGTAATGACGGCCGCTCTCGAGTGGCAATGGCGCTGGCAGCCCCGTTCGAGAGCGGACAGTGTCCTCGCGGTCGCCGACGCGGCCTAACCGGTCGGTTGCGGCGAGGGGTGCTCCCTCCGTTCGTTCTCCGCCGTTTCGACTTCCAGCCACCGCTGTAGTTTCATT
Organism: Natrialba taiwanensis DSM 12281; assembly: GCF_000337595.1. Lineage (GTDB taxonomy): Archaea > Halobacteriota > Halobacteria > Halobacteriales > Natrialbaceae > Natrialba > Natrialba taiwanensis. Next base: position 28,188 of record NZ_AOIL01000051.1, on the reverse strand, counting down.
ACCTACGAACACGAAACGATGTCCGACTCCAACGACACCGAGACAACGACGACCGATTCCCAGCCCGATCGCGACAGTACCGAACCGGATGACGCCGACAGCCGCGCCGATGACGAGTTCACCGTCACGCCCTACGCCGTCTCCGGGGAGATCGACTACGACAAACTGCTCGAACGCTTCGGTGCCGAGCCGCTGACGGGCGAACAGATCGAACGCTTTCCCGACCACCCGCTGCTCCGCCGGCGGACGTTCTACGCCGGGCGGGACGTGGACGACTACCTCGCGGCTGCCGGGGCGGGCGACCCGCACGCGGTCGTCACCGGCAGGGGGCCGTCGGGGCCGATGCACCTCGGCCACGTCCTGCCGCTCTATCTCGCAAAGCGCTTCCAGCAGGAGACGGGCGCGACGGTCTACATCCCGCTGTCGGACGACGAAAAGTTCCTCGCGAAAGAGCAGTCCTTTGCGTCGATCGGCGAGCACACCCGCAAAAACCTGCGGGATATCCTCGCGGTCGGCTTCGACCCCGCAAAGACGCGGATCGTGATCGACACCGCCGATGCGGACGTGCTCTACCCGCTCGCGGTCCGCCTCGCGAAGCACCTCACCCCGGCGACCGTCGAGGCCGTCTACGGCGAGCAGGACACCGTCGGCCTGCAGTTCTACCCCGCCGTGCAGGCGGCGCACCTCCTGCTCCCGCAACTCGTCGCGGGCCGCCAGCCGACGCTCGTCCCCATCGCCGTCGACCAGGACCCGCACGTCCGCGTCTGCCGAGACGTGGCCGCGAAGGAGGCCCTCCCGGTCCGAAAACCGGGCGCGCTGCTCGGGCGCTTCCTCCCGAGCCTCGACGGTCCCGGGAAGATGAGTTCGTCCGGCGACGCGCCCTCGATCGAACTCACCGACGATCCGGAAACCGTCGCCGAGACGATTCACACGCACGCCTACACCGGCGGACGCACGACGCTCGAAGACCACCGCGAGAAGGGCGGCGACCCGTCGGTCGACGTGCCCTTCCAGTATCTCCGATACTTCTTCGAACCGGACGACGACGAACTCGAGCGCATCGCCGCGGCCTACCGCGCGGGTGACCTGCTGAGCGGCGATCTCAAAGACCTCGCGATCGAGCGCATCATCGACTTCCTCGCCGCCCACCAGCGCCGGCGGAACGCGCTCGATGAACTCGCGACTGAACTCGAGCCCTACCGGCTCACCGACGAGGAACGGCGACAGGCGATCGACAGCGCCGGGGTGTCGCCGGTCGTCGGGACCTAAGTTCGACCCAACACTATTTGTCGGTCGCCCGCGGGGAACTGCGTATGAACATCGGCATCGTCGCCGACACGCACGACAACGTCGACGCGGTCGAACGCATCGCCGAGATTTTCGAGGACGAAGGCATCGAGATCGTCGTTCACTGCAGCGACTTCGTCGCCCCGCTGATCGTGCCGTACTTCTCGAAATTCGAACTCCACGGCGTCCTCGGGAACAACGACGGCGACGCTCGCAATCTGCAGGCGGCTTTCGACTCGCTCGGCGGCGAGAGCGAACTCCACGGCCGGTTCGCGGACCTCGAGTTCGACGGGCTTTCGATCGCCGTCCTCCACGGCGAGTCGATGGACGAGGTGCGGGCGATCGCCGCCGCCGACGAGTACGAGTTCGTCTGTTACGGTCATCACCACGTCAGCGAACGCGCCGAGTACGGGGGAACAACGTTGTTGAACCCGGGGGCGCAGTTTCCGACGACGGCCGCGGCGGACCGTACGGTCGCGGTCCTCGAGACGCGTTCGGAGTCCGTACGGTTCCGATCCGTCTCGGAGTAGTGCCAGTCGGTAGCGTTCGACGGGAGGACCGGACAGTGCCGGCACTACATGTACATTCGATCGTCGGAAGCGTCCGTCCCTCGAGCGGGGTGTCCCGGGGACTCCATCGCCGCCATACGCTCGGCGAGTTCGGCGTAGTATCTGGTGAGCGCTTCCGAGCGCTCGCGCAACGGCTCGGTGTCGATTTCGAGGTCGTACCACTCGGCAAGAACCGTCAGATAGCGAAGTGCCGCGTCGAGATCCGGTCCCGGCGGGTGATTCGGCGTCACCAGGACGCCGATCGGGGGAACGTCGCCCTCGAACTGACGCGTCGCGAGCTCGCCGGGCACGCCGTCCAAGATGCCGCCGCCGAGCGGCGTGTCGTCGGTGTCGGCTAGCCGTCGCCGTCGAAAGCCCGATGTCGCGACCGTGAACACCTCGTGTTCGACGGGGCCATGCTGAAACGGGAGGCCATGCAAGACGGCGAGTTCGTCGATCTCCGTCTCGGCGAGCCAGCCGACGACCGCATCGACGAACGTCCCAGCGGTCCAGACCGGAACGATGGTTTCGCTGAGCAGCACGCAGCAGTCGGCGTTGTCGCTGGCGTAGAGCCGGATCGGCCGCCGCAGCTCGCCGTTTCGGAACGGGACGACGGTCGGCAGGTTTCTCGTCCGTGCGTAGCCGATCTGGTCGAACTCGAGCTGCTGGACGAGGTAATCGGCGGCTGTGAGGCCCGTCAACCCGATATTCGGGAGGGCGAGAAACAGCGGTCCCTCGAGCCGGTCGGTGGCGCTCGTGACGAGTTCGTACTGCGGGTCGGTCGCCATACGACCGGTACGCTGAACTCGAGTATAGTTGTCGGCCCCGCGGGCGGATCGGCGGCGCTGGTGTTGGTGTTGGTGCTGGCGCGGGGACCAAGGTCTTAACCTCACGCAGCGAATACCCGAGTGTATGCAGCACGTGAAGATTCCGCAGGACCGGATCGGAGTTCTCATCGGCGAGGGCGGCGAGACGATGCGCGAGATCGAGGCGGAAGCCGAAGTGCGGTTGGATATCGACTCGGAGGACGGTGCCGTCGCCGTCGAGACGGTCGGCGACCCCGTTCGCGGCCTCAAAGCCCCCGAAATCGTCCGTGCGATCGGGCGCGGATTCGCTCCCGAGGAGGCGCTGCAGTTGCTCGAAGACGACATGGTGCTGTTCGACGTCGTCGACATCGACGCGGCGGCCCGGAACAAGAACGACCTGAAGCGCCAGAAGGGCCGGCTCATCGGCGAAGGCGGCCGAACGCGGGAACTCATGGAGGAACTGTCGGGCGCATCGGTCGTTATCTACGGCTCGACGCTCGGTATCATCGGCACGCCACCGCAAGTCGATGCGGTCCGCAGCGCCGCAGAGATGCTTCTCGACGGCGCGCCACACGGCACCGTTTACTCGTTCCTGGAGGAGCGACACAACGAGATGAAACATCAGGGGATGCAGTACCACCGCTTCCCCGGCTCCGGATCGTCTTGATCTGTCGCTTGACTCCCGTTTTTCGTTCGGTTCACTCATAAATAACCGCCGGTCGTTCTCTCTCGAAGCGATAGCCCCCGTCGATTCAGGCGCTCTGAGTGAATCGACACCAAAATATTTATATAGAATAACAATCAATCCTTCAGGTGACTATGGCGCAACAGCAGATGGGCAACCAGCCCCTTATCGTTCTCTCGGAGGACAGCCAGCGAACCTCCGGGAAAGACGCGCAGTCGATGAACGTACAGGCCGGCAAGGCCGTTGCCGAGTCCGTCCGCACGACACTCGGACCGAAGGGGATGGACAAGATGCTCGTCGATTCCTCGGGCAACGTCATCGTGACGAACGACGGCGTCACCCTCCTCTCGGAGATGGAAATCGACCACCCGGCGGCCGACATGATCGTCGAAGTCGCCGAAACCCAGGAGGACGAGGTCGGCGACGGCACCACGAGCGCCGTCGTCGTCGCCGGTGAACTCCTGAGCCAGGCCGAGGACCTGCTCGATCAGGACATTCACGCAACCACGCTCGCGCAGGGATACCGCCAGGCCGCCGAAGAGGCCACGGCGGCCCTCGAAGAGATCGCAGTCGACGTCGACGAGGATGACGACGAAATCCTTCACCAGATCGCCGCCACCGCGATGACCGGCAAGGGCGCGGAGAACGCTCGCGATCTGCTCGCCGATCTCGTCGTCGACGCCGTCCAGTCCGTCTCCGACGGCGACGACGTCGACACCGACAACGTCAAAGTCGAGAAGGTCGTCGGTAGCTCGACCGAGAACTCCGAACTCGTCGAGGGCGTCATCGTCGACAAGGAGCGCGTCTCCGACAACATGCCGTACTTCGCCGAGGACGCCTCGGTCGCGATCGTCAACGGCGACCTCGAGATCAAAGAGACCGAGATCGACGCCGAAGTCAACGTCACCGATCCCGACCAGCTCGAGCAGTTCTTAGAGCAGGAGGAGGCCCAGCTTCGCGAGATGGCCGAGCAGGTCGCCGACGTCGGCGCTGACGTCGTCTTCGTCGACGGCGGCATCGACGACATGGCCCAGCACTACCTCGCACAGGAGGGCATCATCGCCGTCCGCCGCGTCAAGTCCAGCGACCAGTCTCAGCTCGCTCGCGCAACCGGCGCAACGCCGGTCTCCACGGTCGATGACCTGACCGAGGACGACCTCGGCTTCGCCGGCAGCGTCGCCCAGAAGGAGATCGCCGGCGACCAGCGCATCTTCGTTGAGGACGTCGACGACGCACAGGCCGTCACGCTCATCCTCCGGGGCGGCACCGAGCACGTCATCGACGAGGTCGACCGCGCCATCGAGGACTCCCTCGGTGTGGTGCGGACGACCCTCGAGGACGGCAAGGTGCTCGCCGGCGGCGGCGCGCCCGAAGTCGAACTCTCGCTTGCGCTGCGTGACTACGCCGACTCCGTCGGCGGGCGCGAACAGCTCGCCGTCGAGGCCTTCGCGGACGCACTCGAAGTCATCCCACGCACGCTGGCCGAGAACGCAGGACTCGACCCCATCGACTCGCTCGTCGAACTGCGCGCCGACCACGACGGCGGCAACGAGGCTGCCGGACTGGACGCGTTCACCGGCGACACCATCGACATGGGCGAGGAAGGCGTCTACGAGCCGCTTCGCGTGAAGACCCAGGCCATCGAATCCGCCACCGAAGCGGCTGTCATGCTGCTTCGCATCGACGATGTCATCGCCGCCGGCGACCTCGCGGTTGCCGACGATGATGACGAGGAAGACATGCCTGCCGGCGGTGCCGGTGGCATGGGCGGTATGGGCGGCATGGGTGGCGGTATGGGCGGCATGATGTAAGCGAGGGATAACCCCCTGCGGCTTCCCGACCACCATCGCAACCGCTTTCGGCGGCCCATTTTCTGCCGTTTGCCGTTCGGCATCCGCTCCTAAACTGGATAGCGACGGCTTAACTCGTCGCTCGAGCCGAGTTCACACTCACGCCGTGGCCAGGAAGAATCACTTAAGGTGCCGCCCGCAATATTCGCGGATATGAACACGATTCTGCTAGATAGCGACGATGTCGACGAGAACATTCGGATGGGGGCTCTCATCGACGCAGTCGAACAGGCGTTTGGCGCGTTCGAACGGGGAGACACCCAGATGCCGGCCAAGTCCTATATCGATTTACCCCAATACAACGGGGACTTCCGCTCGATGCCGGCCTACCTGAACGTCCGAGGGAGCGACGCCTCCTCGAGCCAGTCAGGATCGCAGCGGGATGCTGACGCTGCCGGTGGGTGGGACGCCGCCGGCCTGAAATGGGTCAACGTCCACCCTGACAACCCGACCGACCACGACCTGCCGACCGTGCTGGGGACGATGATCTACTCGGACCCCGAAACCGCGTTCCCGCTCGCGATCATGGACGGAACGACGCTGACGATGAAACGGACCGGAGCCGCCGCCGCCGTCGCGACGGACCACCTCGCCGTCTCCGACGCGACGAGCCTCGGTCTCGTCGGCGCGGGCGTCCAATCGTACACCCAACTCGACGCGATCAGCGAGATTCGCCCGATCGAGGAGGTCGTCGTCTCGGATCTCGACGAGGAACGCGTCCAGCGCTTCATCGACGCCTACGACGACGAGTTCACCGTGCGCGCCGGTTCGATTTCCGAGGCCGGCCACTGTGACGTGCTCTCGACGGTGACGCCCGTCCGCGACCCGGTCGTCACGCCCGAGGATGTCGGTGAGCACACGCATATCAACGCCATCGGTGCCGACGCCGAGGGCAAACACGAACTCGCAGACGAGCTTTTGCAGGCGGCGACGGTCGTCATCGACGACCACGAGCAGTGCACTCACTCCGGCGAGATCAACGTGCCCTACACCGACGGCACGCTCACCGACGCCGACATCCACGCCGAACTCGGTGAACTCGTCGTCGGCACGACGGACGGCCGCACGGCTGAGACGGATGTGACGGTGTTCGACTCGACGGGACTGGCAATTCAGGACGTTGCCGCAGCACACGTGGTGTACGAAAACGCGAGCGAGAGCGACAGCGGCTCGCGGTTCGGGCTGATCGATACGGACGTCCAGTAAAAGTACGGTACGGTACCGGCTCCGTCTCCTGTCCGGTGACTTCTGACTCTCATTTCGACCCAGTATGGCACCCGGCGACTGAACCGAACGCTATCTACGCACCGAGTAGCTCCGCTACGTCCAGTGTCGTCGTTTCGTCGTCGGTCGCGATCGTGAACTCTTCCAGCCAGATCTCCTCGCCGGATTCGATCGCCAACTGCGGCACATCCCCGAATACGGCATCGAAATACGTCCGCACCGCACCGGCGTCCGGCACCGAGAGCAGCGCGTCTTCGATCCGGTATACGGCATCGTCACTCTCACTCCGTTCCGCCGTTTCCCGCTCCTCGTCAGCCCTCGGATGCAATTCCACCCGGAACGTCCACGGCGTCATCACGAACGTCCGCCGGCTGTTCTGCCGAACGGACGAGCCGCGAGCGCGCGCCCGCTCTAGTGTCCCATCGAAATCCGAACTGCGAAGGCCGAGATGATCAATTCGGGGGCGCTTCCCGGGGGCGAGCGTGATATCGACGTTCCCTCGACGATGGACCTGGAGCTTGAATCTGAACTCGTCCGGAACGGCGTCTTCGGGCCCGAACGATCGACTCTCTCCACGAACGGTCCCGAAACGGCGCTTGCAGGGGAGTCCCTCTCGCTCGAGTCGTTCGGCCGCGCTCTCTATGTCGGGTGTATTGAAGTGGAGGTGAAACAGTGTTGGTCCGTCCATAGTCGATGCAGGCGACTACCGGAGATAATGATGCGGGTTCGGGAGGAAAAAGTGAGTGACCGGCGAACCGAGTGCAGTTCACATCACTTCAGTTCGGCTTCGAACATCGTTTGTCGCTGTCGTCTATCGTCAGTCGGTGTCAGTCGTCCGTTTGAACGGCGTCGGTCGGGTCCGTCTCGGACGGATCGGCTCCGATAGAGGTGTTCCGGAGGTCGGCCTCGATCTCCTCGAGCGAGCGCCCCTTCGTTTCCGGGACGAGCCGGTAACAGAAGACGAGGGCGACGAGCGAGAGGATGCCGTACAGCCAGAACGTTCCGGACTGCCCGATGACATCGACGAGGCGGAGGAACGTGAGCGAAATGAGCAGGTTTGCGGCCCAGTTGAGTACTGTCACAACCCCCATCGCGATGCCGCGGACCTCCATCGGATAGATTTCCGAGATGAGCAGCCAGAACGCCGGTCCGAGACCGATGGCAAAGAACGCCACGTAAAGCATCAGGCTGCCGGTCGCGAGCACACCGAGTCCGCCCGAGAGGCCGGGCAGATAGTAGACGAGGCCGGCAATGCCGAGCGTCGCCGTCATTCCGGCGAGCCCGGTTAGAAGCAGCGGTCGGCGACCGGTTCGGTCGATCAACGCCACCGCGACGGCGGTCATGATGACGTTGACGACACCGATTGCGACGGTTGCGAGAATCGAGTTCGTATCTCCGAATCCGGTCGACTCGAGGATCCGCGGCGCGTAGTACATGACCGCGTTGATCCCGGTCACTTGCTGGAATATTGCCAGTCCGCTGCCGACGACGAGCATCGGAACGATCCACGGCTGGAACAGATCGCGCAGGCCCCCGGTTTCGCTCTGGATGGTCTCGGTGATTTCGCGCAACTCGGCGTCGATCTGTCCCTCGGTTCGAATCCGCGAGAGCACGTCGCGGGCGGTCTCCTCGTCGCCGTGTTCGTAGAGCCAGCGCGGGCTCTCGGGCATGAACAGCATCCCGACGAACAGGATCGCTGCGGGGACCATCCCGAGGCCGAGCATCCAGCGCCACTCGCCGCCGCTCGAGAACGCGTAGTTCACGATGTAGGCGATGAGGATCCCGCTCGTAATCGTCAGTTGGTTTAACGCCACCAGCGATCCGCGGATCTTCGGCGGTGCGATCTCCGAGATATACAGCGGTCCGACAACGGAGGCAAAGCCGACGCCAACGCCGTCGAGGATACGACCGACGATCAGTACCTCAGTGGTCGGCGCAATCGCCATGATGAGCGAGCCGATGAAAAACACGACGGCCCCGGTCAAGATGAGCCGCCGGCGTCCGATCCGATCCGCCAGCCGACCGCCGAGCGCGGCACCGACGATCGCCCCGACCATCGCGCCGCTGACGATCACCCCTTCGACGAGAGACGGGTGGATCGACTGACCGAATAACACCGTTATGTCGAACGTGTCCTTGATGTACAGCATTGCACCGGAAATCACGCCGGTATCGAACCCGAATAGAAGACCGTTGAGCGCGGCTAACCCCGCAACTACGTACACGAACGAGTTCTGATTCCCGGAGGCTGTGTCTGTCTCTGAGAGTGCCATCGATTGTGTGCCATAATAATTATCTCGGATGATAGTAACATATCTATCGATCTCGGCAGGAACCGTTCAACCCCGCTACAAATATGTCTACTGAATATCCTATTTGCCCACGACGATGTCTCTACCGGCGGAAATTCTGATTTCTGATTATCCCCACCAGAACCCCGTTCAGCGTCGGCGTGGGATCGAGCCCGTCATCTCGAGTTCGTCGCAGTAGTAGACGAGTGGCTCAGCGCGTGTCGGTGCCAGTCCGAGCGCGTCGAACATCGTATTCTCGGTGATGGTCACCTCGGCCGGCTGGAGCGGCCACGGGTCGTGTGCGACTTCGCCGACCAGCACGCTGTCGCGATTCGGCGCATAGAATCGCCTCCGTTCGGTCAACCAGTGTTCGAGTGTTCCCGAACCGGGCGTCTCGACCGGGCCGGTTGGACGATACGTTGCGGCGAACCAGGGCGGTTCCGTATCGCCATCCACACCCACATCCACATTCGCATTCGCCGCTCTCGTTGCTTCGGCTTTCCGCTCCGATCGCATCGCGTCTTGGAACCGTCGCTGCCAACTGGATGCCCGCAGTCGCCGACTCGAAAACCGAACGCCCTCACCGCTGCCACTGACGTGCATCTCCGCGGGGAAAACCGGGAGTCGAGTGAGCAATCCGGCGACGCTTGCGAGGAGTTGCTGGCCGACATCGACACTGAAAAAGTACAGCCCCGGATCACCGCGGTACGTCACGTACGTTCTAACGTTGAGTTCCGCAAACGCGACTCGCGTACTCGACGGTGTCCCGCGGAAACCGACGTTCGTGAGCACGAGCGGGAGCACGCTAAGCCACGCCGTGCCGTCCCGGGTGTCGACCGTCAACTCGGACGGAACGTGGGGCCGAATCCGCTCGGGATCGACCGGCCAGTTCACGAACAGTCCGTGTCGCAACGTCATCGATCCAACGTGTGGCAGCCGCCGTTCTGAACTCGACGTGAGCGGAGACTGATGCCGTCTCGCCTGTGTCCCTATCATCTCGATCCCTGATCCTGTCTGTCCACTCCACTGAACAGATGCATAAAACGACCCGTCGTCTGTCAAAACCGGTGGCCGTTCGACGCTCTTTTTTCACTTTGCCTCTTCCTCGAAAACATGTTCCGTTCCGTTACGATTACTCTTAGTTTTCTACATTTCGATTATTTTAAATACTCTGGATTACTCAACACAATACGAAGATTACTTACCGATGGCACAATCCGATTCGTCTCCGACCTGTCCGGAGTGTGGTGGGTTCCTCCGACTGACAGCTACCGAAACCGTCTGTGAGGACTGTGGACTCGTTCTCGGCGAAGACCCGATCGATCGCGGTCCCGAGTGGCGCTCGTTTGTGGACGACGACACTGACCGTCGTCGAACCGGCGCTCCGCTCACCCGTTCTCGACACGATCGCGGTCTCTCGACGCAGATCGGCTACGGTTCTGACTCGGTTCCCGACCGTAGTACCCGTATTACCGGCCGGAAACGCCGACAACTCTCGCGTCTCCGCCGCGAACATACTCGAGCCACGATCTCGACGAAAGCCGAGTACAACCAGGTTCTCGGCTTCACCGAAATCAAACGGATTACGGCACGTCTCTCCCTTCCCGACTGCCTCCGTGAACAAGCCTGTGCGCTGTTCGACTCTGCCCAATCCGAAAATCTCCTGCAAGGCCGGTCCATCGAAGGCTTTGCCGCCGCCTGCGTCTATACAAGTTGTCGGGTTCGATCGCTCCCCCGAACGATCGACGAAGTCGTCACCATCGCCGCCGCCACCGAAGCTGAACTCAAAGCCGCATACGACGCGCTTAACCGTGATCTGGGCCTTCCAACTGGCCCGATCGATCCCGGTCAGTACCTCCCGCGTTTCGCCTCGAACCTCGATCTCGACACAGCCGTCGAACGCCGCGCCCGCGAGCACCTGGATTCCCTCGTCACCGCCAACCGCATCGGCGGCCGCAATCCAAGCGGCGTCGCCGCTGCCTGCCTCTACAAGGCTGCTTGTGACTGTCCGCACACCGAATCGATCACGCAAACCGCCGCTGCCGAGGTCGCCGATGTCGCAACAGTAACGATCCGCTCGACACTCACCGAACTCCGCTCGCTTTCTGCCGACTCCTGATCGGTCCCGCCTCGTCCTCCTCGCTCGTCCGCCCGACCCCGTGTTCTTTCGACCGTCTTGAGCGCTGCCGCCGCATTCCAGGTCGTGGGACTATTACGTCGTTCGCAGCGTATCCATACTCGGCTCGTACACCTCTCCTTTCTGCTTTAGCTTCTCGATCTCGTGCTCTGCCTTCGATTGATCCAATCCGATCTCTTCGGCTCGCTCCATGACGATATCGACCGGCGCACCCTCGTCGTACTCCTCCTCGATATCGCTGATGAGTTGCTTGAGATTCTTGATCCGATCGCGCTGGGACTTCGACGTCCCCGCCTCGACGATGTCCGCATCGAACTCGCCCGTCTCCGGATCCACACCCACGTCCTGGAGACACGAGCGAACGATCTCGATCACCCGCTCCGCATCCGACTGCTCGACGGTATCCGACAGCCGAACTCGTGCACTCGCCTCCGAAAGGCGGACCAGTGCCTCGAGTTTTCGCGCCGTGACGGGGACGGCCGCGTCCTCGTCAGTCCCCTTCGAACGGAGGTTAACGTAGAAGTCTCGGATCGCCTCGCGAGCTTCCTCGGTCATCCGCGGGTGACAGTTCTGCTTGGCGTACGCGATGTACTTCCGGAGGAGTTCAGCGTCGATTTCCGGATCGACCTGCTCGGTCATCTCCTCGAGTTCACCCTGGCTGACATCGAGGTTAGTCATCTGCTCGCGTTGGGTGGTTAGTTCGCCGGCGTAGTTGGTGGTGAGAATGTGCTCTGCGAGGTTACGGTCTTTCTCCTCGTCGGGGGTGTCCGTGACGGTGAAGATCAGATCGAATCGGGAGATGAGCGCCGGTTCGAGGTCGATCTGCTCGCTGATGGGTTCGTACTGGTCGAAGCGGCCGTACTTGGGGTTGGCTGCGCCGAGGAGCGAACAGCGGGACTTGAGGGTGGCGTTGATGCCGGCCTTCGAGACGGAGATTTTCTGCTGCTCTAAGGCCTCGTGCATGGCACTCCTGTCTTCCGAGCGCATCTTATCGAGTTCGTCAACGGCTGCAATGCCCTGATCGGCGAGGACGAGCGCGCCGGCTTCGAGCGTCCACTGCTGGCCATCGCCGAAGTCGTCTCTGACGGCTGCAGCCGTGAGACCGGCGGAGGATGAGCCTTTCCCGGAGGTGTAGACGGAGCGGGGCGCGATATTCTGGATGTAGCCGATCATCTGTGAGTTGTGCGAGATGATGCCGTTCGAGACGTAGTTGTGGGTCCCGTCGATTTCGAGATCATATACCCACTCGTAGGTAGGTTCGATACTGTCGATAGACTCGATTCGGTCCCAACAAACGTCCCCATCGACGTACTTTTCTAGAGCATTGATGCTTGCTCGTACAGAACCTCCATCAGGGACGGCAACATCTTTACTTCGAGTTCCTTTCGCCGGCAAAGCACCTTTGAAAGCAGTAAGAACCGTTCGAAGACCGGTCCGACTCGGGTTTTTTGACTCTCGTTCGTAGTTTTGATACGTTGATCGCGGAAGACCGCATTCTGCCTGTGTGAGCGAGAGAGATTCTCGAATCTGTCGAAGTTCAGAACCGATATCGGGAACGATGGCAAGATTGCTATTCCCTTTTGTATCGGCGTACTGCTCAGCAGCTTGTTGTTTTCGCTGCGTCACGAATCCAATCTCAGTCACGTACTTTGCAAATGCATCGCCACTTATTCTGAGTCGATAGCTGTCGTTGTGTCGCTCGTGAATCTGTGAGCGGATACCGACGGCAAGCAACAACGTTCGAACATCTTCGAGAAGATTACGACTTGTTGAAGCGACAGTTATCTCTCGCTGGGATTCAGAAACATGGCCTTCGCCTTCGATAAACGATTTCAGGAACTCCGATTTCGTCCGGTCGGTGGCTGCGAAAATAGCATCCGGAACACGTTGATTAGCGGACGACTCAAGAATACACGGTTCGAGGGTCTTGAGGAAGCTTACGAACTCTCCCGCTGAACAGAGCACTTCACGCGCCTCTTTAGCCTCGTGCGGGTCCCGCTCCGTCACGTTGAGACCGAGGCTTTCTAACGCGTTCGTTGCATCGTCCAGTACTTCTCGGTCGTTATTTGTAACTGAAACGAATCCCGTCTTGTTGTCTCGTTGTTCGACATACCCTTCTGCAATGATGTATCCGATCAGTCGAGCCAGTGACGGCGTCCATTTTTCTGGTAACTCGAGTTGAACCGCATTTCGAGACTGTGAACTTCGGAAAGTAACGTCAAGCACATCGTTTCCTTCTGTCTCGATACATCGGGGTGCAGCCACAAACTGCCCTTCTGTGAGATCGTCTGCAACGGTTGGCTCGAATCTCCCATCTTGCTGTACGAACAGCGGATGTGACGGCGTTACTTCGAGTTTACGCCCACTCGAGGTCCGAATTCGATACATCTGCTCGGGTGCTTCGCGCTTCCAGACCTTCGTCGCACGTTGTGATGCGACTGTGCCATCGTCCTGCAAAGACGGGACGTCGAAGTCAACCTCGTCCCCCCAGCCGTCGTCGATTGGCTTCGGATTGTCGAGATTCGATTCGACGAGTTCGCGGATCGGCACGTCTCGTCCGTCTGCGAGCGTTACCTTCGTGTCCCCGCGAACACACTTACCGGTCCCCGGATCGCCGATCAGCAGCATGTGCAGGTCCCCGCGGATTCGCGATCCGTCGGGTAAGTGCTTCGTGACGCCGGAGAACAACTGGAGCGTCATCGCGAGTTTCTCCTGCTCGTAGCCGTAGATGGAGGGCGCGATGGAGGCGACCATCTTCTCGTAGACCTCCTCCTGGTTCGAAATCTCGTAGATCTCTTTTTTGTCCTCGTCGGTGATGTCCATGTCCTCGAACTGTTCTTCGTCGATGTCGACGGACATCCCCTCCATGTAGAAGTCGAACACCGGCGTCTTCTCGCCCTGATTGCTCTGCTGTTCGAGTCGCAATACCCCGGTTGCGGAGACGTGGTCGCCGGGCGTTACCTCGCCAGTGATATCGTCTTCGACGTGTATGTCGAGTGACTGTGGCGTCTCACCACCGCGGAGCCCTTCGGGACTCTCCTGAATCCGAAGCTTCTGGGAGTCGACGAACTCGGACTGGTCGAAGTTGACCTTGAACGGCCCCTGTCGCTCGCAGCCCTGGCACTCGTGGGGTTCCTGGAAGTCGCCGCTCGATTGTGGGACGCGGCTGAGGGTGCCACAGAGCTGGCACTCGAAGGCTGCCTCTTCAATCTTCGGGCGGACGTCCGTCGCCTTGCGGACGATGCCGTGGACCTCCACGAGCGAGTTCATGTCGCGGGCGCGGATCTCGCGGATTTCGGGAGTCTCCGTCTCGGGCAGGTTTTTGATGCGGACGTGGGCCTGGCCGAGGCTGACGTCGATCGGGAGGTCGTAGAGGCGAAGCGCTTCTTCGGCGTAGCGCTGGAGTTGCTCCGGCTGGGCTAAGATGTCGTCGGCCAGATCGGGATCGAATCGGTAGAGATCCTGCCAGTCGACGTGAAGCGACCGCTGTTCGTTGGGATACTGCTGCGCAAGCTGTTTGATCTCGTTGTCGTAGTAGTTGCGGAAGAACTGCTCGAATGCGTCGACGAGTTCAGAATTTCCCGCTTGCGCCATTACACTGTGGTAGGGCTGCCTTCGGGTATAAATGGTTGCAAAGCAGATCGAAACTGGTAGCGGTGAGTCTCACTGTGGCTGACGTGCGGTGCGAAGATCGGATGATAGCGGGTGTCGATGTTTCTCTGCCACCTATATCCGTCTGTCTGTCTGTCTACCGGACGATCGTGATAGTGAGATAGCTATCCGTCCAGCCGGACGGTCGATAGTGACCGTCCGTGATGCTGTATTTCATGCACTAAACCGGTGATTCGGAGGGAGTGGACGGTTCGGTCTCCGTCTCGGTTCCGATTTCGCCGGAGGCAACACCCAGCGTCGCGATGGATCGAATGGCTTCCTCGACGGTGACGTCCACGTCGTAGACGTGTTTTGCAGGCATGTGCATGACGAAGCCGTTAGTCGTCGGATTCGGTCCGAGCGGAACCATGACCGTCACCATCGCACCGCTGTCGAGTTGGCCTTCGATCACGGGTGGCGTCGTTGCGGTGAGAAAGGCGAGCGTGTAGGCATCTCTGTGAGGGAACTTGACGAGTTTCACGTCCTTGAACTGGTCCGTCTCGTCGTCGAGCAACAGCCGACTGGCCCGGCGGACGCTCTCGTAGACAGTGCTGATGCCGGGAATGGTTTCCATCGTGGCGTGAACTCGTTTCGAGATGTATCGGCCGGGAGTGTAGTCCGCGATAATACCGACGAGGAGGAAGAAGGCGACCAGCGACGTAAGCGTCACCAGTTGAACGACTGCGGTCGGTGGGTCGTTCGGGAGCGTGTAAATGATTCCGTCGACGACGGGCGAGAGAACGCTGAGGACGAAATCGACGACGACGAGCAAGATAACGAGCGTAATCACGAGTGGAATCGTCACGGCGACACCGTTGACGAACCATCGTTTCAGCGCAGTCTGAACGCCGGTTCGACGAGCCGTCATGCCTGTAGCGTGTACTGCGGGTGAGGGTAGTCGTTCGGCTTGCAGGACCGGTACGGGGGTAACTCACTATTAACACACAAGGTCTATAATCAGCCTTGATCCACACGTATTGTCATGCTCTCGTGGGATCGCCTGGGAACTAGTACTGGTGGGAGAACCGTTATCCTCACGCTCGGCGTCCTGTACCTCGCACTTGCTGTAATCTGGGTCTCTTTGCCGGTTGCCCAGGAACTGTCCCTCTCGAGCATCCTCGTCGTCTCCAGTTTCATTGCCGGGCCCGGCATCGTCCTTCTCGGCGGCGGGTATCGATTGCCCCGGACTGACATTCACCCGCGATTCTACGCCACTATCGCGGGCTGGTGTCTCGTCGGCATCGGGGTGATGCTCGCCATTCTCGTGCTCTACAACCTCCAGCCCGGTCCGGTGATCTCTAACCCGGTCCGATCCGTTCTCATCCTCACTGGATTCAGTTCTGTCGCCGGATACGGCGTCGGGACCTACGCTGCACAGGCGAAAACACACGCCTACCGACTCGAACGACAAAACCGTCTTCTCGAACGAACCCAGGCGCAACTCGAAGCATCGAACGAGCGACTCGAACAGTTCGCGTACGCGGCCTCCCACGACCTTCAAGAGCCGCTCCGAATGGTATCGAGCTATCTGCAACTTATCGAGCGTCGCTACGGGAGTGAACTCGACGAGGACGCCGACGAGTTCCTCGGCTACGCGATCGACGGTTCGGAGCGAATGCGAGCGATGATCGAGGGGCTACTCGAATACTCGCGCGTCGATATGCGGGGCGAATCGCTCGAACCCGTTGCTCTCGACGAGGTGCTTGCGACCGTTCGAAAGGATCTCGAACTCCAACTCGCCGAGACTGGCACCACTATCGAAACCGAGGAACTACCGCGCACTGTGGGCGATAAGAGACAGTTACGACAACTCTTCCAGAACCTGCTTTCGAACGCGATCGAGTATAGCGGCGACGAGCCGCCCCGGATCAGTATTTCCGCGAAACGCGATACTGACAAGTGGATCATCTCGGTTCGAGATACCGGCATCGGAATCGATCCCGCGGATCAAGATCGCATCTTCGAAGTGTTCCAGCGGCTCCACACCCATGAAGAAACGTCAGGGACGGGAATCGGGCTCGCTCTCTGTAAGCGAATTGTCGAACGCCACGGCGGCGAAATTTGGGTTGATTCTACACCCGGCGACGGATCGACGTTCTCGTTTTCGTTACCAGCAGTAACCGATCGTCCACAGTGATCCCGCGGTGACCGCAAACACGTAACCAGCCCCGAAGACAGTTCCATGAACCGTCGACTAGAGTACCAACCGCAACGATTCTCACACCGGTCGCACAGCCATCGTGCGATCGGGTGTGAAGTGACCCGAAGTGGTTACGTTCGCCGTTTTCGTCGTCCTCGTGTTTCGGTGTCTGGGCCACCTTGAAACGGATCGACGAGGAGTAACTGATTCGCTCACAGCGTTCCCGTTCACCGGCCCGCTCGGTTCCGATCGGTCGACACCGCCTCTCGTCAGGTCGCAGCGGATCGCTGGCCACTCCTGCCGTTCACCAATTTGTTCGCGACAGCAATATGGGATCGCCCGGATAGGAACTAGGACGATTTTCGCCGGACTGTACCGCGATCGAACTGCTGAATTTCGTCGTCATTTTTGTCGTCATGTCTCTCATTCGATTTCGAGTTTTTCGAGGTGCGGACGGCGCCGAAGCTCCATCCGCTCGCGCTTGGTCGCCTTGTCGTAGTACCGATCGATAACGTCCTGCGAAGCGTTCACCCGTTCCGCCGTCACCTCTCGCGGAACACCGCGATCCTGATGCCAAGTGATCGAACCGGTTCGAACGTGGTGTGGCGATCTCGCCGAAGGGCACTTGCTCGCGTGGGTGTGACTCCGGAACTTACAGGTCTCGGGCTCGTGGCCATGCGGGCAGGAACCGCGGACGCAGGGAAACGTCGCTGCGTACATCCAGGCGCGCAGCGTGTTCGTCGACGGGCGGCCCTGGAGCGACGTGAACAACGGCTGGCGGCCGTGTTCGTCGTGTTTGTCCCACCGGTCGGACTGGATGTACTGCCGGAGCGTCTTCGCGACGCCGTCTCGAAGTGCCACGATCCGCTCGCCGTATCGTTTGTTCTTCAGCGGTGTGTCCGTCTCCGGCCGGTGAACGAACTCGATACTCTGTTCGCTCGCATTGATGTCCCGAAGGTCCAGCGAGCGGATCCCGCCCAACCGCGCACCCGTATGCCAGGCAACCTCGAGTAGCACGTGGTTTCGGGAACCTGCCTGCTCGCTCGAGTGATAGTACCGGATGAGCGGCAATGCACGATCGGCCGCCAGCTTGGTTTCCCGTGACTTCTCGTCGTCGGGGACCTCGGGAATGTTTACCCGATCAGCGAGGCCATCGTCGACAGCTTCGATCCGTTCCAGGTACTCGATGAACGACTGTAGCGTCTCCATCTCGTTGTGGAGCGTCGTCGCAGCAACACCCTGTCCGGAACGGAAACTCTCATACTGATCGAGAATCCATCCGGAGAGTTCCGAAACAGTCTCGATTTCGCTGTTCTCACACCACTCAACGAACAGTTTCAGCCGGTAGTGGTACGTCGCCGCGGACTCGTCGGTGATCTCCGTACGCCGCCCATCGAGATACCGTTGCCACGCCTTGCGTGGCGTCATCTCTTCCGGAGTGATCACTCGCCGTCACCCGTGCCGATTCGCGCGGCCCGCTCGGATTCGCGGGCGGCTGTGATTGAAAAATTCGATACGCTTACCGTGGTTGCGTGTCTGGTTCGTCATGGTCTCACACTTGTGGGACCGCGGACTCGCCGTGCGCGCCGTTGATTGGTTCTCGGGGGCGCGCGTATCTCGCAGGTGAACTCGACGCCGAGGATCTAGAAGGACAGCCGTGACAACATTAACACAATAAGTGCCATTCCAACCAAACGATAGAGCCAGACTTCTTTTTTAGATAGTTTAGACGAGTTGCCACGGAGGTATCGTAAGTCAAAACGATGCATCGTTTGTGGGACAGCAATATAGGCCAACCCGAGTACTACTGATATGACCGCAGCAATTTGAAGTAGAATACTCATGAAATCTAGTCTCTCCGTCTGATAGTTAAGAACAATGGATTCATATGAAATCTCTTCTGCAGACAGGCTACAGGAGAAATCTGATCAATTCGTAGTCGAACTTTCCACACTACCCAGAGTGTTGGTTCTACTCTCTTTTACGGTGAACTGACCGCTAAATG
This sequence comes from Natrialba taiwanensis DSM 12281, assembly GCF_000337595.1. Lineage (GTDB taxonomy): Archaea > Halobacteriota > Halobacteria > Halobacteriales > Natrialbaceae > Natrialba > Natrialba taiwanensis. The sequence goes on along the minus strand of NZ_AOIL01000051.1, from coordinate 9,564 downwards.
GGCCTGCGTACAACTCATTCCAGTCCGGTCAACGCAGAGAGGGGTTTGTGAAATGTCCGATCGTCTCCAGTGTCTCCCAATCGCCGATGAGAGAATCTCGCAACACCTCGTGGTGTTCTTCGTCAATCTCGTACTCCTCTTTATCACCGGCTTCGTCTGCCTCCCCTAGGTCTTCGGCTTCCATATACACGTAGAGGAATGCTGTATCGCCAGATGAGTGGATGAACGCCGTCTCTGTATAGACTCGTTCGTGTCGGAGGGTTTCTATGACTTCGGACTCTCGTTCGTGTAATTCTTTGAACCATGAACGCAGACGGTCTGTTTTCCCGTCCTCGATCCGAGCACGAGCGAGGTTGACTTCCGTCATTGGTGTATATACTCTTAAAACACATAATTAACACTGTCGAAAATATCATCCACACTTGGTACGTACATACCCTGTACTTATCGCCCGTCGGGGGGTCGCCGAGAAGGTATGTGAAACGTTCTATGACTCCCTCGCTATTCCAAGCAAATATCTGATCAATTATAGTAGAACTTTTCACACTACGCAGAGTGTTAGTTCCACTCTCTTTTGCGGCGAACTGACCGTTAAATGGGACTGCAAATTCATCGCAGGACACAGAAAAGTTGATAACCTTTTCAACAATTGTTGACACTTGTGACTATGGATCTAACTCGGTTATTGAAACCGCTGGTGATGGATACCGGCGTATTGGGGCTTCTGACCGTTGGGCTCGTGTACGCTCTTACCTATTCCGGGCCATTCATCCTCGGACTGGCTGCTCTCGGGGTTCTGCTCGTCGCACTCGGCGGTGGCGCTGCTGCACAGGCCCCTGCCGGAGGGTCGGGGTACAATGACGATTCAGGATTACACCTGATGGGGGACGATATGGATATCTGGCCGGGGTCATCCCCGAACCTCTCAGTTCGGGTGCGACTTCTCTTCTACGGGATCGGGCTCGTCGGCTGGAGTCTAATCGTACTCGGGCTGTTCTCGTCATCGCTCCACTGACCCGCTATTCCGATGTCGTTGCCGGCGTTCGATACCGCGGCTGTAGCCCAAGTGAGCGTGCAGCGGCGGCCGAGATCGTCACCTGTTGTTCACCTACGGTCACCGCTTCTTTCGAAACGTCTTCGATAAGCGCAGCCAGCTCGTCGAGATAGGACTGTGGGCGTTCTTCCTGAATATGGACCGTATCCTTGTCTCGATGGTGGATCGCTCGGTTTGCAAGATAGGCGAGGACGAACATTTCGCGCGTCTCGTATGGGGCCTCCTCGAGATACCAGGGAAGCGTTAGATCCTCAATTTCGGTCTTCGAACCGAGCGGCGCGCCCAACACGGCGAGCGTTCGGCCGAGTACGGTCGCACCCTCCGTTGGCCGAACCTCTGTTGCGCGGCCCGCATCATCTTCGTGGTAGAACTCGAATCCAAGACCGGTTTCCTCGAGCACGTCGATCACGTGCGAGCGCCGGTGTCGGTGATTGAGCGCAAACCACGGCTGGTACCGTTCAGCATCGATCGACCCACCCGAGAAGATATTCGCGACGAGCGTGTTCAGTACGGTGAACTCGGTATCGCGGTACGTCGCGTCGAGCCACCCGCAGTCCCGAGCGGTTTCGATTCCTCGAACCGGGTCTGGCTTGCTCTTGTTCTCGGTCCACGGGCGAACTCGCGACCGCGGGATATCGAGTGCCGTCGAGATCGCGTAGGAACCGTTGTCTGGGTGGTGACTCGCGTAGCGCATAACCGCCTGGTAGTCGAGAACGGCGGTCCACGGATCGGCATATGCACCCCCATCGTAGGTGCGCGCGAGTTCGCGCTCGTCGATCACCGGCTGGTCCCACTCCATGGATGGTAGTTTGAGTAAACCGACAAAATTCTTGCCGTCGACACTATCAGATGTGAGAATGCAAGACGGCGTGGGTTCAAGGGGGTGCTGTAAGCTCTCTGCACGGCCTTGATTATCAGATCTGAAACCCATGGAGTACCTGATGTGACCCAAAAGAGTACACTATCGATTAGTTATATATACCGGTACTCCACTGGTTGCTATCAGCACCGGAAGACGACGAGAAGACGACGATCGAGACTGCGATCTCCAACCCCCTCGAACGGCACCGGATGCCTACCAGGGTATCCGGAATACGTCTTCTCACCGTTGGTGGGTGCGTAAACGAAAACGAAGCAAACAATGGATCTTACAAAATACCGCGCCAAGCTGATTGGCAACGAAGAAGAGCGNTTCTCACCGTTGGTGGGTGCGTAAACGAAAACGAAGCAAACAATGGATCTTACAAAATACCGCGCCAAGCTGATTGGCAACGAAGAAGAGCGTGCAGTATCGCCCGTTATTGGAGTCATCCTAATGGTCGCAATCACCGTCATTCTCGCGGCTGTGATTGCAGCGTTTGTGCTGGATATGGGTGACAGCATTGGTGATTCTACACCAAATGGTCAGATTGGATATGAATCAAATGCTGCGTGGGATGGTAGTAGTGGTGGTGTTGAGGTACTTGGTACCTTCAATCATGAAGGTGGTGACGAAGTTGAAGCAGATGAAGTTGAAGTTCAACTCGAGTCAGACAGTGGAGAAGTTACGTTAGACGCAAATAATGGCTTCTCTAGTGGTGACGTGGAAATGCCCAACTTTGACACCGGAGATACATTCACTGTTGGTGACTCTCTCGATATTGAGGCTCTTGACGGCAGTGAAATTTCATCTGGAGACGATTATGAAATAACAATCATTCACAACCCAACAGACACTATCCTAAATAGTGAGGAAGGAACGGCTCCATAATATCTAAAATTCATCAAAGCTGACCACTCATTATCAAGTGAAGGTACAACAGGCATATTATCTTCTTTCGCTATTATATCGACATATTCCCAATTTATTTTCCAATTATTTCAAGTTTCCATTCGCCCTCGGCGACATGGCGAATGTGAATGTGATGCTCGTCTTGTAGGTCGCCGTTCTCGTCGAGCAGTCCTTCGACACGAAGATCGTCCTTTGGAAGCGTTACACCGAGCGAGTTCTGATCGAGTTTTCGGAGTCTGTTCAGCGCCATATCCGGCGGGCAACCCGCCTTCGTATAAAGGTTGGCGACTATCGGCGATACCAAGGTGTCACCAAGGCTGTACCACGGTTTTGCTGAGGTTTTCGTGCATGGAGGTTCCACGCGGGGAAGTATGACACTCAGTCTACCACAGAAGTACGTTACTGACACGATTCGTCGGGAAGACGGTATTGACGTGACAGACAGCGTGCTCGCGCCGATCTTCGTCCTAGCGTCGTTCTCGGTATACCTACTTCGCTGGCACGGCAGCGGTGATCACCGTGGGACCCAGCAGGCCAAAATCTCTATCGACTCTATTTTCTAACCGGTATCTCCGGCTCTTTAGACGATTTCTTGTGGTTGTTTTGCCCCGTGCTCTCGCAGTTCGCCATCGAACGAGACGAGTGTCGCATCGATGGCGTTCGCTGCGGCAAGAACAATCGCGTCCATCGGGTACAGAAGGGTTTCCTCTTGCAATTGATTTGCCGCAACCATATCCGACGCATCGGGGAACGTAACCGTCGCTCGCGAACTAATTCGCTGCTCGATTTGATCGACACGGTCCCGTTCGATCTTCTTCTTTTTCGTGAGCACGGTTCGGAGTTCCATGAGGTTCAATACAGATGTATAGGTCTCATCGAACTCGTTGAGTGCACGGACGGCGGTATCGGACCGTTCGGTGTCCTTTGTGACAGCAGCGACAATGACGTTTGTATCGAGAAAGAACTTCATAACCGCTCGCGAACGTCCCGTACCTCTTCGACAGCGTCCACTTCAACATCGACGGCCAACTCGTTGAGGGCGTCCCCCAGCGGAACCTCTTCGTCATCCTCCGGATCACCGGCCATGAACTCAGCAAAGTCGTCGGTAGTGAGGCTCATACTCCATGATTACACCGCTGGTTGCAAAAGATTGCTGGTGATTCAAACATACCGTGTGTTGGAGTTCCAAACATCGATAGGTGATCACTGGGGGAGTCATAGAGCGATTCGCACACGTTTCCTTTCGACCCTTCTGGACTGAATAGACCGCTCCCTACACCTGCTTATTGACCGCCGAGATTCCTATCAATCAGCGAATCTCTTCGAGAAGTCGTGATGAAGACAGGGCGCATATGCGGCACAGACTGAGAGCAGTAGTACTTCCACCGACGAGAACGATTAGGAGTCGAACTGTTTTTTGCTTCGCCGGGTGATGCCCTGATATGCGACTGACAGGACCAATCGGTCTGGCCGTCCGTGCCGTTCTCGCGGCCGTTATCACTGTCGGGGCGTTGCTCGTGAGCGCATATACGGTCACGGTCTTCGTTGCAGCGTTCCTCATAGTCCTCCCGATGCAACTCGGGCTGCTAGAGTTCACTGAGACGCGATTCCTGTGGGCGCTCGCCGCCGGCTCCGTCCTTTCCCTCCCCTGCTTTGTACTCGTCATCGCCCACACAATCAGGCGAGAGCGACAGCATCTGCTCGAGGAAACTGTTAGCGCCGACGCAGTCGACGCCGAAACGGCCCGGAAGCTCGAGGCTACGGCGACGCGACTTGGCATACAGTTTGGTGTCGTTACGCCCGAGGTCCGACTACATCCGTCGGATGAACCACTTGCGTACACGACGTACGGACCGACTGATCCCGTCGTCGCTATTCGACGGCAGGGGACGCCGTTCGTGGTGGTTTCAAGAGGACTCGTCAGAACGCTCTCGAAGACGGAAATCGAGGCCGTGCTCGCCCACGAGTTCGCACATGTGGGGAACGACGATCTGCAGTTGACCTCGTGGCTACTCGTCCCGCTGTTCGCCGCCGAGTTCGTCTACGAGAACGACGAGGACGAGAAGTGGCAATTCGATCCATTTGGCTGGACGCTCACGGCCGTCGCGCTCGTCGGTCTGGGGGTGTTCTCTCGCGGCCGTGAACTCGCTGCGGATCGAGCTGCAGTCGAGGCAACCGGCAATCCGGGCACGCTCGCGTCGGCTCTCGAGCGCCTCGCTGAGCGTCGCTCGCGACGACCAGCGATGGACCTCCGTCACACTCGGTCGCGAAGTGCAGTCAACGTCCTGCCGACACTCGACGAAGACGGCGATCCGGGTGGTTTTCGTGCGATGCATCCCCCGCTTGAGGTGCGCCTCGAGCAGCTTCGGTCGGTGGCTGCTTGACCGGAGTCGGGACGCCGGTCCGAAGTAGCTCTGGTGAAACAAACGGAACTGTCGTGCTGTCCTCTGAATGTTGCACGCTGTTTTTGACAGTTGGCGTATGAGTCATATTGTATTGCGATACGTCGCCCACCTGTATTTACCGTTTGTTGGGTAGTCATAGGATGGATATGCGAACCGTCATATGACACCCTCGACGCAGTCTATTCGGTGTTGACGACAATCTCGGTGTTGACCTCGAAATTCACTGCTCTCGTCGATAACGTCTCGGCGATCTCCCGGCGCTGCTCGAGCGTCAGATCATCACGGGCGAGCACCTGTCGAGCCGCCTGGACGAAATGGGGCACGTCATCGCAGGCACTCACGACCGCCTTCGTCTTGTTACAGTCGTAGAAGTCGGCTGCACGTTCGATAGCGTCTCGTCGATACGCATAGTCACCGTCCGTTCGGATTCGCATGCTCGTACACACGACCCCCGAAATCCTAGTTTTTCGACTCACTGAACGGCCCATATCGGCCCAAACCCGGCCGAACCTGTCGGCCCACCAGAGACGAATCTGGTTTCGCGAGGTCGATCGACACGAGATATGCACACGGCCTGCTTGAACTCGTGTGCATATTCGGGAAACCGATTTTGCCGACGTGCAACCCCGAGGAGTTACATCAAAACAATGGATCAAGCAACGTGGTAGACTAAACCCGGATTTTGACCAATTCTGCTGCTGAAGAAATCACAAGCGAAAACACCATCAAATAATAAACAATCAGTGAATAGACAAAAGCAGATATTAGTTCAACTTTGACAATATTACCCCAGAGTTGGATCTCCACGAGATCAATACTGAATCCAGGGAATAGCTGATACAGTCCAGTAATGATTATCGTGAATATTCCGATACCAAGGGTGTGAATGGAGATATAGAGCGATTTCTTGTAATAGGCTTTGAGCTGGTCATTGTACATCCCATTCTCCGAAATATAGTGTTCTGAAGAGTTACCCAACATGACCACTGCATTAATCGTAAACCCGAATAGAATGGCCACTACGGTCAGGATCGGCAAATCAACAGCTCTTGGACTATTGGACAACAATATGCCAACAAAAATACTCACGAAAATATAGGTTAATATCCTCGTCCGGGGGTAGCGAATTTCCTCTAAATAATTGACCACTTCTAGCGTGGTTCGGACTATATTCGTTATCATTATTCCATTTTATTTTCCAGATTTGAAAAGGATTGATAGACAGCTTTTTCTCTAGAATTGGTAGTTTCGATATACTTTCTAATTGCTCGATCGCCGCCTTCACCCAGTCTTACTCTTTTTTCCTTCGTCTCAACAACTTTGATGGTAGAAACAATCCCCGACTTGATTAGCCCCTCAAAGACTTCGACATTCTCAAGCCATTCGTCTCGGCTGATATCCAGAGTAATCCTATGAGTTCGTGACATCTTCGTCATAGCGAGGAGATCATTCCACAAATTCGTTTTTCCGAAGCCATCATCTTCTCGAAGATCCTCGTCCTTAGGAGGTTGAAGTAGAGAAGCAATGACATCGTAATTGTCTCCGAAATCAATCATGGTTTTCCCAATCGTTTCTGATTCTTGTATAGCTTTGATTGTATCAGAGGAATACTGGGGGGATAGTTCCATCCCAACGCACGACTTCCGAAAGTATGAGCCAAATTTATTTTGAACGATAATATGAACATCTCCATTCACCTTTCCAATTCCCATAAATCCTTTTGTAAAAGCATCCTCATGCTTCGAAAGGATTTCTTCAACCGTTTTTTCACCTCCTTCTTTCTTTATCTGATGCAACGGAGTACCTTGGTTAGCAATTTTGTAGATCTCCGCAGTCACTATATTGGAATCTGAATTATAATTCACGCCTTCAACAAATAAGGAAACAGTTTCGTTATCTAATACACGGTCGACACCCATTTTGTTAAGCGTGTCAACGAATCGCGCTATCTCCTTGTCTGCGCCAATCTCAAAACTGTCAAGAGGAGCGTTGACGTTCAACGGTTCCGCAGTATAGACAAGAAATTTCATTATGAGTTCGTGACGTTAAAGGACATTAAACCTTCTGCATATGTTAGGTTATTAGAACTCATTCTTATTCAATAGCCGAGCCAGTGGTGGTCTTGTTCTAGTTCTGACCCTCATTTCGTGTGCTTCAACTGGAGATTGTGCGAAGGTGGGGTAGAGGCGCTGTAATTTTTTGGCGCTGTCCCCTTGGGGACACCCGGCAAGGGGCGTTTCGCGCGTAGCGCGAAATCGGCCCGCATGCGGTGCGGCGCGATCAGGCTGGCGGCCCCGTCCTCGAGTCGAGGACTACAACCAGAACTGGACAGTCACCGATAGAATACAAACTGAGTTGCTGAAAAGAAGTGTCGAGAGAGCGTTGCCACTCACGAGGGTTGCGCTACCAGTCGGCGATCGAACCCACGCGGTGGCTATCTTTCCCGCCGGCAGGTGCCCGCTAGACCATCGACACCTTGCTGAACAGGACTACGTCGTTCCCTGAGTGCCGCCAGGCGTCTATCGCCTCCTGTGCGACCTGGCGCGTTCTCGAAGCTATCGCCTTTCAGCAGTGACAGAACCGCGTCGATACGGAGCTTCTTCGGATTCCCGTTCTCGTCGTACTCGAGTTCAGCGGCGAGGTCACGATCGCCGCGCTCGAGCGCGTCACCACTGGCCTTCGAACTCTCCAGCGCCGACGCTCGAGAACTCATAGCGGTCCCTCCCGCGCGTCACGTACGGCTCGCGTACAGTCCGTACAGAGTCGTCGAAGCCCGGTGATCCGGTCACCGCACCGTTCGCACTCGTCCGATTCGACGAGGCGGCTCATCGCGAACCCCCTCCATTTCGCGTAGAATTCTCAGATTGTGAGTTGGGTTGTGTAGTTCCGTTTTCACTCTTTGGCAAGAGTTGTAAACAGCTAGTCTGTTTATGGGCGTTTATTCCCAATTCCAAACCGGCCTCGTAGGCACCCTGCAACCCACTACGAGACCGAATTCCATCAGCATCTGCAAACGCAGATTTCGTCATTTCGGCAGGGACTTCGTCCCTGTTTTCCCGATCCCCCTTCATTGAGGGCACCATAGTACCGTCTACATCGACCCCGCCGTCCGTTCGGTCCTCCTGGTTCTCAATCGCCTGTCGAACCTCCTCGTCGGTCGCTTGGTGGGCTGGATGGACTATGGACGTTCGACTCTCGATATCGTACAGCCGACTCGCAGGAACGAACGCCAGCTTACGCATCGGCCTCACCCCCGTGACGGCCGGGTGACGTTTCTGGATCGGGGATCGGAACGTCGACGCCAGCTGCAGACCCGCGGGTCAGTCGCGCGTACGAATCGCAATCACCGCAACGATGGGCCCGGTCCTGGTCGTCGCCGAAGACGCGCCGGAACCGGTCAGTAACGTGGGCTCCGCAGTGGCGACAGCAGCCGCTGGTAGAGTGTGAGCGGAACTCTACCGACATCCCGACCACCCCCGGAACGCGGTGGCTGGTCGATGTGAGAAGGGTGAGCGCAAAGCGGCAAAACCAGCCGCTTCACTTATATACCGTATGGGATCGCCCGGATTTGAACCGGGGTCACGGGCACCCAAGGCCCGAAGTATACCAGGCTAACCCACGATCCCGTATCAACTCTTTTGAGTGGAGCCCATAAAGGGTTTCGTTCCGTTCCGAATGGTTTTGTTCCTTGCCACGCTAGTGTCGCCTATGGTTACAGGACTCGAAATCCTCCTCCTGGTCCTCGTCCTTGCCGTTATTGTCGGCGCATCGACGATTGTCCAGACCGTCCGCCCCTTCATCGTCAACGCCGTCGTTGGACTCATCGCGTTATTCCTCGCACAACTGTTTGGTCTTCCAGTTGCCGTTACGCCGATCGTCCTCGTCATCGTCGCGATCGGCGGCTTCCCGGGTGCCCTGCTCGTCATGCTCCTGTCGGTGTTTGGAGTCGCGTTCGTCCCCTGACGGCTGACCGTCACCACCAGTCTCTTCGCACCGCTTCACTTTCCGTTCTCAGCCCTCAGTTCTCAACTCTCAGCTCTCAGCTCTCCACCTCCACTCCTCACTCGACGCTCAACCCGTAACCGCTGTACTCTCTTCATCGGCTTCATTGAATCCGCAGAGGGCAGCGGGTTTCACTGTTTGATGGCTTGTTCGACGTTGTAAACGGCAGCAGTGAGAGCGATTTCACGAAACTGACGGAACCATGCTCGCGCTCGGACGGCGGAGCCGTACGAGCGCTTGATCACCGAGTTCACGGTCTCACAGATCGACCGCTGGTTGTAGAGATCGTCGTCGATCCGCGCGTTGTGCGCGTGATCGTAGGGTGCGAAGAC
>NZ_AOIL01000050.1 GCF_000337595.1 Natrialba taiwanensis DSM 12281 | reverse complement strand
TTTTCGTGCTATCGAGACAGCCTGTTTGACGAAGCGGAAGAGAATCTTCTGCACAAAGACGCCTCTTCCGCTTCACCTCAATCGTTCTGCCGACTTACCCCGATGCCGTCCGTGGATTCAATAGAACTCGGTGAAACGGAAACGACGCGTTACGGCCAGTCGTCTCGTACCGGTTCCGAGTCGTCCGTCTCCTCCTCGACGCTCGTCGCCAGCACCCAGTCGGCCGCCTCCGCGGCATCGGCGACCGAGAGGTACTCCCACTCAACGTCTTCGGCTAACTGTTCGTCCGCGTCGTCGATGCCGACGTAGACGTAGCGCTCGGTGTCGAACTGGTCTTTGACGCCCTCGAGACTCTCCTCCTTGCCGCGCGGACCCGAGAAGAAGTCCTGCCGAATGCGATTCTTTCGGGTGAAGTTCGTCACGACGTACGTCGGCTTCTCGGAGACGACGCCGATGTACTCGGTCCAGCCGCGGGCGTCCTCGAACACACTCTCCGGCGATGCGAACTCCTTCAACGCCTCGAGTTCGAACGCCAGGGTCATGTCGCTACCGCCGTTCATACTGTCTCAAAACGGTGCACCGGGGAAAACGGCTTCGATACGTCGGACACCAGACGACGACCGCCGTGTCGCCTCGCCCCTGTCGTCGTGCTATTACCATCTTGACACGAGACGGCCAAGGCGTCAAGTTGATAGCGAGAGAGTCCTTCGGATTAGCCTGACTATGCCGCTCGCTTCAGCCGCGGCCGATGCAGTGCCGGCCGCCGGCCTCGAGTTCGCAGGCGACGCCGCCGCACGCTCACCCGCATCCCTCTCGGCGATCCTGAACTCGCCGCTGACGGACGCGCTCGCGTGGATCGCGATCGGCGCGTTCATGTTTGCGGCCCTCCTGCAGTGGTTCGGGAACGTCGATTCGGCGCGCATTCTGGCCGGAGCCGCCTGGCTGGTATTCGGCGTCTTCTGGCTGACGATGGTGCCGTACTACTTCGCGGACGCCCAGAGTCCGATCAAGACGCTCCTCGCGCTCGCGGCGTTACCGCTGTCCGCGTACACCGCGTACCTCCTCTACGGCGGTCGCACGTCGTTGCTCTTGCTCTCGAAGGCGGTCGCCTTTATGGGCCTGATCTACCTGCCGGCCGAGACGATACCGGTCGTTCGGACGTGGCTGATCGAGACGACGGCGGCCCAGACCCACTACGGGATGGAACTGCTCGGGTACAGTCCCGGGCTTATCGAGGGAACGAACGGCTACCAGAGCAAGTTCGCCTTCGATCCGTCCGAGACGGTGACCGGCCGGACGACCTACATCGTCCTCTCCTGTACCGGAATCGGGAGCATGGCAATCTTCGGCGGGCTGATCGCGTCGGTGACGGCACCGCTAAAGCGCAAGGTCTCGGCGTTCGCCGTGGCGATCGGCGTCATCTGGATCTTGAATCTCGGACGAAACATCTTCATCGGCCTGGCCTCGCCGTGGGGCTGGTTCCAGCAGGAGCCGCTGGTCTCGTTGCTGACGACCTACATGGGTGCCGAACCCGACCGCGTCTCGTTTCTCGTCTCCCACAATTACATCGCCCAGTCGCTGTCGATCGTCGCCCTCCTCGGGATCACCTACATCGTCGTTAGACTCGTTCCCGAGGTGCTCGCGCCCCTGGAAGATGTGCTCTACATCCTGACCGGTACCGAGTACGACCTCTTCGAAGCCCTCGACGTCGAGGATCGGCGGCCCGCGTACGCGCCGAGCGCCCTCGAACAGTAGCGAAACAGTGACTCCACGCCCACCCGACGTTCCGTTCGTTCTCCGCTCGCGCGCCGCCTTCGTTCCCGACTCGGCAACGCTCGTCGTCGCGGATCTCCACCTCGGCCGCGGCACCGCCTCCGCCGTCGACGCTCCGATCGCCGACAGCACGAACGCGAGTTCACGAGCGCGCCTTCGAACCCTGCTCGCGGAGCTGGGGCCGGCGACCGTCGTCGTCGCCGGCGACCTGCTGCACGCGTTCGATCGCGTTCCCCGCGGAGTCACGGACGCGCTGGCTGCGCTCGAGTCGACGGTCGCCGATGCCGGCGCATCGCTTGTCGTGACACCCGGCAACCACGACGCGATGCTCTCGTCGGTGTTCGACGGGGAGACGAGGGCGGCGTGCCGACTCCCGCCCGCGAGTAAGAACGAGAATGAGAATGAGAATGAGAACGAGAGTGAGTGTAAGAGCGAAGCCCAAGAGAGCGTGGTCGTCTGTCACGGCCACGAACCGCCAACTCTCGACGCCTCCCTGTACGTCGTCGGTCACGACCACCCTGCTCTCTCGATCGAGGGCCGCAAACGCCCCTGTTTTCTCTTCGGTCCCGGGGCCTACGAGGGGGCGGACGTACTCGTGGTGCCGGCGTTTACTGAACTCGCCGCCGGAGCGACGGTGAATAGCATGTCCGCTCGGGACTTTCAGTCGCCGCTGGTCACCGACGCGGACGCGTTCCATCCGATCGTCTGGGACGCCGTGGCCGAAGAACCGCTGTGGTTCCCGCCGCTCGGCGAGTGCCGACAGCTGTTATAGCGTTCCGAACTCGCGGTCACAGATCCGTCAGTATCCGAAGCACGATTCCCAGCACGAGCGCGATCGGGCCGAGAATCATCCCGATCGGCGGAATCGGTGCGATGATGAGGACGATCCCGAGAAGGATCAAGATCGTCGATGGTTTGACCATACGAACCAATTAACGCCGAAACGGGTAGCAGTACGGCCGGCATTCACAGCGACTCCGGGACCAGTACTCGTACCGCATTCGTCGATTCCCATTCGTACGGACTGCTGTCAGCCAATTCCAGCATAACCGTGACCTGTCCTGCGGTTGTGCCGTGAACTCGGTACAGCAGACCACTCAGTCGTCGGCCGCGACGACGTGGTCGAGATCGAGTTCACCGGCGTCTTCGAGGAGGCGGTACTCCCCGTCGTCGAACTCGACGATGCCCTCGTGGCGGAGGTGATCGAGGTGGGCGTAGGCTTCGCCGGGGCCGTGGACGATGTGGATCCCTTCGAGGTCGCCAAAGAGGTGCGCGCTGACGGTCCAGGGGTTCGCCGGGCCGTGGTCCGCGAGCACGTCGAGGACGTTTTCCGTCCGCTCCCGGTGGTGGTCGACGATGGTCATCGCGCGATCGCTCGGGTCCGGAATCGGGTCCCGGTGGCCGGGCCAGACGCGGTCGTAGTCGCGATCCGCAATCGTTCGCAGCGTCGTGAGATACTCTTCGAGCGGCCGCTCGACGCGGACGTCAGCCCCGCCGACGTTCGGCGTGTAGACCGGCAGGAGGGCGTCGCCGACGAATGCTGTGTCGTCGTCCGCCGTTTCCGGCCCGTCCACGAGTTCGAAGCAACAGAGACCCGCCGCGTGGCCGGGTGCGTGTACCGCTTCCAGCGTGCGACCGCCGACCTCTATCGCGTCGCCGTCCTCGATCGGCGTCGTGTCGACCGGTTCGCCCTCGAGCCGCGAGGAGGCGTCGACGAACTCGAGCAGTTCCGATTTCGGGCCCTCGGGAACGCCCCACTCGTCGAGGGACGCCCGTCGGCGTTCGTGAAGCGCAGCAGTCTCCTCGGGGTCCTGTTCGACCAGCGGCGCGTCGGCCTCGTGGACGTAGACCGTCGCCCCGCTCGCCTCTTGAATCTCGCCGGCGAGGCCGGCGTGGTCGACGTGAAAGTGTGTCAGGACGATCGCGTCGACGTCGGCGAACTCGTAGCCGCGGTCCGCGAGTCCTGCTCGGAGGTCCGCTCGAACGTCGGGGGTCGCAACGCCCGTATCGACGAGTGCGAGTTCGTCGCCGTCCGGGTCCTCGAGCACGTAGGAATTGTTGTGTCCCTCGAACTCGTCGTTACCCAGCGAAATACGGTCCATACCGAGATGCATCCGTCGAGCGATAATAACTCACTGGGTACCGGAACGACGCGCGGGGATCGACGGTGGTGAGTGAGAGAGTGAGCGGCTGAGGAAGAGTGAATGCGGGTGGGAATGTGGGTGAGCGCGAGCGTAAGTCTGAACGTGAGTGAGCGGCTGAGTGAAAGCGAGCGTGGACGCGAGTCTGTGTGAAACTGAGCGAACGAGTGAAAAACCCGTTAGCTCTCGAGTTCAGTCCGGAGCAACTGATTCACATCGCCGGGGTCAGCGCTGCCGCCGGTCTTTTGCATGACCTGGCCGACGAGGAAGTTGATCGCGCCGTCGTCGCCGGATTCGTAGTCCTCGACCGCACCGGGGTTCTCGTCGATGGCTTCGACCACGGCCTGTTGTACTTCGTCCTCGCCGGTCTTGCCGAGTCCCTCCTCGGCGACGACTTCGTCCGGCGTGCGGCCGTCGTCGAGCATCGACCGGAGGACGGTCTCGCGGGCGTTCTTCGCCGTGATCTCGTCCGTCGCGACGAGTTCAACGAGGCGGGTGACCTCGTCGAACCGACCTTCGAGGTCGGTGATTTCCATGTCGCGGTAGTTGAGTTCGCCGAGCAGGTTGTCCGCGACCCAGGTCGCCGCGAGGTCGGGATCGAACTCGCTGGCCACGTCCTCGTAGAAGTCGGCAACCTGCTTCGTGGATGTCAGTTTCGAGGCGGCCTCCTCGCTCAGACTGAACTCGTCCTGGAAGCGCTCGCGGCGGGCCGAGGGGAGTTCCGGAATCGAGAGTTCGTCCTTCCAGTGGGAGACGCGAAGCGGCGGCAGGTCGGCTTCCTCGAAGTATCGGTAATCTTTCTCTTCTTCCTTCGAGCGCATCGAGACCGTGATGCCGCGGGATTCGTCCCAGTGTCGAGTTTCCTGTTCGACCGCGCGGCCGCGCTGGATGGCGTTCTTCTGGCGGGTCTCCTCGTACGCGAGTGCTTTCTCCGCGCCCTTGTGACTCGAGATGTTCTTGACTTCGGTGCGGTTGGCGGCGGCGAGTGCGTCCGCGCCGATCTCGTTGATGCCGTCGCCGGCGATTTCGTCCGCGGGGATGATCGAGAGGTTCGCGTCGATACGCAGGCTGCCGTCGCGCTCGGCGTCGAAGACGCCCAGGTACTCGAGCACTTCCTCGAGTTCGGCGAGGAAGGCGCGGACTTCGCTCGGGCTGCGGAAGTCGGGGGCGGTGACGACCTCCATGAGCGGCGTGCCGGCGCGATTGTAGTCGACCAGCGTGTAGTCGGCGGTGTCGATGCCGCCGCCGACGTGCTGGAGGCTGCCGGGGTCTTCCTCCAGGTGGGCGCGCTCGATGGCGATCGTGCGGCGGTCGCCCTCGACAGCGACTTCGAGTTCGCCGTCGGCGCAGATGGGGTCGTCGTACTGCGTGATCTGGAAGTTCTTGGGCAGGTCGGGGTAGTAGTAGTTCTTGCGGTGAAAGCGGGTTTCTTCGGGGATGTCGGCGTCGATGGCCTTACCGACCTTGACGGCGGCTTCGACGGCTCCTTCGTTCAGCACCGGCAGCGCGCCCGGGAGGCCGAGACAGACGGGGCAGACGTTCTCGTTCGGCTCGTCGGTCTGGTCCGTCGAGCAGCCACAGAAGATCTTCGTGTCGGTCTCCAGCTGGACGTGGACCTCGAGCCCGATGACGGTCACGAGGTCGCCCTGCTGGACGGTTTGGGCAGTCATTGAGCCACGATTCGGCCCGGTGGGGGTAAAGCGTAACGGGATCGTATCCTCGCGGGGGTCGTTTGTGGCTGCAGTTGCGACCCGGGCCACAGGTGCGAGTGCCGGTCGGCCGACGGTCAGTACTGCCGCTCGATCACCATCCCTGACTCGCCGACGACGAGTTCGGGGGCGCGAGACGTGCCGAGCGTGATCGCGAGCGGATCGTTTTGGGCCGGGAGCGTCGTTTGCGTCGTCCAACCGTCGAAATCGCGCTCGAAGAGGTCGCCGGAGGAGGCGATCGCCAGCGCGTCGTAGCGGTTCCGGACCAGTGCTGTAATCGCCGTTTCGGCGAGTGACGCGCGCGACCAGCCGACGCCGTTGTAGTTCCAGACGGTGCCGTCGCCGCCGGCGACGGAGACCGCCCCGGAATCGACCGCGGCGACGGCATCGAAATCGACGGCCGCCGCATCGATTCCGATACGCGTCCAGGTATCGCCGCCGTCCCGCGATTCGAACGCACCGCCGTCCGTGTCGACGGTGTAGACGTACGACAGCGGCGTGATAGCGACATCGGTGACGCTCGAACCGGTGCCGGGTTCGATCACCTCGGCCCACTCGACCGACGTGCCGTCGCGTTGCCCGTGGAGGAGTTCACCCGAGCCGTTGAGCGCCGTAATCCGTTCTTCGCCGGCGAGACCGGCGACGGCGACCGCCGTCCAGGAGGACGTCATCTCCTTCGGTGCCGAGAAGTCCACAGCCTGATCGGCGACGACGTCGTAGAGGCCGAGCGCACCGCTGTCGCCGGCGGCCCAGACCGCGCGGCCGTTGTTCGTCACCGCGAGCGAACGAAGCGTATCGGCCGTCCCGCCGGGGCCGTTCGGCAGTGCGACGGTCCACGACTCGTCGCCTCGAGTCAGGACGATTCCGTCCTCGCCGACGGCGACAGCGCCAGTCGCCGTCGTTCCGACGTCGTACAGCGTCGCGTCGGTCGGAACGGTGGCCGGCGTCCACTCGGCGGTCGTCTCGCCGCAGCCGGCCAGCGACGCCGAGACTGAAACCGCGGCCACGCCGATCGCGGTGAGGACGGTCCGCCGATGGATTCGATCACGCCCCATCGCCATCGGTCTCGTCCTCCCGTTCCTGCTCTTGAACTCGGGTGCTCGACGGGCCGTTGTTCAGCCGCTGGTCCGGAGCGGTCGCTGCCGGTTCGCTGTCGGCGGTTTCGATCCCGGCTTCGGATGGGCGGCTCGGCGGGGACGACGGCGTGAACGCGCCGGGGGCGGACGTACGTTTGAGGACCGCGGAGATACGAACGACGTACGCGAAGAGGACGCCGAGCGGACTGAACGCGACCGCGAGCGCGAGGCTCACGAGGACGAGCAGCGGGCCCTCGTGGGCGACCGGCGGATAGCCACTCGCGTAGATCATAATGACCAGGGTTGAGAGCAACAGCGCCGCAGTGCCGCTGTAGGTGATCCACCGCGACAGTCGCGCGAGGTCGCGCTGGAGGTAGATCGTCGTGAAGTACTGTCGCGTGGCGTCCGCAGCGACGAACAGTTCCCGGAGTTCGGAGAGCAGTTCCGACGCCCGGTCGGACAGTTCGTCGTCGAACCGTCGCCGAAACCGCCGTGCCTCGGTGGCGGCACCCGCGTAGTCGTGATCGATCGTCGGCAAGACGACAGCGAAGACGGAGTCCGTCCTGCCGGTAAGCGTCGACGAGAGTTCACGCGTGTGGTCGCGGGTTTGCGATGCGAAGCGTCGAATGGACTCGAAGGCGTCCATCGAACAGCCCGCGGTTTGGTCGTCGACCGTTGACTCGGACGCGGCTTCCCCGTCGCGTTCGCACTCCGAGACGAGCGCGTCGGCGCGGCTGCCGAGCGTTCCGGCCAGGCGGGCGAGAAACGGTGCGGGGTTGGTCGGGCTCACGCCATCCCCTTCCGTCTGTTGCTCGATACGCGCGCGAAACTCCTGGACGCCGTCGATGCGATCCGTCAGTCGGTCCGGCGTGCCGAACAGCCGCGAGATGATCAACTGGTTGACCGCGACGACGATCGGGATGAACGAGAACAGGCCCGCGATCATCGTGCTAAACATCGTCGTTACGAATCGGCTCTCGCGGACGCCGATGACGTCGCTCACCCCGAGCAGGAGTGCGATGACGAAGATACCGGCGACGAAGCCGCCGACGATCACGCGACGGTCGCCCTCGAGTAAGAGCCAGCGGTGGCTGTCGCGGCGGGATTTCGTTTCGGTGAGCAGCTGGATGCCGATTCGAGCGCCGACCCAGAGCAAACGTCCACCGACGAGGAGTCCGGCGACGGTCAGCCGAACGATGTAGACCGCGAGGGAGAGACCGAGCGATGACTGCTCGTCACCGGAACGATCCGACTCGGAGTGCGACCGCTGGGAGGGTGGCGTCGAGTCGTCAGCGGGAGCGTCGGCGGTTGTGTCGACGGTTGTGTCGGCGTCATCGTGGACGGTTTCGCCGGCCGTCTCGGAATTGCCGTGGTCGGGCGCACCGAGTTCAGTCGAGTCCTGTGCCGTGTCGGGGGGCGTTTGCGAGGTCGCAGTGTCCGGGTCTGGGTCGGGCGATGAGGAATCGTCAGTCATGGGGTGGGGAGTGAGCTCGTGTGGTGCTGGGATCGTCCAGCGGCTGGTCGCAGTCGGCGGATCAGAGGAGGGCCGAGACGAGTTCGAGCAGGCGGAGTGCAAGGACGAGCAGGATGATCAGTACGGCGACGCGTCGCAGGATGGCGCTTCGCGTCGTCCTGATACGGGCGCGATCCGACGGATGAAAGCCGACGGTCCAGAGCGTTGCGATCGACCCGACGTTGATCGCGATGAGGTTGACGGCGACGACGACGAACGACCCGAGCGTCGCTTCGGGTGCGCCCCAGGCGACGCCGACGCCGATGACGCCGATCGGCGGCATGAGTGCGGCGGCGATCATCACCCCGATCAGGTCCGTAATGCCCGTGGTTGCCATGCCGAGCCCGCCGGCGACGCCGGAGCAGATGGCGACGGTGACGAGCAGGGATGGCGGTAAGCCGTGGCTGCCGAGTCCGAGGCTCGCCTCGAGATCGACGACGGAGGAGATGATCGTCGACGTGCGTGCGAACGCCGCGAAGGACAGGGCGCTGACGAGGGCGACGACGATGCCGAGCAGTTGGAGTTTGACGCCGCGGACGAACAGCGGTCGGTCGTCGAGGACCGTCGCAACGCTTGCGGCCATTGCCGGGCCGAGCAGCGGGGCGATGACCATCGAGCCGACGAGAACGGGCAGCGAGTTCAGGAGGACGCCGGTGGTTGCGACGACGCTGCTGATCGCCGTCATCGTGGCGAAGATGATGAACGAGGGGAGCTGCGAGCGGGCTTTCGACCGCAATTCGCTTCTGGAGACGCGCTCGAACGAGAGCCATTCGGGCCGTCGGTTGGACCGATTTCGCGCGGAGTCGCTGCCGGTTTCGAGGATCGCCATCGGCGCTTCGACGATGACGGTAACGTTCCCGGTGATCGCCTCCAGTTGGTCTTCGACCGGTTCGACCGCGTGTGCAGGGACCGGAACGGTAAGCGTCCAGTGCTCGCCGTCGGAATGATCGGTGAGGCTGTACGTGAGGTCGTGGGACTCGAGGACGGCCATCGCCTCGTCGATACTCGGCTGCGTGTCTGCGAGTACCGTCAGGAGCCGCATATTCGACCGCCACGTTCGTCTCGGCGATGATCGTCGAACGCCGTCGCGATCGATCACAGTAGCGCGAGTGCATCAGTCTCTGACAGTGAATAGGTGGGAAACGTTCGATTGAAAAGCGAGCGGACGAGATGGCGGATCACCGCGAGTTGGTCCCGACCAGTGTCCGTACACGAGGTCCCACAGCGGCCGATCAATCCGTTCGCTCCGTCGAGGTACGTCAGGCGGCCACCGCAGTTCTGACACCGCGGCTCGACGTGGCTGGTCATCCACTCGACGGCGAACTCGTCACGAGCGAGTCGTTCGCCGAGTGCGTACCAGACGATGACGTCGCGCTCACCTCGGCCCGACGCCGTCCGTTTCAATCGCATGAGCGTGACCGCAGCGCGGGCGTACAGTTCGTCGTCCGAGACGGCGTGTCGTTGGTGACAACGCCGGAAGTACGTCAGCAGTGCTCGCTTCGACGACCGTCGCTTTCCCGTCGTCAGTGGCGTCTCGAGAGCGATGTTCTGCGAACAGCCGTCAGCCTCCGGAGCGCGTTCCGGACGGCCGCGGTCGTCGTAATGGCGCTCTTGCGAGAGAGACGCACCGCTGGTCGGACAGAATGCGTGTTCACCAATCATTTGTTAGTTGTTGGGACGGCCGAACCGGGCACCGGTCCGACCGGCTACCTCAGCGTAGCGGTGCCAGCGGGATAAAATGACACAGTAGTGAGAGTATCTAAAATAAATAGAGCGACCCATATACTACTCTAGAAACGTGTTACAGATGTTTTCCATAGATTTCTAATGTTTGTTGATACCTTATCCGTGCCTGGCTACTACGACGATTGCACCATGTCACGTGGTGATCTTCCAGCCGTCGATTCGACCGATTTAGCACCGTGGTACTGGTACATACTGATCGGCTACCCCGTATTGAGTCTGCTCGGGATCATCTCGCTCGCCCGCCTCACCGGCGGCGGCTCGGTACTGGCCTCGAGTGTCGGCAGTATCGCACTCCTGATCGTCATCGTCGCCGCAAGTGCCATCACGCTGCCGGCGATCTGGCGGGACGCCGAGTTCGTTGCGACCGAAACCGATGCGTGGGACCCCGATCGGCAAATCTACGTCGGTGCAGCCGTCGCCGTTCCGCTGCTCCTCGGCGTTCTCTCCGGACTGGCGGCCGGGTTCGGAATCGCGATTGCGATCACCGTCCTCGGCTTCCTGCTGTCGACGGTCACTGTCTGTTCGGCATACCTATACAACCGCCATCGGAGCGTCGGATTACTCGCTCGCTGATACCGCCGGGCACCGCTCCCGTCGCCGTTGCGAGTCGATACACGCCCGATCGCACGATGGCTCTGCGATCGGTGGGTGACTCGTTGCAGGTGGTACTCTCATTGCAGCGTGGGCGCAACGGCCCCCACTCGACGACAGCGAGTTCGGATCGCGGTTTCACCGACGGTTGGCCGACAGGATGCCTGCCCGACACCTGTCACCGACCGCCGCGGTAGTCCGGTTCGATCCGCTCACGCCGCGTTGGTCTATATTCTCTAGGTTTTGCCCATATTTATGTGGTCACAACTTCTGGCTATAACTGTTAGTAGCCCGGACGACACGCCACCGTCGCCGGCGTGGATGACCTCCTGGCCAACCGACACAGCCGCCACTATCCTCACTTCCCCGTCCCGGTATCCGGTCCCCTCCTTCGCGCGTCGCTCCCTGCTTGACCGGTGCCGATTCCCCGTCACCGCTCACCGCACACCGACAAGCCACCGCCTCGACACCGAGTTCACCCAGCCATGCTCTCAGAGATACACCTGCTCACCGACCAGGCCAGTCTCTGGCCCGTGTCCGGCCACCAGTTCGTCTCGTTGCTCCGATTGCTACTCGTCCAGAGCCACCTCGAATCCGGGTCGGCCACCATCACCACCGTCACCACCACCAACACCATCGCTATCGCCCTCTCGGCTGAACTCGGCTTCGTCTTCGGACCGGTCACCGGCGGCGGACTCGACCTCGCGGCCAGGCTCGCCGGGCTGCTCGGTGCCCTCCTGATCCAGCTCGTGACGGCCCTGGTCATCGCACTCGAGATGGCCTGGGATACCTGGTGGGCGCTCGTCCTCGGCTTTACGATCACCGGTGCCATCCAGGAGTTCGTCGACGAGGATCAGCTCACCGACTACCTCGGCGACGACGGCTGGCGGGAGATCGGCTACGGGACCGTCTTCGGCACGGCCTCCTCGAGTTGCTCGTTCTCCGCGGTCGCGATGACCCGGTCGCTGTTCACCAAGGGTGCCTCGGCCGCGTCCACCCTCGGAGCGTTCCAGTTTGCGAGTACGGATCTCGTCCTCGAACTCGCACTCGTCGTCCTGACGTTGCTCGGCTGGCAGTTTGCCGCCGCAGAGATCACCGGCGGGCTAATCGCCGTCGTCGTTCTCGGCATCGTCTACCGGCGGTTCGTCCCGTCATCGTGGATCGAACGGGCACGCGCCCACGCTCGCGCGCTCGACGAAACCGAATGCGCGACCTGCGGCATGGCCGCCCCGCCGACCGACGAGGAGACGATCACGCGAACGTTCGACGGCGAGCGCCGATACTTCTGCTGTGGC
Source organism: Natrialba taiwanensis DSM 12281 (assembly GCF_000337595.1). Lineage (GTDB taxonomy): Archaea > Halobacteriota > Halobacteria > Halobacteriales > Natrialbaceae > Natrialba > Natrialba taiwanensis. Next base: position 187,770 of record NZ_AOIL01000050.1, on the reverse strand, counting down.
GGCTGTCTCAACGCGTACGACCCGGCCGACGACCGCGAGGCCGTTACCGCCGGCCCCGAACTCCTCTCGGGCGACCGCTGGCAAAGCGCGATCGCGAACACGATGAGCGAGTGGGACATGCTCTGGCGAGACATCCTCTTCGGATTCCTCCTCGCCGGACTCCTCGCCGCATTCGTCCCCGACACCTGGTGGACCGCCCTCTTCGGCGTCGGTCCCGAGGGAAGTCTCACGCGCCTCTTCTCCAACGTCGTGCTCGGAGCCATCGTCGGCGTGCTGACGTTTCTCTGCTCCGTCGGCAACATTCCCTTCGCCGTCGTCCTCTGGCAAAACGGCGTCTCGTTCGGCGGCGTCCTCGCGTTCATCTTCGCCGACCTGCTGATCCTCCCGCTGGTCCGAACGTACCACCGCTACTACGGCCTCCGCATGGCCGGCGTCATGTTCGCCGCGTTCTTCGCCGCCGCCGTCATCGCCGGCTTCCTCGTCGAACTCGTCTTTTCCGGAGTCGGTCTCGTTCCGTCACCCGGTACGTCCGGCGGGACGGTCCCTGGAGCCTACACGTCCCTATTCAACGTCGTTACGCTCCCCCTCTTCGCCGTGCAGGTGTACGTCGCCCTCGAGCCGGACCAACGCGTCCGCCTCGGCAACCGAATCGCACCGTACGTCGCGGGCGTTCTCTATCACGCCTACGACCTCGTGAGACGAGTCGCGTACGCGCTCGAATCGCGAGGCCTGAAGTAAGTCGCTTCCACCCATGACGACATCCCAACCACAGCCTCAATCCCGGAGCCGATCCCGGCCCCAGCCACGGCCATCACCCGGCGGACGGTTCGATCCCGTTCGGATCGTCCTGCTCGTCACCCTCGTCACGAGCCACGGGTTGATCCGCATCGCTGAACGCTACTTCCCCGAGTTCCTGTCGGCACTCGGCTACGGGCCGATCGTCACCGGACTGCTCGTCAGCACCGGTCTCGGCGTGACCGTCGTCGTGACGGCATCCGCGACCACCGGGCTGAACTCGGGTGACGAAGCAGAAACTGGTGATAGAAACGCCGAAACCGGCAGCCTCCCGGCGCAGGTGATCGCAGTCGCCTCGGTGCTGTTTGCGACCCTCGGACTGTTCGTCTGGACGGGCGCACCGACGCTCGATACGCTCCTCGGTACGCCGCTTTCGGCGCTCGGATGGCTCGCAGTCGGGGTCGTGCTCCTCCAGGCCTGGCACAGTTTCGGCCCGGTGCGGACCCTCTGGCCGATCGATACCAGGATCGTCGGTCGAAAAACGCGATCGACCCGAACTGAAGCCGACGAGTTCACTCCGTCGGGAGCCGATCGAGACCACGACGCTCGTGCGGGCACCGTTATCGGAGCGCTCGGGATCGGTGCCGGCGCGCTGATCGTGACCGCAGCGATCGCGATCGTCGGCGGCGTCAAAACCGGATTTTCGATCGTCGCGGCCACGGGTGCTTCGATCACGCTCGTCGCGGCGATTACGCGGGGGGTCGTCGGCGATACCGACCGGCTTCCGCTCGTCGGTCGCACCGAAGCGCCGAGTGCGGCGAGGGGCCGGGTTCCCGATTCGATCGCGTCGGTTCGCCGGGCGATCGCGGCCCTCTCCGACCGGCGGCGCTGGACGATCACCGGCGACGCGCTCGTCAGGCTGGCGCTCGTGGGGAGTACGCCGTACCTGGTGTTGCTGTTCGTCGAGGAACAGCCGCTTTCGCTCTCGGTCGGCGGGCGGTCGCTGATGCCAGCCGCGCTGTTCGGCGTGTTCGTCCTCGCGGAGGCCGGCGGAGCGCTTCTCGGCGCGATAGCCGCCCCGTGGCTCGTCTCGGCGGTCGATCGACGGTGGCTCCTGGCCCTCGGTCTCGCGAGCGTCTCGCTGGTTCCGATGGCCCTCGTCGCGGCGTCGTCGGTCGCCATCGTTGCGCTCCTGTTTGCCGTGCTCGGCTGTCGGACCGCGATCGAACCGCTCAGACCGACCGTCGGACCGACCGCCCGGCCGAGCCACGATGTGAGCCCCGACGCGGATGCGACGGCACTCGGTCTCCCGCCGCCCGAGCCCCTCCTGACGGCGGTTCGGGTCGCACTCGTCCCGGCCCCGTTCGTCGGCGGCCTCCTGTACGCGATCCACCCCGTTGCGGCGTTTACCGTCGCGACGACCGTCTCCCTGCTCGGGGTTCGCGAACTGCTCAGATCGTTCAGTTTCGAGCGAGGGAGCAACTGATCGTACGAGTACCGGTTCGAACCGAGACGAGCGCTTGCACTGACTTTACACGGTGACCAGCATGCCACTACCCCACTCATCCGACGACGATGACGCTGGCGACGCTGACGGCACTGAACTCGAAACGACAAGCGAGCCCGTCGAAACGGGCCGGCGATTGATCGCCGTCGGCCACGTCCGACTCGGACGGTGGTTCCTCGTCTTCGCGCTGGTGATGGGGCTCTGGGGCGGCCTCGACGCCGTGCTCCTTCGGACGACGCTCGTCACGCCGACGCTGGATCACTGGTCGGCCGACGTCTACAGTTCGCTCTTCACGACCCACGGGTTGACGATGTTGTTCCTGTTCGCGGTTCCCGCGATATGGGGATACGCGTACGCGACGGTTCCAGCGCTGATCCGTGCCGAACGAACCGCGTTTCCCGCCCTTGCTGCGACGGCGTTCTGGTTGCAGATCCCGGCTGCGATACTGGTTCGGGCCGGAACGATCGGCAGTGCACTCGACGTGGCGGGACTCGACCCCGTCGCGATCGGCTGGACGCTGTACCCGCCGATGAGCGTCGCGTCGTCGAATCCCGCCGTCGACGCGCTGGTCGCCGGCCTCCTGCTCGTTGCGATCAGCACGTCGCTGACCGCGGCGAACCTCGTCGTCACGGTCTGTCACCGTCGGACGATTCCGTGGAGCGACGTCGACACGTTCACCTGGACGGTGGTGACGAGCGCGGCGATGGCGGTCGTCGCCTTCCCGGTTCTGGCCGGTTCGCTTGCGCTCTTGCTCCTCGAACGGGCGGCTGGGGTCGGGCTCCTCGTCGGTCGGAGCGGCCCGATGGTCTGGTTGAACCTGTTCTGGTTCTTCGCCCATCCGCTAGTGTACATCCTGGTGTTGCCACCGATGGGCATCGCTAGCCACGTGCTGCCGCGATTCGCCGGACGGCGGCTGTTCGGCCGCCGATCGGTCGTCTACTCGACGTTTGCGATCGGCATCCTCTCGTTTACCGTCTGGGGACACCACCTGTTCATGGCCGGGATGGGCGTCAGCGTCCGCGCCGTGTTTATGTTCGTGACGCTGGCGGTCGCCGTCCCGAGTTCGGCGAAGCTCTGTACGTGGCTCGGCACGCTGTGGGGGGGTGCAATCCAGCACACAGCGCCGATGATCGCGACCATCGCAGCGATCGCTTTCTTCATCGTCGGCGGCGTGACCGGCGTCTTTCTCGCGGTGGCTCCGATCAACGTCCTCTACAACGGGACGTACTACGTCGTCGCCCACTTCCACATGATGCTCGTCGGGTTCGTCGCGTTCACGCTCGTCGCCGGGGCGTACTACTGGTTTCCGCTGCTTACCGGCCGGTGGTATGATCCGACGCTCGCTCACCTGCACGTCTGGCTCACTATCGTCGGAATCATCGTGACCTTCGGCGCGCTCTTCGTCGTCGGCTTCGCGGAGTTACCGCGACGAATCGCGACCTACCCGCCCGCGTTCGCGCCGATTCACCAGCTTGCTACCGTCGGAGCCTACGTCATCGCCGTGGGCCAGCTCGTCTTCCTGCTCAACCTCGGTCGGTCGCTCTGGGTCGGCGAGCACGCCGGCGACGATCCGTGGAACCTCGCTGACGAGCCGTCACACGCGCGAGAATGGTAGTGTCTCTGCCGAGTAAGCGGTCGTTACGACGACGATCGGACCCAACTTCGATATCGAAGCTCCCCGTAGCTAGCGCTGATTCAGACGCGATCCTGGCCCAGTTCCGGCTCGATTCCGGGTCGCGACCGCGGTCCCGGGGCTGACCTCGATTCAGCCCTGGCCCAGACGCCGGCTGGACTCTCCATTAACCCGCGACACCGACAGCAGACGTCCCCCTCATTCGTGACCGCAGCGACTCGATCCGTCCTTCCCGAACCGCTCTCACGACGCACAGTTAGCACACCAGCCACCGAGACAGCACACCCGCTGCGCATCGGTATCCCGACTTCTGACCCACAATCCATGGCATCCACCACAAGCACCGACGTTGCACTGATGCTCCTGCAATTGATCGCACTGACGATTCCACCGGCCGTCGTCCTGATCGACCAGCTCCGCCGAACGCAGAACCTCGAATGGACCGTGCGAAAACTGAGCTTCGGTCTCGTGTTCTCGAGTGTCACCCTCCTGCTCGGCGGCGCAGTCGCCGTCCTGCTGTACTTCCTGACCGTATCGCTACCCACCGCTCTCATCGCAGGGCTGCTCCTCGTTCTGCTCGGCCTCCTCCCGCTCGGGGCGTTCGTCCTCGTCCTGTACCGAGAACACCGGAAAGAACACGGTCCCTAATCCGGCCCTTGCTACGTCCGGACTCGGCCGGGAGTGGGTTCGACCCCCACACGTAGCTTCGGCGGTCTTCCCGCCGATGATGCACCGATGTGTAGGAACATCCCTACCGACCACGACGACACCGACGAGCACGAATCGAGTATCGACGGGTCGACACCCCCTCGCCCACTGACGAACCTGACCGGGTTCAAACGCGACCAGCTATTCGTCATCCGACTGCTGGCCGAACGCAACCCCCACGGGCTCGTGATCAAAGACAAACTCGACTGCTACTACGACGAGGACATCAACCAGGGCCGACTCTACCAGAACCTCAGTGAACTCGTCGACGAGGGGTACGTCGAAAAGCACCCACTCGACGGACGAACCAACGCCTACCGGCCGAGCACGCACGCCAACAGGCGACTTGAAGAACACCACGAGTGGGAACGTCACTGTCTCTTCTGTGATCCCTGACGCGGATGTGTAACTGCCACACCTGAGATACTGAGAGACACTGAGACACGGCTGCATTCAGACCGGTAACCGGTATTCAGCCACACGCGATCGAAACAGTCGGTGCTGTGCAGACTGGCTGTGTCGACGCGGTCGAACCAAGCGCACCACCAACGCACGCACAACAACTGCTCGAAACAACCGATGACTACTCCGCACGATGCTTCAACCGACACGACCAGCCGAACCGCTCCCGCACTCGATGCTCCGTGGAGTCACCTCCGAACCGCCGCCCACCGTCTCTCGGTCCCAGATGACATCGAACAGCGGCTCCTGTATGCGCGCCAGCGCCAGCAAATCGCCATTCCGTTCGAACGCGACGATGGGACGATCGACGTTCGAGCAGGGTACCGCGTTCGCCACGACGACGTTCGTGGCCCCTACATCGGCCCGCACCGCTACGTCCCCGGGCTGTCAATCGGCGACTGTGCCGGACTCGGAGTTGCAACTGCCGTAACCGCCGCGCTCGCCGATGTTCCGTTCGGCGGCGCAGCGGGCGGCATCGACTGCGATCCGGAAACACTCTCGTGGGACGAACGCGCCAGGCTCACGCGCTCCTACGCGCGACGAATCACCGATCTCGGGCCGAACAGCGACGTTCTCGTTCCCGATCTGGGAACCGACGAACGCACCATGGCTCGCGCCGCCGATGCCGTCGCCGAACGCGTCGACGGCCCCCACACCGCGACGGCCGCTGGAAAACCGGCCGTTCTCGGCGGCTCGCGAGAGTTCACCTGTGCCGGCGGCCACAGCGTCGCCCACGTCGTCCGAGATGTACTCGAGACGGATCTCGGCCGCTCGCTGTCGGACGGAACTGTCGCCGTGTACGGCACCAGCACCGTCGGTGCGACGACGGCACGCTTGCTCGACCGTTGGGGCAGCACGATCGTCGCGCTGTGTAGCGATCATGTCGGGCTTGCTGCCGACGCCGAAGGTGATGGCGACGGCGATAGTGACGGGGAGAGCGAGACGCTCGAGCACGAGACTGGTGACGAGGACGGTGACGGCGACGACGTTACCGACGACGGCATCGATACGACCGTCGCACCCAGCTACCTCGACGGACCGGGTGCGATCGACGAGTTCAGCGGCGGCACGATGACCGGCACCGAGAACGTCCTCGAAGCGGATGTCGATGCGCTGGTTCTCGCCGGATCAGGAACGGCGGTGACCGCCAGAAACGCAGAGACGATTCGGGCGGATCTCGTCGTCGAAGGCGCGTACGGCGCGGTGACCGCCGGCGGGCAGCGCGTTCTCGAGGAGCAGGATGTCACCGTCGTGCCGGCCGTGCTGTCGCTCGCCGGCAAACTATCGGCCGCGAGCCTCGAATGGCGTCGTCACGTCGGCCGCAGCGAGATGAGCGACACGCGCATGGCGAACGAACTCTCGTATGCGGTTATCGACGCCGTTTCCGACGTTCGGGCCCATCGTGTGCGCCGCGACGTGGGCTGGCGTGACGGCGCGTACGAACTCGGGCTCTCGCGGCTCGTCTCGGCTCACGAGGTGGTTCGATGATCGATCGTCTCGACGACTCGCTCGGCGACGCGATCGAATGGCTGACCGAAATTAGTCCCGAGATCGACCCGTCAGCCGACTCCGAATCCGATTCTGACTTCGACTCCGGCCCTGACTCTGACTCCGGATCCGACCCCGAGTCGGAAGCCGCCGATTCCGCATCGAGCTTCGAATCCCAGGACGAGGCTGTACCACGGTCGGACGGCGGTCGCGAGACCGATCCGTCGAACGCCGAAGCGGCCGCCGACTGGGAAGAAGCCGACTCGCCGACCTCGAGAACGCTACACGGCGTCGTCCACGGCGCGGACGGTGCCTACGCCTGTGGAGAGGGCGGCATCCTGCTGCACCGACGCGACGACGGGTGGCAGACACTGATCGAGCGCGGTCCGGGCGTCGCGGACAACACGCTGCGGACGATCGACGCAACAGCCGACGGCTGTCGGCTCTGGTTTGCCGGTGACAGCGGTGCACTCGGGTACTACGACGTCGCCGACGGCTACTTGAGCGACTACTCGGCACCGGGGGAAAAGACGAGTACCTGGGAGGGAATCGCCGTGTCCGAGCCGACCGGCGAGGAGCGCATCCGCATCGCGAACGGCTCCGGCGAAGTTCTCGACTGTACCGTCGAGGACGGCTGTCCGGTCTGGGGCGATGTCGTCGAACCCGGCGGCGGGTCGACGATACCCGGCCTGACCGCCGGCCCGGACGGATTCTACGCTATCGACACCAGCGGCGGCGCGTACTACGCGGACGCGAACGGCGAGTGGGAACGAATCGGCGTTCGCAACGCCGAAGTCGACTTCTACGACATCTGGGCCGGCGACGAAACCGTCTTCGTCGCCGGTGCCGACGGCATCGCGTATCGGTACGACCCGCACTGCGAGAACTGGACCCCGATCAACGTCGGACAGGGTGCGCTCCAGTCCATCCAGGTGGATGAAGGCAGCAACACTGCCGTCGCCGTCGCAACCGGCGGGCGCGTCTACGAGCGCATCGAAAGCATCCGCTGGGAGGAACGGGACACGCCGACGGAACAATCCCTCCTCGATCTCTCCCTCGCCCGCCAGCGGTCGGACGACGAGGGACTGGCGACCGTTCCCGTCGACATCGCCGTCGGTGCTGGCGGCACCGTTCTCGAGCGCCACCGAGACCGTTCGGACACCACGGACTAACGCGCCACCCGCCGGCCCATACCACCGCTCACAACCCCTTCAACCCCATCAACCCCTTGCACCCCCTCCCCCACTCGCCAACTGATCGACCCGCATGACAGCCCCACCGTTTCTGTCCCTTCCGCCACCGTTCGATACCGTCGTAACGAACCGTTTTATCGTCGAAATCCGATCCCGAATCCACCGATTATCCTGCTGTTCACTCGATGCTCCCCGACAATCCACTCTCGTTCACCACTCGTATCGACTCCGACTCGCTCCCCATCGCCGAACTCACCACCCTCTCGCTCTCGGCACTCCTGTGGCTCATCCTCTTCGAAGGCTGGCTTCCCAATCTCGGTCCCGCTCCCGCTGAACTCGCGGTCCCGATGGCCGCCCCCGGCGTCCCCGAAGCGATGGCAACGGCAAACGGGCTCTCGGGTACCGTCGCGTACCTGCTCATGTGGGGCACGATGATGCTCGCGATGATGCTCCCGTCGCTGATTCCGGTCGTTCGACAGCACCTCGATGACGTGTGTCAGAATCCGTCCGTCGCCGTTCCGTCGATCGCCGGGTTCCTCGGCGGCTACGGTCTCGTCTGGACGGCGATCGGCGCAGTGCCCCTCGCGGTCGAACTGCTCGTCTCGATTCACGAGTTCTCGACCGCGTCCGCGTTCGGGCTCGGTGCGGGGACGGTCCCCGTCGCCGGACTGCTCGCGTTCGCCGGCGGCTACCAGCTAACGCCGTTCAAGCGCCGGGTGCTCTCGCGGTGTGCGTCCTGCCAGTCGATTCCGCACTGTCCCAATGTGAATCGGATGGTTCGCAGGGGGATCTCCTACGCGACGAACTGCGTCGCGTGCACCTGGCCGCTGTTCGCGCTGATGGTCGCGCTCGGGTCGATGAATTTCCTCGTAATGGTCAGCCTGACGCTCGTCGTCTCGATCGAGCGCCTGACGCCGGACGGCGAGCGCGTCGCGTTCGCTGTGGGCGTTCTGTTGATCGGTGCCGCCGTATTCTCGCTGTTATTCGGCGTTCCGACGGTCTGATCGGCGCGTAACGCCGACGACGTAGTAGTCGGTCGCCGCGATAGAACCGGCCACATCGTCGCGCATTCCCCTGATTTCTCTCGGGCCATCGTGCCTAGCTATACCGGTACCGACGCCGTCGACGACGGTTTGCATCCGCAAAAATAGACGGTGCACCTGCGTATCGCAGGCCGAGCGTTCTCGGGACCGGCTAGTCGGTTCGCTCTTGACGATCCTCGGCCGGTGCCGATCCGAGCGTTACCTCCGCAGTGCCGAACGGCTGCAAAACGTCGTCGAACGTCGCGGTCAGTTCGGTACCCGGGAAGAATCCGATGATCGACGCTGTTTCGTCGCCGTCGTTGCGAAGTTCGTGCGGTTCTATTTCGGGGACGACCGCACACTGTCCGGCGTGCAGGTCGACCGTCTCGTCGTCGATTGTCGCCGTAACCCGGCCCCCGGTCACCACGAGGAGTTCCTCGTTACTATCCCAGTGGGACGGAAGGTAGTTTCCCGGCTCGATCTCGATAGAGACGATCATCCACTCCTCGGCACCGACGCCGCTCGCGTTCGGCGTTCCGGGCGTTAGCGGGAAGTAACCGCGTATTCGCGCCCGTTCGTCGTGTTCCTGATAGATGTCCGCTCCCTCGAACTCGTCGAGGTCGACGGCTCGCCTCGGGTTCCGTCTCCGCTGTCGTGGCCATACTGTCGCTCACCTCGATGATTGCAGGCCGTCGTGTGAACGGCGGTCCCCAATTCGATACGGACGGCCTGAATCACGTATTCAAAGGCTCGTCGTGACGATACCGGTTTTTTCAGAATCCTGGGAAACACCGTCCTACCGACAGAGATCCGCTCAGTCGAGACGTAACGTTTCAACAGCGTGCGTTATCGGGCGGCCTCGAGTTCATCGAGCGCCGCCGGATTTTCGATACTGCTCATATCGCCGAGGTCCTCGCCCGTGTAGGTCGCTTCGATCGCGCGGCGGATGATCTTGCCCGACTGCGTCTTGGGGAACTCGTCGACGAACAGGACCTCACGGGGGCGGAAGGGCTTGCCCAGTTCCTCGCCGACCTGCGCGCGCAGTTCCTCTCGAAGGGCGTCGGTTTCGTCGATGTCGTCTGCGAGGATCGCGTAGGCGACGACCGCGGTGCCGGTGGTGTCGTCCGGCGCGCCGATGGCGGCGGCCTGGTTGACCGCCGCGTGGTCGATAAGTGCGCCCTCCACTTCGGCGGGGCCGACCTTGCGACCGGCGACGTTCAGCGCGTCGTCTGCGCGGCCGTGGAGGAACCAGAAGCCGTCCTCGTCTTTCTGGGCCCAGTCGCCGTGGTCCCACAGTGCCGGGTCCTCGAAGGTCGACCAGTACTCCTCGAGATAGCGTTCGTCGCCGGACCAGAGGGACTTGGTCATGGAGGGACAGGAGTCGCTGGCGACGAGGAAGCCGCGCTCGTGGTCGTCCGCGACCGACTCGCCCGCGGAGTTGACGATGTCGATGTCCATGCCGATCCCCGGCCCGCCGAGCGTGCAGGGTTTGAGCGGTTCGGTCGGCATCGGCATCAGGAAACAGCCGCAGATTTCGGTGCCCCCGGAGATGTTGATGATCGGGCACTCGCCGCCGCCGACGTTTTCGTAGAACCACTGCCAGGATTCGGGGTCCCAGGGTTCGCCGGTCGAGCCGAGCAGGCGCAGCGAGGAGAGGTCGTGGCCCTCCAGCCAGTCGTCCCCGTGTTTACGAAGTGCTCGGATGGCAGTCGGCGAAATACCGAACTGGGTGAGCTTGTGGCGGTCGATCATCTCCCAGAAGCGATCCGGCTCGGGATAGTCGGGCGCACCCTCGTACATGAAGACGGTGCCGCCGAAGGTGTGCGTCCCGATGAGTGTCCAGGGGCCCATCATCCAGCCGATGTCCGAAACCCAGAAGAACCGGTCCGCAGGTTTGAGGTCCATCCCGAAGGAGACCTCCTTCGCGCACTGGACCTGCACGCCGGCGTGGGTGTGGACGATCCCCTTCGGCTTCCCGGTGGTGCCCGAGGAGTAGAGAAGCATTGACTCCTGATCCGAGGGCAGCGACTTCGTTTCGAACTCGTCGTCCGCGGTTTCGACGGCCTCGGCCCACCACTCGTCGCGGTCATCGTTCCAGGGAATCTCGCGCTCCGCCTCGTCCCCACCGGAACCGAGCCTGTCGAAGACGATCGTGTCCTCTACGTAACCTGCCTCTTCGATCGCCTCGTCGGCTCCTGACTTGAGGTAGACCGGATCGCCGCGGCGGTAGAAGCCGTCGCCGGTGAAGAGAACCGAACACTCCGAATCGGTGATCCGAGTCGCCGCCGCGTCGATGCCGAAGCCCGAGAAGATGGGCACCGCGATCGCGCCGACCTTGAAACAGCCGTACAGGATCGAGACGACCTCCGGTACCATCGGCATGTAGAGCCCGACCGTATCACCCGTCTCGATACCCCGCGCTTCGAGCGCGTTCGCCACCTGGTTCGACTGCCGGTGGAGTTCGTGGTACGTGATTTCGCGAACCTCCCCGTCCTCCCCCTCCCAGATAGTCGCAACCTTGTTGCGGCGCTCCTCGTCGACGGCGGCGTGGCGGTCGACGACGTTGTGCGCAACGTTCAGTTCGCCGCCGGGATACCAGTCGGTGAACTGCGGCCCCTCACTGTCATCTCGGACCGTCTCGTACTCCTCGTAGAACTCGATATCCAGATAGTCGACGATTTCGTCCCAGAACCAGTCGACGCCCGACGCCTCGACGCCCTCGAGTTCAGTTGTCGTCCGTTCGATCAACGCCTCGTAATCCTCGATCCCGTGGGTTCGCATGAACTCGGCGACGTTCGTCGACTCGACGAACGCCTGGCTGGGTTCGTGGACGATCTCGTCAACGTCGTCGAGGCTGGTGTTCGCAGTCATGGTGATGATGACACACACAGGTTGGCGTCAGCCCCCTATCAAACAACAGGTCGTAGCGCGCTGACTCGCGGACAGTGGTGGCGTATTCTGTCGTCCAAGTCCCATCTACCGACAGATCTGTGCGAAAGAGAGTGCAGGACCGATAGTAGCCACTGCAAGTTAGTGCACACCTGATCACACGAGAGCTGTACGATCAGTGTGTAACCCGTTTCAGGTGTTCCTATAGCCGGCGGCAGTATGTACCAAAACAGGTAGGTGTGTCTGACGTACGTTTATGTGGCAGGCAACAGCCCTAGAACGTATGTCGAACAACCGCGTCGAGCAGCTCGAATCAACGGTCGCAGAACTCGAATCGACCGTCGAGGGCCTGACCGACGAACTCATCGAAGCCAAAGAACGCATCCGCGTTCTCGAAGCCGAACTCGATACGGAGACGCCGACTCGCGTTCCCGAGCGCCGCCAGAACGAAGCCGGAACCGGTGCCGATGCCGCCGACCGCGATTCGGAGACCCCGGAAGCCGCTCCGGAGGAAGTCGAAGAGGCGACGGCCGATGCGGATACGGAAAGCGAAGCCCAATCCGGCGACGAAGCGGAAGACTCAGGTAGCGACGACATTATTGTCGCATAACTGCACGGCGGTTCGCATTCGGGGGACCGGACTGGCTCGTCGCAGGCCGGTGTCCGCCACGATGCCCCGAGTGCAATCCCCGACGGCACGGAGGGCTCGAGAAGAGAATGTATATCAAGGCAGTCGTTCTGGACAAGTTCAAGAGCTTCGGTCGAAAGACGAAAATTCCGTTCTACGAGGATTTCACCGTCGTCACGGGCCCGAACGGCTCGGGAAAGTCGAACATCATCGACGCCGTTCTCTTCGCCCTCGGACTCGCACGGACCCGCGGCATCCGCGCGGAGAAACTCACCGATCTCATCTACAACCCCGGCCACGAGGACGGGTCGAACTCCGACGGGCCGCGCGAAGCCATCGTCGAAGTTATCCTCGACAACTCGGACGCGACGCTCGATCGGTCACAGGTCGTCAACGCCGCGGGTAGCGAGGACATCGGCGATGTCGACGAAATCCGCATCCGTCGCCGCGTCAAGGAAACCGAGGACAACTACTACTCCTACTACTACGTAAACGACCGCTCGGTCAACCTCTCGGACATTCAGGACCTGCTCGCCCAGGCCGGCGTCACGCCGGAGGGGTACAACGTCGTCATGCAGGGCGACGTGACCGAGATCATCAACATGACCCCCCACGCCCGCCGGGAGATCATCGACGAAATCGCCGGCGTCGCCGAGTTCGACGCGAAGAAGGAGGACGCCTTCGAGGAACTCGATATCGTCGAAGAACGCATCGACGAGGCCGAACTCCGCATCGAGGAAAAGCGCGACCGCCTCGACCAGCTCGCCGACGAGCGCCGGCAAGCCATGCGCTACCGACGACTCCGCCGCGAGAAAGAGGTGTACGATGGCTACAAGAAGGCCAGCGAACTCGAGGAAAAGCGCGCCGAACTCGAGACAGCCACGGCAGCCGTCGACGACCTCGAATCCGACCTCGAGGAGCTCCAGCGCGAACTCGACGAGCGCCAGGGGAAAGTCGTCCGCCTCCAGGAGGACCTCGAGGACTTAAACGCCGAAATCGAACGCAAGGGCGAGGACGAACAGCTCCAGATTAAAAGCGAAATCGAGGAGATCAAAGGCGACATCTCGCGGCTCGAGGACAAAATTGAAGCCAGCGAGGAGCAAATCGAGGCGGCCGAATCGAAACGGCGCGAAGCCTTCGTCCAGATCGATCGCAAGCAGGAGACGATCGAGGAACTCGACGAGGAAATGCGCGAGCACAAACTCGAAAAGGCCTCGCTCAAGACCGAAATCCAGGAACGCGAGGCCGAGCGCGACGAACTCGAGGCCGAAATCGACGCCGTCGACACCGAGTTCGACGAACTCAAAGCCGATCTCGCGGCGCGAAAGGACGACCTCGAAGACGCAAAGACCGAGCGCAACGACCTCCAGCGCGAGCAGGACCGACTCCTCGACGAAGCTCGCCGCCGGTCGAACACGATCAGCGAGAAGGAGACGACGATCGAGGAGCGCCGCGAGGACCTCCCCGAACTCGAAAACCGGCGCAGCGACCTCGAACGCGAACTCGAGAAGGCGACGAAGAATCGTGCGAACATCGCAGAAGTCGTCGACGACCTCAAAGACGAGAAGCGCCGTATTCAGGCCGACATCGACGACACCGACGACAAACTACAGGCGAAACAACAGGAGTACGCCGAACTCGAAGCCAACGCCGGCGAGAGCGGCGACTCCTCGTTCGGCCGCGCGGTGACCACGATCCTGAACTCGGGGATCAACGGCGTCCACGGCGCGGTGGCGCAGTTAGGAAACGTCTCCGGCGAGTTCGCCGTGGCCTGCGAGACGGCGGCGGGCGGCCGACTCGCAAACGTGGTCGTCAACGACGACGTGGTCGGCCAGCAGTGTATCGAACACCTGAAATCGCGCAATGCGGGTCGGGCGACCTTCCTGCCGCTGACCGATATGAGCCAGCGCCGGCTTCCGAACGCCCCAAGCGATCCCGGCGTCGTCGACTTCGCGTACAACCTCGTCGACTTCGACGACCAGTTCGCCGGCGTCTTCTCGTACGTCCTCGGCGACACCCTCGTCGTCGAGGACATCGAGACCGCCCGCTCGTACATGGGCGATTACCGGATGGTCACCCTCGACGGCGACTTGGTCGAGAAAAGCGGCGCGATGACCGGCGGCTCCCGGAAGGGCTCGCGCTACTCCTTTACCGGCGGCGGCGAAGGCCAACTCGAGCGCGTCGCCAAACAGATCACGGACCTGCAGGAGGAACGCGAGTCCCTCCGTGAGGACCTGCGCGGCGTCGAGGACCGCCTCGACGACGCCCGCGACCGCAAGACCGACGCCGCAGACGAGGTCCGCTCGATCGAGAGCGAACTCGACTCCCTCGATTCCACCCGCGAGTCCATCGAGAACGAAATCGAAACGCTCGAGGCCGAACTCGACGACCTCCGCGAGGAGCGCGAATCCGTCGACGAGCGGATGAACGAAATCGCCGGCGAGATTGACGAGCAGACAGCCGACATCGAGGCCGTCGAGGCCGACATCGACGACCTCGAATCTGAACTCGCAGACTCGAAGATCCCAGAACTCACCGCCCAGATCGAAGCCCTCGAAAGCGAAATCGACGACCGCGAGGACCAAATCGACGACCTCGACGGCACGCTCAACGAACTCGAACTCGAGAAAGAGTACGCCGAAGACGCCATCGAAGATCTCCACGACGACATCGAGACCGCCCAGAACCGCACGGCCGAACACGAAGATCGCATCGCAGACTGCGAGGAAACCATCGCCGAGAAACGCGAGACTCTGGAGGCGAAACACGAAGCCGTCGAGGAACTCGAGGCTGAACTCGCCGAGCTGAAAGACGACCGCAGCGACCTCAAAGAGGACCTTTCGGAGGCCCGGACGAAGCGCGACCAGCAACAGGACCGTGTTAACGCCGTCGAGAGCAAACTCGAAGACAAACGCGAGCGCGTCAGCGACCTCGAATGGGAAATCGAGAGTCTCGAAGCCGAGGTCGGCGACTACGACCCCGAAGACGTCCCCGACCACGAGACCGTCCTCGAGATGATCGACCTCCTCCAAGGTGATATGGAGGCGATGGAGCCCGTTAACATGCTCGCAATCGACGAGTACGACGAGGTCCGCACCGATCTCGACGAACTCGAAGACGGGAAAGCGACGCTCGTCGAGGAGGCGGCGGGGATTCGAGACCGAATCGAACAGTACGAAACGCAGAAAAAACAGACGTTTATGGACGCCTACGACGCGATCTCCGCCCAGTTTACGGAGATTTTCGAACAACTCTCGGAAGGGACCGGCACGCTGCACCTCGAGAACGAGGACGATCCGTTCGACGGCGGCCTGACGATGAAGGCCCAGCCCGGCGACAAGCCGATCCAGCGCCTGGACGCGATGTCCGGCGGAGAAAAATCCCTGACCGCGCTGGCGTTCATCTTCGCGATCCAGCGGCACAACCCGGCCCCGTTCTACGCGCTCGACGAGGTCGACGCCTTCCTCGACGCCGTCAACGCCGAGCGGATCGGCGAGATGGTCGAAGAACTCGCCGAAAAGGCCCAGTTCGTCGTCGTCTCCCATCGCTCGGCGATGCTCGACCGCTCCCAGCGAGCGATCGGCGTGACGATGCAAGACGACAACGTCAGCGCGGTGACGGGGATCGACTTGAGCGAGGGCGAAGGCGAAGGCGAGGGTGAGGGGGTACCGGCTGATGACTAAGGAGGGCCCGAGGAACCGAAGATGACGCAGGATCCCTCGACAGATGCGAACGACGAAGCCGCGAGCGGGGAACGAGGAGACCCGCAAGATAGTGACGGAACCGAAGAGTCGTCGCCAGCGTGGGACTCGTCGACGGACGAGACAGCCACCGAGAGAGACGACGGACCGGACAACGAGGACGAGAATGAGGATGGGGATGTGGATGAGGGCGAGGACGACATCCCCCTCCAGATCGTCGGACACGACGACCGAGAACGACCCGGAGCAGCCACCGATACGCAAGGCGAAGGAGGCACGGTACTCGAGTTCAGCGAACCCGACGACGCTGGTTCGCGGGCGGCCGCCGGAGACGAGAGCGATATCGGTACCGGCACCGGTGACGAAGACGTCGAAGACGGCGAAGACGAAGTCGAACCCGTCGAACTCCTCGTCCAACTCGCCGAAAACGGCGACATCGACCCCTGGGATATCGACGTGGTCCAGGTCACGGACAAGTTTCTCGAGGCGCTCGACGACGCCGACCTGCGGACCTCGGGGCGGGCGCTGTTCTACGCGAGCGTGCTGCTCCGGATGAAGAGCGACGAACTCTTCGCGACGGACGAGCCCGAGGAGGACGAACTCCCGCCGTGGGAGGCACCATTCGCCGACGAGGGGGGGATGGGCGGCGGTGCGCCCGATCCTGCCGGCGGCGACGCGCCCGATGACGGATTCGATCCCGTCGAAAGTCTCGAAGCCGAGATGGATCGCCGACTCGAACGCAAGCACGTCCGCGGGAAACCCGAGACGCTAGACGAGTTGGTCCGCGAACTCCGCAGTGCAGAACGGGGGACCTGGTGGAAAGAATCCCGCAGCTACGACACCAGCGACTCGCCGCACGGCTACGACCGCGGGGTCCAAGAACTGAGCTACCACTCGGGCGATGACTTCCGGGTGGACGACGAGCCGACCAGCGACGACGTGACCCATACCACCCACGAGGAGGACATCGAAACCGTCATCGACAACGTCGAGACTGAACTCATCGCGCGCTACGAGCGCGGGCGCGACGAAGTGCTGTACGCGGAGATCGCAGAAACCGGCGGCTCGCGCGTGATGACGTACCTCGCGCTGCTCTTTCTCGCCCACCGCGGCCGCCTGACTCTCGACCAGGACGAACTCTTCGGGGATCTCTGGATCCAGGATGCGACGACGGTTCCAGCGAACGACGCAGTCGCCGAGTAATCACTGGATCACGAGATACGGGGTCGCGGGATTAGGGATCACGGGTCTCTTCGGTTCGAACTGCCGTCTGATGCCACAGATAACGATATACCGTCCCGAAACGTTGTCGTGACCACTCGAGACAGCGAAAAACGAGTGCAAACACGGCATCGTGTGAACGGTACGGAAGTGCCAGTGCCGGCCCCAGTCTCGGACCCAGTTCAAGCGAGTTGACTCACGACAGCCACTGCCAGCGCGACCGTCGCAATGACGGTGCTGCTGGCCGTAAGAGCGGGCGACGCGAGCAATCCAAGCGATGCGATTCCGAATAGACTCACGGTTCCCTCGGCGACGATATTCGACGACTCATTGCCTGCGTTCACCGCCGTTTTCTCGGTCGCAGTTGCAGTCCCTGTCTGCTCGTCCGTCCCGCGCTCGTTGGCTCGGGCTCGCTCTCCGTGAACTCGAGGACGGACTCGACAGCCGCGCGGTCGGCCGTCAAGCGAACGGTTCCGCGAGCTTTGTTGTACTCGACGATGTCTGCGTCGTCGAGTTCAGGGAGCAGCGACTGGTAGAGGGCGACGTAGACCGGTTGCCGCTGATCGGCGGAGAGGGATGTTGGAGCGGTTTCGTGTTCCGTGGCTGCCACGTGGTCCGTTACGGCACGGATCGTGACGGGGCCGTCAGTATCGAGAAGGAATTGCAGTGTGTCGCGCTTTCGAGGGGAAAGCGGGGTCTCAAGCGGCAGCGAGTGGTCTGGGGCGGACGGAGTGGCTGTCATACTGGCATGCGCTTGACTGGCCGAACCGTCTGTCGGGCGAAAGCGGCACTCGGAATCGTGGCTCATATCTCATGCTATGTTCTCAATGGTGATAGTCAGTGTGCCAATTATATTTGGTTCGAGTGATAGTCACCCACACATATTTATCGCGTGAGTGATGTATTAGTCGAGGTACTCACCGGCCAGCAGATCCACGCGTTCGCGCGTCTCGTCGGGAATAGCCTCCGTCGGCGTGTTGATCGTCCCCTCGAGTGCACTCCAGGCGTCGCTTTCGAAGTCCTCGGGCATCGTTCGAATCGCGCGTTCGATCACGGCGTTGATCGAGTCCTGATTCGCCGCGGCGTTCTCGAGGACTTCCTCGAGCGTCACCTCGTTGTCCTGCTTCCAGACGTCGTAGTCAGTTATCCCCGCGACCGTCGCGTAGCTCAGTTCGGCCTCGCGGGCGAGTTTGGCCTCCGGAATCGTCGTCATACCGACCACGTCCCACCCCTGCGAGCGATAGAACTCGCTCTCCGCTCGCGTGGAGTACTGTGGACCCTCGATGCAGACGTAGGTGCCACCCCGCTCCGTCTTCGTCTCCGCATCGGCCACCGCTGCGGCCGCATCGGCGAGGTGCTCGACCATCTCGGGACAGTACGGTTCGGCAAAGCCCATGTGGACGACGATACCGTCGCCGAAGAACGTCGGCGAGCGGTGTTTCGTCCGATCGAAGATCTGATCCGGAACGACGAGCGTCTGGGGCGGCAGGTCCTCGCGGAGGCTGCCGACCGCGTTCGTCGAAATGACGCGGTCGACGCCGACCGATTTGAGGGCGTAAATGTTCGCCCGGTACTGCGCGTCGGTCGGCGTGTGCTGATGGTCCTCACCGTGGCGCGGCAGGAACGCCACCTCCTTGCCGGCGAGTTCACCCAGCGTCACGTCGTCGCTGGGGTCGCCGTAGGGCGTGGTGACGGTCTCCGTGCGCGTGTTCTCGAGCGGGAGCGCCTCGTAGATACCGCTGCCGCCGATAACTCCGATCGTCATGGCCGAGGATCGTCGGAGGAGCACCGTAAACGGTCCGGATTCTCGGTTGCACACATGCCCGGCGCTCTCACCGTCGAGTGCAATACGGTACCACATCTCCCGAGTGGTCAAGTACGCCGCCCGACACTGTGCGGATATGTCCGCTGGCGCGACGGCGGACGAGAACTCCCTTACCGAAGGTGAACTCGTCCGACCGATGTTCAGGTTGGCCTGGCCGCTCGTCGTTATTCAACTGTTGCAGGTCGCCTACAACGTCGGCGACACGCTGTGGCTCGGGACGCTCTCGCCCGACGCCGTCGGTGCGGTGAGCCTCGCGTTTCCGCTGCTCTTCTTGCTGATTGCGGTCGGAAGCGGGTTTACGACCGCCGGAGCGATCCTGATCGCCCAGCACACGGGGGCCGACAGCGACGAGGACGGGATCATCGCCGGGCAAACGCTGTCGTTTATTTCGCTTGTCGCGGTCGGACTCGGTATCCTCGGGTATCTACTGAGCGATCCGATGCTCGCCGCGTTGCCGTCCGATCCCGACACCGAGGCGGCGATCATCCCGCTCGCCGCGGAGTACCTGGAGGTATTCTTCCTCGGATTACCGTCCGTATTCGGCTTCTTCGTCTTCGTCGCGCTCATGCGCGGCTACGGGAACACGCGCGCGCCGATGCGAGTGATGTTCATCAGCGTCGTCATCAACGTTGCAATCGACCCGCTGCTTATCTTCGGCGTCGGCCCGCTCCCGCGGCTCGAGGTTCAGGGAGCGGCTGTCGCGACGGTCATCTCGCGCGCTATTGCGACGGTCATCGGATTTTACCTGCTGTACTATACGGACACCGGACCGGCGATCAAGGCGTCGCATATTCGGCCGCGACTCGAGTATGTTCGCGAGATTACGCGATTGGGCGTTCCGACGGCTCTCGAGCAGTCGATGACGGCGCTTGCGCTGGTTGCGATGATGGCGATCGTCGTCACGTTTCCGTCCGAAGTCGTCACCGCCTATGGGCTCGGGAACCGACTGGTATCGCTCGCGTTCCTGCCGGCGCTCGGTATGGGGCAGGCGACGGACTCGATCGTCGGCCAGAACCTGGGTGCAGGGATGGCGGATCGCGCAAAGCGGGCCGTCTGGATCGCTGCGGGGGTGATCGGATCGATCATGTTCGTGGCGGGCGTGCTCGCGTTCTTGCTGCCGGAACCGTTCGTCTCGGTGTTCCTGATGGCGGAGGCGGAAGGACGGGCGGCGACGATCGACTACGGCGTGACCTACCTGCGGTTCTCCGCGGTCGCATTCGTCTTCATGGGCGTCATGCAGGTGGTTCAGGGTGCGTTCCGCGGCGCGGGGAACACGAAGACTGCACTCGCGTTCGCCGTCTTCGGCCTGTGGGCCGTCCGCGTCCCCGTTACCTACATCCTTGCCTTCGTCCTCGATTGGGGCCCGACGGGCATCTGGGCCGGTGTCGTTATCGGCGACATCGTCGGCGCGATCGCGGCGACTGCGTGGTTTACCCGCGGGACCTGGACGGAGTCGATCGTCGACGAAACGAGCGAAACTGACTCCACGGACGCCGCGTCAGCGACTGCAGGCGAGGCGGGGACGGTCGGCCCGGAACGCGAAGCGGAAACGGGGACGGAATCGAAAGCGGGAACAGCAGCGGAAACGGACGCAGAACCCGACCCCACGCCGGATTCCGAATCGTTCGCGGAATAGGTGAGAGTGTCGCCCAGCACTGGACAGAGAGTTCATATTCGGATCGTCTTCGGCGATCGAAACCGTCGCACTGGCTGGAGTTCACAAACTCAAAGGAATCTTTGAGTTTCACGTACGAATATATCACCCCGGTGGAAACGAGACTGTAGGTACGATGAGCTCTCTCTTTCCGCTGAAACCATCATCGGCATTGGACGACCGCGAAACCGAGCCGAAACTCGTCGAGTTCACCGAGACGGAAGCCGAGCACATACTGTCATCCGTCTCGTCGACGACGGCGCGGACGATTCTCGCGATGCTCTACGAGGAGCCACAGACGGCGTCGGATATCGCCGATCGCATGGACGCCTCGGTGCAGAACGTCAGCTATCATCTCGAGCGGCTTGTCGAAGCGGATCTGATCGTCGTTGCCGGGACGTGGTACTCGAGCCAGGGACGGGAGATGGATGTCTATGCGCCGGCGAACGGTCCGCTGGTTCTGTATACTGGGGCCGAGCAGACGACGCCGTCGCTTTCGGGTGCACTGCAGCGAGTGCTCGGTGCGAGCGTGTTCGTGGGTCTCGTGAGTGCGCTCGTTCATACGCGGTGGAACGCGCCCCGGCCGGCACAGCCGAGGCTGCTCAGTACCGCACAGCCACCCGAGCCGACGCTTCGCGAGTCGCTTCTCGAGTTCGCAACCGGGCCCGGCGGGTTCGTGCTCGCGGCCGGACTGTTCGCGATCGGGTGTTGGGTTGGCTACTGGTACTGGATGCGGTATCGACCGGCGACGCGGCGACAAGCCGCTGTCGGCGAGTGACCGGAAGAATTCGAGCGACGAACGGGACTCAAAGACGGCTTTGAGTTTGGGATAGTGGGAAGGACCTCCCACCGAACGGGACTGTATGGAACGACGAACCGTTCTGGCATCGATCGGTATCGGAATGACGACTGCAGCGGCTGGCTGTCTCTCTGAAACGGACGCGACGGCCGATCCGGGATCCGAGTCGGAATCGAACCCGGAATCGGAATCAACACCTGAAGACGACCCCCGGTCGCTGGCGACGCAGGCGGAGTCCGCGCCCACCACCGTCGAGAGCGGGGCGACCGCGGATCGGCTCATCGGTGACGAGACGCTCGCGGACAGCGGCCTTCGGAAGCCGGTGCAAGTCGCCCTCACGAACCGAGCGAGCGAGACGCACACGCCCGCGCTCGTCATCGAGCGAAACGGAACGACCGTTCTCGAGGAATCGTTTGAACTCGGCGCGGACGCGGCGGTTCACGTCTCGCTCTCCGATCTCGACGAGTTCACCGTTCGCGCGACCCTCCCGGACGCCGACCAGGCTGAAACGGTCACCGTCGGACACGATCAGTTCGACTGCAACGCGACGACGGCGACCGTCGCCGTGCAGGACGACGGCACGCTCGAGTCGTCCGTCGTCTCCACGCTCATGGCCTGCCAGGGAGTCGTAACGACGACCATCGAACGCGACGAGACGAACTCGACGACCGTCGGAGCCATGCCGGGCGCTGGTGACCAGGAATCGGCCGACGCCCGACACGGAATCGTCGTTCACAACCCGACAGCACAGACCTGGACGACGCACATTCTGCTCGACGAGTCGTCCGATCCGACCTTCGACGGCGTGTACACGCTCGAACCGGGTGCGACCGCCGAGATCGAACTCGCGGAGAGCGGCGAGTACAGTCTCGACGTGACCGTCCTCGAAACGGACGCGACCGAACACGAACACATCGGCGCGACGTACTTCGATTGTAACACCTCGACGACGCAAGCTGAACTCGACGCGACGGGATCGATTGAACTCGCGACGATATCGACGCGAATGGCGTGCCCTGACGGCGAGTTCAGCGAGTAGCGTGACCCTGGGTAGGTGGTAATCGATGTCGACTCTCGTCGAATCAACGGACCGTTCCGTCGGGAAGCGGCTGCAGGAAACTGCCGTCGCCGGTGTGCGTGCGATTGCGTTCTGGATCGCGGTCGTGCTGCCGGTCGCGTACCTGCCGGTGCTGTCTACCCTGCTGTTTCCGTTTTCTCCGGCGGCTGTACCGCTCGATCCGTTCTTCGCGCTGGTCATATTGATCGCGATACACGGTAGCTGCGTGGTTCTCGGCCACGAACACACGCCCGGTCGCGGACGACACGTCTCGTCCATCCGTTGACGTGAGTGCGTATCCGTCAGTGGACTGCAGTACGGATAGCGTGAGTGTGGCTCACCGGGCTGGTGACTGCAATCGGAGACATCGAGGCGGTCGGCGAATCCCTACGAATCGCTACAAAGCGCCCACTGCCCGTGGTCGCGCATTTCGAGCAGTTCGCGACGTTCCATCTCCGAGAGAACCTCCGTGAGACGGTTCGGCTGGGCGATTTCCATCTCGATCCGTTCGATCCCGTGGAACTCGGTGAGATAGTGGCGCAGTTCCTCCTGCGAGAACGTCTCCTGGTCGGCCTGCTCCATCGCACTCGAGATCAGGTCGATCATGTCCTCGATGAAGTTCCAGGGGTAGACGACCCAGGTCCAGGTCTCGAGCTGTTCGCCGACGTAGTCCGGCTCGAACTCGCTCGTGCCGAGCAGTTGCAGGGTTGCAGTGCGGACCTCGCCGGCGTTTCGGTCCTCGACGTACTCGTATGCGCGTTTGATCGAGCCGCCGGTGTCGGCGATATCGTCGATGATCAACACGTCCTTGCCTTCGACGCTTCCTTCCGGCATCGGATACCGGACGGTCGGCTCGCCCGACTTCTCCGCCGTCCCGACGTAGTGTTCCATCTTCAGGCTCGTCAGGTCGTTCAGGCCGAGGAAGTCGCACAGACACCGTCCCGCGAACCAGCCACCGCGTGCGAGGGCGACGATGACATCCGGCTCGAACTCGTCGCGGCGAACGTCGTCGCTGACGTCGCGACAGAGGCTGTAAATGTACTCCCAGTTCGTAATCGTACAGTCGAAATCGTCCGGTAGATCGGACATCTGGTGGCCACCTACTCGGGACAGAATGGGGCGACCATTATAAGTGGGCTGAAAGACGCCTCGTTTATCCGCCTTAGATAATTGTGTAATAATATCCAGCTATATCTAACGGTATCACGAACGGTTACATGACCGATGCCCTCGACACCAGACTACGAGTTCTTACTCGAGTGTGAGAACGTGATCGGCGTCGACTACGACGAGGACGCAGAGCAACTCACGGTGTTCGTCTCGCAGAAGCGGCCGAAATCGGCGCTCGACGCCGCGGACGACGTGGAAACCCGCCTGGCCGATGCCGGGGACGACGTGGACGTGACCGTCGTCGACGCGGGCTACGACGAGACGCGCGAAGGGTTCGACGCAATGGACGCGAACACCGAGACGGAGACGGGACCGATCGAAGCGGTCCCCGAAGCCGCGCCTGGTCGGCAGGACCGCCACCGGCCCGTCCCCGGTGGCGTCAGCGAAATCAACGCCAATTCGACGGCCGCCACCGCCGGGCCGTATCCGGCCCGCGTCGACGACCCGGAGGCGTCGGCCGCGCGCTGGCGCGAAGACGTGGCCGCGGGCGACCTCGTCCGGTTGGCGAACAACCACACCTACGCCCGCTCGAACGCAGCCGAATTCGGCGAGCTAATCCTCCAACCCTCGCCGCAGGACGGCGGCACCGCCGACGACGACGCGGTCGGCGAACTCGTCGGCTACGTCCCGATCGAAGACGACGGGCGCGTCGACGTCGCCGCCCGCTCGGTCGACCCGACACAGGAGACGGCGACGTACTACGAACTCGACGAGTCGTGGCCGACCGGCGTCTACCGGGACGACTACGCCGATCTCCGGGGCGAAACGGTAACGAAAACGGGCCGCACGTCGGGCGTCACGAGCGCCGAACTCGAAGCCACGAGCGCGAGCGTCCGCGTGGATATCGGCGATCAAGAGCCCGCGTTGTTCCGCGAACAACTCGTCGCCGGGCCGCTGTCCGAACCCGGCGACAGCGGCTCGCCGGTCTTCCTCGACGACGGCGCGCTCGTCGGCCTGCTCTTTGCCGGCTCGAGCCAACAGACGATCTGTAATCGGATCGCGGCCGTCGAAACTGAACTCGGCGTCGAGGTGCTGACCGCCGAACCGGACGAAGAATCCGAGAGCGGCACTGGCCCGGAGCCGACGGCGTCCGTGCCGGTCTACACGACGACGATGGACCACACCATCGACGTGGATCTGGCGGTCGAGACGCCGTCGCCGACGCTCGACTCCCTCTCGTTCGACGGCAAAATCCGGTCGGGTGACTCCGTCGACGTGACTGCCACGATCACCGCCGCGCCGGGAACCTACTGGCTCGCGATCGATGGAGAACGAACGACAGTGACGGTTCCAGAAACGGAGCGCGAGGCGGAAAACGAAACGAGGACAGCAGCGGCGACGGTCACGGTTTCGATACCCGACGAGACCGACGACTCGCTGTCGCTTCGCGTTCGGGGCGGTCCGGTTGGCTCGCTCGACTAGTCGGTTGTCTCGTTTACGTTTCGACGCGCCATTATCACACACATCTGCTAGAGAGATCCTCTACCGACCAGACAGATGAGAGGGACAGTTATTTATAACTCGATAGTACAACCTAGTTATCGATGCCATCCACCCAGCTAGCAGCCGCCCGTGAGGGAACGATTACCGACGAGATGGAACGCGTCGCCGACCGCGAGAACCGCGATCCCGAGTTCGTCCGCCAGCAGGTCGCCGAGGGACAGGCCGTGATCCCGTCCAACCGACACCACGACGCGCTCGACCCGATGACGATCGGCCGCGAGTTCGCCACGAAGGTCAACGCCAACATCGGCAACAGCGAGACGACGAGCGACCGCGACACCGAACTCGAGAAGCTCCACACGGCGGTCCACTACGGCGCGGATACGGTGATGGACCTCAGCACGGGCACCGATCTGGACGAGATTCGGGAGATGCAAATCGAGCACTCGCCGGTCCCGATCGGGACGGTGCCGCTGTACGAGGCCGTCAAGCGGGCCGGAAGCCCCGAAGACATCACGACGGAGTTGCTGCTCGACGTCATCGAAAAACAGGCGAAACAGGGCGTCGATTACATGACGATCCACGCCGGGATTCTGGCGGAACACCTGCCGCTGACGGACGGCCGCACGACCGGGATCGTCTCCCGCGGCGGGTCGATCATGGCGAAGTGGATGGAAGAGCGCGGCGAGCAGAACCCGCTCTTTCAGGTCTACGACGACATCTGCGAGATTTTCGCCGAACACGACGTGACGTTCAGCCTCGGAGACAGCCTCCGCCCCGGCAGTATCGCCGACGCCTGCGACGAGGCCCAGTACGCTGAACTCGACACGCTCGGCGACCTGACCCGGCGCGCCTGGGAATACGATGTGCAGGTGATGGTCGAAGGACCGGGCCACATCCCGATGCACAAGGTCGCCGAGAACGTCGAGCGCCAGCAGGAGGTCTGCGACGGCGCGCCCTTCTACGTCCTCGGGCCGCTGGTGACCGACATCGCCCCCGGCTACGACCACATCACGAGTTCGATCGGCGCGGCGATGGCTGCCCAGGCCGGGGCGGCGATGCTCTGTTACGTGACGCCGAAAGAACACCTCGGGCTGCCCGAGGAGGAAGACGTTCGCGAGGGACTGGCGGCGTACCGGATCGCCGCCCACGCGGGCGATATCGGCACCGGTCGGGAGGGCGCTCGCGACTGGGACGATGCGCTCTCGACGGCTCGGTACGAGTTCGACTGGCGCGAGCAGTTCCGCCTCGCGCTCGATCCCGACCGCGCGCGCGACTACCACGACCAAACGCTGCCGGGCGACAACTACAAGGAGGCGCGCTTTTGCTCGATGTGCGGCGTCGAGTTCTGTTCGATGCGCATCGATCAGGATGCGCGCGAAGCCGGCGAAATGAGCGACCTCGAGACCGAGACGGATCTCGACGCCTCCCTGGCGGCCGAAGTTAACCTGCCGCCGGTCGGGACCCACGCCGGCAGCGAGGCGTCGGCGACTGAACTCGATTCGAGCGCGCCTCACTCGGAGGTCGAACCGTCGGAGAGCGACTGAACGGACGACGAGGACGATATCGGCACGACGAGTCAAAAGATCGAAGACTCCCCGAGCGTATGTCGGGATATGCCCACCGATTCTTCCGCCGGGAGCGCGCGGACGACTCGCGTCCTGCAGGTCGACGCCTTCACCGACGAACCGCTGGCCGGCAACCCCGCCGGCGTCGTGCCGGATGCGGACGACCTCTCGACGGCCCAGATGCAGGCCATCGCGGACGAGATGGCCCTCAGCGAAACAGCCTTCCTACAGGAAAGCGACGAGGCCGACTACGGCGTGCAGTACTTCACGCCGACCCAGGAGGTCGACCTCTGCGGGCACGCCACGATCGGCAGTTTCGCTCACCTCCACGACGAGGGCCTCGAGTCCGGCACGACGACGCTCGAAACCAACGTCGGCGTGCTCGACATCGACATCGACGCCGACGGGACGGTCTGGATGACCCAGGATGCGCCCCAGATCCGCGAGGTCGACGCCGGATACGACCGCGTCGCCGACGCCCTCGGCGTCGAACAGGCCGCGCTCGAAGGTGCGCGCGACGACATCCCGCTCGCCGTCTCCTCGACCGGCCTCCCCTTCCTGATCGTCCCGATCACGTACCTCTCGGACCTCGGCAACGCGACGCCCGATATGGGCGCAATCGAAGACCTCGCCGATGAGTTCAGCGCGGCCGGCATCTATCTCTTCACCTTCGACGCGCTCGACGCCGACTCGACGCTGCACGGACGAATGTTCGCACCCGGGGCCGGCGTCCCCGAAGACCCGGTTACCGGCACGGCCAGCGGCGCTGTCACTGCCTACCTCGATCGCTTCGGCGCGTTCGACGACGACCTGCCCGCGGAACTCCGACTCGAGCAAGGTCACTACGTCGACCGCCCCGGCTACGTCCGCGCTGAACTCGACGGATCGACAGTCCGGGTTGGTGGTCGAGGTGTAACGGTACTCGACGGTTCGATTGTCGTTCCTGACGACGACGAGGATGAGATTCTCGAGGCCTGAACCGTCCGCTTTGCTGACGGAAGCCGCGGCGAATTTCGCCGCTCTGCGGAAGTGTTTATTCGGTTCTGAGTAGCGAATCGTGCGGATCGTTCGCAACCTTCTTTATCGGGTCCCCTGTCCACACAACTACAGATGGCTGTACTCTGGCTGGACGAAATCAACGCCGGCGATCTCGAGAAGGTCGGCGGCAAAGGCGCCTCTCTGGGCGAGCTTACCGGAGCCGGGCTCCCCGTACCGCCGGGCTTCGTCGTCACCGCCGGGACCTACCGGTCGTTCATCGAAGCGGCCGGCATCGACGAGGAACTGTTCGCGGCGGTCGATGTCGACGTCGAGGATTCGGCCGCGCTCGCGGACGCCGCCGACCGCGCGCAGGAACTCATCCTCGAGACGCCGTTCCCCGAGGACCTGCGCGAGGAGATCCTCGAGTCCTACCACGAGGTCGGCGACGGGGACGCCTTCGTCGCCGTTCGCTCCTCCGCGACGGCGGAAGACCTTCCGGACGCCTCCTTTGCGGGCCAGCAGGAGACGTTCCTCAACGTCACCGAGGAGGCGCTGCTCGAACGAGTTCGGGAGTGTTGGGCCTCCCTCTTTACGCAACGGGCGATCTACTACCGCCAGGAGCAGGGCTTCGACCATTCCGCGGTCAACATCGCGGTCGTCGTCCAGCAGATGGTCGACGCCGAGAAGTCCGGCGTGATGTTCACCAGCCACCCCTCGACCGGCGATCCGACGATGATCATCGAGGCCGCCTGGGGGCTCGGCGAGGCGGTCGTCTCCGGGGCTGTCTCTCCGGACAACTACATCGTCAGCCGCGACGACCGCTCGGTCGATTACACCGTCGCCGAGAAGAAGGTGATGCACGTCAAGGACGAGGCAACCGGCGAAACCGTCGAGCGGGAGGTTCCCCAGGACGAACGAAACGCCCGCGTCATCGACGATGCGGAGATCGATACCCTCGTCGACCTCGGCGAACGCGTCGAGAACCACTACGACGATCCGCAGGACGTCGAGTGGGCGATCGCCGACGGCGAGGTCTTCATGCTCCAGTCGCGCCCGATCACGACGATCGACGACGAGAGCGCGGCCGACGCCGCCACGGGCTCGGGTGCCGGCGGCAGCGACGCAGCACAGGGTCTCACCGACGGCAGCGGCGGCGTGCAGGCGGCCAGCGGCAGCGACGCTGACGACTCGACCGCGGACGCTGGCACCGGCGACGTCATCGTCGACGGCCTCGGATCGAGCCCCGGCACGGTCAGCGGAGCCGCTCGCATCGTCACGAAACTCGACGACCTGGACAAGGTCAGCGACGGCGACATCATCGTCACCGAGATGACCATGCCCGACATGGTCCCCGCGATGAAACGCGCCGCAGGAATCGTCACCGACGAGGGCGGCATGACCAGCCACGCCGCCATCGTCTCGCGCGAACTCGGCGTCCCCGCCGTCGTCGGCACGACCAACGCCACGACCGTCCTCGAGGACGGCCGCGTCATCACCTTAGACGGCGACAAGGGCGCGATTCTCGAAGGCCAGGAAGTCGAACCCGAAGAGGAGACCGAACCCGTCGAGGAAGTCCGGCCACAATCACCGGTCAAACCAATGACCGCGACCGAGGTAAAGGTCAACGTCTCCATCCCCGAAGCCGCCGAACGCGCCGCCGCGACCGGCGCCGACGGCGTCGGCCTCCTGCGCATGGAGCACATGATCCTCTCGCTGAACCAGACGCCCGCGAAGTTCATCGAGGAACACGGCGAGGACGACTACATTACTGAACTCGTCGAGGGCATCCGCGGCGTCGCCGACGAGTTCTATCCGCGGCCGGTTCGCGTGCGAACCCTCGACGCGCCGACCGACGAGTTCCGCCAGCTCGAGGGCGGCGCGGACGAACCCGAGGAACACAATCCGATGCTCGGCTACCGGGGCATCCGGCGCTCGCTCGATCGCCCCGACGTGTTCGCTCACGAACTCGAGGCGTTCCGTCGGCTCTACGAGATGGGCTACGACAACGTCGAAATCATGTTTCCGCTGGTCAACGACGCCGAGGACGTCTACCGGACCAAGCGGCTCATGACCAAGGCCGGCATTGATCCCGAGAAGCGCAAGTGGGGCGTGATGATCGAGACGCCGGCGTCCGCGCTGGCGGTCGAGGAGATGGCCGACGCGGGCATCGATTTCGCCTCCTTTGGCACCAACGACCTCACCCAGTACACGCTCGCGGTCGACCGCAACAACGAACACGTCGCCGATCGCTTCGATGAACTCCACCCCTCGGTCCTGCGCCTGATCGGCGACGTGATCGAGACGTGTCGCGAACACGATGTCGATACGAGCATCTGCGGGCAAGCCGGCTCCAAGCCCGAGATGGTCCAGTTCCTCGTCAACGAGGGCATCAACTCGGTCTCGGCGAACATCGACGCCGTCCGCGACGTCCAGCACGAGGTCAAACGCGTCGAGCAGAAGTTGTTGCTGGATTCGGTTCGATAACCGCCCGGACCCGGAACGGGTTCGAAATCCGACAACGCAACTACTAAACCGCCGACAGCCGACGTACGTGATATGCAAATCGAGCCCCAAGCGTTCGACCGGGTGCTCTCGTCGATGTGTACGGAGCCCCACCCGGTCGCACGCGAGGCGGCCGAACGATTTCTCGCGACGAACCCCGGCGATCCCGGGACGTACCCCGCTATTTCGGCGCTCGAAGACGAGGCTATCGAGCGACTTGGCGAAATCGCCGGTCTCGCGGATCCAGCCGGATACGTCACGAGCGGCGGGACCGAAGCAAACATCCAGGCCGTCCGAATCGCCCGCGAACGCGCCGAGATGGCGACACCCACCGTCGTCATGCCAGAATCGGGCCACTTTAGCTTTCAGAAGGCGGCCACCCTGCTCGGGGTCGACCTCCAACTCGTCCCCACCGACGACGATCACCGGGCCGACCTCGACGCCGTCCGCGCCTGCGCCGACGACGACACCGCCCTGCTCGTCGGCGTCGCCGGCACCACCGAGTACGGCCGCGTCGATCCGATTCCCGAACTCGGCGACATAGCGCAGTCCGTCGACGCCATGCTCCACGTCGACGCCGCCTGGGGCGGGTTCGTCCTGCCGTTTACCGACCACGACTGGAACTTCGACCACGCATCCGTCGACACCATGGCGATCGACCCCCACAAGATGGGCCAGGCCGCGGTTCCCGCCGGCGGCCTGCTCGTCCAGGAGGATACTCTCCTCGACGAACTCGCCGTCGACACGCCCTACCTCGAATCGACATCGCAGGCGACGCTCACAGGAACGCGGTCCGGAGCCGGCGTTGCGAGCGCCGTCGCCGCGATGGACGAACTCTGGCCCGCCGGCTATCGCGAGCAGTATACCCGCTCGCAGGCCAACGCCGAGTGGCTCGCCGACGCGCTGACGGCGCGAGGCTACGACGTCGTCACCCCCGAACTCCCACTCGTTGCGGCCGACGTTCCCGCCGCGACCTTCGAGGCGCTTCGCGACGCGGGCTGGCGCATCTCCCGAACCGGCACCGACGACCTCCGCATCGTCTGCATGCCACACGTGACCCGCAAGATGCTCGAGGCGTTCGTCGCCGACCTCGACGACCTCGGCGGCCAACCAGGGACAGCCGGAACCGAAACCAGCCCCCGCCCGGCGGAGTCCGGACCGGCAGGGGCGAACCTGAACTCGACTCCCCACAGCGGCGGCTCCGAGACGGACCAGTCACGGACCTGCCGGAACGGATCGACACCGGGCAGTGCCGGCGACTCGAGTAGCGACTGACCGTCGTGACGAGAGCGGCGGGAGACGGCCGAATACTGAATCGAACCGGTCCGGCACACGTCAACGTTATAGAGCGCGACTGCGTACGTGTGCGTACGAATGACGACGCGTGCTGTCGACGCTGACTGTTCTCGTCCCATGCGGATGTAGCGACAGCGCCGTCTCCGGGTGGAGTGCCGCGAACGCGACCGGTCATACGGAATACAGGCTTCTCGCGGCGTCGAAACCCGGGTACCCGAGTTCAGCTGTTCGCCGGCTGTGTTCGCTGCTTGTGAGTGACAAGAAACGCGCCCCGGCGAGAAATCGAAACCGGCGGGTT
This sequence comes from Natrialba taiwanensis DSM 12281, assembly GCF_000337595.1. Classification (GTDB taxonomy): domain Archaea; phylum Halobacteriota; class Halobacteria; order Halobacteriales; family Natrialbaceae; genus Natrialba; species Natrialba taiwanensis. The sequence continues at coordinate 155,993 of NZ_AOIL01000050.1, read as the reverse complement.
TTACGCCCGCGACCGACTGACCACGCATATGAGCACTACCAACGACGACTTTCCGACGGACCGTCCCGCGGTCGTGACCTGCGGGTTGCCCTACGCGAACGGCGACCTGCACATCGGTCACCTGCGGGGATACATCGGCGCTGACGCGTTCAGCCGTGCGCTCGAAACGCTCGGCCAGGAGACAGCCTACGTCTCCGGGTCGGACATGCACGGCACCCCGATCGCCGTCAACGCCGAGCAGGAAGGGGTCGATCCCGAGGATTTCGCCCTCGAGTGGCACGAACAGTACGCCGAAACGTTCCCGAAATTCAACGTCGAGTTCGATAACTACGGCCACACCCACGACGAGACGAACACGGAACTGACCCGGGAGATCGTCCGGACGCTGGACGAGGAGGGGTACATCTACGAGAAGGAGATCCAGGTCGCGTACGATCCGGATGCCGACCAGTATCTCCCGGATCGGTACGTCGAGGGAACCTGTCCCTACTGCGGCGCGAAGGCCCGCGGCGACGAGTGCGACGAGGGCTGTCAGCGCCACCTCGAACCGGGCGAAGTCGAGGATCCGAAGAGTACGGTCACCGGGAACCCGGCGGAGTACCGCGGGCGCACGCACAAGTTCTTCGAGGTTTCCGAATTCGCGGACTTCCTGACTGAGTTCCTCGACGGACTGGAAGGGACCTCGAACGCGCGCAACCAGCCCCGACAGTGGATCGAAGAGGGGCTGCAAGACTGGTGTCTCACCCGCGACATGGAGTGGGGGATCGATTACCCGAACGGCGACAATGAGACGACAGAGGACATCGTCCTCTACGTCTGGGTCGACGCGCCGGTCGAGTACATCTCCTCGACGAAGCAGTACGCAGAGCGCGTCGGGACCGACGAGTACGACTGGCGGCGCGTCTGGGAGGACGACGGCGAGATCGTCCACATCATCGGCCGCGACATCATCCAGCACCACACCATCTTCTGGCCCGCGATGCTCGAGGGTGCCGACTACAACACGCCCCGCGCCGTCGCCGCGACCGGCTTCATCACGATCAACGGCAAGGGCCTCTCGACGAGTCGCAACCGTGCAATCTGGGCGAACGAATACCTTGACGAGGACTTTCACCCCGATCTGCTGCGGTACTACCTGACGACCACCGGCGGCCTCCAGCAGGACGTGGACTTCTCCTGGGACGCCTTCCAGGAGAAGGTCAACGGCGAGTTAGTGGGCACCGTGGGCAACTTCTGGTACCGCTCGCTGCTCTTTGCCTACCGTAACTACGAGGGCACTCCCGAGACGGACGTCTCCGAAGAGGTGTCAGAGCGCATCGAAGGCGCGATCGGCGACACCCGCGAGGCCGTCAACGACTACTCGCTCCGGGACATCGGGCAGGCCGCGACCCAGCTCGCCCAGTTCGGCAACGAGTACATCCAGCGCAACGAACCCTGGAAGCTCACCGACGACGACCCCGAACGGGCCGCACAGGTCATTCGCGACTGCGTCCAGATCGCGAAAGCCGTCGGCGTCCTCCTCGAACCCATCGCTCCCGAAAAGGCCCAACACCTCTGGGAACAACTGGGCGAGACCGGCGACGTTGCGGACGCTCACCTCGAAGACGCACTCGAGGCACCGCCCCGAACCTTCGACGAACCCGGTGAACTCTTCGCGAAGATCGAAGACGACCGCGTCGACGAACTCAACGAGAAACTCGCAGAACGCGTCGCGGCGGCGGGCGGCGATGAAGACGAAGGTGAAGGCGAAGAGACGGAAACCGAAACCGACGACACCACCACGGACGAATCGACTGCCATGGCAGACACCGACGCCCTCGAACCGCTACTCGAGGACCGCATCGGCTTCGAAGACTTCCAAGAACTCGACATTCGCGTCGGGCGTATCGAGTCGGCCGAGGGAATCGACGGCGCGGACGACCTCGCGAAACTCGAAGTCGACATCGGCTTCGAAACCCGCCAGATCGTCGCTGGAATCAAGCAACTCCACGACCTCGGCGAACTCCCCGGCGAGAAGTGCATCCTGCTCGCGAACATGGAACCCGCTGAGCTATTCGGCGTCGAATCCAACGGTATGATCCTCGCTGCAGGTGACGAGGCGGATCTGCTGACGACCCACGACGCCGCCGTCATCGGCGAAAAGGTGCAGTAGACGGCCGTTCGAGTTCACGGTCTCGATTTCGCTTCTGTGATCGCAATTGCTCACGCTCGCTTTCGAGACGACCTAGCGGCGATAACGGAAGCGACGCCAGCAGTACCGATCCTTGGTTACCGGACCCAGCATGAATATAAGAGTGACATGGGGACTAATATAGGAAAATTTTGGTCAAGGAGAACAGTAGCGCGTATATTGGGATTCGCTATTGGCATGAGTGTATCTAACATAATACACTCGCTAATGAATGTAACAAACACCATAGCAGAAATAACAATGTCAATTGTCTGTATATATGTGTTAGTCACTCTTCTAGAACGGACGATACCAATGGAAGAGACTACATAAGACGGGGGAAATAATGCGATTCAACCGCTGAACGTGGCTTCAATATCTTTGATAGCAGTTTTGAGGCCGACGCCGAGATCGTCGTCGACACCGGTTAGAAAATAGAGTCGATTGAGATTTTCGCCTGTTTTGCGTCCCGGTAATCGCCATCACCGTGCTAGGTGAGCAGCGGGTGCTTCTGCTTTTCGATCCCTCAATCCCCACTCTGATCCCCGATCACACCTCATCCACTAACTGCGAGAACTGCGACGTATCGATGAGCACCATCGTCTGCGCGTTCAATCCGTGGCAACGAAGCGTCAGCGCCGATTTGAACGCGGCCCCTCTGTCTCCGGTCTCGAAAATCGCAGAAAATCCTGCTCGCCCAGGACCGTGTACGCATTGCGTAACGCAGCGCCGTGCTGGTCGAACTCGGCTCTCACCTCGTCCCAAATCGATGCGAGTTCCCGCGCGTGTTGTACGTCCCGGTTCTCTAGTTCGATGATCGAGGCATGAGTTGGCATACCACGCCACTGCGCGTAAATACTGAACACGGTTGCCGTGGCACATAATGGGAAAGGATACACTCGGCCCCGAGTAAGTCACCTATCTTTTTGCCCGTGCTCGCGATAGCACAAGGCATGAGAAACGCAAAGATCGTCTGTACGCTCGGCCCTGCCTCGAGCGATCGCCGGACGATCCGGGACCTCGCGGACGCCGGCATGTCGGTTGCTCGGCTGAACGCGAGTCACGGAACTCGAGAGGATCGTGCCGCACTCATCGACCGCGTTCGCTCGGTCGACGAGGAACGAGAGAAACCCGTCTCCGTCATGCTGGACATGCAGGGGCCGGAAATCCGGACTGCGCCGCTCCCCGAGGGAGAGACCGTCACGCTCGAAACCGACTCGGAGATCAGGTTCGTCGAAGGGGACGATGCAACACCCGAAACCGTCGGCCTCTCGCTCCCGGTTGGTGCCGTCGAACCGGGCGATCGAATTCTGCTCGACGACGGACTGATCGAGACGACCGTTCGCGAACGCGACGGCGACGCCGTGGTGGCACACGTCGATACGGGCGGCGAACTGGGCGGCCGAAAGGGCGTCAACGTCCCCGGCGTCGACCTGGATCTCGACGTCGTCACCGAGTCCGACCGCAAGGATCTCGAACTCGCCGCCGAGAAGGAAGTCGACTTCGTGGCGGCGAGTTTCGTCCGGGACACAGCGGACGTCTACGAGGTCAACGAGGTCATCGAGGACGCCGGTGCGGAAATTCCGATCATCTCGAAGATAGAACGCGCCGGTGCCGTCGACAACCTAGACGACATTATCGACGCCTCGGACGGGATCATGGTCGCCCGCGGCGACCTGGGCGTCGAATGTCCGATGGAGGACGTACCGATGATCCAGAAACGCATCATCCGCCGGTGTCGCGAGGCCGGTCTCCCGGTTATCACGGCGACGGAGATGCTCGATTCGATGGTCCACGCTCGCCGACCGACCCGAGCGGAGGCTTCGGACGTGGCAAACGCCGTCCTCGACGGCACCGACGGCGTCATGCTCTCCGCGGAGACCGCGATCGGCGACCACCCCGTCGCGGTCGTCGACGCGATGGACAGCATCGTCCGCGAGGTCGAACACTCCGAGGAGTACGCCGAACTCCTCGAACAGCGCGTTCCCGCCGCCGGCGAGGCTCGAACGGACGCCCTGGCACGCTCGGCGCGCTTTCTCGCCCGCGACATCGGTGCCGACGCCATCGTCGCGGCGACCGAATCCGGCTACACGGCGCTGAAAACCGCAAAGTACCGTCCCGGCGTCCCGGTCGTCGCCTCGACGCCGAGCCACCGCGTCCGCCGCCGGCTCGCCCTCTCGTGGGGCGTCACACCGCTGTACGCCGAAGTCTCCGATCAGGGAGCCGACGCCGTCGTCGAGAAAGCCGTCCAGGCCGCTCTGGAAGCCGGCGTCGCCGAGAGCGGCGATACCGTCGTCGTCCTCTGTGGCATGATGACTGAACTCGAGGGCGCGAATACGACGAACATGTTGAAGGTCCACGTCGCGGCGGAGGCGCTGACGACGGGCCGCGTCGTCGTCGAGGGCCGTGCGACCGGGCCGCTGGCCCGAGTTCAGGATGGCGATCTCACCGACGTACCGGAGGGGGCGATCCTCGCGTTGCCGACGGAGTTCGACGCGGAGTTTACAGGTGATGTCTCGAAAATCGGCGGCATCGTCAACGCTCGGCGAGGGATGACGGGATATCCGGCGCTGGTAGCACGAGAGATGGACGTGCCGATGGTAAGCGGTGCGGCGATTTCCGAGATTGAGGCGGGAACGGTCGTTACCATCGACGCAGAACGAGGGGTCGTCTACGAGGGTGACATTCGGGATCGAACGGATCGGTAGGGCGCGAGAACGGGAACCCGCTCGAGCGGTCGATCCTGGCCGCTGACCGTACCCTCGGGGCGAAGAACGCCAGGGTGTACCCGGATCACCTGTGGTCGGGACGGCGGATTTTTGACGCCACGGCAAGTACGGCACTGTATGGCAGATGAAACGTCCGGACCCGACAGCCGCGAAGACGACTGGAGCACGACGGAGACGGGTGTAACTGGGTCGGACGGATCGAAGGGAGCGGCCGACGAGCCGACCGATGGCGAGCACGGGGAGGCGGACGAGTGGGGGACAACCGCTGGGGCTGACCGGGCCCGTGACGGGGAACGGAGTGGTGCCGAAACGGAATCACCCACCGAACGGATTCCGATCGACCTCTCCGCAAGTGGGACCGACGCGGAGAACCGAGATGACGAGCGCCACACCGGTGACGATTCGGACGACCCGTACGCACCCGAACCGAGTTCAGCGCCGGTCGAATCCGGTGATCCGTCCCTCGAACACATCATCTTCGTCGCGCTCGGTGCGGTGGCGACGATTCTCGTTCTCGCTCGCGTCGTGTTGGTTACGTTCTAGTGCCCGCCGTCCGGGCTCTGGGCACCCTATACTTCCGTGCGTTCCTGCGCTCGTTCGAGACCCGTCGTCGCCTCCGCTTTCGTCGTTTCGAGCGGCTCGACGACCTCGTCCGGCAAATTCATTCGATCCGCGAGTGCGAGCAGCGTCTCTAGCTTCGTGATCTCGAGTCGCTCGATCGACCGCCCGAGTTCAGCGTCGACGAGGTCGCCGAGGACCGGGTCCTCGATGTCTCCGACCAGGTCGTCGCGCTCGCTCCGGAGCGCGTCGAGGGCATCACTCTCGATGACACCCGGGTCGGCCTCGATCGCGTCGAAGATCGGCTCGATGCGTCCGAGTTGCTCCGTCGTCGTCTCGCTGTGGGCCATGTAGAACTCCTCGAGTTCTTCGTCGGTGGCGGCGTCGGCCAGTTCCGACTGGAGGTCCTCGAGTTCGCGTTCGATGTGATAGAACTCGCGCAGCGTCCGGATGAACAGATCGTGTTCGTTCTCGATCATACCAGAGATGGCAGTGCCGAATCGCAAAGAGATTGGGCCGTCGTGTGAAACCCGGCGCTTGCGGTCACGCCGGGACGCCGGTCATCTCAGTTAGTCTACCGAACGCCTATGTGATCACAGCGTGACTGTCGAGGTGACGACACCAATGCGTCGCCTCGTCACCGCCCTCCTCGTCGCTTTGCTCGTAACGGCTGCGGGCTGTAGCGCGTTCGAATCGTCGCCGGACACCGAGGAACGGGAGCCACTCACCGTCGACGATGAACTCGTCCCCGGCCTTAGCGAGAGCGGGATCACCGACACTGTTGCGCTTTCGAACGCTCATCTCAGTGAACTCGAGAGCGCCACCTTCGAGCGGACACAGACGACATATTGGTACGACGAAACCGATACCATCAGCAACGTCGCGAACACGACACAGACCGTCACCGACGACGCAGCGTACTCCGTCCGAGAGAACGATCCCGACTATCTCGAAGCGAACGAAACACAGCAACCCATCCGCCGCCAAGAGTGGCGCTCAGCCGACGACGAACTCGGTCGCGTCATCGACGCAACTGGGGAGACACACGTACTCTCTCAGACAGCCGGACCCGACTCGCCGAGTCTTCCGGTATCGATCCACAGATTCGACGAAGTCGAGCACTCGGTTGCCATCGAACAGACCGCCGGAGGGGCCGAGCGCTACCGACTCACAGGAGCCGGAAATCTATCCGATGGGACGTACATGGAGATCGATAGGACGTTCATCGAGTTCGATATTACCGTTACACCATCCGGGGCTATCGAAACCTACGAGATCAGCCGTCAATGGACAGTTGACGGCAACCAGCAGACACGAACGACCGTCGGCGAGTTCACCCGCGGCGACGACATCGAACTCGAAAAACCGGCGTGGGTCGACGACGCGCGGGCTGCACTCGAAGCCGAAACACAGTCGTTCGAGAGCGAAAGAGAGGGCGAGAGAGAAAGCGAACTGAGCGACAGCGACCCATGACCTACTACGACCTTAGCCACTCGATTCGGTCCGGTATGCCCGTCTTTCCCGGCGATCCGCCGGTCGACATCACGCCGACGGCAACAGTCGAAGATGACGGCTATCACGTTGCCGCACTCCACTGTGGCAGCCACACCGGGACGCATATCGACGCGCCGAGCCACGTCTTCCGCGACGGATCTGAACTCGACTCGATCGCCGTCGACGAGTTCGTCTTCGACGCCCGACTCGTCGACTGCACTGGCAAATCGCCACGGGAACCGATCGAGGCGGCCGAATTACCCACCGAGGACGGCACTGCGGACCTCCTGCTCTGTCACACCGGCTGGGACGAGTACTGGGGCACGGATCGGTACTTCGATCACCCGTACCTGACGCCGGGGGCCGCCGAACACTGTCGTGAAGCGGGCTGGAGCGTCGGTCTGGACACGCTCAATCCGGACCCGACGCCGACCGAGAACGCGACGGGTTCGGAACCGACGGGGTTTCAAGCCCATCACACGCTGCTCGGGAACGGATTGTTCGTTATCGAGAACCTGACGGGCCTCGAACGGGTACCAGCAGCGAACTCGACCGTCACGCTCGCCGCCTTTCCTCTCCCGATCGCGGACGCCGACGGCGCGCCAGTTCGAGCCGTTGCGATCGATTCGGACGTCCCAGGGGATGGCGATCCGTTCTGACGACACCGCAGAAACCCAGAATAGACTACGCGAGTTCAGCGGTCGTGATCTGTATCGTTCCGCGCGTGCCGTCCCAGTCGGTCTCGTACTCGAGGTCGATCCGCTGATCCATATGCGGCCCGTCGACGACGAGCGTTTCGAACTCGCCGCCCTCGCCGAGAATGTGGACGCCGTACTCCTCGTTGAGCGTCTCGAGTTCGGCGATGGCTTCGCGGTCGAGCGTACGCCCGAGCCACGACTCGTCGAGTCCGTAGGCCGCGGTTTGAATGATCTTGATCTCGAAGCCGGCGTCGAGCATCGCCTCGGCGAGCGCTCGCGGGTCTTCCTGCCACAGCGGTGCGAACAGTTCACAGTCGAGTCGGTCGCACATCGCTTCGATACGGTTCGTCTGGAACTCGCTCTCGACCGCCCCCGCCGTGACGCCCGCGATTCCCCCGTCGAGGTCCGCGTCCAGTTCTTCGAGGGCCGCTTCGAGCGGTTCGAGTTCGGCGTCGCCCTGGGCGCTCGAGTCGCGGGCAGTGTCGGCTTCGAGATCTGTGGGGTCGACATCGACGAGGTCGATGCCGATGCTCTCGGACGCCAGTGCGGTGAGATCGGTCGCGGGGACGTGGTACATGTAGGACTCTTCGGAGGGGTGGACCGTGACGAGTCGTTGGACATCGAGGCCGGTTTCGAGGGCTCGGTACAGCGCCCACGACGAGTCCTTCCCGCCGGAAAAGAGGCTCACCCACGCGCCGTCTGCGTCGCTGTCGCTCATAGCAGAGGGTGGGAACGGGGGAGTAAATGCGTGACGAGTCGCCGGCGGTTAGCGGTCTTCGGCCTCGTGTTCGGACGCGGCTGTCTGAGTGTGCTCGCGGCCGTCGTCAGATTCTCCCCCGCCCTCGGACTCGAGTTCCGAGTCGGTGTTCGAATCAGCACGGGTATCCGAACTGCCAGACCCGGCGTGCTGTCCAGTTTCGGTTTCACCGTTGCTGAACTCGGTGCTGTCGGCGTCGGTTACAACCTCGACGTCGGCTGACGGCGGTGTCGTCGACGCGAGTTGGTTTGATCCCGGTCCGCCGTCCGTGAGTTCTGATTGAGGACGGGTGCCCGGGTTCCCGTCACCGGTTCCTGGTCCTGATCCTGATCCCGGGGTCGAGTCGTCGTCCGAACTGCTCACTGCGGTTGCGATCCAGGCTCCGATCAGGCTCACCAGAATCGCGCTGATGACGAAGACGGCGAGCCGTTCGCCCGGCGCAAGCGAGAATCCCTCGACGGTCAGCGGCCCGAGTTCGGTCTCTACGACCGCAATCGAGGAGAGTAACTGCTGTTGTTCGAGGAAGTACGCGGAGAACCCGCGGATGACGAGACCGACGGCGACGGCGATAAACGGCAGGTTGAGGTAGGATCGCCGAACCGGGTCTTCGCCGATGATCTCGTCTAACAGTCGTCCGGCGCTCGCGGTAAGGCCGGCCATCGTCAACCAGGGAACGCTGTCGAACGCGAACTGGACCGCAGGAATGCCGATTCCGGTGGAACCATCGAGATTCGAAACGCCGAGTGCGCCGACGAAGAAGCCAACAAGCGTGAGTCCCGCCGCAACGACGTAGGTGACGACCGAGACCTGTCCGGAGTAAAGCGACTCGCGCACCTGGTGTGCGAACCCGGTTATGATTTCGTCGATGCTGAATCCCTTGTAGAGCAAGAACAGGCCGATAACGGTCGTAATCGCGGCGGCCCCCTCGGCCGGAGCGACGACCATCGCAAGAATCGGGAAGACGAGCAACGTCAGTCCAAGCGGAACCAGAATCGTCTGTCGGAGTTCTTCGTCGGCGAGAAATTGCTTGAGCAGATAGTACGTCGACTCGATATCCCGGGCCTGCCGAACGACGACCCGATCGACCGAGTCGACCTGAACGCGACTCTCGACGATCGGAACCAGCCGTTCGTCCTCGCCGCTGTCGATGACGACGACCGCCGAATCGGGGTCGTGCTGTGCAATGAGGTCGTCGAGCTGTCGGGCAACTGCCCTGTCCGCCGAGACCATCGACTCTCGGTCACCGGAGACGACCGCGACGATCGCCTCCTCGTTCTCGTCACGAAGGTTCTGGCCGACCCGCAGCGTCTCGAGGAGCGTATTGACTCCCGAGTCCTCCGGGTCAGCAAGTCCGATATCGGTAACGAGAGCCCGAACAGCCTCCCAGCCGACGATCGGCGACTGAAGCCCAGTTTTCCGGCCGACATCGTCGGTCCGGTCGAGACAGACGACCAGCGTTGTCACGGTTATCCGTGCATTCCGTACGACGATAAAACCACTTATCGCAACGTGCCTGCGGGCTGCTCGCGGGCATACCCCCGTCTGCCGCAGTACTATACATCACGCAAGTACCACGCAGTGGGCACCACACCGAGTGGCGAGCAGCAAGCACCGACTCAGTTTCGCAACCGAAGCCGGAACTCGTGATCGTCTGCAATCCCAGCAACTCCGGCCCCAAACGCGTATGCAACCCGCTGTGCTCCCGCTCCGAGGCGTGTCATCAACGGCCGTTCCGGCTCGAACTCTTCGACCGTCACCTCGTCCGTCCGAAGTCGCTCCGCCAACTCGTCTTCGAGTTCGCGTCGCGTCCCGAGCGTATCGACGAGCCCCAGTTCGTGGGCCTGCTCGCCGAGGTAGATCCGGGCCTCCGTCTCGCGGATGAACTCGGGTTCCAGATCGCGGCCGTCGCTGACCCGGTCGACGAACGTCTCGTAGTAGTCGTCGATCAGCCCCTGGAGGTAGTCGCGTTCGTCCTCGTCGAGTTCTTTCAGCGGCGTGCCGGCGTCCTTGAACTCGCCGGCGGCAAAGCGCTCGTAGGAGAGGCCGACCTTCTCGGCGAACTCGCTGGCGTTGACCCGCGAGCCGATGACGCCGATCGAGCCGACGATCGAGCCGTCGCGCGCCCAGAGTTCGTCGCAGCCGCTTGCGATCCAGTAGCCGCCGCTTGCACAGACGTCAGTCGTGTAGGCGATGGTCGGGCCGTCGAAGCGCTCGGCTGCGAGGCGAATGTCCTCGCTTGGAACGACCTCGCCGCCGGGCGTGTTCAGCTTCAGGAGGAGTGCATCGACGTGGTCGTCCTCGTCGGCTCGGTCGATCTGATCGACGATGTCGTCGGCCGGCGTCGACTGCGGGCGTGACGGGAGCGGTCCGCCACCGCCGTCGCGGGTGATCGGCCCGTCGATCGCAACCTCGGCGACGTCGTAGTCGGGAAACAGCGATGCTGCGATCGTCCCCGCAAACCGGATCCCGACGAGGATCACGCCGAGTGCGATCACGATACCGAAGAGTTCGGTGAGCGTGCTCGGATAGACGAGGAATAGCCACAGACTGGCGATTGCAACGACGACGGTCCCTGCAGCGATGACGGCGAGTCGATTAGCTCGCTGCGCCTCGACCAACGGCTCCACCTCGGTTCATACTGCTCTGTCTGTGTGCTGTCCTGTTAATCGTTGCCGTCCACAGGCGACGCTCGTGCTGTGTCTAGGGTGCTCTAGGTAACTGCACGCAAGCGACGCTCGCAGCCGAGACCACGGTCGAACGCAGAACGCGAAGCGTGGACGCGGGACGTGAAACGCGAAATACGAAACGCAAAACATGCCATACTCGACCGTGAGACGAATCGAGCGAGCGCAGACGACCTTAGAGCAGCCCCGTCTTCTGGAGCTTCATCAGGTCCTCGGTATCGAGGGTTTCGCCTTCCTTGAACTTCTGATAGATTTCCTCGGCTTCCTCTTTGGCTTCCTCTTTCTTCTTGTCGCGTTCGGACTTGCGCTCTTCTTCTTCCTGTTTGTCGAGTTCGCGCAGGCGCTTCTGGACGCGAACGAAGTCCTCGTGGTGCTGGTCGGCCGCTTCCTGGGCCTCGACGAACTTCTCGTGCATCTCGTCGGCTTCATCACGGATGTCGTCGGCCTCGCGGTAGGCCTCGATCATCTGGTTGTGATGTTCCTGAGCCTTGTCCGCAAGCTCCGTGACCTTCTGGTGGTGCTGGGAGGCCTCAGAGCGAACTTCCTCGGCTTCCTCGACGAGTTCTTCGAGATCCTCGTTCTGCTCGAGCTTTCCCTTGCGCTCTTCGTACTCCTCGCGCTTGTTCTCGATCTTCTCGATGAGTTCCTGCTCTTCCTCGCTCGAGAGGACTTCGGTCTGCTGTTTGAACTCGAGTTGCTCGATTTCTTCTTCGAGTTCTTCGAGGTCCTTGCCCTCGTCGAGTTCCATGTCCGACTTGAGCTTCTCGACCTTGTCGAAGAGTTCGTTGGCCTCGGCGTTGAGTTCGTTGCGGCTCTCCTTGTGTTCCTGAACCTTCTCGTTCAGTTCGTCGCGTTTTTCGCGGTGTTCCTGGGCTTCGTCGACCTTTTCGCGCGTCTTGGCGTTTAAGTCGTCGCGGCTGGAAGCCCGTTCGGAGGCCATCTGGTTCAGATCGTTTCGCCGGTCTCGAAGCTGGCCGGCCATCTTGATGAGCTGTCCTTTGGAGTTGTTTTCGAGGTCGTCGTCTGTCAGTTCGATGTTTTTCGATTCGTCTACCATGTGTTAGTCAAACCTCTGTGCCATACCCGCACCGGGGTAGCGACGGTCGGAGCGAGGTGACAGTGTGTCGCCACGGCTCCGATCGTAGTCCTGTATACAGCAATCGCTCACAATCTGCGAAATCCCGGTGAATAAGATTTCCTGTCATCGATCGTCGAGCGATACGCGCCCCGGTGGCGTTCTGGTAACGGTGTCTACTGGTGCTTGCAATTTAAATGTACCGGTCGTAGCCCCCGTGAAAACCGTTATCAGGGGTCGTATTCCGCCCGCGCTCGTTCGTGTTTCGCGATCGGCGCGGCTATAAATGGCCGCCGAGTCCGCAGGTTGGCGGCGGAGTTAAAAGAGGTTCTCGAGCCGATCGTCGGAGAACTGCTCGACGTGGTCGGTTTCCTCGCGTTCCTGTTCGCGCTTTGCCTCGCGTGCGCGCTCCATGAACTCTTGGATGCGAGCGGAGCGTTCGGCCCCGCCGAGGAGGACGAGCGCGCCGAGGCGGTCGCTTTCGAGCGGGAAGTCCCCGCCTCGAACCTGCATACTGCCGGTTTCGTCCTCGAGCCAGCGCCGTGACTTCTCGACGCCTTTCCGCGGGATCTTCTCGGGATCGCCGGCGATGACGAGCAGTGCAGAGTCGGCCGTTGTCGCGTCCGGGAGACTCGTTCCGGTCAACAGCGCCTGGCGCGAGACCGTCATCGCCGTTCTGATGTTCTCGGCGCTATCGTCGCTCGCGATTTCGCTCGCGTATCCGAGGGTCGCGATGCCGCCGCTTCGGAGCGTGTTGATGACCTCGCTCGAGTCGACGACACTCTCGCCGACGCCTTCGACGGCCTCGCCGGAGGCGAACAGCAGGCCGACTCGGCGGGCGATCTTCTCGTTGATCGTCTCGAAGGCACCCTCGACGCTTTCGCCCTGCTCGTGCCAGGCGTCGTTGTCGATCAGGAGCGTCGCGTCGGCTTCGCGCACGATGGTCTTTAGTGAGCGGCCGGCGTTGGCCTGGTAGAGCGCGCCTTCGTTGCGCCCCGGCAGGACGCCGAGGGCGTACACCGGGACGTCGTAGACTTGCTGGAGGTGATGGACCAAGACCGGTGCTCCGCCGCTACCGGTTCCGCCACCGAGTCCGGCGACGACGAAGATACCCTCGGCGCTCGAGGTCACGCGGCCGTCCAAGGACCCGAGTACCTGCTGGATGTCCGACTGCATGATCTCGGTTCCGAGTTCGTTATCGCCACCGACGCCGTGGCCGTTGACGCGGTCTGCACCGATCAGTTGCGTGTCGACGACCTGGAGGGACTGGAGGTCGGGTTTCGCGGAGTTGACTGCCAGTGCACCACGGACGGCACCAAAGCCCATGTCCGCATCGAATCGAGCGAGCCGTTCCGTGACCTTCCCACCGGCCTGACCGACTCCGATCAGGGCAACTTTCATACAGATATCGTATAAGTGCACCGTGTTGAACGTTCCGGTGTCCGTACCTGTTTACAGGCCCAGTGCCGTTCAGCGCCGCCGCTCACGACGGTCGCCGCAGAACGCTCGAATGGCAATCCACTTGTGCCAGCCCACAGTCACACCCGGTATGTTCCACGAACAGCGGATGACGGTCCCCGACACGCCCGCCGATCTGCGCGCCGAGTACGCCGCCGATCTCGCCTCGATCGTCGACCGACACGGCGTGGACGAACTCGCCGACGGGACGGCTCTCGACCGCGATACGCTCGCGAATCTCGGTCACGAGACGGTCGGTACCCTCTCACTCGAGGACGCCGCCGAGATCCAGGCCCGCGCTGAATCCGCTCCCGACGCCGATACCATCGTCACGATGGCCTGCGAACACCTGCTGCTCGGCATGTCCACCGCCGTCCTCGACGTGGACGCCGTCGAGAGCGAACTCGAACTCGAGTTAGATGCAAAGGAGATCCAACAGAAACTCGAACGGCGTGCGCCGATGTCGTTCGAGGAGTACGTTCACCTTCAGTTCGTGATCGTGGACGCTGCCCCCTGATACGGACCGCTGTCAGTCAGTGCCGGCACAGCCGCGACCGTTCTGCGGCGTCACGGCTGTGCCGGAAACTCGGGACAGCAGACCGGCTGAGTCCTGCTCCCGCGGTGACTCGCATCGAGTGCAGTCATAGTCACGATCACGATCGCGATCACAGACACAACCTCAGTCACAGTCGCAATCACGATCACAAACACAGCCCCAGTCACAGTCATTATATCTCCGCACCCGCGAGTTCATCGCATGACCGCAATGCGTGTTGCACTGCTTGGCTGTGGCTACGTCGGGCTCGAACTCGGCCGACAACTCGCGGCCAGCGGCCACGACGTGATCGGCGTGCGACGCTCCGACGCGGGACTCGACGCCATCGAGGCCGCCGGCTTCGAGGCCGTCCAGGCGGACGTGACCGACCGCGCTGAACTCGAGGCGGTCCCGGAGGTTGATGCGATCGTCTTCGCGGCGAGTAGCGGAGGTCGGGGGGCCGACGCGGCGCGCGAAATCTACGTCGACGGGCTTCGGACGGCGATCGAAGCCTTCGGGGAGCGTGAGACGCCGCCGGATCGACTCGTCTACACCTCCTCGACGGGTGTTCACGGCGATCACGACGGGGACTGGGTCGGCTCGGACACGCCGATCGAGCCGACGACGCCGAAGACCGAGGTGCTCGCCGAGGCAGAGCAACTCGCACTCGAGTATCCCGCCGAGTTCGGTATCGACGGGACGGTCGTTCGCTATGCGGGTCTGTACGGGCCCGACCGGTACCGTCTCGAGCGGTATCTCGAAGGGCCGGTTACGGCGGGGTACCTGAATATGGTTCATCGGGACGATGCCGCTGGTGCGGTTCGCGTTCTCCTCGACGCGGATCTCGCCCGCGGCAAGGTCGTCCAAGTTGTCGACGACGAACCCGTCGACAAGTGGACGTTCGCCGACTGGCTGGCCGACGCGTGCGATCGAGAGCACCCGCCGAAGCGGACGAAAGCGGAGCGCCTTGAGGCGGGCAACCTCTCGGAACCGGCGCGTCGTCGGATTCTGACGAGCAAGCGCTGCGGAAACGACCGGCTACGAGAGCTGGGGTACGAGTTCAGCTATCCGACGTTCCGAGAGGGGTACCGGGAGGCGGTCGAGGCGATTCGCTAGGCAACGTGCTGGCGAGGCCGATCAACCGGCGTGAGACGGCGGGTCCGAGTGTTGGAGCCGTTGACTGGCCGACTCGAGTGTTGGGGCCGTTGACCGGTCAGTTGCGATCCCTGCGGCTGTACGCGAGCCGAGAACCGTCACGAATGGGGGAAATTTCTTGGTTGTTGAATTTGAGTGTCCGATATGGACTTCCAGAACGCCTCGACAGACGTGGCGTTCGTCGAGGCGGAGCCACTGGTTGCGGCCGTCGAGCGCGCCATCGACTCGGCACAGGCGCTCGACCCGCTCGTTCTCTCGCTCGTCGTTCTCGCAGCCGTCGGACTCGTCCTCGGTGGCTGGTGGGTCGTCCGCTGGGTTCGCCGTCCACCGGGCGTTCGGTTCCAGTCCGTCCTCGCGGAGTACGACGACGTAACCGTCCTGATGCACCCGAACCCCGACCCGGACGCGATGGCGTGTGCGATGGCCGTCGATGCCATCGCCGACGCGGTCGACACGGACACGACGTTGCAGTTCCCCGGGGAGATCCGCCATCAGGAAAACCGCGCGTTCCGAACCGTTCTCGGCCTCGATCTCGATCAGATCGCCTCGAGTTCGGCGCTCGCGAGCGAGGCGGTCGTCCTCGTCGATCACAACACGGCGCGTGGCTTTACGGGTGCACAAACGGTCGAACCGGTCGCCGTCGTCGATCACCACCCCGGCAACGGGACCGGAACGGATTTTACCGACGTTCGAACGGACTACGGTGCCGCTGCGACCCTGCTGGTCGAGTATCTTGACGATCTCGGCGCTGGCACGGACAACGACACCGATCCCGACTTCTCGGCCGAACTCGCGACCGGACTCCTCTACGGCATCCAGTCCGATACGGACCACCTGACAAACGGCTGTTCGCGGGCCGAGTTCGAGGCCTGTGGCACCCTGTTCGGTGAACTCGACGAGGATCTGCTCGAACGGATCGCGAACCCGCAGGTGAGCGACGACGTGTTACAGATCAAGGCGACGGCGATCACCGAAAAGCGCGTCGAGGGTTCGTTTGCGATCTGCGATGTCGGAGCGGTCTCGAACACCGACGCGATCCCGCAGGCGGCGGACGAACTCATGCAACTCGAAGGGGTTACTGCCGTCGTCGTCTACGGCGAGAACGACGGGACGATCCACCTCTCAGGGAGATCGCGGGACGACCGCGTTCACATGGGTGAGACGTTGCGCTACGCGGTCAGCGACATTCCGATGGCGAACGCGGGCGGCCACGCGCGGATGGGCGGCGGCCAGCTCTCGGTCGAGCACATGCGCGGGCTCGGCCCCGCTGACGGCGTCGACAAAACCGAATTCGAGGAACAGCTCTTTTCGGCGCTGGCCGGCGAGCGGTAGTTCGCGCTCGCAGGCACAGACAACCGATCACCGTCCCCTGTGGTCCGCGAGAAACGCACGGAGCGCCCCCGGCGTCGCCGTTTCTGCAGTCGCCACGAAGTGTGCAGCGCAGGCGTTGGCGAGTGCAAGCGCGAGTTCAGTCGACCAGCTGCGCGCCAGCGCACAGGCCAGTGCGCCGGAGAAGCGGTCGCCTGCGCCGGTCGTCCGTTTCGTCGTCGCCGTCTCGAGCATATCGACAGAGACGACGCCGTCCGGTGTCGCCGCACGGGCTGCCTCGGGGCCGTGGATGACAACGCTGTGAACGCCGAGTGCAGTTCGCGCCGCGGCGAGTCGATCGAGATGTGACCAGTCGTCGTCGACATCGAGAACCGCAGCAACGCGGTCGAACTCTGCCGGATTGACGCTGCAAACGACATCGAGCGGGTCGACCGCGTCCGTCTCCGAGAGCGTTCGAAAGAACGCTGTAACGGCCGTCTCGTCGGGGACGCCGATCGCGCCGGGATCGACGACGATCGGGAAGGAATCGGTCGCGGGCGGGGTCGACGCGAGTCGGTCGAAGACATCAGTGAGGCCGCGGACGGAGACCCAGTTGACACAACAGAACGCGTCGGCGCGAATCAGGTCGGACCAGTCGACGACGGCGTCGAGAGCGGCTATCGTCCAGCCAGCCGTCGGTCCCGGCTCCGGAAGCAGCACGTCGCCGTCGCCGAACTCGAGAACGTTGATCGTCGCCGGCGTTCCCATCGAGTACGTTTCGAATCCGAGGTCGTCGAAGACGGGATGATCGAGGTGGCCGACGAGCGTCGCCCGCTCGCCGAGTTCGTGGATTTGCATCGCTGCGTTGGTCGCCTGGCCGCCGGGTCGGGTATCGGTCGGCGTGAGCGGGAACGTCGTCTCGCCGTCGGTGAGCCGCCGACCGAACGCGGCGGGCGTGTCGAGTCGTCTTCCCTGCGAGTCCTCGACGCTGTAGAAGTAGTCGACGCTGCCATCGGGGAGCGAAACGACGCGGACGCCGCTCTCGTCGCTCTCTCCACCGGCGTCCTCGGTGTCGAAGGCGACTGGGAGTCGCTCGGAGAGCGCATCGTAGCTCATGCTACATCCACACCACCGTTGACGACGAACGGCCCTAAAAGCGGTTTCCCGGCAGTCGCTCGCGCGCGATCACCGCTACAACGACGAACTGAACTCGCTGGAAGTCGAGAGAGCCGGGATCGAAATTGGACTCCACAGCGACACCGAACCTAATCCGGGATCGAGCCTGGAACCGAAACTAACTCTAACGAGACTGCACCGAACACCCCGAACTGCGGTCGAACCGATCCGGCAGCTACCGAATTTCCTTCCACTCCACGTCACAATCTGGACAGATTCGAACCGTCTTGATCTGATCCGGATCGTTCTCGGTCTTCAACGGTTTCTCGCAATCGGCACAGACGAGCCGATCATACGTGTCTTTGTCGAGTTCACCCTCGCGCAGCGCCTTCCGGACAGATTTCATGTTCACTACGTAGGAAGGTCTAGAAGAAAAAGACCAGGGCTTCACGGGGCCTTCTCGAACGCCGTGAGTGGGGTATTGACCCCGGGTTTCTGTAGACCCGAGGACATGATTGCTGAGAGCAGGTCTCAGCGAGAGTCGTGGACGTTTTATCGATTCGGCCGAACACCCTACCGATGGAGTACGTCCAGGAGCGGATCGCGACGCTCCACGATTTCCGCACCCAACCCACCCAACGGACCCAGCGCACCCGCAGGGGACAGCGTGCGGAGACAGCGCGCGAGTCTGCGGAGCCCGCTCCCGCTGGTGAGCGCGAGTACAAGCGCGAACACGACCGGCAACTCGAGTTCGACGACCACCTGCGCGATACCGCCATCGTCGTCCCCATGGCCGGGCGCGAACACGACAGCCCTGCCGCCGCCCGCGTCCTGGCCGAACTCGAGCGTCTCGACCCCGCGCCCGCCGCCGTCTTCGTGCCCGTCCGTGCCGACCCCGATCGGATCGAGCCGTTTCGCGAGTGGCTCGCCTCGTTTTCGCTGCCGATTCGGGTTCTCTGGTGTAACGCCCCCGCCGTCGAAGCCGTGCTCGCCGACGCCGGCCTCCCGAACGGCGAGGGAACGGGCAAGGGCCGCGACGTGTGGCTCGCACTCGGACCCGCGGCCGAAGCCGCGGAGTTCATCGTGGTCCACGACGCTGATGCCCGGAGCTACGAGGCGGATCACGTCCGCCGACTGGTCGCGCCGCTGGCGATGGGCCAGGAGTTCGAGTTCACCAAGGGCTACTACGCGCGCATCGAGCAGAATCGCCTCTACGGGCGACTGTTTCGACTGTTTTATCGCCCGTTACTTCGCGCAGTGGGCGACGATCACGATGCGGCTCTCCTGGCGTACCTCGACTCGTTCCGGTACGCGCTGGCCGGCGAGTTCGCCATGACTGATTCCCTTGCGCGTCGTATCCGTGCGCCGCAGGCGTGGGGACTCGAGGTCGGTATTCTCGGTGACGCGTTCGAACACGCCGGCTTCGAGGGGAGCGCACAGGTCGACCTCGGGCGACACGTCCACGATCACCGCGCAGTCGCGGGCGATACCGGACTCGAGGGGATGAGCCGCGAGGTCGCGGCGACGCTCTGTCGCGTCCTCGAGGAGGGTGGCGTCGAACTGAACTACGAGACGCTTCCCGAACGCTACCTGGCAGCCGGCCGGCAACTGATCGACCAGTACCGCGCCGACGCCGCGTTCAATGAACTCGCGTACGATCCGGCGGCCGAACGGGACCAACTCGAGCGCTACGCCGGCTCGATCACGCCGCCAGGTCCCGACCACCGACTGCCGGAGTGGACGAACGCACCGATCGAACCGGCATCCGTTCTCGCCGCGTCCCGGCCCTGGCTCGACGACGCGACGCGGCTCGAGACGAGCGCAGACGATTAGGGCGATCAATCACAATCGATCACGAGCGACTCAGACGCCGCGCTGTGAGCGACTGGCGGCTATCAATCTTTATCAGCGAACCGCTCGTTACACCGCGTATGGATGCGACCGCCGACGAACTGGCCGGCGTCGTCGACCTCTTCGGCGGGTTGACGAGGACAGAACTCGACCGCGCCCTCTCGGAGGCCGCCTTCCGTGCGGACGGCCAGTCCGTCAACGAGACGGCACTCGAGGAGACGATCGACGGCGCACTCGCGTCGTTCGCACTCGTTCGCTCCCCGCCGACCGCCGTCACCGCTCCCTCGGAACCGACGGCACCCCTCCTGGTCGCCGGCCCGACGGCGTTTCCAACCGTTCCGGACCACGCCGAGGACGTTCCCCACATCCTCGACGTCGAGCGACGAGAACTCGACCGAACTGCACTCGGCGAGAGCGCCCGCGAACGGTTCGCCGATGCAGTCGAGGAAGCCACCGAATCATCCGACGAGGAGCGACTGTCACACCTGCTCGACGTGAGCTACGATCTCGAAGCCTGGGCACCGCTCGATTTAGCGCCCGCGCGCCGGACCATCTCGGGGGCGCTCGAGTGAGATGTGTCGGCGGCTCACCCTCGATCCGATCGCCGCTCACGAACCCGTCGGGATCGACGACCAGCAGTTCGACGCCGCGGTACTCGCGCCGATTGTCGATCGCAACGATGAGGACCACCTCCTGTTCACCCGCCGCGCCGACCACCTCGGCGATCACCCCGGACAGATGAGCTTCCCCGGCGGCGGAGCCGAGCCGATCGACGACTCCATCCTCGATACCGCACTCCGCGAAGCCAACGAAGAGATCGGCCTCGACCCGACCGAAGCCGAACTCGTCGGCCAACTCGACGACATCCGCACGGTCAGCGAGTACGCGGTCACGCCGTTCGTCGCCCGCGTTCCGGATCGGGAGTACGAACGCGACGACAACGAAGTCGCCGAAATCGTGCTCCTGTCGCTGTCCGACCTGCTCGAACCGGATAACTACGAGTTCGATCGGCGCGATCACCCCTACTACGGCGATATCGTGGTGCACTACTTCCACGTCGATGGCTACACCGTCTGGGGAGCCACAGGCCGGATTCTCGTCCAGCTACTCGAGTTGGCAACGCCGTTCGAAGCACCAGCGGACACCTGAGCGGCTCACCGGTTCTCGAAAAATCCGCATCGAGCGTCAGGTTTTTGCACGCGCCGGACCCAGCAGTCCTATGGTCGCACAGACGATGGGTCGAGTTCCGCACGGGCGATAACGACACCGGTTCCACAGGCAGTCGTCATCGCCGCCGTCACCTGACTCGATTTCGATCCGATCGCGTTCAGTTGTACTGTTCTTGCCGTTTCCGAGGCGAAGTACCCACTACCAACTCCATGCGAGGTGTCCGTCGATGCTAACAACGAGTACAGTTGCCCGCGCCGGCCTGGATGCGGTCGCGCTCAAACCGGCCGAGTGTGATGTCGAGCGAGCGACGTCGCTCCCGGTCGAGACGATCGCGATCGATTACGAGGGACACGATCACGTCCCGGACCGGCAGACGATAGAAGCGCTTTCGGCCGACGTGACAGTTCGGCTGACGACCCCCGTTCGTGCCGACGGATTCGACCCGCTCGGAGACGATTCGCTCGCCGCCGAACTCCCGTCGGGCGTCGAGCGCATCCTCGTCGCCGGCCACCCCGCCTACCTCACCGACGACGAGCAGGACCGCGCCGTCGCGCCCCGGCTGGGTGCGGCACTCGAAACGGACCCCGACTCCTGGGTCGGCACCGAGAGCGTCGAACGAATCGCGATGGCGACGGGCGCAACACAGTACGACCTGCTCTCGCGAACGACGATGCGCGAGTTGCGGGCGCTTCGTGCTGCGACCTTCGACGGCGACATCGCAGTCTACGCACCGACAGTGCTAACGGCCGACGAAGACGCGATCCTCGACGCCGTCGGGGACTACGTCGCTCGCCGGCGACCGGTCGCCGCGGCGCTCCCGGACGACAGAGACGAAGACGGAGACAGAACCGTCACCGATTCGCGCGCGACGGGCCGAACTCGTGAAATCCTGCTCGCCGCCGCCGAGGACTACACGCTCGTCGGCACCGAAGCCGCGGTCCGCGAACGGACCGACGCGCTCCGCGAGGCCGGCGCAACGACCGTCGTCGGCTACCCCGCTCGCGAACTCGAGGCCTTCCTCGAGTAGGACCGCTATTTCTTCGAAACGAACGGCAGACGATATAAGTCACTCCGGCAACCAGAGGACGGCATGACACTGCTCGCCGAACGCACGACGACCGACGCTGCCGACGAACTCGAGGCGGCCGAGGTCGCCGTGCTACCGACTGGGAGCACCGAACAGCACGGACCGGCGTTACCGCTCGGGATGGACTTCATGGCGGCCGAGGCGTTCGCTCATACTGCAACCGACCGCGAGGATACCGTAGTCCTCCCGACGATTCCGGTCGGCGTCAGCGGCCACCACCGGCAGTTCGACGGCACGTTGTACGTCTCCGCGGCGACGTTCGAACGCTACGTCGAGGAAACGATCGCGAGCCTCGCCGACCACGGGGTCCGCAAAACGGTCGTCGTCAACGGCCACGGCGGCAACACGGACGCGCTCCGACGGGCCGCACGGACCCTGCGAAACGAGGAAACGGCGTTCACGCCCCCCTGGAACTGGTGGGACAGCGTCGACGACCTCGCGGCCGACCTGTTCGACGAGGACGGCGGTCACGCCGACGCGATGGAGTCGAGCCTGCTCTGGCACCTCCGCGAGGACCTCGTTCGGCCGGACGAGTTCGCCGCCGCCGAAGCGGGGGCGAGCGACTCCTGGGGCGAGTTCAGCCACGGCGCGCCGATCGGGTTCGATACGATCGACTTCTCGGAGAGCGGGGCGGTCGGCCGGCCGACCCAGGCCGACCCCGAGAAGGGCGCGGCGTTGTTCGAGGCCGGGCGCGACCACCTCGACGCGCTGCTCGACTGGCTCGCGGCGCGACCGCTCGCGGATTGCTGGCCGCGTGATCACAAATGAGCGACGACGCCGAACTTGCCGTCGGTGCCGATGCCTTCACCGACCGGGGTGCGGGGCTTTCGGTCGCCGTCGTCGGTGCGGGAGCCGTCGGCGCGACCGCAGCCTACGATCTGGCCCGCGAGGGCGTGGACGTGACGCTGTACGACCGCGGCAGCGTCGCACACGGCTCGAGCGGTCGCGCAGCCGGCATCTGTTACGACGCCTTCGCGGACTCGCTCGACGCCGAACTCGCGGGCGATGCGATCGAACGCTTCCGGGCGCTATCGGGCGACGACACGTTCCCCTTCGTCGAGTGTCCCTACGTCTGGCTCGCCCGCGAGGGAGACGACGAGCGTGCCGACGCCATCCGCGACCAGGTCGAACGAATGCAAGCGCAGGGCGTCGTCGCCGTCACGATGGACGGCGATGAACTCGCGGACCGGTTCCCGACCGTGCGGGCGGACGACGTGGCCGTCGCGGGCGTCGCCGGCGGCGCGGGGTACACGGATCCCGGCCAGTACACCGCCTGCCTCGCCACCGCAGCAACGGGGGCGGGCGCGACGCTCGAGACCGACACGCCCGTCAGCGTCCGAACTGATCCATCCCAAATCGTCCGCGAAGACGGGACCGTCAACGAGTTCGACGCGGTCCTCGTGACCGCCGGCGCACACACGAAGCGACTCCTCGCGGACGCCGGCATCTCGATCGCCATGAAACCCTACCGCGTCCAGGCGCTCGTCGCGAACTGTGACCACCCGGAACCGACGTGTTACGACGCCAGCGACGGGTTCTACCTTCGCCCGCACCCGGAAGGGCTGCTCGCGGGCGACGGCACCGAGGAGTGGGAGGCCGACCCGGACGACTACGATCGAGACGCAAACCCAGAGTTCGCGTCGGACCTGCTCGAGCGCGTGCGCCATCGGTTGCCCACCGCCGACGTTGAACTCGAGCGGGCCTGGGCCGGACTCTGTACGGCGACGCCGGACCGCGATCCGCTGGTCGGGCAACTAACGGACGGACTGTACGTCGCAACCGGCTTCCAGGGCCACGGCTTTATGCGCGCGCCGGCGATCGGTCAGCGGCTCGCCCGGCAGGTGCTCGGCGGCGACGGCATTGATACCTTCGACCCAACCCGATTTGACGGCGACGAAGCGTTCGACGTGGTCGAAGGGATGACCGTCCCGGACGAGTTCGACTGACGCCCGCGTCACCTTCCGGTGAGGCAAAGGCTTTAGTCGTGCGGGAGTGTACCACACCGGCGAACGATGGTCCACGCGTTTATCATGGTCAAGACGGCGGCCGGCAAGTCGGAGGGGCTGCTCTCGCAGGTGACCGCGCTCGAGTCGGTCGCGAACGCCCACATTGTCGCGGGCAACTACGACATCATCGTCGAGATCGATGCCCCGGAAGTCTACGACGTTCTCAAGGCCGTCTCGTCGGATATTCAGGGTCTCGAGGGCGTGACCGACACGAAGACCTATATCGCGATGGACCGGAACGACGGGTGACACTGCCCTGACGCTGCACTCGGCTGCCGATCGACGCGCTTCTGTTTCCGAACTCGACACCGGCTGTCCGAGTGGTGTGAATCGGCCGGTCGTGTTGCGAGTTCAGTGTTCAGCGCTTAGCGCTCAGCACTCAGCGGTCAACGGTGGCCGCGAGTACGTCCCGCACGTCTTCGAGAACTGCGGCGGGTGATTGCGCGGCGTCGATGCGGACGAAGCGGTCGTCGTATCGCTCGCACAGCCGTTCGTAGTTCTCCCGGACTGCGGTGAGGTACTCGACGCGTTCGAACTTGTTCGTTGAACCGGCGCGTCGGGCGGCCGTCTCGGGATCGAGGTCGAGATAGAGTGTCAAGTCGGGTTCGACCGAGAACGCGTCGTGGATGTCGATAACATACTCGAGCGGGTTCTCGACGCGCTCGGTCTCCGCGAGCGTCGCCCCCTGATAGGCGAATCGGGAGTCGGCGTAGCGATCGGAGATGACGAGTTCGCCGCGCTCGAGGGCCGGTTCGATCTTCCGGGAGAGATGGTCGGCGTGATCGGCGGTGTAGAGGAAGAGTTCGGCGAGCGAGTCGGCGTCGTCGTCTTCGATCGATCGGTAGACGGCGTCGCCGTACCAGGAGTCGTTGGTGGGTTCGCGGGTGAAGACGGCGTCGGGGTAGGATTTCTGCAGAGCCTCCCAGACCGTCGTTTTGCCGCTCCCGTCGAGTCCCTCGAGCGTGACGAGCATGCTCGCACGTCGTCGGGTGAGGTATTACAATCTGTCGAGTGGCCGTTGTCAACCGCTCGAGCGGTGACGCCGTTCGTGGTTGTTGTCACGAGTGGATGGGCCCCGTACCTGCTGTCACGAGTAGCTAGGTTTCTCGTACCGACGGCCACGGTGACTCTCCGCGGCAACTACTTATTTGGGGAATCGAGTGCATGTCTCACCTATGCAGGTCCTCGTCGCCGGCGGCACCGGCTTCATCGGCACGCACCTCTGTACCGAACTCGCCGAACGCGGCCACGAGGTCACGGCGTTGTCCCGAAACCCGACGGCCGAAGACGCCGACGAACTCCCCGACGAGGTCGACCTGTCGACGGGCGACGTGAGCGCCTACGATTCGATCGTCGACGCCGTCGCGGGCCACGATGCCATCGTCAATCTCGTCGCCCTCTCCCCGCTCTACCAGCCCCCCGGCGGGACCGACCACGAGACGGTCCACCTCGGCGGCACGGAAAACCTGGTTCGAGCGGCCGAGGAACACGGCGTCGATCGATTCCTCCAGATCAGCGCCCTCAGCGCCGATCCCGACGGGCCGACGGCGTATATTCGAACCAAGGGCCGCGCCGAGTCGATCGTCCGCGAAGCGGCACTGAGTTGGACGATTGTCCGTCCCGCAGTCGTCTTCGGCGACGGCGGCGAGTTCCTCTCCTTCGCAAAACGACTCACGACACCGTACCTGACCGGCCTGCCCGGCGGCGGGAAGACGCGCTTTCAGCCGATCTGGGTCGGCGACTTCGCACCGCTTCTCGCCGATGCGCTCGTAGACGACTTCCACGTCGGACGCACGTACGAGCTCGGCGGTCCCCAAGTCGTTACCCTGGCCGACGCGACTGAACTCGTCTATGAGGCGGACGGTCGACCGGTGACAATCCTCCCGATACCGATGGCGCTCACAAAGCTCGGACTCCCCGCCGCCGACCCGCTGCCGTTCGTCCCGTTCGGGGCGGACCAGGCGCGGTCGCTCGAGTTCGATAACACCGTCGCGGAGAACGACGTACAGGTGTTCGGCGTCGAATCAACCGATCTGTTGACACTCGGTGCGTATCTCGGCGTGCGAGATGGAACACCGCGCGAGGAGAGCCAACCGCTCGCATAATCGGCCGCCGTCTACGTCTCAAGTTATGGATGCATACCTGTTGGTTATTGAATAGGTGTTTCTTCAATCCCGGTCCCGTCTATCGATTTATGGAGATATAGAATTATGCAAGAAATTCACTTCATAGAAAGACTTATGGTCCTAATCGCTCTGGTCCAAATCAACGGAGCCCCCTGACAAAGTATGAAGCTGGCGATGATCGGATTTGGACAGGCCGGTGGCAAAATCGTCGATCGATTCCTCGATTACGACGATCGGACTAACAGCGGTATCGTCCGTGCGGCGATCGCTGTGAACTCCGCGAAGGCGGATCTGATGGGTCTCGAACGGATTCCACAGGACAATCGCGTTCTCATCGGTCAGGCCCGTGTCAAGGGCCACGGCGTTGGAGCGGACAACGAACTCGGCGCGGAAATCGCCGAAGAAGACATCGACGAAGTGCAAAACGCGATCGACTCGATTCCGACCCACGAGGTCGACGCGTTCCTGATCGTCTCCGGCATGGGTGGTGGGACCGGCTCTGGCGGTGCGCCAGTTCTTGCGAAGCATCTCCAGCGGATCTATACGATTCCCGTCTACGGTCTCGGCGTTCTTCCCGGCACGGACGAGGGCGGGATCTACACGCTCAATGCGGCACGCTCGTTCCAGACGTTCGTTCGCGAGGTCGACAACCTGCTCGTCTTCGACAACGACTCCTGGCGACAGACCGGCGAGTCCGTCGAAGGCGGCTACGAACAGATCAACGAGGAGATCGTCCGCCGGTTCGGGCTCCTCTTCGGTGCCGGCGAAGTCGCCGGCGACCAAGAAGTTGCAGAGAGCGTCGTCGACTCCTCCGAGATCATCAACACGCTCTCGGGCGGGGGCGTCTCTACCGTCGGCTTTGCGAGCGAGGAGGTCGAACTCAACACCAGCGGCGGACTGCTCTCCCGGTTCACCGGCGACGGAGCCAGCGACGAGGGACTCGACGCCGCAAACACGACCAACCGGATCACCAGTCTCGTCCGCAAGGCCGCCCTCGGTCGACTCACACTCCCCTGTGAGATCGAAGGCACCGAACGCGCGCTGCTCGTCCTCGGCGGCCCCTCGGAGTACTTAAACCGAAAAGGCATCGAGCGCGGGCGCAAGTGGCTCGAAGAGGAAACCGGCAGCATGGAAGTCCGCGGTGGCGACTACCCACGCGAAAAACCGGAAGTCGCCGCAGCGATCCTGCTCTCGGGCGTCACGAACGTCCCCCGGATCAAACGTCTCCAGCAGGTCGCAATCGAGGCCCAGGACAACATGGACGACATCCAGGCCGAAAGCGAAGAGAATCTCGAAGAACTCGTCGAGGACGACGAGGACGAACTCGAGCCGTTGTTCTGACGGACCGAGTTCACCGACGCGCTACCGAACTGAACTCGCGATAGCGGTCCGTCGCAGTTGCGGTCACTACTCGCGAACGGATGCACGTGCTGTCGCGGCCACCTCGCGTCGCTTCGCGGTGTTCGTGTCGGGGGGCACGAACGAACCGACTAACCGAGTGACACGGGTGTTCCCGACCCGGGAGTTCGACGTGTTTTTGGATGCCTGTTTCTAACCACTGACAAATGCAGGTCGTCGTCCCGTTCGCTTCCGAGACGCCGAAGACGCGTCTCGGTACGGTACTCGATCCCGCCGAGCGACGCAGTGTGGCCAGAGCCATGCTCGCGGACGTTCTCGATGCACTCATCGAGGCCGATCCGGAACTCGATCCGCTGATCCTGTCGACGGCACCGATCGAACTCGACGAGTGCGACGAGTTCACCGACCGTGCGTCACGCCCTGCCGTCGCAGTCGACGACCGGCCGTTAACCGAGGCAGTGAACGACCACCTTGCAGCGACGGCGGAGCCGGTCGCAATCGTCATGGCCGATCTGGCGCTTGCAACCCCAGAAGCGATTACGGGTTTCGTCGAGACGCCGGGAGATATCGTCATCGCGCCCGGACGGGGCGGCGGAACGAACGCGCTCGTGGTTCGCCACCCCGAGTTCAGAGTGGACTATCACGGGGCCTCGTATCGCGACCACCGAGCGCGCGCCCGGGAAGTCGGCGCGACGATCGAGACGGTCGACTCGTTTCGGCTGGGAACGGATATCGACGAACCGGCGGATCTGGCCGAGGTATTGCTCCACGGTCGGGGACGGACAGCGACGACGCTTCGGGAGTGGGGATTCGAACTCGAGACGAGCGACGGGCGGGTCGGTGTCGACCGCTCGGCTGCCGATTCGGCGTCCGATTCCTGCGAAAACTGACCGCGGATCGACCGGAACCGACTGCGGATTGCCCGAGGCGGATCGACGAGGATACCGCTCGAAGTGAAACGCTTTAGGGCGGCGCAACGACACACCGAGGTAATGATTCCCGGGGCGGCGGAGTACGATGTCGAACTCACGATCGATGAGGCGGCGATCACCGACCTGCTGGCTGTCGAACCCGATCACGTCGGACCGCCGTCGGAGCTGAGTTTCTCGCGGAACGTCTTCGTCCCGCTGACGACGGCGTGTCGGTACACCTGCACCTACTGTACGTACTTCGATCCGCCGGGACAGGCCTCCCTGCTCTCGCTTGAGGAGGTTCGGGACATCTGCAAACGGGGAGCCGACGCCGGCTGTACCGAGGCGCTGTTCACCTTCGGCGACGATCCCGACGACCGCTACACCGAGATCCACGACCAGCTCGATGCATGGGGCTACGACTCGATTCACACCTACCTGCGAGCGGCCTGCGAGGTCGCCCTGGAGGAGGGGCTGCTCCCGCACGCGAATCCCGGCGACCAGACCCGCGAGCAGCTGGCGACGGTCGCCGACGTCAACGCCAGTATGGGCGTGATGCTCGAGACGACCGCCGACGTCGACGCCCACGGCGGCCCCCGACAGAAGGAACCGGGCCAGCGCCTGCGGACGATCGCGAACGCAGGTGAACTCGACGTGGCGTTTACGACCGGGATCCTCGTCGGCATCGGCGAGGACTGGCACGACCGCGCCGAGAGTCTGCTCGCCATCCGCGAGCTGCACGAGCGGTACGACCACGTTCAGGAGGTCATCATCCAACCCGTCGTGAGCAACGAACGCTGGAGTGACGGCTCCCCCGACCTCGAAACGATGCGCCGCGTCACGGCGATGGCGCGGGTCGCCCTCCCCGAGGAGATCTCCGTGCAAGTCCCGCCGAACCTCACGGCCGCCCGCGAACTCGTCGACTGCGGCGTCGACGACCTCGGCGGCGTTTCCCCCGTCACCGACGACCACATCAACCCCGACTACACCTGGCCGGCACTCCGAGAACTCGAGGACATCGCCGCCGCCGCCGACCTTCCACTTTGCGAACGGCTCCCGATATACGAGCGATTCCTGCCGGCCGACCTGCGCACCGACGAGTTCAGCGGCGTGCCAGCAGCGGGAACCGGTGTAGATGGGGCCGGCACTGAATCGGAGACACGCGAGTGGCTCTCACCGCAGATTCGGGCGGCGCTGACGGCGGACGATGCCGGCGGACGGCGGTATCGGTCGGTGCTTCGGGGTGAGGCGACGATTTCGACGGCAACGGACGACTGATTCTACCGGACAAAATTATTTCCACACCGTTCGCACTCGGACGGCCGTCGCCACGACCGACGATCCGTGAGACGCAATCAAGTGTTCACTGGCGTTTACTGACGATCGTCCGGCGTTATGAGAGACTGCGGATAAAAGAACGCAAAGACCGGACGTATTTAGGGCATAATCGTCGCGCCGCCGGGCTGTCCCGTTCCGGTCTGCCCACCGGCCGCCCCCTGTCCGCCAGTCGCGTCGTCGGGAACGTTCGGCTCACCGGGCGTCTTCTCTCCGCCGACGAGGAACTCCAGAAGGTTCCCGATGAAGACGTCGTTATCCGCGATGGTAGCAGTCTCCGAGGACATAAAGCCCGTGTCGCCGACCGCGACCGCGTTATCGCTTCGGACGGCGACGCCGAACTCGCCCGAGTGGCGACTCTCTTCGTGTTCGGCCGTCTCGCTCGTCGCCAAGAGCGTCTCTCCATCGGCGACGACCGCCGTCGGGCTATCGAGAACGACCCGGTCGACTCCGTCTGTCAAGGCCGTCTCCGACGCCGGCGTCACATCGATCGTCCGATAGTTCGAGCCGACGGACTCCATATCGTAGAGGGAGCCGGTATCGTAGGCGATCCCGAGCGGCGACGTGACCGCGGCGAACTCGCCCTGGCCGGCTTCGGCACCGCTGGCATCGCCGAGCAGGCCGCCGACAACATCGCTCACGTCACCGCCGCTCGGCCCGGCAGCGAACATGACGCGGCCGCCGGCGTCGGCGAACTCCGTGACGGCGTCGGCCTCGCCTGCCGTGTATCGCTGCGTCGGCTCCGCGACGATGAACGCGTCCGCATCCTGCAAGTCACTCCTGAGCGCAGCGTCCGGGCTGTCGGCGAACTGACCGGCACCCTCGTGGTACGTGACGGTGTGACCGGCCGCAGTCAGCGCCGAGACGACCGGCTG
This sequence comes from Natrialba taiwanensis DSM 12281, assembly GCF_000337595.1. Lineage (GTDB taxonomy): Archaea > Halobacteriota > Halobacteria > Halobacteriales > Natrialbaceae > Natrialba > Natrialba taiwanensis. The sequence continues at coordinate 125,536 of NZ_AOIL01000050.1, read as the reverse complement.
CAAATCCGCTTCCGAGACGCCGTTTCCGTGAGCCACATCGATTAGTACCGTCTTCGACCCGGTCGAACTGAACTCGATCTCGCCGCTCTGGTCGAGTTCATCGACGGTGGTCGCGTTGGGCTGGAAATGGGGCTGGTCGACGGTCGGTTTCGCCGTCTGTCCCTGGTCGGTCACGACGCCGGCGGCGGTGACGGCGGCGACAGTGAGGAGGACGACGGTCACGAACAGCGCGAGTCGCGAGCGGAGCGGGCCTGCACTCATGGCGAGGCACCTCCCTGTGGGGCCGCTCCCAGTGATGGTGCCGATCCTGTCGTGGTGGCTGCGGTGCGTTCGCCACCAGTCTCGGCGATGACAGTCTCGCCGTCGACGCTCCCCCAAAGCGCGAGGAACGCGGGTGTGGACACGTCGCCGTACTGGCCGAACGTCTGCGGGTGGTGGTGGGGCCCGGTTGCGGCGGTTTCGCCGCCGCTGTCGTCGCCCTCGAAGAGGATTCCGGTGCCGAGTGACGAACTCCGTTCCATCTCGACGGTTTCGTAGTCGCCGAGTCCGGCGCGATCCGCGGCCTCGCCCACTGCGACTTCGGTATCACCGATTTCGTCTGCGAGCCCGTTGTCGACGGCCTCGGTACCGGTGTAGACCTTCGCGTAGGAGAGTTCAGTTTCGGAAAGCGAGAGGTCGTCGCCGCGGTGTTCGAGGACCGAGCCGAGGAACGTCTGTTTCATCAGTTCGGTCTGTTCTTTGACCTGCGTCTCGCTCATGGTTCCCTTGTCGGGACCGGTTGTGATCTCGTTCGCGGCCGAGCTATCGGTGTAGGTTGCGCGGACGCCGATGCTGCCGACGGTCGAACTCGGGGAGACGTAGATGTCGTCCGTCGGGGCGCTCATGTAGTACGCGCCGGAGGCACCCATCGACTGGATGCTGGCGATGACGGGCATTTCTTCGGCGGTGCGCTCGACAGCGAGATAGAGGCGTTCGCTCGCGGTAACGCCGCCACCGGGGCTATCGATCTTGAGAACAACCGCATCAATCGAACTGTTCTCACGGGCCGTCTCGAGATCAGCTGCGATTTCGTCGGCGGATGCCTCGGTAATCGACTGGTCGACTTCGATGACCGCAACGGAGCCATCCGGGCCGCTCGTGGCCCCCCAGGCGATCGGCGCGACTGCAGCACCGATGAGGAGGGCAGCGACGACGACGGTCACGTACGACCGTGCGATCGTCCCGAGTAGCTCTCGGACGGCAGTGAGTATTCCTGTCATTTCAGTGTGGATGACTCTCGTTACTGAATATATAAAAATTCCTTGTTTTCCACACAGTAATTTATAGATGGAGGCAATGCTATCGGCGATAGTGACCGTCGGACGGTCACCACACCGGTTCGTCACGACTGCCGATCCGACTCCCCCAGTCGTCGCTGGCAGCTAGTCCGTCGAACGATAGTATAAAAGACCCTGCCGAGCGTTTTCCGCCCCTGAAACTCCACCGTTCGACCGTCCGCCAGAAACCTACCACTCAATCGTCTGCCAGAACCCACCGCTCAGTCGTCCGTTAGAAATCCACCACTCAATCGTCCGCCGAAACCGGTTGCTCTCCGGCGGCAAGCAGCGGCGTTCCGTCGGCCTTCGGCCCGAGTTCAGGACCGAACGACGAGGCGGCCGGATCGACCACCCGCCGCGTCTCGTAGTCCGTCGACCGCTCGACCGGCACCCGTCCGATCGAAGAGATCAACTCGACGTAGTCGGCAACCGATCTGAACTCGCCGAACTCGCCGCCGGCCCGCTTCGTGATCTCCTCGGAGAGGATGGTCCCCATGAAGTCGTCCGCGCCGCAGTGAAGCATCTTGAGTCCGGCTTCGTCGCCGTACTTGACCCACGAGGACTGGATGTGGTCGATATTATCGAGGAAGAGACGCGAGACGGCGATCATGAGTTCGTCTTCGGCCTGGGAGGCACCACTGTCGACCACGTCGTGTTCGAACAGCGGCGTATTCTGGTGGATAAACGAGAGCGGGACGAACTCCGTGATCGCGCCGTCGACGCGCTCCTGGAGTTCGCGAACTCGCTGAAGGTGCATCGCCCGGTGGGCCTCGTTCTCGACGTGGCCGTACATGATCGTCGCCGTGAGGCCGAGGCCGACGTTCGCCGCGGCCTCCATCGCTTCGAGCCAGCCGTCGGTGGTGATCTTTCCCGGGCAGATCACGTCTCGCACTTCGTCGACGAGGATTTCGGCGGCGGTCCCGGGAACGGTGTCGAGGCCGGCCTCGGCGAGTCGGCCGTACACGTCCTCGTAGGACCAGTCCGTGCCGCGCTTGGCGTGGTATCCCTCTTCCGGCGTCATCGAGTGGACGTGGACGCCGTCGACGCTCATCGCCTCGAGTTGCGCCGCGTAGGTTTCGGGATCGGTCTCGTAGCGCTCGGGGGGCTTATAGTTGATCTCCTTTGGATTGGGATGGGCTTCGAGAATCTCGCGGTGTTCCTCGTCGAGCGCGAACGCCGGGTGCAGCCCGGAGACGGACGTGACTTCGTAGATTCCGCGCGAAACCGCGTCTGCGACGATCTCCCGAGATTCTTCGGGCGTCTTCGTAAAGCCCGCCGTCTGGACCGCCGTCTCGCGTTCGAACGTATGTGCGGCGTCCTTGAAGTTACAGAACAGACAGCCCACGTTACAGGCCGTCGTGACGTTGTTGTTCAGATTCGCGACGAAGGTTACTTCCTCGCCGACGACATCCGCTCGACGGTGATCCGCCGCCTCGAGCACCTGTTCCTTGCGCGCGTCGTCGATACCGTCGGTATCCGTCCCTGTCGTGAGCAACTCGATCGCGTCGTCGACCGTCAGTCGCTCGCCTGTCCGTGCCTTCTCGAGTGCGTTCTCGAACGCCTGGTCGGTCTCGGGAACGTGCTCGAACGTGAGATCAGCCTCGGTCACCGGGCGCTCCATCGAGGTAACGATACGCACACAGCGAGAAAAACGTGATGGAACCGGTCAACCCGCCGCCGAACTGACCGCCTTCTTCCGTCACTCGACACCTCTCGCCGCTTTTCGCCTCGGACGGCTGGCAAGCGATATTGAAACCTTCTTGACCCACCGTCCCGGCAACTGAGGTATGGACGACGGTGACCGGCTCCATGCCCGTACGAGGTGGCGAGCGTGACGAGCGTTAAAGAGTTCCAGATCAACGACGCGGCAACCGATACCGAACTCGGCCGCGGGTCGTTCGTCTTCACCGACGACTACTCCGTCTTCGACTGGGGGAAGATGCCCGATCAAATCCCCGAAAAGGGCGCGAGTCTCTGTACGATGGGCGCGTTCAACTTCGAACTGCTCGAGTCCGAGGGCGTCCCGACGCACTACCGCGGTGTTGTCGAGAACGGCGAGGTCGTCCCGCTCGAGGATGCCTCTCGCCCACCCTGGCAGATGGCCATCGACCTCACCCAGGTCCCCGACCTCCCGAACGACGGTCGCGAATACGACTACGACCACTACCATGACGCCGCCGGCACGAATTACCTCATTCCGCTCGAGATCGTCTTCCGCAACGAGGTCCCGATCGGCTCCAGCCTTCGCAGCCGCACCGAGCCAGCCGATCACGGCCTCGCGTTCGACACCTGGCCCGACGACCCCGTCGACCTCGACGACCCGATCGTCGAGTTCTCCACGAAGTACGAGGAGAGCGACCGCTACCTCGACCGCGCGGAAGCCGACGCGATCGCCGGCCGCGCCGACATCGACGCGCTCGCTGAACTCGCACGCGAGGTCAACCGGATCATCACCGACCAGGCTGACTCGGCCGGACTCGACCACCAGGACGGCAAGATCGAGTGTCTCTACTACGACGGGGAGATTCGCGTTGCAGACGTCGTCGGCACGTTCGACGAGAACCGGTTCAGTTACGAGGGGACACAGCTCTCGAAGGAAGTGCTCCGCCAGTACCACAAGCGCACCCAGCCGGAGTGGGTGCAGGCCGTCGAGACTGCAAAGGCCGAGGCAAAACAGGATGGTGTCGCCGACTGGAAGGCACTGTGCACTCGTGAGCCGGAATCGCTCGACGACGGTGTTCTCGAAACTGCCCGGGACATGTACTGTGCAGGCGCAAACACCTACACTGGACAGGAACTCTTCGATGCCCCGCCGCTCTCGTCGGCGATCGGTGCCGTCCGCCGGCTGTAACTTGCTGCGATCAACATCCCGGTACAGAAAGTAACGCTCATATTCGACGGGTCCCGAGTGCAGCACGACCTCACATGACGGTTCCCACGAGTATCGTTTCGAGTATCGTCCCGTTTGACCCTGTTATCGGGTTCACTATCGTCGCTGGCGTTATGCTGACCGTCTTCGTCGCGACCATGGTCGTCCTCGCGTTGGCTCCGGTCGTCTCCAATTCGTGGACGGATCGAGTTGTTTCGTCCGCACAGGGCGGACCCTCCATCGAGCCGACGGACGCAGATTGAGCGTCTCGGAGTCCGGGCGTATCGGTAGTTGTTTTTCGTTAGCGGTGTCGCAGTCGCTGTCGTCGATAGTGTCGTAGTTATAAGTAAAATCGTTTCACAGCCGCTGTCTTTGGTCTCGAGTTCAGTCAGCAAACGCCGGAACCGGCAGCGTCAAAGCGAGTGTCGGTCGTCGTTCAAATGACCCTATCGCCACGCCTCGAGCGGTTCGGCGTCGGGTTCAGCGATCGAGAGCCAGGCTTCATCCCGCGAAATATCGGCGATGATGTAGTGTGGCTCGCCGTCGAACTCGTCGATTGCGGCGACGACATCGCAATCGAGAGCCCGTTGCCGGCCGACCGGCTCCGTTCCGGGAGACATAGTATCAAATCCGTCCGTCGAGTAGATGAACGTTTCGGAAAGTAGGTGAGCGGACTCGAATTCGGAAACTAGAATTCAAAATTACCGAACGATCCGCTACTGCGTGTCGGTCAGGATTCGTGGGTGCCGGAGTGGTCGTCTGCGACTGCACTGCCGATGCCGTCGACGGGGCGGTCGGGGGTGACATCGTCGATTTTCGATGGCAGGCCCAGCTGGTACCCGGTTCCGTTTTCGCGGACCGTCGTTCGGCCGCGGTGGACGGAGACATCGCCGTTGAGGTGGAGTTTGACCGCTTCGAGGAGGGCGTCGGCTTCGAGCGGCTGGCCGCGCCGTTTCATCTCCTCGATGTCGGCGTCGTCGGGCACGTCGAAGGCGCGCTGGGTGATGATCGGACCCTGATCGAGGTCCGTCGTGACGTAGTGGGCGGTCACACCGGCGACGCGGACGCCCTCTTCGACGGCCTGGCGGTAGGCCTCTGCGCCGGGGAACGCGGGCAGCAACGAGGGGTGGACGTTGATGATCCGGTCCTCGTAGCGGAAGACGACGTTCGGACTCAGGATGCGCATGTAGCGTGCGAGGACGATGAGGTCGGCGTCGTACTCCGCGAGGAGGTCGATGAGTTGCTCCTCGTTTTGCTGGCCCTTCTCGTCGCCGATGTCGTGGAACGGGACCCCGTAGTGCTCGGCGAGCGGCTGGAGATCGTCGTGGTTGCCGATGACGACCCCGATGTCGGCACCGAGTTCGTCGTTGGCCCAGGCTTCGAACAGGGCTTCGAGACAGTGGCTCTCCTTCGTCCCGAGAACGGCGATTTCCTGGGTCTCGCGGTCCGCGGGGAAGCGAACCTGCACGTCAAGGCCGAGGTCGTCGCCGAGTTCGTGCAGGTCCTCGCGAAGCGTTTCCTCCGTACAGACCATCTCGCTCGTATCGACGGCGAGGGACATCCGGAAGACGCCGTCTCGAACCGCCTGATCGAGGTCTTCGATGTTGATCCCGCGCTCGAACAGAAGGCTCGTCACCCGGGCGACGAGCCCGGTGTCGTCGTCTCCAATCACCGTAATTTCGGTCACGTCGGTCGTCATCGTGGCCACCTCCGCTCGAGCGTATGTCGGGACATTAGTATCAGTACGCATCTCAGTCTACGGGCGGCTAAAAGTCCTGCTTTCCGTGGCTGTCTCTGCGAGAGATTCGATACCACCATTGCGGTCTCACGAGGACGGGACCGCTAGCGGCATCACTCGATCGACCGCTCGGGGTCGGGGTCACGGTCGCGAGTAGCGTCGACCCCATCCTCCCGGGCAGTGCCACCATCGCGTTCGGCCGCAGAATCGAACGGAGGGCGGCCGCGATCGTCTTGCCGGGACTGATCAGCGAGGTACCGAGCGGCATCGGTCTCGGTCTCCGTCTCGACGAGGGTCTCGAGTCTCCGCTCAAATTCGGCGTCCGAGAGGTCGCCGCTTGCGTACCGCGCTCGCAGCGTTTCGAGGGAATCGGCAGCCGTGTCGTTCGGTTTCGTCTCGTCGACTGAACTCGTCACCTCGTCGGCCAGTGCCGTCGTGATGTGTCCGAGAAGATTACCGCCGAAAATGAACGCAAAGATAATGACGACGATCGCGAGGCCGACGTCGATCACGGCCAGTGTAAGCAGGCCCAGGGAAAGCACCAGTGAGGCGAGGGTGAACGCGAGCGTGGAAACGTGGATCACCGGCCGATCCGTGGTCATACGGTTGTCTTCCCTTTCCAAACAAAAAAGATAGGCGTTTCAACACGATAGCGATCCCTCGTTCTATCCCAGAAACCGGACTTGCCGTGACTGCTCGGCCCCCTCGCTGTAATACCTATCCACAAACGTGTATTGCGTAGCGAAGCCGAAAGCGTTTTTGAGCACGGTTACGGGGTTTCAGGTGATGACCGCCTACACCGCCACGGTGACGGTTCGACTCAAACACGGCGTCCTCGATCCCGAGGCCGAAACCACCAAACAGGCCCTCGAACGGCTCGGTTTCGAACTCGAAGCGCTGCGCTCGGCCGACCGCTTCGAAGTCGATCTCGAAGCCGACTCGACCGCGGCCGCCCGCGAGCGCGCGGAGGACATGGCGGAACGACTACTCGCGAACCCGACCATCCACGACTACGACGTGGAGGTCGACGACCGGTAGATGTCCGTCCCAATCACGCTGCTCGAACCCGTCGGTCGCACCACTTCGGGGTGGCAACTGTGACGGTCTCGATCATCCGATTCGGCGGTTCGAACTGCGATCGCGACGCCGAGCGCGCGCTCACGCACCTCGGTATCGACGCCGAAATCGTCTGGCACGAGGACGGTCTCCCTGCGGACACGTCGGGTATCGTCCTCCCCGGCGGCTTCTCCTACGGCGACTACCTCCGCGCCGGCGCGATGGCCGCCCGCTCTCCGATCGTGTCCGCGGTCCGCGAGGCCGCCGCCGACGGCACGCCCATCCTCGGCGTCTGCAACGGTGCACAGATCGGCTGCGAGACCGGCCTCACCGACGGCGCGTTCACGACCAACGAGAGCGCCCGCTTCCAGTGTGAACACGTCCACCTCCGCGTCGAACGCGACGACACCCCCTGGACCGCCGCCTACGACGAAGGCGAGGTCATCGAGATCCCCATCGCCCACGGCGAGGGCCGCTACGAGATCGGCGAGGAACGACTGACTGAACTCGAGAACGACGGCCGCGTGCTCTTTCGGTACTGCGACGAGAACGGCGAACCGAGCGCCGACGCGAATCCGAACGGGTCGAAGCACAACATCGCGGGCATCCTCGGCGAGCGCGAGACGGTCGCCGTCTTGATGCCACATCCGGAGCGCGCGACGTTGCCCGATGTCGGCCCGACGGACGGACAGGGCGTATTGCGCGGCTTCGAGACCGCCTAACAACCGGCGTTACCGCGTCAGTGGCTGATTAAAACTCCGCTCGCGCTCCATCACGACCTCCCACGTCCGCTCGCACTCACAGGAGACCTGCTCGAAGACGGCGGGGTCCTGGCGCAGATCGAAGTCCTTGATCGCCTTCTGTACGAGGTCGTCACACTCCTGGCAGTTGTGTGGCCCGCGGTCGGAGCCGTGACCGACCGGGTCCGAGACGACGATGGCGTCTACGTCGGCGGTTTTCTCGAGCACGTGCGCGACCGACCAGAGCCACGGCGGCCGGTAGCCGTCGTCGAAGTAGAGTTCGTCAACCATCGTGTAGCGCTGGACGTTACAGGGGTTCATCGAGACGGTGTGACAGCCCTCGACGGCGGCGCAGCGTTCGATGGAAGAAATCATATCCGCGGCGGCTTCGGATTCGGTGAGAAACGGCGGCTTCATCAGGAGGTAGGCTTTGATGCCGGCGTCTGCCTTGCCGTCTGCGTCCTCGTCGGCGAGGGCGGCTTCCGCGCAGGCGTCCTCGAAGTCCGCGAAGTCGAAGTACTTGTTCACGCAGTCGTGGCGCACGCGGTCGGTCGCCGTCTCGAGTCCGATCGCAACGTCGGTGTCGATGCCGTGCTGGGTGAACTCGCCGATCTTCTCCCGGTCGACGAAATCCGGGAGCGATTCGACGACGATCCGTTCGCGGTCGGCGAAGGTGTCGGCGATGGCGCGGCGCGTCTTTGCACCGACCTCGCGCTCGTCGAGGAAGGATCCGGAGGTGTAAATCTTGATGAGTTGGGCCGGTTCGTCCCCGTTTTCTTGCTCGTGCTCGAGACAGACATCGATCTGGTTCATCAGCGCCTCGTGGCTGACGCTGCCGCCGTCGACGCTCTCGGCGACGTAGCCGCACATGGTACAGCCGCCGGCACGCGCCCAGCGGCAGCCGCCGGTGTTGAGAATGATGGTCAGGCTCTGTTTGACGCCGTCGGGCGTGTTGTCCTCGTCGAGCCAGACGCGGGTCGGTTCGTGGGGGTCGTAGCTCGCCTCCTTGCGCGAGCGGATCTCCCGCATTACCTGGTTGTGGGCGTCCATGCCCTTGCCCTGCTCGTAGACCTCGGGCGTGGGTTGACTCATTGGACGGACAAAGCGGGCCAGCGCCTAAAGCGCCTTCGTCTGGGCTGACCGGCATCCCCGATTCCACTCGATCACAAAACGACCGGTACCGCACCACCTCAGCTGAGCCGCATTTCACGCGTTTCGACAGCGCCACAGGCCGGACAGACGAATTGATACTGCACGCGATCACCAGATGAACTGACCCGCCACCCACCACTTTCGTCGTGGTACCCACACTGCCGACACGTGAGTTCAGTTTCGTCGAACTTCGCCCGCAGCCGGTCGAACGGGGAGCGATAGGTAGACATGTGTTATCATACATCTTGGCTACTCTTAACCGTTTGGGGAGCGACACCAAGGGTCAATATATCGGACGAGTTCACCGGTGCCCTGGATAGGTCGCCGTGACCGGCCGGTGAACGGGTATCGACGACAGTGTGCGATGATCGATAGCGGCGTAGGGTGTGACCACGAAACGGGAAGGAGTCCTTACTGTGCTGTAGCCTGTCGTTAGCGGGGCAAACAGTGAGAGACGGTCGGTGGCGTTTATGTGAGATGCAAGCGGAGGCGGACTATGTTCGAGTTCACACCGCCGCTCCAGCTCGCCGGTGATGGCTTTCTGTACTGGGCGATCGTCTTTTTCGTCCTCGCGATCGTCGCGGCTGCAGTCGGTGCTCGGGGTGTCGCCGGCATCTCGATGGAGATCGCACGGATTTTCGTGCTGGTCTTCATCGTGCTGGCGATCGTTGCACTCCTGTTGTGACTGGCTGCGACGTTCGAGGACCCATTGAATCGCGCTCACTCTGAACTCGATCGTGCAGGCGGGCAGTTCGAGACACTGGTATCACTGGCCGTAACCGAAACCCGTTACCTGAGGGTGTGAACAACTAACACTCTGGCGGCCTTAATAAACGATGAGGGATTACCATGACTGAACTCGGTGGTTTCCAGGACCGGCTCGCTCGTATCGATCTGTCGGAGGGAACGATCGACTACGAGTCGATCGACGAGGAGGACGCACGGAAATATATCGGCGCACGCGGGCTCGGCGTAAAGCACGTCTTCGACCAAGGACCGGATGTCGATCCGCTCGGACCGGACAACCTGCTTGCGTTCATGAACGGGCCGCTGTCGGGCACGCAGGTGACGATGAGCGGACGGATCGCCGTCTGTACGAAATCGCCGCTGACCGGCACGGTCACCGACAGCCACCACGGCGGCTGGTCCGGCGCTCGCCTAAAGTGGGCCGGCTTCGACGGCCTGCTCGTCGAGGGACAAGCCGACGACCCGGTCTACGCCTACGTCGACGACGGCGAGGTCGAACTCCGCGACGCCTCCCATCTCTGGGGAAACGGCGTTCACGAGACCCGCGACCGACTTGAGGAGGAAGTCGACGGCTCCTACGGGAAGAACCTCTCGCTGATGGCGATCGGTCCCGGCGGCGAAAACGAGGTCAAGTACGCGAGCATCATGAACGAGGACGACCGGGCCTCGGGCCGCGGCGGGACGGGCTGTGTGATGGGGTCGAAAAACCTCAAAGCGATCGTCATCAAGTCGAACACAAAGATGCCCCAGCCGGCGGACCAGGAGACGTTCCGCGAGGGCCACCAGCAGGCCATGCAGGCGATCACAGAATCCGAAGTTACCGCGCCGAACGAGGGCGGCCTCTCGCAGTATGGGACGAACGTCCTGATGAACATCGGCGAGGAGATGGACGGCCTCCCCACCAAGAACGGTCGCTATACGTCGACCGAAAGCATGCGCGAGACCGAGGGCGTCGACATCGACGCCGAGCGCGTCTCCGGCGAGAACGTCCGCGATAACATCCTCGTCGACGAACCGACCTGTCACTCCTGCCCGGTTGCCTGCAAGAAGGAGGTCGAAGTCCAGGCGATGCACAAGGGCGAGGAGATGAACGTCCGGATGGAGTCCTACGAGTACGAATCCGCCTACTCGCTCGGACCGAACTCCGGGCACACCGACCGCGACGCCATCGCGCTCATGATCGACCGCTGTAACGACATGGGCGTCGACACCATCGACACGGGGAACATGATGGCGATGGCCATGGAGATGACCGAGGAGGGCAAGCTCAAGGACGAGGGCGGACTCGACTGGGGTGACCACGAGACCATGGTCGACATGATCGAGCGCATCGCCCGCCGCGAGGACGACCTCGCGGACCTGCTGGCCGAGGGTCCACGCCGCGTCGCTGACCGCAAGGAGGCCCACGACAACTCGCTTGCGGTGAAGGGCCAGACGATCGCCGCCTACGACCCGCGCTGCCTGAAAGGCATGGGGATCGGCTACGCCACCTCAAACCGCGGGGCGTGCCACCTGCGCGGCTACACGCCGGCCGCCGAAATCCTGGGCATCCCGGAGAAGGTCGACCCCTACGAATACGAAGGCAAGGGCGAACTCACCGCCCAGTTCCAGGATCTCCACGCCATCAGCGACTCCTTCGACATCTGCAAGTTCAACGCCTTCGCGGAGGGCATCGAGGAGTACGTCCTCCAGTACAACGGCATGACCGGCCGCGACGTCACCGAGGACGAACTGCTGGAGGCCGGCGAACGGGTCTACAACCTGGAGCGCTACTACAACAACCTCCTCGGCTTCGACGGCGACGACGACTCGCTCCCCGAGCGCTTCCTCGAAGACGGCATCCGCGGTCAGGGCGCAAGCGAAGGCGAGTTCTGCGAACTCGACGAAATGAAAGACGAGTACTACGACTACCGCGGCTGGGTTGACGGCGTCGTCCCCGATGAGAAACTCGACGACCTCGACATCGATGTCGGACCGGGAACGGGCATCTCGGCCGACGATTCGGCGGCTCCGGCCGACGACTGAACCGCGGTTCCAACCCTCGCTGTCCGCTTCCAATCCGATCCGTTTTGCCTCGTCTTCAGTAGTTCGCGGCTAGAAAACCATCGTGACCGCCGCTGTATCCCGGGAAAACGAGCCGAAATCCACCCTCATCCCACTCACGCTGGATCTGACTCGCACTCGGACTCCACTCCGATACACACCGCCTCCCGAATCTCGAACGCCGTCTCGAACTCATCCTCACGATCCGTCCGTCGGCCAGCACGGAGTACCTGCTCTTCGTGTGCCCGGCGAACCGCCGCGATCTCTCGCTCGCTCATCCCGAGTTCAGCGCCGAGGTCCTCCCAGTGACCCCACTCGACGAGAAACGCCTCGGTGAACTCGTCGGTGTGGATGCGTTCGAACTCGTGTCGGTAGTGCGCAAGGCGTTGGGAAAGGAGTGCCTGTGCGTCGTCGACGAGTTCAGGCAGGCGCGACGGTGACACGCTCGCTTTGGCGGCGGTGAGCAGGAGAACCTGGCCGTCGATGGGATCGGCGCTCACGCTCGTTCATCCTCCGGCACGCATGGCCTTTTGAGCGAAGGTGTCGACGAGTTCGTCGAGCTGTGTGCTCCCGTCGGCGTCGTCGTTCTCATCACGTTCGAAAACTATCGTTACCTCGGTAAGTGTCAGCGTCGGTCCGATGTCGACCGATTCCGAGGTGATCGTCGCCGTCCAGTCGTCGGCTTCGACCGTCGTTTCGTCGCCGTCCTGGACGCGCTCACCGCCGAGATTCGAGAGATACCGAACTGCGAGCCGCTCGGAAATTCCGCGAAAGGACCGCTCGATGCGCCGTTCCATGACGAGTGTTCGTCAGCCGAACGGATAAATTCGCGTGCCGGGAGCATCTGTCGGGCCGCACTGGCCCGCGTGTGGCCGACAGCGGGTGTGTCATTACATGAATATATTTTTGTCGTTATAGTGTGCTGATTGTATCAATGGAACTATCTCTTGAGTCCGTCGGCAAGCGCTACGGAGAGGGACTCTGGGGCGTTCGTGATATCACCCTCGAATTAGAGACGGGGATCCACGGCCTGCTGGGTCCGAACGGGGCGGGGAAGTCGACGCTGATGCGCATCATCACGACGGTTGCGGAGCCGACGACGGGAACCGTCTCCTGGAACGGCACCGACATCACCGACTCGCCCGGCGAGATCCGGGACGTGTTGGGTTATCTTCCCCAGGATTTCGGCGTCTATCCCAATCTGACTGCCGCGGAGTTTCTCGAGTACATGGCCGCGTTGCGCGGGATCGACCGAGAGACGGCCGACGCTCGTATCGACGAACTACTCGCGCTGACCGGTATCGAGCGGGTGCGGGATCGGAAACTCCGCACCTTTTCCGGCGGGATGCGCCAGAGCGTCGGCATCGCACAGGCACTGCTTAACGATCCCGACCTGCTGGTCGTCGACGAACCTACCGTCGGCCTCGATCCCGAAAAGCGGGTCCAGGTTCGCAACCTGCTCTCGTCGGTCGCGAGCGATCGGGTCGTCCTCCTCTCGACGCACATCGTCCCCGACGTCGAGGCGACGGCAAAACGGGTCGCCCTCCTGAACGACGGCGAACTACTGGCTCACGCCGACCCCGAGTCGTTCGTCGCGGCCACCAACGGCAAGGTCTACGAGTTCGTCGCCCCGCGCGAGGACCTCGCAAAACTGCGCGAGCGATACCGGGTTTCGAGCACCGTCCAACAGGCCGACGGCGTCCGGGTGCGGCTCATCGCCGACGAGCGTCCGGCGTCCGACGCCGAATCGGTGACGCCGACGCTCGAGGATGCGTATCTCGACCACATCGGGCCGCGAGAGGTGGCGTAGATGGTCGGCGGAACGGTTTCGACCGCGGTTCGAGTTGCGCGCGCCGATTTCCTCCAACGGACCCGTTCGCGCCGGTTTCTGGTCGTGTTAGCGATCATCGCGTATATCGGCTACCAGTTGAACGTCGGAACGTTCGAGTTGTTGTATCAGGATACCGTGGGCGGGACCACCGTCGATTATCGAGGGGAGCCGACCGCGCCGTACATCGGGCTGACAACCGGGCTCACTGGGGGGTTGTTCCTGCTGTTTTTCGGTTACTACGTGCTCGCGAGTTCGCTCAGACGCGATCGCACAACGGGATTCGATGAACTCCTCGCGAGTACGCCCGTGAGCGACCGCGCGTACCTCCTGGGAAAGTGGTTCAGCCACGTCGGCGTCGTCGTGGCGATGCTGACCACGCTGGCCGCTGCTGCACTCGTCAATCATGCTGTCCACGGTGTCGGTCCAACCAACCCGATCTGGATCGTCGGTGCAGTCTTTCTGATCGGCGTTCCGATGGGGTGTTTCGTGGCCGGCGTGACGCTCGTCTTCCAGTCGATCGATTGGCTTCGCGGCACGCTCGGGAACGTGACGTACTTCTTCGGCGCGGTCACGCTATTGTCCCTCGTGGCAGCCGCCTTCGCGGGGGACGATGGGGGAGCGGGATCGATTTCGCTCTGGATTCGGGCCGTCGACTCGATCGGTCTGGTCGCAGCCGGAGAGATGACGTTCGACGCGCTGCTCGAAGTCGCTCCCGGATACGACGGCCCGCCGGTAGCGAACTACGGGACCGGCACACTCGACGGCGAGATGGCCACGTTCGAGTGGAACGGCGGCTCCTGGCCCGCGTGGTTCTACGCGAATCGCCTCGGATTCGCGCTGGCGGGCGTCGGACTGGCACTCATCGCGACCCTGCCGTACGATCGATACGCGCCTCGCGACGAATCGGCAGGTACTGCCGTCGTCAGTCGACTCGATCGGTTCGTTACGTCCGTCTTCTCCAGCGAGGATACTGCTGCCGCCGAATCCGAAACTGACGAACCCGCGAATCGCTCGCTGACTCCCGTCATCGACCGTTCGGCGGGCGGGTTCGGACGACTGTTCGTTCAGGAGTTCACGCTCCTGGCCCGAGGCCATGCTCGGTGGTGGTACGTCGGAGCGGCGCTCATCGTCGTCGTCGGGGTCACTGGCTCCGCACTGCCAAACGCGATTGTCTCGGTCGCGGCGATCTGGCCGCTGTTCGTCTGGTCGGGGATGGGCTACCGGACGGACCACCACCGGATTACACCCTTCATCGTCACCTCAAACCAACCGTACCGGCAACTCCTCGCGGAGTGGGCCGCCGGCGCGGTCGTGACAGCGGCCTTTCTTGGCGTCGCACTCTGGCCAACCATCCTCAATACTGGATTCGAGGGAGCGGTCGTGTTGGTCGGAGCGGTGCTGTTCGTTCCCGCGGTCGCTCAGGCAGTCGGCCTGTGGAGCCGAACACGACGGTCGTTCGAACTCGGCTATCTCGTCCTCTGGTACGCGGGACCCCTGAACGGTATCGCGCCGCTGGACTTCGCCGGAGCGACGACCGAAACTATCGGAACATTGATTCCAGTGCTGTTTGGTGCTGTCGGGCTGCTCGCACTTGGTGCGTCGCTGGCGCGGCGGGCGATCCAGACGTAGCTATCCTTGCGCTTCGAGTCTCAGAAGGCCATCCGAAACGCGACGACGGCGAGGACGCCGGTACACAGCGCGAGCAGGATGCTCTCAGTTCGCCACATGACGAGCAAGACGGCACCCCCAGCAGCCCACTCCGCCGGGCCGCCGGCTGCGAGTTCAGGTCCGATCACGGCGATGACGATCGCGCCGGGGAGCACGGTGAGGCCGGCTTCGAGACGGTCGCTCAGTTCGAATCGGCGAACGAGCCAGATGCCGCCGACCTTCGTGAGGAACGTGATGAGTGCCATCGCGAGGACGACGGCGACGACGAGCGGGTCGAGAGAGAGGATAAGAGCGTCACTCGCCACGGCGAATCACCTCGACGGTGGCGGCGGCGAGGCCGCCAAGGAGGATGTACCAGCGGCCGGGAACGAGTTCAGCGGTGATGAGTGCGGTGGCAAGCGAGACGGTCCAGGGGAGGAGTGAGGACTGACCCTCCCAGAGTTCGGCGGTGAGGGCGAGGAAGACGGCGGTGAGGATGAAGTCGAAGCCGTACGTCGTCGGATCGCCGACGACGCCGCCGGCGACGGTGCCGACGATCGTTGCGCCGACCCAGGCGAGCCAGACGGCGATGCCGCTGCCGAGGAGGAACGCGCCGTAGCCGGTGTTTGATTTCAGCGAGCGCATGGTTAGCGCCCAGTTCTCGTCGGCCATGACGAAGAGGCTGCCGTAGACCTTGGTGGCAGAGAGGCGCTTGAACCACGGCTGAAGGGCGGCACCCATCAGGGAGTACCGAAGGTTGATGGCGAACGTGGTGACGAGCACGGCGGCGATCGGGAGCGGGTCGGCCCAGAGTTCGACGGCGACGATCTGGGATGCACCGGCGACGACGGTGGCACTCATGAGTGCAGCCTCGGCGACGCTCAGACCGGCTTGGTCGGCCAGGATGCCGAACGCGATGCCGTAGCCGCCAACGCCGAGGGCAACCGGGATCGTTTTGAGAAAGCCGGCTCGAAGACCGTCTCGGTCGAACGTGACGGCGGTGTCCGTTTCGGTTGCGCCGGCTGCGATCTCAGTAGCGGTTGCCTCGTTCTCGGCGGTGGGTGTGGCTGTGGTCGATGCCGTGTTCGGTTCGGCTGTGGCCGGCGTCACGTCGGCCGCCGCGTCCTCACGACCGTCTGCCCGCCGGCTCGTGCGTTCGGATCGTCGTCCATCGGCCTCGCTGTCGGCGTACTCGTCAGTTTCCGGGTCGAACTCCATTCGATCACTCCTCACAGTAGTTCGGTGGGCCGACGCGTAAAGTGTTCTCGAAACAGAGCTTCAAAGAGAACTCGGTTCCCGAGCAGCATCCGCTACCGGAAGCCGATTTCGCGATTCAGTTCATCGACAGTGGTCGACGCGGCCGCCGGCGACCGGCGGGAAGACCGAGACGACATCGCCGTTTTCGAGTTCAGTATCCGGGCCGGCCATGTGGGTAATATCACGGCCGTTCTTGAGGACGCTCAGTTGCTGGCGAACGGCGGTACCGTCCTCGGCGAGGAGGTGGCCATCGAGGCCGTCGTAGGTCGTTTCGAGGTCGGCGAGAACGTCGCCGACGGTGGCGTCGGCATCGACGGTGTGTGTCCGTTCTTTCTCGCCGACGGCGTCCCGGAACGTGGCGAAGAAGCGCAGCGTGAGTTCCATACGGGCTAGTTGACCGGCGATGGTATAAATGTCGACGCCGAGTGCGTGACGATCCACGCAGATGTCGGCTCAGCGTTTATTCGTTTCACTGGTAGAGAGTCGGTATGGCTCGTTCGACTGGTCCATCTCGGCGGCGATTGCTCGGGCTGACAGGAACGGCGGTTGCAACGGTACTCGTTGCGGGCTGTGGCGGCCCTGGGGAAGACGACGAAAACGGGACGCCTGAGTCTGAAGAAGAGACCGGCAACGGGCAGGATATCGAAGAAGAAGAAGAAGGTGATGAAGAAGCCGGTACTGACGTGACTAACGACTCCGAGACAGAGAGCGGGAACGAGAGTGACAACGGAAACGGAAACGAGAACGACACTGGTACCGACAACGAGAGCGGAACCGAAACCGGTTCCG
The DNA here is from genome assembly GCF_000337595.1 of Natrialba taiwanensis DSM 12281. Taxonomy (GTDB): domain Archaea; phylum Halobacteriota; class Halobacteria; order Halobacteriales; family Natrialbaceae; genus Natrialba; species Natrialba taiwanensis. Next base: position 108,351 of record NZ_AOIL01000050.1, on the reverse strand, counting down.
ACACTGAAACGGAATCTACCGCCGAGACTGGCTAACAGTTCAACTGCACCGATCCAGGCCGGGTCCGTTCGAGACATCGGGTGGTTTGGATGGGATGACGGTTCAGATAGGATGGTTCTGATGGAGGATGGTTCGGATCGAAGAGGACGGTTCAGATTGCGGTGACAGTGGAGAAACGGATCAAATTGCGGTGGCAGTGGAGAAAAACACCTGAGACGGTTCGAGCAGTCGCTCGCCAGCAGTGATCAGACGTCGACGTACTGATTAACCCACTCCTGACGACGCTGTAACACTCGTCGTCCCTTCGGTGTCAGTGCGTAGTAGTTCGTCCGGCGGTCGAGTTGTCCTTTCTCGATGAGTTCTTTCTCGACGAGGGTGTCGAGATTCGGATACAGCCGTCCGTGGGTGACCGGCTGGTCGATATAGTGGTTGATATCATCGAGAATCGTCTGGCCGGACGGGCGATCCTTGCCTGCAATCACGTACAGCAAATCACGCTGGAATCCAGTTAGCTGATCCATGGATCATCCTCTGAATCCCAACCTTCATCGATTCGTGGCTTTGTTATAGAGCGAGTACACGCCGTCCATCGCGGAGAACGGACCCCATAGTGTCGATACAGGGCACCACTTACCACGTCGATTCACCGCTCCGATCACCGGCCCGGATGACGTGGCGCTTTTGAGACACAGCGTCGTATCGAGCGATATGCCAGCAGATCCCCTCGCCTGGGAGACCGTCGATCGGCAGGTAGCCTACACCTGTCCCGGCTTCGATCTCGTTAACGAGTCCGTTCGCCTCCCCGACGGCACCGACGCCGAGTTCGACTACCTCTCCGAACCCGCAAGCGTCTGTCTCCTTCCCTTCACGCCGGACGGCGACGTCGTCTGCATCGCCGAGTGGCGACAGGCCGTCTCCCGCGTCAACTACGGCCTGCCCGTCGGCGGCACCGAACCCGAAGACGACGACCTCGAAGCCGCTGCCCACCGCGAACTCGCCGAAGAAACCGGCTACGAAGCCGACCGTCTCGACTCGCTCGTCACCGTCGAACCGGCAAACGGCATCGCCGACTCCGTCATGCACTTCTTCGTCGCCCACGACTGTCGTCCGACCGCCGAGCAAGAACTCGACTACAACGAGAATATCCGCGTCGACCCGACGCCGCTCGATGAACTCGTAGACGCGATCGCTGCGGGTGAGGTCCGCGATGGACGAGCGGTTCTGGCCGTATCGTACTACGAGTTGTTCGGGCCGGACGAGTCGGCGTAATTGGGTGTGGCCGTCTCAGCCGAGGGACGGCCACCGGCCGAGTCGAAAACGAAGACCGGTGTGTCTGCACCGCCGGTTAGCGAAGGGCACCCATCGGAACGCCGCGGAACGGAACGTTTACCGGTCCCCTCGCCAACACACGGTCGATGCGCGAGTGCTTCGAAATTCGAGCGACCGACGCCGGCGGCCGCCTCGGCGAACTGACCGTTCCACGGGCCGACGCCACCGTCGAAACGCCCGCCCTCCTGCCCGTAATCAACCCGAACCTGGACACGATCAGCCCCCGCCGGCTCGCCGACGAGTTCGGTGCTGAGATCCTCATCACGAACTCCTACATCATCCACGGCACCGAGGACGTTCGCGAGGAGGCCCTCGAATACGGCCTTCACGAAGTGCTCGATTTCCCCGGCGCGATCATGACCGACTCCGGCTCGTTCCAGCTCGCCGAGTACGGCGAGATAGACGTGACAACCGAGGAAATCCTCGAGTTCCAGCACGCGATCGGCTCCGACATCGGCACGCCCGTCGACATTCCGACCCCGCCGGATGTCTCCCGCGAGCGCGCCGAAGCCGAACTCGAAACGACCCAGGAGCGACTCGAAGCCGCCGAGGCCGTCGACACGGGCGAGATGCTCGTCAGCGCGCCGGTCCAGGGCTCGACCTACCCCGATCTGCGCGAGCGGGCCGGCCGCCACGCCGACGCGACCGACCTCGACGTCTTCCCCGTCGGCGCGGTCGTCCCGCTGATGAACGACTACCGCTACGACGACGTTGTCGACGCCGTCGCCGCCGCGAAACGCGGGCTGGGAGCCGACGCACCGGTCCACCTCTTCGGTGCCGGCCACCCCATGATGTTCGCCCTCGCCGCCGCGATGGGCTGTGACCTCTTCGACTCCGCCGCCTACGCCCTCTACGCCCGCGACGACCGCTACCTCACCGTTCGCGGCACTCGCAACCTGGACGATCTCGCGTACTTCCCCTGTTCGTGTCCCGTCTGTGCCGCCCACTCGCCCGCCGAGATCCGCGACCTGCCGGACCGAAAGCGAGAGGAAGCACTCGCCGCCCACAACCTCCACGTCACCTTCGCCGAAATCCGCCGGATCAAACAGGCCATCCGCGCCGGCACCCTGCTCGAACTCGTCGAACAGCGCGCTCGCTCCCACCCCACGATGCTCGACGGCTACCGGACGCTGCTCGATCACGCGGCCGAACTCGAGCGGACGGACCCCGTCTCGAAAGGCGCGTTCTTCTATACGTCCCACGAGAGCGCGCGCCGACCCGAAGTGCGCCGCCACCACCGGCGACTCGACCGGCTCTCGGTTCCCGACTCGCTGCTCCTGACGGAGGGCGACGCCCCCCGCGGCGACGAGTTCGACGCCTCCTGGCGCGTCGAGCCGCCGTTCGGCCCCTTCCCGCGGGCGCTCTCGAAGAGCTACCCGCTCACAGCCGAGGTACCGGATCGAACCGATCGCGCGGCCATCGCGGCCGCCGCGGACGGCGTGACCAGACTTGTCGAATCCAACCCAGACACCGAGTTCACCCTGGCACACCGGGGCTGGCCCGCGCCGATTCGAGACCGGCTGCCGGCCCGCGTTGAACTCGTGGATCTGACCGGCGAGTGAAACAGTCGAATCAGAACAGCAAAGGTGTGAGCACGATCCAGTATCCGATATGCTCGGTGTAGCGTCGCTGGTGCTCGGACTGCTCGTAATCGTCCTGTTCGCGTCGTGGGTCGTGCGGCGGGTTCGTGGCCCGGGCGGCTCGGCCGCTCAACGGGACTCGTGGGAAAGCCACAGGGAAGCCCAACAGCGCGAGCCGCCGGTCGAGATCGGCGACGAACGCGAGGTCGCGATTCAGGAGTTCTCCGAACACCACACGGGCGAGCGCCAGGCGGTCTGCAAGATCGAGGGCTTCGTCGTCTTCGTCGAGGACGTGCCCGACCGCTGCGAGCCGACGGACGTGATCCGGATTTCGATCCTCTCGTTCAATCGGGGACACACGTCGGCGACGGCGAGGTACGTTGGAAGTGCATAGCACGAGGGGAAGACACACGGTAGCCGGCGACCGACACCGACAGCCTCTTTCGCGCTCCCCCGCCCAGTTCTGGTATGACCGAGTACTTCGAAGTCCACGAGCGCGACGGGGCCGCGCGCGTGGGTGAACTCCGCCTCGATTTCGAGGCTGCGGCTGCCGATTCGGACCCCGATCGCAAGCCACCCCGAACGACCCCCGCGCTCGTCGACGACGTGCTCGAGGACACGGGTTCGCTTTGGTCAGCCGACCGCGAACTCCCCGCGGGCGACGACTCGAAACTCACCGTCCTCCCCCACCGAGCGTTTCCCGGCGGCACCGCCGAGGAGGTCCAGGAGTCGTTCGCTGTCGAGTATCCGGACGTGGACTACCCGAGCGTCGCAGTGGTCTCGAGCGAGAGTTCCGCGGACCACAGCACCGACGCCTACGCGGTTTCGGACGTGCAATCGTTCACCGGCCACGGGGCGGGACTCGTCGAGGCCGTCGTCGATGTTCGAAGCGAGATTCCGACCGACACCGCACTGTTCTTCTCCGGCGTGGCCACGCCGCGCAACGTCGCCCTGCTCGCCTACGCCGGCGTCGACCTCTTCGATCGCACCGCCGCCGTCGTGAAAGGCACCGAAGGCCGGTACCTGACGACCGACGACGCTTACTTCCTCGAAGATCTCAAGGAACTGCCCTGTTCCTGTCCCGCCTGCCAGCAGCCCCGCGACGAGTTCACCCGCGAGGACTGCGTCGAGCACAACGTCAACGCGCTCGAGGCGGAGCTTGGAATCGTCCGCCGGCGCATTCGCGACGGCCGCCTGCGCGACTACGTCGAGGGACAGGCCCGCCAGGACCAGTGGCTCACCGCTGCGATGCGCGAACTCGATTCGGAGTGGGGCTACCTGGAGGAGCGCACGCCGATCCTCCGGGATGCACAGATCGACGCGGCGACCGAGGACACCCTCCGCCGGGTCGAGATCCAGCGCTACGCCGACCGCGTCACGACGCGGTACCGAAACCGCTTCGACAACCCGCTCGTGTTGGTGCCCTGTTCCGCGGCGAAGCCCTACAGCGAGTCCCAGAGCCACCGCCAGTTCCACGACGCCATCCAGTGGCGCGCCCACCTCGTCTCGATGACCAGCCCCATCGGCGTCGTGCCGCAAGAACTCGAAACGACCTATCCGGCCCAACACTACGACACCGTCGTCACCGGGCGCTGGTCCGAGGACGAAAAGCAGTTCGTCAGCGCGGTGCTGCGGCGGTACCTCGAGCGCAACGAGTACCCGCGGATCATCGCTCACGTTCCCGACGAAGGGTATCGGGACATCGTCGGCCGCGTCGAGGACGAACTCGACCTCGACGTGACCTACACCGTCGCGGAACACCCCACGGACGACGAGTCCCTCGCGAATCTCAGCGAGGCGCTCGCGGGCGAACTCAAGTACTCGAAGCGCGAGCGCGAGCACAACACCGTCCGCGCCATCGCGGACTACCTGCTCGGCGACGGAGCCGGCGACGAACTCTTCGCCGACATCCAGACTACCAGCCGGTACCCGAAAATCCAGGTTCGAGACCGCGAGGATACCCAGCTGGCGACGATGGTGCCCCAGTACGGCACCCTCTCCTTTACCCTCGCGGGTGCCCGCCAGTGGGTCGACAGCGACGCGCCGGTCAAGCGCGTCGAAATCGACGGCTTCGTTCCCCACGGCAGCGTGCTCGCGCCGGGTGTCGTCGACGCCGACGAAACGATCCGCGTCGGCGACGAGGTCGTTGTCGAGGGGCCGAAGGCGTTCGGCGTCGGCCGCGCCGAGATGTTCGGCCGCGAGATGGCCGAGAGTTCACGCGGCGTTGCCTGCGAGATTCGCCACGTCGAAGAGAAGTGAGTAGGGTCCTTCATCTGTTGGCCTTTGAGGGCTCAGCCACGAAGTCCACTCGGGAGAAATTAGAGAGCCGTTTGGAGTTCCTTCACAGTTTGACTGAGCAGGGGATTCGTGGCTCAGTAGCGAAAGGGACGAACGGGCTGTTGCGCTACGTCTACATGTGACCGAGATGGGAGAGATAGCAGATCGTAAGTGGTCGGTTCATCCGAGAGACCGCCTGATGGCTGTCACAATTGGGCGCTGGTCACCCGCTTCTCCGTGGCATTATCCGCCGACCGAGGCGGATCACTCGCGTAAGGCGACGATGTGATTGTCGGCCGTCGACGCGTACAGCGTCGAGTCCGCAGCGGCGAATCGGGCAGTTCCGGTCGCATCTTGCTCCCAGAGACGTTCGCCGGATTCGGCGTCCATCGCAGTCAGTGGATACCCGGCATACACCGTTCCGTCGGCGACGATCGCGCCGGCAGCCCCGCTCACGCCGGCGGTCCATCGTCGACTTCCGTCGGGCCGCATCGCGAGGAGTTCCCTGTTACTCGTCGCGATCGGCGCGACGATCGGTCCGTTCTCGGCAACGGTGATCGCGAACGACCCGTAATCGAGTTCAACTCTGTGTTGTGTCTCTCCGTCGGCGTCGTAGACAACCACGTCTCCGCCGTCGGCGGGAGGCTGGTACTGTGAAACGTAGATCAGTTCCTCCGCGATCGTTGGATGACGCGATTCGGTGGGGTCCCGACTCTGGACGCGCCAGCGTTCCGCGAGCGTTCGGCCCTCTCCCTCGTAGCTGGCGAGAATCCCGGAAAAGGCTACGTACAGCATGCCGTTGGCAGCCGCCATGTTTCGAACCCACGTCTCGCGCTCGCGGACGATCTGACCAGTGTCTGCGTGGAGCGTCCAGTACCGATCTCGACCCGCGACGAACACGTAGCCGTTCTGCTCGTGAATACCCGTGATTTGGCTCGGTACGGTGGCTCGCCACTGCTCGTCTCCTGTGGGTGAACGCGCGACTAGCTCCGATTCTTGGAGCCCCCAGTGTAGGTGGTACAGGCGTCCATCGACGTACTTCAGCCCGGCAGCGCCGTCGGTATCGTGCTCCCACTGGTGTGTTCCGTCGGCGGCGTCGAGCGCCACCAGCCGGTGTCGTGTCGAGACGTACACTGTCCCGTTGGCGACGACGAGCGACCCGTCACCGAGCCGGTCGTCGAGGTCGTACCGCCAGTCGATCTCGGGTTCGGTTCGTGGTGGTGTTGCGTGCGGATTGTACCGGCGCTTCGCAGGGCCGTAGTCGTCTTCGGCCCACGTTCCCGGCCCGGGACGCCGTCGGGGTCAACGCGGCGCTCCGGGGTACTGCGGCGCACATCTCCGAGGCGTTCCCGAGCCGTAGTACAGCCAGCGAGACCGACGGTCGCGGAGGATGCGGCCACGAGGACCTGGCGACGACGCATGGAAGGCACGGTAGATGCTCACTCCGCCACACTAAATATTTGGTGACTGTGTTGCTAATCGTACCCACCACCCCATTTCCACCTTTGTGTCCGCGACTGACCGCGACGACTGACGAACCGACCCCGTCTCCGCACGATAACGAGGGCACCCATCTGCCCACTTTCTTCACAGAAATTCCAGTAGTTATATTACTCTCCTTGCGGAACTGTCAGAATGGAAGTCACCTCCAAACGAATACGCGGGGGCATGCGTACGAAATGCCCCGGGTGATAGGACACCCGAGACGTGGCTTCCACTGCGGCTTGCAATGGTTGCCATGTTTCCATTACTGCTACCGAGACAAAAAGGTCTCGCACGACGGACAGGGATAGCTATCGCTCACGACCAGCGCACAGAGCCGTATGGCTCCACGTACGGACCTGCACCGAATTGTATCCTCGCTCCCCAGCAGAGGCGGCGTCGATGACCGCGGAGTTCGACGGCCCGGCCGACGGGTCGATATCCTGCGATTCGCACACCCAGGATCCGACCGACCTCGACGCACAGAACGAGACGGTCTGCTACCGCTGTGACCGCCCCATCGAAACCGACCGCTGGATTCGCCTCACCGCGCGTCCGGGACCCGGCGTGACAGGAACCTACGAAGTCACCAGCCGGCCCTGCTGTCCCGACTGCGTGGCGGCTCTCGGATTGCTTGAGTTCACCGTCGATGCACGATCGGCGAACTCGAACTGACCGGTTCGAAGATCCCGTCGGCCGCGCCGAGATGTTCGGGCGTGAGATGGTCGCGAGTTCATCGCGCCGTCTCCCCGCCGTCGCGTCGACGGCAGTACTGCCAGCGACGACCGCGAGCGATCAGCGACCGGGACAGTCTTTGAGCAGATGCTCACGATAGATCGCTACCTGAACTCGGTCCCCACAGAGATCACAGCGACAATAAGAATCGTGTTCGTCCGTGTCCGCCTCCTGTTCGACCATTACGATTCGGTTTGTGGGCCATGGATGTAATCAACCGGGCTCTAGACAATTTCTGAAACCGACACTTCATGTCGGTACCATCGAACCAACGCGTGATCGCTCCGTCCCAATCCGTCGGTGTCTCCAGTTTTCGGACCGGTCCATTCTCGGGAATTATTGTCAAAATATAAATGCGTTTTATCTCCCTACACGCCCTACTCCCTATCGGAGACAGCAATGTCCTCGAACACAGTAACTACAGACGACGAACCGCACAGCTACTCGCTCAAGCACGGCTGGCGAACGCTCGCCATCGCCGGGGCCGTCGTCGGCCTCCTCGGTCTCTTCGCGATCGCGTTCCCGCTCGTGACGGGGATCTCGGCGACGATCGCACTGGGCGTGCTGCTCGTGCTTAGCGGCATCGTCCACGGCGCACACGCCGTTACCGCACGCGGGTGGAGCGGCTCGCTCTGGCAACTCGCACTCGGAATCGTCGCCGTCGTCGCCGGGCTCCTACTGCTCGCAAACCCCGTTATCGGCCTCCTGACGCTCACGATCCTGGCCATCGCGTACCTGCTGGCCGATGGCATCGCCGAACTCTGGATGTCGATGCGGATGGCGGACCAGCCCGGACGCATGTCCGTCGCCGCAAGCGGCGTGCTCTCGCTCGCGCTGGCGGTCCTGCTCTGGGCCGGCTTCCCGGCGGATGCGACCTGGGCGATCGGCCTACTCGTCGGCGTAAGCCTCTTCATGACCGGCCTCTCGATGGCCATCGTCGCCTTCGGGGGCCGGAACATGGACGAGACGAGCGCCGCCGCGAGCGAACCACGGAGTGCATGAGACGCCGGCCGGCCGATCGAACCGGTCCCGGAACATTTTGACCTGCGTTTGCTGCTCGCCACTTCGCTCACCAGTGTCACGCTCTGTGTCTCCACCTCACAGTCGGAGAGAAGCGAGCAGTTATTCGGCCTTCACCCCGAATCATCGGTGTGAACCTCTCGATTGTCGATCTTGCACCCGTCCCCGACGGAGCGAGTGCAACCGAGGCCTACGAGAACACCGTCGAACTCGCACAACTGGCCGAGGAACTGGGGTACTCGCGATTCTGGGTCGCCGAACACCACAGCATGGCCGACTCGATCGCGAGCACGACGCCCGAAGTCCTGATCGCCCATCTCGCGGCCAAAACCGACGCGATCCGCGTCGGCTCCGGAACGGTGTTACTCAACCACTACAGCCCGTTCAAAGTCGCCGAAACGTTCAGTTCGCTCGACGCGCTCGCACCCGGCCGCATCGATCTCGGACTCGGACGCGCCACCGGCAAACCAGCCGCCGACCGCGCGCTTCGGACCGAGCGACGCAAGCGAAACCCCGACGAGGACCACGCCGAGAAGATCGAAGAAACCGCCAACCACCTCTACGACGAGTTCGGTGCGGACCATCCGTACGCCGACCTCCAACTGGCTCGCTCGGCCGAGGATGTCCCGGAAATCTGGGTGCTCGGATCCAGTCCCTCCAGTGCGAAAATCGCGGGTGAACTCGGGCTCCGCTACTGCTTTGCAGCATTTATAAGGCCGACCCTCGCCGTGCGCGCCTTCGAGACCTACCGAGAGCACTTCGACCCCGCCGCGTCGGACGCCGGCGTGGACGAACCGGCGGGAATGCTCGCGGTGAACGTCGCCTGTGCCGACACGGACGAGGAAGCCGCACGCCTTCGGGCGAGCGCCGAGGCGTCATACAAGCGCATGCAACGTGGTGTTACCGGATCGACGCCGACGGTCGACGAAGCCATCGACGAACTCGGTGGCGTCCCCGACCCGACACCGCAGTCGCTGCCGCCCGGCGAGTGGCCCCGCGCGATGTCCGGCAGTCCGGAGACGGTGGGAACGCTGCTCAACGAACTGACCGACCAGGTCGGTGTCGACGACGTGATCGTCCAGAACCTCATCGCGGACCACGACGACGTGCTCCGCTCGCACGAACTGCTCGCCGAGGCTGTCGGATTGAACGCTCATTAGGCGATCGCGCCGCGCCTCACCCACTCACAACAGCAAGCCGGGGCTACTCCCCGAGGGCCGAATCGAAAAACTTCCGCTCTGCGGTTCGGAGATGCTGATTGAACGTCGCCGGCGCGATGCCGAGGCGGTCCGCGATCTCCTCACCCGTACTCTCGCGCGGCCAGTCGAAGTACCCCGCAAAGTACGCCGTCTCGAGGGCCGCTCGCTGTTTCGCCGTGAGATCGTCCTCGAGGACGCCCATCATTCGCCTCCCGGCTCCCGATCCACCCGACCCCGGCTCGGCCCGCTCGCCCCGCTCCGTCGTTCGCTGTGCGAGATAGGTCGCATCGTCCCGGTGGTCTTTGATCAGTTCAATCATCTGGCGCGTATCCCGGCCGCGCGGGAGTTCGACGACGAATCTGAACTCGGAATCCGCGATCGTCGCCGACTCGACCCGGCCACCGTGGGTCGCAATCGCCTCGAACAGCGAGGCCGCAGCCGGTATCACGAGTTCGAACTCGTCACGCTTTACGGAGAGGAATCTGACAGCGGTGACGCCCTCGCTTCGCTCGATGGCCTCTTCGAAGGCTTCCTGTGAGATATCCCGGGCCGTCCCGTATGCAAGTAGCGCCTCGTCGCCCCGGATCAGTTGCTTGATCGAAATCGTCCGCGACTCGGTATCCGTCAGCGCGACCAGTTCCGGAACCATCTCTTCGATTCTGAACTCGAGTTCGATGACGGCGTCGCTGACCAGCGCGTCGCGGCGTTCGATCGCGGTGATCGCGTGGGCGATCGTGTCGCCAATGCGGGCGAGAATCTGCGTCTCCGGAGCGGTAAACGCGCGTGGGGACGAGGCATACACGTTGAGAACGCCGTAGATGAGATCCTCGTGGATGATCGGGATCGCCGCCGATGACTGGTAGCCGCGCGATTCCGCTTCCTCGCGCCAGGGCTCGAACTCGGGGTCGCTGTCGACGTTGTTTGCGACCTGCACAGTCCCGGTTCGAACCGCAGTTCCCGCCGGTCCCTGGCCGATCGGCTTGTCCTCGTCAGTACTGATCTCGACCGCCTCGAGATAGCCGTCCTTGACGCCGGCCGTTGCCTTCGGGACGACGTCGTCGCTTCCCGGGTTGATCTCGCCGATCCAGGCGAAGCGGTAGCCGTCCGACGCTGTCAGGCGGTCACAGACCTGTTGCTCGAGTTCAGCGCGCGTCTCGGTGGTGATCACCGAGTGGATAATGTCGTGACCGATATCGTTGAGGCGGTTGATCGCCTCGAGTTGTTCGCGCTGGCGGCGTCGTTCGTGCTCCTGGCGGGCGCGTTCGATCGCGTGGTGAATCGTTCGAACCAGCAACTCGCTCGTCACTTCGTCTTTGACGAGGAAGTCCTGTGCTCCCTGCTGGATCGCCTGAATACCGACTTGCTGGTCCCGCAGACCAGTCAACACGACGATTGGCGTCGTATCGCTCGCTTCGGAGACGGTTTCGAGCGTCTCGAGTCCCTGGCTGTCCGGCAAATTTAGATCGAGCAGGACGACATCGACGGCACTGTGCTCGAACGTCTCAAGGCCGTCTGCCAGCTGATTTTCGCGGGTTATCTCCGGTGTCTGCCCGGCAGACTCGGTCGGACTGACCCGCTGTGCGAGTTCTTCCGTATCCCGGAGCATTTCCTCGATCAACCGCGCATCGCCGGGATTGTCCTCGATGAGTAACGCTCGAAGTGTCTCGGATTGCTCCGGTATCGCGGTCGTGGTATCGAGTTTGTCGTGTTCGCCCGATTCGGCCGTCGTTTCGCTGTCGGACTGGTTCCGGCGCTCGTCCTCGCGGTCACTGTCCGTCATTACTGATCACGCTCCGACGGCAACCGAACCACCGAAAACCAGAACTTCTCGAAGGTCCGTACCGTCTCGATGAACTCGTCAGGGTCAACCGGCTTCGTCAGATACGCGTTTGCATGCAACTCGTAGGACGTTGCAATATCCTCCTCCGCTCGTGAACTCGTCAGAACGATCACCGGAATCGAATGGAGCTCAGCGTCGTTTTTGAGTTCTTCGAGCACTTCCGTCCCGTCCGTCCGCGGCAGATTGAGATCGAGCAGAATCAGATCCGGACGCGGTGCGTCCGCATACTCACTGCGCTGATAGAGGTACTCGAGCGCTTCGGCCCCGTCGGAAACGACGTGCAGTTCGTTCTCGATTCGTCCCTGCTTGAACGCTTCCTCGGTGAGCCGAACATCCCCCGGATTATCCTCTACTAACAGGATCTGTACCGGCATCGATTTGGCCGCTCGACCGTCAGTCATCGGCCCGTCCGTGTCGCCGTCGCTTCTGATACTGTCCGACAGTATGAACTCGCAGTGAACGAGTCACGGGCAGGCTGGTTGTCCCTGTCGCCCCTATTGCGGCGTTTGCTGCCTCGATACCCAGTCTGGCACCTAACTCAGATTTCCGGTATCCACCCATGTAAACCACTCTGAACGCGTTTCTCAGCCGGTTTGTGCTGCAGCTTCTAGTATGGCAAAATCGACTGGCAGGGATAAATGTAGTGTTCACTCTACACAGGATGGGACGCTCCGTCTACGCGGACAGTCAAAACGGAGCGAAATATGGCACGCGCTGGCACGAACTGCGCCGCGGCCCCTGCTGTCACCGCTTCGCTCCACCCCTCTCGCTTTCGTCGTCTCACTTCTCGGTCGGTAGCTCCGACTCCTCGCCCTCGTCCCCGTCTGCGACGGGCCGATACCGCCTCCCGCGGTGCTCACCAACTGACTCGATCAGGTCGTAGTGCACCATCTTTGTCAGGTAATTTCGTAGCGTCCGCGCCGTCTTTGGCTCTGCGACCCGTCGTTCGTACGCCTCGTAGAGTTCACCCGGCTCGATCTCGCCCGCATCGGTGATGATTTCATAGAGCACGCGCTGGTGGTCTGGAAGTCCCTCGACGGTCTTGCGCCGAATCGCCGTTCGAGCGTCGGGGATCGCCGCCGCGATCGTGGCCTCGGTGACGTACTCGCACCCGTTTCGTTCCGCACGGCGTGCTGCTGACCGGAGGATTCCGATCCCGACGCGCGCATCGCCGGAGGCCGCGTCGGCGATCGTCTGTAACTGGTCGGTCGTCACCGCATCCGGTTCGAGCCCCTGCGTTGCTCGCTCGCGAAGGATCGAGCGGAGTTCGGCCGTTCCGTACCGGTCGAACTGCACTCGGGTACCGGCGTGCAGCCGCGACCGGACGCGGTCGTCGAAGCTGGCGAAGAGTTCTTCCTCGCGGTTGGCGATCAGCACCAGCGAGACGTGGGGTAACCGGTGTAGGTCGTAGAGTGCGGCGGTTTCTTCGAGCTGGTCGACTTCGTCAAGAATGGCGACGAGCGGTCGGGTATCTCCCTCGGCGAGTCGGTCGAAGAGTTCGTCTTTCGCCGTCGATCGGTGGATATCCGTCGTTCGGCCGGTTGCTTCAAGAAGGCTGTACAGCACGCGAAATCGCGTGTATTCCTGCCAGCAGTTGACGTAGGCGACCCGGACATCCGGGTCCTGCTCGTGCAACTGGGCGAGCGTGTAGCGGGCGATACAGGTTTTGCCGACGCCCGTCGGGCCGAACAGGAACGAGGGATCAGGCCGGCGGTCTGAAAGCAGCGGCTCCAGGGCCTCCGAAAGGAGGTTCACCTCGTCGTGGCGATGGACGACCTCGCTCGGAACGAAGTCCTCGCGGAGCACTCGACCGTCGACGATCACACCGTCACTGTTGCTGACCGATCACAATAAGTGATGGCCCCCACAGAGGCAGAGACGGAGACCGACGGTGCCGGTGCCGGATAGCACGGTGAACTCGGAGCGTCCACCGGAACGACGAGAGCCGTGCCCTCCTCGGCTGGTTCCACGTTCGTTTTGGCTCCGTTGGAGCCCGCTACCGACGTCAGCGTCAGTTGCGCGTACGAGTGGTGTAGCCCCACGCTGCGATACTGAACAGCACGCCGCCCCCGATCCACCAGGGGTCCCAGAACAGGAGATGCCACCAGACTGCCGTCGTCGAACCGATTGCGTCGGGGACGCTGTACATTCCGACCGCCATAAGCGCGTGCTGTAGTAGATTCCCGCTGCCGTACAAAATCAACCCGATACCGCCTGCCCAGGCACAACCGAGTAAGAGCGGACGCGGAACGCGGTGACCCCAGGGCCGAACGAGCGCAAGTGCAACGAGTCCGCCGCCGGCCTTCACGATCCCGGTTGCCCACAGCATCGCGACAAACGTCGCATCTCGTGACTGCGCAAACGTGCCGATCGTCTTCAGTCCGAGAGTTCCCCCGAGCGCCCAGTAGAAACTCATCGCGGCGAACACCGCTGCCCACAGACAGGCCGCGTAGCCGGCCCATATCGGCACCCGCGTCCGACCGACTGGTTGCGTCCGCCGAGATTCGCCCATACTCTCCGCTCGCGTTCCGTGACGAAAGAGATGGTGCTCCGTTTCCGATATTGGTCTCTAAACGGACCTGCTGTTCTCGGGGACAGACATAACTCGTGTCTCGTGGTACTCCGACCGATGCAACACATCGTCATTGATGCTGTCGACGTTCCACCGACGAACAGCCCTGCAGACATCGTCCGACCAATTTCGAAGGCACTCGGGACAAACGGGGTTGCGATAAACTATTTCGAACTCGCGCCGGGTGAGAGCTTCGGCTTTGCCTATCATCGCCACCACGATCAGGAAGAAGTGTTCTTCGTTCTGAGGGGAACGGCAACGTTCCGAACGGAAATGGGCGAGATACAGGTTGATGCCGGTGAGGTCATCAGATTCGAGCCGGGAGAGTTCCAACGTGGAACGAATCACTCGTCGGACCGGGTCAAAGCGCTCGCACTCGGTGCACCACGCGATTCCGAAGATATCGAGTACCTGCTGGACTGTACAGAGTGCAGTGAGGAAACCATCCATACGTCCGAAGTAGCCGACGATCGGTCGGCGGTCATTATCCGTTGTACGGCCTGTGAAACCGAAACTCGGCAACCGATCACCGAGTAGTGAGCACGTTCCCGACTGGGTTCTTCACTCCGGCGTCCGCTGACTCAGTGTAACTGAGACCGCTCGTCAGTTCAGCAAAACGGTTCCAAGATGTGGTGGATGTGCGAATTCGAACTTCCATCACAGTCTCTCAAAAGCGGATACCGCGACTGTCTGCAACGAAATGGCAAGCAGCAGTCCACTCGGTTGAGAGTTGTAACGATCTAAACGCCCACTCTGTAGACCACAACTTCGGAAGATGATTTTGATGCGTGGCTTTCTTCCACGCCAAATTGGATTGAACCCTCTGTTCAGTCGATGTGCGAATTTTTCGCGATGATTTCGTCAGTCTTGCATCTCGTTTCGGAGCGTTTCGAGTGATTGGATGCACTCATCGATCTGCTGAGCCGCCTTCTCGGGCGATTCCAACTTAGAAACATCTTCGTACTTGTGCCGAATCCCATACAAGAATGCCTCCACTCTTTCCTCAAAGGTGTACTCTTGGTGCCCCGACATAGTGTCAAGCACCATCCACCACCCGACCGGGTGTTTTGCATCCTCTTCCGGATAGGTGTCAACTGGCGCTGGTGGGGTCTCGAATTCCTCGAAAGCGGCCTTAGTCGCCTGATTCGCAACGCGATGAAGTTGGAGTAGTAACTCTCCACCCTGCTCTCCTGCCATCTCGTACCAGTCCTCCGTCACCTCGGTCACGTCCCATTCCGACACGAACCCCTCTTCAACGAAATCGTCCCAATTGTCGGACTCGTGATCAACGAGAGTTTCCATATCGCCTGCAACCGTGATCCAGACGTTGCCGCCACCGACTGCGTCGTGCGTCAAGGGCATGAACGCCGCGTGATCGCAGAACTCCTGCTGCGGGAGTCTCTCGACTGCATCTAAGATATATCGGTCGATGAGTTGCCGGTTTTCAGTCTTGCCGTGAGTCGTAAAGTGGACTTCACTAATTTGGTGCATGCGTTCATATCCTCTGCACCCAGAGGAAAAGGAGCTATCAATACTGCAAAAGGAACCCCAACAACCAAGGGGATTCAAGTTTGAATATGGAATGTCCAAACAGACAATTTCTGAAAGAGATCGATATATCCCTATTCCTCCTAGCAGTTTTCGCAGGTGCGCCGTCGACACTGCAGTTTTGTTTCCCGCATCCAATTAAATATGGAAAATGATTTTATAATACAACGATACCTGTGTCACCTGTCTTGACCGCTGGTGGTCTTTATGTATCTCCTGTCAGTGATTTCAGCAGAGACAAATTCATCACAAATGCCATTCGTTTCTCTACCGGATAGAGACTACTTTACTTCACTGTTCGATCGACCACTTCTTCATGACTCCAGTCGAGTCGGTCGATTAGATGGAGACGACGGGCTTCAATACGATCGACTGGCAGACTGACTTCCGTCCAGACACTGTCGATGATCCAGCGAGAAAAGCCCAGAAGAAGCGTCGGTTAGCGGTGTGGAGTTACGATGGACGTTCGCTACGAGCTACGGACGTGTTCGTCGTTGATCGAGACTCTCCAAGCGACGACAATTCCAGAGCTCCTTCGCGAAGAACTCGACGAGTATCCGGAGTGGCACCCAGCAGCATACGATTTGGGGCCGATGGTTCAAGCATTGCTGTACAAGGAGCTCACGAATCGTAACTACGAGGAGTTAGCCCGCGATCTCCAACGCTGGCCCGAAGTTTCGGCCGCTGTCGGCCTCGAAAGCGTCCCCGACGCATCGACGTTCTCGCGGACTTGGCGAAATCGCTTCCCCGAGGAACTGCGCGATATCGTCTCTTCGTGGGTCACCAAAATCCGTGAGTATGCCCACGAGTACGGTGTCCCTATCCAGACTGTCCGAGAGGGGTCTACGGAGAGTGATGCTTCCGAGTCCGCAGAATCGGACGAGAATACCTTTTCGTCTCAGCAAATCACGCGGATGCTCAAACTCGGCCGGTCCTACGCGTTCGCACCATTCGATTCAGAACGCGCCGATAACAGCTCCTATGACGATAACTGCTTTCTGGAGCTCCAGAGCTACATCGGGATGGTCGGTTGCGGCGCTGATCAGGGTTCACGAAGCTTCGCCGCCCACTCTCATCGAGAGCAGACGCCACATGGGGATACACATCTCCGTACGATCAAGCAATTCGATCCCGAACAGATTCTGACGGGGTTCGACGAGGCAACCCAGCAGATGCTCGAGGCGATCGATCATCTCCCGCTCCAAGAGCCGGTGACGGTCGCGATCGACACGACGACCATCCCGTACTACGGGACCGTAGAGGATATGCCGATGGTCAGCGGCACGAAACACGAGTACCGCGGGTACAAATTCGCGACGCTGACGCTCGTCGGATAGAATATCCCGCTCATTCTCGCCGTCGAACCGGTTGTGGAGAGTTCCTCCTGGGACCAGAATCGCCCTAATCAGTTGCATCGCCTCGTCCGGCGTGCAAAGCAACTCGTGACCGTCGATACGGTGGTCTGCGATCGCGAGTTCGATTCGATGAATGTCTTCCAGACGCTGTCGAATCTAAACGTGAACTACCTGATTCCAAAGCGGACGATGCAGACCGAAGCGACCGTCCTCGAACAGATGGAAGCGGACAGCGAGGACGTGGCAGTCGAAACTGCCCAGGTAGACGTCGAGCACGGAAGTCACGAGATGCGGTTTTGCTACGTCCCAACCTCTTCAGAGGATAGTGATGGGACTGCGGTGTTCGCGACCAACGTGGCGGTTTCTGCTACCGATGCAGAAGGGTTCTGCCGGCGGTACAGCGATCGCTGGCAAATCGAGAATGAGTACAAGACGATCAAGCACGATTTTCTCGCGACGACGAGTTCGAAGGATTACCGCGTTCGGTCGTTCTACTTCGTGTTTGCGGTACTCCTCTACAATCTGTGGCGGCTAACGGATCTCCTGCTCAAAGCACGTGTTTCCACAGAAATCGTGGACTTCTCACCGTATCTCACGGCTGGCGAGTTCGTCGACTACGTCGCAAAATACCTCTGGCCTGTCGACTGAAGATATTCGCTGAAACTGATCGGTCTGCCAGGTCGTGAGCGATAGCTGTGTCCAGAAAACCAACTGAGAAGAGCTACTGCAGTCTCAAACACTGAAAGCCGTCGATCGACGCCACTCTCTGGACTCGTTGACTCCTGGTTCTCACTGAGATACGCTCGTTTTCCACCAATTCTGGGTCATAGTGTACCAACCTCCGAAGTAGTGGTAGACCGATTCACTCAGTTCCATATCGTGTAATAGAGTTTATCCAGAATAGCAACGACTACTGGCTAACTCATCGCTGTGGGGCAGCAATCGCCTCTCTGCGCACCTAATCGGTGTTAAGTGTAGTGTCTCCGTTCAGTTCGTGATGGGCGAACAAACGACCACAAGTCACTGACTGGAAGCGTTCACTGATGGGTACTCTCTCGGCAGTCAAAACGAAACTCGACAGTCGAACGCGACCGGGCATCGGCGAGCGAACTCGTGAGACGAACACCGACTACGAGGTGACGGTCCACGAGACGATCGACGGTATCGATCGTTCGCGGTGGAATCACGTCATTGCCCACGCGAAACAAGCGAGCGTTTTCCATCGCTACGAGTGGCTCGAGGCGATCGAAACCGGGCTCGGCTACACGCCAAACCACGTCGTCGTGACCAAAGACGGCAATCCGATCGGAATCCTCCCGAACTTCGTCGTCGACCTCCCGAAAGTCCCGTTTCAACGGCTCTGGTCGACGTACCCCGGATTTGGCGGCCCTGCGATTACGACCGACACCGCCGAGACACTCGATGCGATCCTCGAGACGATTCCGACGCTCTGTACCGGCCGGACGATCGTTCACGAAATTCGGGCCCACGATACGGAGTATCTCCAGTACAGCGACGTGCTCCGCTCGCACGGGTATCGACCGGCACGGTCGAAGGGTCGATTCGTCCTCTCCCTTACGGATGGGTACGACCAGGTCCGGTCGGGAATGAGCGACTCGAGACGTAAGGGAATCGAGCAGGGCAAAGCCCACCCCTACGAAATCGTCGAGGAGGAACTCACGCGGGCGACACTCGAACGATTTCACCGCGCGTACGAACGACACATGGAACAGATCGGCGGCGACGCCTACCCACTCGCGTTCTTCGAGAACCTCTTAGCGATGGACTCGCGGCTGCTCCTCCTGACCCTCCGACTCGACGGCGAGTACGCGGGCGGTTTCCTCGAACTGCTCGACGACGAACAGTCCGCCGTTCACGGCTTCTTCGCCGCCGTCCCGGAGGAATACTACGATGACCACGCCTCGGAACTGCTCTACGACGCCGTGATCCGGTGGGCGATCGACAACGGGTACGACGCCTACGATTTCGGCGGGGCGACCGGCGACTTTCGAAGCGGACTGTTCCGGTTCAAAGCGGGGTTCGGCGGCGAACTCGTCCCGAATCTTTACTGGGAACGCGGCGACGGACTCCGCTGGAAATTCGTGACCGCCGGCCGTGAACTCTACCTCCGGATGCGACGGTGATTGCGTCACCGAACAGCCACGAGTTCAGTGCAGATTGCCTGGTACTATAGAGAGTGCTCGTCTCAAATGATGAGAACGTCGTTTCAGCTGATGCAAACGAGAGGTGGGCTGAAGTGGGTAGCAGGTGTGTGTGACGATGGCGAAAGCGTGTCCGAGGTGGTCTAACGGTAAGATTCGCTCCGTGTGAGCGAGATACGCGGTTCGAGTCCCGTCCTCGGACTTCCGGTCGGTGCGCTGTTCCTGACAGTGAGTGCGGCTCTGGTGTTCGTCTCGGTGGGCGGTCATCGAGCGCAGTGAGTTACTGATCGATGCAGCTCACCCGCTGGCGGGGATCGATATAAGTGATGAATCATATGCAGCGATATAGAATTAGGTCGAGTTCAGTCACGGGCTGATCGGGTGGTCACAGGTGGGACGGCTATCGACGTGGCGAGACGCCGTGTCGGGACACAACAGGTTTCGTCTGCAACCCGCACACTCATACCCGTTCCCGATGGCGAACCCACTATGGCCATGCACACCGATGACGACCCGACGAGTTCGTTCGACGACGTTCAGCGGGCGGTCTACGAGTTCGTCGACCGGCACGGAACGGCGACGCGGGCGGAGTTGCTCCGGTCGGTGCGGGTCGATGCAGGCCCGGCGCACTCGAAGCCGGCTCGATCGGGCAACTATACGCAGCAGACGGCCCTCGAACCGTCGACACTGGAGTCGTGTCTCGAGACGCTGCTCGCCGAGGGGTACCTGACCGAATCCGAGGGGACGCTCCGAGTTTCGGTTCCCGGATCGCCAACTGAACTCGAGACCGAGTCGGGGGCGGTGACGATTCGGACCGCCCGAGAGCCGGACCGGGAGGGGATTCTCGAGGCGATGCGGACGGTGGCACAGGATGGAAGTTACGTCGTCGCGGCCGATCTGGCGACGCGGCTCGAACGAGCACCGGCGCTGGTTCGGGTGAACGGGACCGAGGACGGCTCACAGTCGCGGATGTGCTTTGCTGCGGTGCTCGATTCGAACACCGAGTCTGAGACGACTGCTGACGCTGGGTCCGGTGCTGACTCCGATTCTGACTCTGACACTGACTCTACCCCGGAGACCGACCCCACCTCCGCCGACAAACCCGACGATACTCGGATCGTCGGCTGGCTCCATCTCGACGTTCCGGCGCTCGACTCCCGATCGCATACGGCCGAGTTGACGGTTGGTGTCGTTCCAGCACACCGTCGTGCAGGAATCGGACGGACGCTCCTCGAGCACGGCCTCGAGTGGGCTCGGGAGGCCGGCTACCGGAAGGTCGTCCAAGGCGTCCCGAGTTCGAGCGAGACGGCGATTTCCTTCCTGGAGGCCAACGGATGGGAGCGCGAGGGCGTCCGAGCGGATCACTATCGTCTCGACGACGAGTTCGTCGACGAGGTGCTGTTTGCGACCTGGCCTACAGATTCTTGAGGGTCGCCGATGGACACCATCATATGGACTCGATTTCACTCGGCGTTCCGGAACCGTTGCTCGAGCGATTGCCGGCGGACGACGAGGTCGCCGAGGCCGATATGAAAGAAGCCGTGGCCGGATGGGAACAGCGACTCAATCAGGCGCTCGAGGCCGCTGATGACGACCGCGAGGCAGCGGGTCAGGTCCTCGACGTGCTCGACCGGTTCGAGCAGCGATACGAAACCTACGACGACCTCGTGCCGGAACTGCGAGCGTGGGGGCAGTCGCCGATTTACGCGATCGCGTGGCGGACGCTCTACGCGGACGTCATCGCGCAGATCCACGACCACGATGAACTCGCCGAGTATATCGACCGCGAGCGAAACGCTCGGCTGGTCGAAGACGGGATTCGACTTCGAGATCTGTAGCGTCGCGTCGCTCTGTCAGTGACTGAACTCGTTTCCCGTGGTGGTAGCCGTGGCTTCCGACGGGGCGTCTCACGAACGTCCTGTCGGGTGCCAGCACGCTATTCGATAGCGACTCAGTGACATCCCGCGAGATACCGGAGAGTGGTCACTGTCCTGGAATATGGCCAGAACGTTGAAAGTCTCAACAGCAGACGGATAACTATGCGCCGTGACACGAGGCAGAGCGACTGCAATCAGGGGGAAGTGACGAACGGGTGTGAGAAACCGTGAGGCGACGGGAGTCTCTCGGGGTTATCGCCGGCAGTGCGGTTACAGCGATCGCTGGCTGTCTGGGCGACGGATTTCTCGGCAGGAACGCCGACGACGACCAACTGGCACTGGCCGACCGGACGCTTCAGTACGGCGGTGTGCTTCCGCTTTCGGGCGGACTCGAAGCGTTCGGTGACCCGCTCCGAAACGGGGCGATGCTGCCGATCGTCGAACTTGAGGGATCCGACCTAGACGTCTCGGTCGATTTCGAAGTCGTCGATTCGGAGACAGCGCCAACGGCTGCGGTCAACAACGTGGCGGAACTGATCGATGCGGGTTACCCGGCCATCGTCGGGGCAGCAGCGTCGGACGTAACGCTACAGATGACCCAACAGGCGACGATTCCAGCCGAAGTAGTCACCTGTTCACCGGCAAGCACGTCGCCGACGATGGGCATCCTCAACGATCGCGGATTCTCGTTTCGGACGGCACCTGACGACTCGATGCAGGCGGTCATCGCCGCACAGATTGCGGTATCCGAACACGATGCCGAGACGGCGGCGACGCTGTATACAGCCGGCGACTACGGCCGGCAGCTCTCCGGCGCGTTCTCGGCGTCGTTCGACGGAACGATTCAACACCAGGTCTCGTTCACGGAGGGCAGCGATTCCTACACCGAGCCGCTTCGCGAGGCACTGTCAGACGATCCGGATATCCTCTTTCTCGTCAGTTACGCCGAGAGCGGCGTCGACCTGCTGGCCGAGTACTACGAGAACCACCAGGGAACGGAAACCGTCCTCGTCAGTGACGGGCTCCAGGACGAGGCGATTCCACGGGGCGTCGACGCATCGCTCTCGAACGTCTATGGAACCGCACCGGTGTCGTCCGGACCCGGTCGAGACGGGTTCACCTCGCTGTACCAAGACGAACACGGCGGCGAACCGCCGCTGTTCACGGCAAACGCCTACGATGCGGCGGCGACGCTTTTGCTCTCGAACGCCGCGGCGGGCGCAAACGACGGGACGGCTATCCGATCGAATATGATCGACGTAACGACCAGCGGGGGAACGGAAATCATGCCGGGTGAACTCGCCACTGGACTCGAACTCGCCGCGGACGGCGAGCCGGTTCAGTACCGCGGTGCCTCCGGTGAAGTCGCGTTCGACGAAAGCGGTGATGGTGGGTCAGTTACATACGAGTACTTCACCTTCGAGGGCGAGGAGATCGTCTCGATCGAGGAGCGAACGCCGGAGGGGGTAGCACAATGACGGCGAACGAGCCGGAGCAGCCGGAAGAGACGACTGCGGGCGAGAGTTCTGAGACGGGAGAGACAACTGGAAACGAGGGTTCCGAGAGACGCGACGGGCGCGCTGCAGAGACGCTCGGGGACGGGTCTGAACTCGGTTCCACGATGCGGTCACTGGTCCCGTCAGTGATTCGTGGGAGCTATCGGTGGAAGTTCGTGATCTCGGTGCTGGCGATCCTCGTCGTACTCTCTGCCGTCGGGGCGATCGGGTACGTCAACGCCCAGAACACCGTCGAAACCGACGCCGAACAGCAACTGACGGCGACGGTGGACATGCACGCGGACTCCATCAACGAGTGGACGATCTCGATGGAATCACACACCCGTTCGCTCTCGTCCGCTCCCGCACTGTCGGAAACCGATGCGGAAACGGCCGAATCACACATCATCGAGGAACAGGCGAAGTTACCGGTCGACGTTCGGGCGATCCACGTCGTCGACACGAACTACGATCGAGTGCTGACGAGTACGAACGGAGAAGTCAGCGGCCGGTCGCTGTCCAGTATCGACGAACCCTGGACGGGAATCGAGCCCGGCGTCGACCTGACGGCGGCGAACGACATCTGGTACTCGCCGGCGGCATACCAGTCCGGCACCCTCGATGATCAGGTAATCGCATTCGCGAGCCCCGTCGAGGGTGACGAGGCCCGAATCGCCGTCGTCGTCGGAACGATCGACTACCGCGTCGACGGACTGCGGCAACTCCACGAGGACCAGGAGACGATGATCCTCAACACGGAGGGCGACACCGTCCTCGCGAGCAACGAACTCGGCGGCGACCCCGACGGGGAAATCGTCGAATCCCTCGGCACCGTTCGCGAGGGCACGGCGTTCGAACGCGACGGCAATCTCGTCATCGGCTACAGCGCGATGGCGGACAACGACTGGGTTGCGATCACGACCGTCCCGACGGACCAGGCGTTCGCCGCGAGTTCAGCCGTCGGGCACAGCCTGCTCTCGGTCATCGGAGCCGGACTGCTCACGCTGGTGGTCGGCGGGGTCTTCCTCGCGCGCCAGACCGTGACGCCGCTTGAAACCCTTCGAGATCGGGCCAAGCGGATGGAACAGGGTGAACTCGACATCGACCTCTCGACGAACCGAATCGACGAGGTCGGCCGGCTCTACGAGTCCTTCGACGAGATGAGCACGGCGCTCGAGACGCGGATCACCGAAGCGAAGGAGGCCCAAGCCGAGGCCGAGGCGGCCCAGGCCGAGGCGGAGGAAGCCAAAACGGAAGCCGAGACTGCACAGGCCGAAGCCGAGTCCGAGCGCGAACGCATGGCCGAGGTGACCGCGGAACTGCAACGCGGCGCAGACCAGTACAGCCGGACGATGCGCGAGGCCGCAAACGGCGACCTCACCGTCCGCGCCGACGTCGACACCGACAACGAGCAGATGCAGGAGATCGGCACCGAGTTCAACGCGATGCTCGACGAACTCGAGTCGACGGTCGATGAGGTCAAGCAGTTCGCGACCGACGTGGCTGCCGCGAGCCAGCAGGTCAGCGCCTCGAGCAAGGAGGTTCAGAGCGCGAGCGAACAGGTCGCCGAATCGGTGCAGGAGATTTCGGACGCCTCCGAGCGCCAGAGCGAGCAACTCCAGACCGTCGACGCAGAGCTGTCGGACCTCTCAGCGTCGACCGAGGAGATCGCATCGACGGCGAGCGAGGTCGAGACGGTCGCCGAACGGACCGTCGACTCCAGCCGCGAGGGCCGCGAGGCCGCGACCGTCGCGATCGAGGAGATGACCGAAGTCGAAACCGAGGCCGAACGCGCCGTCGAGACAATCCAGTCGCTCGAAACCGAGGTCGAACAGATCACCGAACTCGTCGACGCCATCTCCGACGTGGCGGACCAGACCAACCTGCTCGCGCTGAACGCGAGCATCGAAGCGACGCGCGCCGGCGAAGGCGGCGAGGCCGGCGGGTTCGACATGGTCGCCCAGGAGATCAAAGAACTCTCCGCGGACGCGAAAGACGCCGCTGCGGAGATCGAAGACCGGATCGACGACATCCGGGAAAAGACGGACGAATCCGTCGATGTCGTCGAGCACACGAGCCAGAAGGTCGAGCAGGGCACCGAAGCCGTCCAGCCGGCCGTCGACGCACTCGCGGAGATCGCCGAACTCGCCGAGGACACGAACAACGGCGTCACGGAAATCTCCGCTGCGACCGACGCACAGGCGTCCTCGACCGAGGAAGTCGTCACCGCCGTCGACGAGGTCGCAAGCAGCAGCGAGGAATCCGCCGCTGAGGCCGGCAACGTCTCCGCCGCCGCCGAAGAACAGACGGCCTCGCTCTCGGAAGTCACCCACAGCGTCGACAGCCTCGCGGACCAGGCGGCCGAACTCTCACAGACGCTCGACCGGTTCGAGACTGCCGTCTCGCAGGAGGGCGCTGACGGGCCAACCGAGGCCGATCAGTCGACCGTCCCACCCATGTAACGTTCAGGGGCCCAGCGCTGAACTCGTCCGATTCGCGTTTCGACACGCCTCCGTTATACTCGTCGCCGTCGTAAACTATCTATGAGTCGCGAGAACGATTCACTTGATCCAGAACACGAGGAGGTCGCAGCGGCGGCGGCGACCGATTCCGATGATTTCCTCTCGCTCGTCCCGCACTACTATCGGGGCGAGGTTGCCCAGGCGACGAGCGCGCAGGATCGGCTCGATCGGACGACCGACTGGGCGATCACGCTGATCGCGGCGTTACTCTCGATCGTCTTCTCCAGCGAGGATATACCGGCGTACCTCCTGCTCGTCGGCCTGTTGCTCCTGGCGATGTTCCTCTTCTTCGAGGTGCGTCGCTATCGTTTCTACGACGTCTGGCGCGCCCGCGTTCGACTGCTGCAGGAGAACGTCTTCGCCAACGCGTTCGACCCGGCCGGCGCTGAACACCCCCGCTGGCGAGAGGAAGTCGGGGAAGACCTCAGACAGCCGACGTTCAAAGTGTCGTTCTTCGAGGCACTTTCTCGACGGGTGAGACGGGTTTACGCGCTCCTCTTCGCCGTCGTCGGCGTCGCCTGGGTGAGCAAAGTCACGCTCTTTACCCCCGAATCGCAGTGGACCGAAGCCGCCGAACTCCCAGGCATCCCGGGGATCGCCGTGGCGGCAGGACTGGCCGTCTTCTACGCCGCCGTTATCGCGGTTGCAGCCTGGCCCGCCAGACGCCGTGCGAAGGGGGAAATCCACGGCGTCGAAAGCGGCGACTGGAAAGACACTGACGGCAGTCACGAGGACTGAAACGGTCTACTGGCCGTTTCTCCGCGCACCCGCACAGTCGTGGGTGTGCCGGAACGGGCTGCTAGCAGCCCGTATGCCCACCGCCGCGATAGATTCTCACTGCTCCCCTTCTGGAACCGCGCTAACAGTTTCGCAAATAGAAACGCTAATTCAGTCAATATCGTCATTATACTGTCGGGGAATGGCAAACAGAGATGACGTTTCGAGAGAACTCGCCAAATGCACCGAGTGCGATTCCGTTTACGCGGCCCGACAGTGGCCGAATGGAGACATACAGCTGATCGGGAACGACGGCTGTCCCTGCGGTTCGACCGAGTTCGTTCTCGTCGATGACGATGGGGAACCGGCACCGGATGGGACGACTGCAGAGTGATATTTCTGCTCCGTATTGACGATGCATTCACTCGGATTTTCCTCGCTCGTTAGCAATCCACACCGGTGACCGTTTTTGGTACTACGACGCTGTCACACGATGGTATTTCAGGCAACACTCGAAATCGAGCGGCTCGATCTCGTCACCGCTGGCTACAACGACGAGAACGAGAACTCGCGGCGCGCAGTTAAACACCCGAAAGTGAGCACTCTCGAAGAAAAATGCGGGAAAAGTGGGCCGGCGCGAATTCGAATCGCGGTTACGGCCACCCGAAGGCCGAAGGATACCAAGCTACCCCACCGGCCCGCAGGTTATACCTGGGTGCCCGTTCGTTTAACGCTTCCGAAACCCCGCAAGCGGGACTGTGTCTTCCGTTCACATCTCCGTCGTAACGCCCAGTGTCCTCAAAACCGGTCGTACCCCGCCGTGTCCAGATAGTGATGCGCAACGGTGATCGCCTGATCCGCATGCAAGCGTTCCGGACCGAGTCGAAGGCGCTGCTCAACGTGCGCGTCGAGCAGCTCTGCCTCCGCCTCGGTGACATCCCGGTGGTCCGAGAGGACGAATACCCCCGACTCGAGTTCAGCTGCATCGATGTCGACGACCGGTTCGCCGTCCTCGTGTAGTTGCACGACCGGCCCGTCATCGGCGAGTTCAGCGAGCGTGTCCGCGAGGCCGCGGCGGTAGAGTTCGATGCCAGGACTGGGCTCGGCCGGCAAGGCACCGATGGCTTCCTCGCGGTGCTCCAGCGCGTTGCGGACGAGGGCGGCGGTGCTTCGCTCGTCCGGATTGAGTCGCCGGAGATCGCTCCCGGTGAAAGTGATCGTGAACTCGTCCTGGACGACGAGATGGGTGCGGACGTCCTCGCGGATGCCGTGGGAGGTGACGAACGAGGCGGTAATCGATCGACAGAGCGCGTCGAGTCGGCCGGCACCGCCGGCGAGATCGTCGAGCGAAAAGTCGGGTTCGAGCGGCACGTCGTGAGCGATGAGAACGAACTGGCGCATACGCGATGAACGGCGGGTGGCGGGATAGCCGCCACGGTTTCGAACGGCTTCGGGGGGAGGACAGCTCGAGGAGAGGGAAGGTATGGAGGGGCGGAGAAGAGAAGAGAAGGGAAGGAAATGGGGGCGGACAACGTGGGTGACCAGTCAGGATCGAGTCGGCAGATACCGGCGAACCGACGCCCGAACGGTCGCCAACCCCGGCGCGCCATCACGATACCAGACGAGGACCGCACCGACGAACAGGCCGAGCTGGAGCCACTCGTAGGGTCCCATCGTGTAGTAGTTGAGGAACGCATCCAGAATCCCGCCGATCGGATCCTCGGGC
This sequence comes from Natrialba taiwanensis DSM 12281, assembly GCF_000337595.1. Classification (GTDB taxonomy): domain Archaea; phylum Halobacteriota; class Halobacteria; order Halobacteriales; family Natrialbaceae; genus Natrialba; species Natrialba taiwanensis. The sequence continues at coordinate 80,914 of NZ_AOIL01000050.1, read as the reverse complement.
GGCTGCTCGACCACCGGCCAGAGCAAGTACGCGGCACCCGTCGGCTCACCGGTGAGCACCGACGGCGGAATATCCGCGAGTAGGTGCGAGAGGTAACCGATCGAAAAGGCGACACTCGCCGACCTGAACTCGAGTCGATCCGCAGCCACGTATATCGCCGGGAGGAACAGCGCGACGAACAGCAGCGAGTGGCTGAGCGTCCGCCCGCCGGGGAGGACGCCGAACGTCCAGGCGAACGGCTTATCGATCAGATCGGGAAACTGCGAGCCGATCGCGAGTGCGACCAGTGGTACGAACCGCGGCGAGCGGTCGAATCGACGCGCAGTGTAGCCGGTATAGAGCAGGTACGCGACAGCGAGGTGTCCCCAGGGCCACATCCCGTGGCCCTTCTCGGGATCGACGAATAGGTGCTTCGACTCGTCCCGCGCGGTGAGACGGGGCGGCCGAACATTGCATAGACAGGGCCAATCGTTTCCAGTATCTCGGGCTGAAGTGTCTATATGGCGAAATCACAATCGTCACAGCAGAACGCGGCACATGGACAGTTGCTGTCGCTCCTCGAGGGACGGCCCTGTCCGGCCTGCGCTGACGGCGAACTCGAACGTGACCGCTACAAGGGAAACCGGGCCGTCGTCTGTGACAGTTGTGGAACGCCGCAGGCGCAGGTCTGGTCCTCGTGACTCCTCCAGCACCGACTGAAACTGGTTACAACTGGTTACGCACTGGTCGCACGACGGCTGTCCGATCGGGTGCCCACTGACTTGCAGTGACGACGAGAGTGGTGCAAGTTGCCGCTCTCCGATGGAAATGCGATCGCTATCGTGAGCGGGACCCGTCGAGTTGGCGCTCGTCGTACGACCGAGAGCCGCGATAGTCGTGGCCGATAACGAGGGCGATGATGTTGATCACGAGCACACAGAGAAAGATCGAAAATCTGGTCGCCGACCCGATGCCCGCCACGAACAGCGGGAGATAGACGACAGGGAGCAGCGTCCCGACCCAGAACCCGATTGTCGTAACTGTACTCCCGAGGTGCATTGGACTAGCGTATCGATTCCAGATCGACGAACGACCCCTGGGTCGCCGCGATCCAGTTCGACATGAGTTCTTCTTCGGGAGCCTCCGCCGGGAAGATAGCACACTCATCGGGCGAGTCCCCGTTGTCGATTCTGACGTGATCGAGTTCAGGTCCGGTGTCGTGTGTCTGTCGCCGCGCGTCCGTATCCACGGGTGCGTTCGCGTTGTCCACCGTGCTCGACGTCGACTGTTCGTCACCGACTGCGGTATCCGACGACCAGTTGTCAGCATCGTGAGTCATTGAATGGCAGGCGTCGAGTGTTCGCGCCAACTTCGGGTTCAGCGGTTGAACCTATTGTTATCGGGAGGCTAAACGCGGCAAACGAGACCCTGATCCCCATTTCGAGCCGGTTCGAACCGTTCATTTCGCCGAAAAAGAACTCGACAGCGGCTAACCTGTACGAGACTGTTATCGGGATCAAAACGGCTGTATCGGTAGCGTAACGACGGAAACGGACCGATTCAATCAGTGATTTGCTTCCCCTATTGCGGCGGGTGCCTATCCAACGGATGATGGAGAAACGGTCGAGTGATCGAGGAAACAGTTGCAACGATAGCGGCCAGCGGGGAGCGAGTGCGACAACTGCTGCGGAGCCTATCGCTCGCCGAGGACCATTTCTGCGGTCGTTTCCCGGCCATCTCGCCAAAGCGTGAGCGAGAGCGTGTCGCCGGGGCTGGTTTCGAGGGCGAGATACGTCGAGAACGCGTGTCGATCCGGAACCGGTTCGCCGTTCAGTTCGAGAATGACGTCTCCGCCAACGGGTATCGGTGCGCCGCCGCGCGTGGTCGTCCGTGTCGATTCGTGGAGCGTCCCCGCTGCTGGCTGGCCCGACCGGACGCTATCGACGATAACGCCGGTGGCCTCAGGGAGATCGTTCGCCTCGGCGACGAGGCGGTCGACGGTCATAAACGTAATTCCCATAAACGAGTGGTTGTACTCCCCGTCCGCGATCAGCGACGGGACGACACGCTGCATCAGTGCTGCAGAGATCGCAAAGCCGATGTTCTCGCCGCCGGCAGCGTTGACGATGCCGACGGCGTTTCCGTTGAGGTCGACCAGTGGCCCGCCGCTGTTGCCGGGATTGACGCCGGCATCGGTCTGGACGACGTTCGGGAACGAGAACTCGCGTCCCGGTGCGTCGAGCGTTCGATCGACGCCGCTGACGATCCCTTCGGACATCGAGCCTTCGAGCCCGTAGGGATTGCCGATCGCGAGGACCTGCTGGCCGACAACTGGTCGCTGGTCGGCAAGCGTCAGCGGCGTTGCGATATCGGGAACGTGATCCGTCTCGAGGACCGCCAGATCGCTGTGCGTATCCGTTCCGACGAGTTCAGTCGTCGTCCAGTCGCCGTTGATGTACTGGAGATCGGTTTCTTCGCCGCCGGCGACGACGTGTGCGTTCGTGACGACGTGGTTTTCGTCGACGAGAAACCCGGATCCCTGCCCGCGGCCTTCAGAGTCGCTATTCGGGTCCTTCACGCCGAAGACGCGAACCTGCGTGACGGAGTCGATAACCGCCTCGTAAATATCGGTAAACGTCGAGCCGTCCGCGAGGTTTCCGCGGTCAATTTCGTGCGAGGAACTGCCCTCGATCGGTCCCGATGTCGAGGGTTCCGAACAGCCGGCGACGACGCCGGCGAGTCCGGCGCTGGCGGCCGCCAGAAACCGTCGTCGACCCGGTCGAAAATCGTCCATAGTCGATGGATGAGAGTCCACCTATTTTGCAGTACCGAGGACGGCCGAGATCGGGCGGCAAACGTGAGGACACGCGAACACTACTGCAAGTGATGCGAATCGGGAAGGGAAAACGTGTTACCCGCGGCCGCCCGACGCATAGGATATGACGACGCTCGAGGACGACGCCCGCGCGCTGCTCGCGACGGGGCCCCTCTGTGATTCCTGTCTCGGTCGCCCCTTTGCCGACCGGAGTTTCGGCCTGACGAACGCCGAGCGCGGCCGGGCACTTCGGACGACCATCGCACTGGCCGACGACGCGGACTACGATCCCGACGACCCCGACGCGTGCTGGGTCTGTGAAGGCTACTGCGGCACCTTCGATGCCATCGCCGACACCATCGTCGCTGAACTCGACGGCGTCGACTTCGAGACCTACCAGGTCGGGACGAAGGTCCCGCCGCTGGCCGAAGAGAACGAGCGCCTCCTCCGGGAGGACGCGTCGCTCGAACCCGACAGCGGCGAATCGCTCAAACGCGAGCTGAACCGCGAGGTGGGCCGCCGCGTCGGCGCGAAGACGGGTACCGACGTCGACTTCGACCGGCCGGACGTACTGGCGGTCATCGATCTCGAGGGATTCGATCCCCTCGACGTGCTCGAATCGGGCGCGGCAGCCGAAGTCACGAGCCACGCGATCGACGTACAGATCAATCCGGCCTTCGTCTACGGACGCTACCGCAAACTCGAGCGCGACATTCCCCAGACCGAGTGGCCCTGCCGGGAGTGTGGCGGCAGCGGCATCCAGCTCGGCGACGACGGCGAGGAACCCTGTGACTACTGCGGCGGCTCGGGATACATGTACGAGACGAGCGTCGAGCAGACGGTTCGACCCCACGTCGTCGACGCAATGGACGGCGACGAGGGCACCTTCCACGGCGCGGGCCGCGAGGACGTCGACGCCCGCATGCTCGAGGCGGGCCGCCCGTTCGTCCTCGAAGTGAAACGGCCCCGGAACCGCGACCCCGATCCAGCGGCGCTCGAACGCGAGATCAACGAGGCCGCCGCGGGCTCCGTCGAAGTCGCGGGACTCCGGCTGGCGACCTACGAGATGGTCGAACGCGTCAAGGAACACGACGCGAGCAAACACTACCGCGCGGACGTCGAGTTCAGTGAGCCAATCGATGAGACGGCGTTCGAGGATGCGCTCGCCGAACTCCGGGGCACGACGGTCGAACAGGACACGCCACAACGCGTCGACCACCGACGGGCGGCGCTGACCCGCGAGCGGACGGTCTACGACACCGACGGCGACCTGTCCGAACCGACCCGGGCCGAGGTTCGAATCCACGGCGAGGGCGGCCTCTACGTGAAAGAACTCGTCAGCAGCGACGACGGGCGAACGGAGCCGAGTCTGGCCGGCCTGCTCGGCACCGACGCCGAGGTGACGGCGCTCGACGTGACCGGCGTCGAGGGAGAGACCGAGCCGTTCGAACTCGAGGAGTACTTTCGGGACGAGCCGCGAGCCGACGAGGAGTAGCGCGTTCGCCCCTGCAAGGCAGCAGAGTTACGAATCGTCACGCTCGGTTTCATCGGCGAGTTCTTCGAGCCGACCGAGTTCGCCTTCTGCGTCCGATGATCGTCGATGCTGTGGAGACATGATCGGCTCTCCGGAGCCCTCGATGCGTTCGTCGGCATCCTCGACGGCGATCCGTTCGCGCAGCCACGCGAGAGCACCTCGAATCATGTTTGTTCGAGTACCATTCACGGCGACGACCAAAAGTGTACGCCACGTCTCGGGTTCGATTCCCACCGACTCGCTCGTCGTTCTCGACGCGAGCCGGCCGCTGTCACCCGTCGGTCACTCGGTGAAATGGACCGGAAGAACGCAACGGTTTACCGATCCGCGACCGACCCTCGGCGTATGCCATTCGGCGTCGACGAAGCCGGCAAGGGTCCGGCCCTGGGGTCGATGTTCGCCGCCGCCGTCCACGTCGAGACGGACGCGGCGCTCCCCGAGGGTATCGCGGATTCGAAACGACTCGCACCCGCCCGCCGCGACGAACTCGCGGATACGCTGCGAGCCGACGACCGGATCGGTATCGGTCTCGCCGAAATAACGCCCGCGCAGATCGACGATCCCGAGACGGACATGAACTCGCTCACTGTTCGGGCGCACGCGCAGGCGATCGAATCCCTCTCGAAGGAGAACGAAAACAAGGACGAGAACGAGAACGAAAACAAGGACGAGAACGAGAACGAAAACGAGTTCAGCGCCGATCCGCTGACGGGGCTCTGTGATGCCTGCGACACCGACGCCGACCGCTTCGCGCGGCGAGTGACCGACGCCTGCACGCTCGAACTCGAACTCGACGCGCGCCACGGCGCGGACGAGAACTCGCCGATCGTCGGGGCGGCGAGTATCGTCGCCAAGGTCGCCCGCGACGCGCACGTCGAGACGATCGCCGACGAGTTCGGCTCGGTCGGCAGCGGGTACCCGAGCGATCCGACGACCCGGGAGTTCCTCGAACGCTATGTCGACGAACACGGCGAGTTACCGCCGGTAGCGCGAGCGTCGTGGGCGACGTGCGAAGACGTGCTCGCGGCGGCCGAACAGACAGGGCTCGGGCAGTTCTGAGACGGCTCGTTGCGAGCAGGCGATGACAGTCGTGTTGTTTTATATGAGTTCTCTTCCCGAGTATACCTTATACGTGCTCGACATTCTGCTCCTGCTTGCACTCGCGACGGTTGCCACCGGCGTCGTCTGGAAGGGAAGTTCCTGGCTGGAATCCGCTTCGAACAGCCTCGCGGCCGGCTACGGCGTGCCGCCGGTCGTCCAGGGCGCGCTCATCGCCGCCGCCGGTTCGAGTATGCCCGAACTGATGAGCGTGCTCCTCGCGACGCTCGTACACGGGGAGTCCGGACTCGGCGTCGGCGCGATCGTTGGCTCGGCCGTCTTTAACCTGCTCGTGATCCCCGGCCTCGCCGCGCTCGCCGGCCCCGGAGAGATGCAGACGAACCGCAAACTCGTCTACAAGGAGTCGCTCTTTTACATGCTCGCGGTCGCCGTGTTGCTGTTGACGTTCTCGCTCGCGGTGATCTACTATCCGATCGGCGAGACCGGCGTCCGAGGCACCGTCACGGGCCCGCTCGCGCTGTTCCCGATCGCGTTGTACGGGCTGTACGTCTTCACCCAGTATCTCGACGCCGCCGAGGATGAACTCGAGGTCGATACGAGCATCGATCTCGCCAGGAACTGGCTCTGGTTCGGGCTGGGGCTGGTCGTCATCATCGTTGGCGTCGAAGGGCTCGTCCGTGCGGCGGTCGGGCTCGGCGACGCCTTCGGAACGCCGTCATTTCTGTGGGGGATGACCGTGGTCGCGGCGGGATCGAGCGTTCCGGACGCGTTCGTCAGCGTCGTCGCGGCGCGGTCCGGCCGCTCGTCGGTCAGTCTCGGCAACGTACTCGGGAGTAACATCTTCGACCTGCTCGTCGCGGTGCCGATCGGCGTTCTCGCCGCGAGAGGAATGGACATCCAGTTCGCCCACGTCGTTCCGATGATGTCCTTTCTCGTCCTCGCGACGGCGGTCTTTTTCACGATCGCGAGGACAGATATGCTCCTCTCCGAACGGGAGGCCTGGTTCCTGCTCGGCGTGTACGGCCTGTTCGTGCTCTGGCTCCTCCTCGAGAGCATCGGGTTGCTCTCTATTATACAGACGACATAGGCGCATTGCAACGGCAGGCGCGCGATTCTTCTCTCTCGCAGCGATCACTCGACGTGGCGATCGAGCGAAGAACAGAGCCAATGGAGGTAGTTAACTGATGCCGATCTGTACGCAGTGTGAAAACAATGTCTCAATCGACTTCGTCCGTGCACACGGTGACGAAAAGGCAGGTACCGTCGATTGGTGTCAGCCCTGGAATACGAAACATCATATAATATTATCTTTTAGACATTGTATTCATATCGCCACTAGCATCAACAAGTAGCCCTATTTCGTCTATGCTGTGTTTCTCGCCTAGACGTTCCAAGAACGCTTCCATAGGGGCAGTTCCGTGTGACCGAACACGTCAATTTCCAGCAGGACTTCCAGTTCTGTGCCGATCGCAGCGTACAACCACTTCTTCTAGCCGTCTACTTCGATTTGTTTCTCATCAACCACGACTCATCGCTGACTGAACCATCGGCAGACCACCTGAGAAATTGGATTCAAATTGCCCCTGTATGAATAGTTAACACGAGTAATTCAAGTACTGCAACAATCGCCCGAACTGACAATCCTATCAAATACAGGTATATCCAGAGACACGTTAGGAGGAAAGGGATTCCCTCATCCACCAATCCTTACCATACACTATATTTAATATTTCTCTGAGTGGATACTAGTATGACATGATCAGCATTCACTACAGCCTGATCGTCTCTCAAACATTCTCAATTAGATAGCGCCCTTGCCAGCACTGGGCTGTGTTGAATCACTAGACGGCGTCGGGGAAGTCAGTAAATCGAAGGAGTTGAAGCGGGAGACTTCAGTTGTTCATGACCCAAATCTCCCGCTTCACCGAGCGTTGCGTCTCNTCGGGGAAGTCAGTAAATCGAAGGAGTTGAAGCGGGAGACTTCAGTTGTTCATGACCCAAATCTCCCGCTTCACCGAGCGTTGCGTCTCAATTGCACAAAGAGTTACGGGTGAACGAGGCGAATCCGCCGCCCCAAGCGGTGGCGGCGGATTCGCCGACTATGCCCTTGTTTCGCTGCATTGTCTCCGGATTTATCTCGATACATCCTATCGAATGACGATCGATCTACTGAAGGAAATGCCACAAATAACAGGAGAGATCGGCCTTGAACCGGCCGATCTCCCTGCACCATCCACGCTGTGTAAGGCGTTTGATCGGATCGAAATGAGTGTCTGTCGAGTGCTGCTGCGCCAGTCGGCGCAGCTGCACGATCTCTCTGAGCACGCTGCGATCGATGCAACGTTCTATGAACGGGATCGTGCTAGCCGCCATTACTGCCACCGAACGAATTATCGGGTTCAGACGCTCAAAGTGACAAAACTCGTCGATACAGCAACGCAAGCTGTGTTCGACCTTCACTGCTCGACGACGTTAGAAGGCAGTGACGCCGACCTCTGTGAGCAGATCGCCCGCCGGAACGCGGGCGATCTGCGGTCATTAGCCGCTGATAAGGGCTACGACAAGCAACAACTCCGCGAACAACTCCGTGAACTCGACATTCGCCCGCTGATCAAACACCGGATCTTCGCTCCATATGATCACGCACACAACGCCCGCATTGACGAAGATCGATACGCTCAGCGGTCAATGACCGAAACCGTCAACTCCGCCGTCAAGCGCTCGCTCGGCTACGCCGTGCGAGCGCGAACCTGGTATCGAGAGTTCCGTGAAATCGCTCTGATGTGTGTCGTCTACAACATCAACCGTGCCATCAAACAGTGAAATCCACCGCCTTACAGCGATTCAACAGAGCCCGGCACTGTCTTCGAATTATTGTTAACAATTCTGTGGATTGGGAGATGGACAGCCACCAGTTGGACACCAGGTATGGCCGGGACAACAGTCAATTCTCAGATCGTAGCATGTATGACAATTGCAACAACATCCAGTCACTACACTATCCCATCTACCACATGCACCATTAAAAACAGTACACATATCCTCCTCTTCTCCATATGGAACACAGCAATGATTGTGCCCACAATCTGGGCCACAGCTATTAGGATAATCATCACAAAGCGGGTCACAGTCAGATTTCATTTCAATTGATTCTTGACTATTTAAATCGCCTCCGGAGGATTGTGCTGGTACTTCCTCTACATTTTGTCTGAGTTCATCTCTTATTTCAATACCATCTTGAATGTTCTCTGGTTTATAGAAGAAGTCTTGTCTATCTCTTCCAAGGCCAATACTAAAGTCACTAACTGGTCCAGATGAAGTAAATACTAGATATTCTGTACCTTCCATATGATCTTTATATTTGATTAAGATAGGATCCTGATTTCGAATGAAACGGTGCAAAGAAGAAGTGGTTGACGTGCTGTGAATGTCTGGTATACTCTCTTTCTTTGAAAGTACTAATAGAATTTCTTCTTCCCAATCATTAACAATGTCAATAATATCATCATCGCTGGCTTGCTTCTTGTATTTAGTATCTTCTTCAGCAGCCACACTCAAAGAAGTACTACCAACCCCAACGATTGCAGCAATCGTTGCAAGGGAACTTTTGAAGAAAGCCCGTCTAAAGAACACTCTATTTTGTGATGGAGAGATGGAATCTGCGATATCCGCTCGCTTTGGGACCTTAGTAGTCTGTTTTTCTGTGATTTCCTTTGAATCTGATTTTGCCATACCATTACTAATATCCACATGTATAAAATATTTCCGGTGATGATTTCTATTACAGCAAGATGGTCAAATATAGGATTATAGTTATTCAATCGATCTCGAAAATAACACTTCGTCAGAGCTTTCACAAATGGTCTTAAAAATCCTTTTTTCATCACAACAGGTCTCATATTCGGATATCTTACCAATCGTTGGATCCCTATTTGGGCATTCTTGAAGGAATAATCTAATAGTAGCTAATAAATTCAACCTTTTTTCCGGCGAAATCACATTCCAACTAGTAATTGATTCCCTAAGAACATCAATTAGAATGAGGTCGATAACTATTGCTACCTCAGATGGCCAATAATGGATTCTCCTATCATCACTCACAAGATAGATCTTTTCAGCCCTGTATAAAACACTAACATCATCAATATCAAGGTTCTCGGGTATTTCATCAACACATAGACTATCTTTCTGCCCTGTATAATTCTTAGCAATATTGGAAACAATCTCTTCTGAGACAACATAATCTTCGGATTTTTCTGAATATCGGATGATATCCTCATTTTCGAGGATAGGTATTTGTGACGATGGGTCGAAGTTTCTAATCGGGGAGGTAGTCTCCTTACCAAACCAGTGTAGTACTTTCTGAGGGAATATCATCTTTGTTAATATTGGCGTATATGGGATAAAATAACCCTTTAGCCATATCATCGTAATAGATGTAGATAAGAATATAATTGTGAGAGATATTGATTGTATCACTGAGAATCGGTTTCCAAACAGGAGCGATACAGATAATATAGCTGATATTAAGATAGACAAAATTATATTGGTGATTGTGCATTTAAAGCATCTGTTTTTCCCGGTATATTGATCGTCTTTTAAATGTCCTACCAACTTCGGCATAATTATAACTCACCGTCGGTTTTAATAGTTCTTTCTATACCAATACTAATTCTCCCCTATATGAATCACACCTATCGATCCGTGAGCAGCCGCTCGAGGATACCGCCGTAGGCGGGCCGCGTGATGAGGACCCCGATCAGCACGCCGAGGATCGTGATGATGGCGAACCCGCGGAGGTCGCCGAGACTCAACACCGCGAGCGGCGACAGAGCGATGACCGTCGTCGCCGCGGCGGCTCCGATGACCCAGAAGGCCTTGCTAAAGCGAGACTCGAAGACCCGCTGTGAACTCACGTTGCCGTCGCTCATCACCTCATCGGCGATGATGATGAGGTCGTCCACCCCCGTCCCGACGACGGCGATGAACCCGGCCACGTGCGAGAGGTCGATCGGCATTCGTATCAGCGCGGCGAAGCCGAGCAGGATGACGACTTCCGAAAGCGCCGTCACGATCATCGGTGCCGCGACGCGCGGATCGCGATACCGGAGGAAGACGACCCCGCTGACGGTGATCACCGAAAGGATCCCGATCAGGAGCGAGAACGTCTTGAACTGATCGGCCAGCGCCGGTTCGGTGGAGTAGGTCTGTTCCTGGCTGAAATCGAGCGGCGCGGTCAGCGCCCCCGACTGCAGGTTCACGGAGAGATACTGGGCGTCCTGCTGGGTCGGGACGATCATCCGGAACCCGGGATCGTTCGCCCAGGTGCCGGATTCCATATCACCGCCGAGTCCGCTCCCCATTCTGTGGGCGTCGATTATCTCGTCGTCGACGACCGTGAGCATACACCACTGTTGCTGGTCCTGATCGAAGTTGAACTCGCCGGCGTCACGGTCGTGGACCGAACACTGGCCGATCCCCTCCGAGGTAAAGCCGTACTCGTTCATCGCGCTTTGGAACTCGGAGGCCGCGCTGTTACCGTCGGAGCCTTCCGTATTATCGACCGTCACCGGCACGTAGTGCGTGCCCTCTTGCTCGTCGAATGCAGGTGGGCTGATATCACTGAAGTCGTCGTCGTTGAGAACAGTGTCGTTGGTCTGATTCCCGTTCCCGTCGGGATGGTACGCGACGATCTGGACGTCGCCGCGGTCACTGAGCAGGCCCCGAAGTTCCTCCGGACTCATCCCGGGAACCTCGGTGACGATGTAGTAGCCGCCGTCGACGGTCGCCTCCTGGTAGACGTTCCCGCCGGAGAGGCCCGCTTCGTTAACCCGCAACTCGATCGTATTGATCATCTCGTCGCGCGTCTCCTGTGTGACGCCGTTTTCGACGTCGTCTTCGGTCACATCGAGGCCGGCGCTCTGGAGTGCGCTTGCGAACTCCGCCGCGGTGACGTTCTCGGTGAAGACCTCGGCGGTGTATCGGTCGTCGTTCTCGTGGTAGCGCACGGTCGCATCCGAACTCTCGATGTCGAGTTCAGTGTAGAGCGTCGACTCGATATCGCGTTGCTCGTTGTCGTCGATGTCGAGTTCGTCGACCGTCATCCCGGTTGCGGGTGCGCTCACTCGCGTCCCGCCGTCAAGACCGATCCCGTACTCGAGGTTCGTAAAGCCCTCGTCGCCGGACTGGTTGGCAGCGGTTTCGTTGTCGCCGAGATTGTCGGCGAGGGAGTCGTCCGCCATGATGCCGCCCGGGATGAACAGGGCGACCAGGGCGAACGCGAGGAAGGCGACGAGCAGGATAACCCGCCAGTATTCCTTGACGAAGGCGATCGGATTTGTGCTCATGATCGCACCCCCTCGAACTTGTACCAGCGAAGCAGACTCAGGTTCAACAGGTAGGTGTTCATCAGGTCAGCGGCGAGGCCGACGAAGAGGATGGTCCCGATCGACGCCAGGAGTTCGATGCCGAAGAGCGAGGCGACGATTCCCATGACGAGCATCGCGGCCATGGAGGTGATGGTCATCGTCACGCCGGTCGTCATGGCTCGCGAGGTGCTCTCGTAGAAGTCGCCGCTCCGGCGGAGCACGTGGTTGTTCAGCAGGATGTCCGAGTCCACCGAGTACCCGATCAACATCAGGAGTGCGGCGACGGTCCCGAGCGAGAGCGAGATGCCCGCGATCGACATGAACGCGAGCGGGATCACGAGGTCCGAAAACGCCGAGAGGACGATCGCGATGGAGGGGACGAACGTCCGAAAGAGCAAGAACGTGAGCGCGCTCATGCCGACGAACGCGACGGCGATCCCGAGCAGCGCGGTCTGTTGGGTCTGGGCCGCGAAACTCGCTGACGCCGTCGATTCCTGCTGAACGATTTCGGCGTTCCCATCTTGCTCGAGTTCAGCGGCGGCTTGCTCACTTAACGTTTGAATCGCCTCGTCGTCTTCGACGCCAGCGAACTGGACGGTATACTGATTGTCGACGCCGGGAGCCTGGATGCGTTGGATGGAATCCGGTTCGACGCTGAACGCCGTCTGGATCTGGGCTTCCGAGGACGTCGTCTGGATCGTCAACTCTGCACCGCCCGTAAAGTCCATACCGAGTGGCACTGGCGCGCCGGTGAGCAGAAACGAGCCGCTCAACACGAGCAGTGCAACGGCGAGGAGTCCGAGCGGTACCGCCGCGAGCTGGCGGTTAGTGTACCGGGGATACTGTATGTCCGGTACGTCGAAATACCCCATATATCGGACCACTGGGTGTCGCCCGAGGTAAGCTTTCTCAATTTTAGTCGTCTGTTCCAGAATGAATTGGCGTGAAACGACTCCCGCTCAAGCCTCACGCTCAAGCCATCCGAGCCCCTATCAGTGACTATGACGGCTGACTCACGCGCCCAGTCCGACCGGCAGCATCGAACTGACTCGCGAGGCGAGACAGCGGCCCGGGTCGTCGTTTCGTACCCCGCCGACCTCTCGGAATGGGGTCGGTTCCAGATCGAAAAGCCGTCGTTTCGCGCCTTTCTGTGCAAGACGCGCGACCACGCACGCGAAGGTGACCAGTGGGACGAGTTCGTCGGCGTCGGGTGCTGCGGGAACTCGCTCGACGTCCCGCTTCGCGTGGAGGCGGTTGAAGGCGGCGCACTGATCGACACGGACACGGAGATCAGCTACGAAATCCGCGAAGCCTGCGGTATCGAGGGCAGTTGGCGCGTGCAGAGCGAGGACGGGCCGAGTCGGGCCTAACGGGGACGGATTCTCGTTTCGTTGAGGTGGCGTGATGGGTAATGCCGTACTGCCGTAATAGTACGTGTGACTCAGTCGGGCAGGTAGCGAACGCTCAGCACGCCGGTGTCGTCCTGGGACTCGGACGACGCCTCGGTCGCGGCCCGACGAACTTCCACCCGAACCGCACCGAGGCGGGCCGCCCGCGCGATCGTCTCCTCGTCCTCGAGCACGTCTTGGGCCGCCGCTTCGAGTTCAGCCGCCGGCACGCAGAAGACGTGAATCTCGCCGGTGCCGGCGCGTTCCTCCTGGATGAACTCGCCGGGGTCGGCGTCGGCAGCGAGCTCGGTGGCGTGCTGGGTAGGGTCGAGGTCGCTGTCGACGAGGTCGACGGAGCGCCGCTCGGCCACGTCGATCACTTGCCAGGTGACCTCGAGCGGGGGATCGGGGGCGACGGTGGCTTCGAGCACGTCGTTCGTTTCGAGGCCGGGATTCGACGCGAGCGTGTGGACCTGCGTCGTCTCGATGTCGCGGACGACGGCGGAGTCGTCCTCGGCGTGGGTGACGACGAAGGTGCCGGTTTTCTCGGTCATGTGCCGGCGTAGGCATCCGGGCGGTTTCGGGGTTTCGGGTCGCTCCGACGGATCGACCGCCGGATGACGGAACGTCTTTATCGCAGGCGGTTGCCCTCTCGCACATGAACGTCGACATCGGAAACGCGCTTTCGGCAGTTGCCGCTCCAGGTATCTCGCGGGCGGCGCTCGAGCGCCTCGACGAGCAGGTCGCCGACGCACACGAGCGAATCGATGCCGGAATGGAGGCCGGCGAGCACGGCTACGCAGCGTTGAACCTGCCGAACCGGACGGACACAGACGAGATACAGGTTGCCGTCGACCGGGTAACCGGTCCCGACACGAGCGCCGTCCTTACCGTCGGTATCGGCGGCAGCGCACTCGGTGCGGCGACTATCACCGACGCGCTGAACGACGCGGACGATCCCGAGGCGATCTACCTCGACAACGTCGACCCCGACTGGCTCTCGGCGACGCTCGATCGGCTCGACCTCGAGACCACCGTGCTCAACGTCGTCTCGCGCTCGGGCACGACCGCCGAAACGCTCGCGAACTTCCTCGTCGTCCGCGAGACCTTCGAAGAAGCCGGCGTCGACTGGACCGAACGAACCATCGTCACGACCGGCGACGGCGGGCCGCTCCGTGAACTCGCGGAGCGCCACAATCTGCCCTCGCTCGCGGTTCCCGACGGCGTTCCGGGTCGGTTCTCCGCACTCTCCGCGGTCGGGCTGGTCGCCGCCGCCGTCTGCGGGCACGATCTCGATGCCCTGCTCCGCGGGGCGGCCGCCGAGGCCGAGACGCTCACCGGCTCGCTGTTCGAGTGTCCCGCCTACGCCTACGGCGCGGTCACCTACGCGCTGGACGCACGCGGGGCGAGCACGAACGCGATGATGCCGTACGCGGAATCGCTTGAAACCTACGCCGAGTGGTTCGCCCAACTCTGGGCCGAAAGCCTCGGCAAGGACGACCTCGGCCAGACGCCGGTCCGCGCACTCGGCGTGACCGACCAACACTCTCAGTTGCAACTCTATCGGGCTGGCCCGCGGGATAAACTCGTCACCTTCGTCACGGTGCAGGAAACCGCGGCCCGGCCGATCCCCGACACCGACGTCGACGACCTCTCCTATCTCGGTGACGCCTCGCTCGGCGACCTGCTCGACGCCGAGTTCGAAGCGACCGAAGCGAGCCTCGCCGCCGCCGGCCGCCCCAACGTCCGCGTCGAAATCGACCGCGTCGACGAGTTCGAACTCGGCGGACTGCTCTACGGTATGGAAGTCGCCTGCGTGCTCGCCGGTGAACTCTACGGGGTGAATACCTTCGAGCAGCCGGCCGTGGAGTGGGCGAAGAAGGCGACTCGCGGTCTGTTGGGCGGCGGCGAGTTCGCGGAGGCCGAGGCGGTCGCCGAGAAGACGGAGTTGCGGGTCGAGCGGTAACGGGACGGGGAGCTTCGGGAGTCGAGCAGCGAGCAGATCGGCTTGCGGGGGTGTCGTTTCCGGAGGAGTACCCGGTGTTTGGGCCGGTTGCGGAGCCCATATGTGGACGCGTACGAAACGTGACGTATGAACAAAGCCACAGGGGCCGATGAGGCTGCTGCCGTGACGTCTGCAGCCGTTCCCGGTCTCGGGGCGGTCTTTGCTGCCGTGATGCTCGTGGCGACGCTGCTTCCCGTTACGCGCGGGGTCGAGAGTCCTGCAATCTGGGTGGCGGCCGCGTTTGCGGTCGTGACTGTCGTCGCCTTTCTCGCCAGTCGCCACGGGAGCCTCGACCGGCAACTGGCCGCCGTCGTCGCGTGCGCTTCGAGTATCGTTGTCGTCGTGCTCTCGGGGTACGCGCTGAATCAGGGGATACCCGTCTCGATCGATGTTCCCGGTATCCAATCGTCGTTTTCGCTGGTCTTTGCGGCCTTCGTGACGGGCGGGCTTGCCGTGGGTGTGGCCGTTGCGGATTACTTCGGGATCGGGCTGGCCGGACTCAAGGAGCGAACGCAACGGACGACGATACTGTCTGCGCTCGGCTTTGGCGGATTGCTCGCCCCCCAGGTGGGCGCGCTCGTGATTGCACTGCCCGTGATGGCGTCGGTCGGTGAACTGTCGCGGGTCCAGTCAGTCGTCGTGAGCCAACTCGGGATGGCGCTTGGAACGGGGGTCCTGGTCTGGTGGTACCTCTCGGTGACGGGGCGAGACCTGTCGTACATCGACCTGGGGCGGCCGACGGGACGAAACCTCCTGTTGATCGTCGGCGGTGTGCTCACCATCTTCGGCGCACTTGGAGCGATCACGCTGCTCTTTCAGTCGACCGGCGTCGAGAGCGCAGACCACGGAACGACCCAGCAAGCGGCGGAGAATCCCGAAATCCTGTTGGTTCTGGTACCGGCCTCGATTCTCGTTATCGGTCCCTTCGAAGAGTTGCTCTACCGAAATATCATCCAGAAATCGCTGTACGAGTCGTTCTCCCGGGGCGGTGCCATCCTGGTCGGCGGCGTCATCTTCGCGATTATTCACACCCAGGCCTACTGGACCGCCGGCCCGGGACAGGTCGTCGCAAGCCTCGCCGTTATCTTCGGTCTGGCACTCGTGCTGGGGACGCTGTACGAACGAACGGAGAATCTGCTCGTGCCAGCGCTCGTTCACGGCGTCTACAACGCCGTCCTCTTTGCAAACCTCTATTTCACGTACAGCGCGTAACCCGGCAAGCACTGTCGAGAGCCTGCTGCTGTTATGACGGGTTCTTCCGCGCGAGTTCGGAGCCGCAGATCGGACACCGTTCTTTTTCCTCGTCGAACTCGCGGCCACAGCCCTGACATTGGTAGTGCCAGTGGCGCTGTTCCTCGATGCCGTCGCGGGCGATCACGTCGACGGCGACGTTTAATTTCTCGGAGACGTTTTGCATCGCGTAGTCGTCGGTGACGAGCGTGGCGTCGAGTTCGAAGCTCGCGGCGACGAGGCGGATGTCGGTATCGGAGAGGACGCTCAGGTCGCCGGATTCTTTGGCGGCGCGGCGGACCTTCTCGGTGGTGTCCTCGTTCGGGATGTGGATGTGCATGCCCGAGCCCTCCATCGCGTCGAAGCGGTAGGCGCTCTCGTCTTCGAGTTCCTCGCGGACGAGGGGGATGGTTGCAGTCTGTTCTGTTGTGTGAAAGTCGTGGATAAAAGCCGAGGAGTCGAGAACGTACATACCCTTAGCGCTGGACGACGATGTAGTCTTTGACCGCCTGGACGCGGCTGACGGAGACGAGGAATCGACCGGCGTCGTCGACGCTGAAGTCGACGGCCCGCTCCGGAAGCTCCTCGTCCGGCTCGATAACGAGGTTGTGAAGTTGCCCCGATTTTAGGTCCATGGTGATGTTGTACAGCAGCCCCAGTTCGGTGCCGTCCGACCCCATGACGGACTTGCCCGAGAGGTTTTCGGCGAGTATCTCACTCATGCATACTCGTATTTACTAATCGGTATTAAAAACCTCGGGCTCAACACTGTTTGCGACGGCAGGTGAAGTCGCCGCGTCGCGCGAGGTGGGAACTCCGCTCCCGCGTGCGGGTTCCCGACAAGAGCGTTCGGAAACCCTGCTGGCCGTCATGAGCCCCCCACACGTCTGCACTCGGCTTCGGGGCGTGACGATGGGTTTAACTACCGCCCTCCGGATTCTCTAGGCAAGAGCTTCTCTGGTGGTTCATCATGTCGGATACCGATACGGACACGGACACAGACGCGGGCGCACGCAATTCCACATCTCTCAGAACGCCGATCGTCGCCGTCCTCGGACACGTCGATCACGGGAAGACGAGTCTCCTCGATAAGATCCGCGGCTCGGCGGTCATCGAGGGTGAAGCAGGGGCAATCACCCAGCACATCGGCGCGACGGCCGTTCCGCTCGACGTGATCTCTTCGATTGCGGGCGACCTCGTCGACCCCGATGATTTCGATCTCCCCGGCCTTCTGTTCATTGACACGCCGGGACACCACTCCTTTACGACGCTTCGTTCTCGCGGCGGCGCGCTGGCTGACATCGCCATCCTCGTCGTCGACGTCAACGACGGCTTCCAGCCCCAGACGCTCGAGGCGCTCGACATTCTCAAGCGCTCGGAGACGCCGTTTATCGTCGCGGCGAACAAGATCGACACCGTTCCCGGCTGGAACGCAACCGAGGACTCGCCGATCAACGCGACCTACGAGGCCCAGACCGACCGCGTCAGTTCGCGCCTCGACGAAAGCCTCTACGAGATTATCGGCAACCTCTCGGACGAGGGCTTCTCCGCCGACCTCTACTGGCGGGGGCAAAACTTCCAGCGCAACGTCGGCGTCGTCCCCGTCTCGGCGATGACCGGCGAGGGCGTTCCCGACCTGCTCACCGTCATGATGGGGCTCTCACAGCGTTATATGAAAGAAGAGATGGAAATCGACGTCACCGGCCCCGGCGTCGGCACCGTTCTCGAAGTCAAAGAGGAGAAAGGCTTCGGGACGACCATCGACACCGTCCTCTACGACGGCACGATCAGGGCCGACGATCAACTCGTCGTCGGCGGCATGAACGAACCCATCGTCACCGACGTGCGCGCGCTGCTCCAACCGCGCCCGCTCGCCGAAATCCGCACCGAGAGCCGGTTCGAAAAAGTCGACGAAATCTCGGCCGCCTCCGGTATCAAAATCGCCGCCCCTGAACTCGAAGACGCGATGGCCGGCGCACCCGTCCGCGTCGTCCGCAACCGCGACCTCGACGAGGTTATTCAAGAGGTCGAGGCCGAACTCGCGGACATCGCCGTCGACACCGCCGAAGAGGGCGTCGTCGTCAAAGCCGACACCCTCGGCAGTCTCGAGGCGATGGCCGATGCGCTGGACGAGGCCGAAGTACCGATCGTTCGCGCCGAAGTCGGCGATGTTGCTCCCCGAGACGTATCGGTCGCTTCGACCGCCGACGACCCGAAACAGCAGGCCATCCTCGGATTCAACGTCGAGACGCTCTCCGACGCCGATCAGCGCGCCGAAACCGAAGACGTGACGATCTTTACGGACGAGGTCATCTATCAACTCATCGATGAGTACGAGGAGTACGTCGACGAACTCGAACGCGCCCAGCAAGACACCATCCTCGACAACATCGTCCGCCCCGCCCGCTTTCGCATCCTTCCCGACCACACCTTCCGCCAGAACGACCCCGCCGTCGTCGGCGTCGAGGTGAACTCCGGAACCGTCCAAAACAACACCAACATCGTGAAATTCGACGGCTCCGAACCCGAGCGCGTCGGGCAAGTCAAGGGGATTCAAGAGCAAGGAGAGGACGTCGACGAAGCCCGCGCCGGCAACCGCGTCTCCGTCGCCATTGACGGCCCCACCGTCGGCCGCCAGATAGAGGAAGACGACGAACTCTGGGCAGAAATCCCCGAAAAACACGCCAAGATCTTAGAACAAGAACTCGCGAGCGAAATCCCCGGCGACGAACTCGAGGCGCTGAACATGTACCTCGACAAACAGCGCAGCCGAGATCCGTTCTGGGGCAAGTAACGACGGCTAGCGCCGATATTTTTCCGGACTGATATCGTCGTCGACGGTGCTAACGGCGATCCAACCGCGTCAGAACGGCACGTCAGAACGGCGTTTCAGCAGCGGTCACTCGGTCGTCTCGAGTTCAGCTTCCGCGTCGGGATCTGCCGTCGTCTCGGCCGCAGTCGAACGCTCGGGAACCGACGCGCCGCCTTCGTCGCACCGCCCGTCGCGCAGCCGGTGCGTTTCGGTCTGTCGAACGCGATCGAGTGCATCCCGAAGCGACTCGGCATCGGACTCGATTGCTTCCCGGTCGCAGCGAACGTCGAGCCAGCGGGAGGAAAACCGGCCGAACCACTGCCGTTCGAGGACGAGTTCGTCGTCGGTCAGCCGAACGTCGGTGATGGCGTCCCAGGGGATGAGCTTCCGCGCGAACGGGCGTTTGTGGATGAGCCCTGCCTCGTGGGCCCGGAGTTCGGGCGGATTCCACCGGTCGCCGGGATCAAGTTCGTTCCAGCTTCCCGGGCCGCGGTGGGAGGTGAGGAAGATCAGGATGCCGTAGAGCGCCCAGATCAGTCCCTGTCCGTTGCCCGCCGCCGCGGTGACCAGTCCGAAGACGACAACCAGGGCCATGATTCCGGCGAAGATGAACTCGCTGGGGCTGATGCCGGCTGGGTGGTACTCCCAGCTTGCGGCCGGTTCCTCGGGAGTGAGTGCCGCGACGTAGCGATTGCGGCTCATTCGATCGAGACCGTACGCGGAGAGACCGGCCAACAGCGCGAAAACGCCCACGACGAGCTGAAATCGAGCGGAGAGACCGGCTGCGACGACGGCCGGAGCGGCGACAAGCGCTGTGAGCACGATTGCTGGAAGATAGCAGCCGAGCCGTCGCCGCCGGCTGCGGCCGATCCGCTCGGGAAGGCCGTAGGCTCGTTTCGCGAGGATGTGCCCGAGAATCGCCACGCAGGTGACCACACTGGGCAAGAGTCCAAGCAGCGTCGCAGTAGCTGCCCCGGCCGCAGTTGCTACGGCCGCCGCGATCCCGGTGACGACGACCCCGAGGTAGAACCCGAAGCCGGCCTGAAAGCCGATATCGGGGTCGCTAATTTCGAGAGTCGCCCGTCGTTCGTGAGCTGTCACTGATAGATACTCCACGGATCCCTATCGTAAAATACGCTTTGGATACTCTCTCGCTGCGATGTCTCTCTGACCCCCGTCAATCCCCGCGGGTGCTATAGTAACACGGTGGGTTGCGAGTTCCACTAGAATCATTATATGGATACTGCGGGTAGTGTTATCTATGCTCGTCCACTGTCGCCAGTACAAACACGAGGAAGTACAGTTCGATGACAATCGGACGACAGGCGAGTCCCAGACCGAGGATACGGTCAATCCGGATTCGGAGGACTACTTCGGGGCGGATATCGACGATTTCGAGGTTGAAACCTGGGATACCATCGAGTTCAGGGGCGATCCGATCCAGCGTCGCTCCGTCACAATAGACGGCGTCACCGCTGTCTCCGTACCGGATGATCCGACTGAGAGGGATGACGGCGACCTTCCCGGGGGAACGGTCCAACTCCGCCTGGACAGCGGCATCGAAACCCTCGAACAGGCCGCAATCGTCGAAGTGCAAGACGAAAACCCCTAGTCGGGGCCGAAAGCAGACGGGCGCGCCGGCGGTCGATCAATCGCGAAGAGAGTGAACAGCCGATCATCGCCGAATCCGACCGGGACCCGTGTGCTCTCGGCGTATGGTAGCTACTGTCGTTTCCGATCCCCTCCGAAATCGTTTTCAACCGCTCACGCGGACACTCGGTATGCCGACGGAACCGGACACTCATTATGACCCCTCCCTGGGGAACAAGTTCATCTTCGTCACCGGCGGTGTGATGTCGGGACTCGGAAAGGGAATTACGGCCGCGAGCACCGGTCGACTTCTCAAAAACGCCGGGTTCGACGTTACCGCCGTCAAGATCGATCCGTACCTGAACGTCGATGCGGGGACGATGAACCCCTACCAGCACGGAGAGGTGTACGTCTTGGAGGATGGCGGCGAGGTCGACCTCGACCTGGGGAACTACGAGCGATTCCTCGATGTCGATATGACCTCGGATCACAACATCACCACCGGGAAGACCTACAAACACGTCATCGAGAAGGAACGCGCCGGCGATTACCTCGGGAAGACGGTCCAGATTATCCCGCACATCACCGATGACATCAAACGCCGCATTCGCGAGGCCGCCGAGGGATACGACGTCTGTATCGTCGAGGTCGGCGGGACGGTCGGAGACATCGAAGGGATGCCCTATCTCGAGGCCCTGCGCCAGTTCGCCCACGAGGAAGACGAGGAGGACATCCTCTTTACGCACGTCACCCTCGTTCCGTACTCGAAAAACGGCGAACAGAAGACCAAACCGACCCAGCACTCGGTCAAAGAGGTCCGCTCGATCGGTCTCCAGCCCGACGTGATCGTCGGCCGCTGCGAGGACAAGCTCGATCCCGAGACCAAGGAGAAAATCGCGCTGTTCTGTGACATTCCGACCGACGCCGTGTTCTCGAATCCCGACGTCGAGGATGTCTACCACGTCCCGCTGATGGTCGAAGACGAGGGACTCGACCAGTACGTCCTCGAGCGATTCGGCCTCGCCGACGAGGCGCTGCCGGAGGGCGAACGAGCCAACGAGTGGCGCGATATCGTCACGACCGAGAAATCGGGAACCGTCGACATCGCACTGGTCGGTAAGTACGACCTCGAAGACGCCTACATGTCGATCCACGAATCGCTGAAACACGCCGGCTTCGAACTCGGTGTCGACGTGAACGTCCACTGGGTCCACGCCGACGGAATGGCCGACGGCTACGACGACCAACTCGAGGCCGTCGACGGCGTCATCGTCCCCGGCGGCTTCGGGATGCGCGGGACGGAAGGCAAGATCGAGGCAGTTCGATACGCCCGCGAGAACGACGTCCCCTTCCTCGGACTCTGTCTCGGCTTCCAGATGGCCGTCGTCGAGTACGCCCGCAACGTCTTGGGACTCGAGGACGCCCACTCCGCCGAGATGGACGAGGATACACCCGACCCCGTCATCGACATCCTCCCCGAGCAGTACGAAGTCGAGGACATGGGCGGGACGATGCGACTCGGCGAACACACGACCGTCATCGAACCCGAAACGCTCGCCTACGACCTCTACGGTGACACGTCCTGTTCCGAGCGCCACCGTCACCGCTACGAGGTCAACCCCGAATACTTCGAGCAGTTCGCGGACGAACCGCTGACCTTCTCCGGGACCGCAGGCAACCGGATGGAGATCCTCGAACTCGAGGGCCATCCGTACTTCCTCGGAACGCAGTTCCATCCCGAGTACACGTCCCGTCCGGGCCAGCCGAGTCCGCCGTTCCTCGGATTGGTCGAGGCGGCCATCGACGGCAGTACGACCAGTGCCGCGGACACCGCCACCGAAACGGACGGCGAAACCGACACCGAAACAGAGGTAACCCACTGATGGTAGACACTGAAACGTTCGTTCCAGACGCGATCGATGAAATCCGGGCCGAAATCGGCGACGCAAACGCCGTCATCGCACTTTCCGGCGGCGTCGACTCCTCCGTCGCTGCGGCCCTGGCTTACGAGGCTATCGGCGACCAGCTCACACCCGTCTACGTCGACACCGGCCTGATGCGCAAAGGAGAAACCGCCGGCATCCGCGACACGTTCGACTACATGGACTCCCTGCGGATCGTCGACGCGAAAGACCGCTTCCTCGACGCACTCGCCGGCGTGACGGACCCCGAAGCAAAGCGCGAAATCATCGGCGAGCAGTTTATCCGCGAGTTCGAACGCGAGGCGACGGAGGCCGACGCCGACTACCTCGTCCAGGGGACGATCTACCCCGACCGCATCGAAAGCGAGGGCGGCATCAAATCCCACCACAACGTCGGCGGACTCCCCGACGTCGTCGACTTCGACGGCATCGTCGAACCCGTTCGCGACCTCTACAAAGACGAGGTCCGCGACGTTGCCCGCCACCTCGACTTAGAGGAGGTCGTCGCCGAGCGGATGCCGTTCCCCGGCCCCGGCCTCGCAGTGCGGGTCATCGGCGAAGTCACCGACGAAAAACTCGAGGTCGCACGCCACGCCTGCCACGTCGTCGAAGACGAACTCGAGGAGTACGACCCGTGGCAAGCGCTGGCCGCCGTGATCGGCAAAGCCACGGGCGTCAAGGGCGACAACCGCGTTCACGGCTGGGTCGTCTCCGTCCGGTCGGTCGAATCCCGCGACGGAATGACCGCCCGCGCACAGGAAATCGACTGGGAGACGCTCCAGCGCATCCAGTCCCGGATCACCGGTCAGAACGATAACGTGGCACGCGTCGTCTACGACGTGACCCACAAGCCACCGGCAACGATCGAGTACGAATGAGTGACAGAGACACAGACGCGGACACGGATACGGACACAGATCCAGACAAAGGCCCGCACGCAATCGTCGCCGGTCCCGACGAGGACGGTCTCGCCGACGCGCTCGAAGCCGAAGGCGTCACCGTCACCAGACTCGGCGGCGTCATCTCACGCCCGCAATTAGAGGAAGCCGGTATCGTCGAAACTGACCTCTACGTCCTGACCGACATCGACCAGGCGACGACGATTCCGATCGTCTACGATCTCACCGACGACCTGCGGACCGTTACCTACGCCCGCCGGACCGTCCCCGAGTTCGTCAAGGGACAACTCGACCTCGCGATCGACCCCCGCCTCATGTCGCCCGATGTCGTCGCGGATGAACTCGCCGAATAGGCGGGAGCATCCTGCGACCCTGCAGCAGTTATTCCGGCAATTTCTGCCACCCACGAGCCCGCTACCGCCAAACTGACCACCAAGAACGGATTCATTCCTTTAAACGGTTCTAATGGTTGGATTGGTCGATTAAATCCGGGTTAAATTCGGGAAAATCCGGCACAAGAGCAGTGGACCATCACCCTGGTTCAAGTAGGTCCCGCCAATAGAGATGGATGGAGGTCGACGGGTACACCTCATCCGAGGCACCCACGACTCCCGTGACTTCCAGCAATCCCACCACAGCACCCTTCCCCCACCATTGCCACACCGCAATCGCTGTCCCGTGGGAACTGCACCAGCCCGCGGGCAACTGCGGCTCTGGCACCTGTACTCGGGGCGTCTTTCGTCCCGAGTCCTTCAGGATTCATTCTCGCGTACCCAATCGACTAGTTGCCGGAAACCCTCGCATAGATCGTTGTAATCGGCCTTAGCGCTGTTCTGCCAATCGACCGAGGACCGGCATCTCCGCGCGCCGCTCGGCAGAGAGCAGGCTCCAGTCAATGCCGTCCGGCCTATCAGCGCCGGTTCTGGTCTCACTTGCCTGCCTCGCTGGCCGTCTCACTCGCTCGGGCGTGACGATCAGATCCATCGGCACGTCGTGCTCGTCGAAGCTGATCGCTGCAGCGTCGTCACCGGCGAGGAGTTGGCGCTCGTGAACCGTCGTCGCAACAGGCGTCTCCTCGTCGACGAGTTCGAGTTCAGTGAGAATTGCGAACTCGAGATCGCTGTAGCCTTCACCCTTTCCGATTCGGCTGCCGTCTACGCTGCCGGAATCGTCGTTGGAGACGGGCGTGGGGTCGATGCAGACGGCGACGCTTCCGGAGACGATCAGGTCGATCTCGTCGACGGCCGCTGGACCGACCTGTTCGCCGTGGTCGGTCGAGCCGGAGACGGTGGTGGCCGCATCGTAGTCCTCGAGTTCGTCGGGATCGAGTTTCAGGAAGCACTTTTCGTCGCGGAGCCGAGGGACGGCCATGTAGACCGTTTTGCCGTCTCGGAGGGCGCGGCGACGGACCGGCAACTGCGGCGCATCGGGGTTTGCCTTGATCGTCGTCGCCGCCCGCCACTCGGGTTGGTCGGCCAGGCGGGCGGCGGCGGCCGCCGCGTTTTCGAAGTTGGGAATGCGACCGTGTGGCGGAAACGGAAATCGGGCGACGCCGCTGTCTTCTAAGTCGTCCCAGACGCGCTCGCGGACGGCTTCTTTCGAAAGGTTATCCCGATTCGTCATTGCAGATCACCGTCGATTCCCTCGGTGCTCTCGTGCGTTCCCGGCTGCTCTCCGTTTGCCGATCTCTCGTCTTCGCCCTCTCCTGCGCCCTCGCTTTCATCTTCATTCCCGTTCGCATCCTCGGCGGCGGTCGAATCATCCGCTGACTCCGCCGGCCGAGCGAGTTCAGCGAGATGGCGACACTCGGGGATGATGAGTTCCGTAGCGGCAAGCCGCGCCGCATCGGCGTTTCCAGGCAGACAGAAAATTGGTCGACCGTCGGTTACGCCGGCGGTCGTTCGTGCTGCGAGCGCGCGAGAACCGTTTGCCTCGTAGAGGATCGTCGTCAGCAGTTCACTGAACGTCTCCAGGCGCTTCTCGAGAAGCGGCGTTACCGCCTCGATCGTCCGATCGCTGGGTTCGACACTCGTTCCGCCGGCGGTCACCACGACATCGACATCGTCGCGGTCGATCACGCGCGAGACGATCGATTGGACCTTGTCGTGATCCGGACTGACGTGCTCTCGCATCGCAACCTCGTGACCTGCCTGGGTGAACTCGTCGTTGAGATCCTCGCCGGCAGGATCGGATTCGAGCGTTCGATCGTCGGCAATCGTGACGATCCCGACGCCGAGTGGAGTGGTGTGCTCTCGAGAACTCGATTCAGTGGCTGTTTCTGTGCTGCCGGCTGCTGTGTCCGGGTCCGACTCGGTCGACTCGTTCATACGTCGACTTGACCGGCGGCGGGTAAAACGCTAGTTGCTCGTACTATCGTGGTATCGTGGCCATCCGGGCAGCCATCGGTAGTGGGCATCGCTGTCGTCACCGACTGGTTCGACGGTACGCTGGCACACGCAAAGCAGTCAGCAAGTCACTGTGTCCTCGCCGTGATACCGGCCCTACTGAACGTAGTCACAACTGTTATGCCGGTGTTTTGGTCAACCTGTGTGTATGCAGGCAGTCAAAATCACGGCACACGGCGGGACGGATGTCATCGAGTACGGCGAGTATCCCGACCCCGAAATCGGCCGCGACGAGGTGCTTGTCGACGTGAAAGCCGGCGCGCTCAACCACCTCGACGTGTGGGTTCGCCGCGGGCTGCCGACGCTCGACCTCGAACTGCCCCACGTCCCCGGCAGTGACGCCGCGGGCGTCGTCGAAGCCACCGGGGAAGACGTTACGCGATTTGACCCTGGCGACCGCGTCGCGGTCACGGCGGGCGTCAACTGCGGCGACTGCGAGTTCTGTCGCAGCGGCGACCCGACGCTGTGTGTCAACTTCCACCTGCTGGGCGAGCACGTCACTGGCGTCCACTCGGAGTACGCCGCGGTTCCCGCGGACAACCTGATCCCGGTCCCGGAACACGTCGACTGGATCACCGCCGGCGCGTCGTCGCTCGTCTTCCAGACCGCCTGGCGGCTACTGATCGACCGTGCGGATATCGAGGCTGGCGAGAAAGTGCTCGTCCTCGGAGCCAGCGGCGGCGTCGGTCACGCCGCCCTCCAAATCGCAGACTACGCGGGCGCGGAGGTGTACGCCACCGGCAGCACCGAGGACAAACTCGACTACGCCCGCGAACACGGCGCCGATCACGTGGTCAACTACGAGAAACGGAACTTCGCGGAGTGGGTCCGCAGCGAGACCGGCAACCGCGGCGTCGACGTCGTCGTCGACTACATCGGGGCCGGAACCTGGCGCGATTCGATCAAGAGCCTCGCGAAGAACGGCCGCCTCGTCACCTGCGGGGGCACTGCCGGCGGCAACCCCGAAACCGACATTCCGCGCATCTTCTGGAACCAACTCCAGATCATCGGCTCGACGATGGGCACCCCTGGTCAGGTCGACGACGTGATGGAACTCGTCTGGGACGGCACCTTCACCCCCGCGGTTCGAGAAGTGCTGCCGATGAGCGAAACCGCCCGCGCACACGAGATCATCGAAGGCCGCGAAGGATTCGGCAAGGTCGTCGTCCGGCCGGATAGCGAACTCTGAGACGGTCTGTTGTACCGAGTTTCCGGCGCAACCGCGAACCGTCCTGGGGTTGCGCCGGAACTGACTGACAGCAGTCCGTATGAACCGGTACCCGATACAGCAACACGAACCAGCACCGAGCAGAACGATTCAGTGTGAACTCGAGACCGCAAAATCACGAACCGTGAGTGCTTTCATCACGGAGTCGAAACCGATACGTGTGACCTCGAGCGACGACGGCGGCTACGTTCACGACCCTGCGGCGTTCGACGGGCCGGACGGCCGTGGGGCAGAGACCGAAACTGCCGAGGGCGACTCCGACGGGGACTGGACCGACGCGCCCCGCCATCCGGCGACGGCCGAGCGCGAGTTCGACTGGCGAGGGTGGGTTCTCGTGGGGGCGATCGTGCTCGCGTTCGTCGTCGCGCCGCTGTCGATTTTGCTGTGGCCGCCGCATCTGAACTACTTCGTGGCGCTGTTGATATTGCCGCTACTACCGGCGGCGTTGCTCGCGCTGACGGCGGTGTGGGCGACGACGCGCCCCTGACGTGCGTTTGCTTGGACTGCGTTTCATGTAGTATCGATAAAAAAGCGATCAGCACGCAGCGACCGGCATTACTCCTGTGTCTCGAGTACCCTGTCGAGTTCATCGATCGCCGAGCGGCCGAACTCGATATCCCGGGACGGCGTTTCCTCATGGTCGAGATAGTCGGTTAGGTGTGTACTGAGTCGTTGGAGCTGTGACTGGGTGAATCGACCGGTGTTGTCGTTCGATTCGACCAGTTCGACCAGTGTAAGGAGCTGCGATGGTGGTGACGCGTCCTCATCGAGGGCCTCGTCGACGCGTGCCACCAGTGAATGGTGGACGACCCATTCTTCCTCTCTGGAGAGCGTGACCTCGTGGCGTTCGGTTTCCGATGGTGGGGTACTCATTGCGATACTGGATCGATTTCGTCGATCCTTGCCCAACACTACGATGGATGCGCTCATAAAGTTTGTCACGTGGTATCATATATCAGCTAGTGTAGCCCAGCGGTACTGACAGTGACAGAGCGGTCGGGTACCGAAACCACCCCAGTGAAACGGCACGACGAGTTCTCGAGCGAAGCGTGCGGGCAGAACGACCGGTCCAGTGAGACTTCTTGAAGGTTAGTGGATCCTGACACCGGAGTCCGGATCGAACAACTGCGTCGCCGATTCGTCGAGAACTAGCCCATACTCGGTATCGCCGTCACCGTCGAAATCCGCGTGCGTGACGACAGTCACGTCGCCGAACTCGGTCTCGAAGATGCTGTGTGTTTCGTCGCCCAGGGGCTCGTCGAGAACGTGCTCGGCCTCGATTCCCTCGGCTGGATCACCGATACCGATTTGCTGGGGCCGAACGCCGACGCGAACCGGACTGTCGACGTACCCCTCGAGTTCGTCGGCGGTCGCAGGGAGCGAGACGGTGTGGTCGCCCATGGAGACGGCTGCAGTTCCGTTTGCCGATTCAACGTGGGCGTCGAAGAACTCCATCGCCGGCTGGCCGATGAACTCGCCGACGAAGTCGTTGATGGGTTCGGAGTAAACTTCCTTGGGCGAGCCGGCCTGTTGGAGTTCGCCGTCGTCCATGATAGCGATTCGGTCGGACATCGTCATCGCCTCCTCCTGGTCGTGGGTGACGTAGAGGACGGGACAGCCGATTTCGTCGGTGATCCGCTGGACGACCGGTCGGAGTTCACGCTTGAGTTTGGCGTCCAGATCGCTCATCGGTTCGTCGAAGAGGAATACGGAGGGGTCCCGAACGAGTGACCGGCCGAGTGCAACACGCTGTTGCTGGCCGCCCGAGAGCGAGGCGGGCATCTTGTCGAGTTGGTCGCCGATCTGGAGGAGAGCTGCGGCCTCCGCAACGTGTTCGCGCCGTTCGTCTTCGGGAACGCCGGCGATTTTGAGGCCGTATTCCATGTTCTTGCGGACGCTCATGTGCGGGTAGAGCGCGATATCTTGGAAGAGCAGGGCGACATCGCGTTGCTGTGGTGGGAGTTCGGTTACGTCGCGGTCGTCGACACGGATGGTACCGGCGGTCGGCGTGTCGAGGCCGGCAACACAGCGAAGCGTCGTGGTCTTGCCACAGCCGGAGGGGCCGACGAGTGTGAGGAACTCGCCGTCCTCGATGGTCAGCGAGAGTTCGTCGACGGCGACGATGCGATCGGCGTTCGGGGAGTCGAACACCCGGGTCATGTTGTCGATGTGGACGGTCATTGTATGGGTAGTGGATGGTATTTGTGTGTATGGTGCGTGTGTGTCGCGAGTCGTGTATCGTGAGTTTGTGTCCTCTGTCGTGTGAATTCGGTGCTCGAACGGGCTATGGTCGTTATCGCGTGCGAACTTCGAAGCCCTTCAGCAGATACTCCTGCAGGAAGTACGCGAACAGTAGCGGCGGGACGGTCATCAGGAGCGATACGGCCATGATGTCGCCCCAGGAGGTGTAGCCGCCCTGATCGATGAGGCGCATGATGCCCGGCGCGAACGTGGTCGACTCCTGGCTCGGCAGCAGGATCTGGGCGAACGTGAAGTCGTTCCACGCGATCGCGAACGCGAACAGCGCACAGGCGACGATCGCCGGTTTCGTCTGCGGGACGACCACGTCCCAGAACGTTCGCCAGCGCGAGGCCCCGGCGATCCAGGCGCTTTCCTCCATCGACTCCGGAATGGTCTGGATGTACTTCCACATGAGCCAGACTGCAAAGGGCATCGAGATGGACGAGAGCGCAATAACGAGGCCGATTTGGGCGTTCAACAGCCCGATCTCGGACCAGATGAGATACAGCGGCAGGCCGAGCACGATCGGACTGAACATGTAGCCGAGCAACAGGAACTGCGCGAACGACTCCTTGTACCGGAATCGGAACCGCGCCATGCCGTACCCGGCGACGAGCGAAACCCCGACGACCACGACGATCGTCCCGGCGGTGACGACGATCGTATTGATGACGTACCTTGGTACTGCACCGGCAGCCAGCACGCTGAAGTTATCGAGCGTCACCGTCTCGGGCGAGGGCAGCCAGCTGAACTCGGTGATGACGGTCTGACTGTCGGTGAAGGCGTTCTGGACCATCCAGTAGATCGGGAACAGGATGACGGCCGAGAACAACGCGGCGCTGCCGTACAGCGCGAGGTGGTAGAGGCGGTCGCGCGTCTCGTAGGAGAGTCGCGTCCCGCCCTCTGTCTCTGTTTCTGACGGTGTCTCCGTCTCCGTCGGAGTGCTCATGTATCCACCTCCGCGGTCGGGTCGAACGCCCGGAAGTAGCAGTAGGCCCCGATCGCGAGGAAGACGAACATGACCACCGCCATCGCGTTCGCGACGCCGTAGTCATTGTGCAGGAAGGCGGTTCGGTAGGCGAGGATCGGCAACGTCGTCGTCGCGCCGGCCGGGCCACCCTCCGTCAGCATCCAGATGATGTCGAACTTGTTGAACATGAAGACCGCGCGCAAGAGCACGGCGATCAGGAGGACGCCGGTGATCCGCGGAAGCGTGATGTCGCGGAACATCTCCCAGCGGGACGCACCACAGATCTTGGCGGCCTCGTAGAATCGATCGGGAATCGCACGCAACTGCGCGAGCGTGAAGATCGTGACGAAGATCGAAAACTTCCACGAACCGATGAGGACGACCAGCGACATCGCCCACGTCTGGTCGCCGAGCGCGAAGGTGCGTTCGCCCCACAGCCCGAGGGTCGAGCCGGCGATGTGGAGCACGCCGACCTCGACATCGAACATGAACAGCGCGACGAGGACGACGATCACAGTTGGGACGAGATACGCGGTGAACGCGACGGCGGTCAGAAATCGCTGGCCACGATCGAGCTGGTTCAGGACGAGCGCGATCCAGAGTCCGACGAGCAACTGGACGACGGTACTCCCGACCATAAACAGCGCGCCGAGCCACAGTGACGACCAGAACGAGTTCATCGTCAGTACCTCGACGTAGTTCGAGAGCCCCGTGAACGTCCAGTCGGGGTTCAAGAGCGGGACTTCGAACAGCGACGCGTAGATCGCGAACGCGATCGGCGTGACGGCCACGAACAGGTACAACAGAATCACCGGGGCGACCGTCGCCCAGCCCCAGAGCGCTTCCCCATCGAGGCCGAGCCGCCCCCGCACGGATCGGCGGTCGGTAGTTGCTGTCGACTCGACCGTTTCATTTGCCATGTGTTACCACCCATCTTCCCATCTGCTATTAAACGCTTCGACCGGTTGCTCATAGTTTTCCAATTATTACCAATATATGGTAGCGAATATATGTAAAATAGAAACCGCTGGTAACACTTTTATAGACAGGAAAAATACTGGTAAAGAGATTCGAACACCAATTCCTGTGATACTGCCTGGCGGTTCCACTTCGAGCTCTACCATCGGTTCCTAGAGTCACATTTATTCTAACCGTCGTTCTAGCAATTCTCTATAAATAACTGGATCGTTAGTAGTATTCCCAATTATTCATTACTCTGCTAACCCAAAGAGTAATATATTGAAACTTGGTATCATACCACGTGAGTAGAGAACACCGACACTCGCGACGACGGATACTGGGTGCGACGGGCGCGAGCGCCGCAGCGGCACTCGCTGGGTGTCTCGGGGGGAGCGGCAACGACGACGGGATTCATTTCTACACCGACTACAGCACGGAAACCTGGCAGGATCGGTGGGAGGACGATCTCATTCCGGCGTTCGAGGACGAAACGGATCACACCGTCAACCCGGAGTACGCGGGATTTCAGGGCGACAGCGAAGAGCGCCTGATGAACCTGATCCAGGCCAACGACCCGCCCGATATCCACGTCGAAACGTTCTACACCGCCGCCGACATCTGGGCCCAGGGAATGCTCCAGTCCATGACTGACACCCTCGAAGCCGTCGAGGACGTAAACGGCGACATCAACGTCGAGACCTTCGAGGACGAGGAAGGCGTCGTCAGCCAGGGCGACACCTTCCACGTCTCTCACGGCGGCTACACCAATGTCCTCGTCTACCGCGAGGACATCTACGAGGCGCTCGGACTCGACGTCCCCGAAACCTGGGACGAACTCGTCGACAACGCCGAAGCCATCGACGAATCCAACGAGTTCGATACCGCCCGCGGCTTCGCGACGCAGGCGGGGGTCGTCGGCCAGAGTCGTGAACTGTTCTGGATGTTCCTCTACCAGAACGGCGTCGACACCCATCGGCTGGCAGACGGCGATGTCGAGGTCTGGGTCCCCGAAGACGAAGCCATCGAAGCGCTCGAATACCTCACTGAACTCGCGCAGTACTCGCCGGACCCATCGGGCCTGAACTGGGGGACATCCCTCGAACAGTGGGTGCAGGGTCGAGTCGGTCAGATGTACCACGTCAACGGCTGGGCGGCGGGCGTCGCCGCGGCCGAGGGCGTCGATCACATCGCGGAGAATACAGCGGTTGCGCCGCTGCCGCGAAACGACATTCCGCTGGAGGAGTCGTACATGACGTTGCCGACGGGGAACGGCTATATGGTGTTCGAGGGCGGCACCAATCCCGCGGGCGCGGTCGAGTTCATCGAGTGGCTGTACGCGGACTCGATCGAGCGGACGGCGTCGCTGTTCGAGCAGGAGCCGATGCGGCTGTTGCCGGCCTACGACGACGTGGTCACGTCGGATGCCTACGCGAACCTCGAGTACTTCCAGTCGTGGCCGGAGCATCTCAAACTCAATCAGCAGATCCAGGAGGAGATCGTCCCGCTGTACGGCCAGAACACGGAGGAGAGTCCGACGACGGGGGCTGAGCAGTACGGACTCAGCGGATACCACTATGCGGACATGATGAACCAGATTATCGTCGGGGATGCAGCCATCGAAGATGCCCTCGCGACGGCGAAGGAGCAGGCCGAGGAGCGACTTGCGGAGGGCAAGGAACTGACCGGCGGCTGGTGATTCCCGTGATCGGCGAGTGCCACTCTCGAGTTCGGTGATCGAATGCGGGTACCGGAAATCTGGCCGAGTTCACAGCCGCCACGGCCGAACCCGGAGACCGCAGGGCGACAGCTTCTGGTGGACCGAGCGCTGGCGGCGGGTATCGATCTCGGGCTCTGTTACGTCCTGCTCGTCGCGCCGATCTGCTACGTCATCCTCTCCGTGTTGCCGGTGCTGGATGCGCAGGGACCNATCGATCTCGGGCTCTGTTACGTCCTGCTCGTCGCGCCGATCTGCTACGTCATCCTCTCCGTGTTGCCGGTGCTGGATGCGCAGGGACCGGTCGCGGTCGCACTCTCGTTCGGTGTTCTCATCCCGGTCAACCTCACCTATACGTTCGTCTTCGAGTGGCGGTACAGTCGTACGCCCGGCAAGGTCGCCCGCTCGTTGATGGTCACCACGGCCGAGGGGGAGCCGTGTACGCTCAGGGCCAGTGCGGTGCGGAACCTCCTGCGGTACGTCGACGGCCTCGGCGTTCCGCCGCTGCTATACGCCGTGGGCGTCCTTGCGTCGGCCGTCTCGCCGTCCGGCCAGCGCGTCGGGGATCGGGTGGCCGACACCGTCGTCGTCCGTTCGGGTCGGCTCGACCGGCCGGTAGCGGATGATACCGGTGGGACGGCTCGCGACGAAGCCGATCCTGTGGGTGAAAACGACAGCGGCGCAGAAAGGCGGGAGCAACACAGTGGTGGCTACTGAACGTGGGCGTCTCAGCGCACGTCCCGACGCATCGCGATTTCGAACCACGGACAGAGCCGGAGTTGACGGTACCACTCTGGGTTCGAGTGAAGCCGCTCGTAGGGGACCCACAGCAGGCCGGCGACCTCGTCCTCGTTCGGCTCGAGTTCGCGATCGGAAAGGGTGAGTTTGAGGACGGCACAGACTTCGTGCTCGACGCCGGCGGTTTCGAAGTAGCGTTTGTACTCGAAGCGGTCGGTCAGGCGCAGGTTGTCGTACTGGTCGGGGGTGATGCCGAGTTCTTCTTCGAGTCGCTGGCGCGTGGCGTCGGTCTGGCTCTGGCCGTCGACGGGATGGGAGGCGACGGTGCCGTCCCAGTAGGTGCCCCAGAGGCGTTTGTCGGGGGCGCGCTGGGCCAGCAGGACGTTGTCTTCGTCGTCGAAGACGAGGGCGGTAAACGCCCGGTGGCGAATGCCGTCACCGGTGTGGGCCTCGAGTCGGTTGACGAGTTCGAGTTCGGTGTCGTCGGCGTCGACGGCGATGACGTCCTGGCCGGCGTTTTCGTGCTGCAAGTCGTCGTCCCGCGGCGTAGTCATGTCTGCATCATTGCAGAGGGTCGTGAAACCAGTATCGGCTTTTGGTCGTTCGGTAGCGGCATCGATGAACACGAGAAGCGAGTTGCACTGCGGGAGAGGACAGTAGATCATACACATGTGTCGTTAATTCTGGTGTTTAGAGTCAATCTGGTGTCAGTGGACGATGAGCACGCCGGTGCTGATCTACCGAGCCGACGTATAGAATCGCGTGCTGGGTACAGGGAATGGGCCGATATAGACACTGGAGAACGGGTCGTTCCGGCAGACTCCCCGTCAGAACCACTCGGAACAGTGTGTGAGACTATCGAGGACGTACTGGGTCCGGAAGCGGCCGGAGTTCCGGCGTCGATCCTGACCGCTCAATCGTTTGGATTTCATCGTTGTTCACCGCGACGGTGAGCGATTCCCAGTCGTTCGGAACATTTGCACCACCGACAAGGTGAGTCACGGAACTGCACTCCGAATCACCGGTCGATTCATTGGACGGCGTGCCGCTACTGAATTCACCACTCACAGTGAATCTCAAGACGTATTCATTCGAAATAGCATTGGTCAGTTCCGGTTCAACGTCTCCTAATTCGCTACATAGCCTGACATCAAACGTCAAATCTGCTGATTCACCGTCACTGACGATGTGAACCCATCCGCTGTGAGTCTCCTTCTCGCTTGGGAAGGATGTACGGCTTTCTGAGTAGGCGAGTCCGAGTGATTTGCCGCCCCCGTTAGTCTCGCTTTTGTCCGGTGTACGCTGGGTCAACGGGCTCATTGCCCCTTGACAGCCAGCGAGAGTACTGAGACCAGCAATAGAACCACCGGCGAGTAGCTTCCGACGAGATAGTGGCGGACACATACACTCTAGAATGGTTCTCACCTAACAAGTACTTTAGCCTACAGAATCGTGTTTGTGGAAAATAATACGTCTTTTTCGTGTTCTGCTAACAGATACGCGATTTACCGGACTCTAACCGCGGCCTAGAGTATGTAACCGGTAAAGAGCAGCGACTGTTCCGCACGAGAGACAGCGATTCACTCGACGAGTTCAGCCAGGTTCCGTAAGGACGATCGATTCCCGGCTTCGTTGTCTTCGGGGCGGATACCTTCCGGGATGTTCTCACAGCGGTACGTGACTGCAGTTCCCTCGTCGGTCTCCTCTAGAGACACGGTGACTCTCATCTCGCCTGCAAATCGCTGGTCCGTCGTTTCGAACTCGATGGTCTCCACGATTTTCTCGTGGGGCACCAGCGCGACGAACCGCCCGCGGTGCGTATCCGTATCGTCAGCGGTCTTCCCACCCTCTCCTCCCGGCGAATCGTTCCGGGGATCCCGGTACGTGAACGAAATTCTGAACTCGCCGCTCTCCCGCGGATCGAAGGAATGGACGTGCCCATCCATGCCCTCCGGCGGCAGCCACGTGGCCACCGCGTCGGGATCGAGGAACGCTCGGTAAACTTCCTCTTGCGGGGCGTCAATACCCACTGTCACCTGCGTGCTCGGTCCCCCACCGTTCGGAGTCGTCATGCCCGCTGACCTCGTCCGGAAACTGGTGGGATTTCGGCAGCGTTGTCAGCGCGAAGAACGCCAGTTCGGGTTCCTCGGGCGGTTCTTCTCGCGTTCCCGTCCTTCACCGGTCGGCCGTAGTGACGACCAATCGCTCCGTACTGTCGGTTGTCGGTCGGCATGAATCGTTCACGACCCGTAGTACGGGGCCAACCGCATAGAGATAGCCTGTGAGAATCGGTACACTCTGAGAATCTGTCCAGTCTGCTCAGGCGTGCGACGAGTTCATCGCTTCGAATCGGTGTCGCGGATACGGACCGAGTTGGGCGGTGGTGGTGTGGTTCCGATGGTGGTGGTGGTGATGGTAGTGGCGGACGGACCGCGGTGATCCGCTCGCACACCCCCGCCAACTCGGCTGGCCGCCGCGACCCGAGTGCAGGTGAACTGAACTCGGCGTGCGGTGGCTCAGTCGTCGGAGTCCGATTGTGAGCGCGTGCCGACGCGGGGGGCGACGCGACAGCCGCAGGGACCGGCGATGGCTTCGCCCGGCCCGATCATGGTCCGCTGGACGATGGGCGTGTTACAGCGCGGACAGCGCGGAAACGGGGTTTCTGGACCGTCCGTCGTGTCGCCAGGGTCCGTATTGTCGGGGTCCGCATTGTCGGGGTCCGCATTGTCGGGATCCGTCATGGACACCTCCGACCCGAGGGATTCCGCGTCGTCCGTCTCGCCGGTATCAGTGCCAGCCGTGCTCGTCTCGACCGTTCTGCCGGTGCCGTCGCTAGTCGCGTTGCGTGCGGCATCGTCGTCGGTCACGCAGTCGAACACCTCGGCGCGTTCCCGAGACCGCCTGTAAGAGCCGCTGCTCGCTTGGGATACCGATCCGTCAGTCGTGCGGGATGTTTATATCCCGTGAGAATGTACGCAATCATGGCTTTGACCCTTGCGGGGTGGAAGCCACGTCTCGGATGCTCCAACATCCGGGACACTTTCATGTCCGATGTGGCTTCCGTCCTAATTGTTAACTGGTAGTGACTTATATCTACCGCTGAACGACGGGAAGGAGCGCCTGCTACTGGCCCCGTGGAACCCGGACCACAGAACTCGACCGTCTGAACTGAACTCGGTGCTCGCCTAGTGCGTCGGTTCGAGCGGCCACCCTTCGTCCGCGTCGGGATTCTCTTGATAGCTCTCTCCGACGGCGACTTCGAGCGGCTGCGAGTTCACTTTGAGCCGTAGCGTCTCCGTTTCGAGCATTTCGCCGTCGAGACTGTATTCGATGGAGTCTTCGAGGCTTTCGACGGTGAGCGACGGCGTTCGTCGGCGGATGATGTGCGCGCTCTCGCGGTCGAACAGCCCTTCGAGGGCGGCGTCGCCGAGCAGGTTGGTCGCTGGCGCGTCTTCGATGATCGTGACCTCGAAGAGTTCGTCTTCGACGTGTGCCTGTGCGGTGCGCGTGCCGGTGAATCGACGGCAGTTGCCGATGAGGACGAACATCGCGTCGCCGGTCCAGGACTGGGCGGCCTCGCCGTTCGGTCCTTCGACCGTCTCGACCCGTAGCGAGAGTGAGTCGAAGTCCGCGACCGTCGCGACGGTGTTTTTCACGTATGCGAGGACGCCGAGCGCTCGTTTGCCGTCCGGCGTCGTCTCGCTGCTGGCTTCGGCGGTCACGCCGCCGACGCAGGAGTTGACGAACGCGCGGTCGTTCGCGACGCCGAGGTCGATCCGCCGCCGCCGGCCGGTTTCGAGCACCTCGAAACTGTGTTCGAGGCCGGTGATGCCGATGTTCGTCGCGAAGTTGTTGCCGGTGCCCGCGGGAACGACGGCGAGCGTCGTCGTCTCGAGTTCGTCCGCGGCCGCGATTCCGTTGATGACTTCGTTGACGGTGCCGTCGCCGCCGGCGGCGGCGATCAGGTCCGCCTCGGGTGCGGCGTCGCGGGCGAACCGCATCGCGTCCCCTGCTCCCTCGGTCTGCCGGACCGTCAACCCGTAGTCGGCCGCCAGTTCGACGATATCGTCGACGTGGTCCTGGCTGCCGCTGACGGGATTGAGAACGAGGACGCGGCGGGGATCGGCGTCGCTGTCTCTACCCTCCGAGTGCATACCCCACCGTATGCCGGCCGAGCGCAAAAGGGTCTGGCTGGCGTTTGCCTTCGTGTGTATCTCGTCGATCTTCACGCGCACACGCGATTCTTTCACGGTCACCGGTCTCTCGGTGATCGATTCGACCCGCTTGGTGCACGAGTGCTCACCGAGATGGCTGCGAGACGCGGGCTCGACGGGGTCGCGACGACGAACCACGACTACTACACCCGCCTGAACCCTGCCGCAGACGCGATCTCCCTGCCCGGAATCGAGATCACGACCGATCGCGGTCACGTCCTCGTCGTCGGACCCGATCCGCCGGCGGAGACGAAACCGGGGGCGTTGTCCCCGGCGGAGGCGGTTGCGCTGGCCCACGATCACGACTGCGCCGCTATTGTCGCACACCCGTTTCGAAACAGCACCGTTCGCGAGCTCACGGACGTTCCCTTCGACGCCATCGAGGTCAACGGCAAACACCCGCGGTCGCGTCCGCTGGTCGAGAAGTTGGCGTCGGAACGCAACCTGCCGCTCGTCGGCGGCAGCGACGCCCACTATCCGTTCGAGGTCGGACGAGCGTACACGACTATCGAGAGTGAGCGGCTCACGCCCGAGGCGGTCGTCGAAGCGATTCGAGACGGCCGTGTCGAGGCCCAGGTCTCCCGGTCGACGCTGGATGAAGTGGTGCGACGCGGGTACCGGGCCATCCACCGCCGCAAGCGCGTCATCGACGCGATCGAGCGGCCGACGCCGGGGGTCGGAACGCCGCCGGGAGAAGAGTCGACGGAGTAAGCCGCCTTGACACGCCGCTCGAACGCTGCTCGAAATCCGCTCGAACGCCGCACGAACGCCGACCGGACACCGATTGAACGCCAATCAAACGCCGATCAGCCGGGCTGTTCGTCGAGGATCAGCCGCGTCTTCGTGTTGACGACCTCCTCCTGATCGCGCGCTTTCGTAATGAGATCGTTCACGCCGCGCGTGTCCGCGGCGTCGACGACGAGGACGACGTCCTGCTCGCCCGAAACCATCCAGACGAAGTCGACCTCCTCCCACTCCGCCATTCGCTCCGAGACGCCTTTCGTATCCACGTCGACCGCGACGCTGATCTCGATCATCGCCTTGACGTTGCCCGTCCGGGTCGAGATCGTAAACCGTTCGATCACCTCGTCGTCCATCATCCGCTCGACGCGATTGCGAACCGTCCCCTCACTCGTCCCGACCTCGTCCGCAATCTCCGTGTAGGGAGTTCGGGAGTCCCGTCGCAGCACGTCGAGGATCGCTCGATCGAGTTCGTCCATTGAGATCCGTGACTACGGACGAGTGGCACTTACCGATTACGAAATTCGTAACTGAGTTTCGAAGACAACACTTATGCCGGTGTATCCAATACGTAGTTCGTAATGACAGCAGCCTACGTTGCACTGGAGGGCGGACACGTACTCGAGGGACGTGGTCGCGCTTCGGGAACGGCTCGCGGCGAGCTGGTTTTCACGACAGCCTACACCGGCTACGAAGAGAGCCTGACCGATCCGTCCTACGAGGAACAGATTCTCACCTTCTCCTACCCGCTGATCGGCAACTACGGCGTCCGAACGGAACGGTTCGAGGACGATCGCGTCCACCCCCGCGCCGTGCTCGCAAAGGAACTCACCGACGATGTCGCCGACTGGCTCGAGAGCGAAGGCGTTCCCGCAGTCGACCACCTCGACACGCGAGACGTCGTCACCGACATCCGCGACGGCGGCGCGATGAAATGCGGCATCGCCGTCGGCGAGGACGCCACCGAGGAAGACGCCCTGGCCGAACTCGAGGCCTGCAAGGGCATGAGTGAACACACCGACATCGGCGCGCAGGTCAGCGTCGACGACCACACCGTCTACGGCGCGGACAACGACGGCGAAACCGTCGCCCTCGTCGACTGCGGCGCGAAGGGCTCGATCGTCGACTCGCTGCTCGACCGCAACGCGACGGTTCACGTCCTTCCCTACAATGTGAGCACAGCCGATGTCGAGGCCCTCGACCCCGATATCCTGTTCATTTCGAACGGCCCCGGCGACCCCGCCAACTACGAGCAGGCAATCGAACTCGTCGAGGCGTTCGTCGAGGAAACGCCCGTCGCGGGTATCTGCCTCGGCCAGCAGATCGTCGCAGAGGCACTTGGCGGCACGACGGCGAAGATGAACTTCGGTCACCGCGGCGTCAACCAGCCCGTCCTCGACCTCGAGTCCGGGCAGGTCGTCATGACGACCCAGAACCACGGCTACACCGTTGACGAACCCGGCGACTACCTCGAAGTCACGCAGATCAACGTCAACGACGACACTCCGGAGGGACTCGACGGCGTCGAACACGACATCATCACCCGTCAGTACCACCCCGAGGCCAATCCCGGGCCGGAAGATACCCTCGAGTTCTTCGACAGCGTCCTCGGCATGGCCGAGAAAACGGATCAGCGAGCGGTTCCGGCGGACGACTGAGCGATTCGAATTCGTTTCGCGTGGTCTCTAGTCACTAGTCACCAGCCACCAGCTTCCAGAGCGCGCAGTGACGCCGGTACCGAGACGAGAGTTCGAATCAGAACTCGTCGGCTTCGATCTCCGCGGCCCGCTCGCGAATCACGTCGTCATCGAGCGCGGCGGCGAGGCGTCGCTGACCGCGCATGGCCCGACGATTCGCAACGTCGGACGCGACGTAGTCTGAGTCACGTTCTTCGGCGGCGATTTCGGAGAGCCGTCGAACGGTGTGCGGGTCGACATCGTCGGGGGCGTCATCCTCGAGCAGGTCGAGCCACTGCTGGGGCTCCGCCCATTCCTCGCGGCGGTTCTCGGTCGTGCGCCGCCAGTCGTAGTGATCCGCGAACCAGCCCCAAAAGCCCGCTTCCTCACGGCAGTCTCGAAGCAGCGTTCGAGCGACCGTCGCGCCGTGACCCGCCGCAATGATCGCCTGATCGCCGCATCCGGCCAGCGGCCCGGCGACGTAGAGGCCGTCGACGGGCGTGGTTCCGTCGTCGCCGGGATAGTCGCGATCGAACCGCTCGCGTTCCTCGTCGTCATCTGCGACGAACATCCTCGCCTCGTCGTCGAGTTCTCGGAGGTACGTGCCGTCGTACTTCGTTGCAGCGATCACGAACCGCGCCGTAATCGATTCGCCCGACTGCGACTCGAGCCGAAAGCCGTCGGTTCCGTCCTCGAGCGTCGTGATCGATTCGACCAGTTCGTCCCGAATTCGACAGCCCGCCGTCTCGGCGTGGTCGTGTGCCAGTCCGAGGAACGTCTCGACGCCGATCCCGCAGGGGAAGCCAAGGTAATTCTCGAGGGAGGCGCATCGACGCAACGAGGACGGTCCGCGGTCGAAGATCGTCGTCTCGAGGCCGTATCGGGCGGTGAAGACGCCGGCTGCACAGCCCGCGGGACCGCCGCCGACGACGGCGACGGCAACGTCGGTCTCGGCGGCGATATCCAACGCGGATTCGCCCATTAGAACTCCCCTCGGACGATCGCCGCGACGCGCTCGCGGTCGAACAGCCGTTCGTCCTCGGGGATATCCGGGTACGGTGTCCCAGGCTCGTAACCGGGCCAAGCGCCGAACTCGTCGGGATAGAGCTGCTTGGTCGTCATCTCGAGTTGGAAGAGGTTCATGAGCGGCCCCTGGTATCGCATGCCGCCGGCGACGACGCGGTCGTTTTGCACCGCCGTCAGGTCGCTTCCGACGGGATGGCTTTCGAGTTCGTCGCGGATGTTGTCGATGCTGTACTGGGAGGTGATTCCCCAGAGGTGCAAGATAACGTCGGGATCGACGTCGAGCATCGTCTCGTAGTCGACGGTA
Organism: Natrialba taiwanensis DSM 12281; assembly: GCF_000337595.1. Taxonomy (GTDB): domain Archaea; phylum Halobacteriota; class Halobacteria; order Halobacteriales; family Natrialbaceae; genus Natrialba; species Natrialba taiwanensis. Next base: position 39,096 of record NZ_AOIL01000050.1, on the reverse strand, counting down.
CCCCAGTCGCCCGACCAGGAGCGGTCGGCGAGCGCGTCGGCGGCGGCGAGCGGACGCGTATCCGCCTGCCAGTAGCCGGGCGCGTTGAGGTGGTAGGTATAGAACTGGCCGTCGCCGAGCGTGACGCGGGCGGCGGTCGGGCGCTCGTCTTCCGGCGGAAGGTTCGACGTGATGTGATCGTGCAGTTCGTCGTACACTGCTTTGAGTTCCGCGTAGCGCTCGCGCTCTTGGAACACGTCCGCAACACGGTCGAACAGTTCCCAGAGCGTGTAGAACTCGTACTGGTCGGCGTAGGCGTCCGCGGGATCGCTGTGGACGCCGCTGTGGAAGTTGCCGATCCACGGTCCGACGGTCGAGGCGATGTCATCGATGTCGTCCTCGGTCCAGTCGTCGTGTTTCAGGACGTAGGACGGGTCCAGAAAGTGAACGTCGCTGTCGAGTTCGTAGAGCTGTTCCTTCCGGAGGCCGCCCTCGAGCGGGTTCGGGAGGCCCTCCCAGTCGAAGGAGACGCCGGGGAGGTGGTCGTAGAACTTGTTCATCGTCGTGCCGGACATCTCGGTGGAAAACAGCGTGGTGACGGCATCGCCGTGGCCGAGTGCGACGGCCATGTCGGCGTACTGCGGGAAGGCGACGAAGACGCGTTCGGGGACGGTGTCGAACGAAACGTCGCCCACCGGTTGCAACGTTGCGGTGTGACCGTCGCCGTTCGAGTGGCCGTTTCCGGTCGGATCGTCTCCGCCGGAGATGCAACCAGCGAGCACCGCACCGCCGAGCGCCGTACTCGCGGCGACGAATCGGCGGCGGCTCCGGTCGACCCCCACCCGTCCAGTGACACTTCGGTCGTCCATACGGTTTAGGCCGACCTAATCATTCAAAAACGATTCGATTTAGGTCAGCCGAAACCTGACGGCTGACGACGGCGTTCAGTTTTGGAAGGCGTACACGACCGTCGCACTCGCCGTCACGGTCACGGGATCGGCGTCGATCTCGGTCGGCGGCGCACTCGCGTCGTCCGCCGACGCTGCGAACTCGACGTCGTGTCGCACCGAGTTCACCCGGACGTCGTTCGTCGTCACCGATTTCGTCCCGGCGAGTTCGACCTCTCGATTCGATGCAATGTGGGCCGCCTCCTCGTCTGTGGTCGCCAGCGCATCGTCGATCGCATCCTTGCGAAGCGCCGCCCGCGTCTCTTCCTGTAGCGTGAAGTTCACCCGGCCGATGTCGTCGGCCCCGGCGGAGACGGCGGCGTCGATGATCTCGCCGACCCGGTTGACATCGTCGATCGTCACCTGGTACGAGTGGGTTCCGGCGAACTCGTCGACCCCCTCCTCCCGTCTCGCCGCCGCCGACGGGCTGATCCGATAGCGGCCCTCTTCGACGTTCTCGTCCGGAATCCCGAGATCGTCGATGGCGTCCCGGAGCTGTTCGGACTGCGTGGCCAACTCGTCGCTGACCGCCTCGGCGGACTCGTCGGTCGCCTCGACGCCGAGGCTCACCGTCGCCGTATCCGGCTCGGCCTCGACCTCGCCCTCGGCGCTAACGGTAATCTCGTTGTCCGTCGCGCTCGATCCCGTCTCGTCGCCCGACTGCGCCGGATCGTCGGTCGAGAGCGCGCTGCCGACACAGCCTGCCATCGCCGCCACAACACCGACGCTCGATACCGCAAGGAACTGTCGTCGATCCATACGCTCTCGACACGTGCACGCCAAATAATGATTCGCCAGGGTCAAACCGCTCTTTCACCCTTCCGGGGCGTCGAGTTCAAGAACTCGAACGCGTAGTCCGGCCGGTTCGTGACGAACACGTCGGGTTCGGTGGTCAGTGCGTCGCGGACGCTGCCTTTGGTGTCGACGAGTTTCCAGACGCCGGCGGTGAGTCCCGCCTCGCGCGCCGTCTCGAGGAATCTCGGGATGGCGCGTGGAACGTAGTGACTGAAGACGCTCCCGGCGCCGCAGTCGGTCGCCTCATCCGCCAGCCCCGACGTCGGCACCGAGCCGACCAGGCCAGTGGGGACGTCAGATGTCTGTGCTTGCTCGAGCGGCGCAGCCTCGAACGAGATCACCGTGACCCGATCGAGAACACCGTGGGTACGCGCCATCTCGAGGATGGCATCGGTGTAGCCCGCTTCTTTCAGTTCGAGATAGATCGACACGTCGGTGTCGGCGAGGAGTTCGAGCGCGCGGGCGAGCGAAATGAGCGGTTCGCCGTCGATGCGAGCGCCCTGGATCTCCTCCCAGGTGGTGTTTCGAATCCACCCGTGACCCGTCGAATCCCAGTCCAAAACGGGGTCGTGAAACAGCATTAGCGTGCCGTCACGAGTTCGGCGGATGTCGAGTTCGACACCGTCGACGCCGAGCTCGATGGCGCGTTGAATCGCGGCTGCCGTGTTCGGCGGTTCCAGCCCGGATGCGCCGCGGTGGCCGATGATACGCGGGCGCGTCGATGGCACTGACCCGCTCGTAATAAGCGGCGACAGCCCCCAGACGGCAAGTGCGGAGACTCCCGTCCCCACACCTGCCAGGAGTCGGCGTCGGGAGGGACGACAACGTGACCAATCAGGCATGCGGGACACGTTGTTCTCGAAGATAGTAAGTTTTCTCAGTTGAGACGTTCGCCTCGTGCGCACCGTCGTTCCACAATGACTATAGTGTCAACCCGCCAATTCGACCACGTGACCCGCCTCGAATCCCTCCTGGAGCGGGCGGCCGACCGGCCCGTCACGAGCGTCTTCGTCCTCCTCATCACCGGGCCGCTCGTCCTCGCCGGCCTCTCCTTTCGCCAGCCGATCGCGCTTCCGGACGCCCTGCTCACCGAACTCGAATGGGTGTTCTGGCTGCTCGTCTACATGCCAGTCAGCGCGACCAGGAGGCTGTTGTTCGACCCGATCGGTCTCGAACGGCTGTTTGCGGTTCCCGTTCTCGGACAGGGGCTCATCGTCCTCACGCTGGGTGGGCTCTACTACCTCGTGAGCTACCTCCTGGTCTACGCCGGTAGTGTTCTGCTCGGAACGGCCGAGACCGACGGCGGCGGAGACGGTCGGTAGTCCTGTCTCGTCCCGTTAGTCGTGGCGGAAACTACGGGAGCCCGTAAACGCCATGGCCATCCCGTGCTCGTCCGCGGCTTCAATCACGTCGTCGTCGTTGACGGAGCCGCCGGGCTGGACGACGGCCTCGATACCCGCCTGGGCGGCCTCCTCGATGCCGTCCGGGAACGGGAAGAACGCGTCCGAGGCCATCACGGCCCCCTCGGCGTCCTTGCCCTCGGCGTGTTCGTCCGCCTTCATCGCCGCGAGTCGAACCGCGTCGACGCGGGAAACCTGCCCCATCCCGACGCCGACGGTCTCGGTCCCGTCCGCGAAGAGGATCCCGTTGGATTTGACGTGTTTGAGCGTCTGCCAGGCGAAGACCATCGACTCGAGTTCGGCGTCGGTCGGCGAGCGCTCGGTGACGATTTCGAGGTCGTCGATGGAAATCGACTGCAGATCGCGTTCCTGGACGAGTCGGCCGCCGACGAGTGGTTTTTCGGTAAAGCGTTCGGTTCGCTCGCCGAGATCGTCAACGTCGAGCACCCGCAAATTATCCTTCTCGAAGAGGACCTCGAGCGCGTCGTCGGTGTAGCCGGGCGCGACGACGACCTCCTTGAACGAGTCGATGATCTGCTCGGCGGTGTCGGCGTCGCACTCGCGGTTCAGGGCGACGATGCCGCCGAAGGCGCTCATGGGATCCGTCGAGAGCGCCTTCTCGTACGCCTCGGCGAGCGAGCCAGCGGTTGCACAGCCGGCCGGGTTCGTGTGCTTGATGACCGCGGCCGCGGGCTCGTCGAACTCCTTGATGAGGTTGAGCGCGCCGTCGGCGTCGTTGTAATTGTTGTACGACAGGGCCTTTGCACCCTCGTTTAGCTGTTCGGCGTGGACGACGCTCGCCTCGTCGCAGGTGGCGTCCGCGTACACGGCGGCGTCCTGGTGGGGATTCTCCCCGTACCGGAGCGTATCGACCCGGTCGTTCGAGACGAACCGGCGCGTGGGCAGACCGCTGTGATCATCGGTATCGGTACTCGCCACGTCGGCGTCGACGGATACCGTCCCGGCGTCGCGGTCGACGGTCACGACGCCCTCGGCAACCCACTTCACCGCACGCGGGTACGCGCTGAACTCGCCCTCGTAGAGCACGCGCTCTTTCAGGCCCTCGGCGTCGTCGCCCTCGTAGATCGGCACCGGCTCCTGCGTGACGATCGGTCCGCCGTCGACCTCGCTCTCGACCACGTCGCCCTCCTCGTCGGTCGCGTCCGTGACGACGTGGACCGTACACCCAGTAACCGAGACGCCGGCCTCGAGCGCGTCGCCCCAGGCGTCCGTGCCGGGGAACGACGGCAGCAGCGAGGGATGGACGTTCAGCGTCATCGGTACCTCATCGAGGAACGTGTCCGAAAGGATGCGCATGTAGCCGTCCAGACAGACCAGCTCGAACTCGTAGTCCGCGAGCGCCTCGAGCACTGCCTCCTCGTGCTCCCGGCGGGTCATATCGTCCGCGAGCGGGACGACTTCGGTCGGAACCCCGCGCTCGGCGGCGGCTTCGAGAACCGGCGCGTCCTCGTCGGTCGTAAGGACGACCCCGAGTTCAGCGCCGCCCGGTCGTCGGTCGGCGATGTTCAACAGGTTACGCCCTCGGTTGCCGGCCATCCCGGCGATTCGCGTCATAGGTGTAAACCCGCCCGCGAGAGTCAAAGTGGTTGCGGTCTCTCCCCGGGAGATATGCATACACGTGTATTGATACCGCCGTAATCTCGCCTGAAATAGAAGAGGTATGCACACCTGTGGGCGAACCCGACGATCGTTTCGATACGCTTTTGGACAGGGATAGAAACGCTCACACGATGAGCGACACCGACGCACTGTATGCGGTCTCGCCGCTCGACGGGCGCTACGGCAACCGAACGGAGCGGCTCTCGCCGTACGCCAGCGAGGCCGCCCTCATGCGCGCTCGCGTCCGCGTCGAAGTCGAGTACCTGGTTACGCTCGCCGAACTCGAGGCGACGCCGCTCGAACTCGGCCTCGACGAGCGCGAGGAGCTCCGGGGGCTGTACAAACACTTCGCCGAGGAGGACGCCCGCCTGATCAAGAAACTCGAGACCGAGGGCCACGACGAGTTCGAGGCGACGAATCACGACGTCAAGGCCGTCGAGTACTTCATTCGCTACCGGCTGGGCGACGACAGCGACGCGTCGGCGTGGATCCACTTCGGGTTGACGAGCGAGGACGTGAACAACCTCGCCCACCGGCTGCTCGTCCGCGATGCCGTCGACGAAGTCCTGCTGCCGGCGCTGTACGACGTGCAGGACACGCTCGCCGACATGGCTCGCGAGCACCGGGACCTGCCAATGCTCGCACGCACGCACGGCCAGCCCGCAACCCCGACGACCTTCGGCAAGGAACTGGCCGTCTACGCGGCCCGCCTCGGTCGCGCGACGGGACAGATCCGAACGGCGACCGACGAGTTGCACGGGAAACTCGCCGGTGCGTCGGGGACCTACGCGGCCCACGTCGCCGCCTACCCCGACGTCGACTGGCAGGCCGTCGCCGCCGAGTTCATCGAGCGACTCGGCCTCGACGTTGCCCGGCTGACGACGCAGGTCAATCCCTGCGACGACCTCGCGACGCTATTTGACGCGATCGAGCGTGCGAACACCGTGCTCCTCGATCTCGATCTGGACGTGTGGCTGTACGTCTCCGACCGCTATCTCGGGCAGGAGACCGTCGCGGGTGAAACCGGCTCCTCGACGATGCCCCACAAAGTCAATCCGATCGACTTCGAGAACAGCGAGGGGAACCTCTCGAAGGCGAATGCTGACCTCTCGTTCCTCGGCGACTACATCACGACCTCGCGGCTCCAGCGAGACCTCTCCGACTCGACCGTCAAGCGAAACATCGGGGCCGCGTTCGCTCACTGTCTGATCGGCTACTCGAAAACGGCCGCCGGTCTCTCGAAAATCGTCCCGAACGAGCAGGTCATGCGCGAAGACCTCGAATCGACGCCCGAAATCATCGGTGAAGCCGTCCAGACGATCCTCCGCCGCGAGGGCCGAGCGGATGCCTACGAGCAGGTCAAAGCCCTGACCCGCGGAAAAAACGTCACGCTCGAGGACTTCCAGGACCTGTTCGACGAACTCGATGTCGACGCGGACGTGCGCGACGAACTCGGGGCACTGACGCCGACCGGATACACCGGTATCGCGAGCGACCTGGTCGACGACATCGATGCCGACGCGGAGTCGTCATCACGAAACTGACCGTTTCATCGTTCACGTTCTTCCTGCCGGCTGAAAATCGACGCGAGATCGACCAGCGGGGACGGCGCTGGGCGGGAGCGAGCGGTCCCGTTTCACGACCGTTCACCGCCCACCATCGGTAATGAACGGTTCGAACGAAAGATCGACTTTTTAGGACGGTCCGAGTGAGCCAACGTGAATACGATGAGTGCCACCCGGATCGTCGGTCTCGCCCTCCTAGCGGTTATTGGACTCGCGATCGCACCGGTTGCAGGGAGCGCCCTCACAACGCCGGCCGCCCACCAGTCGGCTGCCGGCGCGAACGAACCGAGTGGGGGGCTACAGACACAGACACAGGCGCAAGCGCAGGTACAGGGACAATCACACGGACAGACACAGGCACAAACGCAAACACAGACGGCGAATACAACCACAAACACGACCGTCGCAACCTTCCTCCAAACCACGAGCGCAGACGCCCAATCGAGCGTCGAAACCGGCCTCTTTGACGCCACGTACCACGCCGCAGACACCGAGCGTCGCGCCGCACTCGTCACCGACCGCGCCGACGAGTTCGAACAGCGCCTCGCCGAACTCGAGGCCGAACGCGAGGAACTCCGTGAACAGGAGGACTCGCTCTCATCGGCCGCATACGAGGCCCGCCTGACGAGACTCACGGTCACCATCGCGTCGCTGAACCGCTCGATCGAACGGACGAAGGCCCAAGGTGTCGCCGCCGGGCTCGACGAGGAGCGCTTCGAAACGCTCCAGCAAAACGCGAGCGATCTCGCCGGGCCAGACATCGCAGCGACGGCACAGAAGGTAGTCGGCGTCGACCGGCATCCGGGCGGCGGCATCGGCGTCGCCAACGGCCCGCCCGCAGACCGCGGCCCGCCGAACTCGTCGGCCTCGGCAGGAACTGGCGGCCCGTCCGGACAGCAGCCCGCCGCGGACAGTCCGGGTATCGGCCCGGAGAACGGTGGACAGGAAGCCGGTCAGGATCGCGGCCAGGAACACGGCCAAAATCAGAGCCAAACCCGCGGCCAAAATCCGACTCTGACTCCGACCCCCGCACAGAACGCAGGCTCCGAGTCGCCCACTGACGAGACGGGAACCGACGACGGACCCGGGCAGGGGAACCAGTCCGATCGGGGCACGGCTCAAGAACAGAACTCGGGGAATTCGGGCGAGAACTCCGACCCACCGGGCAACGGCTCGCCGGCACGGACCGGCCCGCCGACCGACGCAACGGAACCATCGACGCCGGAGACAGACGCAGACTCAGCTAGCGGCCCGACCACCGACGACACGAGTTCATCGAACGCTGATACTGACGCCGATAGCGACACGGACACACCACCCACCGAGACGCCGGCAGACGGCTGAAATTGCCGGATATCACGCCAGACGCCGCGAGCGAGTGAGATGTAATCGCTGTCGGTAGTCGGCATCGGATACGATCAAGCATTGACAGACCGGCGTCTGACCGGATGACCGCACGCGGTCAGGGCTTCCCCGAGCAGACACGCTTTTCAGCGGCGACGCCATACGGCCCCACGATGGATTCCGCCGCCTTGTTGGATCTGCTGGGAAACGAGAACCGGAGGCGGATTCTCCGCCTTCTCGCTCGCAAACCCTGCTACGTAACCGAAATCTCCGACTATCTCGGCGTGAGCCCCAAGGCGGTCATCGAACACCTCCGAAAACTCGAGTCGGCCGGACTGGTCGAGAGTCGCGTCGACGACCAACGTCGCAAGTACTTCCATATCGCTCGCAACGTTCGCCTCGAAGTCACTGTCTCTCCCTACGGCTTCGCGAGCAAGAGCGCCTATCCGACCAACAACGGCTTCGATATCACCACCTGCCGGCATCTCTCGCTCGACATCGCCTGTGATGAACTCGACGAACTCGGTGACCTCCTGCAGGCCCTCGAAGAGCTCGAACAGCTCGAAAACGAACTCTCGCTCGCCCAGCGATGGGTCCAGAGCCAACTCTACGACGTCCTCGATCAGATCTCCGAAAGCGTCGGCGACGGCCCGGAAAGCCGTATTTACGCCGATCTCCTGGCGACCATCCGGTCGGAGCCGAAATCCGTCGGCGAACTGCGTTCCGAACTGGATGTTCCCCGCGAGATCATCGCCGAACTGCTGGAATCGATGGCCGACGACGGGCTCGTTCGCCGAACCGAACGCGGCTGGGAGCTAACGACGACCTGAAAGTCAGTCCGTACGGGCATCGTTTCGTCTCGGAGAACCGAACGCTACGGGCACGGAACGGGCTCGGAAAGAGGATCTGTTACGGCCCAACGGCCGGTTGAACGGCCACTATGTCACATCTCGTGAGAGACCATCGCGGAGATCCCGACCGAAATAGTAGCCGGCAACTGACGCGACCAGCCCGATTGCGACGCCGATCGCGATGAGCGTTCGGCCGGCTCCGAGTGCCACGTAGACTGGGTCGGCCAACGGCGTTATCGCGCCGGCCGAGGCCCCCGCAGCGGTCAGCTCCAGATACCGCCGCTTCGACGTGATGAGTCCGACCAGAAAGGCCGTCGCGAAGATACCGATCATCTTACCGGCGATCGGGAGCACCGCGTCGACGGCGAACAGACCCGCACCGATTGTCAACACCAGCGCGAGAAACGCCTTCGGCGAGAAGTACTTGCGAGGCGACAGTCGATCCGTGAGTCCGGCGAGGCGAGAGCCGCCCGATCGGCTATCTGCCGGCTCGGCCGACGTGGCTGGCTGGGCGAACTCGTCAGCCGACTCGGATACCGGCCCAGCAGTAGCGCCCGATTCGATCGCACCCTGCTCGCGTCCCCGGTCTCCTGAACTCGTACTCGTACTCGTATCCGGTCTGGTGCCAGAACCGGTGTCTGAGAGCAACTGCTCCGTCTCTGAGAGGAGGTCGTCCGTCGAGGGGGACTCTCGACGCTCGGTCACCTCGTCCGAGCGATCGTTCATATCCGAAGACTGGGCGGCCGGCACCATGGTCTTTTCGCCACGCTGTCAGCTATCCCGTCGAGCGGAACGAGAGGAAGCGCAGTCGCTCGTCCGATCCGGTTTCGGGGGATGACCGTCCGCTTTGGCACGAACGACGTTTATCATGACTCGGCTGCTAGAGTGCAGTGTGAACGTCGATCTGGTTGCTTTCGGGATCGTTGCGATCGCGATCGGGGTGGGAGTGCTCTCCGCAGCCCGTCACTTCTATCCCCGACTCGACCTCACCGACGATGCGCTTGCGACGGTACGGCTACTGACGGCGCTGATCGCCGCCGTACTCCTGCTAACCGGCATCGGCCTCGTCGTCGTTGGAATCGCCTGACTTGCTAGCCCACCCAGCTTTGTGCCACGGCCGGAATCGAAAGCGTGCCTTCAAGTCCGCCGACGCGCAACGCTTTCGCATGAATCCAGGCGATCGCGTTCGCGTCGACCGCGCGGATCGCACGTACGAAGGCGTGTTGCTCCCCTCCAGCACGGACGACAACCTCGTGGTGAAACTCGACGGCGGCTACAACGTCGGCATCGATCGGGACGACGCCGACATCGAGGTCCTCGACGAAGACGTCTACGAGATCGACGGGAGCGATACCGAAGACGAAGACGAGAACGCCGGTGCGGACTCCGAAATCGAGTTCAACGACGACCTGCCGACCATCTCGCTGATCTCGACCGGCGGGACCATCGCCTCGACGGTCGACTACCGTACCGGGGCGGTGACGGCTCAGTTCGACGCCGAGGACGTGTTGCGTGCCGTTCCCGACCTCGCCGGCCGCGCGAACTACCGCGGGCGCGTCGTCGCGAATATCCTCTCGGAGAACATGGAGCCGCCGATCTGGCAAGAACTCGCGCAGGCGGTGTTCGAGGAAATCGAGGCCGGCGCGGACGGCGTCGTCGTCATGCACGGCACCGACACGATGCAGTACTCTGCCTCAGCGCTCGCGTTCATGCTCGAGACGCCTGTCCCAATCGTCTTCACGGGCAGCCAGCGCTCCGCCGACCGGCCGTCCTCGGACAACGTGATGAACGCCGTCTCGGCCGTCGAAGCCGCAAAGAGCGACTGCGCGGAGGTGCTCGTCTGCATGCACGCCTCCGAATCCGACGACACCTGCGCCCTCCACCGCGGGACCCGCGTCCGGAAAAACCACACCTCCCGTCGCGACGCCTTCGAGACGATCGGCGCGGAACCGCTCGGCACCGTCGACTACGATGCCGAAGAAGTGACGTTCCGCCGCGACCACCAGGAACGCGGCGAGGCGGAACTCGAACTCACCGCTGAACTCGAGAACGACGTGGAACTGCTCAAGTTCACGCCGGGGATGGACCCCACCTTCCTCGATGTCGTCGAGGGTGCGGGGGGACTGGTTATCGAGGGTACCGGCCTCGGACACGTTCACACCGACCTCATCCCGCGAATCGAGGAACTCATCGACGACGGGACGACGGTCGTCATGACCAGTCAGTGTCTCGGGGGACGGGTCTGCGATCGGGTCTACGATACCGGCCGCGACCTCCTCGACGCCGGCGTGATCGAAGCCGGCGACACCCTTCCCGGCACGGCGAAGGTCAAACTGATGTGGGCGCTTGCGAACGAAGCATCTGCCGAAGAGGCGATGCAGACCTCGCTGGCCGGCGAACTACAGGAGCGGTCGGTTCCCTGGGAGTGATCACAATGGCTGTTGGAATCGAGATACGGCGAGCGACACACGACGACTACGAGGGTGTCGCGGCCTTCACCGAGACGCTCTGGCAGGATCGCGGCGGCGACTACATTCCGGAGATCTACCACGACTGGCTCGAAGACGAGGACGAGAGCCACAAGAAGACGTTCGTTGCCGACGCCGGCGACGCCATCGCTGGAATCGTCCAGGCCGTCCTGGTATCGCCCGACGAAGCCTGGTTTCAGGGCATGCGTGTCAACCCCGACTACCAGCGGCAGGGACTGAGCGGCCGGCTCAACGACGCCTGCTTCGAGTGGGCCCGCGAGCAGGGCGCGACCGTCGGACGGATCATGATCTTCTCGTGGAACGCCGCCTCGCTCGGCGCGGCGCGAACGAGCGGCTTCGAGCCGACGACCGAGTTCAGGATGGCACATCCGAAACCGGACCCGAACGCGTCGGGACCGGATCCGGTCTCGAACGATCCCGCCGCAGCGTGGCGCTACTGGACGCACAGCGACGCCCACGAACACCTGCGGGGTCTGGGACTTGCGCCGGAGGAGACGTGGGCCATGCGCGAACTCACGCGCGAGGATTTCTTGGCGTTCGCGGACGATCGTGACGATGACACTGCCGTCTTCTCGGTCGAGCGCGACGGAAACGGGGTGGGAGCGGCCTATCGGGTCCGAAGCTACGAGCGGGAGAACGACGACGGCGAGACCGAAACGTGGGCCGAATACGGCGTCAGTGCCTGGGACGACATCGACGCGGCCCGCTCGCTGCTCGCCGCACTCTCCCGCGACGCCGCCGCCCTCGACGCGGACCGAGCTCGAGTGCTGATCCCCGAGACGACGGCCGTGGTTAGCGACGCCTCGTATGCCGGTGTCAGCATCGCCGAGGAACCGGACTTCGTCCTCAGCGTTGCACTCGGTGACGGCGAATAGGGATCGCAGGACAGTGTTACCCGCCGCTGACCGGCGGAAACAGCGCCAACTCGTCGTCGGCTTCGAGTTCGGTTGCGAGTCCGTTTTCTTCGACGAGGACGTTGGTTCCGTTTCGCAAGACGTTGATCTGGGATCGGAGATCGCCGTCATCGGTGAGGACGCGCTCGCCGACGGCGGGGCGGTTGGCGACGAGTTCATCGAGGGCGTCGCCGACGGTGTCGCCGGCGGTGGCCTCGACGGTGACGTGTTTGTCGCCGGCGCGTTCGGCGAGGTCCGCGAACAGTTTCCACTCCGTTGGCATAGGTGGCGGTATCGGTGCCGGAGGCAAGTAGCTACCGCTCCGAAGGTGGGTGCCGATGCTGGTCGGAGCGCTGTGGCGCTTGCGATGTGGGTCTGGATCGACGGAGACGCTTAACTACGCCCGGACTGGAAACGGTATGTATGGTCGGCGAGCGGGTGACGGAGCAGGTACCGGAGAACTGGCGTTGGATCGTGACGACGCGCGCAGCCGTCGTTCTCGCGCTGGTCGTCGCGTTGCTCTCAGTCGCCACCGGCATTCTCAGAATCGATCAGGAGGCGGCCGATTTCGGTCCTATCGCACCGCACGTACCGCTCGCCGTCCAGGAAGCCGTCGGGTTCACCGGTGCACTCACCGGGTTTCTCATGGTCGCCAGCGCGCTCGCGCTCAGGCGCGGCTTGCGCGTCGGCTGGTGGGCAACGCTGCTGTTGTTACCGTTGACGGCGATCCAGGGGCTGCTCCAGGCGAGTCAGTACTCGCTTCCGCTCGTCGTGCTGTCGCTGGTCTCGATGCCGACGCTCCTTCTCACCTACAAGCGCTTCGATCGATCGCTCTCGCTGACGACGACGCAACTCGCCGCGGGCGGCGCGCTCGTCGGCGTCCAGGCCTACGGTACCTTCGGCGCGTACGCGCTCCGAGACGACTTCGACGGCATCGAACACCTGCTCGACGCCTTCTACTTCACGCTGATCACCTCGAGCACCGTCGGCTACGGAGACATCGGACCCGAAACCGCGGAGGCGCAGCTGTTTACCATGTCCGTCGTCGTCCTCGGCGTCGCCAGTTTCGGTATCGCCATCGGGGCGCTCGTCGGGCCCGCGATACAGGACCGCATCTCGAAGACACTCGGAATGATGACCGACTCAGAACTCGAACTCCTAGACGACCACGTCCTCGTCCTCGGCTACGGGGACCTGACCGAACCGATCGTGACTGAACTCGACGCGACGGGCGAACAGTTTCTCATCGTCACCGAAAACGAATCAGTGACTGGTTCGCTCACGGACCGCGACATTCGCGTTCTCGATGCGAACCCGAGCGACGAAGAGCCGCTCCAGCGGGCGAAAATAGAAGATGCGCGCGCGATTCTCGTCGCGACGAACGACGACGCTCGAGACGCCCTGGCGGTCCTCACCGCACGCGAACTCCGACCGGACATTCGCATCGTCGCTGCCGCCACCGACCGCGAGAACACGCCGAAACTCGAGCGCGCCGGTGCCGACGACGTCATCAACCTGACTGAACTCGGCGGTCACTTGCTGGTCCGCTCGGCGCTCGGGTCGGACGAGTCGCCGGTGGTGTCGCGGCTGCTCGAGACGGAATAGCAGTCTCGAACTCGCTCGGACGCAGTGCTGAGAGCGTAGCGCGGTATCGGTTTCGGGTTCCGAAAAGCAGAAACGGCCACGAAATTCGTTTCAGCGAGATTCACAAAGGATTTGTCACTATAGGGGCGAAACCACGACGATCGCTCGCCACTTTCCCGCCTGCTCACCGACCAGAATTCATGCCGCCCATCGAAACCGAACGCTGCTCCATCGACTGCACTACTCCGCTTCCGGCGCGCCGTTTAGAATCTCGACGCCACTCGAGGCTCCGATCCGCTCCGCGCCAGCCTCGATCATCGCCATCGCCTCGTCGTAGCTGCCGATACCGCCGCTCGCCTTGACGGGGAGGTACTCGCTCATCAACTCGACGTCCTCGACGGTCGCCCCGCCATCGGCGAACCCGGTCGACGTCTTGACCATCGCCGCGTCCGCCGCGACGGCAGCCTCGCAGGCCCGACGCTTCTCTTCATCGGTGAGCAGCGCCGTCTCGATGATCACCTTGACCGGAACCGGTACCGCAGCGACGAGTTCAGCCAGTTCGGCGCGAACGGCGTCGTCCTCGCCGGCCTTCAGGCGGCCGACGTTGATGACGACGTCGAGTTCGTCCGCGCCGGCCTGCCAGGCCGCCACGCCCTCGCGGCGTTTGACCTCGTGGTCGTGCTGGCCGTGGGGAAAGCCGACGACCGTCGCGATGGTCACGTCGGGGGCGTACTCGAACTCGACGGCCTCGGCGACGGCGTAGGGTGGAATACAGGCGTTCATGCCGTGATCACCGGCCGCTGCGAGGACGGTTTCGACGTCGGCGGGCGTCGTTTCGGGCCCGAGCACCGTGTGATCGATCAGCGGCGCGAGTTCACTGCGAGTGAGTTCCGTGGCCATAGCGGACCGACTCGGCGGACGGGCAAAAACCCGCCCGATTACTTTTGACCTGGGGCGTGTAACCAGGTGGCATGGGATCGGACCAGCCTGTCGTCGATCCAGCCGTCACGGCGACCGCCGACGACATCGCAGCCATGCAGATTCGCGGGGCGGCGACGATCGCGGACGCGGCCGCAGCGGCACTTGCGACGCAGGCGGAACGCTCCGACGCGGCGACCCCGGCGGCGTTCGAACGCGATCTGCGGGCCAGTGCACGTGAACTCTACGAGACGCGTCCGACGGCGGTCAGTCTGCCGAACGCACTCCGCTATGTGCTCCGCGGAACGGAGGGCGAAACCGTCTCGGCGCTGCAATCGTCGACCATCGACGCCGCCGAGACGTTCCGCGCTGAACTCGAGCAGGCCCAGTCCAAACTGGGGGAGATCGGTGCGAATCGATTGCGTGACGGCGATGTCGTGATGACTCACTGCCATTCGACGGACGCGCTCGCGTGCATCGAGGCGGCGCTCGAATCGGGAACGGCCGTCGAGGCAATCGTCAAGGAAACGCGTCCCAGAAAGCAAGGTCACATCACGGCCCAACGGTTGCGGGAGTTGGGCGTGCCGGTGACGCTGATCGTCGACAACGCGGCGCGTCGGTATCTGGACGAGACGGATCACGTCCTCGTCGGGGCGGACAGCATCGCTGCGGACGGGAGCGTCATCAACAAGATCGGCACCAGCGGACTGGCGGTCAACGCGCGCGAACGCGGCGTTCCCGTGATGGTTGCGGCCCAGACGATCAAACTGCATCCGGACACGATGACGGGACAGACGGTCGCAATCGAAATGCGCGAGGAGGCGGAAGTGCTCTCGGCGGACGAGCGGACGGCGATTGATGGAAACGCCGACGAGATGCCGCCCTTGCGCGTCGAAAACCCCGCGTTCGACGTTACCCCGCCGCGCTACGTCGATGCGATCGTCACCGAACGCGGCCAGTTCCCGCCCGAGAGTATCGTCACGCTCATGCGCGAATTATTCGGTGAAACGACCGCCGAACCCTGGGATACCACCTAACTCCCAGACATGGAGCGCCGCCCTGTGTCCGCGTTCGAGACCATCTTCCACCCCGAAGTGTCACCGCTGATCGGAAAGTGTTAGTTACTGGTGTCGACAGTAGGGGGTATGGTATTGCCTGAGGGATTCGTGCTGCCACCGTGGTACCTGTTGGTACCGCTGCTCGCCGTGCTGGGGGGTGTCGTCGCACTGCTGTGGGCGCTCGATCCGCCGGTCACCGACCGGACCGTTCTCGCGTTGACCCCGTGGATGATGTTCGGGGCGACGTTACACGTCCTGCACCGGTTCGAGGCCTATCCGGATTCGATCGAGGTCCTGTTTGCCACGCCGACAGTCTACCTCATCACGGCGACCGGGGCCGGGCTCGTCTGGATTCTCTCGATTTTCATCTATACGGGCGGGCTCCAGCCCACGATCGAACGCGTTCTCGGGACCGTCGGCACCGGCTTCTTCGTCGTCTTTACGATGTTCGCACTCCTCCAGAGTATCGAGTCCGGAACGTTCGAACCGTTCTGGTCCGTTATCGCCGTCGTCGCCGCGGGTATCGCGACTGCCATCGCCTGGCTAATCCTCGGACTCTGGTTTACCGATGTCGCCGCAGTCACGGCCACGACCGGTGTGCTCGTCATTTTCGGCCACGCACTCGACGCCGTCTCGACGGCCATCGGCTACGACGTTCTTAACGCCGGCGAGGAAGTCCCCCTCTCGGCACTCATACTCAATGCCGGCTCCGCGCTGCCGACCGCCGAGTTCATCGGCGCGGGCTGGCTGTTCGTCGTCGTCAAGGTCGCCCTCGTGATGGGCGTCCTCGGACTGTTCCGCGAGTACGTCGAGGACGCGCCGCGGCAGGCCCGACTACTACTTGCGTTCATCGCGGCCGTCGGCTTCGGACCGGGGATTCACAACGTCGTTCTGTTCGCAGTTGCCTAGACTTTTCTCGCCGGCGGTCGTCGGTTCGGTGCATGGTCAGGGTGCTCACTGCCGGTCACGTCAACTGGGACGTGACGCTGCGCGTCGACAGGCTCCCCGAGGCCGACTGCGAGGCTGCGATCCGCTCCCAGCACCAGTCCGGCGGCGGGAGCGCCGGAAACGTCGCGACCGCACTCGCAACACTCGCCGTCGATACCGGCCTTATCGGCAGCGTCGGTGACGACGACAACGGACTGCTCGCCAGCCGCGAACTCGAGGCTGCTGGGGTCACCCTCGATGGGCTCCGCGTCGTCGACGGTGCCGAAACGGCCGTCAAGTACCTGCTCGTCGACGACGACGGGGAGGTTGCCGTCCTCGGCAACGACGGCATCAACGAGGCGGTGACGCCGGCCGATCTCGATCGAGAACGGATTCGAACCGCCGATCACGTCCACCTGACGAGTCAGCGCCCGGATACCGCCGCGGCTATCGCCTGCACGGCGACCGAGGCCGGCCTCACCGTCAGTTTCGACCCCGGCCGACGACTCGGCGACCGCGACTACACCGACGCGCTCGCTGCTGCCGATATCGTCTTCGCAAACGACCGCGAAATCGCTGCCCTCCTCGAAGACGAGTACGTCGGCTCCGACTTCGACGACCGCATCGTCGCCGTCAAATACGGCGGCGACGGCGCGGAAGTTCACACCCCCGCCGGCTCGTACGTCCACCCGGGGTTCGACGTCGAAACCGTCGACACGGCCGGTGCCGGCGATGCCTTCGCTGCCGGCTTCATCGCGACACTCCTCGACCGAGTCGACACGCTGGCGACACTCACAGCCGACTCGACACCTGAACTCGAGGCCGAGTCGAATATCGAACGCGCTCTCGAGTTCGCAAACGCTTGCGGGGCCCTGACAGCGAGCCAGGAGGGGGCTCGAAGTGCGCCGACGAGACCGGCAGTCGAAGGGTTTCTCAGAACGCGATTCTAACCGAAAAATACGTCATACGCTCGAGTGGGGCGATGTCGACGCCGTCCGGCGTTCTCACCCCATGTTGTCTGACGGTAGCTATATGGGCGATCCCGTTGGCAATTAGCATAGAAAGTCACGGAGACGTGACGGAGAGACATGACAGATCAAAGGCCACGCAAGTCCTACGGATGCGAACTCGGGCGGCGCGTCCGGTACGATCGAACAGCATCGGAACCACCGAGTATCGCCGCTGCGACAGCACTGGCACGCTTCCGGGACGAAGACGTGACAGCAGCTAGCACCCGTCTGTACGATTACGTCGACCCCGAGGCCCTCGATGCCCTCTTCGAGGACACGAACACGGGGATGCCGCGGGCGGTCGAGGAGGTGACGTTCCGCGTCGACGACGCCGCAGTCACCGTCTATCCGGAGGAGGTCGTCGTCTCGGCTGACTGACGGTCGACTCCGTCGCTCTCGAATCTTTTTTCTCGCCACCCGCGGAAGGCGACGGTATGGGTACACAACCACATCTACTGGTTGAGGAGGGTGACCTGACCGATATCGCACTCGTCCCCGGGGACCCCGGTCGCGTCGACCGGATCGCAGACCACTGCGACGAGTCCGAGACGGTCGCTCAGAACCGCGAATACAAGGTCGTCAACGCCACCTACGAGGGCCGCGAGCTGACGATCTGTTCGACCGGGATCGGCTGCCCCTCGGCCGCCATCGCCGTCGAAGAACTCGCGAACGTCGGGGTCGAGACCTTCGTGCGCGTCGGAACGACCGGCGCACTCCAATCGGGCATCGAGATCGGCGACATGATCGTCGCCAACGGCGCAGCGAAGAACGAGGGCACGTCCAAGCGCTACGAGGACGTCTCCTACCCGGCCGTTCCGTCCTACGACGTGCTCTCGTCGCTCGTCGACTCGGCGGAAGCGAACGACGAGGAGGTTCACGTCGGCCCGATCGCCTCGGACGACGCGTACTACGCCGAGACCGACGCGTACATCACCGACTGGGAGGACGCAGGGCTGCTCGCCGTCGAGATGGAAGCCGCATCGATCTTCACGCTCGCCCGCCGGAAGGGGCTGCGCGCCGGCGCGATCTGTACCGTCGACGGCAACCTCGTCGAGGGGACCCAGAAGGGAACCGACACCGAGGACGACGAACTCCCTGAAAAGGCAAAGAACAACGTCGGCCGCGCAATCGATATCACACTCGAAGCGGCGACCGACCTGTAGACACGCGACGCCGACCCACGAGCGCCGACCGTTTTCGCGCTATTTTTCGACGAGTTCAGTTGCGAGTGCCGTCGTTCGCTCGGTGAGCGTCTCGGTCGTGGCCGCGGCGTCGCGGAGGGTGTCGTTCGTCGCCGAAAAGAGGCGTTCGAAGTCGACGACGTTCGAATCGGCGCGGTGCCACGCCTCGGTATCGCGGGGGGACTGGGCACAGGTCGGGCAGGGCTGTGATGGAGCCGGTCCGCCGGGAGCAGCGACGGCCAGCGGCTCGAAGCAGTTGTGGCACCGACCGATCGATGCGGCCACGAGTTCGGCCAGCGAGACGAGGTCGTGGAGTTCCGACTGCAGTTTCGTTGCCGTGTCGACGAAGTCGAGTAGCAGCGGCGCTGCTGCCGACTCGGTTGCGTCGCTCTCGAACTGGTCGAGACGGGCAAGGCGGCGGTCGACGACCGAGAGCGTGAGCAAGAGCGTGCGCCGAGCGGTGACGAACTCGCGTGATAGGTCGTCGACGCTCGATTCAGGGGCTGTATCCGCAGTTTCACCGTCAGTCTCGTCTCCAGTTGCAGGAGCAGTGCTTTCGGGACTCACGGGGCTCTCGGCGCGATCAGCGCTATCGGTGCTATCGGTGCTACCCGCACTCCCGGCAGTGTCGCCGTCGGAGCCCGCAAGCGCGGACGGGAGTGTCGTCGCGAACGAGGCGAACGCGGCGACATCGGAGACTGCCGTTCCCTGCTTGCGGGTCGTCTCGTGGACGAGCGCGAACAGTTCGTCGGGAGCGATAGCCGCCAGCGCTGCTGGGCCGTCCGCGTCGATCGAAGCAGCCGAGTCGACGGCGCTCCGCTCGCGAGCAGGTCGGGCGTCGTCCCGGAGGACAGCCGCACACGTCGAACAGACCGTCACGAGTGAACTCTCGTGGACCGGGCCGTCGGTCGGGACGGTGCCGACTGGATACAGCCGAAGCGTCTCCTCGTCACCCGCGCTTTCGCAGTGCTGGCAGGTGAACTCGTCTCGATCGAATACGACGCGCCGGTCGATGTCCCACTCGCGG
The DNA here is from genome assembly GCF_000337595.1 of Natrialba taiwanensis DSM 12281. Classification (GTDB taxonomy): domain Archaea; phylum Halobacteriota; class Halobacteria; order Halobacteriales; family Natrialbaceae; genus Natrialba; species Natrialba taiwanensis. The sequence goes on along the minus strand of NZ_AOIL01000050.1, from coordinate 19,508 downwards.
GAAGTCACGAGCGAGCGAAGACAGCGCGCCGACAAAAGCACTCCGGCCTCGGTCACCCTTTCTCGGCGACCAGCGGGGTGGGGCCCGATCCGCCGCGCGATCCGTGTCGCGGCCCGTTTGCCCTTATTCATTCGGATCCTGCGTCGCGTCCGAGTATCCTCGTAACACGTATTTCGCAATCCAGAACAGCAGGGCAGATCCGGTGATGAACAGCATAGCGATCGCCTGCGTAGTACCCAAGACATCTAACGCGGAGAGGATGACGGTGACGGTGATTAGGATAGCGACGGTATAATCAAACGACCAGTCAACCATAGGCGTTACTCGATTGATCGGGTAATAGGCCTTCTGTCGGCGAGTTCGCACACGTAGTCACCGAACAGCCGGGTCACTTTCAATCCGAGTTCCGAACGAAGAACTCATTCCACTACTGGAACAACGTACCATCGCCGTCGAGTCGGTCGCTGATTCGGGTCTCGACTGGAGCCGGATTCGAATCCGAAATCGAATTTGAATCCGAATCCGTACCCGAACCCGAACCGTAATCGTCAGCAACCATTACACCCTCGCGCGCCGTACCCTCCGCCATGGACGACGACCACCCCCCGGAGTTCGAACTGGAACGAGAGACGGCCGTCGACCGAGATGAACTCGGAGCACTGTTTCGAGACCTCGCCGTCGCTATCGAGGACGAGCGTCCAATTCACCTGCTCGGTGACGAGAACGACGACCGAACCGTCTCCGTAACGATCCCATCACAGGTCGACCTCGAACTCGAAGCCGAACGCGAGCCGGCTGACGCAGACGAGGGCGATGAAGACGACGAGGACGAAGCTACGGACACAGCAGACGCCGACCGCCCCGCCACCGTCGAGTTCGAAATCGAACTCGAGTGGGACGAGGAAAACGAAACCGCCCGAATCGTCGACGACACCGATGTCGACGCGTCGGGGCCCGATCCCGTGATGCTTTCACCGGGAGTCGACGCCGGAACTGACGTGGTGGACGACGCGGCGGAAATGGACGGTTCCAGTGGGGAGAGCGCGGAGGAAACGGCTGAAACGGGAACAGACGCCCAATTCGGCCGCACCAGCCGCTTCGAAGTCTACCAGGACCGCGCCGACGAGTGGCGGTGGCGGCTGGTCCACTGGAACGGCAACATCCTCGCCGACAGCGGCGAGGGCTACACCAGTCGGGCCAACGCCAAGCGCGCCGTCCACGGCGTCCGGCAGGCCGTCCCCGCTGCAACGGTCGCCGACCGTGAGGACTAGGTCCGGAGCAGCGACAGGGTGAACGGAGACGGCGACGTGTCTCCGCCAGTCGGCTCGCTCTTTCCGCAGGTAAGGGGTCTCGCGACCGGTTGAACGGCGGAGATTGATTGATGCCGGTAGCAATTTTATCCCGGCGAGCGTGGTCGGTTCACTCGTGAACATCAGCAAGGGGTATCTCCTCACGCTCGTCGCGATCTTTGCATACCTCTCCTGGCAGCTCGTCGTGCCGTTTCTCCAGTACATTCTGATGGCGATTTTGCTCGCCTTCGTCCTGTATCCGCTCCAGGGCCGTCTCGAACGACGGTTTTCGCCGACGGTTTCGGCGTTTGCCCTCCTGGCGCTCGCGATTACCGTGTTTATCGTTCCGTTCGTTATCGTCCTCGCGGCGGTCGCCGACGACGCGGCGCGGATGCTCCAGAATCTCGATTCGGAAACGCTCCAGGTCGCAGAGATCGAGCGCTACATCGCGGCCGAAACCGGGTACGAGGTCGACCTGGCGGCCACGCTTTCGGATTCGGCACAACAGCTCGGCTCCGTTCTCGTCGAACAGACGACGGCCTGGATCGGCGTCCTCACGCACGCCCTGGTCGGGTTTGGCGTCGCCCTGTTTCTGCTCTACTACCTCCTCCGAGACGGGGACAAGCTCCTGGCCTGGATTCGCGACGTAACGCCGCTTCCGTCGGATGTGCAAGACGAGTTCTACACTGAACTCGACGAGGTCATGTGGGCCGTCCTCGCGGGTCACGTCCTGATCGCGCTCATCCAGGGGATTATCGCCGGGCTCGGCCTCTTTGCGACCGGCATTCCGAACGCCGGTTTCTGGACGGTCATCATGATCGTGCTCGCGCTCATCCCGCTGGTCGGGGCGTTTCTGGTCTGGGGACCCGCGGTCGTCTATCTCCTGGCGATGAACCAGCCGATCCTGGCCGTCGCGTTGTTCGCTTACAGTGCGGTCATCGTCGGCATCTCCGACGATTACCTGCGGCCGATCGTCGTCGATCGGTACGCCCAGCTCAATCCCGCCGTCATCATCCTCGGCGTCCTCGGCGGCGTGTACGCGTTCGGCGTGATGGGGTTGTTCTTCGGCCCGGTCGTCCTCGGTGCGCTGATCGCGACGATCAACGTCCTCGATGACAACTACGAGCGACTCGCGGAGGAGTACGGGATGACGTGAGCGGACGAGTTCGAGAGCCCCGATCCGTCGGGCTTTTGCCTTCCCGACCCTGAACCGAATCACAACGGATGGCCCGCTATCACATCGAAACATACGGCTGTACATCGAATCGCGGCGAGAGCCGCGAGATCGAGCGACGGCTCCGCGATGCCGGCCACCACCAGGTCGACGGCCCCGACGAGGCCGACGTCGCCATCCTCAACACCTGTACCGTCGTCGAGAAAACCGAGCGCAACATGCTCCGGCGGGCCGAAGAACTCTCCGAGGAGACAGCCGACCTCTTTATCACCGGTTGTATGGCCCTCGCACAGGGCGAAGAGTTCGCTCAGGCCGATGTCGACGGCCAGGTGCTTCACTGGGACGAGGTCCCCGAGGCCGTAACCAACGGCGAGTGTCCGACGACGACGCCCGACGCCGAACCGATTCTGGACGGCGTCGTCGGCATCCTCCCGATCGCTCGGGGGTGTATGTCGAACTGCTCGTACTGCATCACCAAGCACGCGACGGGCAAGATCGACTCCCCGTCGATCGAGGAGAACGTCGAGAAGGCTCGCGCCCTGATCCACGCTGGCGCGAAGGAAATTCGAATTACGGGCCAGGACACCGGCGTCTACGGCTGGGACGAGGGCGAGCGCAAGCTCCACCGCCTGCTCGCCGAAATCTGTGAACTCGAGGGCGACTTCCGGGTTCGCGTCGGGATGGCCAACCCGAAGGGGGTCCACGGCATCCGCGAGGAACTGGCCGACGTGTTCGCCGAGTACGACGAACTCTACGGGTTCCTGCACGCGCCCGTCCAGTCGGGCAGCGACGACGTACTCGGCGATATGCGCCGCCAGCACCAGGTCGAGGAGTACGTCGAGGTCGTCGAGACCTTCGACGAGGCGCTCGACTACTGGACGCTCTCGACGGACTTCATCGTCGGCTTCCCGACGGAAACGGACCACGATCACGAGCAGTCGATGGCGCTGCTCCGCGAAACCCGCCCCGAAAAGATCAACGTGACCCGCTTTTCCAAGCGGCCGGGGACCGACGCCGCCGACATGAAAGGCCTCGGCGGCACGATCAAGAAGGAGCGCTCGAAGGAGATGAGCGAAGTCAAGCGCGACATCGTCGCCGACGCCTACGCGGACATGGTCGGCGAGCGTCGCGAGGACGTGCTCGTCGTCGAGGAGGGGACCGCCGACTCCGTGAAGTGTCGGGACTCCGCGTACAGACAGATCATCGTTCAAAACGCGAGCGAGCACGGGATCGAACCCGGCGACTTCATCGACGTCGACGTGACGGCCCACGAGACGATGTACGCCTTCGGCGAGCCGGTGTGACGCCTCGCGCCGATCGAGCGACCGCGACTGCTCCGTCTCTGTTCCGCTGAACTCGCCAGCGGTCATAATGGACTCAGTACGAGTGTACGGAACGGGCAGGAAGGGGGACGATCGGCGACTGGCAACTGACGACTGACGAGTTCAGGGCACCGACTGGCTTATGCTATCACACCCCCTAACCGATGGTGAACCTGGCGGCAGCACGGCGGTGTGCTGTCCCGGGAGATAAATGAGTACGCCAACTACGTTCGAACAGTTGTNCCCCCTAACCGATGGTGAACCTGGCGGCAGCACGGCGGTGTGCTGTCCCGGGAGATAAATGAGTACGCCAACTACGTTCGAACAGTTGTACCGTGAAACGATCCCGTCGGTCGTCTCGGTGTACGTCGATCCGGAGCGCCGTCGACCGGGCGGGACGGGATCCGGGTTCGTCTACGACGCCGACCACGTGATCACGAACCGACACGTCGTTGGCGACATTGAGGCGGTCGATCTCCGGTTCAGCGACGCGTCCTGGGAAACCGGGCACGTGATCGGAACCGACGCCCACACGGACCTCGCGGTGATCCGTACCGACGCGCTGCCGTCGGACGCTGACCCCCTGCCGATCGCGGACCGGCCGCCGACGCCCGGCGAACCGGTCGCGGCGCTCGGTAATCCGATGGGCCTGGACGGAACGATCACGACGGGGATCGTCAGCGGCGTGAACCGGTCGTCGCCGACCGGAAGCGGGTTCACCATCCCGGACACCGTCCAGACGGACGCGCCGATCAATCCGGGCAACAGCGGCGGCCCGCTCGTCACGCTCGACGGGACCGTCGTCGGCGTCAACCGGGCGAAAACCGGCGAGAACATCGGGTTCGCCATCTCCGCGGCCGTCGTCTCCAGGGTCGTTCCGGACCTCGTCGAACGTGGCCGATTCCGCCATCCGTACCTGCGAGTTCGGACGGTGGACGTCTCGCCCACCGTCGCCGAGGCCAACGACCTGGCGACTCCGGAAGGTGTGCTCGTCGTGGACGCGCCGCTCGGCCCCGCGAGCGCCGCACTGCGCGGCTGTCGAAGCGTCCGCCGGGTACGCGGTCGCGATGTTCCCGTCGGCGGCGACGTGATCGTCGGCATCGACGGACACGAGATCGACTCCCACGAGGAACTCCAGCGCTACCTGTTGACCGAAACGCGGCCGGGACAGATCATCGAGATCGAGGTGCGACGGCAGGGACAGCGGACGACCGAGGAGGTCGTACTCGCCGAACGTCCCGGTCGCGCCACCGACCCGGCCGAGACCCAAGCCCACGTCCCGATCGAGTGAGCCTCGAGTTCACCGCGTCCCGCACCGCTGTCGATTTCGATCCGCGTCGACCGTCACGTACGCTTTTACCGCCGTACCGTGAATGCCCGCCATGGGTGCGATTACGCTCTACCAGCTCGAGGGCTGTCCGTACTGCGAACGCGTCGCCGACCGGCTCGATGAACTCGATGTCGACTACGAGAGCAACTGGGTCGAGAGCTTCCATTCCGAACGCGACGAGGTCAAGCGCGTCTCCGGTCAGCGTCAGGTCCCTGTTATCGTCGACGAAGACGCCGGCGTGACGATGGCCGAGTCCGAACGGATCGTCGACTTCCTCGACGCGAGTTACGCCTGACGAGCGATCCGACGGCGAGTTCTCGCACGATTAGTCGAAGGTGACGGCAGTCTCCGCATCGACAACACGCGCGCCGTCCTGGGCTGCAAACGCTTCGTGGAGCTGATCGTACGTTTCCTCGAGCGCCTGCACGATCACGTTCGTATCGCTGATAACGGGCATGAAGTTGGTATCGCCCTGCCAGCGCGGCACGATGTGTGTATGGAGATGATCGTCGATCGAGCCGCCAGCGCCGTCGCCGAGGTTCAGCCCCGCATTGAAGCCGTCGGGTCCGAGTCCCGTCTCCAGCGCATCGAACGTTCGTTGTTTGAGTCGCGCGTGATCGAGCAGTTCCGCTTCGGTCAGGTCGCCGTACTCCCCCGTGTGTGCGTGTGGGATCACCATCACGTGTCCCGGACTGTACGGATAGTTGTTCAACAGGACGAACGCGTGCTCGCTCCGCGCGACGATCCGATTTTCCCGGTCGGCATCCATCTCGGGGAACTCGCAGAAGACACACTCCTCGATATCGGGGTTTTGCTCGTCGCGTTTGATCCACTCGATCCGCCACGGGGCAAACACCTGGTCCATACACGGTATCACTTGCGGCGACCCTATACTGATTGTGTCTCCGGACAGGCGACCCACAATCGATCCGAAATCCGTTTCCCCCACTCGAGTTGTGATTTGAAATAGCATAAAATGTGTGTCAGTTACGAGTGTCCCCATCTCAATCCGAGCGTAGCTGTGCTTCTCACTACCGTGATATTGAATACCTTAGCTATAGAGACAATCGCTCTCTTCGTTCGAGGACGACTATTGAAAGATCTAGTGGTTTCCCATAACATGTCAGATACCTTGACTCAGAGTTCGAAATGAGACGCGCCTTTAAGAGTTCACTATTGCAACTACTCCAGTAATGGCAACGACTGACGACTCTGTAAACGGCCTTACTGAATACTGCGATGACTGCGACTTGCAAACGCTCCACGAAGTGTCGGTCCAGATTCGAACCGAGAGTGTCAAACAGGAAAACGCTCAGTTTTCCCGTGAACCCTACCGCGTAAGCGAGTGCCAGCGCTGTGGGAATCGGACGAGTCAGCGGATGAACAACGCCTGATCTGTCGTACTGCTGCCGCCCTCTCTGCTATTTCCGCGCGTTACTTGCTCTCCCGGGTATCATCCCTTCACTGTCACCCCTCAACACGGATAGTGCGCTCTACTGTCCGCCCCTGTCGAGTGCATTCGGACCGTCTCTAGAATCGTCGCCGTCGCGTTCTCCTCGCGGCCGGCAAATTCACGTCGACTCGCGGCCAGCAAATCCGTTATTCACCGCGCCCGAGAGCGAGACGACACCGACCGACGGACCAAGCGGGGCTGTGGGCTGTGAACGGAAACTGATCGCGGAAAAGACAGACGAAAACTGACAGCGGCGAACGCCCTACTGCGTCGTCACTTCACACCCGTCTTCGGTCACGATCACGGTATGCTCCTTCTGACTGACGAGGAAGCCGTCGTCCTCCTGCAACACCGGATAGCCGTGGACGATATCGTTTCGCTTGAGCCGCCGCAGGGCCATCTCCGCCCGATCCGTCTCGAGCCATCGCGTCGCGAACGGCAACGTCTTGAACTCGTCGGTGATCTGTGCGAGCGCCTCGCGGGCCTGTCGGTTTCGGACGGACCCCTCGCGTTCGAGCCCGAAAATCTCCTCGGTCGCGCCCTCCGTGACCTTGCCGCCGCCGTCGGTCGCGAAGGGTTCGATTGCAACGACATCGCCGACCTCGAGTGTCGTTCCCTGGGAAACGGCGCGGTTTGGAATGTTGGGGCTGGTGTGTTGCTCCCAGTGGTCCAGCCCGTGTCCGGTGAGATTAACGACCGGGTTGTAGCCGTAGCCGTCGATCACGTCTTCGATTTCGGCTCCGATCTCGCCCGTCTCGACGCCGGGTTCGACGATCTCGAGAGCAGCTTCGAGCGCCTGTTCGGAGGCCTCCGCGAGTTCAGGAGTGCCCGAGAGGTCGACGGTGATGGCGGTGTCTGCGAGCCAGCCGTCGACGTGGACGCCGATGTCCAGGTTGACCATTTCTTCACCGAAGGTCGAGTCGTCGTCGATCGACGGGGTTGCGTGGGCAGCCTCTTCGTCGATCGAAATGTTGACGGGGAACGCCGGTTTGCCGCCGAGTTCGCGGATTCGGTCCTCGGCGTATTCCGCGATCTCGAGGTGGCTGACGCCGACCTCGACGCGTTCGGCTGTCTCCTCGCGCACCTGTGCGAGGATGTCGCCCGCTTCGCGGTGCTTCTCGTACTTCTCAGACTGGAGGTCCACCTGATCCTCGGAGTCGGCCATGCACTGGAGTTGCACCGGTCGGCAAAAAGAGGTTGCGTCTCCGATCGCTGCGGGATGGCCTCAGCGATCCGTCGCCCATGCCGTCTGCATCGCGGCGCTGTTGTACGCCGAGCCGAGCGTCCCGGTTGCATCGACGGCGATCACGCCGGCGGTCGAGCCGGTGAGTTCGGCGAACTCGTCGATCGCGAGCGCAGCAGCGGTATCGGCGTCGCGGCCCTGTTCGACGTGTCGGGCGACGCGTCGCGAGAGCGTAACGCGGGCGATGTCCTCCCCGGCACCGGTTGCGCTGACGGCGGCGGCGGGTGCACAGTAAAAGCCGGAGCCGACCTGCGGGACGTCGCCGACGCGGCCGGCGAGTGCGAGCCAGCGGCCGCCCGTGGAGGTCGCGGCGGCGAGGCGGCCGCTGTCGTCATCGAGGGCGACGGCACCGACGGTGTCGTGATCCGTCGGGTCCTGTCCGGCGGTGTCGTGATCGTGGGTGCTCTCGTGCGGGTCGGTTGCCGTCTGTGCTGGCTGGTCTATTTCGCCGTTATTCTCGCCGGCGCGTCCGCCCGGGTCCGTTTGGCCGTACTGATCTTCGATCCACGCGAGTTCACTCTGTACACCGTCCGTCGGTCGATCGAGTTCGGCCCACTGCTCGCGCGTTCGCTCCGACCAGAGGTCGACGCCGGTTTCGATGCCGAACGCGTCGGCGAGCGAGACGGCGTGATCGCCGGAGACGAAGCCGTGTGGCGTCGCTTCCATGACGACGCGGGCGACGCTGACCGCGTGTTCGACGCCCGGCATCGAGCAGGCGGCACCGACCGCCCGGGAATCGGTCATGATCCCCGCATCCGTGCGGATCTCGCCGTCGCTCTGAACGGCGCTGCCGACCCCGGCGTTGAACCGCGGCGAGGATTCGAGGACGTGCAGCGCCGCTTCGACTGCACCGACTGGGTCGGATGTCGCTGCACCGGTTGCGGCAGCCTCGTCGAGGACTGCCTGTCGCGGGGCCGGGTCGTCGGGATCACTACCGGCACCACCGTGGGCGAGTACCTGCATACCCTGACTGACGGGTGACGCTCATAACGGGTTTTGGATTCGACCGACGCGGACCGGAGGACGCACCGAAACAGACATACTTACCACGGCAGCGCGAAAACCGCCACCGAGGATGACGACGCCAGCCGCGTTGCTCGGGGTCTTCTGTACGGCGATGGCACTGCTCGCGGTCGTGCGGCTGGGAATCAAGGCGGACTGGGATCGGGTCGACCTTGGCTCGACGGCCCTGGTCGCCGGGATCGCGCTGTTTTCGATACTGTGGACCGTTCGCACCCACTCGCGACTTCCAGGCGGGGCGCAGCTCCTGCTCGCACTGGCCGGCGGAACCAGTTGCTGTGTCGGCGGCTGGTTGCTCGTGCGCTACTGGGACGAGACGGAGAGCGACGATGTCGGTCCGAAGGGGCCCCGTTCCTGAAACCAGGAAAGATGCGCCGGGAAGAAAGACCGATCCGGACACCGGAATGGCACACCGGTGAGGACGCTGTCAGCCGTCTCCCAGAGAGCAGCAATACTAAACGGGACCCCAGTTCAAGGAACAGCCGTTGCCTGACAGCCCCGACCGAGAGCGCATCTGCCACAGAGCACGTCCGTGAAAGACAACGCTCCGCTGGATCGCGTTCTCATCGGAGTCTCCCCATAGACGGGAGTTGACGGGCAGCACTCGGCGTCTCGCTGACGGTTTCGATCACTGAACTCGGTTCGGCTCTCGTCCCAGTCTGCTCCCCGCGGTGGAAACCCCTCGTCGAACTCGGGTGCAATATTCGCCGGTCGCAATAGAAATGGTAGCCCTTTTACCACAGTCGGAGAACCGTCTAGACGAGATGAGCTACGACAAGATCGAGGTCCCCGAGGACGGGGAAAAGATCACGCTGAAAGAGGGAACCGAGGACGAACTCGAGGTCCCCGATAACCCGATCATTCCGATCATCCACGGCGACGGCGTCGGCAGCGATGTCGGCCCGGCCGCACAGAAAGTGCTCGAGGCCGCAGCGGATGCGACCGGCCGCGAGATCAACTGGATGCGCGTCTACGCCGGCGAGTCCGCCCGCGAGAAGTACGACGAGAACCTGCCCGACGAGACCGTCGAAGCCATCAAAGAACACCGCGTTGCGATCAAGGGTCCGCTCACGACGCCCGTCGGTGCCGGCTTTCGATCGCTGAACGTCGGACTGCGCAAGCTGCTGGATCTCTACGCGAACGTTCGTCCGACCTATCATCTGGACGGCGTTCCGTCTCCCGTTTCCGAACCGGAACAGATGGACATGATCACCTTCCGTGAGAACACGGAAGACGTCTACGCCGGCATCGAGTGGGAAGCCGGAACCGACGAAGTCGAGCAAGTCAAGGAGTTCGTCGAGGACGAGATGGGCGAGGACGACGTCATCCACGACGGCCCTGTCGGCATTGGCGTCAAGCCGATCACGGAGTTCGGGACCAAGCGGCTGGTCCGGCGCGCCATCGACTACGCCCTCGAACACGACCGCGACTCGGTCACGCTGGTTCACAAGGGCAACATCATGAAGTTCACCGAAGGTCAGTTCCGCGACTGGGGCTACGAGGTCGCCGAAGAGGAGTACGGTGACGAGGTCATCACCGAGGACACCCTCTGGGAGGAAAACGACGGCGAAGCGCCCGAAGACGCCGTCGTCGTCAACGACCGCATCGCGGACAACATGCTCCAGCAGCTGTTGACCCGTACCGACCAGTACGACGTCATCGCGACGATGAACCTGAACGGCGACTACATGTCCGACGCCGCCGGTGCACAGATCGGCGGCCTCGGCATCGCTCCCGGGTCCAACTTCGGCGACGGTCGCCTGCTCGCCGAACCCGTCCACGGCTCCGCACCGAAGTACGAGGGCCAGGACAAGGTCAATCCGACCGCCATGATCCTCTCGGGCCGCATGATGCTCGAGTACCTCGGCTGGACCGACGCTGCAGACCTCGTCCGTGACGCCGTCGAAGAGACGATCTCTTCGGGCAAGGTCACCTACGACCTCGAGCGCCAGCTCGACGACGCCGAGAAACTCGCCACCAGCGAGTTCGCCGACGAAGTCGTCAGCAATATCGAGGAACTCGCGTAAGCGCGAGCGCAGCCGAACGCGGTTTTTCTATCCCAGTTCTTATTTCGTCTCGAAGACATCGGCAGTTGACGACCGTGACCGATCGGATTCCGGTTTTGGCCGGTCTCCGGAGTCGTAACGTTCTCGAGAGCCGAGGCTGAAGAACACACGATGGTCGACGTACGTGTCGCTGACGCGGATGCCGCGCGCGAGGACGCCTTCGACGTTCGCCACGAGGTGTTCGTCGACGAACAGGGTGTCGACGAAGCGCTCGAGTACGACGAATACGACGAACCCGAGGCCGACGCCGTGCACTTCGTCGCGTACAGCGACGAAACTGACGCCTCCGACGCCCCCGACGCGGACCCGATCGGCGCCGCGAGGCTCCGAACGGCGGACGCCAGCAACATCGGGAAGGTCGAACGCGTCGCCGTCCGCGAACCCTGGCGCAAGACCGGCGTCGGTCGCGCACTCATGCTCGCCATCGAAGCGCAAGCCGACGAGCAGGGACTTGCCGCACTCACGCTTCACTCTCAGACGCACGCGGCCGGCTTCTATCGTGAACTCGACTACGAAACCATCGGTGACGAGTTCACCGAGGCGGGCATCCCGCACGTCAAAATGCGAAAACAGTTGGACGGGGACGAACACTGAGGACTCACCGGAGTCGACTCGGTGCGATGGGACCGGGGTTACCGGTCACCAGTCACTGGTCACCAGGATCGGTACCGCGGAGCACCCTGTAGAGGACGTATGCCCCGATCGCAGCAGCGCCGGCACCGAGCGTCGTCGGAAGCGACCGCCGCTGGAGGAGCCTGGTGTATGAACTCGTCTCGACGACGTGGCCCTCGTAGTCGCCCCGTTCGTCGAGCGTCCCGGACGGGGTGTCGAGATCTCGCTCCGGTTCCGGGCCAGAGGAGTGATCCGTTTGCTGTTGGCGGACGAACACGGTCTCCATAATCCGATCCAGCAGCCCAGGTGCGTAGCGGTCGAGTACCGTGAGACTCTTGCCGCCCCCGCCGACGGTTACTTCTCGCTGTGGGTGCACTGCTGCGTGGAGAATCGCCCGCGCAACCGTCTCCGGTGCGTACACAGGCGGCGGGAGCGTCGGGTCGTCATCCATGTAGTTTTTCGCGTGATCCGGGTATGGGGTATCGATCGAACTCGGTTTGACGAGCGTCACGGAGACGGGAGCGTCCTCCTCCTCGAGTTCCATTCGCAGGGCGTCGGTGAATCCTTTGACCGCGTGTTTGGACGCCGAGTAGCTTCCCTGCAGTAAGATGGCGCGCTCGGAGGCGATACTGCCGATATTGATGAGTGCGCCGCCGTAATCTCGGTCCTGCTCCTGCGCTCGCTCTCGGAACTGCTCGGTGGCTTCGAACGATCCGTACAGGAGGCCCCAGACGTTGACGTCGAACTGTTCGTGGAGGTCCTCGATCGGGATCTCTCTGAGTTTGCCGTAAATAGGGACGGCGGCTCCGTTTACCCACGTATCGAATCCGCCGTAGGCCTCCCGTGCAACCTGCGAGATTTCGCGGATGTCGTCGGGCTCCGATACGTCGGCGACGACGTATTCTGCATCGCCGCCCCCGCGTCTGATCTCCTCGGTCAACTCCGCGAGGGCTGTTTCACTCCGGGCCACGAGCACCAGTCGCGCCCCGCGGTCGGCTGCCATCCGTGCGGTGGTCAACCCGATGCCGGAGGATGCGCCGGTGATGACGATCACCTGCTCGTCGAGCGGCTTGAGTGCTACGGTCATGGCACAGTAGCGTCGCTGTCGAGACGGTGAGTCGAGTTCAGAAACGGAACCGAACGCTGGACGACCAGCGTGGGACGTGAACTCGCACGCTCGATACGACAACGCGGGCGACCGTCCCGTCTCGCTATCTCGGGTAGCTGCATTCAACGTTCCTACGGCAATGATACCCTTGCGACCGCCGCCTGTATTCGCATGGTCGACGATCCGGAGATACAGCGCGAACATGAACGCAGCCGTCCGTGGCCGCGTTCAGGTGGCGCTACGCCGGATCGACCGGGTCGCGATCGGACGACGCCCCCTGATCCCCGAGCAACGCGACCGCCAGCGTTTCCATCGAGTCAATACAGCACACGGAGACTGTGATATCAGTACCTTCGATTTGCGAATTTATCGCCGCCTCACGGACGATGATCGGAGCGATGAGAAGGTTCTCGTTCTCGATATCGTCGTGGAGTGCCGAGAGTTGTCCATGTTGATCCTTTAACCGTGACACTGCTTCTTCGCACCGTCTACACCGTGGCACTGATGACTGATTTGGGTTGCCGTATTTGGGTAGAGAAAACCCATCCCTTGCCACTTAAAAACCTGTGAGATATAGTTTGCACTTACTGAAGTTTACTCTGAACAAACATCTTGTACCGATTCGGAACTTGTTGCTTGAGTTGACACTGGTCGGTTTCACCGTCGATATTGACCAAATAGGTTCGTCCTCGCATACCTTCGTACGCCCCTTGGAAATCGTAGACGAACCCATAGAGATTCCGCTCTTCAGATACTGCGTCACTGTCGAGAAGGAATTGAATCTGTCGATGAACATTGTATTCGACGAGTTGATTGATGACCTCAAGATCCTTCGTCTCTGTGTTAACAAGGTCAGATTTGAGCCCATCATCAACAATGTCTACCAGTACTTCCAGTTCTTGTCTGATTCCAGGTGGTTCATTGAGTTGTTTTCCAGTTGCAACCTCATAGGCAGCAGTAATCGCACCGCAGTCAGTATGCCCGACAACAACTCCGTTTTCGGAATCCGCCTTTTCGAGTCCGTAAAGAAAATCACCGTCTACAACTCGTTCACCATCTACTACACTAATCGCTTTATTTCCTATATTACTTGGTTTAAACAAGAAATCTACCCCAAGAGAACCAAGAAACATGCCTTCTTGGGAGACTCGTGAATCAGAGCAACAGACTGTGGTCACAGAGGGTTCTTGACTGTTTTGGACATCGCTGAAATAGTCGTCCGGTAATGCGTTTGTCCACATTTGGTTTCGCTGTAGCAGACCAATGAGTCCATTGCTGAAAGAATATTTATTTACAGGTCTCTGGAGGGGAGTGTTTATACTGGATCGTTGAGTAGTTTTAGCATCTGCTACCCCGGAGATGTCCCATACTCCTAGCATCGCGAGACCCATCGCCCCCGATTGAACGAATTTCCGTCGCGTGGTCTCCCTTTCATCCGTTTCTCCGGTGTGCCGCAGGTCAACGTCCGTTTCTGAGCTATCGGGCATGGTCAGGTTTTTGTAAATGGTCTATTAAAACTTAAAATGTACTATTATTTCACCCATTTAAAATTTTGATTGTTTGATCTTTATCGAATAAATCTTCTATCATGATTAGATAACTCTATATTCTGTTGTGTTGAATAGGGTACGGCGCGGTGATCATAGCGGATCACAGAGTTGTTCGATATTCGAGATGGCGAACATCAGGACGATCTCTAACTCTCGATACGAGAACTGCGCTCGCACGGCATCGCCGAGCGAGCGCTTGATTGACGAATACGACGTTCCACCCATCCATCGTTGCGTGTAATCTTGTTCTCGGATCACTGCGTTGTGTCCCACAGCATTCAGCGAGGAACTGTGATAGTGAATCAGCGGCTCAACGTCAAGGATATAGTACTCGTACTCGGTGTGCCAATCTTGAAACCCGTTATCAGCGGCCACGTACTGCAGGTCGTCCGCGTTCCGGCGGACGACCTACGGGCCAGTCTTCGTATCATGCCTCACTGGGTGTAACACTGCACATCAAGCGCAGCAAGTGACTCCATATCGGTCAGCGATGTCACTTGGAGAATTTCTACCGTTTGGTCTGACCTATTGAGATAGTACGCTGACGTGTTCCCACGGTCGAAGAACGTGCTGTCGAGGGCGACATGACCAGATTGCGGGTGTTGCTGCGCTGAAATGCGCAGCAATGCCCGCCAGACCCACATCTTGAATCGATCAAACGACTTGTTGAGCGTATTGAAGTCGGGCACGTCTCCGTCCTCCAGATTAAGCACTTCCCGAATGTCGCTCATGTACTTCAGTCGATTCTCGGTTTTGCGGAAGCCGTGGCTCTCTTCATGCCGAAAACAGTGACTGTGACGTGCTTCCAGCGGGCGAACCCACCGCTCTTTCAGGTCGTCTGCGAGCGAACGAGTTCAACGAGCGTTGAGACGAGACCGTCGTCCGCGACCGTTCGCCGGTTGGCCGGTCGCCGGATGTCGGTCGTCAGCAGTCGGTTGGCGAGTCGCCGCTCGAAGGCGGCGAGGTAGCGAGCGCCGACGATGGTACACAGCAGGATCGGGATCCCGACGAGAACAACTGCGAAAATAGCGCCCAGGGAGCCGAGCGTGAGTCCGAACTGGTAGGCGATCCCGATCGGAACCGCCAGGAGCAGGTAACAGAGGTTCCGGTAGGTCTGGCGCTCGGCGGCGACGCCGACGAACGACCGGATCGAGCCGGGAACGCTCCGGGAGGGGGTGCGCTCGCTCATACCGGACGATTCGACCGCAGCCCCTACAATATCCTCGATCGAACACGTTTTGCGTTTTGAAACGGAAGCCGACGGCCTCGTCGTCAGTACTGCTCGCGAACGTATCGCCCCGCGAGTCCGCAGATCGCAAGCACCATCGCGGCCGCGAAGGCGACGACGAACACCGACACCGGGTCGCCCGCCGTCGCTCCCGCGAGTTCATCGAGCACGAACTCGCCAGCGAGCACCGTCGCGACCGCAAAGAGCGCGATGCCGCCGAGGTTTTCGAGCACCGAGTTCGGCTCCGAAACGACGGCGGGGTCGTTGAGCAGGTAGAGGATCACCGCGAGTGCAAAGGGAGTGCCGACCAGCCCGAACGCGAGGACGAGCACCAGCAGTTGGACGAACGCCCCCTCGAGGAAGACCCCGAGCGCGGAGCCGAGCGCGACGACGACGAGCGCCGCCCGGTAGCGCGGGTCGGCGACCGACTGCTCCCAGCCGAGTTTATCCGCGACGAGATAGGGCGGCACGATCGTGTTGCCGCCGAGCGTCGAGACCGCAGCCCCGAGGAGCCCGACCAGGAACACCCACATCGCGTGCTCGCCAGCGATCGGCCCGAGCGCCTCCGCGGCCTGAATCTCCGTGATCGTCGCCGGATCGATCCCGGTCGCCGGCAACACGCTCGCCGCCACGAGGAAGACGGCGAGACTAAAGCACCCGAACGCGACGAGCAGTGAACTCGCGACGTCGAAGGTTGCAATGTCCCGGTCCCGTTCGGTCCAGCCGCGGGCGCGCATCGTGTAGCTCTGCATCGTCAGCAGCGTGATGTGGACCGCGCCGCCGAGGACGCCCGCGGCGACGATCGCGCCGCCGGCCGGCAGTTCGGGGACGAGCCCGGTCGTCGCCGCGGCGGGATCGATCGGAACGACGACCAGCGAGGCGACGAACGCGAGGACGACCAGCGAGACGAGTACCTTGGCACCGATCTCGGCGATCCGGTAGCCGCCACCGGCGAGGCCCAGCGCGAGCAGCACCGCCCAAGTGAGCCCCCAGAGTCGGGGATCTGCAAGCGCAGCGAGTCCGGCGTTGCCGACGATCGTCGCGCTGACATCCGCGAGCGTCTTCATGATTGCCAGTTGTGCGAGCCCGGCAGCGAGGACGGCGTCGACGACGAGGACCCAGGCCCAGACCGAGCCGAGATGTTCCTCGACGACGGCGACGATACCGGCCTCGGTGAGCAATCCCAGCCGCATCGCGAGGTACTGGCCGACGGTGCCGAGGACGGCCGAGAGGACGACAACCCACAGCAGCGAGTAGCCGAAACTCGCTCCCGCGACCAGCAGGCTGACCATCGTCGCCGGGCCGGCCGCGATCGCGCCGGCGAGCCACGTCGGCCCCAATCGTCTCACAAACGCCCCGATTCGTCCGAGCGACCGTTCGGTCGAGCGCGTCTCGGCTGCCATTGGGCTCCCTTGCCAAGCCCACCATATAACTCCGTGGTATTCTACCGTGGTATCAAGGGCCGGCTACTCCGATTTCCAGGTCGGATTCTCGCGGGGCGGACTGAAGATATCGACGCCGCGAACCGTCACCTCGCCCCTGTTCTCGGCGGCGTGTGGCTGGTCGCCGGGCAACGCGTAGGAGTCGCCCGGGCCGCAGACGAGTTCGTCGCCGTCGCTGCGGAAGGTGAGTTCGCCCTCGTAGATGAATCCCGTCTGTTCGTGGGGATGGCTGTGCTCCTCGACGGTCGCGCCGGGTTCGATCTCGAAGTGCTGGACGTTCATCGAGTCGGACCCGGCCATGAGCGCCAGGTGAACTCCGTCCGCGGCTTCCGTGCTCTCAATGTCGGCCAGTGAACGCCGTTGCATACGAGCGGGGACGGGGGGCTCTCCCAATAATGTACGGGCTGGCACCGCTCCCCGCGTACCTCGCCGGAGCGGAAGCGGAACGTACACACCGAAACGAGTTTCACGGCACGAGAAAGGAGGGTCGAACCTATATCCGCTCACCCGACGACAGCGGTCCGTATGGACGCGATGGTCATCACCGAGTTCGGCGAGACCGATGTCTTCGAACAGCGTGACGTGGACCGCCCGGAACCCGGGCCGACCGAACTGCTCGTCCGCGTCCACGCGTCGTCTGTCAATCCCGTCGATTGCAAGATCCGGCAGGCCGGCTCGTGGGCCGGCATCTCTCCGCCGACGATCATCGGCTACGACGTGTCGGGCGTCGTCGAGGACATTGGCGAGGCCGTCACCGACTTCAAAGTCGGCGACGAAGTCTTCTACACCCCCGAAATTTTCGGCGAACAGGGAAGCTACGCCGAGTTCCAGACGGCGGACGAGTCGATCGTCGCGCCCAAGCCCGAGTCGTTGTCCCACGAGGAGGCCGCGGCGCTGCCCCTTGCCGCGGCAACCGCCTGGGAGGCGATTGTCACGCGGGGCGACGTGACGGCCGGCGAGACGGCCCTGATCCACGGTGCCGGCGGCGTCGGGGCGCACGCGGTCCAGATCGCCGACGAGAGCGGCGCGACGGTGGTCGCCGTGACCAGCCCCGAGACGGTCGATCAGACCGAAGAACTCGGCGCAGCGCGCGCCATCGATTACGAGTCCGAGGACTTCGCGGACGTGATCGACTCGGAGTTCGACGAGGGTGTCGACCTCGTCTTCGACACCGTCGGCGGCGAGACGCTGGTCGACAGCACCGCGGTCACGAATCCGCACGGCCGACTCGTCACGATCCTCGAACCCGAGGGGGAGTGGGGGAGCGCCTACCAGCAAAACTACACGCTCGAGATGTGCTTCTTGGAGCGCGACCGCCGGCCACTCAATGCGCTTCGCCGACTCGTCGAGGCGGGGCGGCTCGAACCCGTCATCGACTCGGTGCGTCCGGTCACGGAGGTAGCACAGGCCCACGAACTGGTCGAGGGAAGCGGGCTGACGGGCAAGGTCGTCCTCGATGTCGACGGCGCGTGGTAGCCGGTGCGCCCTTCGTCCGGCGCTTCACTTTCGCTGCGGTTGCCCAACCTTCAACTACAACGCCGCCCCACGAACCAGCATGTACGCCGTCGTCGGCTGTAGCGAGTGTTCGAATCTCTGGATCATCGAGGGGCGCTCCGAGACGACCCAGTGCCCCCGCTGTGGCACCCGCCGCGCCTACGAAAAGCGCAAGAAGTTCGTCGAAACCGACGACGCGAACCACGCCCGCGAGGTCCGCGCCTCGATGCTCGCCAACCGCCAGGACCAGGGCGAAGCCTTCGCCGAACTCGACTCCTTCGATGCGCTTGAGGACGACGTTGCAGGCGGCGTCGTCGACGACGCCGAGTACATCGAACAGGCGGGCCTCGACGCCGCTGAAGTCGAGGCGGCCGGCGACCGCGACCCGCGCGGCTCCTCCCGAAGCGGGAGCAAGAAAGAAATCGTCGAGCGGGCGCTCGCCGAACTCGAGCGGCCGACCGAGGACGATATTATTGCGTTCGCCAGCGAACACGGCGTTTCCCCCGAGTTCACTCGAGATGCGCTCGAAAAACTCGCCAGACAGGGGACGGTGAGCGAAAGTCGAGGGCAGTATCGGCTGCTCTGAGCCGGCATTTGCGCTCGTTTCGCGGCCGGCGAAACGGCACGGCTTTACATCCGCTCTCGAAATGGCGGCTATGGCCGAAACGGTGGACGCGCAGCGAGAGGTGATCGGGATCGGGTCGGCAATTGCGGTGCTTCTCGTCGGTTACGGGACGGCCATCAACGAGACGATCGGCGGCGTTCGAACGACGATCCTTGCGACCTGGGTCTTCGCTGCCACGTTCGCTCTTCTGGCACTCTTACACGGTTCCTACGGTCGACGAGACTTCGCCGCGGCTCACGGCGGCGCAGCCGTTGGACTGCTGGCCTTTTTGCTCGCGACGGCCGGCCCGCAGGCGCTCGTGGGGCTCCTCGTGTTCGTCGGCAGCGGTGCGTACATCGGGATCGCGACGCTGCGCGCTCGTCCGACGGCCGCGTCGTGAGCTGAACTCGACGGTGAGCCGAACGTCTCTGGCACATAGAAAGCCGAGGGAATAGAGCCGATAGTAACAACTGAAACGGTTTGCACGGTTCTATTGAATCCACGGACGGCATCGGGGTAAGTCGTCAGAACGATTGAGGTGAAGCGGAAGAGGCGTCTTTGTGCAGAAGATTC
>NZ_AOIL01000049.1:201853-202511 GCF_000337595.1 Natrialba taiwanensis DSM 12281 | reverse complement strand
TCGAAGTCCTCGATTGGGCCGAGGAGATGGAGCGGGTCCGAGCCGCGCTCGTTCTCGAGCGCGGCGAGTTCCCTGGTCCATCCGCACTGTACAAGTCGTTTGATCGAGCACCGATGCGGATCTGGAGAGAACTGCTCCGACTCTCGTCGGAGCTGCTCGATCAGTCCGGTCACGCCGCCATCGACGCCACCTATTTCGACCGCCAACAGGCGTCGAGCCACTNGCTCCGACTCTCGTCGGAGCTGCTCGATCAGTCCGGTCACGCCGCCATCGACGCCACCTATTTCGACCGCCAACAGGCGTCGAGCCACTCCCTCAAACGATGCGATCGAGACGTACGGACGATACAGGCGACGTTTCTCGTCGATACCGCGCAGGGCGCGGTGATCGACGTACACTGTAGTGCGAAGTGGCCAAACGGGACGAAGATCGGCCCGCAGGTNCGCGCAGGGCGCGGTGATCGACGTACACTGTAGTGCGAAGTGGCCAAACGGGACGAAGATCGGCCCGCAGGTCGTCCGGCGGAACGCCGCCGACCTGCTCACACTCGCCGCTGACAAAGGCTATGGCGATATGAGCTTCCGCGAAGAACTCCGTGCTGACGGCGTGAGACCGCTGATTAAACACCGCGTCTTCGCACCCTACGATCACGCGCACA
>NZ_AOIL01000049.1:0-201848 GCF_000337595.1 Natrialba taiwanensis DSM 12281 | reverse complement strand
TCGTGAAATCACTCTCACTGCTGCCGTTTACAACGTCGAACAAGCCGTCAAACAGTGAAACCCGCTGCCCTCTGCGGATTCAATGAAGCCGTTTGCACCGATCGGACGAAAGGTGTGCGATCGGGTGTGCATTGACTTTCAGGGGTTAGTCGGCGTTCTATGCGCTACAACAGACCCGGTCTGCCGTACCGAACGACGGTTTGGCAACCATCGCTTCGGCTATCCACCAATCGGGAGGACAGCGAAAAACGCGTACGAAAGTCCCGCCGAAACACACGGACCAAGTATCCACACCGAGGTGAACTTCGCGACGGACCCCGGATCGAACAGTTCGGTCGCGCTCGTTGCCGCTTGTTCGTTTCGGGCTATAGTTGGTGGGTGGTTTTCGGTCGCTTTCTCGGCGACCACTCCTGTTTTGACTGACTCGGTAGCGTTAGTCTGATTCCCACGAAGCTCGCCGTATTCGACGACTAGCCGACTCGCTCGACCCCAGCCGAGGCCAACAATCGTCATCACGGTTGCCATTACGAGGCTGATCGGGATGCCAATGAAAGAGAGAATACCCGTAATCGTCGCAGCAGTGAGCATGACGAGGACCGCGCTGAGTAACGACATCTCAGTGAGGTCGCTTCCGACCGACTCCATTGTCCGACGAGCAATGGTAAACCCGCCAAGCCCGATTGCAATCGTTCCGATACCGATTGCAGCGTCTCCCCCAACTACCCCATCGCTTACGACTGGTGCGACCACGTTCGGAACGTTACTCGCACCAGCAACGAATGCCATATAGCAGGCAGAAACGAGGACAAGAGCTGTGCCAAGAAGCTCTTGAGCGGTGGTGTTCGGCCCAAGCGCGAGGGTCGGTAGGATTCCATCCCGGTCGATACGTAACAGCGCTCCGCGACTTGTGGTCACGCGAACGCGCCGGTCGAGCGATGGGTAGAGGTATCGTCCGATAACAGCGCCCGCCCAGAAGCTGATAACGGGCGTAACAAGCCACCAGACGACAATCTCTCCCACTACCGCCCATCGAATTGTCCCCGTCGCAAGCCCTAATCCGGCAATTGACCCGACCGTCGTCATTGAGGTCGCAACTGGAACGCCAATGACGTTCGCAAGAAGAATTCCCAACCCAATACACAAGAGAAGGGCACTACCCGATTCGATCGAAATAGAACTCGTGATGATCCCGTTGGAGAGCGTGTCGATAACGTTTCTGCCAATAGTCCACCCACCTAGAAAGACGAAGAAAATCATCGCACCTGCTGCCGTCGTTTTTCTTACCAACCCTGCTTCAACGGCAGGCCCCCACGCGATTCCAGTGGACGATCCACCGATATTGAATCCGACAAACACTGACGCAATAATGCCAATTACGAGGACGAGCGTCATAGCTACGGCACTATTTTACTAACCAGCGTAAAAACTATTTCTAGCTTTTCCGTGACTATTTCATAACTAAGCCATAAGTTATCCACGGGACGGGCCGTTGATGCGCGCACGAGACTACTTGAAACGCAGGGACCCAATAAGAGCGGGAAGCCAGATAACGCTATAGCCGGATAATCATCCGGCAACCGATTCGGCAACATCCATCTTCACGTTCCATTCACTACCGGCCGAGATCCTCGTGTGCACTCGCCAGATGACGCGAGGAAAGCGCCGCGAGCAGGGAGAGTTCACCTGCGAGTGCGCCGACGGCGATGATTTCGGCGAGGGCGTCGGCGTTCGATCCGGCGGGGTCGCCGCCGCCGCGGAGGCCGAGGATGTCGAGGGCTTCGGCCTGCGTCGGGAGTTTCGTCCCGCCGCCGACGGTGCCGACTTCGAGGGAGGCGAGCGAGACAGCGGCGTAGAGGTCGGTGGTGCCGTCCTCGCGCTCACGGCTTCGCCGTTTGTCGGACCGAGGCGACGCTGTCGCCTCGCGGGCCTCCATCGTCGTGATCGCGTTCGCGGCCTCGACGACCTGGGCCTCGTCCTGGCCGGTCGCGAGGAAGGCGGCGGCGACGACGTTAGCCGCGTGGGCGTTGAAACCGAGGCTGCCGGCCTTCGCACTCCCGGTCAGGTTCTTGCGCGTATTGGCCTCGGCGATGGCCTCAGCGGTCGTGTGCAGGCGCTCTTCGACGAGTTCACCTGGAATGACGACGTCGGCGGTGACGGAGCGGCCGCGGCCCTCGACGGCGTTGATGGCGGCGGGCTTTTTGTCGGAACAGAGGTTGCCCGAGACGGCGACGAGCGAGGCGGGCGTCTCGGCTTCGACGAGTTCGCAGGCCTCGCGGGTGGCGATGGTGACCATGTTCATCCCCATCGCGTCCTTGGTGTCGTAGGCGAACCGGAGGTAGACGGAGTCGCCGACGACGTAGGTGTCGACGGCGAGGAGTTCGCCGTGGCTGGTGGTCGATTCGGCGGCCTCCCGGAGCGCGTCGACGTTGTCGTTGACCCATTCGACCGTCTCGGCGGCCTCGGCGACGCCGTCGACGCGGAACACGGGGGCGCGGGTCATGCCGTTCTTCGTCACGCGGGCGTCCGCGCCGTCGGCGTCGCGGATGACCGAGAGGCCGCGGTTGACCGACGCCAGGAGCGCACCCTCGGTCGTCGCCATGGGGAGGTAGTGCTCGCCGTCGGCCGCGCCGCCCGAGACGGGGACGGGACCGACGACGCCCATCGGGATCTGGGCCGCGCCGATCATGTTCTCGATGGTTGACTCGGCCTGCTCGGCGGGGAAGGCGTAATCACCGACAGTGCTGAGGTCGGCGTCGGTTTCGCGTTCGACGAGCAATCGGCGAGCCTCGGCCGCAGTGTCGGGGTCGGCGTGGTCCTCGAGTTCGTGGATGCGGAGGTCGCCGTCCTGCACGCGGTCGGCGAGGGTGTCCGGATCGGTTGCGGTCATGCGTTGGTGGAGACGGCGATGCGTCCTAAGGGTTGCTGATTGTCTGCGCGGCGGTCCGGGGAGCGGAACGGACGATGAACGCCGCTCGAACACCGAGTTCTTTGTCGGCGTGGCCCCTCAGGACGACTATGACCGAAGCCGCCGATCTCTTGCTCACGAACGGGGAGATTCACAGCCTGACCGACCCCGATACCGTCGCGGAGGCCGTCGCGATCCGCGACGGTGAACTCGTCCGTCTCGGCGACACGTACGAAATCGAGTTCCTCGACGGGGTCGAGACGACGGTGATCGATTGCCAAGGGCGGACCGTTCTACCCGGGTTTATCGACGCGCACACGCATCTCGACCACCTGGGCGAGCGACTGGTCCACGCCGATCTCTCGGCCGTTGAGAGCCGGGCAGGAGCCCTTGATGCGCTCGCCGCACAGGCGGATTCCCCGGGGGGTGACGACGAGACCGTGGGCGAACGCAAGCGCGGGGACGAGCCCGACGACTGGCTCCTCGGCTTCGGCTACGACGAGAGCACGTGGGCGGACGCGACGGATTACCTCACGCGCGAGGATCTGGACCGAGTGAGCGATCAGCACCCCGTCGCCGCGTTCCGGGTCGACGTGCACACGGCCTCGCTGAACTCGGTCGCCCTCGACCGACTCCGGGACGACCTCCCCGAGGACGACGTTCGCTTCGCGGACGGCGAGCCGACCGGTGTCGTCGTCGAGGATGCAGTTGGCGTTCTCAGAGACGCGGTCGCCGCCGGCCCCGCAGCAATGGGAGAGATCATCGCGGCCGCCGCCGAGTACGCCGTCTCCCGCGGCGTCACCGGCGTCCACGACATGGTCCAGCGCTCGACGGCCGCCCGCGCCTACCTCGAGCTGGCGGCCGCGGGCGAGCTTCCGCTGCGCGTTCGAATCAACTACTGGAGCGACTACCTCGACGATCTCGCGGCCGTCGGCCTCCCGACGAACGCGGGCGACGAGTTCGTCCGCGTGGGTGCGATCAAGTCCTTCTCCGACGGGAGTTTCGGCGGGGAGACGGCGAAGGTGTTCGAGCCGTACGTCAGCGCGGATGAGGACGCGGCAGCCGTTGATGCCGACGAGAGTGAGGACGGCGCGAGCGACAACGCCAATCGCGGCCAGTGGGTCGTCGACCCCGACGACCTCGCGGCCATCGTCGACCGCGCCGACGCCGCGGACCGCCAGCTTTCGATCCACGCCATCGGCGACGAAGCCATCGAGGAAACCCTCTCGCTGCTCGAAGCGACATCCGACCCGGCCGGGGCGCGCCACCGTATCGAACACGCCGAACTCGCGACCGACGACCAACTCGCTCGCATGGCCGACGCGGGAATCGTCGCCTCGATGCAGCCGAACTTCCACCGCTGGGCGGACAAGGGCGGCCTCTACGAGCAGCGACTCGGCGAGGAGCGCCGGACGCGGACCAACCGGTTCCGCCGAGTTCTCGAGGCGGGCGTCCCGCTCGCGTTCGGGTCGGACTGCATGCCGCTCGACCCGCTGCTGGGGATTCACCACGCCGTCACCGCGGCGACGGCGTCACAGCGGCTCTCGGTCACCGAGGCGATTCGGGCCTACACTCGCGGCGGTGCCGACGCCGGCTTCGACGAGGATCGCCTCGGCACCGTCGCGGTCGGCAAGCGGGCCGATCTCGTCGTGCTCGAGGACTCCCCGTGGGAGCACCCGGATCGGATCGACGAGATCGATGTCGCGATGACAGTCGTCGACGGTGAACTCGTCTTCGACGGCCGCGAAGAGGCGACCGGACTCCAGTAGTACGCTCGCGAGACAGACACCGTCGGCAACCGGTTGAAACCACTAACTGGCTCGTGGCCGTAGCGAGGCGGGATGCGCTCACGCAAGCGCCGGTCCGGACGATGAACCTCCGTGAGAGCCTGCGGATTAGCTGGCGGTCGATCACGTCCCACAAACTCCGGTCGACGCTGACGACCCTCGGCGTGATTATCGGCATCGCGGCGGTGATCACGTTCATGGTCCTCGGCTCCGGCTTCTCCGAGAGTATCGTCGGGGACATCGAGGCCGACCAGGAGCCGGTGATGGTCGTCCAGACCCAATCCGAGCCGGAGAACGGGTTCGGCATTCTGACGGTACAGACCCCGATATACACCGAGAGCGACATCGAGGCGCTCGAAGAGATCGACGGCGTCGAGTTCGTCGCGCCGCAGGGGCCGCTCGACGTGATCCAGACGGGGACCGGCGACGAGCAGGTGACCGGCGTCGTCGACGTACAAGCGACGACGGCCGACTCGTTCGAGTTCTCGACGTTCGTCGACGGCGAGGCCTTCGACGGTGCGGCCGCAAACGAGGCGGTCATCAACGAACAGGCGAGTCAGGCGTTCGAAGAGAACGTCTCGGCCGGCGACGAGATGACGCTCACGTTCGAGGACGGCGAAACGACGACGGTCACGGTGACGGGCGTCACCGAAAGTGAACTCGGCGGACAGACGCCGCCGCAACTCTACCTTCCCGCAGAGGCACATTACACGACGACGATAGAGACGCCCGACGGGGAGACCGAACGCGCGTATCCGTCGCTGCAGGTGGGTGCGGAGAGTCTCGAACGGCTCGATTCGACGCAGGACGCCGTGACCGACTACCTCCGAGACGACTCCCACGCGGCCGAGCTGAAGCAGGACGACGAGGACATCGCGGTCCAGACGATAGAGGATACGATCGACCAGTTCATGGACCTCGTCAATCAGCTGACCGGCTTCGTCGCCGCCGTCGCCGCGATCGCGCTCGTCGTCGGCTCGATCGGCATCGCGAACATCATGATCGTCAGCGTCACCGAACGAACGCGCGAGATCGGCGTCATGAAGTCCGTCGGCGCGACGAGGCGCGACATCATGCAGTTGTTCCTCGTCGAGGCGGTCGTGCTCGGGTTGATCGGTGCCGTCTTCGGGATCGCCCTCGGACTCGGCGTCGGCTACCTCGGCGTCCAACTGGTCGACTGGCCGATGGTCTACCCGGTCGACTGGATCGCCATCGCCGCCGCCGTCGGTATCGGCGTCGGCGTCGTCTCCGGCCTCTATCCGGCCTGGCGAGCCGCCAGGGTCGACCCGATCGAGGCGCTTCGGCGCGAATAGGATCGAGCGTTCGGGCGCGAAACTCGAACCCGGCACGCACCCGGAACCGCTACCGTTATTGTGTCAAGTTGAGAGATCCAACTGAGAGATGCTCGGAACCGCCCTCTTCCTCGTCGGCGTCATCGCCCTCGCATACACCGGGCTGCAGTTACGACCCGCCTACCACGTCTACCGCGGCGATACCACTGACGTGATCGCCGTCGAACGCGCCGAGGAGCCGGTCGAAATCGAGGGCACCGCCAGCGAACTCGACGGGACCGTGACGGCCCCGCTGAGCGAGACGCCGTGTCTCGCCTACGAGTTCGAGGTCGAAGAACTCCAGTCCAGCGGGAAGAACTCGTCGTGGAACACCGTCGACGAGGGGGCCGCCGCCGTCCCGTTCAGACTCGAAGACCGCACGGCGAGCGTCCGCGTCGATCCCGCCGGTGCCGACCTGGCGCTTTCGACCGCGGTCACCGCCGACGTCGACGGCGGCGATCCCGAACCGGAGCCGATCCGCCGGTTCCTCGAAACCGAATCCGACCTCGAATCCGAGAACACCTCCCTCGACCTCGGCGTCGTCGAACTCGCGACGGGAAACGACCGGAAGTACCACGAGCGGCGGCTCGAACCGGGCGATGACGCCTACGTCTTCGGCCGGTCCCGCTACGACGTCGAGGCGCGGGAGACGATGCGCGATATCAGCGCCGTCATCGAGGATCGTCCGGAGTCGCCGGCGTTCGTCGTCTCCGATTCGTCGCAGGACGGGGCGGCCCGCCTGCTCGCGAAACAGTACCTCTCCTGGCTCGCCATTAGCGCGTTCCTGCTCCTCATCGGCGGATGGATGACCGTCGCGATGGTGGCCTGAACGCCGGCAGTGGCGTCACAATCTCCGTGTCTCCGTTCTCCCGTCGCCCAGCATCGGAACGGGCGGATACGTTCCACCTCTCCGAACTCCTGTCGCGGTGAGTTGCTTCGTTGCACTGATACGTCTGACTGGAGAGCGCGGTCGGCTCGTGCGACCAGAGACTCTTTTATCGATACGCGTGTAGCTACCGATCATGAAAATCGGGCTCATGGTAACGTCGTTCGGGGACGTCGATCAGGCGGACGTCGCCGTCCGCGCCGAAGAGCGCGAATACGACGCCGTCTGGGTCGGCGAACTCCGGGGCGCAAGCGGCGTCGTCCAACTCACCGAGATGGCCTGCCGGACCGAGGAGATCGAACTCGGCAGCGCGATTTTGAACGTCTACTCCCGGACGCCGGCCGTCCTCGCGATGACTGCCGCCTCGCTCTCGCGCGCGTCGAACGGCCGGTTCACACTCGGACTGGGGACGAGCACGCCGAAGGCCGTCGAGGACCTGCACGGCCGCTCGTTCGACCGGCCCGTTCGGCGCGCCCACGAGACGATCGAGCTGATCCGGCGGTTTACCGCTGGCGACGGGGACCCCGTCTCCTACGAGGGCCAACTCCTTTCGGCCGCGGACTTTCCCTCGCTCGACGCGCCGGTGCCGATCTACCACGCCGGCCTCGGCCCGGCGAACCGCCGCGTCGTCGGCCGCCTCTGCGACGGCTGGATTCCGCACAACATTCCGTTTTCGCACCTCGACGAGGCGTTCGAGGAAGTCGCGGACGCCGCGCGCGAGCGCGATCGAAACCCGGACGAGATCACGATCGCGCCGTACGTCCCGTCCGCCGTCAGCGAGGACTCCCGAGAGGCGCGCGACACCCTCCGCCAGCACATCGCCTACTACGTCGGCAGCGGAGACGGGTACCGGCGCGCGGTCTCGATGACGTTCCCCGATCAGGCGGAGCGAATCGCCGAAGCGTGGCGGCGAGGCGACACCGGCGAGGCGACGGCGGCGGTGACCGACGAGATGCTCGCCGACCTCGGCGTCGCCGGAACGCCCGAGCACGCCCGCGACCAACTCCGGACGCTCCTCTCGGAGACCGGTATCGACCGTCCGATCATCGTCGTGCCGGAGCCGGCGTCGAGTTCAGTGGCCGAGACGACGATCGATGCACTCGCGCCGGCGCGGTTGTAGCGAGCAGGTGCTGGCGATATCGTCCCGTTGTGTTTTGCTATCCGCCGTTCTACTCGTCCCCCATCTAGTAACGCGCCAGAGATCCTGTTCGGATGGCGTCCGGCAGCCGCCTCACTCGAGGTCGACGCGACAGCCGGTCTCTGCCGATTCGTAGGCCGCCTCGATCACACGGGTGTCGATGAGACCGTCCGCGCCGTCGGGTTCTGGCGTCGCGCCAGTGAGCACGCAGTAGCCGAAGTAATCGAACTCTTCGCGGACCTCGTCGACCGGCGGCCCGGTGTGTTCCATGCGAACATCACCGCTCTCGACGACTATCTCCTGAGGGACGACCCCGCCAAACGGAGATCTGATCGAAATCACGCCGCCGCTTCCAATCAGTTCGAGCCAACTGTTCGCGTGCGCGTCGAAACTCGCGGTACAGGACGCGGTCGCGTCGGTCGGGAACTCGAGTTGGAAGGTGACGTGTTCGTCGACGCCGGTCGAGACGGGATCAGTATTCGAGGCCGTCGTCGCGTACACGCCGGTCGGATCGCGGCCGAGGATGAACCGCGTCGTGTTCAACGGGTAGATGCCAAGGTCGACGAGCACGCCCCCGCCGGCGAGTTCAGGATCGAGCCGCCAGGTATCAGGGCCGGTCGCGGCCAACAGCGGGTGCGAGAATCCGGCGTGGATCTGGACGACATCGCCGATAACGCCCGCGGAGACGAGTTCGCGCGTGCGACGGACGGCGGGTTCGGTCTGGAGGCGGTAGGCCGTCATCAGCGTCACGCCGGCGTCGTCACAGGCGTCGATGATCGTCTGGACGCGATCGGGCGTCGTTTCGAGCGGCTTCTCGCAGATGACGTGCTTGCCGGTGCCGAGGTCGGCTGCAGCGGCCGCGTAGCGCCCGTGTAGCGCGTTCGGCGTTGCGACGTAGACCGCATCGTACGCCTCGGTGTGGGAACCCGCGAGGAAGGCGTCGTAGGTGATGACGTGACCAATATCGAACGTCTGGGCCAATAACCGTCGCTGGTCGGGCGAGCCGGTGACCAGCAGCGTCGACTCGCAGTACTCGCTCTCGGCGATTGCCGGAATCGCCCGGTTTCGCGCGAAGCCGCCGACGCCGACGATTGCGAGCCGAACCGTTCCCTCTACCGGCTCGCGCTCCCAGTCGCGCCGGGTGAACTCGTCGAAGATCCTCTCGAGTTCGAGTTCCATTGTTCGATCGATTACGACGGCCGGTGCCGAAAAGAATCGTGCCGTCGGACGGGAGAGTCTGCGTATCGAACGTGTTACTGCCCGTGATAGACGACGAAGCACTCCGCAATCGTCTCATCAAACGTCTATCGGACACCAATACCAGGTATTGAAGGAAAAACTTATTCAATAGCTCGGTATGTGGCTAGTATACCTACTGGGAGACACAATGGTCACGATGGAAACAACGGAGCTGGAAACCGATCTGAGTCTGTTCAAATATGACTCGCTCGAACAGCTTCCACCACGGTATCGGGATCTCGAAGAGAGCGAACGAACGGAGCGCATCGACGCCGCGCTCGCTGAACTCGGCGACGATGTCGTGATCCTCGGACACAACTACCAGCGGCGCGAAATCGTCGAGCACGCGGACTTCGTCGGCGACTCCTACCAACTTTCGAAGGAAGCCGCCAAAGCCGACGCCGAGTACGTGATCTTCGGCGGCGTGACGTTCATGGCCGAGAGCGCGGACATCATCACCGACGACGATCAGACGGTGATCCTCCCGAGCATGGAGGCCTCCTGTCCGATGGCGGGGATGGCCGAGGCGCTGCAGGTCGACGCCGCCTGGGCCGAAATCACGGCGGCCGCGCCGGACGACGACATCATTCCGATCACGTACATGAACTCCTACGCCGATCTGAAGGCCTTCTGTGCGAGCCAGGGCGGCCTCGTCTGTACCTCCTCGAACGCCCACCGCGCCTTCGAGTGGGCGTTCGACCGCGGCGACAAAGTGCTGTTCCTACCCGACAAGCACCTCGGGGAGAACACCGCCCACCGGCTAGGCATGGAAGACGACATCGCGGAGTGGGACCCCTGGGACCCCGACGGCAAGGATGCCGAGGAAGTCGCAGACAGCGACATCATCCTCTGGGACGGCTACTGTCAGGTCCACGAGCGGTTCCGTACGGATCACATCGACCGGGTTCGCGACGAGCATCCGAACGCGCGGGTCGTCGTCCACCCCGAGTGCCGCCGCGAAGTCGTCGCGGCCGCCGACCGCGTCGGTTCGACGGCGACCATCTGCGACACCGTCGCCACCGCCGATCCTGGCGAGACGTGGGCCATCGGCACCGAAATCCACCTGACGAACCACCTCCAGCGCTGGCATCCCGAGGTGAACGTCCTGCCGCTTTGCGGCGACGCCTGCATGGACTGCAACGCCATGCGCCAGATCGACCCCAACTACCTCACCTGGGTGCTCGAAGAACTCGTCGCCGGCCGCAAACGCAACGTAATCGAAGTCGCGCCCGCCGAAAAAGAACTCGCGACGGTCGCACTCGACCGAATGCTCGACATCTAACGATCGTACCGATGACAGCTACCGACACCCCCGAAACCACGGACGTACTCGTCGTCGGCAGCGGCATCGCCGGCTGTTCGGCCGCCCTCGCAGCGGCCCGTGCGGGTGCCGAAGTCCTGCTCCTGACCAAAGCCGAGCGACCCGACGACGCCAGCACCGACTGGGCGCAAGGCGGCATCTCGACCACCCGCGGCGACCCCGCCGCGCTCAAAGAAGACATCATCGCAGCCAGCGACGACACCGCCGACCCCGACGCCGTCGACGTCCTCATCGAAACCGCCGACGAGGCGGTCGAGGACGTGCTCATCGACACTCTCGGCATCGAGTTCGACGAGACGGCTGCCGGTGAACTCGACTACACCCGCGAGGCGGCCCACTCCGAGCGGCGCATCCTCCACGTCGACGCGGCGACGGGCACCCACATCCTGCGCCCGTTCCTGAACCACGTCGACGATCACGAGCGCATCGAGGTCCGACAGGACACGGCTGCGCTCGAACTGATTACCCACGAAGGCCGCGTTCACGGCGTCGTCAGCGACGAAGACGCAACTGGAACGCCGATCTACGCCGGGACGACGATCCTCGCAACCGGCGGCATCGGCGCGCTCTACAGTCGGTCGACCAACCCCGACGACGCCACCGGCGACGGCATCGCCATGGCCGCACTGGCCGGCGCGGACGTGGCCGACCTCGAGTTCGTCCAGTTCCATCCGACCGCGTACGCAGGCGAAACCCCGTTCCTGCTCTCCGAAGCGCTGCGCGGCGAGGGCGCGCTCCTCCGGAACGCCCACGGCGAGCGCTTCATGCCCGATTACCATCCCGACGCTGAACTCGGGCCGCGGGATGTCGTCGCTCGCGCGGTCGAAGCCGAGCGTGAGGCGACCGGTGAGGTCGTCCTCGACGTGAGCCCGCTCGAGTTCAGCGACGAGTTCCCGGGCATCGCCAAGACGTGTCGCGATCGCGGGATCGACGGCGACGAGATTCCCGTCGCGCCCTGCGAGCATTTCCTCTGTGGCGGCGTTGCGGTCGACGACCGCGGGCGCACGTCGCTCGACCGGCTCTACGCCGTTGGCGAGTGCGCACGGACGGGTGTCCATGGCGCGAACCGACTGGCGAGTACGAGTCTGCTGGAGGGACTGGTTTGGGGGCTGCGGGCCGGCGAGGATGCAGCCACAGCCGGAGCCGAACCCGAGATCGTCGAAGCACCCGACCTGCGCAATCGCGATCCCGACCTTCCCGAGCGCTTCGCCGCCGAGAAGTTCACGCGCCTCCAGCGGACGATGGACGAGTTCCTCGGGCTGGAGCGCGACCCCGACGAAATCGCTCGCGCGGGTGCCGTCCTCCGGCGGCTCAAGGGCGAGGTGGACGCCTACATCCGCACCCGGACGGCGCGGGACCTGTACGAACTCCGGAACGCGAGCGTCGTCGCGCTGCTGATCGCGCGCGCCGCGGGCGAGAATCCGGAGTCGGTGGGGTGTCACTCCGTCGTCGAAGACGAGCCAGCGCCGGAGCAGACGGCGAACGATTGAGCACCGATGATCACCGACGCACAAATCGAGCGCTGGCTCCGCGAGGACGTCGGCCACCACGACGTGACGAACCAGGTCCCCGGCGAGACGACCGGTGAACTCGTCGCCAAGGAGGCCGGCACCGTCGCGGGACTCGAGGCCGCGGCGGCGGTCTTCGAGTTCATCGGCGTGACCGTGACGGACCGACTCGAGACGGGTACACGGGTCGATGCCGGCGACGAACTCCTTGCCGTCGAGGGCGAGGCCCGCGACGTGCTCCGCGGCGAGCGCGTCGCCGTCAACCTCGCCGGCCACGCCTCGGGCATCGCGACGCGAACTCGCCGAGCTGTCGAGGAAGCCCGAACGGAATCCGACGACGTGCGGATCGCCGCGACCAGGAAGACCACGCCCGGCCTGCGCGGACTCGAGAAGCGCGCCGTGGTGGCCGGCGGCGGCGACACCCACCGGCTTGACCTCTCGCACATGGTCATGGTGAAGGACAACCACATTGCGGAGATGGGGCTCGAGGGTGCCGTCGAACACTTTCGCGAGCGGGCCTCGTTCGCGACGAAACTCGACGTGGAGGTCGAGACCGCCGGTGACGCGCCCCGAGCCGCCGAGGCCGGTGCGGATATCGTCCTGCTCGACAACATGTCCCCCGCGGAAACCCGCGAGGCGGTCTCGCTACTCGACGACAAGAGCGTGCTGGCGGAGGCGAGCGGCGGAATCACGCTCGAAACCGTCGCCGACTACGCCGCCACGGGCGTCGACGTGATCTCCATGGGGTCACTTACCAATTCCGCGCCGTCGCTCGACCTGTCGTTTCAGACGGCGAGTGACTGAACTCGATCGGTCGGGAACCGTCTCCGGCCGGCGATTGTGTCGGGGAGCGAAAGTGAATAGATAGGGCCCGTACCTCCCGAATGTAGCGGATTTCAGCGCCTCGTTTTATCACTTTCACTCCGCCTGGCGCAGGTTCATACGTGTGCGAACTGTACTCACATTGAGGAGCGCGTATGAATCGTTCTACCCATCCCAAAACGACGACAGCGGAGTGCTTCGCCCGAAATCGGCCCCGACTCATGGAAACGGAGGGAGTCGGATGACCGAACGCACGTCACCGACGAACGCCGTCGATCGCGAGCGTGACTCGAGTGCCGGCGCGACCTCGACGGTGTCAACCCGCAACGGAGCCGCGTCGGTAACCGGCGACCGGCAACAGGATCGGGGTGCTCGCGGCACGACCAATGAAACCGATCCGACCGATACCGCGACGACAGCGCAGACCGCGACCGAAACGGAA
Source organism: Natrialba taiwanensis DSM 12281 (assembly GCF_000337595.1). Taxonomy (GTDB): domain Archaea; phylum Halobacteriota; class Halobacteria; order Halobacteriales; family Natrialbaceae; genus Natrialba; species Natrialba taiwanensis. The sequence continues at coordinate 188,469 of NZ_AOIL01000049.1, read as the reverse complement.
CGCGAGCACCCCCTCGCCATCGAAACAACGGGGCTCGTCAAACACTTCGGCGAGACGAAAGCCGTCGACGGCATCGACCTGGCTATCCCGGCCGGTGGCATCTACGGGCTTCTCGGTCCCAACGGGGCCGGCAAGACGACCGTGATTCGCATGCTCGCGACGCTGTTACAACCCGATGCAGGCACGGCGCGAGTGTTCGGACACGACGTTGCGACCGACGGCGACGCAGTCCGTCGTCGCGTGAGCATGACCGGCCAGTTCGCCTCGGTGGACGAGGATCTCACCGGCCGCGAGAACCTCGTCCTCCTGGCTCGCCTGCTCGGCTACTCCCGAGCGCAGGCCGCCGAGCGCACGCATGAACTCATCGATGCCTTCGGGCTGACCGAGGCGGCGACCCGGCAGGTGAAGACCTACTCCGGCGGGATGCGCCGTCGCCTCGATATCGCGGCGAGCATCGTCGTCACGCCGGATCTCCTGTTTCTCGACGAACCGACCACCGGACTCGACCCGCGGAACCGAAACCAGGTCTGGGACATCATCCGCGCGTTGGTCGCCAACGGAACCACGGTGTTGCTAACCACCCAGTACCTGGACGAAGCCGACCAGTTAGCCGACCGGATCGCCGTCATCGACGAGGGACGGATCATCGCCGAGGGCACGCCCGGCGAACTCAAAGCCTCCGTCGGTTCCGGCGTCCTGTCGGTCCGGTTGCGTGACCCCGAGTGCCGCGACGCAGCCAGGGACGTGCTGACCTCAGTCCTCGACGCGCCAGTTGAACTCGAGTCCGATCCGGCGGCCCTCTTCGCTCGGATCGAAGACTCCGATCGCGTCACCCAGGCACTCGACGCGCTCGCAGAATCGCGCATCGAAGTCACCGAGTTCACGCTCGGCCAGCCGAGTCTGGACGAGTTCTTCCTCGAAGTGACCGATCGACAGACGCGCGGTGGTGCGGATCGGGACGCGACGACTGGCGACGAGATGCGTCAGGAGGGGGTCGAATGACCGCCGAACGGTCGCCGACGGCCGCGGATACGGAACTGCACTCGGACCCGGCTGCCGAGCCGGATCCCAACGTCGACACCCTTCACGCGGCGGTGTCGGACAGTCCGCGTCCACCACGGCCGAGTGCGGTGTCGGCCTCGCTCACGTTCGGCTGGCGGGCGCTCCTGAAGATCAAGCACGTCCCCGAGCAACTGTTCGACGTGACCGTCTTCCCGATCATGTTCCTCCTGCTGTTTACCTACCTGTTCGGCGGCGCGCTCGCCGGTTCGACGAGCGCGTATCTCCAGGAGCTCTTGCCGGGAATCCTGGCCATGACGGTCGTGTTCATCACGATCTACACCGGCGTCACGCTGAACGACGACATCGACGAGGGCGTCTTCGATCGCTTCCGAACGATGCCGGTCTGGCAGCCGTCGGTCATCGTCGGTGCCCTGCTCGGGGACGCCGTTCGGTACACGATCGCCTCGACGATGGTCATCGGACTCGGCCTGCTGCTCGGGTTCCGTCCGGAGGGCGGCGCAATCGGCGTGATTTCGGCAGTCGCGCTCTTGCTGGTGTTCTCGTTTAGCCTATCGTGGATCTGGACGGCGCTCGGGTTCATCATGCGAACGCCGGAGTCGCTCATGGGCGTGAGCATGCTGATCCTGTTCCCGCTTACGTTCATCAGCAACGTCTTCGTCGATCCGCGGACGATGCCCGGGTGGCTCGAGGCATTCGTCTCGATCAACCCCGTCAGTCACCTGGTCACGGCGATGCGCGGGCTGATGCACGGTACCGCCACGGCTGGGGATGTTATCATCGTTCTCGGGCTCTCTGCGGTGTTCGTCGTCGTCTTCGGTCCCGCGACGATGTACCTCTTTCACGCTCAGCAGTAGCGGTCGCCATCCGTTCGGCTGTGAACGGTGGTGACTGCGATTACCGGTTCGCTCGTGACTGTTGCTGTCCGCTATGGGCCGCTCGCGCGGCAGTCACCGAACGCGAGCGACTCTCTGCAGGTCGAACGGATCGAGTGTTTGCCGTACCCGAACGAAGTGCACGGTTGCAATTGCTGGTTGCTCGCTTTTCGGACCTGGTAGCAAACCACACTCCATGACGGAACGATCACTGAGTCCCGAATCCGAGTTCGGCTGGAACGCGCTGTATCTCGCCGGCGAGTGGACAGCACCGGGCGACCGCGATTCGATCACAGTTGAGAACCCCTATACGCGCGAGGCGTTCGCGTCCGTTCCCGCCGGGACGCCAGATGACGTCAACCGGGCCTACGAGGCCGCCGCCGAGGCCCAGGAGTCGTGGGCCGAACAGCCGCCACAGGTGCGTGCACAGGTCGTAACCGCAGCCCTCGAGTTCATCCGCGAGAACCGCGAGGAGATCCTGGCGTTGCTCGCCCGCGAGTCCGGGAGCACGCGGGTCAAGGGCAACGCCGAACTCCAGACGGCCCGCGGGATGATGCAGGAGGCGGCGAGTTACCCGTTCCGGATGGCGGGACAGCATTCGGAGTCGATCGTCCCCGGCAAAGAGAACACCGCCGTTCGCGTGCCGGTCGGCGTCGTCGGCGTCATCTCGCCGTGGAACTTCCCGCTGCATCTCTCGATGCGCGCCGTCGCGCCCGCCATCGCAGCCGGGAACGCCGTCGTCCTCAAACCTGCCTCGAACACGCCGGTCACGGGCGGCCTGCTGCTCGCGCGCATCTTCGAAGCTGCCGGGCTTCCCGAGGGCGTGCTCAGCGTGATTCCCGGAGCCGGCTCCGACATCGGCGCTGCGGTCGCCGGCCACGAGATCCCTCGCATGCTCGCGTTCACGGGCTCGACGGAAGTCGGCCAGCACGTCGCCAGCCAGGCCGCCGAAACCTGTGCGCTGCCCGCCCTCGAACTCGGCGGCAACAACGTCCACGTCGTCACCGAGCACGCCGACCTGGACCGGGCCGTCGACGGCGGTGTCTTCGGCTCGTTCCTCCACCAGGGCCAGGCCTGCATCTCGATCAACCGCCATCTCGTCCACGAGGACCTGTACGACGAGTACGTTAAGCGCCTGGCCGACCGCGCGGCAAGTCTCCCCACCGGCGACCCGTCCGACGACGACACCATCATCGGCCCAATCATCGACGAGAGCCAGCGCGACCAGATCGTCGAGTACATCGACGACTCGATCGAGGCGGGAGCCACGCTCGAAACCGGCGGCGATCACGATGAACTCGTCGTCGAGCCGACAGTGCTTTCTGCCGCCGATAACGACATGGCTGCGGCGGAAAACGAGCACTTCGGCCCCGTCGCTCCCGTGATTCCCTACTCGAGCGACGAGGAGGCGATCGAACTGGCAAACGACACGATCCACGGCCTCTCGGGCTCGGTCCACAGCGAGGATCTCGAGCAGGCCCGCACGATTGCGGACGGGATCGAAACCGGCATGGTCCACATCAACGACCAGCCGCTCAACGACGAACCACACGTCCCCTTCGGCGGCATGAAACAGTCCGGCGTCGGCCGCTACAACGGCGACTCGATCCTCGACGAACTCACGACGACGAAGTGGATCTCGGTCCAGCGCGAGCCGCGGGAGTACCCGTTCTGAGCGCGCTGCTGGCCCGGTGCTCTGCGGTCGACCGGTCGTCGTTGGTGGGACCAACTGCTCCGTGTGACTGGCTTTCTATTCGATTGTCCTGCCTGTGGTCGTTCGCAGGGACAGGGGATGTCTCGTATAACGCGAAGGAAAGAATTTGAACCACGCGAAGGCGTGCTCACTTCGCTGTGCGCGCCTTCTCTCCCTGATTCAAATCCCTCCGTTCGCATACACGACTCTCACCGGCGTTCGAGTCGGCATGCGAGGGAAGGGATTTGAACCCTCGGACCCCTACGGGAGCGGGTCTTAAGCCCACCGCCGTTGGCCTGCTTGGCTACCCTCGCGCAAAAGCGCACTCGGGGATATCCGCCCCGCTACAATGTGCGTTTCGGTGTGCGTCGACCGAATCGCCCGATCGAAACCCGGTCTCGGTTACCAGTCGACGCTCAACGTCCCGTCCCCGTGCGGGTCCGGCGCGATCTCCTCGTCGGTCCGGCGGTCGATGACGTGAATGCAGCCCTCGTCTTTCTTCGCCGGGCAAATCTCGGCAGCGCGAACGTTGTGGTCTAAGTCCGCCTCGTCGATGAAGTAGGTGTTCGGTTTGGCGATACCCGAGGCGAGCGACATCTCCCAGTTGTCGCTGACTTCGGCGCACTTGCCGGCCCCGAAGCACTTGTTGGCCTCGAAGATGATCTTGTAGGGCTTTTCCTCGATCGAGGGCGCATCGGCCGAGCCGACATCGCTCGCGCGCTGGATCTCGCCGCCGTTCTCATCGCCGTCGGTCATTATATAACTGTTCGACTGCGTCACCTTTCGCGTTACGGTTGGATGCCGAACGCGCTTCCGGAACGAGTTCTCGAGCCGCGTCAGGTTCGATCCTGAACTCGTCGCGAGCCCTCTGGGGCGCTTCACCGAGGTCGGGACGCGCGATACCCGGCGACCGACTCGTTCACAAGGTACGCGACTACCGCGAGAGCGATCACTGCGAGTCCAACGGTCCGGAGTTCGAGATCGGTCGATCCGATTGAACTCGAACCGGCATACTGGATCGCTGCACCCGCACCCAGCACGACGACAAGCATGGCGACGTACCGCCATCTCGCTTCGACCGGAATCAGGCCATCCTCGCCGCGGATAGCGAGGACCAAGTGCGCGCCGCCGAGAACGAGCCCGTAGAACAGCAGGAATACCGCGACCGATCCCGGGCCGGTTTCGAGCCCGATAGCGAGATAGTCGGCCAGCACCAGAACGAAAAGACCCGACAGTACCGCCCCGATGTGAACGGTTGTGTCTCGAGAGAGCATACGAATGCTTACCGCGAACTATTCAAAATAGTTATGGAACCACAGGGCGCTCAGGGAGAGGCGCGCTCGGCCGCCGGCCGCGGGAGATCGTACGTAACGCCCGTCAACTCACGCGAAACATCCCAGAGACGGCGAGCCGTTTCACGGTCGTAGGAACGGTCCGAAGAGGCCTGGCGGTCGGGCGTGCCGCGCATATTCGCGAGCCCACCGGGACCGTAGTACGCGCCGCCCTCGGCGTCCGGCGCAGTCCCAGCGTACAACAACGGTAGTGCGCCCCGTTCGGCCGACTGCGCCACCAGCGTATTCATGAGCCTCATTGCGAGCTTTCGAAATCGCTTGCCGCTCTGTTCGGGGCCGCGAATCTGGAGTTGCGTGGCTGCATACCCTGGGTGGACGGCAATGCTCTTCGCGTTCAGGTCCGCGGTAAGTAGCCGGCGCTCGAGTTCATATGCGAACAGCACGTTCGCCAGTTTCGCCTGGCCGTAGGCCTCCCAGCGGTCGTACGACTCCTCGTGGTGCAGGTCGTCGAAGTCGATGTCGCCGCTCTCATGAACGCCGCTGGAGACGGTGACGATGCGCGAATCCGCCTCGTCGTCGAGGTGGAGATTGTCGAGCAGCAAGCCGGTGAGTGCGAAATGGCCGAGGTGATCGACGCCGAACTGCGTCTCGAAGCCGTCCTCGGTCTCCGAGCGCGGAATCGCCATAACGCCGGCGTTATTAACGAGCACGTCGATTCGCTCGTCGCCGAGCCGAGTTGTGAACTCGCGAATAGAGTTGAGGCTTGCGAGGTCGCACTGTTCGACGCGGAGGTCGCCCTCGACGCGCGAGAGGTCGTCGCGAACGTCGTCAGCCGCGGCCTCGCCGCGTTCGACGCTTCGACAGGCCATGATCACGGTTGCACCCTTGCGGGCGAGTTCGCGCGTGGTCTCGAGACCGAGGCCGCTGTTTGCGCCGGTGACGACGAACGTCCGGCCGTACTGGTCGGGGATATCGGCGGCTGTCCAGCCCATAGTATCGGTACGGGTCGAACCATCCTAAAACCGTCTCCGCTCCACGGTGGTGGCGGGAGTCGAGCGGCGGATATGGTATTCAAGTTCGATTTCGAACGCAATCCTCGCCGAAATATCGGCTCCGAGCGTGCTGTCAAGCGGTGATCTGTAAAACGGAAGCTCGTATTTCGAGTGCAGCGCAGGTTACTCGTAGTCGATCGACACCGACTCGAGCACGACGTCTTCCTGGGGCTGATCGTTTCGGTCCGTGTCGACGTTGCCGATCTCCCGGACGACGTCCATCCCGTCGGTGACCTTGCCGAAGACGGAGTGGCGGTCGTCGAGGTGGGGTTGGGCGTCGAGCGTGATGAAGAACTGCGAGCCGTTCGTGTCCGGGCCGGAGTTCGCCATGCTCAAAATCCCCTCGTCGTCGTGACGGAGTTCGTCGTGGAACTCGTCGTCGAACTGGTAGCCGGGGCCGCCGCGGCCGGTTTCGGTCGGGTCGCCGCCCTGAATCATGAAGTCCTCGATGACGCGGTGGAAGGCCACGTCGTCGTACAGCGGTTCGCCCTCGATCTCCTCGCCTGTCTCGGGATCGGTCCAGGTCTTGCCGCCGGTCGCGAGGCCGACGAAATTGTCCACAGTGCGTGGTGCACGGTCGTCGTAGAGTTCAGCCTCGATGTCGCCGCGGTTCGTGTGCAGGGTTGCAGTAACGTTGCCCATACGTCGGCGACGATGGGACGCGTGAAAACGGTAGTGGTCTTTGCCAGTGTGGTCCGGGATATTTCGGGAAGCGGTCGGTCATCTCTAGTAGCCACTGAAAGCCGACAATCGCTTCTATCGTAGTGCAGTTCTATAAAGAGTTCATAAGGGAAGAATTTATTCAGTTCCAATCCGATACTGAGAGATAGCAAAGATGGATTCGGACAGCGACAAACCCAATATTCTACTTGTTATCTTAGATACAGTCCGGGCAAAGAATACGAGTCTCCACGGCCATTACAACCGTACAACTCCTGCGCTAGAACAGTTCTCTGCGCAGGCGACAGTCTACCGGCAGGCACGTGCGCCGAGTATTCATAGCGTCGCGAGCCACGCGAGTATCTGGACTGGACTCCACGTTCCGGAGCACAACATCACAGAACATGAGGGACGGCTCTCACCTGAAGCAACAATTTGGACCAGACTAAAGCGAGAGTATGAGTATCAAACGGGGTTGTTCACCCCGAATTACGTCATCGCAAACGCGTCGAACTTGTTCGAGTCGTTCGAAACCGTTGAAACCCCCGATTTCGGAAATATAGAAAATGCTCGCTTGTTCGATGCTTTCGATCCAACTGACGTGAAAGAATTAGAAGGTGTTTCTGGAAATCTAAAGCGCGCGATCACGTCCGGGAAGCCGGTGCGTGCGTTGGCAAATACGTTCTGGCGGGGCTACCGAGAGTTCAATCCCAAATGGCACGACTATCAGAAAGCCGACGGTGCTGAATTTGCGGACAGGTTCCTCGAGTGGGAAGCCGAACGGGACGGACCGTGGGCCGCATGTGTCAATGTGCTCGATGCGCACTATCCGTATATCCCGACGGCGGAATACGATAACTGGTCTGGGGACAGGATCCGGGATCTCCACGAGTCACTAGCCGGGCGGACGTTGAGTGATCAGTATTACGGCTCGAACGGCCGGCCGTGGGGAGAACTCAAAGCGCTCGAATCGCTCTACGACGGTGGTATCCGACAGGCAGATGCGGTGGTCAAACAGCTTGTAACGGCACTCCGAGAGCGCGGCGAGTTAGACGAGACGCTTCTCGTTATTACGAGCGACCACGGTGAAGGTTTCGGAGAGCGGTCGTTCGTGGCCCCGGACTGCCGTGCGGTGACGCACAGTTGGGGCGTCCACGAGGAGATAACGCACGTACCGTTGGTGGTGAAGTGGCCGGAGCAACACGCGTCCCGGACCGAGACGGCTCCTGCATCGTTGACCAATATTCCCGCAGCGATAGAGCGGGCTATAGACAGACCGGCTAGTATCCCCGATCCATCGGACGACCCGCTTCTCGACGGCCCGATCCTCACGATGACCGAACGACTTCGAAGGGAGGACCGACCCGACCGGCCCGAACCGTATTTCGGTCCGTGGAAAGCGGTTTACGAACCGACTGGAGATGACGGTGCCGTTCGGAAGCACGTGGTACGTGGGGAGACAGATCCGGACATCGCTACCGTCGACTGTATCAGTGCCCAGGCTGCCGTGGAATCGCACTCAAGCGATTCGAGAACGATCGTTACAGAGGCGTTCGATTCGCTGTCTCCAACGGCGGTCGCTGATGGGACAAATGAGGTCGGTGATGACGTAGAGAATCGACTGGCAGATCTCGGTTATATCCGGTAATCGCGCCGGGCAAGACGACCGAATCGGTTTTCGCGTGTGAGCGTCTCGCCACTGACCGTACTACGGACTATCGTAGCCACTGCAAGTCACTGTGCATCCGATCGCACGACGGCTATGCGATCGGTGGGTGAACTGTTGCAGGTGTTACTATCCCACCACAGTCCTCGGGTAATTTCGTTCCTCTTACAGAGATAGCAGTACCCCACTCTGCAACCGGCGGCCGCAACTACATACCGCCAGCCGTAGAACGACAGTACAAGAGTTCTATGAGCCCCAAAACGCACACCGACGAGGAGGTTACGCTCGCACGATTACCCTCCGGCGTCGCGCTCACGACGACAGTGCACACCTACAGCGGCTCTGCGGACGGCCCGACACTGTATGTCCAGGCCGCACAGCACGGCCGCGAAATAAACGGTACCGAAACCCTCCGGCGCTTTCACGACCGGCTTCCCTTGGAGTCGCTGTCCGGAACGATCGTCGCCGTTCCAGTCGCAAACCCGCTCACCTTCGACCGCGTCTCCTACACCGCGCCGGAACAGTTCGACAGCGTCAACCCCAACATGAACCGCGTCTGGCCTGGCGACGCCGACGGCAGCCTCCACCAGCGGATGGCCGCCCGCCTCTGGGGGTTTGCCGTCCAGGCCGACGCCATCGTCGATCTCCACACCGGGAGCCCAGACTTGCTTCCGCACGTCGTCTACCGGGAAGGCGATGATCGCGCTCGAGACCTCGCCAAAGCGTTCGGAACGGACATCCTGCTCTCGGAGGAGGCCGGCGAGGACGCCCCCGAAGAATGGCATCGCCGCGATTTCGCGGGCAAATTCCGCGTCGCCGCCGCCGAGGCGGGAGTTCCCGCAATCACACCTGAACTCGCGCACAGCAAACAGATCGTCGAAGACGCCGTCGAAACCGGCGTCGACGGGCTGCTCAACGTCTGTCGCTCGCTCGGACTGCTTCCCGGAAACGCGCCACGCCGCGAGCAAACCGTCGCCCGAAACCACCTCGGACAGGTCACTGCCGACGACTCCGGGCTGTTCCGTCCCGCTCCCACCCTCGAGTTCGGCGGGCTCGTTTCGGCCGGCACTGAACTCGGAACGGTGTACGATCCGACGACGTACGAGGTGTTGCAGACGGCGACGGCGGATCGGGAGGGGCTGTTGTACTCGCTGACACAGGAGGCGACGGTGACGGCGGGCGACAAACTCGCCAGTGTGGCGCTGGTGCGCGAGCAATAGCGGCGGACTGAGACATGAGGACGGGCAGAAAAATTACGAGAGCCCGAGCAGCGAGAAGCCGTATGCGGAGGCGGAGACGAGAACGATCGTCCACGCGCCGAGTTCGACTGTTAGCCAGCCGACGGTGTCGCGAGGGCGATCGTCGACGAGTAGCGCGAGCAGGGCCGTGAGGTGTATTCCCACGAGGACCGGTTCAACAAGAGCGATATCGGGGAGTCCGTACCGATCCCACGCTCGGCAGGCGCTCGACGGATCGGTCGGCCTACGCGGAAAAGCCGCCGTCGACGACGAGGCCGTGACCGGTGATAAACGACGCCTCGTCGCTCGCCAGGAACAGAATTGCGTCCGCGACTTCCCCGGGTTCGGCGAGGCGCTTGAGCGGGTACTGTTCGACCATCTGCTCGCGGGCCCGTTCGGGGTCATCCTGCTGAGACAGGTATTGATCGAGGAGTTGCGTCTCCGTAAAGCCGGGACAGACGGTATTCGCGCGGACGCCGTACGGGCCCGCTTCAGCAGCGACCGCACGGGTCATATTGAGGACGGCTCCTTTCGTCATCGAGTACGCGGCCTGTTTCGGCAAGCCGAGGATGCTCGCCAGCGAACCAACGTTGACGATCGAGCCGTGTCCCTGTTCTTTCATGTGGGGAAGCGCGGCGTGACAGCCGTTCCAGGCCCCGTTGATGTTCACGTCGATGACGAAGTCTCGAATCGAGTTCTCGAGTTCTTCGAGGCTCCCGCCCGGGTGGCCGGTACCGGCGTTGTTGACGAGTACGTCGAGCCCGTGCGTCTCGGCGATGTCGTCGATCACGTCGTGAAACTGGTCGCTGTCGGTCACGTCGAGTTCGTAGAACGAAGCGGTGCCGTTCGAGTCCGCGTTCTCGAGTTCGTCGGCGACGGCCTGGCCGCCGTCGCTGTCGACATCCGTGACGATGACGTGTGCGCCTTCTGCTGCACACCGTTCGGCGGTTGCCTTGCCGATCCCTGCCGCTGCGCCCGTGATGACGACGGTTTTCTCGGAGAGTCGCATGAATCCAGTATCGGGCGGACGATACATAAATTCGTTCATCGTTTAGCGGCTGTTCGTTGTCACTGTTTGCTGCTGTGACGATACGAAGAACAGTGGTAACTACACTGGCTTACAGGCAGTCACGTGTAGCGTCCGAGCGAGTGCCGGCGTGCGATCGCAGGGCGGCCTCCGGGTCGGCGTCCTCGCCAGGTGCTTCCGACTCGCGACACGGGCGCTCGGGAAGGATGCGGTAGTCGATGAGTTCGTCGTCTGCAACGATGACGACCAGAATGTCGCTCTCTGCGACGGTGTCGAATTCCGATCTGGAAACGACGAGTTGGTCGACAATCTGTCCGTCCTCCTCAAGCAGGAGGACGACGTGCTCGCCGTCGACGATTCGGTCGACGACGGCGACGTAACGCTCGGTATCGGCTGGCGTCTCGGTCGTGTCGGGCGGGCGAGCACCGCCGACAGTACCGGTTCCGAGTCCGCCAAGTGTCGTCCCGGCGAGGACGGCGAGTCCGTGCAAAGCAGTGCGTCGCGACAGGCTGCGGGAGCGATCCGAAACCATGGGCTCGCTGGTTGCGGTATCCTATATAAACTCGCGCCGGCAGGGAACCGGTGATGGTCACAACGTGTGATACGATACCGTTACCACTGCCACTACAGAGTAATAGACACAATAAAGACATATACCAGAACATGACAAATAGAGTGTGCTATTGAACGATAGTAATCTGATGATGGAAAAGCGAGTTCTTCGGAGGTGATTGCCCATACACAGCCATGATACTCGAATATAATCTACTGACGGAGACAGCAGACCAACAAGAATCGGACTGAGACGGATGAATAATATATAAATATGATTTCTATTATGGACTCAGTATCTGTACTGACGACGTTCACGGTCGGTCAGGAAGTCGACCGATTACCCGACGCACCCCCGGCCCACGAGCCGAGATTCCTCCAAAGGTTTATCAACTAGCTAGGAAGTAATTCGAATGATGGCTACACAGGAGTCCGTCGCCCATGAGGCACGATTACGGGCGCAAAACATCGGTGGGATCGACGAGACGACGATCGAACTCGAATCGGGGATCACCGTCCTTGCAGGACGAAACGCGACAAACAGAACGTCGCTTCTCCAGGCGTTTATGGCCGCTCTCGGGGGCTCGTCAGCCTCCCTCAAGGCCGACGCCGAGGAGGGATACGCCGAACTCGAACTCGACGACCAGACCTACACCCGAACGCTCAAACGAACGGGAAACACCGTCGTTACCGACGGCGAGCCGTATCTCGACGACCCCGAGCTCGCCGACCTCTACGCGTTCCTGCTGGAATCGAATCCGGCCCGTCGCGCCGTCACGACCGAAGACGACCTGCGCGAAATCATCCTTCGACCGGTCGACACCGACGAGATCGAGCGCGAAATCTCGCGGCTAACCGACGAGAAAAACGAAATCTCGAACGAACTCGATCGGCTCGACTCCCTCAAGAACGACCTCCCTTCGCTCGAACAGCAACGCACCGATCTCGAGGGGAAAATCGAGGACAAACGAGACGAACTCGAGGCCGTCAAAGCGGCAATTGAAGAGGCCGAAGCGAACGCAGACACCCAACAGGAGGGCCAGGACGAACTCGAGGAGAAACTCAGCGAACTCCGCGAGCGTCGCTCTGCACTCGAAGACGTCCGATTCGACCTCGAAACCGAACGCGAGAGCCTCTCCGCCCTGCGCGAGGAACGCGACGACCTCGAAGCCGAACAGGAAGACCTCCCCGCACTCGACTCGCTCGACCGCGAGGAAGTCGACGCCGAAATCGACCGACTCCAGCGCCAGTCCCAGTCGATCGACGGGGTTATCAGCCAACTCCAGAGCATCGTCCAGTTCAACGAAGAGATGCTCGAGGGCTCTCACCCCGAGATCCGACAGCTGCTGGCCGACGACGACATCGAGTCGACCGACCAGGCGATCACCGACCAGCTAGTCGACGACGGAGCGGAAACCGTCCGCTGTTGGACCTGCGGCAGCCAGGTCCAGCGCAGCGAAATCGAAGAGACGATCGATCGCCTTCGCGAACACCAAGAGACCAAACTCAGCGAGCGCGACGATCTCGAATCCCAGATCGAATCCCTGCGCAGCGAACGGCGCGAGATCGACCAGACGCGACAGCGCCACGAGCGCGTCGACCGACGACTCGACTCCGTCACCGACGAAATCGAACAGCGCGAAACCCGACTCGACGACCTCACCGATCGCCGCGAAGAACTCGAGAGCGAAATCGACGACCTCGAAACCGAGGCCGCCGAACTCGAAGCCGAAGCCGACGACGACACCGAGGACGACGACGAAGAGAGCCTCCTCGAACTCAACCGCCGCGCAAACGAACTCGAGTTCTCCCTCGGCAGACTCGAACGCGACCTCGAGACGACGACCGACGACATCGAGGACATCGAATCCGCACTCGAGGACGAAACGCAGCTCGAACAGCGCCGCGACGAAATTCGCGACGAACTCGAGGAACTCCGCACTCGGATCGACCGGATCGAGCGCGAGGCCGTCGAGTCGTTCAACGAGCACATGGACGCCGTACTCGAGGTGCTCGAGTACCAGAATATCGACCGGATCTGGATCGAACGCGTCGGCAAGACGGTCCGCGAAGGTCGACGGAAGGTCGAGCAGACGGCGTTTGACCTCCACATCGTCCGCAGTACGGCAGACGGCAGCACGTACGAAGACACGATCGACCACCTGAGCGAGAGCGAACGGGAGGTCACCGGCCTGATCTTCGGGCTCGCCGGCTATCTGGTCCACGAAGTCTACGAGGAAGTGCCGTTCATGCTGCTCGACTCGCTCGAAGCGCTCGACTCGAACCGTATCGCGGCACTGGTCGAGTACTTCGAATCCCACACCGACTTCCTCGTCGTGGCACTGCTGCCCGAGGACGCGGCAGCGCTCGACGACGAGTACGATCGCGTGACCGAAATCTAGCGCTCACGTTCAGCACCCGTTCTGAACGCAGGGATCCGATTTTCGAAATCAGTATTGCCCCCGAGCGTTCCGCAGATTGTCACGAGTGGTGACCAGTATTCCGCAACTTGAAATCCGATCACTGTTCCCGATCGTGGCCGTATCCCATAACAGTCGTACTATTGTTATGGGTTGTTCGAGAAGCAAGGCGGTCTGCAGTCCAACTGGCACCCGGACACCGACGGTCTCCGCGCCGACGATTCCCGCTACGACTCATAACAGTCACACGCGCCCGATTCCAGCAAGTCCGCTACATCGTACTGTTTTCCACACCGTTCACACAGTACCTGCACGTCCGCGAAAACCCGGTGCGGACCGACCCGCAACTGATCCGTCTCCTGCAGTCGATCGAGTTTACTCTCCGTGACCGAGACTGTTCGCTGGCGCAATTCCTCGATCGTTCGAGCCGTCGCCGCTGCACTCGGGCCGTCAGTTCCCGATGGCGCAGTGGCGTTTCGATACCCCGTCAGGTACGATCTGATCGCCCCGTACGAGACGAACTCGTCGGTTACCGTCTCGACAGCGACGCCATCTCGCTCGAGTCTCCGTTCGAGCTGTGTTCGTTCGCCACGGCTCCCGGTTTCCCCGGAGAGCACCGCATAGAGGTGCGAGACGTCTTCAGTGATCGTTTCGATCCCTGCCGCCATGAGGACCGCCCGCAGAAGTTGCTCGTTGAACCAGTCCGCAAGCGATCGAAGGCTCGCATCGGTTTCGGGGTTCGTCCAGCGGGCCTCGAGTTCATCGCCGACGCCTGCAAGTTCGCGGTCGTACTCGGAGATGAGTCGAGCAACCTTCGGTTGCGGGCCGGGTTTCGAGCGCGATGCGGGGGCAGCGGGTGTGGACGTATCGGATTCGCTCGACTCGGGAGGAGTCGTCTGGGGGTCCTGTCCCGCGTTGTCGTGGGCGCTCCGATCGGGGCTGTCGTCCTGGTCGTCCATCGAAAGTCGTCTGAAGAGTTCACGTTCGCGAGGAAAGCCGTTTCGGTGCTCGGCGTGGAATTCGTGGCCGAGTGTTTCGACGTGGTAGGCGAAAGCGTCCGCATACTGGAACGCGGAAACGCGATGCGGAGACGCAGCGGGAATGCGTCGGCACTACCATGCCCCGAGGGGAAACTCATCGGAGGTACTGAGGGCTCGTTCCGTATCGCGGATGGTGACGGATATTCGGCGGGACGAACGGGTGTATGCAACGGCATATTCCGGCATCCGAATCGCGGGGCGTTATCCGTATGCGAGCGTAACCCTGATCTCCCCGGCTTTGTCCCGGAGGCGGTTCGGGAGGTCGTCGTGGACGTACTCGTCCGTGAAGCGACTCGTCGGGCCGAACACGCTCAGCGCGCCGAGGAGGTCGTCGGCGGGCGTATAGACGGGGACGGCGACGCTCCGGAGGCCGTCCATGTGTTCTTCGTTGTTTACGGCGTACCCGCGATCGCGGATCTGCTCGAGTTCAGCGGCGAGGGTGTCGGGATCGGTGATGGTATTGTCCGTAATCGCGTCGAGGCCGGCTGTCGCGACGAAGTCGGCGACGGTGTCGTCGTCCCATTCCGAGAGGATCACCTTCCCGGAGGCGAGCGAGTGAAGCGGTCTGCGTTTGCCGATCATGGTATCGGAAAGGCTGCCGTACCGGTGGACGTAGACCCCCTCATATTCCTCTTCGACGATGAAAACGGCTCGTTCGTCCGTCTCCTTGCCGAGTTCGAACACCGAGCGCTTGGCGGCGGTGTAGCCGCGCCGTCGGGTTCGTGCCTGTTCGCTGATTTCGAGGAAGCGAAAGCCGATGTCGTAGGCGCCGTCGCGTTCGATCACGTAGCCGAGATCGACCAGCGTGGTGAGGTGGCGATAGACGGTGCTCTTGGTGAACTCGGTTCGACGCGTGAGTTCGGTAATCGTCACGCCGTCTGCGTCCGCGAGCGTCTCGAGGATTGCGAACGTCTTGCGGGTCGTCGAGACACCCGCGTCGTCCCGTTTCCCTCGGCCGCGGTCCCTGCTCATATCGAGAGTATTCCGCGGCATCTCAATGAATGTTCCGAATAATAAAACAGAATCTGCGGAGTGTGAAACCCGAGGGAGGACGGGTGGATTATGGTAAACCGAGAACCAGAAACCGGGAATTGAGAATTGGGGAACCGAACGGGGAAAGAGGAGAAGAAAAGGACGGCTGCACACGGGTGGCGCTACTGATATGCCGGGATACCGGTCAGATCCTCGCCGAGAATCAGCGTGTGGATATCGTGGGTGCCCTCGTAGGTGTAGACCGTCTCCATGTTCGCCATGTGGCGCATCGGCGAGTAGTCGGTCGTGATGCCGTTACCGCCGAGCATCTCGCGAGCGACGCGGGCCTGGTCGCGGGCCATGCGGACGTTGTTTCGCTTCGCCATCGAGACGTGCTGGGGCCGCAGGTCGCCGCGCTCTTTGAGGTCCGCGAGCCGGTAGGCAAGTAACTGGCTCAGCGTGATCTGGGTCGCCATCTCCGCGAGTTTGCGCTGCTGAAGCTGGAACTGAGCGATCGGCCCGCCGAACTGCTCGCGGTCGGTCGCGTACTGGCGGGCTTCCTCGAAGGCGTCGCGAGCCGCGCCGATCGCCCCCCACGCGATGCCGTAGCGAGCCTGCGTGAGACAGGAAAGCGGCCCCTTCATCCCGGAGACGCCGGGAAGCACGTTTTCTTCGGGGACGTGAACGTCGTTCAGCCCAATCTCGCCGGTGATCGACGCGCGCAGCGAGAGCTTCTCGGTGATCTTGTTCGTCGTGATCCCGTTGCGGTCGGTCTCGACGAGGAAGCCGCGAACGGGGTCGTCCTCGGCCGAGCGGTCGCGCGCCCAGACGATTGCAACATCCGAAATCGGCGAGTTCGTGATCCACGTCTTCGAGCCGTTGATGACGTAGCCGTCGCCGTCGGCCTCGGCGTCGGTCTCCATCGACGACGGGTTCGAGCCGTGTTCGGGTTCTGTGAGGCCGAAACAGCCAACCGCCTCGCCCTGCCCGAGCTTCGGCAGCCACTCCTCCTTTTGCGCCTCGCTGCCGTAGGCGTGGATGGGGTACATGACGAGTGCACCCTGCACGGACGCCATGGAGCGCAGCCCCGAGTCGCCAGCCTCGAGTTCTTGCATCAGAAGTCCGTAGGCGGTTTCGGAGACGTTCGGCGAGCCGTATCCCTCGAGGTTCGGCGCGTAGAAGCCGAGTTCACCCATCTTCGGGATCAGCTCTTTCGGGAACGTGCCCGCCTCGAAGTGCTCGCCGATGTCGGGCTTGACGTGTTCCTCGACGAACTCGCGGGCGGTGTCCCGGATCAACCGTTCTTCCTGGTCTAAATCCGCTTCGAGCTGAACGAAATCCAGCATGTATCATACTTCACCAACGGTGCAATAGGCGTTGCGGTACGTATTATCAAACGGAAGACCCATTCGCTATTCCGGTGTCGACCATCGTGTAAGACGTGTAAGGATAACTCACAGGTAGCTATCGCTGCTCGAGGAGAGCGTGCTGGGACGGCCGTTCGAATCGGTGATTTTGCGAGATTGCGGAAGGATTATAACACGTAAGTATGAAGGTGTGTCCCATGGTGGAAGAGCGGAATTACATCTCTAGGGGTACGACTCGACGAACATTCCTCGCGGCAGCCGGCGTCGGAGCCGCGACGGCGGCGGCCGGTTGTCTCGGCGGCGAGGGAGGCAGCGGCGGGGACCGCGACCTCGAGATGCTGTCTGACATCGGTTCGGGAACGGCAGTGTCGCCGACACCGAGCGGCTCAGGTACCGCTCCCGCGCTTGAGCAGGCGCTTGAGCACGCGACGGATGAGTACGATCGCGTGAGCAACACGTACAGCGAGCAGGGCAACGCGATGAACGAGAACCAGCTCGATGTCGGCGTGGGGACGCTCATGAACTTCTCAGTCGTCCCGAGTTGGCTTCAAGAGACCGCGAGTACTGTCGACAATCTCCGCGTGCTCGATATCTCGGACGAAACCGAGCAGGCCTGGGAGGACGACGAACGGCTCCTGATCCAGTCCGCGGACACGAGCCAGATCGACAATACGGACACGCCCGGTGAGATCCCTGCACCGACCTTCGCGTACAACTTCGTCTGTCGCAGTGACCTCGAGTACGATACGGTCTATTCGTTCCTCGAGACGATGTACGAACAGCGCGAACAGTTAGCAGAGTACCACGGGCTGTTGGGGACGTTCGAAGACGACGATTTCTGGGTCAAGAACATGTACGAAGACGTTCCGTTCCACCCCGCTGCGGCCGACTTCTACGAGGAGATCGACGTGTGGAGCGACGACTACGAGCGCGCCGACGGGAGTTCCGGCGGCAGCGGTGGGAGCGGCGAGACAACCGTCCGAATGCGGACCTCGACGCCGAAGACGACGGCGTACTCCGCGAATCAGGGACTGGCGAGTGCGGTCAACGACGGCACCGACGACCTCTTCGTCGAGGCACAGACGAGTCAGGGAACCGAAGCGAACCTCGGCGCGCTCGACAGCGAGGACGCGGAGATGGTGTACATTCAGAACTGGTCGGCACGGGAGGTGCAGGAAGAAGTCGGTAACTACAGCGAACTCGGCTTCGAGATGACACAGGTCGTCCACTATTACGACCTGCCGTGGTTCTTCGTCGCCGACAGCGGGAACTAGTTGACCGATGTCCGCAATTAGCCAGTATTCCGAGCGGAGACTCCCTCGGTTAGCCCTCGGAGTTATTATCTACGTACTCGGTGCGCTCTTCACGGCGTACACCGTTTTGTACGCCGTGGCCCTCGTCGCCGGGTGGCCGCTTACCGGCATCGTGCCCGAACCCGCGTGGGTGACGCGGAGCGAGCAGTACATGATTATCTTCCTCGGGTGGGGTCTCGCACTGTACTACCTCGACTGTGCCAGGACCCGGTTCGACGACGCCGGCGGGTCCGACGATGCAGACAGCGTCGACGAATCAGCGACGGGACTCAACCGCGCGCGCCGCATCTACGCGGCGATCGATCCGTACGTCGCGATCGCGTTCGCTGGTCTGGCGGTCCTCGCCACGGTCTACGTCTACGCGAACTTCGGTCGGCTCGACGACGACGCGTTCATCATCGGCTACAACACCACTGATCACGTCGTCGGCGGGACGTTGATCGCGCTGTCGATCGATACGACCCGGAGGGCGTTCGGAGCGTCTATCGCGGCCGTCGCCGTCGCGGCGATCGCGTACGCTCACTCGGCGGTCGGCCCCCGACTATTCAGTGTCTTCCAGCACTCGGGACAGAGTTGGGACCAAATCGCCGAGAACGGTGCGATCAGTATCAGCGGCGTCTACGACAGCACGATGATGGGGATCGGCTCAACGTGGGTCGCAATCTTCATCATGTTCGCCGGAATCGCGAAGGCCTACGGCCTGATGGATTTCGTCCGCGACATCGGCCAAGAACTCGGGACGAGCCTTCGAACTGGCGTCGTTCAGATTGCCGTCATCTCGAGTATGATCATGGGATCGATCACTGGCAGCGCCGCGGCGAACACGGCGACGACCGGCAGCTTCACGATCCCGATGATCAAGGATCAGGGCGTCCGCGACGACATCGCCGCCTCGATCGAGGCGGTCGCCTCCGCCGGCGGGCAGATGCTGCCGCCGGTGATGGGCGTCGCCGCGTTTTTGATGGCCGATATCATTCAGGTCCCGTATCTGGACATCGTTCAGGCGGGCGTTATTCCAGCGGCACTGTTCTACCTGAGCGTCTGTCTCGCCGTCCACTTCACGATCCTCAAGTTCGGCTGGATCTCGAACGACCTGTCGTCGTTCAACTGGCGGCTCCTCCTCAGCGGACTCCACTTCGTAGTGCCGATGGCCGTGCTCTTGTACACGCTCGTCTACCTGCGGTACACCCCGTTATCGGCAGGTATGAACACCATCTTCACAATTATCGGCGTGATGTTCCTCCGAAACTTCCTCGTCGGCGTCGCGGGCGTGGGATCGGACGAAGTCACGTTCGAAATCGGTGAGCGGCGATACCGGGGAGATAACACCCTCTGGAACGTCCTTGCAACGGTCAAACAGACGCTGGACGGGTTCAAGCAGGGAGGCATCGACATGGCACCACTCGTTGGCGTGCTGGCGGCCATGGGCGTGATCGTCGAAATGCTCGAGGGAACCGGGCTAACGGCCCGCGTCGCGACGACGATCGTCGGACTGGGTGACGTGAGCATTCTCGGATTCGGCGGGGGACTCTTCGTTGTCCTGTTCCTCGCGATGATCGCTAGCATCCTGTTCGGGCTGGGGATGCCGACGCCCGCAGCGTACATCCTCGTGGCCATTCTGGTCGCCAAACCAATCACCGAACTCGGGACGCCGGACATCGCGACGCATATGTTCGTGTTCTACTTCGCGATGCTATCGGCGATCACACCGCCGGTCGCGATTTCGGTCGCGATCGGCTCTCGGATCGCGGATGCCAGCTTCATGCGCTCGTGTCAGCAGGCACTCCGACTCGGTGCGCCTGGGTTCGTGATTCCCTACGCCTTCATCACGAACTCCAGCCTTATCGACTGGTCCGGCGAAACGCTGATCGCGTTCCCCGTCGTGCTGGCGGGGACCATCGGGCTGATCGTCGCGACCGTCGGCTTCGACGGGGCTCGGGACCTCTCGGTTCCGGCTCGCGGGCTCTACGTCGTCGCGGCGCTCTGTGCCATGTTCGGGTCGATCGTCCACGTTGCGATCCAGATCGTCGCCGCGGCCGCCATCGTCGGCGTGTTGCTCCACGCCCGGCTCGTCGTCGGGTACGAAATGCCGGCCGAAACCGACACTGACACCAACGCCGACGCCGAACCCGCCATCGACACGTCGACCGGCGACTGATCGCGGCTCCGCCCACTGACACTGGGCTACTCGGACCCCGTTCTCGCGAACAACTGAAATAAATGGAATCAACAAGTAATAACCCTTTTGTGGCCCTCAAACGACCCTACACAAAGTATGACAAATCTCGTGAGGGACGTCGGCGAGACCGTCGAATCGAACCCCGATGCGGCTGCGATCGCCTACGACGGCGCGGAACTGAGCTACGAGGAGTTCTGGAAGCGAGCCGGTCGGTTCGGGAAAGCGCTCGAAAACCGCGACATCGGCGAGGGCGACCGCGTCGGAATCTATCTGCCGAATCTGCCACAGTTCGTGACGGCCTTCTACGGAACGCTGCGTGCCGGCGGGATCATCGTCCCGATGAACCCCCAATACAAGGCCCGCGAGATCAGCCACATGCTCGGCGACAGCGGCGCGAAGGCCGTCGTCACGCTGGCTGAACTCGTCCCCAACGTCCGCGAGGTGCAGGACGTAACCGACGTCGAACAGGTGATCAGTGTGGGTGCCGATGTCGAAGGTGTCACTGCGTTCGACGAGTTCATCGCGGACGAAACCAACGCGGTCGTCGACCGAGCCGATGACGACGTGGCGGTCCAGCCCTACACCTCCGGGACGACCGGCACGCCGAAGGGCGTCCTGCTCACGCACCACAATCTCGCCTTTACGACGCGAGCCAACGCTAGCGTCCCGCCGGGCGGATTCCAGGCCGCCGATCGACTCATCGGCACGCTGCCGCTGTTTCACATCTACGGCATGTCCGTCGTGATGAACGGCGCGATGTACAGCGGCGGCACCTACTACCCCGTCCCCGAATGGGACGCCGCGGCAGTGATGGACCAACTGGAGGACGACGATATCACGATCATGTTCGCCGTCCCCGCAATGTTCAACGACATGATCAACCGCCCTGACGCCGACGAGTACGAGTTCGAGGCGCTGCGCTTTGCCAACTCCGGTGGGTCGAGCCTTCCTCTCGAGGTCCTCGAACGGTTCGAAGATTTGTGGGGTGTCCAACTCAACGAAGGCTACGGGCTGACCGAGACGAGTCCGGTCACCCACGCCAACACGAACGACGCCCGCCGGAAGGGCAGTATCGGCCAGCCACTCGACGGCGTCGAGGCGAAGATTGTCGATAGCACGGCCCGACAGTCCGACGCCCCGGGCGACGAACCGCCCGAAGACGAGGGCCTCGAGACGGTCCCGCGCGTCGAAGAAGGTCCCATCGACGAGGCCGACGCCGATCTGCACGAAATCACCGGTGAACTCGTCATCTCCGGGCCGAACGTGATGAAAGGCTACTACGAACTGCCCGAGGCGAACGACGAGGCCTTCACCGAGGCAGACGGCACACGCTGGTTCCACACCGGCGACATCGGCTACTGGGACGAGGATGAGTTCTTCTTCGTCGTCGACCGCGAGAAGCACATGATCGTCACCGGGGGCTACAACGTCTACCCGCGCGAGGTCGAAGAACTGCTCTTCGAACACGAGGACATCGCCGACGCCGCCGTGGTCGGCGTGCCGGACGAGCGCCGCGGAGAGACCGTCAAGGCGCTGGTCGTGCCGACGCCCGACGCCGACGCGACGCCCGAGGAGATCAAAGCGTACTGTCTCGAAAACCTCGCGGAGTACAAACACCCCCGCGAAGTCGGGTTCGTCGAGACCCTTCCACGGACGACGACGGGAAAAGTCCAGAAGTTCAAGATCCGCGACGAAGACTAGCCGCCTCGCGACTACCGGACTGAACTCGGGTTGCCGGCCGTTCGCCTGTAGCACCGTCAGTCACGAGTATCTGACACCAGGGTTACTTTACAACGGTTAACTATCGGCACTAATCTTTTGCAGCGTTTGAGATCATCGAAGCTATTTTGTGACTCGCCGATGAGCATCAGATATGGCTTTCAGTCTATCCGACGAGCACGAGGCGATTCGTGAGGCCGTTCGCGAGTTCGGTGAGAACGAGATGAAGCCGGTCGCGGAAGAGTACGACTGCGAGGGTAAGTACCCGCTCGAACTGCGCGAGAAGGCCGCCGAGTACGATTTCGTCGCGCCGGGCATCCCGATCGAGTACGGCGGGGCCGGTATGGACAAGATCTCGAGTACGATCGTCACGGAAGAACTCTGGCGCGCCGACCCGGGTATCGGCTCGGCCGTCGGTTCCGCCGGCTTCGGGACGAACATGATCGTCGAGTTCGGCGACGAGTGGATGAAAGAGGAGTGGCTCCCGAAGATCGCGGGCGGCGAGACGGCCTCCTGTTCGATGATTTCCGAACCCGCACACGGGTCGAACGTTGCGGGTATCGAGACGGTGGCCGAGAAAGAAGATGATGAGTTCGTCCTGAACGGGAACAAGATGTGGATCACGAACGGCACGGTCGCCGATATCGGCGTGCTGATGGCCAAAACAAGTCCAGGAGAGGGCCACCGCGGGATCACCGCGTTCCTCGTGCCGATGGATTCGGACGGCATTTCGACGGACAAGATCGACAACAAACTCGGCATCCGCGCCTCAGATCTTGCGGAGGTCGTCGTCGACGACGTACGCGTTCCTGAAGAGAACGTCATCGGCGAGGTGGACAAGGGCTTCTACCAGCTCATGGAGTTCTTCGCCTCCGGCCGGACGAGCGTCGCCTCGCAGGCGGTCGGTGCCGCACAAGGAGCACTCGATGCCGCGATCGAGTACGCCGGCGAGCGCGAGCAGTTCGGCCAGAAGATCAAGGAATTCCAGGCCATCGAGCATAAACTCGCCGAGATGGCGACCCGCGTCGAGGCGGCCCGGTCGCTGACCTACCGCGCCGCGACGGAAGTCGAGCAGAACAACCAGGATATCGCCGCGCAGTTCTCGAGCATGGCGAAACTGTTCGCCAGCGAGATCGCGGTCGAGGTCGCCGACGAGGGCATCCAGGTCCACGGCGGCTCGGGCTACGTCACGGACTACCCCGCAGAGCGCTACTACCGCGACGCCCGCATCACGAAGATCTACGAGGGAACGAGCGAGATCCAGAAGAACATCATCGCAGATCAGTTGCTGTAGACGGTTTCCTTTCCGCTCCGTTTTCTTCGTTTTCTTCGGTTCTCCGTTTTCGTCAGGGCGCAGGAACGCTGAACTCGACCGCAGCTCCCTGTCCGTAGCCGACGCACATCGTCGACAGGCCGAGGCCGCCGCCGCGCTTTCTGAGTTCGTGAATCAGCGTCACCGGCAATCGCGCGCCCGACGCGCCGAGGGGGTGGCCGAGCGCGATCGCGCCGCCGTTGACGTTGAAGATCTCGTCGTCGAAGCCCAACTCCTCCTGGCAGTAACGCGTCTGGCTCGCGAAGGCCTCGTTGAGTTCGACGAGGTCGTAGTCGGCGGCCGACCGGCCGTTTCGCTCCCAGATACCCTGGACCGCCGGCACCGGGCCGATTCCCATCACTTCGGGGTCCACGCCCGCGACCTCGTGGTCGCCGACTTCGGCCATGATCACCAAGTCGTGGTCCTCGGCGAACGCGCGGCTCGTGAGCATGACGGCCGCCGCGCCGTCGGAGATCTGGGAGGCGTTGGCGGCGGTGACGGTACCGCCTTCCTCGAAGGCGGGCGGCAGCCCCGAAATCTTCTCACGGGTCGTACCGGGACGGAGACCCTCGTCTTCCTCGACGACCTGCTCGCCCGTGTCGATGGGTACTGTTTCATCGTCGAAGCGGCCCGCCTCGCTCGCCTTGCAGGCGCGTTGCTGGCTGCGAGCGCCGTAGGCGTCTTGCTCCTCGCGGCTGATGTCGTACCGGCGAGCGACGGTTTCTGCGGTCTGGCCCATCTGGAGATCGGCGGCGGCGTACTGGGCTGCAATGGCGTCGTAGGACCCGATTCCCTTCCGACGCTCGGTGCGAGTCATGTTCTCGACCCCGCCGGCGACGATGACCTCGCGCTGGCCGGCCCGGATGGCGTCGCTCGCGCTCATGATCGCCTCGGCCGAGGAGGCACAGAGGCGGTCGATGGTGGTTCCCGGTACGCTTTCGCCCAGTTCCGAAGCGAGGGCGATCACGCGGGCGAGGTTGTTGCTCTGCTCGTCGACCTGCTTCGCACAGCCCCACCGGATGTCATCGATGTCGTCACCTGCGAGCCCGGTGCGCTCGAGCATCGTATCGACCAGTGGTACCGAGAGTTCAGCGCTACCGGTGTCGGCGAAGACACCGCCGTGTTTACCCTGTGGCGTCCTGACCGCTTGTACGACTACTGGTTGGGTGTCGCTCATCGGTTGTCACGGTGTTTCAGGGGGAGGGGTAAAGTCGCTCCGTTCTCGGTGAGATTCTCTCGTTCAGGCGCTGTCTGCACCCCGTCGGTGTGTGAACAGGAACGCTTTTGATCGATTCCTGTGTGGGTTTGACCATGCAAGTCACAGTGCTCGGAGCCGGGAGCATGGGCCACGGAATCGCACAGGTCTCGGCGATGGCAGGCTACGATGTCATCCTTCGAGACATCGAGTCCGAACTCGTCGAGGACGGACTCGAGGGCATCCGCGAGAACCTCCAGGGCGGCGTCGACCGGGACAAGGTCACCGAAGACGAAATGGAAGCGACGCTCGGGCGCATCGAGGGTACGACCGACCTCGCCGCGGCCGTCGCCGACGCTGAACTCGTCGTCGAAGCCGTCCCCGAGGATATGGACTTAAAGCAGGACGTGCTCTCGGAGGCCGAAGACGAAACCGGCGAGGAGACGGTGATCGCCTCGAACACCTCCTCGCTCTCGGTGACCGAGATGGCGAGCGCGCTCGACCGACCCGAGCGCGTCGTCGGCCTGCACTTTTTCAACCCGCCGCACCTGATGGACCTGGTCGAGATCGTGATCGCTGAACAGACCGACGACCGGACCGAAGCGTTCGCCGTCGACTACGTCCGCGAGATCGAGAAGGAGGACGTGGTCGTCCGCGACAGCGCCGGCTTTGCGACCTCGCGACTCGGTCTCGTAACGGGACTCGAGGCCATCCGGATGGTCGAGGAGGGCGTCGCCAGCCCCGCGGACATCGACGAGGCGATGAAACTCGGCTACGGCTACCCCATGGGCCCGATCGAACTCGGCGACCACGTCGGACTGGACGTGCGCCTGCACATCGCCGAACACCTCCGCGAGGAACTCGGCGAGCGGTTCAAGCCGCCCCAGGCGCTGCGCCGGAAGGTTCGCGCGGGCAACCTCGGCAAGAAATCCGGTGAAGGCTTCTACGTCTGGGAGGACGGCAAACGCGCCGGCATGAGCGGTGACTGGGGTGAGGACGATGCGTGAGGACGACCTCGCCGCACTCGATACTGAACTCGAACTGGTCTCCGTCTCGGTCGGCGAGCACGCCGAGAAGGTCGGAACGATCGCCATCGAACGTCCCGACGCCCGGAACGCACTCAACGGCCAGATCCGCACCGAACTGAAAGAAGCCGTCGCCGCCGCAGAAGCGGACGACGCGGTGCGCGTGCTCGTCCTCACTGGCGGCGAGGGCTCCGGCGCGTTCGTCGCCGGCGCGGACGTCACCGAGTTCAAAGACCGCGGCCTCGTCGAGCAGCGCGAAGCCAGCGAGCGCCCGCGGGTCTACGAGACCGTCGACGACGCTTCGATCCCCATCATCGCGCGGATCAACGGTCACGCCCTCGGCGGCGGTTGTGAACTCGCACAGGCCTGCGACGTTCGCATTGCAGCGGCGGGGTCGAAGCTCGGCCAGCCCGAGATCAACCTCGGCCTCATTCCCGGCGGCGGCGGGACCCAGCGACTCGCCCGCCTCGTCGGCGAGGGCCAGGCGATGCGGCTGATCCTCTCCGGCGAACTCATCGACGCCGCGGAGGCGAAGGAAATCGGCCTCGTAGATCAACGCTACGACGAGGAGGAACTGGACGACGGCGTCTACGAACTCGCGAGTTCAATGGCCGCGAAGAGTCCGATTGCACTCGAGTTCGCCAAGAACGCAGTGAAGGCGAGTTCGCGGATGGGACTCGAGGAGGGGATCGAGTACGAATCGGAGCTGTTCGTCCAGTTGTTTGCAACCGAAGACAAAGATGAAGGAGTCGGGGCGTTCCTCGAGAGTCGCGAGCCGGAGTTCACGGGCGAGTAGTACATCGACGCAACTAGTTCGAGAAGTGAGTGAACCGTAATCTAATCGGGAATGGGATATTTTAGTTCATCCATTTGATTTCGACTGGAAGTGGGGAACTGATGCGCTGTCGGTTCTGGGGGCGGCGCTATCGAGACCCAAGAAACCGGGAGTAGACCGGCGAGCGGGCGCAATTGAACACAGTGTAAATTTTGCTTGAGCGTGCCAATAGTGGTACAGTAGTTGTTTCACTGAGTTCCAGTATTGGAAACCCACGCAAAATCATAGTGAGCGAACATATGATCGGATATGGTAGATCTACGGGCGAACTCTAGTGCGGAAGTGATCTGGTCGGCCGCTTGCTTCGCGCGGTGATGCTGCCCGAACGATTCGTGGTACCACCGGTCTCGCCGTGCCCGAAACCGCTTCGGGCACATACCGACGCGACAAGGGGCACATCCGGGGAGTATCTCCGTTCCGTGGCCGAGCAGAGACTTGGGATATTTCGAATCACTCGGCGTCATAGCGGCTTATTCGCTGTATAATAAACCCAGAATAGCCACGATGAACGATCGATGAATCTGCTCTGTCGGTCGTCACTCTCTCCACGTCAGCGGTCGAACGCGCGGACGAGTTCTCCGACAGAACAGCGTGATCACGGGTCTCTTTTCGCCGCCATCGACGACGGGCGCTCGAACGTCACTGCGTGCCTTCGGGATGCCGACAACGCAGTGGCGTCAGCGTTGGGGTTGGCGTCGCCGTCGAAAGTCGCGTGCGGCGAGTGCACGCTGCGACTCGGACTCGGTACGCCGAATGGGTCGGTCACCGTCGAGTCGGACGACACTGAATCGCGACGATTGCACCAGAACGCATGAAACGGAGCATCACGAGCGGATTTCTCTCGATCGTCAGCATCAAATTTCTCCTGATCAGCCTCGACTTTCTCTCGTCACCGCTTTTGACCCGGTTCCTGGGCAAGGGATACGGTGACTACGCAGTTCTGATGTCGATATTTGCGATCTACATGATCTTCGTCAGTTCGGGCGTCGGTGACGGCGTGCGAAAGTACGTCGCAGAGGAACGCGACAGGGACCACTGGGACGAACACGTCGTCGGGTTCTACCTCCGCCTGGCGATCCTCCTCGCAGCGGTCGGGTGTTTCGGGCTCGCTCTCGCGGTCCAGACCGGGTTCGTGACCGCCCGACTCGGAACGTCGTACCGGACGTACTTTTATCTCCTCTCGCTGCTCGTGTTCACCTCCCAGTTCCGCGAGTACACGCGGCGGACGCTCATGGGATTCGGACTCGAGCGCTACTCCGAGCCGCTGCTCTTCCTCGATAAAATCCTGTTTATCATCGTCGGCGTCGGTCTCGCGTCCCTCGGCCACGGCGTCCCGGGGGTGCTGATCGGTCACATGGTCGGCGCGGTCACGACGTCGATCGTCGGGATCGCACTGATAAACCGGACGGTATCGCTGCGGACCGCGCTCACCCGATTGCCGCCCAAGGACTTCCCGCGCCGTGAACTATTCACCTTCAATGCGCTCAGTATCGTTCTCATCCTCTGTTTGACGTCACTCTACGAACTCGACGTCATGATGCTCGGAGTGCTCGGAACGACGCAGGAAACCGCCTACTACAAGATTTCGCTCACGATCGCGGAGTTCCTCTGGATCGTCCCGCTGGCGCTGCAGAACGTGCTCTTGCACTCGACCTCGAACATTTGGTCGAACCACGACCGCGAACGGATCGACTCGATCGCCGCCCGTGTCACCCGGTACACGCTGTTGTTTACGTTACTGCTCGCGATCGGCATCGGCTCGCTCGCCCCGGTCGCGCTACCGATCGTGTATCCCGCCGAGTACATCGCGAGCTACGTCCCCATCCTCCTGTTGCTCCCCGGCTGCGTCGGGTTCGCGCTGGCACGACCGATCCTCGCGATCGGGCAGGGCAAAGGCGACCTTCGCATCCTCATCGCCTCGACCGGCGCAGCGGCAGTTGGAAACATCGTACTCAACGGGCTGTTGATCCCCCGATACGGAATGTACGGTGCGGGCGTCGCAACGAGCCTTAGCTACGGATTTATGTTCGTGTTTCACGTCTGGAGTGCCAGAGAAATCGGATTCGACCCGGTCACCGGTGCGCGAATTCCGCAGGTCGTTTTCGCGGGCGGGCTCGCTGCAATTCCGATCGGTCTGCTGGCACGAGTTCTCGGCGATTCGTTCCTCTCGCTGGCCGTCGTCCCGCCCGTCGGCGCGGCGGTCTTTCTCGCGGCCGCGCTCCTCGTCGGCGCACTCGACGTAGACGAGATCATCGCCGTCCTCGAGGCCGCTCCGGACCCGATCGGTGCACTCGGCTCGACTCTCCGCGCTGAACTCGATGTCGCTGATACCGACCACGAAGCGGACGGCGAGACGACAATGGCCGGCGGTGACGACGGTATGTCGCCCGAGACCACCCCCTCCGCTGACAACCGACGCGAGGCTGAGACGAGTTCCGCCGGCACAGGAGGGCAATCACAAACGGCTGTGCAAGCGACCGACGAGTGCAGTGGCAGTGCCAGCGGGAGTGAGAGCGACAGCGGCAGTGGCGCAGAACGGCAAACGCTGACGAATCGGAACTGGAACCAGCTCGGTGACGCGACGACGACGATTCACTCACAGACCCTGGCTGATAGCCGTACGGACGCATCGGCTGCTGGAGAGAGACAGCGACTGGAGGAACGAGAACGAGAGCAGGAACAGCAACGAGAACGGAACGCAGCGACGGGGGACGGTTCAGCGTCGGATACCGACGTGCACGAGCGACTGGAGACGCTCGAAACGGGGATCGAACGGCAGAACGACCGGCTCGAGAGTCAGCGACAGACGATCGAGCAGTTGATCGATGAACTCCGGCGAGGGCGGTAACGGGTTCGTGTCGCCGCGACCGAACGGGACAGGAAAGCACTGCGTTCATTGACATCCTCCGCTCTATTCTTTGTCAGCCGCTATCGGCTTCGCAGAACGCGAGCCGCCAGTTCGAGTCGTCCGTGAGCCGGCGTCCGGAGCGGGTCCAGTCCAGTGGCGGTTCGCCGGCCGGTCTGGCAACGTGTGTCGACGACGAGGTGACCCACTTCAGCGGCGCTCGCTGGTCGCTGTGGAACCCCCGTGCTTGCAGGACCGACCGAGGGATCACCGATCCGGGCGCGGCGATAACGTCCGCGTCACTGTTTTCTCGAAGCACCGCGTCGAGAAGCGCGGCCAGTGCCGCCCGCCGAGATGAACTCGTCCCCTCGGCGAGCGGGAGGACATCGGCGATTCGGACGGTCGTCGGGCCGTTCGTTCGGTCCCGGCGGCCGTAAACGACCGCCGCAGCGGGCGCTTCGTTCCGGGTTGTGACGACCGTTCGGTACGTCCAATGGGGATTCGCGAACCGCCACTCGTAGAACGTCTCGTCGCGGACGACGTGAAACTGCGGAATCGTCTCGGACGACGCCAGCGTCGCGAGCAGCGAGGCCGGCACGCGATCGTACCGCGAGAGTTCGATCGCGTCGCTCGAATCGGCGAGCCGATCCCGAATCGAGACGTACCCGTTCGCCAGCGAGCGGACGATCGGCTCGACGGGCGCGAGTCGCGACAGCCACGCGGTCGGGTTCTGGAGGCGGTAGAACGTCTCCCGGTCGCTGACGACTTGCCAGCCGAGTTTGAGGTTCCCCGGAAGCGACCGGTGATTCGGGAAATTAAAGAATACCTCCGCGTCGTCGTACCGGT
This sequence comes from Natrialba taiwanensis DSM 12281, assembly GCF_000337595.1. Taxonomy (GTDB): domain Archaea; phylum Halobacteriota; class Halobacteria; order Halobacteriales; family Natrialbaceae; genus Natrialba; species Natrialba taiwanensis. The sequence goes on along the minus strand of NZ_AOIL01000049.1, from coordinate 158,326 downwards.
CGATCGCCCGCTCGGTCAGCCGCGTGAACAGCCCCTGCCGCTGGTGTTCGGGACGGACCATCGAATCGCACGGCTGAAAGGCGCTGAACTCGTCGTCGCCCGCAGCGAGACGGAGCGGGAAGAACGCTCGTGCACCGACGAGTTCGTCGCCTCGCTGTGCGACCATGATCGGGACGGAGTCGACGTACGGATTCCGTTCGTACTTCCACGCGAACCAGTCCTCGCCCATCCGTCCGCCCAGCACGTCGGCGAACAGGTCGAGAAACGCGTCCCTGTCGGCCGGTTCGTACTGTCGAATCTCGTACGGGTTTAGATCAGTCATCGGCAGCCGTTATGGGCGGGTCGTGGATTTGTGTCGCGGGCGACTCTCGCGTCGCACCCTGTCGGCGACCGTGGCCATCGTTTCGACGCGCACGTCGTCCGTCCGCCGACGGCGGTCGATGTACCGGATGATCGATCGCAGCCGCTGGTAGTGAGCCGGCGTTTGGAGATTATGGGGGTGAAGCCACAGGTGCAACACGCCGTCGCTTCCCGCAACGCGATCGATCCCGAATTTCACTTGTCTGACTACGGGATCTTCTCCGAACGCGGAAAACGGTTTCCTGTACTCCGCATCGAAGTTGAACAGGTAGATTGACGCCGGAACGTTGACCAGACCGAACTCGTCGACGTACGGGTTGACAATCGGGGGCGTCGGTTTGCCGACCACGGCGCTCGAGACTTTCGTCAACTGTCGGACCAGCGTACTCTGTGAGTCGCGCAACTGATTCGTGCCGCGATAGCAGTCGAATCCGTGCGCTTCGAGGGTGTCGCGGTGTCGGATTCGGTTGACGGGGAAGACGAACGACGTCAGGTCGTGACCGCGTCGTTCCGCGGCCTGAACGCAGTTTTCGATCTCTCGCGTCGCGAACTCCTCGTCCATCCGCTCGTGGTCGAAATGAACGTGTGTGAAGCCGTGGCCGGCGATTTCGTGGTCGACGGCGGCGGTTTCGATCTCGCGGACGAGTTCGGCCCCACACCAGATATCGTTCGCAGCGAGTCCTTCGACCGACTCCTGGCAGCAGCGTTCGCCGGCGGGGTGATTCCGATGGGCGGTAGAACACGAGTTCAAGAACAGATGCCCGGTCACCGCCCATGTAGCCGGGATTTCGTAGGTATCGAAGAGCTCACAGACGCGACGCCAGTTTCGCCGGGTATCCTGCAGAAACGACTCCGAGACGGCTTCATCGTGGAATCCCCAGCCGAGTTCCGCGTCGAGAGAGAGAACGATCGTTCCCATCGGATCACGTGAGCGGGCCCGGCGTGGTCGCTGCTCGGAACTGAACTCGCATCGTCTGGCAGGACAACGAGAGAGACTGGGTTCGGTTCGTCCTCGTCGCGTAACGTTGGCGGCTCATTCTGATGGAAACGTTGATACCGCCGCCTATAGTACCCCAGACATTAAATTGATTGAAATATCGTCCTACAAATATCGGCCATCTGAACCCGACTAGAGTGGCTGAAAGTCGCCCAAACTAATCAGGTTTCGTATGGTAGTTTGAACCCGAAGCCAAGAGTCACAACTACCGTTTCGAACGCGTTGCTCCCGTCTGCGTTCGGCGGGCGCGACCGGTTGAACTGCCGATTGCTACTAGTTATGGCTGTTGTCATTGGTGTCCGTTGTTCGTGGCAAATCCGTTCACCGCAGTGACTGCGGTGGCACGAGCCGATGTTTCACTTTCGAAATGGTTGGATCACCACGAATAGCGACACCCTGTCCGTGGAGACGCCGACCGGACCGCCCGGACGGTCTCCGTGCGCAAAGGACGACGATTTAAGCCGCCACCGGGCAAGGGACAGATATGTCCCTGGAGCCGAGTGCCGACCCGGCCGCCGACCGGCGCGCGACTTACGACTACCGGAGTTCGGACGTCGATCGGCCGGCGCTGGTCGATGACCTCATGCGGCTCGTCACGTGTGAGATACGAGCGGATACGTACTCTCGACAGCTCTATGCGACCGACGCGAGCGCCTACGAACTGACGCCGATCGCCGTCGCGTTCCCAGAGTCGACCGCCGATATCGCCGGCATCCTCGAGTACTGCGCCGAACGCGAGATTCCAGTCTTACCCCGCGGTGGCGGGACGAGTCTCGCCGGGCAGACGGTCAATCGCGCCGTCGTGCTCGATTTCACGCGGCACATGAACGAGATTCTGGAGATCGACCCGGCCGGCCGAACGGCGACCGTCCAGCCCGGAACGATTCTCGGCACCCTGAACGAGGCACTCGCGCCCCACGACCTCAAGTTCGCCCCCGATCCCGCCTGGGGAGACAAAAGCGCCATCGGCGGTGCGATCGGGAACAATTCGACCGGCGCGCACTCGCTCACCTACGGCAAGACCGACGCCTACATCGAGTCCGTCGAAGCCGTCCTCGCCGACGGCTCCGTCACCGAGTTCGGCTCGGTTACGCGAGATGAAATCGACAACCGCGCCGACCCGGACGGCGATCTGGAGGGGCGGATCTACGCCGAAGTGGCGAGGATTCTCGACGAGGATGCTGAACTCGTCGACGAGACGTATCCGGACCTGAAGCGAAACGTCTCGGGGTACAACCTCGATCGACTGGTCGCCGAGTACAGGGGAGCAACGCTTCCCGGCGGCGAGGAGACGGGTGAACCGGGAACGGTAAACCTCGCACGTCTGCTCGCGGGCAGCGAGGGCACGCTTGCGATCGTCACCGAAGCGACCGTCTCGCTCGAGTCGGTTCCCGAGACGAAGGCGGTCTCGCTGCTTTGCTACGCCGACCTCCACCAGGCAATGGCGGAGGTCGAACCGATCCTCGAGCACGACCCCGCGGCCGTCGAGGGGTTAGACGACGTGCTACTCGATCTCGCGCGAGAGACGGCCGAGTTCGGCCCCGTCACCGAGATCCTGCCCGAGGGAACGAACGCCGTCCTCCTCGTCGAGTTCTACGCGGACGACGCGGCCCATGGCCGCAAGCAGGTCGCCGGCCTGCTCGCCGATCGCTGTCCGGACGCGACGGCCGAGGGTGAGCCGGCAGCCGATGCCCCGCAGACTGACGCCGAGCACCGCGCGGTCGACGCGCTCGAAGCCTACGACGACGCGGAGCGCACGAAGCTCTGGAAACTGCGCAAATCCGGCCTGCCGATCCTCCTCTCGCGAACGACGGACGAAAAGCACATCTCGTTCATCGAGGACACCGCGATTCCGCCCGCGCAACTCCCGACGTTCGTTGAGCGGTTCGAGGAAATCCTCGAGGAGCACGACACCTACGCAACGTTCTACGCCCACGCCGGCCCCGGCGTCCTCCACGTGCGCCCACTCATCAACACGAAGACCGACGTGGGACTCGACCAACTCCACGGCATCGCGGACGACGTGACCGACCTCGTGGTCGAACTCGGCGGCTCCGTCTCGGGCGAGCACGGCGACGGCCGCGCGCGCACCCAGTGGAACCGCAAGCTCTACGGCGAGGAACTGTGGGAGACGTTCCAGAATCTGAAGACCGCCTTCGACCCTAACTGGATTCTCAACCCCGGCCAGGTCGTCTTCCGCGAGGACGATCCCACCGACCTCCGAGAGCACCTGCGGTTCGATCCCGACTACGAGTTCGACGCCGGCTTCGATCCTGAACTCGAATGGGACAACGACAACGGGATGCAGGGGATGGTCGAACTCTGTCACGGCTGTGGCGGCTGTCGCGGCGAGCAGGAGACGACCGGCGGGGTGATGTGTCCGACCTACCGGGCGAGTCAGGAGGAGATCACGGCGACCCGCGGGCGGGCGAACGCGCTTCGCCAGGCGATGAGCGGCGAGATGGATCGGGACGAGGCCGTCTCGGACGAGTTCGCCGAGGAGGTGATGGACCTCTGTATCGGCTGCAAGGGCTGTGCCGTCGACTGCCCGAGCGAGGTCGACATGGCGAAGCTCAAGGCGGAAGTGACACACGAGTACCACCAGCGAAATGGCGCGTCGCTGCGCGACCGGCTCTTTGCGAACGTCGCGACGCTCTCGAAGTGGGGCTCGCGGCTCGCGCCGCTGTCGAACGCCGCGGCGTCGCTGCCGGGAGCGCGCACGCTGCTCGAGGCGACGGTCGGCATCGATTCGAACCGGTCGCTCCCGACGTTCGAGGCGGTGACGTTCCGGGAGTGGTTCGCGGATCGCGGCGGCGCTCGCATCGCCGAGCGAGAGGCCGAGCGCAAGGCGGTCGTCTACCCCGATACGTACACCAACTACAGCAATCCCGCCGCCGGGAAGGCCGCGGTTCGCGTGCTCGAAGCCGCAGGCGTCCACGTGACGGTTCCGGATGAACTCGACGACACGGGTCGGCCGGCGTTCTCGAAGGGGTTCCTCGAGAAGGCCCGAACGACCGCCCGCGAGAACGTTGCGGCGCTCTCGCCGCTCGTCGCTGACGGCTGGGACGTCGTCGTTATCGAGCCTTCCGACGCGGTCATGTTCCAGTCGGACTACCTCGATCTGCTCTCGAGCGACTCCGCAGAGCGACTCGCCGGGGCGACCTACGGCGTCTGCGAATATCTCGATGCCTTCCGTCTGGACGAGACGATCGAGTTCGGCGGCAGTTCGACCGACCGGTCGCTTACCTACCACGGCCACTGCCACCAGAAGGCGACGAAGAAGGACCACCACGCCGTCGGCGTTCTCCGCCGGGCGGGCTACGCCGTCGACCCGCTGGACTCCGGCTGTTGCGGGATGGCCGGCAGTTTCGGCTACGAGGCCGAACACGGCTCGATGAGCGACGCTATCGCGTCGATCCTGTACGAACAGGTCGCCGACAGCGACGGCGAGCGCGTCGTCGCCCCCGGCGCGTCCTGTCGCACCCAACTCGAGAACCGACCGACGGCGACCGAGAAGCCGCCGACGCCGATCGAACTGGTTGCAGCGGCGCTCGCGTAACGGGCCAATCCGGGCCGACTCGAGCGGAACTGGATCGCTGTCGTCGGCGCGGTCGGCACGGACAAGCGCTTCACCGCCGTTCTTCGCGGGCGGGCACTACGTCACGGTCGCCGAAATCACGCGTTACTCGCCGTCAGGATCTGCGTTGGAGGCGATAACGATATCGTCGTACCGCGCGCCGGTCTGTTTCAGCGTCTCCGTCGAATAGAGCCGGTCGTGATCGACGGGCAGGTACTCCGTCGCGAGTTCATCGATTTTCTCCTCGACGGCTGCGGCATCGCGGCCGTGGATCATGGTAAACAGGTTGTACGGCCAGTCCTGTGCCGGTCTGCGGGGACGGTGATAACAGAGCGTGACGTAGGGTAACCCGCCGGCGCGCTCGCCCCAGGCGTCGAGTTCGTCGTCGGGCACGTCCCAGACGACCATGCAGTTGGCGTCGAAGCCGGTGACGACATGGTTGATGATACAGCCGATGCGTTTGATGCAGCCGTTCGCCCGGAGTCGCTCGATGGCGTCGAGAACGTCCTGCGTGGGATAGCCGAGTCGCTCGGCCACGTCGCGGTACGGCGTCGGCGAGAGATTGCTCAGATCGGANCCGCTCTTCCGATCTGAGCAATGATGCGGGTGGCCGAGGTGTCCGTTCGGGTCGCGAGTGACTCGCGGGCGAAGCGGTCGGCGTTGACGACGGGGAACTCGAGATCGATGTAGTAGTCCGTGAGCATCGGGAGGTTGAGCACCGAACAGCCCGTTCGCTCCTCGATTTCTGTCAGAATAGCGTCGCGCCGGGCGCGGGAGCCGGCGGTGACGACGAACCAGATGTTCCACTCGTGGTCGCGGGCGTAGTTGTGATTGACCTGGCGGAACTCGTTGATGGTCGCCGCGATTTCGTCGAAGCGGTCCTCGGGTGCCTGCACCGCAGCAAGCGTCGAGGAGCCGATGACGGGCGGGTTGAGCACGGCACCGAAGCGGCGGACGATGCCGGTGTCCATGAGCGCGCGGACGCGGTCGACGGCGGCCGGTTCGTCGATACCGAGTTCAGCACTCACCTGCTGGAAGGGACGCTCCTCGATCGGGAAGCCGCTCTGATAGCCGTCGATCAGCGCCGCGTCGATATCGTCGATGGCGTCGCGCCAGTCCCCCGCCGGAGTGGTCATTAGCGGATCTAGGGAAACGGGACCCGTATCGCTTTCGGGTCGGCCTCGATGGCGCGCCATCCGTCTCCGGGACGGAGAGTCACCGAGACTGGTGATACCGGTGCACATGAAATACGTTTAACATCTCTGCAAGCATGGAACAGTGCGGATGATGACCCGAACTGGACAGGTGTTCGAGACCGGAGCCGGCACACAGCACGTCCGTATGGACGACGATCAGTTTCGACTGGCAGCCGCGGTCGCGGGGTGACAGCGATGTGTACTCGCCTTGTCTATCTCGGACCCGACGGCCGCGTTCTCACGGCCCGCTCGATGGACTGGAAACGGGATATCGGAACCAANGACAGCGATGTGTACTCGCCTTGTCTATCTCGGACCCGACGGCCGCGTTCTCACGGCCCGCTCGATGGACTGGAAACGGGATATCGGAACCAACATTTGGGCGCTTCCCCGCGACATTGAGCGGACCGGCGAGGCCGGACCGAACTCGCTTTCCTGGACGGCCGAGTACGGGAGCATTGTCGCAACCGCCTACGACGTCGCCACCACCGACGGCATGAACGAATCCGGCCTGGTTGCCAATCTCCTCTGGCTGCCCGAATCCGAGTATCCAGACCCCGATGACGAGACACCGACGCTCTCGATCTCGCTGTGGGCCCAGTACATGCTCGACAACTTCGCCACCGTCGCCGAGGCCGTCGCGCACGTCCAAGCGGACGAGTTCGCGGTGGTGACCGACCAGGTGCCGGGTGAGGATCGCCTGGCCGCACTCCACCTGTCCCTCTCGGATGCGACCGGCGACAGCGCGATCATGGAATACGTCGACGGCGAACTCGTCGTCCACCACGACCGCGACTACCAGACGATGACCAACTCGCCGACCTTCGACAAGCAGCGGGCGCTTGCCGAGTACTGGGAGCAGATCGGTGGCACGGTCATGCTGCCCGGCACGAACAGACCGGCCGACCGATTCGTTCGGGCACGATTCTACACGAACGCGATTCCTCAGGTCGAGGATCGCCGCACCGCAACAGCGAGCGTGTTCAGCGTGATCCGCAATGTCTCCGTCCCTCATGGCATCACCACGCCGGATGCGCCGCACATCTCCTCGACGCGCTGGCGAACGGTCGCGGACCACAAGGACGGCATCTACTACTTCGAATCGGCGCTCACGCCGAACGTCTTCTGGGTCGAACTCGACGAACTTGACTTCTCGCCCGACGCCGCAGTCAGGACCCTCCAGTTGGGACCGGATCAGTCCGCCGTCTTCGCCGGCGACGTGTCCGATCAGCTAGCCGCCAGCGATCCCTTCCCGTTCCTCGGCGTTTCCGCCGAGTAGTGACTCCCGTTTTTCCTCACTGACCATCGTGGCGGTGAACTCGATGCTCGGCGTGTGACGGATGACCGAAACCGATACTGTCTAGTTGATTCGGATCGCCGTCGCTGATCGACTTCCGGATTCTGCAGCGGTAGGTGCTGGTCAGTAGCGGTGACGAACTTCCCGGAGTCATTCTTCGTTTAGTCGACGGCCATACTCTGATTGCATTACGTGGAGGGNGGTAGGTGCTGGTCAGTAGCGGTGACGAACTTCCCGGAGTCATTCTTCGTTTAGTCGACGGCCATACTCTGATTGCATTACGTGGAGGGTGAGAAACACCGGGAAGAGAAGAAGTGGCCACAACCACGGAACCACCAGAACAAAGAGGGTGAACTGCACGGCAAAAAGCATCAATAGAATATCTCTCTGCCTCTCGGTATCCATAGACATTGTATTATCATTCTGTGAGGTTTGCGATACATGTTTCGATTCTAACTAGTCACGACGCACAGCTACTGAGGAGTTCTGTCACCGAATTCCCCAGCCTACGAATCGGGTTTCAACGGCGTCCTCATACCGGAAATATCTCTTTGTCCCCACCAGGCGGTAGATATAAGTCACTACCGTTCAACAATTAGAACGGAAGCCATTAAACGGACACGAAAGTGTCCCGGATGTTGGAGCCATCCGAGACGTGGCTTCCAAACCCACGAGGGTTTGCAGCCATGATTGCATACATACTCACGGGATATAAACATCCCGCACGACTGATGCATCACCCAATTCGACCAGCAGCAAGCATCTCCTGCCGACTTACGAGCGCAACGAGGTGTCAGTTGGGATGAGCGACGACGCCGACGACAGCTCCCATGGTGGCGATGGCGGGGACGATACCGACCACCCCGAACGACTCGACCAGTGTAAGNACGAGGTGTCAGTTGGGATGAGCGACGACGCCGACGACAGCTCCCATGGTGGCGATGGCGGGGACGATACCGACCACCCCGAACGACTCGACCAGTGTAAGCTACCGCGCTGTCCCCGCTGTGGAACCCCGATCGCACAGCGAACCATGATCGGCCCCGGCGAGGCCGTCGCCGGCCCCTGCGGCTGTCGCGTCGCTCCCAACGTCGGCACGCGATCCGACTCGGACCCCGACTAAGCCACAGCCACCGCAGGCCGAGTTCACACGCTGAACTCGGGTCGCGGCGGCCAGCCGAGTTGCCGGTTGGTGTTCGAGGGCACCATCGGGATCACCACTCCCGTTATCACCATCACCATCGACCCACCATCGATCCACCACTGCCCTCGTGCCCGCCGGTGAACTCGGCCCGGAATCGCGACAGTCCTACAGGAGAAGACCGCGGACAATTCGGAAAGCGAAGAAAACGGCATCGGAAGGCGAGCGTTCCGATCCGTTGGTCAGCGATCTCGTTTTCCTTTGCCCAGAGCGTGTCATAGAATCCATCTCATAATATCTCACAGCCCGGATCGTTTCCTCGCTCGTAGTTGGTGATGGCAACGACAAGTCGTAGACAGAGCGCAACAAATACTTCTGTTCGTGCGTGAACCCGGCCTCGGGCGCGGACGTGCCCGAGGCCGCAGTCCTTGACCGCGTCGTTGGTTCGTTCGACGCCTGTCCGGTTGTTGTACGTCTCGTCCAAGATAGATTGCTTCAGCTGAACGTCCTCGCTATGTTCCTCGATGCGATCTTCGACCCTGTACCCGATGTCTTTCGGGTCGTCAGTGTTTCGTGGATTGTACGGAGCGATTGGCACGATCCCTGCGGCCAGCAGGTGGTCGTGCCAATCGAAACGCTCCCGATTGTGTTAGCAGCGGCGGCCGTCCTCGCGACGGTGACTGCGGCCTATATCGATATTAGCCTGACATCTTCCCTGCCACTCTAAAGGTGTCATAGAACTCTTCCCAAGAATTGGTTTCACCCATTACGTCGGTGAATCAGCCGATATGTAGGTCTGCAAACTGAACAAGAAAAGAACTATTGGGAAATAGGTTAAATATCTACAATATGGATACAGGTAATCCGCACACAAGAACGGGACTCGGCTTTATTTTCGTCTTCGCCCTTCTTGTAGTTCTGCTAATAGCCACTAGAGGCGTTATGGGGGGTGTATATGAATACGTTTCTAATGTAAACGGGGTGGCTGGCATCCTATTTCTCATACTTGCAAGTATAATCCCTCTTTGGCTTGTTCTCCGATACGTTGATTCTCAGGATGAGGAGTAAACCACCTGTATGTAACGTTCGCTGGGATCAACACAATCGGTACGCGGGCCATTCTATGACAGCCTCCGCTATTACTAATGAGGGATGTGGCATTGAAATTGATGAGGGGCAAAATAGCGTATCTTCACAGTATTGTGGCTGCTAAGACTGGTACTTCCCAACCGACGTAATCAGCTGAATCGTATCGACGAGTTGATCACGAGAAAGTCTGCGTCTGGATGTGTTCAGCATCCGTATACAGCCGTCGTCCGACCGCGACAGGGCGGGCGCGACCTGCCCGAGCAGTTCACATTCCAGACGTTCTGTGGCTGGATTCGCCACGAACTAGAAGCAGAGGCAGAGCGGCGGTGGAAGATCGAGACGAACGTATCGGCGTCCCGACGCGTACGCTCCGGTCGCGGGCTGACAGCCAGCCCGCGACCTTGGGCCGGCGAGTCTTCAGTAACAGCACTCGTCAGAAACCGCTTCAACTCCTCCTTCACGCTGAGGTCAACACTCAGTTTTCAGCGTACCTAAATACTTTATACGCCCCACATCAAAATCAAATATGAAATATAATACCGAAAACTCGGTAGTTTCACCGGATGGATTGGGTCCTCGATTCGGCGTGCTCGTCGGCAGCTACGTAGCCGCGCTGATTGCGCCGACGCTTACTCTGTTCACTGTGGAGTATTTGGGCTTGCGCAGCAAAGTGCTTGCATTCGCCGTTCTAGGAACGCTCGGTATTACTATCGGTTCCGGGACGGCATTCCTAACAACCGACAACGGACAAATAGCCTCTTGGCTGAACTCAGGTTGGGTAGCCTGGCTCTTCCCGCTTCTCGGACTCGTTCCAATGATGGCTTACCATTTTAGTGTCCTCGAGGTGGTCGCTTTCTATCTCATTGACCCGGCTTCCATCCCCGTGTCAAGTCTCGTCGGTGCGACTGGGTTCCTACTCGGGATTGTCGCAGCTGTGGCAGGTGAGATTGCCATACGAGCGGCTCGTAATCGGGTTGCATCTTCCGCTATCGCATCCGAGAATGTCCTGATAGAATGGACTTCCAGGTGGCCGCGGGCTCACAGAATAAAAGTGCAGATATTCACCATGGTCACTGGATTGGTCCCAGTTGGACTACTTTCATTTTGGATTCCTCCACATCTGACTGTGTTAACTGCTCTCGTTGTCGTCGTCACAGTATCTAGTACAACAAACACAGTGCTGTCTGATAGAGCCTATAAGCTTACTCCGGCTGGGTTAGAGCAGCGTCGGAGTGGAAGTGGAAAATTGGTAACCTGGCACCAATTTATACCAAAGTCACAGATGAAATATGTTACAGTATCGAAGAACGATGTAATATTACATCGATCAGGTCTTTTACCGAGTATTCGATTCGATCGAAACGATCTCCGGTTTGATGACGAAGAAATCATCAATAATCTCGAAGAATACCTTAATAGACGAGAATAAGGTGACACAGATCCGTCCCATAGCGTGATAACCCTGCCTCACGGAGCGTCTTCTTGCCCTGTGCTTTCGCCTCGTCGTCGCTATCACAAACTACGAACACGGAGACAATCTGGGAAGCACGATCATCACGATGTGAGAAGAGTTCTATGACACCCTCTTGCCCAACCTGAGGTCTCCTTACTCAGATTGGTCGTTCACGCTGGTCGAGTCGTCGACGCCGGCCTTCCGGCGCAGCCACTCGAGGCCGAACGCTCCGCCGAGAAGGCCGGCACCGGTCGTGAAGCCGGGCACGGTGTCGTCAGTGTCGTTCCCGGTGTCCGTCTCGTTTTCAGCGTTCGACTCGTTTCCAGTGTCCTCCATGCCGCCGTTTCCGGTTCCGGCATCGCTATCATTGCCGTCGGCAGACGCTCCGTCGTCGCCGTCGCCGTCGTCTCCCACCGTGTCGCTGTCGTCATCGCCGTCTTGGTGATCGTCTCCTCCGTCGGATCCGTCTCCCTCGCCGTTTCCTCCGTCCGTCTCGTTGTTTCCGCCACTCCCGTCGGATCCATCCTGCTCGCCGTTTCCGCCGTCCGCGTCGTCGTTTTCGTCACTGTCATCGGATCCGTCACCCTCGTCGTTTCCGCCGTCCGTGTCGTCGTTCTCCTCGCTCTCGTCGGGCTGGTCGTCCCCGCCGCTTTCGTCGCGAAGCGCCACGAGTTCGCCGTCGTGGTCGACGTAGATCGTCTCGCCGCTGATCGCACGAATCCGCCCAACCGGCGCATCGTCCTTCGAGAGCACCCACTTCACGGACCCGTCGTACTTGTTCAGGGCGACGAGGTTCTCGTCGTAGTCCCGCCACTCGGGATTTGGGCCCCCTCCGTCCCGAGTGAGATACGTGAACACGGTTTCGCCGCTGATGACGGCTTGCCCGTAGGTGTACATAACGTCGAGACTCCAACTGTATTCGTCACCGCGGATCGAACTGCCGGAGTAGTCCTGGTCGCTGCCGCCGCCGACGTGGATTTCCTCGCCGAATGCTATTTCGCGGAACCCGTAACCTACGGCTACAAACTCGCCTGTTTGGGCATCACGCAACGGCCACTCCGGGGAGCCATCGGCGGCGTAAGCGACCGCTTCCGACGTCGCGTAGACGGCATCGGGCTGGGAGGCGATAGTTCCCTTTTGCCAGACTTCGGCACCGGTCTCGGGATCGAGAGCGATCAGACCGGCGCCTGTGACGCTGTAGATCACGCCGTTTGCCGCGGCGGGCGCCGTAAAGAATTTGTACTCGTCGTCGCTGCCGACCGATTCTTTCTTCCACCGAACCGAGCCGTCGTCGGCCTCGAGCGCGTATAGCGTACCGTCGGCGACGGCGTACACGCCGCCGTAAGCGACCGTCTGCCAGACGATCTCCTCCTCGGGATCGAACTCGGTTTCCCAGCGAACGCTCCCGTTGGCCCGGTCGAGCGCGACGACCTCGTTCCCACTGAGATAGACGGTCTCGCCGGCGACCGACGGCGTTCCCGCGTCGATATCCGTATTCTCCCAGACGACGGTGCCATCCGTCGCATCGAGAGCGACGACGCCGCCGTCGGTCGACGTATAGACCGTCTCGTCGGCGACAGCGATGGTACTCCCGCCCGCACCCTCGACGGACCACGCGGCCTCGAGTTCACCGCCGCTGAACTCGTGGCCGTCCGCGATGTATCTAGCGTGACCGGGGTCGCCTCGGTGTGACGGCCAGTCCTCGTTCGGTCCCGGATCGCGATCCGGATCCGGGAGTTCGTCGGCATCAGCCTCGGTGGCTCCGGCCCCCACCGAAGTGAGTCCGGTTCCGATCGACAGCGCTGCACCAGTCGCCAGTACGGATCGACGGTTCCACATAACAACACGTCCGTAGAAATACCAGTTATAATCCTATCTAGCAATTAACGGTACTTTGTAGCGATGCAACTGTTTCAAACGATACCAGTCCTAGCCCCTATCTGGTAGTTAATGCGACTTGTTAGCTGTCCAAGTGTCTCGAACGTTCTTTCTCGCGGAGGGATTTTCCGCAGGGTTTCGGTACGATCACGACCGTCCGATTCCGTTTCAGTCGTAGTTCTGAATGAAGAACCCGTGTTACCAATTACTGGTAGATGCAACCCGTCCACAGGTAGAAAATTATACATGTATCGACTTTCTCACCGTAAATCACGGAACCCTCTACGCGTTCGGCGAGTGCGAGTTCAGCGTGGCCGGGCGGTGCCTACGCGGCTGAGAGCCTGATCGGCGGGTAACCGTGTCGTCGGTCCGACCACGACGAGTCAGCGAACTCGTTTCGTTCTCGGAATCGAAGACGATTATTTTATTACATGTTATTTTGACGTGTTTTGTATGCTCTCCACGCTCACCAAACCCGCCGTTCTGCTCGTCGTCGGGATCGGGTTGCTGCTGAATCCAGTCTACTTCGCATCGGACGATCTAACCGGAAGTGGGACTGAAATCACCTACACTGTCGAAGCGATCGAAAATGAAAGCGATGCGGAACGTGTCGTCGAGTTCTCCGAACAAACGCTTCGCTGCGGAACCGAGCAGGCCTGTGCGCTCGAACGGCAAATCGCTTCAGAGGGGGCGGTCGAATACAACGGATCGGTTCAAACCCTGTACGGGAGTGAGTTGGATCAGTGGAATCCGTACACCGACGCGTGGAAACGATACAAACTTGTGACGATCAACAACGAGTTCTACATCCCGACGACGGAGTACTGGGACAACGTGACGGTGTTGGGACACGAGAACGCGACGACGATGGAAGCGCTCGATCACATAGCGGTTCCGAGTAACGAAACGACTTCGAACGTCCGCAGGGCGATCGAAACCGGGTCAATTACCCTCACCGACCAACGGATCCCCGAGTTCGAACGGAGCGATCCGATCGCACACGATGGAGACGTGTATTACGGGACCAGGAGCACCTCCAACTGGGGGTTATCGGAGGGCATCCTACTGGGACGACTCAGCCTCTTCATCACCGGCGGGTCACTGATCGTTTCCGCCTGGTCTCGGCAGGGTCGCTGATTCAGCGGCCGGTATCGTGAACGGCGTTCACGCCACTTCGCTCCGAAGAGAACAGCGAGCGGAAACGGTGGGTGACCACAACAGCGTTCCTCAGAGAACGCGTAAAACGGCGAACGTGTCGGCAAACGGGCCCAGAAGCGGGAGGCTTTTGCGCCGTCCGTCCGAACAACGGATCATGGCGCAGGCAACCCAGGAGTTCGGCGAGTGGTCGCTCAAACGGCTGATGACGGAGGTTGTCGGATCGGGACACAAGTCGGCCGACGACATGACCCGCGAACAGGCGCGCGAGGCGCTCCAGCGCATCCTCGCGGGCGAACCAGACGAGACGACCCTCGGCGCGTTCTGGCTCGCAAACCGCTGGAAGCGAAACAACCCCGAGGAGCTGGCGGCCTACACCGACGTCATGCGCGAGGAGTCGGTGATCACCGCCGAACCGGACGCCGATCCGGTCGACTGCGGCGCGAACTACGACGGCAAGCACACCTCTGCCATCCTCGGCGTCGGTGCCGGCGTCGTCGCCGCCGCCGCGGGCACGCCCGTCGTCGTCCACTCCGGCGACCGCGTCCCGACGCAGAAAGAACCCGCCTACAAACACGTCCTCGACGAACTCGGTATCCGAACCGAACTCGCACCCGATGAAAGCGCCGACATGGTCGACGAAACCGGCTTCGGCTTCTACTACCAGCCCGAGTTCAATCCGGGCATCCACGACCTGCACGACCGGCGCGACCAGATGGGCGTCCGCACGTTCGTCAACACCGTCGAAACCGTCGCGAATCCGGCGAACGCCGACGTCCACCTCGGCTCGTTCTACCACCTCGCGTTCGCGAAGAAGATGACCGATCTCCTGAAAGAGAGTGCTGAACTCGACTATTCGCGGGCCATCTTCTTCCAGGGGATGGAAGGGTACGACGACATCCGCCCCGGCTACACGAAGGTGGCCGAGTGGGACGAGGGCGAGGAGTTAGCCGACGACGAAATCGAGACCGCCGAGTACGGCATGGCGATGGAAGCCGAGGATCTCGCCGTCGACGACGTTGCAGGAGACTCGGCTGCGATTACCGACGCAGTCCTCGCCGGCGACCGCAGCGACGAGTTCGCCGACGCGATTGCGCTCAACGGTGCGGTCCGGATGTACGCTCGCCGTGACGTTGACAGCCTCGATGCGGGACTCGACCGGGCTCGCGAGGTCATCGACGACGGCAGCGCCGAAGCGGTGCTCGAGGAACTGCGAGCGTTCTAGGGCATCCGCGACCACGCATCACCTCCATTACGCATTCGGGAACCTGTTTCAGATACGATACAACTGCGGCCGGTTGTGCCACTACCGATCGATTCATCCTTATCCGCGCACTCGGAACTGCTATCGTCCAGTGAGTGGATTTCGGTCGCGGAATGACTGGAGCGAGTTCACTCACGCATGCGGGTACAAACATGCGGTTACAAACCGGCATCCGTGTTGGAACGCGTTCAAACAACCGGCATTCACCGGCGCTTAGCCGACGTTTCGGCGCGCTATCCGGTAGCAAAACCCGGGCGAGGTATCGCGGACGCAGTTCGACGTGTAGGGCGGTCGCGATACCTTTCTGATTGAAAACATAGTTGGGAAACTGGTACTCGTCGATCTGCGCGTGGGTTTTCCGCACACCCATTCGGTGTTCGATCGTCAAATCCGGTTCGTTCTATTCGCCGGTTCGCCGATCAGTTCGTTCGATCAGAACCGTCGTCGGAAGCGTTCGTCGACGACTGCGATCGGCCGTTGCGATCGCTGTTACTGCCGCGCGTCTCGCTCTCGGTGTCCGTGGCGTTCGGTGGTGACTGTGCTGACTGCTGGCCGTCTCCCTCTTCGTCTCGCTCGCCCACTTCGCCTTCGCCTCCGGATTCGCCGTCGTCCTGCTCGCCGGCGTTTCCCTGTGATCGTCGGATTTTGGCCATCGAACGCCCGAAGATCGATCGACCGTCGCCGAACAGGCTCGGCTTTCCGTCGGGAGCGCTGGACTGGTCCGCCCGCTGGCGCTCGAGAAACGCCGGTTTGCGAAGCGTTTCGGTGCTGTCCGCCGGGGGCGTATCGATATCGATACCGCGGATCGCATCCGGCAGCGTGTCCTCGGGGTCGTCCGTCTCCTCGGCGTCGATGATCGTCTGACCCTCGACGAGTTCTTCCCAGACTGCACCCGGCGACTCACTCGCCCGACCGGCCGCCTCGTCGCGGCCCTTCTGGTAGGCGAGGTCGACGAAACTCTGGTCGTAGGTCGTTCCCACCTGTTCGGTCAAGCGGTCGAGTTCCTCCGGATACGTCTCGCCCAGTCGCGTCGCGACGCCGAGTGCGTACGCGCGTTCGACGACCTCTTCGCGGTCGTCGATGGACTCCCAGTCGGTGCCGAATGTGTCGTCGTACATCGGGGTCAGGTCTGGATGTTCGTGTTCGGATCGACTCGTAGGCCGCGGTTCGTGAACTCGGCCTGTCGAATGTCACAGTCGATCCGGGTGCCGCGCATTTTGATGATCTGGACGCCGCGGGTCATCCCGCCGGCTTCGAGATAGTTGTGCATGAAGACGACGCCGTGGGCCAGATAGTGGCCGTCCGAGTACGAGGAGGGATCGGTCATCTCCGAGATGAGGACGACCGTCGCGTCGGCGCGCTTTAACTTCGTCAGGAACTTGATCAGCGCGTTGAGGTCGTCCGAGAAGTAGTACTCGAGCAACATCGTCGAGTCGATCACCAGCCGATCGACATCGCGCGATTCGACGAACGCGACGAGTTGATTCGAGAGGTTCTCGACGTTTGAAGGGAACTCGCCCGATCCTCGAGACGACGAAGAGAAGAGTCGTTGCGCTTCCGTATCGAAGACGTTGAGCACTTTCACGTGGCCGGAACTGACCGCCTTGTCGAAGCCGAACTCGTAGTTCGCCATGTCGTTGACGAGTTCGGTTTGGGATTCGTGAAGCGTCAGAAACAGCGTGGTTTCGCCGTCGATGGCTCCTTTCGTGACGAACTGCGAGCAGAACGTCGTCTTGCCGCTGCCGGGCGGGCCGCTGATGACGTACAGGCGGTCCTTCAAGATGCCGCCGTTGACCAGTTCGTCGAATCCCGGTACGCCCGATGAAATTCGCATTGTCGGGAATCAGGAACGTGTCCAATAAATAAATTCTGGCGGCCCGCCCGGCGACGGGTGGGCGCTCAGAGGCGTCGAACGACGCCGTCCCCGCTCGTCACCGTCAGCGTCTCCGTCGACGGGTCGAACGCGAGCGAGCGGCCGTGGTAGCCGCCGAAGTCCGTCGCTCGAATGCGGACGTTCGCGGCTTCGAGTTCGCGCCGGACGGCCGCGACGTTTCGTTCGCCGACGGGCGTGAGCCGGTTGAACTCGAGCATCGTCGCGCCGCCGGCGACTTTGGCCCACGAGCGCGCGGGGTGGCCGCCGTGCTCGCGGAACGCGTCGAGCATCGATTCGATGCCCGTATCGGCGAACTTCGCGTCGGGGTGGGTGCCGTTCGCGTCGGCGGCGGCCGGGAGCATGAAGTGCAAGAGTCCGCTCACGCCGGCGGTTTCGTCGTGGATCGCGACGCCGATACAGGAGCCGAGTCCGCTCGTCTTCAGCGTCACGCCGTCGGTCGTGAGTGCGAACTCGGCGAGCCCGACGGGGATGGAACCGGTTTCGTCCGGCTCGCGGGTTCCGGACGATCGATCGATCCGCGTGTTGTCAGGCATTTCTTGTGTCCTCCGTGTTGTGGTGGTTGTGGACGGAGTGGTCGTTGTGCTGATCCGATGTGACTCCGTACCGGGAGGTGATCACAGCGTGTCTACGTCGAGGATCATCACGACTTCGCCCTCGCCGAGGACGGATGCCCCGCTGATCCCGGGCGCGCCGCTCAGGACGCCCTCGAAGGGCTTGATGACGACCTCCTCCTGGCCGATAACGTCCGAGCAGCGGATGCAAACCTGTCTAACGTCTTCTTTGATGCGGACGACCATGTCGTCTCCGTCGGGTTCGGTATCCGGAACGTCGAGGCGGTCGCCGAGCGAGAGCAGCGGATAGACCTTGTTGTCGTGCGTGACGGTCTGTCGGCCCTCGACCGATTCGAGCGTCACGTCCTCGAACTCGGAGATTTCATCGATGTTCTTGATCGGAACGCCGTAGGTTTCGTCGCCGGCGGTCACGAACAGGACGCGGACGATGGCGACGCTGACTGGCAGCATAAGCGTGATAGCGGTCCCCTCGTCGGGTTCGCTCTCGACGTTGATCGAGCCGTCGACGCCGCGGACGACCTGATTGACCACGTCCATCCCGACGCCGCGGCCGCTGACTTCCGTGACCTCGTCGGTCGTCGAGAAGCCGGGGTGGAAGATGAGGTCGTAGACCTCGGAGTCATCCAGAAGCGCAACCTCGTCCTCACTCATGATCCCCTTCTCGACCGCCTTGGAGCGGATTTTCTCCACGTTGAGGCCGCCGCCGTCGTCTTCGACCGTCACGGAGACGCGGTCGCGCTCGCGTTCGCCCGTGAGCGTGATCGTCCCCTCGCGGGGCTTGCCCTTGCGTTCGCGCTCTTCGGGCGACTCGATCCCGTGGTCGACGGCGTTCCGGATGAGGTGCATCAGCGGATCGCTCAGTTCGTTCAGGATCGAGCGGTCCATCTCGATATCGACGCCCTCCATTCGGAAGTCGATCTCCTTGTCCTGCTCGCGCGCGAGGTCGCGAACGACCCGCGGGAAGTTGCCGACGATCTTCTTCAGCGGCACCAGCCGAATTTCGAGGACGGTATCCTGCAGGCTCGCCGTGATCTTGCCGTGCTCCTCGAGTTCGTCTTCGGCCTCGACGAGGTCGCTACCTTCGATGATCTTGCGGAGCTTGATCCGACTCGTGACCATCTCCTCGACCTGGTTGTAGAGCTGATCGACCTGTTCGACGTCGACCCGAATGGATTCGACTTCCTTGCTGCTGTGGGTGACGCTCGATTCGCTCGTCGAGTCCGAATCACCGTCGATCGACTCGTCGGTGTCGGCGTCGGCATCGGTGATCTCATCGGTCGCACCATCCTCGACCCCGCCGTCGCCGTCGCTGTTGCCGTCGTCTCGCTCGTCGGCGACGATTTCGTCAGTCACTTCGGCGACGGAGACGCCCTCGACGTACCGGTCGTCCTCGAAGAACGACGCGACACTGTCGCGGTCCACGTCCGAATCGGTCGTCGCGACGTAGGCGTCGAAGGCGGCGTCGAACTCGCCGTCCTCGATCGCCGCGTTCGAGGGGACCGTCCGAAGCAACTCGAACTCGTCGTTCGCCGAGTCGATGACGAACATCGCGTCGACCTGGGGCGAGCCGGTGTCGGCGACCTCGAGTGCGGCCCGGTAGACGCTCGTCTCGGCCTCGAGTTCGGCGAGATCGATGTCGTCGGCGAGTTCGGCGAGCGGGACGTCGCGGTCGCTGTCGACGGTAGCTGCGTTTGCTGCCGTCCCGTCAGTAGCGCCAGTCTCGTCGCCGTCGGCTCCAGCAGCCGCCTCCTCGTCGATCGACGCTCGAATCGCCTCGATCGTCTCCGCCGGATCGGTGTTCGTCTCGCCCGTGTCAGAGATTTCCTCGACCATCCGAGCCAGGTGGTCGACGCCGCTGAAGATGAGGTCCATGCGCTCGGCCGTGACCGCGAGTTCGCCGTCGCGGATGCAGTCGAGCAAGTCCTCGATCGCGTGGGCGAGGTTGCTCGCCGTCGTATAGCCCATCACGCCGAAGTTGCCCTTGAGGTTGTGGGCGACCCGGAACACGGTCTCGATGGCGTCCGAACTCTCGGGGTCGTCCTCCAGATCGAGCAGGGCGTTGTTCAACTTCTGGATGTCTTCCTGGCTCTCCTGGACGAAGGTGCTGGTCGCGTCGCTCATGCGGACCACCCCCGGAAGGCGTTCGTGATTCCTTCGGCGATCCGGTCCTTCGGAAGGACCATATCGACATCGACCCGTTCGGCGGCGACCTTCGGCATGCCGTAGACGCGGGACGTGTCCTCGTCCTGGACGATCGCCTTCCCGCCGGCGTCCGTGATCGCCGCGAGTCCGGCTGCGCCGTCGGCACCCATCCCGGTGAGAACGACACCGGCGAGATTGCCGGTGACCGTTTCGGCTGCGGTTTCCATCGTTACATCGATCGCCGGCCTGACGTTATGTCGTTTGGGGCCGTCGCCGTGAGAAACGGAAAGCGTCCCGCCGGTCGCGTCGGTCACCCGAAGGTGCGAGCCCCCCTTCGCCAGGACGCCCTCACCGGGGCCGACGGTATCGCCGTCTCGCGCCTCTCGAAAGTCGTACGCCGTTCGGTCGTTGAGCCGTTTTGCGAACCGCTCTGTGTAATGATCTGCCATGTGTTGGACCACCAGTACCCGCAACCCTGCCCGCGGTGGCAGCTCGGACAGCACTCGTTCGACGACCCGCGGACCGCCGGTCGATGCACCGATGACGAGCGTCGGATCGCAGGGGAACTCGGCGTTGACAGCGATCGGCTGGGGGTCGGACCGCTCGCAGCTGGATCGGTCCGTCTCCATCCCCGCCACATCCGCCTGCGCGACCGCCCTGACCCGATCGACGATCGTCTCCTGCTGGGACCAGATATTGACCGAGCCGTCTCCCGACGGCTTCGCCAGGAAATCGACCGCCCCAGCCTCCAGCGCGTCGAACGTCGCATCCGCGTTGTGCGTCGTCTGGGAACTGATGACCAGCATCGGAATCGGATGCTCGGCCATCACCCGTTCGATGACCTCGTGACCCGTCAATCCCGGCATCTGGATGTCGATCGTCGCCACGTCGGGATCGTGACGCTCGATGAACTCGACCGCCTCGGTGCCGTCTTTGGCCCGGGCGACCACGTCGATGCCGCCGTCTTCGAGGATCTTTCCGAGCGTCTCGCGCATCACCGCCGAATCGTCCGCGATAACTGCTCGAACCATTAGCTGCGTCTCCCGTCTCCGTGACGGGCAGGCGGCCGATCCTGCACGCAGTGGTGTGTTCCGCCGCGATCCCATCCCGATCGGTTCGCCGTCCACGTCGTCCCGTCCTGTCTCTCCGGTGCCCGAGTCGGACCACCGAGGTTCCTCTCCCGGCGTTCGGTCCACCCGACCCCATCGCCCGACGCGCCAGCACTGACCGCCCGACGGACGGGAGAACCAGCCACCGCGGCCGCCGCAACCGCCGTCTCGACGGTGTCGACGCTCGATCCGTTCACTGCCATGGCACTGGTTTGTAATGACCTCCGCATAAAGCGTTCGGCCGCTGTGGTCCGCCGCGAGCGTGACACCGCAGCCGCCGCCACTACTGCTGTCGCCACGACCCCCCTGGCCGTGTGAGTTATGTAGGCAGAGTTGAAACGACTCACTCGAATGGCGGGAGCTGCTCGGCTGTGTGTGACAAATCAGAAAGGAGGCGTCGGAAAGACGACCGTCGCGATCAACCTCGCCGGTGCGTTGAACGAACTCGGACGGGACGTGCTCTTCGTCGATCTCGATCCGCAGGGCAACGCGACCGAGGGGCTCGGACTGCTCGAGGCCTACGACGACGAGCCGCCGTCGCTGCTCGACGGCCTCGTCGATCCGGCCGGCGTTGAACTCGACGCCTTGCGCCGTGAGCACGCGGAGATGGACGTCGTCACGAGTAACGTCGATATGAACGCGGCCGAATCGACGCTCGTCCAGGAACCGGACGGCGAGACGCGGCTGGATACGCTGCTGGACCGGTTCGAGGCCGACGGCGACTACGACGTCACGATCGTGGACTGTTCGCCACACCTCGGGCTGTTGACGGACAACGCGTTGTACGCGACGGAAAACCTCGTGATCCCGGCGCTCGCCGAACCGACGAGCAAGCGCTCGCTCGAGTTGCTGTTCGACTACGTCGGGGCGCTCGAGATGGACCACGACGTGACGATCGAGCCGCGGGCGCTGGTCGCCAACCGGATCGAGAACACGCGGGCGGCGACGGAGATGCTCGAGTGGTTCGACGAGGCGCTGCCGAGCGTGCCGCTGTTTCGGGTCCGAAAGCGAGTCGCTCTCCAGCGGGCGTTCGCTGCCGGCAACTCCGTCTTTGCAGTCGACGAGGAGACGGACATGACCGAGGTGTTCCTCGACATGGCCGAGACGGTCGACAAGCAGTGCAGCCCACAGGAGGTACCGGCATGACCGACGACAGAGCACGACGCATCCGAGAGATGCGCAATCGCGCGACCAGTGGTACCGAAAGCAACGACGCTGAGACGGCGTCCGAATCTGAATCCGAATCCGAGGCTGAAGCTGAGACAGAGACTGAATCGACGGCTCCAACCGAAACCGAACCCACTCCGTCGGGCGCAACGGAGACAGAGCGGGAAACAGCGACCGCTGCCGACGCGGAACCGAACCCGGATCCGGACACAGACACGGACGCAGACGACGCGGTGAACTCGAGTCGGAACACGGACGCGGCCCACGCAGAAAACACGTCGACAACCGAACCAGCACCTCTCGACGAGACACAGGAGGACGAGGTGGCCGTCACTGATGGCGATGGCAACAGTGCCGAAACCGGCACCGGTGGAGCCGCTACCGAAACTGAGAGCGCACCCGCCGACGCTGCCGCCACCACCACCGACACCGACACTGGAACCGATACCGACACCGGCGACGTCACAGTCAACTACGACGAAACCGAGACGACCGCCGACGCGACCGTCACCGCAGACGCGACCGCCACCGCCGACGCCAGTGCCAACGCTAACGCAACCACCACCGAACTCGGCGGCGCAATCGCCGGCCAATCCGCCGTCGCAAACCTCGCAGACGTTGGCTCCGAGCCGACCGTCGACGCCTCGGCCATGATGGAGGATACCGACGGCTACGGCGAGGGCACCGCCGGTCGCAAGAACGAGATGTTCGAGCAGGGCAACACGCTGATCCACTCCGCCCACGACGACGAGTCGACCATCCAGATGCTCGAGTTCTATCTCAACGAGAACCGATATGCCATCGAAATCGATCGAATCAGCGCCATCGTCGAGATGAAAGACATCACGCGCTTCCCGCGCGGACCGGAAGCGATCGACGGCGTGACGGATCTGCGCGGCGAGATCACGGGCGTTCTCGATCCGACGACGATGCTCGACGTCGAGCGCAACGACCTCTCGGACGACCAGTACATCGTGGTGCTCGAACGCGACGACGACAAGCAGAAACTCGGCGTCCGCGTGACCGACGTCTCCCAGGCGGTCACCTATCGCGACTCCCAGATCGACGAGACGGGCAGCGTGATGGACGCCGCGGGCGACCACCAGCACGACTGCGTCCGCGGCATCATCAAGAAACAGGACGGCGACGACCGGACGACGCTCGTTGCCTGGCTCGACATCGACGAACTCATCGAAACAATCGACTAGGTGAGACGCCGTTGTCCGTTGCGACTCGGGTCTCGATCACCGGTCGAGTAGCCACCGTATATGACTGTTATGGCCGGCCAGCGCCCGTCTCACCCGAATCTGCAAAAACACTTATTTAGCTGACTATCACTGTCACGACTATGCCCAGAACGGACGGCGGAGCCTCCCGTCTCGAGACCGCGGCCGACACCGACCGCGCCACCGAGCGCAACGGCCCGGCCTCGAACGCGGACGGAGACGCCATCGCGAACGTCACCGTCGACCCCGCAAGCGTCGACCGTGCAACCGAACTCGTGTCGCTGGACGCCGAGGACGAGGCCCGACTCGACTCGCTATCACACATCTTTGAGAGTGCTCAATCGGATCTCCCCGAAGCCGCCACCGAGGCCGCCTGTCGCCACCCCGCGGTCTCGACCGCCCTCGACCAACAGCCAGACGCGAGCACACGCGACCTCGAAGCCGCACAGTCGGCGCTGCTAGACGGTTTCGAAGGGGACCGAACCGACGCTGCGTTCTTCGACGACCGGCTGTCGAGTTCAGCCATCGCGACCCTCCTCGCGGCCGGCCCAGACGCCTACATCGGCTCGTTCGGTGCCGTCTACGAGACGCTCCTCGCCGAACTCGGTGCCGACGTGAAAGCCGAGTTCGGGAGCGTGGGTGGAGACGGTGTGCCGAGTGGTGATCGTGACGACGACACCGGCTCCATCGATGCTGCCGGCGGTGACGCCGTCGACGACGCCGTCGACGCGGTCGTCGATCGGACGCTCTCGCTGCTGCGCCTGACCCTGGTCGACCAGCAACTCGCGATGCACTCATACGCGAGCGCCCACGAATCGCAGGTCGAGTCGTACGAACGGCAACTCGCGGAAGACAACGCCCGGCTCGCGGAGTACGAGTCCCGACTCGAGGAACAGGCCCGCACTCGCGACGAGCGCGAGAATACCCATGCGCGCATTCAGGACACGCTCAGCGACGCCGCGAACTCGACCACCGCCGTCACCGATCGGACGATCGAGATTTCCGACCTTGCGAGCGAGCAGTCGAACGCGATGAACGAGATCGCAAGCGAGGTTTCGGGGCTCTCGGCGACGGTCGAAGAGATCGCCTCGAACGCCGAGGAGGTCAGTGCGACGAGCGAACGCGCCGAAGAAATCGCGAACGACACCACGGACACTGCCGAGGAGGCCATCGACCAGATGGAAGGTGTCGAGGAAGCCACGGACGAGGTGACGGCGGACGTCGAAGACCTGCGCGAGAGCGTCCAGAAGATCGACGAGATCGTCGACGTGATCAACGACATCGCCGATCAGACGAACCTCCTCGCGCTCAATGCGTCGATCGAGGCGGCGACGGCGGGCGAGGCCGGTGACGGCTTCGCCGTCGTCGCCAACGAGGTCAAATCCCTCGCCGAAGAGTCCCAGGAGGAGGCGAAGAACATCGAGCGGATGATCGGGCAGATCCAGAACGATACCGAGGAAACCGTCGAAAGCCTCGATACGGCGAACGAACGCGTCTCGACCGGTGTCGATCTAGTCGAGGAGACGGTCGACAATCTCGAACGCATCGAAGACTCGGTCCAGGAAGCAAGTACCGGCATCCAGGAGGTCGCGACGGCAACCGACGATCAGGCCGCGAGCACTGAGGAGGTCGCGAGCATGACCGACACCGCGATGGAACAGTCCCAGCAGGTCGTCAACGGTCTCGGAACGATCGACGAGCACGCGACGACGGTCGAGGACCTGCTCGAGGAGATCGAAACCGACGTCCGTCGACTCTCGACGGACGCGAACTGACCACTACCGCCATGAGCACGACGAACACGGACGACGACACGCAACAACCCGACGAGAGCCAGACGAACACGACTGCGAGTGCGAGCGCACACGTCCTCGAGTTCGATCTCGGCGAGAACAGGTACTGCGTCGATATCGGGTACGTCGCTGAGATCGTCAACACCGACGAGTTGACACCGATCCCGAACACGCCGGCCCACGTCGAGGGCGTGATGGATCTGCGCGGCGAGACCACGAAAATCGTGAACTTGCGGACGATTTTCGGCGAGGACGACGCCGATGAACTCGGGAGTCGGATCATCGTCTTCAAGCGAAAGCGCGGGTCGACGGATCGGATCGGGTGGCTCGCGGACGAGGTCCACCAGGTTCGACAGCTAGAGACGGACGCCGTGGATACGTCGGTCGAGGGAGACGGAATTGCGGGGATCGTTCGCCAGGACGACGAGTTCGTCCTCTGGATCGATCCGACGGCGGTTCGGGTGTGAGTTCTCGACGCGTCGATCGGCCCCCGAGAGCGGTGTTCGATTCGAGGGTGCCGACTCTGGCTAGGCGTCACCACTCGGCTGCCTGCCACCAAGTATATGATCGGATCGGCAAAAGAAGAGACTAATGCGTACACAACGCGACGAGCAACGGGATCGGAACCGAAAGTCGGGTCGGAATGCAGATTCGGATTCGAACGGCGGAGCCGAGTTCAAGATCGACGCGACGAACCGGCGGCAGGTCGACGGGGAAGCACTCGCCGACGAGATCGGTCTCGATCGCCGCGAGATCGAGTGGCGAAAGGAGTTCACCGGCTTCGGACCCGAAGACGCCGACCGGCTCGAATCGATGGAACCGCTCTTCGACGACATCGCCGACGAACTCGTCGCGGAGTTTTACGATCACCTGCAGTCGGACGCGGCGGCGACGGCGATCATCGATAGTTCCTCGAAGTCAGTCGAGGCGCTCAAACGAACTCAGGCCGAGTATCTCAGGGATCTCGGCCGCGGCGAGTACGGCAAACAGTACGTCGAGCGCCGGGCCAGGATCGGCAAGATTCACGACATGCTCGATCTGGGACCGAAGTTCTATCTCGGCGGCTATACCATCTACTACGAGGGTATTCTCGATGCGCTCGCCGACGAGGCGAAAGTCGATATGGAAGCGGCGGCTGTCTCCGATGATGCGGCTGGAACTGGCGTTGAAAGCGAAAGTGAGAGTGAGAATGAGACTAGGACCGAGACCACGAGGACCGTCGACGCAAGCGACAGCGACGACCCACTCGTCCCACTCTCGCAAGCCCGTGCGATGGTCGACGAGATGGTCGAGCACTCGCTCTCCGCGCTCAAACTGCTGAACGTCGACCAGCAGATCGCGATGGACACCTACATCACCGCCTACGCGGACGTCGAGGCTGAACTCGAGCACCGAACGCACGTCTCGCAGAACGTCCAGCAGTCCGTCACTGAACTCCGGGAGCGGTCGGCGGAGGTTTCGGATCGCTCCGGTGAGATCAGCGAGTTGGCGGCCAGCCAGTCCGATGCGATGGGTGAGATTTCGAGCGAGGTCGCGGGGCTCTCGGCGACGGTCGAGGAGATCGCCTCGAACGCTGAGGAGGTCAGTGCGACGAGCGAACGCGCCGAAGAAATCGCGAACGACACCACGGACACGGCCGAGGAGGCCATCGACAAGATGGGCGTTGTCGACGAGGCGGCGGACGAGGTGACGGCGGATGTCGAAGACCTGCGCGAGAGCGTCCAGAAAATCGACGAGATCGTCGACGTGATCAACGACATCGCCGATCAGACGAACCTCCTCGCGCTCAATGCGTCAATCGAGGCAGCGACGGCGGGCGAGGCCGGTGACGGCTTCGCCGTCGTCGCCAACGAGGTCAAGTCCCTCGCCGAGGAGTCCCAGGAGGAGGCAAAGAATATCGAGCGGATGATCGACCAGATCCAAGACGATACCGACGAGACCGTCGAGAGTCTCGAAACCGCAAACGACGAAATCGAGAGCGGTGTCGAACTAGTCGAGGAGACGGTCGACAATCTCGAACGCATCGAAGAATCGGTTCAGGAGGCGAGTACCGGCATCCAGGAGGTCGCGACGGCGACCGACGACCAGGCCGCAAGCACCGAGGAGGTCGCGAGCATGACCGATACTGCGATGGACCAATCACACGAAGTCGCCGACGAGATCGAGGCGATCGTCGAGCAAAACGATCAGGTCGACGAGCTGGTCGACGAAATCGAATCGGAAGTCGACCGACTCGCACAGGACGAACTGTCGAGCGATCGTTGCCACTGAAAGGCACTGACAGTCAGTGCACATCTAATCGTACGACGACTGTGTGTGTGTAGTGTGTAAACAGTCGCAGTTGGTACTACAGGGCTTCTCGAGTTCAGTTGAGTTGGTGGCGGGGCTCACGGGTATCGAACGGAGTGGCGCGAAGCGAACGGGCGGAAAGCGTCGAGCGAAGACGGGGAGGACGGGAGCTCGGTGGAGAAACGAGCGGCCGAGCCGCGCGGCTCACTCTGCGGCGTGAACTGTCTCGGGAACGTCGACGTTGGCGTTTCCGTCGCCATCGCTATCCGGCACGATATCGCCCGCAGTCGGCGGCGAGTTCATCCCAGCGGCCGGTGCAGTATCGCTGAGTGCAGCCGTGCTCTCGAGAACCAGGCCGCCGAAGCCTGCGAGCCAGACGATATCGAGGTACGTCGCGAGCGTCTGGCCGACGAACGCGTCGGTAAACGCGAGGTTTTGCTCGGACAGTATCCCCGTCACGAGGAGGCCGACGAACACGAGGACGGTCAGTTTTTTGAGTCGGGTGTACAGCAGCGTTCGTTCACTGCCAGTCCGTTTCTCACCGGGTGCGAGCGGCCCGTACAGCACGCCGGCCAGTGCGATCACGCCGGCCGCGATGACGAGCGAGACGAGCGTTCCGGCGCGCCCACCGAGAATCCAACTCGCCATCGTCGCCCAGAGACTGGTCAGAATCGCGCCGAACGCCGCCAATGTATACCGGCGGTCTGCACCCGAAACGGCACCGAGGATGTAACAAACCGTTCCCCAGGCGATCGAGTACCCCAGAAACCGTGCGATGGACTCCTCGCGACCCGTCGTCGTCACGGTCAGCAGCTCCGCAGCCATGAGCAGATACGCCACGCACATCGCAGCGCACGCACCGACGACCGCGTAGCCGTACCGTCGCGAGTTCACCGCGAGCCGACGCGTCCAGACGAGGAAGCCGACGGTCATCGCCGCGAGGATCGCACTCGTTAGCGTGAAGGTAGTGGTGTGTTCGATCATCGGCACTCGTTAGTCGTCACCCGCGCCGGGGACGCCAGCCGCGGCCGGCGTCGCACCGGTCTGTCTCCCGATCGTGAACGTCGCAAGCAGTTCGTTCAGCCGCTGTGCCTGCTCGTCGAGGTCGACCGCCATCGACGAGACGTTCTCGGTCGTCGCCGTCGTCTCCTCGGCTGCAGCCGCGACCTGTTCGGACTGGCTACTCGTCTCCGCCGAGACGCTGGTCACGTCGTCGACGATCGTCGCGAGTTCCTGGGCTGAACTCGCCTGGTCGTCTGCAGTCTGGGCGATTTCCTGAATGCTCGCGTCCATCTGATCCGCTTCCGTGGTGATCGTTTCGAGCTGGGATTGGAGTTCCTCGACGCGCGTTGCGGTCATCTTGATGTTCGAGTCGACCGTCGTAATCTCGTCTGCAGTCGTCTCGGTTCGGTCGCGGATCGATTCGAGCGTGCCCTCGATTTCGTCGACGGCGTCCATCGTCTCCTCGGCGAGGGCCTTGATCTCGTTGGCGACGACGGCGAAGCCGTTACCGCTCTCGTTCGCGCGGGCCGCTTCGACGTTCGCGTTCAGCGCGAGAAGGTTCGTCTGGTCGGCGATGTCGTCGATGAGCGAGATGACTTCGCCGATCTGATCCGCCTCGCGGTTGAGTTCGTCGACGGTCCCGACGACGCGTTCGGTCGTCGCAACCAGTTCGTCGATGTTGTCCGCCGCGTCGGCGGCAGCGTTTTGGCCGTCATCCGCCAGCGTCGACATCTCCTCGGACTGGGTCGCGATTTCGGAGGTCGTCGCGGCGACTTCTTCGGTGGCCGCGGAAAGGTCGCTGACCTCGCTTGCCGCAACTTCGAGGTCGTCGGTTTGTCCCGTCGCTCCGTCCGCGATCTCCTGGACCGACTCGGCGACTTCCTGGCTGGCTGCGCGGATCTGCTGGCTCGAGCCCTGGAGATCCGCGGACATCTCATCGACCGTCTCGCTCGTCTCCTGAACCTCGATGACGACATCGCCGATCTGGTCGAGCATCCGATTGAACGAGTCGGCGATCGCTTGCATAGCCTCGTCGTCGACCTGCGGATCGAGGCGCTGGCTGAGATCGCCGTCGGCACACTCGTCCATCACGGCCGAAAAGCGCTGTGCCTCCTCGACGAGGAGGTGGTTCTGGCGCTCGGCCTGGTGCTGGAGGTCTTGAATCCGCTCTCGCTCGGCCTCCAACTGTTCGGCCTGCTTCTCGGCCTCTTGCTGGGCCGTTTGCGCCCGCTCTCGTTCGCTTTCCATGTCCTTGAGCGTCGTCTCGAGGGAGTCACGCATCGTCCCAACCGACCCGTATAGGCGGCCGATCTCGTCGACGCGATCGGTTTCTACGTCTACGTCGAACTCGCCGTCACCGATCCGCTCGGCGCTATCACCGAGTTGGCGAAGTGCGAGCGCGACGTTGCCGCCGAGGACGATCCCGACGAGCCCGAGATTGACCGAGAAAACGACCAGTAATCCGGTCAGCGCGGCGATGGCTCGGTCCTGGACTCCGTCCGCCGGCCCGTTGACGATGTGGAGTCCGAACAGCACTCCGAATCCGATCGTCACGGCGGCGACACAGCCCAGCGCGACGGCTATTTTGACACTATACTGGCGTCGAATCGTCGTTGGTATCAGTGAATCGAGTTGCATCCCGTAGTCTCCTCGCAGCGGTGGTATAGGGTCCGTTCAACCGGCTGGCTGAACTGACTCTCGATAGTACCGTATCCCTCACACTCGGCGTACATAACCGTTGTTGCCAGCGACTCGGACGACGAGACACGACACCACAGGCCAGTCACTTCCCACTCGAACTACGGCAGCCTCCACGTTAGTGTCACCATCAGGTCCTCGGTATCTCGGGGCTTGCCGGCGATTTCCGCGTTGAAACTCCACCACATATATTCGAATACACATATACGAAGCAACGATTTAAGACACGTAAGACGGCTACACAGTGCCGGAAGATTATTATTGCACAAAATCTGAGAGTTACGTAGAACCGTGACTGTCGACGACTCGTTCACTGCGCTTCTCGATTATATGGAAACCGAATTGGGATTTTCGACCAGCCACTACAACGATAGCTACCTCGACCGACGAGTCACGGCTCGACTCCGGCGAACGGAGTGTGACGACTACGACGAGTACTTCGAGTACCTCCGGGCGAATGCCGACGAACAGGCGGCGCTGCTCGATTCGATGAGTATCAACGTCACGGGCTTCTTTCGCAATCCTGAGGTCTGGGATGGGCTCCGAGACGTTCTCCGAACGCTTTCGGCGAGCGAACGGCAACTCACCATCTGGAGTGCCGCCTGTGCGGACGGGCGCGAACCCTACTCCCTCTCGATGCTCGTCCACGACGACCCTCAGATCGACGAGACCGCCGTCGAAATCCTGGCGACCGACATCAGCGAGGACGCGCTCGATGTCGCCCGCGAAGGCGTCTACGAGGACTCCCGAACGACCGACCTCGGCGGTGAACTCGGGTTCCTGTCGAACTACGAGCAGTACGTCGACCACGATCCCGACGCCGACACGTATCGCGTCCGCGAGTCGGTCAAACGATCCGTCACCTTCGAACGCCACGACCTCATCAGCGGTGCGTCGAAGTCCGGGTTCAACCTCGTGACCTGCCGGAACCTGTTCATCTACATCGACACCGAGTACAAGCGCTCGATGCTCGAGACGATCGCCCGGTCGCTTCGCCGGGACGGCTATCTCGTCATCGGCAAGAGCGAGACGATTCCACCGGCCCTCAAGTCCACGTTCGAGGCCACTGACAACCGCCATCGGATCTACCGCCGAACGTAGGACCGAGTAACGCGTTTGTTTTTCCCGCCGCCCGGATGTACTAACCCGTATTCTCGCTTCTATTATCAGATATAGAACCGGTTTATGCCCATACGGTTGTAAAGCTTATGGCCGTTCGGCAGTGCAGTCGACCGAAACCGTCCTCACTCGGGCGGCACACAGGCAGTATCAGAGCCGCTACCCCCGATCATCGCGAACGCCGATCTTTCGGACTCCCCGATTCCCGTCACACGCTCGGTTTACACGCACCACCATCAACTATCACCCTCGCCCTCACCACCACTATTGCCATCACCACGGCTCTCACCGGCGCTCTCACAGCCGTGTTTAT
Source organism: Natrialba taiwanensis DSM 12281 (assembly GCF_000337595.1). Classification (GTDB taxonomy): domain Archaea; phylum Halobacteriota; class Halobacteria; order Halobacteriales; family Natrialbaceae; genus Natrialba; species Natrialba taiwanensis. The sequence continues at coordinate 126,595 of NZ_AOIL01000049.1, read as the reverse complement.
CACAGCACCCAGTGTCATTATCTTGGTCAATATCATTAAGTAATCTGAGTGTATTGACTCGTCCATGGATGTGCTGATCACGGACGATTCCGGCTTCATGCGGGATCTCCTCCGTGAAATTTTGGAGGAGGACCACACCATCGTCGGCGAGGCCGAAAACGGGGTCGAAGCCGTCGAGCTCTATCAGGAAGAACAGCCGGACATCGTCTTTATGGACATCGTGATGCCGATCAAAGACGGGATCGAGGCGACCGACGAGATCACCGATATGGACTCCACCGCGAAGGTCGTCATGTGCACCAGCGTCGAGCAGGCCGAGCAGATGAAAGACTCGATCAAAGCCGGTGCCGAAGGGTACATCACGAAACCGTTCCAGAAGGAGAGCGTCCTGGAAGAACTCAACAGCATCGCCGCCGAGTAATTCTCCATGCAAATCGACATCCGCGAGCTCGAGACCTACCAAGAGCTCGCTCACGACGGTGCCCGATCGGCCGCCGAGTCGCTCTCCCAGCTCACCGGCATCAGTACGACCGTTCAGGTGACGAACGTCTCCCTGATGGCCTCGTCGGATCTCCAGTACGAGTTTATCGGCAACGAGTACGCCGGCGTCAACATCGACCTCTCCGGCGAAATCGCGGGCGAGGTCGTCCTGGCGTTCGACGAGCAGGGACGCAAGGCCATCACGGACGAACTCGTGCCGGCCGACGATCCGGCGAAGAAAAAGAGCAGCATCAAGGAAGTGGGCAATATCATGTCCAGCGGCTTCGTCGACGGCTGGGCGAACTACCTGAACGCGAAGATCAAGAGTTCGCCGCCGGCATACATCGAGGGGACGGGTACGGACGTGCTCCCGAAGTCCGCGACGAACGAGGAGAATTACCTGTTCGTCTTCCGAAGTCGCGTCGAGGCGTCCCACGACGGCGTTAACGAGCCGATCGACTTTCGAATCCTCCTCGTTCCCGACTCGAGTTCGCTCGAGCGGGCGTTCGAGCCGAAGACCGACGACATCGTCTCGGTGGAGAAGCTCAAGGTTTTCAACGACATGACCAAGGAGGGGGCGGAGAAAGCCGCGACGAACATCACGTCGATGACCGGCATCGATACGACCGTCGAGATCAGCCGGCTGACGCTGGTGCCGATCGAGGACATTCCGATGGAGGTCGGCAACAAGCGCTACGTCGGCACGGTTATGCCGTTCGACGGGAAATTCAGCGGGAATCTCGTGATTCTCTTCGACCAGCCCTCCGGCCGGGCCGTCGTCGATTCGCTCGTGCCGATGGAGACCGACGAGCAGTGGGGGTCCGTCGAACAGGGAGCGTTGAAAGAACTCGGCAACATCATGACCAGCGGGTTCGTCGACGGCTGGGCGAACGTGTTGAACGCCGAGATCAAGCACGAACCGCCCCAGTTCGTCGCCGACACCGGCTCCTCGATCATGACGCCGATCACGGCCCAGATGGCCGAAACCGACGACCACGCGTTCATGCTCGATTCGAACATCCAGACCAACAGCGACCAGGTGTTTACCTGTCAGATGCTCGCGCTTCCGCGCCGCGCCGAACTCAAGCAGGCGCTCGACGACCTGCTGATCGAGAACTCGGAGAATACGCGCGTGGATCCGGACGAACTCTTCGACCGCCAACGATAGCGCGTCGTTCGTCGTTTCTTCCTCTATCTTTCTCCCGGTTCGACCCGAACCTCAGGCGTTGACGTCTTCGATCCGTTCGCTCACGATAATCCGTCCCTTCGCCGTCAGCGACAGCCCGTTACCGTTCTCGAGCACGAGGTCTTTGTTCTGGACCGAGTTCAACACGTTCGTCACGTAGGCCGGGTCGCCGTCGAGCATGTTCGTAAAGTCGATATCGCCGCCCGTCGCGTGAATGCCGACCAGCACGCGCTTTTCGGGGTTCGTCAGATCGATATCCGCCACCTCCTCGCGCAGGTCGTCGAACTCGAGGCGGAGGAATCGGCCGAGCAGGTTGACGTACTGGCTCTTTGCCGGCGAGATCAGCGAGGTTTTGGTCAGTCCGGCGTCGGTGTCGGTGTCGATGTACTTGACGACCAGCGTGACGCGGTCGTCGCGGTCGCCGAGCTTGTTCGAGCGCTCGATTCGCATGACGGTTTCGACGTCGAAGCTGAACGTGTCGCGGTTGGTCGTGACCTCGATTTGTCGGTTCTTGATGCGGATCTTTCCTGGGACGACGGGCGTGTCTTTCACGCGACCGCCGACGCGTGAGGGGTGTTTGACCGCCGCCTTTCGGCCGTTGAGCAGACAGCGAAAGAGAATCGCAACGAAGGTGTCGACGGTTTCGCCCGTGCTTTCGATGACCGCGCTTCGCGTCCGCCCGTCCACGTCGTACCCGATCGTGACCGTGTCGTCGAAGAACTGTTTGACGTGGCTCGGAACGTTGCCGACGTTAATATCGATCACCGTCGAGAGCGGAATCGTCGTCTTGTCGTCGTTCGTCGCGAGGACGAGCCGCCGTCTGGTCATGATGATCCGTCCCGACGTTGGCGTGGCCGTCGACTCACCGTGGTTACGGAAAAACCGGCCAGTAAAGTCGGCGACGACGTCTTCAGTCATACACCGTTCTTCTTGGCGAAATCTCTTAGCTCTTTACACGACGGCCGCTGACGAACTCGTCGCCACCGTTACAGTCGACGGTCGGCGGCTCGTCAGTCCGGCCGCGTCACGTGGAACGGCAGCCCCTCGACGCCGTCGCGCTGGAAGGAGTCGATCGCCGAGTTCACCTCGTGGTACTCCAGGATATTCTCCTGGATCATCCGTTCGATGATGTCGGCGCGGAACTGGAGGTCGTCGTAGATGTCGCGGGTGTCGGCGTAGCCGAGCAGGGTTGCGATCTGTTCCTCCAGGACGTAGGAGTTGTTCATCCCCTGGAAGACGATTTCGTCCTCGACGGGGTCCCAGTAGAACACCTGTCGGGTGACGACCCCGTCCATCTCCTCGGAGTAGCCTTCGATCTCCTGCACGCTCGTGACGCGACGGAGCACGTCGTCACCCTGTTTCACGCGGTTCTGGAACAGCGCAACGTCGGCGTTGTCCATGAACGTCTCGGGAACGTTGATCGGATCCCCGGTAAAGCGCTGGATCATCGAGACGATGTCGCTCGCGTGGAAGGTCAGCATGACCGGGTGGCCGGTCTGGGCCGCCTGGAACGCCATGCGACCCTCTTCACCACGAACCTCGCCCACGACGATGTACTCTGGGCGAGACCGCAGTGCAGCCTCGACCAGATTGAACATGTCGACGTCCGCGCTGTCCTCGCTGCGACTTTCCCGCGTCAGGAGCTGCTGCCAGGTGTCGTGAGGCGGCAGCACCTCGGCGGTGTCCTCCGCGGTGTAGATCTTCGAGTCGCGGGGAATGAACGTCATGATGGAGTTCAGCGTCGTCGTCTTCCCCGATGCCGTCTCGCCGACGACGAAGACGGTGCGCTCGTTCTCGAGACACAGCCAGAGGTACGCGGCTAACTCGGGCGAGAGCGTCCCCCAGTTCGTAATCTGGGTGACCGAGAGCGGGACCTCGTCACCCTGACGGATCGTGAGACTCGGCCCCTTCACGCTCACGTCGTCGCTGTAGATCACGTTCAGACGCGAGCCGTCGGGCAGCGTGGAGTCGACGATCGGCTCGGCGTCGGTCATCGGGTTCCCGATCCGTTCGCCCATGTTGCTGAGCCAGCGGTCGAACTCGTCCTGGCTGCCGAAGTCGACCGTCGTCTCGACCATGCCGTAGACGCCGTGGTCGACGTAACACTCGTTGGGGCCGATCACGTGAATGTCCTCGTTGGCCGGGTCGCGCATGACGGGTTCAAGCGGTCCCAGACCGACGATGTCCCGATTCAGTCGGTAGCGGATGTTCTCGTAGGTTTCCTGGGGGACCTCCTGAATCCCGGGGTGGAAGCGAACCTTGAGCCGCTCGACGATGTTCTCGACCGCCTCGCCCTTGATGTGGGTCGACTCGGTCAGGAGTTCCTCGATCCGGTCGCTGTACTCGGCGTCCTTCTCGGGAGCCGTCTTGCTCGCGCTTCGGCGAAGCAGTGAGTCTTTGACCGTCGAAAAGACCGATTGCTCTTCCTCCGAAAGGGTTGGCTCGACGGCGAAGTACTGCATCTTCGTCCCGACATCACCGTAGATATGGCTGTAGATCGGTCCGCCGACCGGGTACAGCACGTTCGGATGTGACGTCTCGTACTCGGCGGAGGGCTCGTCGATCAACAGCGGGAACTCGCCAGTGATCTGTCTGAACTTCTTTAGGTGCTCGCGGAGGTGCGGGCGACGCGCGGCCAACTCCTGAAGTTCGTCCGACGGCTTCGGCGTTCCCATTTCGGTCATGCGGCCGTCACCCTCTAGGCAACACTCCGGTTCTCGATCACGATCCCTGTCCCCGACCGAACCGAGTACCCGATCCGGTCGCCGACCTGTTCGCCCATGCCCGCAAAGCGCTTGATGAACAGTTGCCGGCGGATGTCGTTGCCGACCTCGATCATCTCGAGTTCGATGAAGACGTCGGCGATGGATCGGAACGGACCGATCGCTTCCTCACCGACGGTCGAGGGGTCGACGGTCAGCACGACGATCTTGCCCTGGGAGATCACGTCTCGCAGGAACGAGATGATCTCGAGAGCAGCCTGTCGCTCCTCGTTCTGTCTGACCAGCGCTTCGAACTTCGGATCGTTGCGCAGGATGGCGTCGAAGGTGTCGATGATGATGACGTCCGCGGACCAGAGGGTGTCCTCGTCCATCAGATCGGTCAATAGATCCTGGCGCGTCTGTTCCTCCTCCGTCGAGGAGAGGACACCGCCGCTGTCTAAGTCACCGTGGAGGAACAGCAAGTTCTCGAAGAGGAGATGTTCCTCCACGTTGTAGTTCAGCGAGTCCATCTGCTCGACGAAGCCTTTGACCTCGAGTTCGGTCGAGAGAAAGGTGACCGACTTGCCGGTCTCGCAGAGCCCGTAGGTGAACCGCTGTGAGATGGCGCTCTTGCCGGCACCGTAGTCGCCTTCCATCAGTACGATACTCCCGGTCGGGATGCCGCCACCGAGTTCCTTGTTCAGTCGGTCGCGGTCATCTAAGCCGAGTGAGAAGATATTTTTGAACTGACTCATCGTCGTCACGTCTCCTTACTGCTGGGTGTGGTCGTCGGTGGTGCGTTCGGTGTCGGACACGCGGTCGTCACGGGTGCGGCTGTGCGTACGGTCGCGATCACGATCGTGAGGCCGGTCGTGCTCGAGTTCTTCCGGCGCAAGCAGGAGTTTGATGCGCTCTACCTGCCAGCCATCGAGATCTGCCGGCTCGTCGGAGACGAGGGGCTTTGCGGGTTGGGCCCGCTCGGATCGACCGCCAGTGTCAGTGACCCGTCCGGCGTTTCCGCGGGTGTCACACAGTCGCGCACCGGACGCCGACAGCACGACGTCGGAATCGACCCAGATCATCTGCCCGCCGTCGGTCACCTCGGGTTCGGCGAGTTCCGTTCGCTGCCCGTCCGACGGTGAGTGGGTCATCGACTCGGTGCCGACGGACGGCTCGGCCCCGCCGGTCTCTACGGACTCCGTGGAATCCGCGGAGTCCTCGGCCTCTTCGATGAAGATCTTCTGTGCATCGTTGGTTTCGAGATCGGCCGCGTCCGCGCGTTCACCCTGCTCGGGCTCGTCCGACCGCTCGCGGGCGCGGGACGGTTCGTCAGTCAGTGGCCCCGTCGCCTCATCGGCGACGTCGTCTCCGCCCTCACCGAACGGATCGGTGCCCGCGCCCGGATCGAGCGGTTCGTCCGTGGTGAACTCGAGTTCGAGATCGTCGCTCTCGTCGGCAGTGGCGTCGTCGGTTGCTTCGGTGGCAGTGTCGCCATCGCTATCGACATTGGCGTCGAGTTCGACTTCGGCCACCTCGCTCTCGTCGGAAGCCGCGTCGGGCTCCTCGTCGAATGACAGTTCTTCGCCTGCGGACGCAGCTGCTGTGTCCCCTTCTGTGTCCGCTGGTGGAACGTCGGTTGGTGCTTCTTCGACTGCGACAGGTTCGTCCACTGGCTCTTCGTCCGTCCCCGTCGCTTCGGGCTGGTGCTGTTCGGCGGCGGCCATCGCCTGTTGGACCGCAATTCCCTCCGCATCGACCCATTCGTCGAACGGCCGCCGTTTCTTTTCCGGTGTCGCGATCTGGCTGATCCACCACAGGCTGCGCTTGTGATCGACGCCGAGCGAGGAGTGGGGGTCCGGATCGCCGATATCCGGCCCGCCGCCGAACCCGTTCAACACCGTCTGGAGGTGCGATTCGATCGACCCGCTCACCCAGTGAATCGAGCTGTAAAACCGGAGCGTCCGGGCCGCGCCGTTGAGGCCGAGTTCGTCGACGAGATACTCGAGCCAGTCCATCACGACGAACTCGGTGTCGTACTCGGAGGGGATCGTCTCCAGATACGGCCGGCCGCCGTCGTCCCACGGAGCGACGGTGTCGGCCGCCGCGTTTTGAGACGGGCCATCCGCCTCGTCGATCGGACCGTCCGCAGTCTTGATCGCTGAGTCATCCTCAGACTCCGTCGTTTCCGCGTCCGCCGCTTCCCCCTCGTCGAATCCGAGGTCGTCGGCATCGGTCTCGAGATCAGATTCAGGTTCGAGCGGGGGCTCGGTCTCGTCCATTTCAAGCGCCGGGGACCCATTATCTTCATCAGCCGTCTCCTCACCGGCCCCAGCCTCCTCATCCCAGTTTGCGTCGCCCGACTCGTACTCGGATTTCAACTCGTCGAACGAGAGATCCCCGTCACCGCCCGTCTCACCGTCCAAATCCGAATCGTCGTCTTCTTCTGAATCCATACTCAGATCGTCCTCCAGATCACCGTCGTCCTCGAAGTCGGCCCCGTCCTCGTCGTCGATGATGCTCTCGTCGAGGAACTCGTCGGCTTCGGCACTCGCGATGTCGTCATCGATCGCCTCGTCTTCTACCTCGTCGCCGGAACTGTCGAAAAGGCTCTCGCCGCCGAAGTCGCCGCTTCCGGGGGCACCGCCACCGGGACCGGCGGTCATCGAATCCGTCAGCGAATCGCCCTCGACGAAGGGGTTTACCCCCTGGGTGACCATCTCGTACACCTCGAGCAACTTGCGGATGTTCTCCTCGATATCGTCGAGTGACTCGCTGATTTTCTCGTTCTCGCTTTGAACCGTATTCACCGTCGACGACAGCGACCCAACGTTGTTTTCCATCTCCTCGACACGGGATTCGATCTCGCTCGAGACACCATCGCCACCACCGTCCATGGCGTCCATCTCGCCCATATCTCCCATCTCGTCCATGTCGCCCATCTCGCCCATCCCGTCGAGCGACATCGACTCGTCGTCGAGGAACTCGTCTCCACCGTCACCGAGATCGCCGTCGTCAAAGAGATCACCGTCGCCACTTCCCTCACCACCGCCGCTCCCGCCAACGCTCTCGTCCGTTCGCGTCCCGGGCATCAACTCGTCGTCACTCATACTACCGGCGAGGTCACCACCGACAAGGTCATCACTGCCGTTCCCGGAGCCCGAGCGATCGTCGCCGTCTCCGAGTATATTTCCGATTATCGAGAGTACCATGGTGAACCCGTTCCGCTAGCGTCGTTCGTCCGCGCTCTCATCGCCACCTGCTGCCGGCCGCCGAGCTGCACTCGGCGATCAGCTCGCCGCTCACGGTGGCACCAAGTCGTCATTCAAGGAAACTATAACAACCTACGTATTAAGTAATTGTGGCCGATCCGACAGCCGAGACGACGCAGCACTCCCTGGACAGGCGCTGTCCCTGCTCCTGTACTCGCTTACCGTTCTCATGTGGTCACACCACACTCACGCAACCCCACCACACTCACACGGCCACACCACCACATCACACTGCTGAACTCGTCTCGCCAAACTCCGTTCTCACACGTTTCAACCCGAACAAAGGTTTCTTTTTCGTTGACGTGGTACACCCAGTATCGATCGTTCCATGACAGATAGTAACGAGGGTGACACACCGGACCCGAAGGAAAACGCGGACGTTCCGCCCGTCCTCCCCGGCGAACAACCATCGGGAACCAAAGGCGGCGGCGCGCTTTCCCCCGAAGACCTCGACTTTACCGACAGCCCCTACGTCGCCGAAGTCTCCGACAGTCGCTACGTCGTCTCCGCCGACCACTCCCCACCCGATGTCACAGAACACTCGTCTCGACCAACGTCCAACCAAGACAGCCCGCAGCCCCAAACGCACTCACAGTCCCACAAACAGGGACAACCGCAAAACCACCCATCACAGCCCGCCCGAGAGCAACAACAGCAAAACCAAACCCAAGAACCAGGCCAGCAACCCCCCGACACACAGCCACAACCACAACGTCAACCGCAGTCACAGCCACAGTCACAATCGCAACCACAACAACCCCCATCACAGCCACAGCAACACCACCCCCAACACCCACCCAGCCCCGAACACGCCCGCTCAATCCTCGCCGCTGAACTCGACCGAAGCGACGCTCGGCTCGCAGTCGACATCGTTTCACAGTTCGGCGCCGATACAGTTCGCCACCGAACGGCGTCGGACGACGTCGTCGGAACCTTCGACAACCTCGTGCTCTGGTATGCACAGCACGTCGCGCGCAAAACACCCACGATGCAAACAGCATCGTTACTGCTCTCAAAATCCGAGTTCTCACCCGCAATCACGCCCTCGCAGGTTCGAGAGGCCGCCATAAACAACGGGCTAGACGAGTCAGCGACGATCGGCGAGTTCATCGCTGAACTCGAGTAACGACGGATCGAGACGCCGTTGCGTAGAGCCGTCGTCTCCGGGACCGATCTCGACAGTTCGTCTCACCGGTCCGGGCGTCTCCATCCTCGAAGCTCCCTCTTTCGTTCTAGCCACCGTTCAGAAAGATAACTGCACCCATAAACAGGGACAACAGAATCGAGAATCCAAAGAGCAACAGTCCGCTCTGTATTGATTCGATACCGCGATCGGCCGTCGAAAATCGAAGGTGGTCGTCCGTCATCTTCCCGTCTCGGTCGTCGTTTCGGCGGAACCATGAATTGTCTTTCGGCCGGCAGCGGCGGCCCGAGACCGACGGGGAGGCGACGGTTTCGATCAGAGATCGACGGAAATCAGCACGTCGACCAGTCGTTCCGTAAGCGTCCCCGTGATCGAACCGATCCAGAGCAGTACCGCGAAGTGAATGTAGGAGTTCCCGAAGTGGCCGCCGTCGGCGACGCGAAGGACGAGCGACGAAATGAACGCGTTGAAGATCAGGACGAGGACGATCAGATACCGGAGAATAGGCACGTTATACTGGTCGGTGTGGACGAGCGAGCCGCCTGCAACCTGTCCCTCCAGGTCAATGTTGAAACTCGACAACATGAGCGCCAATTCGAGACCCATGAAGAACGCGAACGCCGAGGCGGCCGTGATCCCGTAGATGACGCCGACCAACGTCGTCGTCTGTTGCTTTCGCTCCTCGCGCAGGTTGATGATCGCGCTCATATTCGAGCTGATGAGTTCGCCGAGTCGCTTCGGTCCGCCGCCCATCTCCCGGCCGATCAGGTACATCTCGCTGAACTTCTGGATCAAGAACGTATTCGCGTCGCCGGTAAAGTACCGCCAGGATTTCTCGGTGCTCAGGCGCATGTTCAATCGGCGATAGAGGTCGTCGATGTTCTCGGTAAGCGGCCCGAAGTCCTGCGTCCGGAGCGTCGCGAGCACCTCGGTGGTCGTGCTCTGTTTTGCACTCTCGCTCGTCCCCAGCGCCCGGATAAAGTTCGGAAACGCCCGATCCCGATCGAAAACCTGCCGCTCCTCGTACCAGAAGACTGCGCCGGGAATCAAGAGCGGAAGCGTCGCGATCGGCATGTAAAGCAGCGACGGGAGCGCGTGGATCGGAACCGCGCTCGCGCCCGGGACGAGATCGAAAAGCAGCGCGACCATACCGACGATGAGGAGACCGCTCAGACCGAGTCCGACCACAGTCGATCCGAGGATCCGTTTCTTCGTCGCAGTTCGATACCCGTCCTCGAGGTACCAGATCGGGTCGTCGGGCACGACGGCACGGATCACGAAGAAGAACCCGACCTGGATGAACACGAACAGGACGATCACGATGCTCGTCGTCAGCGTCGGATCGTTTCCGGTCAACAGCGGCAGAACGATCGCAAACACGAGTGCGAACGTCATCGAGATGATCAGCGAGAGATAGAGATCCTTCAACACGTCCAGGTTCCCGAGCGATTGCTGGTAGACCGTCGAGTACTTCTCGACGAGAACGTCCTGTTCCTGGTGGAGGAACTCGCCGAGTTCCTGGCCGGCACCGAGTGTGTAGGCCATCCGTTCGAGCAGATCGGCGACGGATTCGCTCGGCACGGCTTTCGCCCGACGGCGACACGCATCGCCGAGACTCAGATGCCAGACATCGACGAGGTCGACGATGCGCTGAATCTCGTCTGCGAGTTCACCGTACTCCTCTTCGCGTGCGAGTTGGCGCAGGACCTCCATCCGGTCGATGTTCGTCGTCGACAGGATGGTCATGTGGATGACGAACAGGTGAAACCGGTTTTCCATCTCGATACGGCGCTGGTCGACGGCCAGTCTGGGATAGCCGATCGCAGCGAAGAAGATGAGCAGGCCGAGGACCGGAATCAGGAGTTTGACGAGGAGAAAGGCGTCGAGAACGACGGCGATACCGATCGTCGCGAGAAAGAACAAAAATGCCGGCAGCAAGACGCCGGGCACGTACAGCCGTGCCGGAAGATCCATCTCGTCGTACGCCTGAATGATGGACTTGCTGAGGTCGTTTATCGCCGCTGTGTTGTCCGCAATACCCATGTGCGTGATTCCGATTTCCGCTCTATCGAGTGGCCGTCCGGCACGACCTTCGCCGCTCACCGGCCGGTGACGGTCGGTGACCGGTAGCGTCGTAACCGCACCTACTGCTGCTCGTCATACAAAACTTCTGGCTGGTGTGCGATGACGGCTGCATACCACTCGAGAGCACCAAGTAGCAACTGGAGACCGAGCTCACTCTTCCCGCCCGAGTTCACCCGATGGCGGCGTTGCCTCCGGCGTCGCAATCCCCGCAATGTACTGGAGGCTGCGTTTGTGTTCCGCGTTACTCAGCACCGATTTCGGCTCCAGGTCGTCGTATTCGGGTGGCGTCGGCGCAGCACCGTCGTCGCTGGAACCGTCGCCAAACCCGTTCAAGAGCGTGTGCAAGTACGTTGCGACCGGCGTCGAGATCCACTCGACCGACTCGTAGTAGGCAATCGTCTGCGCCGCCCCGGTGATCCCGGCCGCGTTCACGAGGAACTGCACCCATTCGAGCGTCGCGAGTTCAGCATCGTTTCTCGCAGGATGGCGAACCAGATAGGGAAGATCGCCGACCTCGCCGTTGGTACCTTCGAGAATGGGGTCGGCTTCGGTGACAGCGGTATCGCCAGCGGTTCCGTCCGTGTCCGCCGCTTCCTCCGCATCGGGATCAAGCGCCGTCTCCTCCACCACCGCTTCTTCCTCTTTCTCGTCACTGTCGTCGACGACAGACGCAGTGTCCGACTCCGACCCGAGGTCGGCGGGCGACTCCGATTCGAATTCTGCATCAGCATCGAGTTCGAGATCGTCCTCGAAGTCCGCTTCCGCGTCGAGCGTCTCGCCGAACTCGTCTTCGTCACCCTCCTCGTCGACTTCCTCGAAGCCGTCGCTGAACTCGTCGTCAGTATCGTCGTCGAGGTCGGTGTCGAGGTCGTCGTCAAGGTCGTCATCGAGACCGTCGTCGAGATCGTCGTCGAGAAAGTCTTCCGCCTCGGAGTTGATGATGTCGTCGTCGATATCGTCGGCAGGGTCGTCTTCGCCGCCGAACACGCCGCCCTGACCGGCGGCGGTTTCGAAGGCGTTGCCGAGTTCCTGATCGCCGACGAAGGGGTTGATCCCCTGGGTGACGATTTCGTACATCTCGACGAGTTTGTCGACGTTCTGCTCGACGGTCGTGATGGACTCGCTGATCTGTTCGTTTTCGCCGCGGACAGTCTCGACCTGATTTTCGAGCGAGTCGACCTCCTTTTCGATTTCGTCGAGACGATAGGTGAATTCGGTGTCGTCGGAGCCGTCGCTGTCGTCGCCGTCGAAGCCGAGGTCGTCTCCGATCAGTCCGTCATCGCTCCCGAGAAGGTCATCCTCGTCTTCGTCCGGGTCCGGTTCGTCACCGCCACCGAGTTCACTGAATAGCAGTAGTGTCATGCGTCATCCTCCCAGTAGAACGTAATCGTGTCTTCGTCGTCGTTGACGAGCACGACGACTTCCGTATCGCCGCCCACATCGGCTGTCGAAATCGTAACCTCGACGACGCCGCCCGGGTTCCAGGTATTGGTGTCGGCATCGACTCGCTCGACGGCCGTCACCGTCGAGTAGGTTCCATCGACGAGCGCGTCAACGGCGCTCGGATCAGCCGGTACGTCCTTGCTACCGACGTTTTTCACCAGGACACTCACGTTGTACCCGTCGCTCGTCGTGTCGTTCTCGACAATCGCGTCCGGCTGTGACTCGTCGCTGATGATCGCGATGTCAGTTTCGATCTCGTCGGAAACCGTTCCTCCGCGCATTTCGATCGAGTCGCTCACCTCGCCGACCTCCATGACGACGGTTCCCGCAACCGCCGAGGCGATCACGAGACTGCCGATGAACATGATCAGGTGTGTCGCTGAAACGCTCGCCATTTAGTGTTCGTCCTCCATTTGTCCTCTCAGGTCGTGATCGCAGCCGAATCGGCGACGCCGCGTTTCGTCGTTATCCGAACGCTATCTTCGCTCTCGTTTCCGGTAAGCCCGATCTCGTCGTCGATCCGGTCATCGACGATTTCGATTTCGAGATGTGTCCCAGGAAGCCACACGTCACTCTGATTGCGCTCGGTGCTCCCAGCGAGAACCGTCGTTTCCTCGTCGACACCCTGTGTCGGATAGAACTGCCCGTTGACCACGACATCCGTCATCGTGACGGACAGTGACGCTGCGCCGTTGTTAGTGACGTTCACGACCGCATCCGTCTCGTTCGTTCCATCGGTGTACTCGAACGATTCGATCGCGATCGCCGTATTCTGTTGCTCGCGAAACTGATCATTCTGGGCCGCAAACGCCGCACCAGTCTCCGCACCGACGCTGAAAACGGTCGGTACGATGGCGCTAATGGCAAGGAGAAACCCTACCAGTATCACCAGCACTGCGCCACTCGTACTGAACCCCATTAAGTCATCGTGACGTTTCAGATTCTTAAAAGCCCTCTGGCCAGTTCGTCGTGCGATAAGAGCAGCCGATCGCCGACGCGTTTGCCAGCGCCAGCGGTCACTCGCCGATGAACTCGTTCTTGGAGCAAGAGCAATCCGACAAGAGACGCTACAAGATCAGCGTTGAAAAAACCGGTAAAAAGCGGTAGATCGGTGAGACCGATTTAGAGTCGGACTGCTTCACCGCTATCGGTGAAGAGATCGGGTGCGCGCAGTTCGACTTCGGTCGTCGCACCGGACGGCGAAACGATACTGAGCGACGACTCGTCACCCTGTCCGAACGGTTCCGCCGTGCTTCCGAACGGTTCGACCTCCGGATTGAGGATGATCGTGTAATCGTTGTCGTCGTCACCAAGGACGGCCTGATCGGATGCGACGTAGTTGTTGTTATCGTCGATCACGGCGAAGTGTCCCGAGTTCAGTTCCGTAGCGTTACCCGACTCGGTGGAGTTGAGATACGTCCCGTCGGTGTCGTCGATCTTCGGCATGACGAGGTTCTCCTGTCCGTTGGGTCCGACGGCTTGAATGATCGTCTCGTTGAGATCGATCTCGTCGGAACCGGCTGCACCGGTCACCGTCAGGTTAACGGACGTGATGTTTGTGGGATCGTCTGAACCGGCGTCCTCAACGATACCGACTTCGCTGGTGATATCGACGCGTTCGGAAACCAGATCCGTACTCTCTTCGCCCGTCGCTTCGGCCTGCGTCTGGAGCATACCGGCCGTGTTGATCAGCACGCCTGCAGCGATTGCAGCGACAAGCACCATCGCGATGAACACGATGAGCGTCCCGATACCAACCTGACCTCTCTCCGTTGTTTCGTTATCGAACATGGTTACAGTTTCACCGAGCTATCCTCGTCAGTAATCGTGGTCGGAACGCGGATCTCCATCTCGGTCGTCGCACCGGCGTCCGTCGTGAAGATCACCGACAGTTGATCGCCCTCTTCCAGCGTGCTATATACCTCGTTGAGGGAAACGATCACTTCGACGCGGTCGCTCGTTTCCGTCAGTACCGCTTCGTCAGGTGCCCCGTCAACACCCTGGATATTTTTGATTTCGACCCCGCTACCGTTATCGGTTGTGAAAGTCTCTTCACCCTCTGAACCGATGAATTGCGCAGTCGTCTTGTTCAGGTCGATCGGATCGGATCCAGCCGCCATCGCCATGACGAAGTTGAGTTCAGTGATGTTATTATTATCACTCGCGTCGGAAACGTTACCCGACGCACTCACGATTTCGAGACGATCGCTCACTTGATCCGTCGATTCCTCCCCGGTAGCTTCTGCCTGCGTTTGCAGCATGCCAGCCGTATTGATCAGCACGCCCGCGGCAATCGCAGCGACCAGCACCATCGCGATGAACACGATAAGGGTACCAATCCCCACCTGACCACGGTCGTGGTCGTTGTCTGTTTCGAACATAGTTGGTTACACCCGGGAGTCCCGGGCAGTACCGCCTGGTTCAGACTGATTGTTATTAAGTCTACTTGCCAAACTTGACACTCTTAACTCTAACTGCCGATAGCTGTATATCTTAAACCTGATGGCCGAATTAGATACCACATAAATAACTCTGGTGGCCGATCCGTTCTCGGAGGGCCAGCTCCGTCCCCGTTGGCCGGGACACTTATCTTCCCGGTCCGACGAGTTCAGCGCATGAATATCGTGGATGGCGATAAGATCGAGTGTAGCCGCTGTGATGAACTCGTCTTACTCGACGATGCGAATATTCTCGGCAAGTCGAACAATCGGACGTATGCAAAGCCGCTCTGTGACGATTGCCTGGAAAACGTTGGTGTGCCGCGGGGGTACGAGTTAGAGCGAGACGTGAGTTATCTCAAGAGCGATTGATCGGCGTGTATGCGCGGTAGCGTGGGTTAATCGTAAGTTGGTCGTAAGTTGATTGTGAGGACGAGTTCTGGTTCGTGATCGAATGATCGAATAATCGAATACGCGTGTGCGAGTGCTCTCGTTGAGTTGAGTAGAGTAGAGTTGAATCGGTGTCAGCAAGAGGGAACGAGCAGCCGTTGTCGAGTCGTCACGTGGCGTGCGCCGTCACTTGTTGTTCATCGCTTCGCTCGCGATATTTCGTCCGCGCGGCTTCAAGGCGACCTCGCGTCGCACGCGGACCTCCTCTAACACCTGCAGTTCGATCAGGCGCTCGTAGATTTCCTCGACCTCGTCCGTATCGATGTCCAGAAACTCCGGGACCTCGAACGGTGAAACGCCCGAGTAAATCGCCATCAACACCTCCTCTTCCTTGCCGGAGAGATCGATCTGTGAGGCGTTTTTCTCCGCGCCGCGGTCCAGGACGGATTTCAACATCGCGCAGTTCTGGCTGGAGCCCGAGAGGTACGTCTGCACGCTCGAGCCGTCCTCCGTGTGCTCGGCCTCGATCACCGGCCGTTCCTGGGATCGAACCGTGCGTTCGTCGCCCTCGACCGTCCCGACGTCGTCGACCTCGATCTGGACGAACTCGCCGCTTTCGATCGCGAAGTTCGCGACACCTTCGTTGATCTTCACGCGGGCCTTTCGCCACGAGGAATCCTGGACCACGCCGCCTTTCACCGCCGGATGCTTCACGAGCACGATCTCGCCGTCCAGAATCGCCTTCTGGATCTGCAGTTCGAACTCGTTGACCGCGTCCATCGAGATGAGATAGACGTTGGGTCCGTAGTTGATGCTGATGTAGTCCGAGACCTTCGCAACGGTCTGGTTGACATCGTACCGGCCGCGAATCGATTGGATCTTCGAGAGTGGAATCGTCTCTTTACCGCTGTTGCTGACGATCACCAGTCGCTTGTTCGAGAGGACGAGCCGGCCGTTCGACCAGTTCGTGTCCGAGAGTTTGCGTCCCTCGCGGACGACCTGCGTGAACTTGCCGGTGACGTCTGCGAGTTTCTGTTCGCCCTTACTCATGCTGGGTCACCAGTGACTGACCCGACGCCGCCGAGTTTCGACAGCGCAGAGAACCCGCGCTTTCGCAGTCGGTCACTATCGGTTCGCTCGACGAAACTAGAGAGGCGGTTCCGAGAGGTGTCGCCGCCGATCTTCCCCAGGACGAACAGCGCCTTGACCCGCAGCTCCTCGTCGCGCAGGTCGTTCTCGACGAGTTCGAGCAGTCGCTGTTCCAGCCCGTCGCTGTCGAGCAGCGACAGGCTCGTGGCGGCGAACTTCGAGGTCATTTCGTCGTCGTCGCCCATGGTTTCGACCAGGGCGTCCTGTGCGGCCGCCGTCGAGGAATCGTTCGCGACGCGCCCGAGCAGCCAGGCCGCGTTGCGCCGCTGGGCGGTCTCCGTACTTCGATCCAGAATCTCGATCAGCGGCTCGACGACCTCGTCCTCGTCCGCAGCCTCGAGTTCACCGACGATCTTCTCGCGGATCTGGTGGCTCGCGTTGGCGGGTGCCTCCGAGAGGAGTTGGACGAGCGAGAACATCGCAGTTCGGCGGACGGTGTCCGCGTCGTCGCTCAGGGCGTTCGCGAGGACTTCGACCGCCTCGACGCTGCCGAGTCGCCCGAGGGCGTCGACGGCGATGCGCCGGAGCACTTCGTCCTCGGCGTCGGCCACGTCGACGAGTTCGCGGAGCGCGTTGTCGGTGCCGATGTCGGCCAGCGCGTACGCGATTTCGATGCGGACGGAGTACTGATCCTCGTGGAATCGCTCGGAAAGGGCGGGGACGCTCTCCGGGGATTCGATGCGTCCGAGGGCGCGGGCGACGCGCGTTCGCACGCGAGAGTCGGGATCGGTGAGCCGGTCGACCAGCGCGCTGACGACGTTGTCCTCGCCGATGCGACCGAGGCCGGTCGCGGCGGCCATCCGGAGTTCCGGCTGATCGGCGGTCAGCCCGCGAGCCAGAACCTTCGCTTTCTTCCACTCGGCCAGGTCCTCGAGATCCTGTCCCGAGAGATCGCCGATGAACTCTTCGAGAGCGTCCTGGCCGTACTGGTCCAGCGCGTCGATGGCTGCGGCCCGTACTTCGTCGCTTTCGTCGTCCTGTGATGCCGTGACGAGCGCGTCGATCACCTCGTCGCGCGGTGAGCGCGGGTTCCCCTGGACTGGATCTTCGTCGGCGCTCGCCTCGAGACTGCCGAGAATCTCGGCGGCCCGCCGACGAATGTCCGGATTTGAACTCGCCTCGAGATGTCGGATGAGTTGTTCGAAGTCCGCGTTGCGTTCGAGTTCGAATAACGTCATGGCTGCGAGATCACCTGCCTGCGTCGGGACGACGGAAGCGCAAGGTCGTCCCTGTGTGACAGTAGCCGCCCCGGTGGCATTGATCCTCGAGCATGTCACTCATCACTCTCGTTGCCAGTGCCAGTGCTGGAATCCGCCGTACTGTCTGATTCGTTCAGGCCTGTCTCGCTGGTGTCAGTATCAGTGTCGTCGGTGCTGTTTTCACCGTCTGCAGTGCCATCGCCGGCATCGCCATCAGCGGCCGTCCCATCGTCAGCCACCATCTCGGATTCGTTCGCTCCGGTCCCGGACTCAGTCTCGGCGTCGTCTCCGTACTGCTTCGTCCGCGCGATTGCGTTCCAGAGTTCGACATCCGAGGCCTCTCCCGCTAAGTGTTCCTCGGCCCACTGGGCGTTGACGGCCCAGCCCTCGACTTGTCCATCGAAGGGATCGGTCACTTCCGTATAGAGATGGTTTACGTCGGACCCGCGGTCGATCAGCCCCTCGCTGAACACGCGATAGATCATCGCGATTTCGTCGTCGGACTCGGTTTCACTCGTCGCATCGGACTCATAGAACAGAATCAGATCGTTGTCGTCCGTATCGTGATAGAGGTCGGCAACGGTAATATCGTTCTCCTCGAGCAAAAAGTAGAACTCGCCCGGTGTCGCCTCCGGATCGTCGCCAGGGTCGGTCGGATCGACGGGAACGCGACTGCTGCCGAACTGTTTGATGGTCCCCAGACAGCCCGCCGTCAGCCCGACTGAAGCGGTTCCGAACGCAGCCAAGGCTGCTCGACGAGTTCGTCCGATTCGATTGTTCCCGCACCCATCATCCGACCGCGTCGTCGATTCACCCTCCAGACAGTCCCGGTCGCCTCCGTCGCTGCAGGCAGCTGTCCCCCCAGAATATCGTGGCATCGTTACGAACTCGTCACACCAACGGGTGAAAAATTCGTCGGCCGTTCGGGTGACGGCCGGGGGTGAACCGACGGTCGGCTCTCCGCCACACCCCGAATGGGCCGGCAATATGATATGAGTGGATTTCCTACTGGTCGGCAACGAGAGTCTCGACCTGGATCGGGGACGACGAAGACTGGAAAACTATGTCACAGAAGGAAAGGGTTACCGGTGGAGAGTCGGCGGAAACGATAGCGGGGAGTCGGACGGAACGATCGATTCGAGCAAGTAGCCGATCGGCTGCTCCGACGACCGTTTCTACGACGAACCCGACCGCCGAAAATCGCCACCGGTCTATTTGGCGCGGGAGTCGCTTGTTCGTCGTGGTACTCGTGGTTCTGTCGCTCGGGACCGCGGGTTTGCTCACCGGTGGGATAACCGCCAGTGCAGTCGCCGATCCCACCACCGATTCACTCGCCCCGTCTGCGTCCGCGAGTCTCAGTACGTCCACTTCCGACACCGGTGAGTACGATGATACGGTCGTTGTGCGATTTGCCGACGACCACGTCGTGACCGGGAGCGCTGCGGAGTCGATGCCGTCCGATCCGGTCGTCACTGCAGGCGGCGAAGAACTCGTCGTCGTCGATGGCGCTGTCGAAACCGAAACCGGGGACGAAATCGTCGTCGGGAACAATACGGTTCGAGTCGCCGAAAACGATCCCGATCTGGTGGTCACCGACGGGGAGGTGCTAAACGATACGCTCGAGGTGACCGATGGCGGGATCGTCCAGACGGTCGAAGGGGAAACAACGGTCGAAACGGACGACGGTAAGGTAGTAGAGTACACCAACTACGACGAGACGAATTTCGTCCCGGAAATCGTCGACACGAACAGCCCCGGCGAAGGCGAAACCCTCGAGGTGACAGTCGAGATCACCAATACGGAGTACGGAACCGCAACAAGGGACGTCGACTTCACGCTTACGGACGGTGACGAAACGTTTGCAACACTTAACGAGTCCATCGAGTTAGATGGCGGCGAGTCGACCACTCACACCTTCGAATACGAAACCGAACGCGATGATCACGAGGCGACACGCGCTCTCGTGGAAGTGGATTACGACGGTAACGAGGACGACACCGATGTGACGATCCACGAATCGAAGGCCACCGTTACTATTGCCGACTGGACGCGAAACACCGCCGCCGGTGACGAACTCGAGGTCACCGCCGAGATCAACCGTCACGGAAATTATCCACAGGGAGAACAAGAGTTCCTAATCGAGTTCAGGATCGATGGCACACACGTCACGACGAAACCGGTATCGATGGAGCCGGGTGGACAGGCGGTCGAGACGTTCACATACGAGACGACCGAGGCGGATTCGCCGTCGGTCGAGGCAGTTGTCAGGAGCGGACTTGACGGCGAACCCGACGACACGGCCAGGGCCGTCGCGGAGGTCATCGGACAGGCGACACACGAAGAAAACGTCCGGGCGCAGTTTGCCGATCGGAACCGGCCGGACGAGGGCGAGACGCTCGAACTCGAGGCCGAAATCGAGTACGACCGCGCCGATCGCATCCCGAACGAACCGAAGGAATACCCGATCGAGTTCTACATCGACGGCGAACTGGTCGACAATCGAACCGTCGAACTGAACGGTGACGAGACCGTCACGGAAACGTTTACCTACGAAACGGAGCAGGGGGATGCGCCGCGGGTCGATGCCGAACTGAAGACCCCCGGGACGGGCGATACGGCCCGGCCACGGATTAACGGGAGCGGTTTCAATGTCGAAATCATCGATGTCAACGGTCCCGTCAACGAAACCCAACCACTCGTTGCCACGGTCGGCATCGAAAATACCGGCGACATCACTGGAAAGCAAGAAATTCGACTGCGTATCGATAGCGGAGCTGGCGATCCAGATCAGACGACCAGACATATCCGCGGCCAGAAGAACGTCTCGCTCGAGGTTGGCGAACGAACGACCGAACGCTTCTCCTATCGAACTCGTTCGTCGGACGTACCCCTGACTGAAGTTGCGATTCTCAGCGACGACGACGAAGCGACGCAGAACGCGATGGTCCGGGCCAAAACCTCGCGATACGAGCCGCGAAATCTGACCGGCGACTACAGGAACGAGTCGAGTCGAGAACTGACGCTTGCCGCCGATATCAACAACACCGGCACCGAACCGGGCGACCAGTACGTCGAGTTCAGCCTCGACGGTGAACTCGTCCACGTCGACCGCGTGACGCTCGAGCCGTGGGAGTCTGAGACCGTCTCGGCGACGATCGATGCGCCCGAAGAGATCGGCGCACACGACTTTGCGGTCGAAACCGACGACGACCGCGCAGAAACGCTCGTCGGCGTCGGCGTCGAAGTCAGCGGTAGCGACCCGGATACCGACGGAACGGGGGAGAATCAGTCAGTTGATGGGGATACTGATTCGGGATCGGACGGTTCGCCGAGCACGGCGACTTCCGGCGGTGGGATTCCGTGGCACTTCCTGGGTTTGAGCCTCCTCGGACTCCTCGTGGTGTTCGCACTGGCGGCCCTCTTTCTCCTCTACCGCCACGATCCGGAAAACTTTCCACCGGAGCCGGCAGCCGTTCCGGGCATTCTGCAGACGGAGGTGAACTCGCTCGCGACGCGAGTTCGGACGACCGATCTGGCGCTGCTGATCGCGACCGCCAAGCGAGCGATCGGACTCAGCGCCGGGACACTGATCGTCCGGAACGATCTTCCGCGCGCGGCGACAGTCCGCGTTCGCTGTCAGACGGCAACCAATACCGTGTTTCTCGAGGATTTCGAGTTACAGCCAGAGGAGCGGCGCGTTCTTGGCTCGCTTCCTGATACGGATCAGTTCAAGGTCGGGGCTGGCGTCGACGACATCACGTCTCACGAGGAGGTTTTCGACCGCGACAACGGTGATGTCGGCGTCGTCCTCAGAGCGGAAGGGATAGTGATCGGTAATCTTTCCTGAAGTGTCTCGCGGACCCGCTGTAGAGTACTAGTGGCCGTAAAAAGAAGAGGTTCGATAGCCACTACATAATATATTCATAATATATTGAATCCAGACATATTTGGTTCAACAGTATCGGACACAATTTGACCGATATTCCGACAAAACAGGGTATAGATCCTACTGAGATATTTCTGTCAAAGAAGACTGGGCCTATTTTACTCCCGGTAGTAAAGACGTATTATAGCCGTTCTCTACCGATATACTCGGCATGGTCGATAGTATACCGCTGAGAATTATAAGTAAGTTGGAGTTAAAAGGCGAATGGTGTGGCTAACTATCCCTCTATATTCATTCATAACTGCCCAGCGATTGATAGCCCCACAGGCAGTAATCCAATCGAGCTGTTCCATGCGAGTTCACACTCACCGAAGCAGCGCAGTCTCAGACGGGGAGCTGAACTCGGATGGAACCGAGACGATGCAATCACTCAGTGGGCAAAAGGGGACAGGGAAGATGTGTCAGCTGTTGCTGTTCGGTTAGTGGCCTGGGTTGCCACGGCCGATTTCCGGCGATTCGAACTCCGGTGAATGCTTCCGCTCACGGGACGACTCGGCCAAGAAAGGTTCTATCGCAGTAGCTTGTGGAGTAACGTGCCGCAAAAGGATGGGCCAACTCGGATTTGAACCGAGAGCCTCCACCTTATCAGAGTGGCGCTCAACCTAATTGAGCTATTGGCCCGCGACTGCACTCGTTAGTTGCTCGGTGGGATGTTTAAGCGTTTCTTTCCGTTCGCCCTGTGGGATGGGCTACCGCGCATAGCGGCTGTCATCATCCTCATCGTCCGAGTTCTCCGTGGAGTCGTCGCTGCCGCCGATATCGATACTGTAGGAGTCCTTGCTGTCGGTGCCGGTGTTGACGGTGTAATCGTCCGCACCCAGATCGTACGTGCCAGTGTCGGCGTTCGTGCCCGTGCCGGAGCCGGCTGTGCTCTCCGGATCGCCGTTCGGGAAGCCAAACGTCCAGACGGACCCGCTTGCAAGGCCGCCGGTCTTCTTGTCCGCGTAGGGAACGATCACATATCGCTTGAGAGCCGCTCGGATCGGGATTCGGGTGATCGGGACCGCGATGAGGAATCCGATGAGGTCCGTGACGAGCCCGGGCGTGAGCAAGAACGCGCCGGCGGCGATCAGGAGCCCACCGTCGAGCAGTTGATTCGTCGGGGGCTCACCCCGTGCCAGCGAGCGTTGCATCTTTCGGAGCGTTCGCCGGCCCTCGGCGCGAACGAGGAGCATCCCCACGAGGCCCGTGAGGACGACGAGGAGGACCATACCGATCCAGCCGATGTAGCTCGTCTGGCTGACGACGACGGCGAGGAGCACGGCGTCGAGAAACGGGATGAGCAACAGTGCGAAGATCCACCGGAGCATACCTCGATATAGCCGGCGAAGCATGAAAACCCTTTACTCTCACAACAGCACTCGATAGGGGTCTTGGGACAACGAAGGGCTTACGCCTGTCACCGGCCACCCATCGGTATGGGAATCGGTATGGGCAGCGACGACGAAACGCGCGTCGAGTGGCGCGAGTGGGGCCAGGACGCCTTCGACGAGGCAGCGACGGCGGATCGACCCGTCTTGCTCTCGCTCACTGCGACGTGGTGTGATCACTGCCACGAGATGGACGCAGAGACCTACGCGGAGCCGCGAATCGCGGCGAACGTCAACGACAGTTTCGTCCCCGTTCGCGTCGATGTCGACCGACGCCCGCGAGTGCGCGATCGGTACAACATGGGCGGCTTCCCCTCGACGGTCTTTCTCGCGCCCGACGGATCGGTGCTGACCGGCGCGGGCTACCTCGGTCCCGACGGCATGCGTCAGGTGTTAGACAGCGTCCGGACGATGTGGGACACGAAGGGCAGCGGTGCCGGTCGCATCCCCCGGCCGCTCCGCGAGGACAACCCGCCCGCCGGCGCGCTCACGGGCGACATCGAGTCGGCGATGCTCGGTCAGCTCACCGAAACCTACGACGAGACCGCCGGCGGCTGGGGCGACAACCCGAAATTTCCGCTCCCCGACGCGCTCGAGTTCAGCCTCAAGCGCGACCGGGAGATGGCGCTGCGCTCGTTCGACGCGGTGAGCGCGAACCTGTTCGACGAGTACGACGGGGGCTTTTATCGCTTTGCGACAGAGCGGGATTGGTCCGGCCTTCAGCACGAGAAGCTCCTCGATTCGAACGGCGCGCTCGTTCGCGCGTTCGCGAACGCCTATCTACACACGGGCAAAGACGAGTATCGCACGCCGGCCGCGCGCACGGTCGAGTTCCTGACGACGACGCTCTGGAACGACGACGTCGACGCCTTCGCGAACAGCCAAGCGCCCGGCGAAACCGAGGCGCACGGACTCGATCCGACCGACCGCGAGGCGGCCGACGAGCCGCCGGTCGACGAGGTTGTCCTCGCGGGGCCGAACGCGCTCGCGATCGAGGGGCTGCTCACGTACGCCGCCTACACCGACGACGAGCGCGCCCGCAGATACGCAGAGCGCGCGCTCGAAACGCTCCGAACGGACCTGATCGGTGCGGCCGAGGGTACGGACGAGGACCGGGGAATCGTCGCCCACGCGCACCCCGAAACCGTCGATAGAACCACAGCCGCGCTGCTCCTCGCGAATCAGGCGCGAACCCTGTCGGCGCTGACGACGGCCGCGAGCACGCTCGATCCCGCCGTCCTCTCGACCGCGAGGGCAGTCGCCGACGCGACGATCGACCGCCTTCACGACGACGACTCGTTCGTCGACGGGCCGGCGGCCGGCGCGGGGCTGCTCGAACGCCAACTCCGCCCGCTCGACTCAAATGTCGCCCTCGCCGAGGCGCTCCTCGAACTCGCGGTGCTCACCGGCGAGAACGAGTACCGCGAGTTCGCTCGGGAGACGCTCGAAGCGTTCGCCGGGGCGAGCGACCGATTCGGCGTCCAGATTGCCCAGTACGCGACGGCCGTTTCCCGACTGCTGGAGGGGCCGCTCGTGATCGCCGTTGCCGACGACGTCGGCTCAGATCTGCATCGGGCCGCGCTCCGACTCGCGGACCACGAAAAGGTCGTCGTTCCCGGTGCGGCCGCAGCCGATAGCTATGATAGTCTCCCGGCCGGCACCGCTCGCGTCGAACTCGGGGAGCGCGAATCGGCCACCGCCGAAACTCCGACGGAGTTGAGCGAGGCCGTCCAGTCCGTTCTCGAGTAGCGCTCGGGACTAAAACGCGAGTGTTCGGTGTGAGAGCAAACCACCACAGCGTTTATGTTTCTTCGGTTGGTTGAAGCGATTATGGCCAGCCTCAGGGATCTCGGGCTTTCGGAGTACGAAGCGCGAGCGTATCGAGCGCTGTTGAACACCGGACCGACAACAGCCAAGGAGTTGTCACGCGCCAGCGACGTACCGATGGGACGCATCTACGACGTACTAAACAGCATCGAGCAGTACAACCTCGTGCGAACCCAGACCGCGAGCCGGCCGAAGAAGTACGTCGCCGTCGAACCGTCGACAGCACTCGATCGCCTACTCGACGACAAGAAACGCGAACTCGCGGAGAAAGCGGACCAGTACGAGTCGATCGTCGACGACCTCTCCGATGAACTCGACGCGGCAGATCCCGTCGAGGAACAGTTCTGGACCGCCGCCGTCGGTCCCGAGGAGACGGTTGACCTCCTCATGGAGCGACTCGCAGCCGCCGACCGGCACATCGTCATGGTCGCCGCGGATCCCGTCCCCGAACGGGACGCCCAGACCGTCGGCGACAACGTGCTCGCGAAACTCGAGGACGCACTCGATCGAGGCGTCTCCGTCGATCTACTGATGACGCGACGGCTCGTCGATGCGCTCTCGAAAAACGTCGGCGAGCGCTATCGAACGACGCTCCAGGCCCGGGACGATTTCGACGTTCGGACGAGCGCAGAAGTGACCGGCTCGTTCAATCTCATCGACGACACCGAAGTCTGCATCCAGGTTCCAAACCCCCTTTCCTCCGGCGATGCGTTCGGAATGATCGACCTCAAAGACCCCGAGTTCGCGGCGAACGTCCACGACGAGTTCGCCCCGCGGTGGGACGACGCCGAGCCGTTGACGTTCTAACCGCCCTACTCGGAGCCGTTGCCGTTGACTTCCTCGCGCAGAGTTTGCATCTCGACGACTCGCTCGGCGTGTGCGTTGTGCTGGTGGATCGACTCGTCGTTCGACTGTTTCATCGTGAGGACCGCATCGTCCGGCAGATGGCTGAACTCGGAGACGACGCCCTCGGCCATCGAGCGCACGCAGTCCTCGACGAACTTCGCGTCCGCGTGGGCCGCGTAGGTCATGTGATCCTCGTCCGGCCGTTTGGCCAGGTTGTAGATCCGCGCGCTCATCGAATCCCGCGCGATGTCGATGACGTCGTTCAGGTCGACCGCGGGATCGCCGCCCGACTCGACGGCGAGGGTCGCGTGTCCGCGCTGGGAGTGGCCCGGCTGTGGCACCTCCTCCAGGAACTCCGTGATCGTCTCCTCCTCGACGCCCAGGTCCTCGAGCGTCTGTTTCGCGCGTGCGGCCGACATTCCCTGCGAACACGGACAGACAGTCATTCCCGTCACCGTCGCACCGATCTTCTCGCGGGTTCCCTCGTCCGTCGCCGTCGCCGAGGCGACGATATCGACGGTGTGTTGGGTCTCGCGGTCGCTCGCCGGCGTCTGCTCGCGGCGCATGAACTCGGCTTCCATCGAAACTTCGGCCTTCGACGTGTACTCGTGTTTCTCGAGCAGGCGTTCGGCGGCCTCGCCGCAGACCTCCTCGACCTGGTAGGCCTCCTCGCGGGTGGCATCCTCCAGAATCTCGTCGATGACCTCCATGTTGCGACTCATGTCCGCGCCCTTGCGCCAGGCGGGGAGGTCGACGAAGACCTCGAACTCGGCGGTGAGGACGATCGGGCGCTTGTCCTCGCGAGCGATCTTGACGAGCTTTTCGACGCCGGTGACGCCGACCTGACTCAGGCCGACGGTGACATCCGGCGACGTCGCCTGCACGTCCGGCAACTGGTGACTCATTGCCCGCATTCAGGGGAGCGCGCGATTATGCCTTTCGGAACGGTCAGTTCCCTCCAGCATCCCGTCGTTCACGTCGTCCGGGAGGGAGCTCCCGTCTTCCTGTCCTCGCGCTCTTGCACCCTCGCGTCGTTCTTTAAGTGCTTCTCGTCACAAGGTGTAGATACGACGGGTCACCGACGCGCCGTGTCGCGTCGGCTTTTCGCTGTTGATCGGTGTAACTGTTCGTCCGTATACGATCCCGCATAGCACGGTCGAATCCAGTATTGCGTTCGTTCTTTAAGTGTCTCTAGTCACAAGGTGTAGATACGACGGGAGGTCGTCGGTCTTCGAGTTCTTGACTCGGTATCTTACGTTCAGATAGATCTCACTTCCCAGAGGGTTCTCGAACCGGTGACGCTGCGCGGTGAACGCCGGGCTTCTACTGTCCAGTGATGGTGATTTCGGTGGGATTGCGCTGGAGTCGTTCGACCACTATTTCCAGGCGTTCCTCGACGCCGGATTCAATCTCGAGGAGTCGTCGAACCGGTGTTAACCGACGAGTTCGCTCGAGAAAACCCCGACGCGTATCGGGATTCACTGACGCGGGTGCCGGATTTTCTCTGTCTGCGGGCGAGTCTTTGAGCGCGGGTCTTTAAGTGCGAGTTGAAACACGAGGCAGAAACGGAGACGGGCGGACTTCGGACCGGCCGAAGGACAGTTCGGCTTCGAACTCACAGCGTCCCCGTGTCGCGATTACGGGCCGAGTTCAGTGCGCGGCCGTCGAAAGGTGGTTTCGATGGTCGGTGGCTCTCGACCGACCGCTTTGAACTCGGGTCCCCGCCGTGACACAAGGTGCACGACCGCGTGGTCGCGTGATCGCGGCCGAGCATGAACTCGTGTTGGAGGGCGGCGTTTCTGACTGGTGCGCTTGGGTACGCCGGCCGAGAGCCGACGGCCGCGGGGACCGGCACTGCCCGGCAGAGCCGCCAGTGGTCGGTTGCCGACGCACTCAGCGGGTCAGACGGTCTGCTGTGACGATTTCCCATCGCGCTCGCCTGTCCTGCGGTTGCGCCGAAACTGACTGACCGCAGTCCGTATCAGTCGATATCGAGAACCGGATTCCATGCCACCTCCCACAGGTGATCGTCGGGATCAGCGAAGTACCCCGAATAGCCGCCCCAGTCGGCTTCCCGAGCCTGTTTTACGATACGAGCGCCGGCGTCCGCCGCCTCGCGAAGCACTGTATCGACCGCCTCTCGATTTTCGACGTTGTGCGCGATGGTGACGCCGGCAAATCCGTCCCCCTCGGAAGAGACCGTCGCATCTTCGGCGAGGGCGTCCCGCGGATAGAGCGCGATCCACGTCCCCTCTAACGGGAAAAAGGCGGGACCGTCGCCCTCCCGCTCGCGCATCGAAAGTCCCAATCCGTCCCGATAGAACGCGATAGCATGCGCCATGTCCGAGACGCCCAACGTGACGAGGGATACGTGTGGGTCCATACCATTGGTAGGCGCTTCCGAAGGAAAGCACTATCGCCACTGAACTCGTCCGGTTTTGGCAGGTAGCCAGCCGTGACAGTGACCTGGGTGGCAATCCGGCACGCGTGCAGCAGTTACGTTGCACCCCGCTATTTCTTTAAGTGCTTCTGGTCACAAGGTGTAGATACGAGCGGAGACCCGCGGATCATCGCTTTCTTTGTAGCCGGTCATCAGTGGTAGTGTGATGTCTCCACCGCCATCGGCTCCGGCACTCGTTCGCGAACGCATCGAGAGCCATCTCGCAGCTATCGAGCGCGGACACGACGTTACGATCATCGTCGCGGTCGCTCGGGGTAGCCACGCCTGGGGCGGCGCGAGTTCGGCGAGCGACTACGATGTCGGGTTCGTTTTCGCGCCGAGCGATCTCGGTCGGTACGCGCACCTCAAGGAGCCGCCGGAGACGATCGTCGAGGAGCGACGCGGTGGCGAGCCTGCTGATGGTGACGCTACCAGTGTTGCCGAGTTCGACTGCGACTACGACTATCAGGGCTGGGACATCCGGAAATTCGCGCGCCTGCTCGCGAACTCGAACGACGGGGCGATCGATCTGCTCCGGAGCCCGATCCGATACCGGCTCGCGTTCGATCCCGCTGTGCTCGACGATCTCCGGACGTACGTCGAGCAGACCTACAACCCGATGGATCTCTACCACGCCTACAGGGGGATTGCGACGAGCAACTACCGCAAGTACGTCTCCAACCACCTCGTCCGCGCCGACGACGAACGCTTCCCGATTATCGAGGAGACGGCGGACGGGTACGTCGTCGAAGCGGCCGATGCGGCGAACAAGAGTGAAGAAGCGGGCCGAGGACGGAACGAAGGGGAGAGCGAGGGAACGATGTTCGTTGCCGATGACAACGAGCGGTTCAGTACCACGCAGACGAAACCGACGGTCAAACGAAACCTCACCATCTGCCGGGCAGCGATGGCCGCTCGCTATCTGCAAACCACCGGCGATCGCGGCGACCACGACCTGCCAGCGCTCGCGTTCGAGACGTTCCTTGACGATCAAGCGCCGGCCGTCTTCAAGCGCGAGCGCATCGCCCTCGCGCGGACATTACTCGAGCGGAAACGTCGCGGCGAGGGCGACGCTCACATCGGTGACGCCGTCGGCCGCGAGTTCGCCATCCCGCCGGCTGAACTCGATCCCGCGGTACACGTCCGATCGGGGCCCGACGCGGCGCAGTTGGACGAGTTCATCGACGAATTGCTTGCGCCGGTCGAATAGCGTCGCGTATTTCCGTCGTCTTTGCCCGTCTTCCTTTAAGTTCTTCTGGTCACAAGGTATAGATACGACGGGTTACTGACGCGCTGTATTGCGTCAGCTCTCTTTCGTTCGTTTCGATCGTTGGGTGGTATCGTCTCTCCGAAGCCAGTGCTGGAAACGACGATCGAGACTGCGGGTGTTCTTTAAGTTCCTCTGGTCACAAGGTGTAGATACGAAGGGCTTTTTGGAGCTATCGATCCATTCGCTTGGAGCGTTTGCTATCGCGCTGTATAGCTGTCGGATTAATCATCAGTTCCGCTGAAACGCCGCGAAAACGAGCGAGCCTTTTTCAGTCTCCCTGTCCGAGCGACAGACAATGCAAGACGACGGTACAGACCCCGGTCCCGGTTCAGTCCCCGAGCGGGCGGGAACCGTCACCGCCCGCCCGGACCGCCCCCGTGAGCGGCCGTTAGAGACGCGCCCCGGTGCTGGCACGCTCTCCCGTGCAGCCGCAAAGCGGGATACGACCGTCCGCCAGTGGGGTGTCGTGACGCCGAGTGCGACCGTCATCGGACGCGCGGAGTCGCCCGAGGCGGACCTCTCGGAGAGCGTTCGCCGCCTCCACGACGAACAACACGCCGCGACGCCCGGCTACAGCGAGCGCGCCCACCACTTAGACCGCCTGCGGACGACTCAGGCGCTGTGTAACGCGCTGGAACTGACGCCCTGGCAGCGCGATCTCGCGCTCGGCGTCATGGACGAAATCGACCTCACCGAGTTCGGCAGCCAGCGCGCGATTCCGAAGGTCGCGCTGGTCGTCATCCGCCACGTGGTCGACGTTGACCGGCGGACCTACTTCGGACT
This sequence comes from Natrialba taiwanensis DSM 12281, assembly GCF_000337595.1. GTDB lineage: Archaea > Halobacteriota > Halobacteria > Halobacteriales > Natrialbaceae > Natrialba > Natrialba taiwanensis. The sequence goes on along the minus strand of NZ_AOIL01000049.1, from coordinate 96,628 downwards.
CGACGATGTCGACGCCCAGACCCTCTCGGCCGATCGAATGGACGAACTGTTCGGCCAGTATCGCGCCCACGACATTACCGAGGAGTCGACGTTCAAGCGTCTCGCCGCCACGCACGGCCTCGATACGACGAGTCTGAACCGGCTGCGTCGCGTGTTGAAGTCCCAACTGGAAGACGAGTTGCCGGCCTACGGGCGGAATCCGTACCGCGATCCGAACCTGCCGGCGACGACCGACACGGACACGGACACGGACGAAGGCAACGCGGACGCGAGCGACGACCAACCGCCGAGCGAAGAGTAGCGACGGCGGACAGAGAACCGCAAACGGAGAGGTGGCGCGCCAATAACGCGAGGGACACCGCCCGGACCGTGGAGAACGGCCCGTTCTCCCTACCATCGGCTTTTCCGTCCGGATCACCTACCTCCATCGATGACCGCCCACTCCGCCGGTGACCGGCTCGAGCTGTACGCAGACTACGTCTGTCCGTTCTGCTATCTCGGCACCCGCTCGCTCGCACAGTACCGCGAAACGCGCGACGAACCGCTCGCGGTCGAGTGGCACCCGTTCGACCTCCGCTCCGGGAAGCGAAATCCGGACGGCTCGATCGACCACGACGCCGACGACGGCAAGGACGACGCCTACTTCGAGCAGGCCAAGCAGAACGTCGAACGGCTGCAAGACGAGTTCGGCGTCGAAATGACGCAGGTATTTGCCGGCGAGGTCGACTCGCTGCCGGCCCAGCAGGCCTCGTGGTACGTCTCCCAGGAGTATCCCGACCGGTGGGCCGCGTTCGACGAGGCGATCTATACCGCCCTCTGGCAGGATGCCCGCGACATCGGTTCTCCCGATGTCCTGGCTTCGCTCGCTGAATCCGTCGATCTGCCCGTCGACGAAATCCGTTCGGCAGTCGACGACGACGGCCTCCGAAGCGAACTCGAGGACCGCTTTCACAGCGCACAGCGCCGGGGCGTCTCCGGGGTTCCAACGTTCGTCGTCGACGGAACGGCAACGAGCGGTGCCGTTCCACCCGAGCATCTCGCCCGACTGGTCGAACAGCGCTGACAACACCGTCCCATCCCGGCCGAGACGACAGCGCGCTACCCCAACTTCTCGAGCGCCTCGAAGAACTCGACCTGCGGGCCGACCAGCGTCACCGGCTCGGGCGCGACCGAAACGGTGACCGTCGCAGGCGGGACCAACTGCTGTCGGTCACGGCCGTCGCTGATGACGTATGCGGTCTCAGCGTTCGTCACTGAGAGCGTAACCTCCGTCTCGGCATCGACGACCAGCGGGGGCATGCTCTCCTCCGCAGCCGCGGCCATCTGTGTGACGACGAGCGAGTTCGCCGTCGGGTGAACCAGCGGACCGCCCTCGCTCAGGTTATACGCGCTCGATCCGGTCGGCGTCGAGACGAGTACGCCGTCTGCATGGCCCTCAACGTACTGGCGGCCGTCGACTCGAACGTCGATCGTCGCGCCGCCGCCGTGACCGCGCCGCGGCCCGTGGACGACGATTTCGTTGAGCGCCGGATCGAGCGTCCAGCGGTCAGCTGTAGGCGTCTCACCCGTCGATCCGCCGGCTTCGTCTCCACCGTTCCCAGTCGCTTGCAACCGCACGAGTTCACGCTGTTGAGTAGAGCGGCCGGCATCGCTCTGAAGGCGCTCGACGACGGCGGGAACGACGGTGAGTGCATCGTCGGGGGAGACGGCGTTAAGAAAGCCGACTTCGCCGAGGTTGATGCCGAGAATCGGCGTGTTTCCGACCTCGCGAGCGACGTACAACAACGTTCCGTCGCCGCCGATACTCACGACGAGGTCACAGTCCGCCATCGCGCCAACCGGGACACCGGACTGGTCGAGATGCTCGGCAGTCAGTTCGTCGACGACGGTGGTGTTGCCGGAGGGTCCGCTCGTCTCGTCAGCTGCAAGACGGTCCTGCAATGCCACGGCGAGGTCCCGCGCGCGCTCGTTAGCGCGCTGGGCGACGATTCCGACGGCGGCATCTCCAGTCGCGTCTGCGTCCGCGTCGTCTGCCATCGCCCGCGACTACCCGTGCAGACGACAAAAAGCCACGCCTCGCGGCGACGGTAACAACGGACTAGCCGCCCGTTTGCTGTCCATACTTTTCCGGAGCGCCGGGCCACTCTCCGGCATGGCACAACGTACAACGACGGACGAGTCCCTTTCGCGAGACGAACTCGCGACGTACTTCGAACACCTGGCGGCGGAGTTTCGCTCGGGTGACGAGCAACTCGATATCGAAGTCGGCAATAAAACGGTGACGCTCAATCCCCCGGAGACGGTCGATACCTCGATCGACGTGGTCGAGCGGTCAACGATGTTCCGCGGCAACCACGAGACGGTGCGGGTCGAGCTGAACTGGAAACCCTGACAGGAGACGCTATCGATCCTGGGGCTGTAGTTGTCCGCTCCCATGCGCTGGCCGGGAATTGAACCCGGGCTATGAGCTTGGGAAGCTCATGTCCTACCACTAGACCACCAGCGCTCGGTCGTGTCGTACCGCAACACGCCGAATGCAGCGCCACCCGACGTGACTATCGCAGTCTATTGGTCGATCACACTTGAACGTAGCGCTCTCGGGTGCGCGTTCCGTTTCCCATGGCCACACGACGGCTCGCGACGCTATCACCAGCGCCACACAAAATTGACCGATCGGTCAGGTTTTGCCCGTGTGGGCAGCCTATTAGACACCTGCACTCATACAGTGGACCATGATCGACCCTCGTTTCTCGGAGGCCGAACTAGACCAGCGCCGTGAACACATCACGACCTTCATCCGCGAGCAGATTGCAGCCGCAAACGCCGATGGCGCCGTCCTGGGCCTCTCCGGCGGAATCGACAGCACGCTGACCGGTCATCTCGCCGTCAACGCACTCGGAACCGACAGCCTCCATGCGCTCGTGTTACCCGCGACCGTCAGCGGTGACGAGAACATGAGCGACGCCGAGCGAGTCGCCCGAGAACTCGACATTACGTACGACGTGATCGAAATCGAGCCGCTTATCGACTCGCTGCTTACGGCCTACCCTGAGGCGAAAGGCGATCGCGAGGCGGTCGGCAACGCACGCGCTCGCGTTCGAGCCGTGCTGAACTATCTCGTGGCGAACCACGAGAACCGGCTCGTGCTGGGAACTGGCAACCGTAGCGAGGCCGCCGTCGGCTACTTCACGAAGTACGGGGACGGCGCAGTCGACTGCCACCCGATCGGCAATCTCTACAAGGCACAGGTCCGCCAACTCGCCCGCCACGTCGGTGTCCCCGAAGACCTCGCATCCAAGACCGCAACCGCGGAGTTGTGGGCCAACCAGACCGACGAGGGCGAGATGGGTATCAGCTACGAGACGCTCGATTCGATCCTCGTCTCTCACATTGACGGCCCACTCTCCGTCGCTGCAACCTGCAGAGAACTCGACGTAACGCCCGAAACAGTCGACCGCGTCCGCGAGATGTACGAACGCAGCGAGCACAAGCGACGGGCACCGCCGTCACCGGACCCGCTCACGTAACTCCCGGTCGACGAACTGGCTCCCCGATAACTCCTCGCAGGTGAATTCGGCCGGCTCGTCGCCACAGAGGCAGACCCCATGTGACCAGCCAGCGCCGTTACTCGAGTACCGACCCGATATCCTCAGCGTGGCGAGCAACGAGTTCAGCGAATGCCTCGGCTTCGCGCCGTTCCTGTAGTTCCCGCTTGCTATCGTCCCGAACCCGACGCTTCAGCACCGCCAGTGTGTCACTCGCGTTGTCAGCGATCGCCTCGGCAACCGTCCGCGGATCGTCCTCGAGACGCGAGATGAGTCCCAGTCGTAGCGCCTCCTCGGCGTCGACGGTGCGACCTGACAGGGCGAACTCGAGAGCAGCGCCCCGGCCGACGAGTTCGGGAAGGCGGACCGTGCCACCCCAGGCACCAAACAGGCCGAACGTCACCCCCGGTTCGCCGTAGGTCGATGCTGGCGTCCCGACGCGCACGTCGCAGGCGAGCGCGAGTTCGAGACCGCCGCCCATCGCCGGTCCGTCGATACCCGCAACGACGATCGCCGGCGAGGTCTCGATGGCGCGAGCGACGCGCTGTCCCAGTCGCGCGAACTCGCGTGCTCGATCGCGGTCGCCGTCGAAATCGCTCACGGCGTCGAGGTCGGCACCGGCACAGAAGGCAGGGCCACGGCCGCGAATGTAGATAACGGGTGCCGTCGGTACTGATCGAGCGCCTGCCGCCGACGGCGACTCCCCGCAGTCGGCCGATCGAGAGGACGGTTCCGTCATCGGAGTCGAAGGAGAGGTCGAAGGCGAATCCAGAGTCGAACCGACGGATTCGATCGCAGCCGCCAGCGCATCGAGCCCCTCAATCGTCAACGCGTTTCGGGCATCGGGACGATCGAGCGTAATCGTCACTATCCGATCCGACGACTCCGGCTCCGATCGCGACCCGTCACCGTCAGCAGCGCCCGGATCGTCAATGTCGATCATGACAGGAGTCGATCCGGCGTTTCCAAAGGTCTTTGCCTCCGCCCTCGTAACATCCTGCTAATGGACAAGGCCGACTCCTGTCGGCGTACTGCCGTCGACGCTGTCGCGGATGTGGAACCACCGCGATTGGCTTCGCTCCTCGATACCGTTCTGGAGGACGCCTCAATGCTTCCCGGTGTCCTCACCATCGAGAGCGCCACGATACACACACCCGAACTCTCTAGTCTCCTCGACGATTCGGCTCCGACGAACGATCGAGAGCAGGACCACCCCCAGCGCCGAGACGGCGACCGGCCCATAGAGTCCACCGAACTCGACACTGACACACTCCTCACCCACGCCGCCGGCGTCCAACTCATCTACGAGGGACTCCGGCTCACGCGTGAACTCGCACACGAAAACACTTGGTGCGGAGACAGTGCCCACGCGGATCAGCCCGCATCCCAGTCACACTCACAGTCAGTGCACCAGGAACAGTCACAATCTCAGTCAGGTCCCCACTCTCAGCCGCTATCGCAATCGCAGTACACAGACGATCTCACAATCCTCGCCGCAGACATCCTCGTCGCCCGCGGCTTCTCCCTACTCGCACGCACCGACGCCGCCGACAAAGCCGTCCACACCGTGCAGGCCTTCGGACGCGACCAGACCAGACGCACCGAGCTCACCAATACATCCACATCCCCTCCCGCAACCTCTCTATCAAGCACACAACCCAGCACAGCCGCCAACCCAACCACCGAAACAACCCCTTCAAAACCCACCACGTCCGCAAACACCGCAAAAACAACAAAGACAACGCTCTCCCCCCACTCAATCAACACCAATCTCGAACGCGACATCCTCGAACTCGCCATCCGCACCGGCGCAGCCACCGCCGACACATCACCCTCCGCTTCCGCCCTTGAGCTCGCACCCACCCTCACCGACACCCTCCTCCCCACCGACACCCCCCTCCCCACCGACACCCCCCTCCCGACCTTCCCCCCAGTCACGGACGGTCTCGCTGAACTCGATCACCCCGCTGTCGATCAAAACCACGACAACTACTCGACCGGTTGTGTCCCGTCTGCAACCGATCCATAATCCCGTTCTCCCAGTCGTTCTCACTCGAGTGCAAGCTGAACTCGGCCAGTTATCACCATTGTTTCGTACCGAAAGACAGCACCCACCGCCAGTGGCGATGCCAGCACTCCAAACTATCGGTCTCCCAAACCTGAACTCTCGGAGTGAAATCGCATGACACGGCTGCTGTAGATGGAAAGGGATATAACCCATGGCACCACTCCATCTAAATGCGTGCCTGGGTAGCTTAGCGGTAAAGCGCGTCCTTGGTAAGGACGAGAGCCCGGGTTCAAATCCCGGCCTAGGCTTGATACGACTCCTTCAATTTCTCCCGTAAATGGGGGAAGGCTATCTGAACACTACAGTTTCAACTCTCATAAATTGGGGTGTCGCGCGAGGCATGTCATCAGCGCGCCGCCCGAGACGGCCGCCGGATATGAGAGCCGGCTATCAATGGGAGAGGTGGTCTAAGTGGCCGCCCAGCAGTTCCTCGAGACCCAGTGCCACGAGTTCGACGCCTACCTCAATTTCGACGAATACGGGCTGAAGCCGTACTATGGACTCACCACCTTCCGGAAAGAGCACGACTGGGTCAATAACGGAAAGCCGTCGACGACGTTCGAGTTCGATGGACAAGAATGGGCGGCCGTCCTAGACTACGACGATCAGCCGATTCTCCCGTGGTCAGATCCGTCGTACAAGCTCGAGACGGCGTACCTCTATCGCGTGTATGTCGTCTGCATGGACGAGACGTACGACGACGAGAGCGCCGACTCGAGCCAGCGGGTGAAAGGCGGCACGTTCACCGTCTATCCGCGTTGGCCGGACATGAAGAAACGCGACGATGAGACGGGCGAGATTAGCAAGGTCAACGGCTACATGGATCTGGGTCGGCCGTATCTCACCGTTCGTGCCCAGGCGTCGAATATCGACTTCGCGGACTACGTCGATCTCACGGCTGAGGCGTTCGCGGCATTCGACGTTCCACGTCGGTATTTCTCGAACCCGCACGGGTCGAGTAACGTTAACGACGCTGCGGTGTACGTCCGTCCGAAGCAGGATGTCTCCGGACCGATCTATGCGGCCGACGGACCAATTGCGCGCATTCACCAACTGCTCGAGTCCGATCGATCGGGCTACCGGAAGCACGTCGAGGACAACCGCGAGCGTCCCGGCGACCATGTGACGACGATGGTTGACTCAGAGCGCGCAGCGAAGCTTATCCCTGGCCACAAGATCGGGAAAGAGGTGAAGCACTACTACATGCGAAATCCCGATAACTACAACCCCGATCAGTTCGGGTGGCATCCCAAACTCGAGGTTTCGTTCCAGTCTTCGATTACAGACGAAACCATCTACTGGGATCGCGAGGATGCACTCGACATCGAGCAGTGTCAGCGTGAAATCGAAGAGATGTTGATGAACATCCTCGATTGGGCTGGCCTCGACGTGACCGGCGGAGACGAATATCACGAGGACGCCTACTTCGATCCAGAGCGTCGAAGCCGTCGAAGCCTGAAGCTCGTTGACTGTCCACTTCCGGAGATCGAGAGTGAGCAGGAGAACGCCGTGATGCGACTCTGGGGCGACATGAACGGAAGTGATCGAGCGGTAACCGAGATGCTCCTTACCGACGGCGGAGAGATTTCACCGAAGGACGCAGCCGAGAAGACCGGTTACTCCTATCGGACAATCCGTCGAGTGGTCGACCGGCTCGAAGGATTCGTCCGGCATACCTACGGGAAGCTCGAGGTCGAGAGCGACTTCGCTGCCCAAGAGATGCTCAAGCGCGTCAGATCGGCTGAGGAGCAGTTCCGACGAACTATTGGGGCAACAGCTATGCAGGTCGCAGAAGACGCCTCTGGGTTCGAGAGCGGGCCGTTCAGTCGTTTCAAGAACTCCTACGAGGTTGGCGTTCGTGACACTGACGAGCGCAGCCGGAAGCTCCTCCAGGTCCGATACACGCCAACTGATCGAGATGAGGCCCTTGAGATCGCCCGTGAGGCCGTCACCAGCTATCAGCAGCAGTACGATGATGAACTCGGCATCAGCGGAATCTGGATCAAATTCGAGTATGCTGACGGATCGACCGAACGATTCCGTCTCACGGATGTATTCCAGTTGTCGAAGGCTCGTGCGGATACCAGCCGGTCTCGAGGGGATCGTCCCCTCGACAGGACGCGGCAAAAGCTGCTCGAGGAGCGAGAAAATCTCCCGCGACGGATGAAAAGCCGAAACGCGCTCGGCGACTGAGCGCCGCCTAGTGAGTGGCAACACTGTTTCGTACCTTAGTTTCTGGCGATGAGCGGTGATTTTTGTGGTTTCGTGGCTCGTCAGAGCAATCGCGTTGCTTCGACTCGATCGCCTCAGCGAGGCTTGCGTGAGAAACCGGACGCGCTGCGTCCGGGTCCCCCTTAGGAGGTGTGGCTAAGGCCAAAGGACCAAACTAACCGCTACGCCTCCGCACCGCTGGAGTGGAAATAGAGGGGGCACCGTCTTCGGTGGTACGCGAAAATTTCGACCCGCGATGGGTCGTTCCTACTGTTGCCAGTTCCACTAAGTCATGTTATTAACATAAATTTAACTTGTAGTAGAGACGACACGCGATCAACAGCTGAATTACTATGCCGTATCTTGGAACGGTGGACGGTGACCGTGTTATCCCGCCACAGGTTGACGATGATGCTGAAGTGACGTGCCCTGTCTGTGACGATCCCATGGGTGTCGTGAAATCGTATGAACGAGGTGACGCGTTCGTCTCACGGCACTTCCGTCACCACGACCGGGACGATCGAGCTGAACTCTCAGCTACCGACGGCCAATCGACGTTTGGTGATCTCGGTAACGCTGTCAAATGTCCTGGAGAGTCGGACGAACACCTCAAGATGAAGTCTATTGCCTATGCCCGGCTCGAGCACGATTTTCCTGACGCGACAGTCGAACTTGAGTCAGGGGTGGATGAGAGGATTGCGGACGTTCTCTTGAGCTTTGATGAGCCATGTGCTCCCTACGGGAATGGAATCGCAGTCGAAGCACAGTATCGAAACGAGGGCAAAGACATCGAAGCTGTGACGGACCATTATCTGAATCGAGGATATAGCGTCGTATGGCTGTATGAAGACGATTTCTCGGGGTACGATGTCGATCTCTCGGGGCTGCTCACTGTCTGGCCGTGTGCGCTCCCAGACCGATCTGGCCTTGAGGGCTATCCAGATGTCATACGATGGCTGAGACAGGAAAAGTCTCCGGCTGTCGAACTCGAGATACCCATTCCAGGCGAGTACTGGGCGTCGTTCGATAAGTCCGGGGAGTGGGTCGCAGTCGCACAGCGATATCTTCGTCAAGGACGATATTCTCATAGCAGCCGAGCCTGGGCAACGATCTCCCGATCACCGACTGGACATTTGACGCTTCAGATCGGAAAGAAGGACTGGGGATTCGGTGGGGATAAGCACCGAGTCACTGTCCAACTCGAGCGAAGTGACTGTGAAGAACTTCGGAGCTTTGCGACCGAACTCAAGCAAGAGGGATTCGAGTCGAATCATCCTTCAGCGGACGAGCGTGAGGAATCGTGGTATGATCTCACTACAGCTTGGTTCGTCGGCTCGGAAAACGTGACCGCCTGGCTCTCCGCGTCACTCTCTCCTGACGACGAGATTGTACTTTCGCTTGGGAAGAAGCATCTCGGCGAGACTGATCGGGTCAGCCTGCAAATCGATCAGACTGCAATTGGTGCAATTCAGAGCATTGCTGATCTGCTAGAACAGGCGTTCGAGATGGAATCGTAGTCTACGCTACGGACTCTTTACCGCTGGTGTGAGAGTAGAGATGCTCCGGATCCGATTCAGGATTGATTGGCTCGCTCCCGGTTTTCCAAAAAGGTCTTCTTCCACACGTTGAGTGCCTCAATCGATTGATGCTCTTTGATAGCACCATCTCGGTTAAGTCTCGCAAGGTTACCATCTCGCCCCCACCCACAAACAACTGGCCGGGTGCGAGACTCGTCGCGGTCTTCCGCTCGCTTCGAAAGCCGGGCTGGATTCTTACTCTGCTCTCGGATCACGTCAATGAGCTGTCTAAGCAACGGATTCCCTGGGGCGAGATAGTGGACCGATGAGAACTCATCGGCACACTTTGCCGAAAACGTCACCGCAATAGCATCCTCGTCGGAGGAAATGATTTCAGCGAGTGTGTGTTCACCATCAGACTCTGGGACGTTGAGCCCGCTGCAAGTGAGGCGATAGATCGTCTCCTCGAAGTCGACAGCATCGGCATATTCGCTCTTCACCAGCTCGATATCGAGTTCACTAATTGGGGTAAACGTGATCCCCTCCTCTACGAGGGTTTCGTTTCCGACCAACGTGGCCTCGAGACCCGACGTTTCGAACGGCTCTGTGTAGCTGTAGTCTGTCTCACCAACGTCGATCAGATCTGGATGGGTGTAGGACTTCCAGGCGTCGAGCTTCGCCTCATCGATGATTTCTTGCCGAATAGGCGTCTCTACGGTTTCCAGAGATTCCCCGACATCGACGCGATCGGCGTTCTCTTGATCCTCGATCTGCTCCGAAAACTCTCGATCAGCCTTCTCGACGACCTCGGAGCTGTTGTCTCCTTCGGCCTCGAGAGTTGCGGCTCGAATCTGTTGACTGACGCCGGAAAGGACGGGTTGCATCTCTCCGACGACGTTCTCGAAGAGGTTAATGCGGTCGTCGAGTCGTTCGTAGATGTCCGTTTCGACCGTATCCTCGTAGCTGTAGTTCAATATCGTGATCTCGTCGTGTTCCTGGCCGATACGATCGATACGACCGATTCGCTGTTCGACTCGCATCGGATTCCACGGCAGATCGTAATTGATCAGTGCGCCACATTCCTGGAGGTTCAGCCCCTCACTGGCCGAGTCAGTGCAAACGAGAATACCGACGCTACCCGAATCCGCCGAGAATTCTCGCTTTACCCGTTCCTTGCCAACTGTTGTCCACTCGTCGGCCTCGGGATCGTACAGCTCACCACCGCGTCCAGAGTACGTCGCGATTCTCCCACCGTAGATCGGCACGAGACTTTCTCGAATGAAGTCCATCGTATCCGTGTACTGCGTAAAGACAATGGTTCGATTGTGGCCGTCTTTATCCAGTTCGTCGAGATCGTCTCTGAGTTGGCTGATTTTCGGATCTTGATCAATTCGTTCGAGTTCACCGACGAACGACTCCAATTCCTCGATTTCCTCTTCTAACAGGTGGACCCCTTCGTCTGTGACGTTCGGAACGACTTCCGCGAGATTTTGATCCTCGAGGTCGTCCTCGAGTTCGTCCAGTACGTCGATGTCCTCGAGATCGTATTCGGAGAGCGTCTCGAGAACGACCTGTTCGGAGCCACGAGATCTGCGGTCCGCCGCTCGCTGTTTTCCTTTGAGGACGGCCCGTTGGCTCCGCAGTTTCTGGAGTCGGGCCTGAAGACTCTGCGAGATGGCGTAGACACTGCTCGTAAGCCGCTGGCGGTACGTGGTCATCACGAACCCGATAGCGCGCGATTCGGCCTCACTCGATTGCTGGGCGAGTTTGTAGAACTTCCGCGTGAAATCGTCGATCCGGTCGTAAACGTGGCGCGTCTCCTCGGTCAGTTCGATCTTGTGCTGCTCAGGATCGCGGTCCGGGACGGTCTCATCGAGTAGGTCGACCTGCTCGTATTTGCGGAGCGTTGGCCGAGTGTTGCGATGAATGAGCGCGTCCACCGGCGTCGAAGCGGACAGAACGTCTCGGACGACCTGCCAGCCCGCTTCAGAGAGTTCGTCTAACGCGTTGAGCCGGTCGTTCCGCGAAAACATCAGCCACTCCTCGTCGGCCTTCCATTCCGGATACAGGAGGTACTTCAACTTCTCGTCCTCCTTCGCGTCGAACGGGTCGATGTCGTATCCGTCGATCGCGGCTTCGAACGTCTCGATGTACCCGTCGTAGTGCTTACCGTAGTCGCCAGCGAGGTCACAGGCTCGGAGAACCCGTTGTTTTGCGATGGAACGGGCGTGCTGCTCGTCGCCGACATCCAGTTCATCGGCGACGGCGTCGAAAACCCGGTCGGAGAGACTCCGTTCGCCCGGCAGTCGGTCCTGGTAGCGTCCCTGTGTGAGTGTCGCCTGTGCCGACCACGAATCATCAGTCGACGTATTATCAGCCCATAATTCCGACTTGAGCGCCTGTGAGAGTGCCTGTCGGGTTTCGAAGAACTCGGTGAAGTCGTCTTTATTGTCCCACTCGCCGGGCAAATCGAGCAGCGACATGAGATCGTAGAGTTCGCCAGCGTGGAGCTGCATCGGTGTCGCAGTCAGCAGGTAGTACGTCTGGGTGTGCTCACGGAGTTGCTCGAGTAGCGAGTAGAAGTTACTCCCTTTCCGGGCGTTGTGGGCTTCGTCGACGATGACAGCGTCCCAGACCCCCTCTCGATTCTCCAGCGATCGGCCGCGGCAACTCGCCGGAACGTCGTCGCGTGTCCGGACCTGGTCACCACTCTCTGGTGCGATCTGTTCCCAGCGGCCGGACATTCGAGCCGTATGCCAGGACATCACGACGATCGTCGGCCCGTCGATGGTATCGTCAGTCTGGCGCTGGTGGAGGAACCGCCAGATGGGGCTGTCGACCCACGCCTGTTCGTGCGAGCCGGGATCGATATCGGAGACAGCCGGCGGTGAGTGCTCCTGACCGAACGCATCGATGAACGCGTACTCGTAGTTGCTCCCTCGATCGTAGCGGAACGCGTTCAGGTTGAACTTCTCCCAAAGCTCCTCCTGCCACTGGATCGTGAGGCTTGCTGGAACGAGCAATAGTCCCGTCTCGAGTTCGTCGGTGAGACCGAGCCGGGAGAGAGTGAGACCTGCCTCGATGGTTTTCCCGAGCCCGACCTCGTCACAGAGGAGGAAGCTATTCGGATAGGTGCTGACGAGCGTATCAGAGACGACGCGCTGGTGTGGCCACGGCTCGATCGTACTCGCTTCTTCGGCGAGTGCGAGCCCACCTGGCGAGAGGTGACCGTCGGCGACGATATTCGCCTTGTCGCGTTCGGTCGGCGGCGCTTCCCCACGTGCTATTTGGATCGCTTCCTTGAGTTCGGTTTCCGAGTCAGGATCCTTCCAGTCGATGAGTTCCTTCTCGATCGCTTCGGGCAGATCGTACACTTCGATATAGGGGTGTTCGTTCGACCAAAGTCGATCGAACGTGTCGATGTCGCCGTCGACGTACGACTGCTGTTCCTCAATCCACGAACAGTGGACCTTGAACCGCTCATAGTTGCGTTTCCAGCCGCCGATGGTCTCGTTGACGCTCCCCTCGAACGACAGCGCGTTGTCGTCCGCGTCGTGGAAGATGCCCATCTTCGGATGGAAGATCCGCCAGTTTCCCTCGCGAGGCACGGCGACCTTGATGTGGAGTCGATCTTCGCGGAGGAGGCGGGCGAGGAGTGCGAGCTGTGCGTTCAATCGTTCGTCGTCGAGATCATCGAGCGATTCTTCGAGTTCGTCGGTCAGTGCCTCGAGAACCGGGCGGTCAGTCTCGTACAGTTCGGCACCGACGACGAGGCGCATCTCGCCATCGTTCTCGAGGAGCGTGTCGATCCCGCGAGAGGCGACCGCGAGTGCGCTGCTCGAGAAGTAGCCGGCAATGCGGTCGTAGCGGACGCTTCGCTCGAGTGCAGGAATATAGAACTCGTCAACTAGATAGGCTCCATTTTCACTGGGTTGGCTTTGATAAATCGATAGCCAGTCCCGCTCAGAGAGTCCCGACATGTTCGAACTGTCTCACGGTTGACTTTGTTTATACTTAACTTCCAGCATAGGTTCTATAGGTACATTGGTCACCCACTAGTATAATGTAGAGGGAGTCTCACTGACTCATTAATGTCTGACCAAGCGAAGGAGATACTCTCTAAAGTCTCCCAATCAGACGATGTTGCCCATGAATTTGATTCATCCGTCTTGCAACGGTACCAAGACCTTCTCCTAGAATTTAGACGACAAGCCGGTGGCCAACGGTTCGGCCAACTACAAGCAGGATTGAGAGTAATAGAAGCAGTATTAGTAGCATCAGGTGCACTGCTTGGGTTCATCCTCTCACTGCAAATACTTGATCCAGTAACTAGTGTTATCATCTGGGTTGTTTACATATTCCTCTTATCATTAGTTATTCTGACTATACGTTTGATACCAAAAGAACTGAGATTACTGAATGAGAAGGCAACACGGATTCGTTTGGTTAATCTTTGTGAAAGATTAGCTGGCCAGTTAGCCCTATTCAATTTGATTTACGATGAAGAATCAAGAAATAGAGACGAAGAGAAGATAATTGAACAATTATCAGAGAATCTTCCGAAGTATGAGGATGTGTCGAACAAAGATCAGAAAACTATCCAAAAGTGTCTAAAGAGAGAAAATATATTTAATGATTCTAGAGAAACAAATATCTCGCTGAATAAATTGAATATCGGTGATAAAGCTGCAAAGAGGTTGAATAGAGCAACTAAAGAGATTGTTGATCTCTGCCCCTATATTTTCACAGGAGGTACATTCACTGCAAAGCTATATTTGCGAACAAGAATGGATCTCGACAATGACGAACAGGTAGAAGTCCTAACAAGCTTTACGAAATATCCTGCACCTAGCGATCGCCCTCGGGGAAGTAGTTGGGTAAAAGCTCGTGGGAACCCATCAATCGTTTGGGAGGCTCTTGAAAATAGTCGCCCTAAACATGTTCAAGAAGAAGGTATAGGTGAATACTATGATAGTGTACTTGCTATACCGCTTCCTGGTCGAATTGGGGTATTAGCGATTACGTCCGATAGAATTGATGCATTCGTTGATAAGGATGATGAGTTATCCGTACGTGCTTTAGCGGTTGCATCAAGAGCTAATGCTCTCCAGGCTTTAGAAATAGGGGATACCTGACAATGGAAATTAGTGATCTCTCAAACATCGATCTAGACCCTGTTTGTCATGCTCAGTACAATCAATCTGTGACTAAGAAAGCCGACATTGGAAAGTTTGATCCATCATCTGATGGGTTCAAACAATCTGTACTATATACATATAGAGAGCTAGGTTTTGCGAAAATGACTATCGGTGATATTAACCAGCCTAGAAAAGAACTGGCGAAGGTCGCACAAGAATTCGGATTTGATTCAGCATTTGTTCCATCTTCATATTCAAATGACAGGAGTTTACATGACGAGTTTGGGATTAATCAAATAGGGGGCGGAAAGAACACTGGTGGAAATCATGAAGGGTTCTTCTCTAACGAGGAGCAAGCAGTTCATGTTGATGGGACGCTTGAGCCAATTGGTACTATACCAACGACGATGATGTTATGTCGCTCTCAAGCTGAGAGTGGTGGAGAAAGCCGGATATTCAATTCTGTAAGTGCATTCTGTCAACTTGCACGTGAACAGCCGACGTTAGCAAATGCACTATCCTCAGAGCAGGCACTCACTCGAAGTGACGTAGACCGATCTGGTACGTCTGTAACTGGACCGGCTTTCGATATTAACCGATATGGGCTTGTGAACAGGTTCTCATTGGATAACACGTCAGAATGGAATGTTAACGAAGTAGAACATCTCCAGGCAGCACTAAATTGGATGAATGATAAATTGGAAAACAGTAGTAAATTTTACACCGAGTTTAATCTTAACTCTGGTGATCTACTGATTGTTGCGAATCATAAGATCTCACATGGCCGGAATGGATACAAAGATAAAAAGAATAACCGGCGTCAACTATTCCGAGCCATATTTGACTCGGAAATAAAATAATAGGGCCATTATATTCTGATATCTGTTTAAGAAATATAGGACAATCCAGATCGTGATTCTGTTGTTTATTGATGGTCTGTGAGTTCGCTCTGCATAGTCTTATCGTCGTGATCAGCGAAGACGTTCGGACTGAACTCGAGATCCAGAACGTCTCGAGTTCGTCCGGCTGCGAGATCCCGGGCGAGTTCCCAGTCGTCGTGATCGTGGGGCAGCACTTGGAGCAGCGCCTTGAGGGTCGACTTGAACGTCGAGTCGGTGTCGAAGTTCCGCTCTCGAAGCCAGTCACAGCAGGCACTCTCGCCCTGGACATCGTAGACGTGCATCGCTGCGTGGATCTTGTCCAGCGCGAGGCTGAAGGAGAGGTCGTCCGGATTCACGGGGATGCGACTCGAGCGGTCCTCGGGTTTCTCGTTGATGTTCTGGACGCGACCATCGTGGCCACGAAGGGAGATGTCACCCCGGCTCTTGCGCCAGGTCTTGGTGCTGCGCTTGATTTCGTCGATGTCGACACCGATCCCGAGCCCGAGCTGGTGGCCCTCGTCGTAGGAGAACGTCTCGGACTCGTGGACGAGCCAGCAGAGGATATACCACTCCGTGACGTCGTCGAGTTCGTCGATCCCCTCAGCCTCGAGGTATTCGTCGACGAGGACCTGGGTTACAGCTTCGCGGGCCTCCTCGAGAGCACGTCGTGGTGGAACTTCATTATCTTCGTCGTCAACGACCGGATACGCATCTGTGAAAACACGAAGTGTTGGTCCAAAGGCGCTGATAATGATGTCGGTTTTTGTAAGGCTCATTCCGGAATCGATGAGATCGCGGGCTGCTTCTTTTGCAACTTCCCGAGTGTCAGACTTGACATCACTCCAAAGGGAAGGGGGCGCATTCTCAGGTTCACGTTCTTTGTGAGGCTTTCGACCCGTGAGTAGAAGTGTACTATCAGCTGAGGCATTGCCCTGCATTGAGACTCGTTGGGGCATCTCACTTGTAATTGGATGAGTAGAGGTAATAACAAATCCCGATTTAATCAGAGACATAGTGAGGGTATCCCATGCATCGGTTTCTTTGTGAGTAAACATTACCGTCATAACACCGCCTGGTTCCAGTACACGATAAAGTTCAGAGAAAATATCGCTCATCTTTTTCTCATAGAACTCATTGGCGAGATTGCGCTTTGACGAGTTTTCACTAGATACAGAATCAAATTGACTTGTGTTCGCAACAGCTTCTTCAGACTTTTCGGTGAGTGGGGTGTTGAACACATCAGGAACTACATCATTGAGGTATTTCCGAATCCAAACATAATAAAGGTCAGAAAGTTCAGAATACATAACACTGCTATAATAGGGAGGATCTATTACAACTGATTGGATACTATTGGGGTCGTAGGGGAGATCAGCGGCATCACCGTTTTGAACATCTCCACTTGGCGTATCGGCGTCCAAGTAGGAAACTATCTTCTCATAGGAATCAAGGATTTTGTCAATCGTTGCTTTGTACCCTCCCATTCCTCCAACAGACATGTTGAGGTCAGCAAAAGAGCGTTGTAACGTCAGATTCTTCCCACCACTTACGTTTGCTGGGTAACCCCGACTCGCTTGCCATGGTGTCATTCGCGAGTTATAGTCAACCAACTTTCCAGAAACTAAGGCCAATAACGATAGAATCGCTTCAGAAGTCTTTTCGTCGTATTCTTCGCGGATTTTAGGCTTGTGTTCTTCAAATGCGTCCCAGTACGTGTAATGAGAGATGAGTTGGCGAGGATTGAAGATATCTCGCCACTCGGTCATTCCATACGAAATTGGCTCATTTGTCTTTGCTCCTTTCGGTATTTCGGTTGATAGTAGCGTTGCAAGTTCATAATTAGATTCTATTTCTTCCTCTGCCTGTTCAAGTGCATCATAATCCGCAGATGTTGGCGACCGGATGTGTGACTGACCATCAGGTGAGAAATATTTAACAGCATAAATATCGAATTTGAAATCACCATTTTGGTATTTTTCCTGGATCTTCTCTGCTTCGCAAACAACGTCACAAGCAACACACTGTGCATTTCCACCTCGAGAGATGGGACCATCTTTTGGGTCCAATCCATCTAACTCTTCGCTTGTTGGTGATTCAAGACACTCATAGCTGATTGTACCATCCTCGTCAAAGTTCGGCTTTACAACAACTTCTGTTCCTGCTTTCTTAGTTTTTGCATGCCAATTTCGGATAAGTGGAATATCTGATCCACAGGTTGGACATGTAATAGTATGCGTACTAATATAACAATCAACACTTTGTTGCGGATTTGTATTTGGGAAGTATGGTTCTAGACGCTTAGTTGCGGTTCTATCGATTTTGCTCGCCCATCTTTCGACTTCCTCACGGAGTGATCCTACGTCTGGTGCATATTCAAGTAAAACTTTGAGAATTGTCACCGGAACCGGGTTAATTTCGTTGGCTTTCACCGGTAGGTCATAGCGTAGAGCTTCAAATGGGATCACCCCGCCACCAGCAGTTGGATCAAGAACCGTGGGAAGCTCACCGTCCCATGTTTCCTTCAATTCCCGATGTAGGCTCTCTTTTTCCGAATCTGTTGGTGATTGTTCAAATGGTCGTGGGTATTTGTAGTGTTCACTAAGAGTCCCACTTCGGCTGCCTTCAGTTGCCTTCTTTTGTTCTACATATGTCTCAATCGGCACATCTAAGTCTTCCTTCGGACCGATCTGCATCAGATCTAATAGTGTATCCGATTCAACATCAGATGGGAGAACTGATGCAAGAATTGCAAGTCGCGATGCAGGTGTTGGCCGACGAGCGAACCACGGATGAAGATATCTATGGGGAGGTAGATGTTTTGGATTGTCTTCTTTCAGGTTTTCAATACCAACCGCTTTCAGCGGTAACTTCCCCTCTATAGCAAGCGGTTTCAGCGACTTTTCCGTATCTTTGATCGGTTGCTCACTCATGATTAAATATGGTCTGTTAGTAGCATTCGCAGTGCTTTCTCCCCGTTTGGACTCGAGGGAGATCGACACTTCGCGTGCCAATAGTAACACTCCTCATCGCTCATCCGCACGATACCCCGGCAGAACGCTCGCATCCGGTCGATGCGCTGGATCGGCTTGACGCCGACAAAACCCAGCGCGAGCCGAACCCCGGCCGTCTCAGGAAGGAAGACCTCCCCTTGCCCGGAACCCGTCACACTCGAGTCGTGGACCCCAGCCCCGTCGAGCGTCTCGCGAACCAGCGGCAGGATCGACCGTAGTCGACTGCCGGACAGCCGTCTGATCTTCACGGCCGTCCACTCGTCCCAGTCCCAGTGGTCGACCTCGAGGCTATCCGACTCGCCGAATACGTCCTCGAACGAATCGGCCACGAGTTGCTGGTTCGGATTCGAGCGCTCGAGTCGCTCCCGCCGGGCCGTTGCCTGGTCCGCAGGCAGCAACTCGTATAGCGTCAGCGTGCCGCCATCGGGGCCAGCATCTCGAACGAGTGCGAAGTTCGGACGACCGCCGTAGACGCTACTGCCGAGACCGCTGACACCGGGCTGCTCTCGAGCCGACAGCGCGGACTCCGGACGCGACTGTGACGTCATTGTTTGGCCTCTGGCACGATCTCGGTCGGTCCTCGAGCCTGTACCTTCACGTCGATGTTGGTCTGTCCGAGGGCGTCCTCGAGTTCCGCCAGCAGATCGTCCTCATCGTCCGTGATCGGTTCCGGCTCCGGCAGGTCAACCCGGAACTTCAGGTCGATCCTGACCGTGTCGCCGAACGGGTCCGGCTGGTTCGTCACGCGAGAGAACTCCCCGAGACCGCCACGGAACGTCGCCTCGTACGTGGCGTTCGAGTCCGACACCGTCTCGTACTGCATCCGAACCGAGACGTGATCGGCCCGGTTCTTGAGCGCACTCTGTTGGGCGATGAACGAGCCCTTCGAGAGCTGATCCTCGCCGCCGACCTCGACCGTGACCTGCGACACGCCGGCATCGCCGTCCGACGTGGCCGCCGAAATCGCCTCGCCGCGGACTTCCTTGAACGCTCGAGAGGCGGCCATCAGACTCGTTGCGTGGTCCCACTCGGAGGGCTGTGCTCGCTCGTCGTCAGTTCCGAGCGCGACCTGTTTCGAACCCGAGCCCGTCGAGTCTCCACTCGTCGACTCGGCTCCGTCGTCCGACTCGTCGTCGCCCTCCGGCTCTACCGGTTCGGGAACCTCGATCGAGTCGGCGTGCACCTCGAGGAACGCTTCGATATCCGTGTAAACGACGTACTCGTCGCCGATCTTCACGTCCGAGTCCTGAATCGACGTTCGAACGTCGGGTGACTCGACCAGCGGTGTATCCTCGTCCCAGTTGTCCAGCTGTGCGTCCTCGTCGCCGTCCCAGTAGACGGTCTCGCTTTCGCCGTCCCAGTAGACGTACCCAGAGTCGTCGACCATTCGTTCGACCGTTTTTCGCAGCGGTTTCGTATTTAAGAGGTAGGGAAGACCGGGTTTCTTTGCGAACTGGGTGACCAGTTGCTGGGTCGTCATACTGTCCTGGGTCCGCTGCCAGAGTTTTTGTTTGAAGAACGCCGTCCCCTTCGCGCTGGCGTCCGCTCTGATCAGGCGATCGTCGAGGGTCTCTTCGACCGCGTTTACGAGCGTCGTCCCGCCGTTGGCCTCGGTTGCGTTGATCGTGATGTGGGTCAGCCCGTCCCGATCGACGTAGTAGAGGTGACGGTAGACACCACGGACGAGTTCGCCGAGCAGCCCGTGGGCCTGATCGCGACGCTCCCGGAGTTCCTCGATCTGCTCGTTCGATAGGTCCGCCGTCTGCTGAGAGTCGTCGAGCAGCGCCTCGATCGCCTCGAGCTGTCGGGCTTCCTGGATCCCACTCTTGATACGTTCCTTGTCCGGTGCGAGGAAGAGAACGTAGTTCTTGTAGACTCGACTCTGGACCTGCCCGCCGTGTTTGGATGCGGACTTCTCGTAGAGCGTCTGGATCTTCTCCGGTGTATTCTCACCGCCGTCGGACACCGGTGCGGTGTCGATGTGCATGACGGCGAGCTGTGGCTTCGATATCTTGTCCGGG
This sequence comes from Natrialba taiwanensis DSM 12281, assembly GCF_000337595.1. Taxonomy (GTDB): domain Archaea; phylum Halobacteriota; class Halobacteria; order Halobacteriales; family Natrialbaceae; genus Natrialba; species Natrialba taiwanensis. The sequence continues at coordinate 76,236 of NZ_AOIL01000049.1, read as the reverse complement.
AGATCGGCCGGCGATTCGGGGAAGACGACCGTCTCGAAGCCGCCGGTTCCGACTTCGGTCTCGAGCCGGGACTCGAACCGCGATCGAGCCTGCGCATCGGGCGTGTTGTCCACGCGCTGGTCGATAATCCGGATGAGGTTCGGATCGGACTTGAACCGCACTCGTTCCTCGTCGTAGAGGTAGTAGCACGCGACAGTCATGTCGCCGCCGGCCAGTGCCTCGAGTGCGGAGTCGTAGTTGTCGAACCGGATATCCTGGTGCCCCAGCGTCGCGTTGAGTTCCGCTCGCGTCAGCCCGGTCGCCTGCTCACCGTACGCGAGGCTGTGCCAAAGGACCGCCGTCGTCAGGTGGCTCCCGAGCGGTGGGATCCCCTTCTCGGTCCACTTCCGGTCCTCGAGTTGTGCGTGCGCGGTCCCGTCCTCGCTATAGATGTCCGCCGACACAGCCGCACTCAGGTCGACGAACTCGAAGAGCGTCTCGTGGAGCGTCGAGTCGATGCTCCCGCCTGGATCGTCGTCCGACGGCGTGAGATCGTACAGCCGAACGAAATGGCGATCGTAGCGCTCCGGCTGGTTGTTCCAGAGGTAGTAGACGGCCCGAGCCAGCAGTTTCAGCGCACCGCGGGTCCGCTGGAACCGCGGAATCGTGTCGATCTTTTCGGTCAGCGTGTCCAGAACCGTCGGATGGAACGGATACTCTCTGGTCAGCCGATTGACGTAGCTCGCTTCGGTCGCTTCTTGCGGGAACTGCCGATCGCTCTCCGTGTAAAACTGGAAGTAGTTCTGCGCGATCGACTCCGCTGCCTCGTCGTCGATCTCCTCGAAGAGACGATGCTGAAGCACCTGCCCGACCTCGCTCTCGTCGGTCGGCGTGATCGTCTTGTGCTGACGACGCCCGATCTGGTTGAGCTCGTCGACGAGATTCCTGACTTCTTCCGCCTCCTCCTCGAACGCGGTATCGGCGATACTGTAGACGACAGTGACGTCGTCGACCTCGGACGCCGTCTCGAGCAGCGAGAGGATGAAGCTGAGCGTCTGGCTTGCGAGGGTCGCGTCACCGACCTCGACTCCCGACGCGGCCTCGAGATACGCGGCGATCTCGTCGATCAGGATCAGGGCTGGCCCATCGCCGTATTCAAAGAGATCCTTGAGGGTGTTTCCGCCGGGTGCTTGCTGCTCTTGGTCGTACTCTTTGAGGTGTTCGTATCCCTCGAGGCCGTACAGCTGATACGCGATTTCACCCCACATCGTCCGCGTATTCGGAGCGTTCGGATCCGAACGATCGCTTCGGGCGTTTCGAGCGTCGACGTGACCGCCAACAAAGACAGCGGAATCAACGGTCAGTCCGTCATCGACGGCGTCGTGATAGTCGTCGACGAGATTCGCGTCGTCCTCGAGAAGGTGTCGCTCGAGATCGCCGATAGATGTGGGGTCCGTCGCGAGATGGTACGATGCTATCAAGTCGTGCGTTTTCCCACCGCCGAAACGGGTATCGAGACAAAGGATGCTGCTATTGTACCGGCCTTCGTACCCACCACCTGCGAGAAATCGTCCGGTAAGATTGCTGAGCAGGGTACGCAGCCCGTCCGTGGGATACGTCATCTCGAAGAACAGAGACGGATCCTTGTAGACCGGCGGTGCATCCTCTGACGAGTGTGCAACGGTTGCGAGACTCGCTGCAAACTGATCTTCCTGAAGCGTCCCCTCGAGAACGTCTTCTCGGGGCGTACAGGCGTCAAATAGCGCTGTGTACTCGGTACTACTCATCAATCTCCTCCCTCAGAGTCAGGTTTTGATACGATCACGAATTCCCCATAGTTGCTATTGTCGACCATTGCATGAGCAATGCTCTTGGACTCGGCAATGTCGACTTTCACCGAATCACCGACATCAGCCCCGAACTTTTGCAGCTCGAGGCCAGAGAGATTTACCCGGCCGGAGTTCCCCGTATTCTGTCCGATTCGTTTCCGAGTCATCAGATGTTCACATCACTTAATCGGACTGTTATAACCTTTACTTAGTCTAAGCAATGTTACAGTCGGCTAACCGGACTGTCGACTTATTTCTCGATTGGTCGGTCCAATAGCTTGGCACCGCTACATCGGTATCCTGATCCACTGACCAATTGACGATCTCCACGACAATACTCCGACCAACTTTGCCGACGAGAGGCGTTGGAGTTGGTGATCTCTTCCGAACCGAATTCGAGCATTTCGGTCGGCGGAAAAGACGGTTTAGCCGACAGCAGGAGCGACCGTATCCGATACCGAAAGCCGGTTTTGGCCGACGGTCGGGTAAGCCCCGACCAACTGCTGGTGCCATCGAAGTTATCCCCGACCATTTCGACCCGGCCTGATAGGTAGTGAACTGCTGCTTATCCACGAACCGGAAACAGCCGTTTCGCCCGACGAGAAAGACGGTTTAGCCGACAGAACGGACAAACGTGTTTGACACTGAGAGCCGGTCTCGGCGAAGCTCGGGTAATTCTCGAGTGGTTGCCGGTGGCATTACGACCGTTCCCGACTATTTCGACCCGGCTGAATAAGGGGGTCAGCCCGACCCGTTAAAATTCGAATACGGCCGTTTCACCCGACGGGAATAACGGTTTTGCCGACAGAGGGAGAACTGCGTTCGATACCGAAGAGGATCTCGGCCGACGTTCGGGAAGCCCCGACTAACTACCAGTGTCGACGGGGTGTTATCCGACTATTTCGACCCGACGAAATAGGGGGTAAGCCCGATCCCTCGCAATCCGAATTCGGCTATTTTGTCCGGCGAAAAAGGCGGTTCTACCGACAGATTGGTCTTATTCGTTGACCCGTTCATTGGGTTCGTGTTGGTGCCGTCCAGTTACCCGGCAACGCCCGACCAATTCAGCCCGGTGAGTCGGGACGGATCGCCTCGAGCACCCCGGCCATTGTACCCCGTGTGCCCAATCCGAATTTTGCCGTTTTGGCCGACTGAGAATCCAGTTCTACCGACAGACTGGGTTTCTCCTGCCGAGAGAGGGATACTCACCGACGATTCTCTGGTCTCCCCGACTAACTGCCCCCGGTCTCAGTCGCCGGGTCACTACCTATTCCCCGGGTCCCTATTGGTCGGCTCCGGTAGAGATGCTCGTGAGATACCCGACCCATTCGACGAGGAGGGGGTGAACGTCGTCGGCGAGCCGGTACATTACTCTCTGGTCGACCTCTCCGTCGCGGTGGCGACCCGGTAACAGGTATTCGCCCGGTCCCGAGGCCCCCTGCTCGGCGAAGACATCTTCGAACGTATCGTCGTCTATGCCGACTCGAGCACTACCCCTGTTCTAGGAGGTTCGCCCTGACTTCCAATAGCCGGCAGGTGCGGCGAAGTTGGACCAACTCCTGGTAGGCGACACCAACTCCTCCTGGATCGTTCCGGACTCCTCTCGAAGGTGGATGCTCGAGCACGGACTTACTTATCCAGCGACGCACTACCGTGTAGCGGAGTACACCTCCCCACCAACATGGATCTCGAGGACCAACTTCGTTCGTTGGAAGAGTGGTATGATATCTCAGAGAGCGAGCGTGCTCGAGAACTCGGTCGAACCGTTGCCCAGTTGCGGGACTAACGTTCGTTGCTCCGGGAGAATGATCCTCTACGGCCGCATGGCCTCTCCAATACGCGCTTCGGTCGGCTCTGCGAGATACGGCTCGATAGCGGAGTAATCGGACCATCCGCCGATACTCATCATGGTCCGAACGTCGACCTGGCGTTCGACGAGATGATAGGTCGCCCAGGATCGGCGGAGATCGTGGGACGAGACCGACCGCCAACGTGGGTTGTCGGTTTGCTCCGCGACGGTGTGAGTGGCTTCGTTGACCCACCGACGGACGGAAGGTGTGCTAGCGTCGACCCACCGGTCAGATAGATCGAGCCCACGCTCACGGCTGTATTTGTGGATGTCGTCGGCAACATCGTCGGGCATCCATGCGTCGCGTGTCTTCTTTGACCCACCCTTGGTGTTCTTTCCTTGGACCTCGAACAGCCAGATATCTCCGTCGTCGGAGTACCGCAGGTTGCTATCGCTCGGATAGCTCACTTCTGACGCTCGGAGCCCGCACCGGCCCATCAGCTGGATCGCCACCTCACGCTCCCATCCGTCCTCTCCAGCAGCTCGCTCCAGCCGGTCCAGTTCACCGGGCGAAAGCCAGCACTTCGTCACGTCATCGCTGTCGTCGACACGAACCATGATCGGATATCGCAGTAAATCCGATTATATCTTTGGTTCTCCTGGGCCAACTCCACCGATTTATGCCGTCCAACGGCCGGTTCGTAATCGGGTTATACGATAAAGCGATTAAGCGAAGTAGAGTTAAGCATGCCCGTCTCCTTCTCATTGCGGTTGTAAAGACACCTGTCCGGAAGCGCCCCCGTACCGGTACAGACTTGCAAGACCATTCTCGTCCGCATCGATAGACTGAAATTGAGTGTCAAAAATACGAATTTAGCGAGTTTTGTGCTTAGGCAGTGCTAAGCACGGACTCCGCGCGGTGGTAGCGATAACCCTTCGGGACTAGCCGGATCTCGTCGAACGAATCCGGCATTTCGAAGGTCTCGCTGTCTCGAATGGCCTTGACGAGTTGTTCCAGTTTCTCCCGCCGGTTCCGCGGCGTACCGACCCGAAGATGGTCTTCCAATTCGCCAGGTTCGAAGCCGAGTTCTCGCGCGAGTTCTTCGCGGAGTGTTTCACCGTCCTCGTTCGTTATTCGGGAGTCCCCCCCATCAGCGACGGCCGTCTTTCCGTCCTCGTCGGAGGGATCCATCGAACGGATGTACTCGATTGCACGTCCGCATTCGTCATGGACCGCTGCAGGGAACTTTTTCTCTCCCATAACGAACTCGCCGTCGCGTTCCCGAATGATGTACCAGTCGGGTCCGTCGGGCTCATAGCGGTCAAGCAACCCAGCTTCGAAGAGGTTGTCAACTGCAGTGTCAAGGTTGCAACTGAGTTCCAACCCCAACTCGTTGAGGGTCATTTCCATGTCCCTTTTCCCGAGGTCTGGGCCCGCTTCACCAGGCACTGTCTGTACCCAGTGATGCGCGACGTAGACCTTGATCTGCCCTTCCAGGCTAGGATGGTGGGAGTGCTGTTCTCGAAGTCGGTTGATGATGTTCCTAAGATTCAAGCGTAATCGAAGGACTGCAGTCGGTTCGCCTTCCGGCAGTAAGATTTACGTACCGACGTGCGTAGATACGGCTGTCTTCGCACACCAAAGACATACTGCTGCCGCAAGGGACGTCCGAACCTGACCTAAACAGGTTCGAACTAACTCCCCATTCTCGTGAACTGAGCATTTACCTGTAGTGTCTACTCTGGTAGAGGGATCCCTAACATAAAAACCCTCACCTTCTGAGTGAACGAAAACCACCTTCGAAGGTGCTCTAGGCTGCCCTAGAAGGGGAGTTCGGAAATATGGAGTCAGATCCTGGTTTCGGTTTCGGTATCGAATAATGGTGAGATGATATAATCTATCACCTACTGATGGTAGTCTGCATCAAATGACATAAAACTCAAGCGTCGAGGATGTGCGCGCACCCCACTTAGTTTACTCATCCAACGCACCAATGAACAGGGAGATACGTAACGAGAATATTACCGGGTAGCGGTGTACGGTAGCCGTCACTCGTGTACCTCCGCTCCCGTCCGGAAACTCGTGAGTTCGTCGATGCGGTCCTCCAGGTCCTCGATCTCTTGGCGTAGCTCCTGGGCTTCTTCGCCTTCTGTCGCTGCGAGTTGGTCTTTGAGACCTTGTAGTCGGGTCTCTTTGACCTCCTCATCTACCTCGGCCTTTCGAACGTACTCGCTTTCGTTGATTTCGTACACGTCGCTCTCGGCCAGCTCTGTCACCTCGAGCGCGTCGTCAACCTTGTCGCGGTCTACTCCCATGACACGCTCGGAATCGATTCCAGCGTCTTCGAACGCCGCCAGAACCACCTCGTCATCCTTGAGGGAACGGTTACGGCGACTCGTCCGCTGGACAGAGCCGAACGGACCGTTGACGGGCCGATCGTGGTGGAGACGATTGAGGAGCACGTCGGCGACATCTTGGCGGAAACTGTTGGCGTTACGCTGCACATCCGAGAGTAGGGTGTACAGATTGACCAGTGCCTCCGTTTCCATCTCCTCCAGCGTGGTTACGTCGTGGCGCTCGAGCGCATCAACCAGCAGGAGCGCGTCGGCGTACACATCGAGATCGGGCTCCGTCCGGTCTTCGGTCTCCGGCTCGGTCTCAGCCTCGAGCAGCTGTGTCGCTGTCGGCCCATCGGTCTCGACGATCACGCCAGCATCCTCGTCGATCTCGAATCGAGGATGGAGGCTCCACACCGCCGGGTAGGGATCGGCATCAGGCGGGAGCCGGTCGAGCTGGAACCCGTTCGGTGCATCGGTGATGCGGCGGTATAGTGTCTCGAACTGATCGCGCTGGAGGGGTCGCTTTTCGTCTTTGTCCTCGAAGCTGATGATGACACGTTGCTCCTGTACGTCACTAATCCGGAACCGATTGTGCGATAGGGGCGTGACGAGCGTCGCTCCATCCGGGAGATCATCGAGTTCGTCGAGGAGCGTGTGCCAACTCACACTAAACGGCATAGTAGATAAGAAGTGGTCGGAACGCAAAACCGTACGGGATGTATCCAGATCGATCATCATTGTGGCCGTCGAGGCTGCCAACACCCTCAAAATCACGCCCATTCCTGTCCTCACCTCATCGTGTCTCCAATAAGCCGAGTATTATGGACTAGGTCGCCCAAGAGGTCGATATGGAACAACGGTGGGACGAATTTGCGGCCGACATTCGATCAGGTGATTCCGAGCAGGTTACCGAGACGATCGACGAAATTGAGGAGTTAGATCTCGATGAACGGGTTCAGTTGTTCGAGACCTGCTTTGACGAGTTGACCGCCATCTACGCCCAGAGCGATGATGGATACGTCCGACAGTCGACTGTCCGGGTTGCAGAACGACTGACGCCGGGGATCGCACTGGTGTTCGCCGTCGCTGAGAGCGACCGATCGATCGAGGCAGATGTGGACACCGTTCGCCAACAAACGGACGAAATCGGTGGATTCCTGCTGGAGGCACTGACGGACGAGGACGGTCGTGTCAGGCAATCAGCCAAGCGCGGGCTGAAAGATGTGTTCAGAACCTACGATTCCCTCGAGGACGAGGAGACGATCGAGGCGTTCGCCGCCGAATTAGACGAGATGGCGACGGAGTACTCGGACAAACGCCGAAAGCACCTCCTCGAGGCGAAAGAGGACGCCGAGTTTTTCCTCCAATCCGGCTTCGGACGGCTTCTCGAAGGGTTTCAGAAAGAATTCGGCGACTCTCTCGAAAAGTAGGACGAGCTATCAGGACCGCTGAAATTCGTCGCGTTTCCCGGTATCTCGTATCCCTTCACTGGTCCGTTCGACAAATCCGTACTGCTCGAGATACTCGTATCGACGTTCGATCTCTTCCTCTGAAACGTCTAACGTCGACGCGAGTTCGCTGACGGATTTTGCGGTGTCCTCGTCTAACTGTAACCGGAGTTCGTACCCGTTCATGTACCGTTGGTAGTACTCCCGGACGACATCGTCAAGGGGTGTTTGGATACCTTCGTTCTGATCGAGCCGTTCCAGCGATTCGGAGATCACTGTGACAAATTGCTCTCCTCCCAGAAGATCGACCTGGCGTTCGATCTCGTCTTCGATCACATCGAAGTCGAGATCTGTCTGGACGAGTGTCGCCATGTCTCCGATATCGTCCGGACGCTCTGCGACGGCCTTGAAGAGGAATATATCCTCGAACGAAACGAGACCGACCGAGAAGAACTCGTCCGAAAGGAACGCCTCGCTCCGCGCTTGCATCCCGTCGCTGAAATACAGCTTATCGGCAATCTGTCGATAGAAGACATCGAACTGACAGCCGGCATCGTTTCGAACGCAGTGACGCGCTCCTAACCGATCGTATTCGTCACCGAGATCGGTAACTTCCTCATAGCCGAGGTCGTCGAGTACCCCCATTAGACGGCTAAGGGCCGCCTCGTCCACGACGACGAGATCGATATCTTTGGTCGTGTCCTTGAGAGACGGCTCGTGAAGTGACATTGCGCCACCGCCGATGAGATAGGCATCAACGTCTGTCTGGAGGTGATCTGCGATTTGCCGGAGCTCGGTCTCGATATAATTCCGACCGAATCGTTCACGAGAACTCATACAGTGATCTCATAGTCTCTGGCCGTTTGTTTGAAGTCTTCCCATTTGGGCAGTTGCTCGGTTGTTGTCGTTCCGTCTGTCTCTAAGTAATCGATGAGCTCATCGACGATGGCGTGCAGGTCGATCCCTGCTTCGGGGAGATAGTGTTCAGCACGTTCCCGTAGTGCTGTCCTCTCGATACCCTGTTGTTGTATCAATAAGAGACAGTACGTTCGGTACCGGGGACCGTCATCGATCAGCAGTGTGTGGCAGACTAATTCTGCGGGAGTGATCTCGGAGAGTCGGTCCGTCCGGAAGTAGTGTCGCCGATCCCTCGTGAGAAGCGGAACATCGAACGCTTCGAACAGGGCAGGCCCGGTCAGGTAAAATCCGTCAGCAGTAACGTCACTGTCGCAGGCGAAGAGGAATTCGTCGTGTCTTTCCCAGAGAAAATTGAGCCCACTCGCATGTCGCTCTGCTTCGCGACGATGTTTCTGGTGGAGCAGCCCTCGAGCGATCGAGGCCAACTCTGCGAACGGATCATTGAGACGATACCGGGATTTCGATTTCCCAACGACACCAACGCGCTGAAAGTCATCTAACCGGCGGTATATCGTTGCCTGACTAACACCGCTCAGTTCGGCCAACTCGGTTGCGGTCCGTCCTCGATCGAGATAATAGAGCACGAGTAACCCAGCGCCAGCAACGAGATCGGGCAGATCCATGTGGCTATACTCCGTGAGAAGTCCCTCGAGTTGCTCGATTGGTTCGATATCCGTCGGAGAAACCAACTTTTGCCGACCGCTTTGCTTGGTTTGTACGTAGCCGTAGGCTTCTAACTCGGAGACGATACGTGAGGCGTGGCCAGCGCTCCAATCGAGTTGATCAGCGAGCGTACTGATACTCACTTCCGGCTCACCCCCCTCTATAAGATGTGATAAGAGTCGGAAGTGGCTCTTTTCTACCATGTCGTCTCATATTACGCAAACAATTTATAAAACCCTTTCGTGATTTGAGACGATATGACTAATCCACAATAAGTGGCGTTTCAAACATCACTGATAGCACACCTATACAAGAGCTAGAGGCTTTGGTGATGGAAACTGCTGACACCAAAGGTACTGTCACCGACAGTATCGGGTTGCTCGACCGGGACGACGTGAACCCCCTATTTCGTACATTCTTCGATGGTAGCAAGCACGTGGGACAGAACTCGGAGCGGATGAAACCGATTCTCGCCTGGATGGTGAGATGGCGGCGTCAGCGTTTGCACGTCGTCTGACCCGCCGTGTGATACGTTGATTTCATCTGCGTCAGGAAGATGTGTCCACTGGAGGAATGGAGAGCCCCCGTTCTCACGGTCCGTCTGATACGTGATGGCGAAATCCCTCGTTTCGTACCATCGTATCTCGAGAAGTCCAGATGTTGTCGACGAACCCTGGTCACTAACGGTTGCACGTACCAGACGCGGGTGAGTCCTGTATGGCTCGAGGCTGGCCTTCTCGATCGCCTCACGACGACTCAGAAACCGGTGAATCACCCGCAGGGATTCCCTATCCGGGTCGGTGTCCCAGATGATCGTCGGGACGTGGTTCGTGGTAGTCATTGCGACTCGGACGACGCATGGTCGTCGGTGGGAGTCGCAACGAACGCCGATATCAGACGACCGTCGTTCTGCTGGAGTTGGCGCGCTGCCTCGTAGAGGCGGATATCCCGCTGGATACCGTTCCATGTACCGATCGCCTGCATTAGTTCGTGTGTTGGCCGATCACTGTCTGATCTGTATACTGAGGCGGTGTCCGGTCCTTCAACGCCGAACTCTTCTTTGAGTTCAGCTTCTGTCGCTTCCAGCTCACGAACCCGTTCAGCGAGATCTTGGACCGAGTGATCGTCCGCGATCTGGGTTACCTCTCGCCATTCCAGGTACGCGTCGTTCCGACGGAACATGAGGGCACGACCTGGGTTTCGAAATTCGGCGATACCCATCTGATTCAGTCGTCTCAAGTGCTTCTTTGCGGTATTGGGGGCGCATCTGGCGACCTCAGCAATCTCATCGTGTCTCGTGAACTCGGTGATACCTAAAATCGATTCGTAGACTCGCCCGAACGCATCGTTTTCCGCTTCCCATGAATCGCGGATATTGGTGACAACGTCATCTGAAGGTTCCATACTACCTGCTATCCGACTTGCGCAAACTATTTTTTGGTTCCGCAATTATCTGGCTTCACTAATTTATATTAACTCAAAGGCCCTCGTGCCAAGTGTGAAGCACGCATCGGCTCTTGAAGGAAACCCACGATTGCTGGCCCCCACATTGAGGGCCAGTAGACCCCCCACGGAGCCGAGAAACACTTGATGCCGTAACCGGCAACACGACGAACTCACGAAAATGACCATAGGAACGATCAGCACCCGCTATAGCGAACGCACAGCACGAAAATCGACTTCCCAGACAGAAGGAGAGCAATGAGTAGCCAGGAACCGATCAGCGAAGTGAGCCGCTACGCGGACCGGAACACCGAGTTCTTGTCTCGGGTTCTCGCTTACGGCGACACGGAGGCGCGAGCGTATGCTCTGGCCCTCCTCTCGAACGGAGCCACGGCTGAGGACATCGACAAGATACAAGCAGAACTCGATCGGATACGACGGAACCTCAAGTAATGGCGCTACTCGTCCGAGAGGGACTCGGCGAACGCTTGTGCGTCTTCGAGGATATCGGGATTGTCGTCAACGATATCGGAGAACTTTCTCGCTTGCTGGATGTCCTCGAGGAACTCCGGATTTTTCTGCGCGAGCCGGAAGACCTGGTCCCGGACCTCTTTCTGATCCTCTTCGATCGATTCGATCGCGCCGTACTCGAGCGGTTGATTACACCAGACACACGTTTCTCGATGACGCGGCGTGTCCTTCTGACACCGCGGGCATTCGACTGGCCCCAGCGGCTCGGATTCGTCTTCTTCGACTTCGAGCCCGTGCATTTTCGCGTACTCGTTGTCGGCTTCGCCACCGAACTGTGCGACGTAGTGGGCTGTCGCGTCGCTGCCTCGCTTCCGCCCCTGACGATCTTCGATAAACGCCTGATTCATCCCTTGACGTGCGAGATACGTTGCGTTGGACTTCCGGAAATTGGTCGGCGTCACCGGTTTCTTGACCCCGGCGCGTTCAGCTGGGTCGGAAAAGCAGTTGTTGAACTGCCGATAGCTGAGTTCCTCGGGTTTCGTCAGTTTCGACCAGAGCGGCGCACTTGGGTTATCCGGCTCGGGATGGTCGTTCAGCCAGCGCTGGAGATACGGCACACTCGGTACCAGCGTGACCGAGCGCTGTCCAGTCTTCCCGTCGACGTGGATACAGAGTCCATGCTCGTGGTCGCTCACGTTGCCGATAGTAAGGCCCTGGAGTTCGCCGCTTCGGGCCCCGGAGTCGAAGGCGACTGCGATGAGGGCCGCGTCACGAGAGTTTCTGGTCTGGTCGATCATCGGAAGGATGTCGTCTTCCCAGCGGAGCATATCGCCTGGATCGGGAACCGGGTCGTGGCTGTTGGACATCCCCGATGGGATCCACTTGATGCTCTCCGGAAGGTCGTCGCCGTCCGTCACCCGCCGAGCGAAGACCCTGATAGCGGTCCGGTAGTCGTGATTCGTGTATTCGTTGTCGTAATTGCGGTTGATCCACCGTACAAGATCCTCTGCCGCGTCGCGGTCCTCGAGGGCGTCCGCGAGGCCACCGACGTTTTCGGCCAGGATGGTACAGTGGCGGAGCAGCTTGTTGTGTCGATGGTCGGTATACTCCGATTTGAGCAGGTCAATTCTGTCAGAAAATTTTATGAGAAGTTCCTGATCTCTCCGTTCGATTTCATTCGATTCCTGGATTCTGTCTCGCAGGTTCGTAATTTGCTTTCTGTTATCTGGCATTCAGTGAACACCGATGTTTTATTAGGGAAGACATTGAACCTTTGGATCATGTCCCGGCCTAGGCTTCGTTTCTCCCGATCAGTTCGGTATTCGTAACAGAACAGTAGCGATACAGCGCCGAGTTCAGTAGCGATACAGCGCCGAGTTCAGTAGCGACAGTCCAATAGTTGTGAGCGCTGTCGTGAGGATGTACCTACCACGTCTCGATTCGTCCCGCACGGATATCCTCGACACAGCCTTCACAGTCCGGATGGTCTGCTTCGTAGCACGCTGGATGGTACTGGTCATCAAGCATTGCTGCTCGGCGTTCTGCATACCGTCGGCAAACGATTTGTGCCCGGCCTTCGCTATCGGAGGGGAGTTGGCGAGCGTTTTTGGCCACTTCATAGGCGTGCTGGGCTTCTTCGAGTTGGCGATCGGTCGACCCCCGAACGTGTTCGTACTGCTCGCCTGCCGCCTGGAGTTTCGAACGCAGGAACTGCGTGAGTCGACGACGATCCGACATACGCAGTAGTATCCGGTCGCCGACCACATAGGCCCGTCGCTGCCCAGGTCTGTTGTGGCTGTCGGTAGTGTGATCGTATGCTTTCGCATAGTTGTCGAGGCCAATTTGCTACACCAAGACGGAGAGTAAGGGTTAACTACAGGCCACGTTTTTCTCTGTATAGACGGAAAACGGGCCCTTAGCTCAGTCTGGTTAGAGCGCTCGGCTCATAACACGATCGCATCTATGCGGTCATGTGAGATACCGAGTGGTCGATGGTTCGAATCCGTCAGGGCCCATCCGCAAAAAACCAGAAGTGTGGCCGGAACTGATTCGGCGTTCTTCAGTCACTCACCTCACCAGAGACGCCGTTTGCCGTTTTAGCTACGGTGAGTTCAGAATCGGAGCCGAACCAGCGACTGGTTCCAGGTCTCCGCTATCCTGCGAAATCAGTGGCCGGAACGGAGTGGGCGGCGTGACGGTCGCGCCGTGGCCGGCCGCCAATCACTACTGGAAGTCCAACTTGGCTCTTCAGCGATTCCGGAAGTGAACAGGGGGGCCGTCGTATCAGAGTTCAGATCGTGACGGCTGGAACGGGGCTACACCTCCAACCGGGGACTACATGTGAGTGGCGACTGTGGACGCCGCTGAGTGTTTCCAATCGACTCGGAATTGAGCCCGTTCATTCGAGTGCGAGTTCACTGGAGGGAGTCGAGTCGATGTCGGTGGATTGTGAGTCGGTTGCGGTGGTGGTCGTGTTGTGGTTGGGGTTGGGGTCGCGATCGGCGTTTGTAGTTGTGTTTGCGCTGGTACTGGCGTCTGCCGACGGCGGTGTGGCGTCAGTTGTGTTCGTCGTTGTCGTTTCAGTGGTGGTGTCGTGTGTATCGTGCGCGTCGTCGAGTTCGTCGGGTGGCGTGCTGTCGGACGGACGAGTATCGGCGAGTTCGATATCGTCTGCAGCCGGTTCCTGAAGCGAACTCGCTTTGGGGATTTCGATCCGGAGCGAGCCGGTGTCCGAAAGGGTTGCGGTTCCGGCGTTGGGGTCGACGACGGCATCGGCCGGGAGGTCGGCCGTGCCGCTGAGGTTGGTTCCACGGCCGGGAAATCGCATCTCGTAGCTGTCACGGAACGGGCGGAAACGGTCGACACTGATCTTGACGGTCCCGTCCATGTACCGGACCTGGACGTCGTCTGTTTCGGCACCGGGAGCGTCGAAGACGACGAGGTAGGAGTCGTCGTTTTCGAGGAGGTCGACGGGCAGTGAGCGCTGGTTCTGGATGCGACTGCTTGCCCGGCCGAGTTGACGGTAAAGCACGTGTGTGATCGACGAGCCAAGGGACGGTTTGTTCACTCCGCATCACCTCTTGTGAAACCGACACGGCGGGCGGGAGCCGATGCGCTGTGCTGGGCGGAGACCTGGGTGAGAGCGCGTAACATAGCCGATGGGGCAACTACGATAGCCATGTTCTTATTAATTTTGGTGTTGAGTAAAATAACGTCTGACGCGATGGTCGATCGAGTTCACTGGCGCAGTGACGGATGGGCTGTACGGAGACTGGTGGCTCAGAGTTCGACCGGTTCGAGACAGTCGGTACCGCCGCAGACGGGACACGAGAGTTCGGAGCTGTCGAACTCGTCGGGAACGTCGTAGGTGTAGTGGTTCTCGAACAGGTCGAGGAAGCAGTCGTCGTCGGTGCAGACGATTTCTTCGGTTGGTGGCATGATCGACAGTACCGGGACCAGGACCATCAACGCGGCGGTTGCGGTGGTTCGTGTTGGACACCCTCGTTGTCTCGCGTCTCGTGTCTCCCGTTAGTCACCGTTTTGTCGTTCGAGGCGCTATCGGTCGGTATGACTGGCTCCGACTCCGGCTCCGACCCCGGCTCTGGTCCCGACCCCGGGACGGGGACGGAGACGGACGCGCTCTCGGTGACGATCGTCGACGGGTACGTCGACGAACCCGCACACTTCGGAGTGCCGCCGTACATCTCGACGTATCCCCGGTATACGGCGGGTGCGCTCGTTGATGCGGGCGTCCCGCGTGAGCAAATTACGTATCACACGATCGACGGGCTGCGAGACGATCCTGATCGATGGCGCGCTGTCGACGACGCCGATCTCATGATCTATCTGGGCGGGATGACCGTCCCCGGCAAGTACGTCGGCGGCACGCCCGCCGAACCCGACGAGGTACGCAAACTCGCGTGGACGGCGAGCGGCACGAGCCTGATGGGCGGCCCGGTCAAGTTCGGCGTCGGCGACGAGAACGCCGGCGCGACCGAAACCGAACGGCAGGACTTAGACTTCGATTTCGTCGCCAAGGGCGACGTCGAGGCCGCCGTCCACGATCTCGTCGAAAGCGGCCTCGAGGGCTTCAACAATCGAATGCGGGACATCGACGAGGTCTCGCGATGGGCACAGGAGGGGGCCTTCATCGTCGAGCAACACCCCAACCACCCCGAGTACCTCATCGCTGAACTCGAGACCTCGCGTGGCTGTGCCTATCGGTGCTCGTTCTGTACCGAACCGCTGTACGGAAACCCCTCGTTCCGTCCGGCGCCGACCGTCGTCGGCGAGGTCGACGCGCTCGCGGACTACGGCGTGAAACACTTCCGAATCGGTCGGCAGGCGGATATCCTCGCCTACGGCGGCGATGGCGAGGCACCAAACCCGGACGCGCTCCGCCAACTGTACAGCGGCATCCGGGAGGTCGCACCGAATCTCGACACGCTTCATCTGGACAATATGAATCCCATCACGATCGTCAACTGGCCGGAGAAGAGCCGCGAGGGGATTCGGATTATCGCCGAGCACAACACGCCCGGTGACACGGCTGCGTTCGGGTTAGAATCCGCCGATCCCATCGTCCAGGAGGAGAACAACCTGAACGTCACCGCCGAGGAGTGCTTCGAAGCCGTTCGCATCGTCAACGAAGAAGCGGGCTGGCGGCCGGGCGGACCGAACGATCCGACCGCCGATGCAACGACCGGCGACGCTCGCCCGCGCCGACTGCCCAAGCTTCTCCCCGGAATCAACCTCCTCCACGGACTCAAGGGTGAACGCGAGGAAACGTACCGGCACAACCGCGAGTTCCTCCAGCGCGTCTACGACGAGGGCTACATGCTTCGGCGCGTGAACATCAGACAGGTCATGTCCTTCGACGGCACCGACATGTCCGATACGGGAGCGGAAATCGCGAACGAGCACAAGAAGCTCTTCAAGCGCTACAAACAGCAAGTGCGCGAAGAAATCGATAACCCGATGCTCGAACGCGTCGCGCCACCAGGGACCGTCCTCTCGGACGTCCACCTCGAGTATCACCAGGATGGAAAGACCTTCGGCCGCCAGCTCGGCACCTATCCGCTGCTCGTTGGTATCCCCGGCGAACGCCAACTTGGGCGGACGATCGACATCGCCGTCGTCGACCACGGCTATCGCTCCGTGACCGGCGTTCCGTACCCGCTCGATCTCAACGGCGCTTCGATGGACGAACTCACCGCGATCCCCGGCGTCGGCGACCGGACTGCGGGCGACATCGTCGTCAACCGTCCCCACGAGTCCGTCACGGACGCCGGCCTCGAGACGGCGATTGAACTCGACGAGTTCGTGACGACGCGCCCGTTCGAGCACGCGGATTGAGCGAGAGTACGTGAGTGGAGCGCGTGGCGGTGCGGCTGAAACCGGGCGTGTGGAGAAAAATTCTCGGTCGTGGTCGGTAGTTCTAATACGGATGAGCGTCAGAGGTGGAATTGAGGGTCTACCTGTGGAAATATCTGAAAAACTCCTGTGTCTGTTCAGTACGGAGGTTTCGGCAGAGGAGGACCGATACGTCATCGAGGTACCACGTCAAGAAGTCGAGACCGGCGACATCGATCCGGAGGAGGTCTACCGTGTGGCGCTCATCTCTCGCGAGGGCGAGGAAGGTGAGGTCGAGGCATCGGCGGCGGCACAACCGCAGCCACAGCCACAAACCGCCACTTCGGAGCCACAGCCACCGGTCGATGTCGGTGAAACGCGCTACGTCGAAATCGAAGATATCGGCAAGCAGGGTGACGGGATTGCCCGCGTCGAACGCGGCTACGTTATCATCGTTCCCGGCGCGGATGTCGGTGAACGCGTCAAGATCGAGGTCACCGAGGTCAAGTCGAACTTCGCAGTCGGCGAGATTATCGAAGACACGTTCTAACGTCACCGTTACCGGAGAGTGACGCGCTGTCCGGTCCGAAACCGACGACCGAGGAGCCACTGGCGAGTTCGTCAGTTCTCTTCGCGTAACGCTCACGATTGGGGCGGGATCGTCTCGCGGTAAGTATCCGGATCGTCGTGGAAACAGTCGCCGACGACGATCGCATCCGCGCCGGCCTCGAGAATCGCAGTGGCTTTCTCGCGCGTGTCGATGCCGCCGCCGTAGAGGAGTACCGTTTCGTCGAGGTATCGCGCGGCTGCCGTGACGTCTTCCGGGCCGCCGTAGGTACCCGAGTACTCGACGTAGAAGATCGGAAAGTCGTAGAACGTCTCTGTCGCGAGCGCCGCACCTGCGACCTGGTCGGGCATGTACGTGGTTTCGACGCCCGAAACGTTCGCTGCCGCCGAATCCAGGTTCTGCACGACGTACCCCTCTCCGATCAGTTTCGTCGCGAGTTCAGCGACGGCGTCGACGCCGTTCGACGTGAGCAGGTCGCCGACGAGCGGGATGGAACTGCCCGTGAGTTCGTCGGGTTTGCGTGCGACCTCGGTGAAGAGGTCAAGGTGTTTGCCGACGAAGTTGTCCCGGTCGCCGTTGTAAACAGCGGGGACGGTGATGGAGTCGACGGCGTCGATGGTGTCGGTCGAGACCTGCGTGGCGTTGTAGGGTTCCTGAAAGATGGGGAGGTCGGGGGCGATGTCGTCGATCGCTCGGATCGCCGCGAGGGTGTTGGCCTCGGTCACGTCGTCAGACCCGCCGACGATCGCGAGATCGGTGTCCGCGATGACGCCGGGATCGTCCGGTAACGGCTTTGCCGGGTCGACTTTCGTGACGTGTCTGATATCCTGCCAGGCGATGTCCATAGCAAAACCATCACAGACGTATGTGAATTTCCTGTTGGTTTCGTGTCCTCAGATCGACTGGCCGCCGGTCTGCACACTCACACAGACACTTAGTTGGAAAGTCGCGTTCCGTCCGGCCGTTTCGCACCCTCGGAGTCGTGAACGACGACCTCGCCCGCCCCGGTATCGGCGGGCGCATACGCATCACGAACGTCGATCGCCTCCTCGAGTTCACGAACGGCGCGTTCTTTGAGCGCGGCGGCGAGTGCTTCGGCGTCCTCGCGGGAGATGTCGCGACCGAGGCCCTCGCACTCGTGGGCGCGGACGACGCCGGCTTCGTCGACGGCCTCGCCCATCGGCTGGCTGGTGCCGTCGAGGGCGACGCTGAAGGGGTAGGTCTGACAGATCAGCGGGCGGTCGTCGTGGGCGGTGCAGGCCCCGACGCCGTCGTCGTCTTCCGCGTAAAAGGCGCAGTCGCCGCAGCCGCCGGTCTGGAGCGCCCATTCGAAGGTTTCGCCTTCCGGTCCGTCCTCGCCCTCGGTGAGGCCGTAGGGCATCGGCCGGGCGACGTCGCGCCAGTCGCGCGCTTCGGCAGTTGTGTCCGGTTCGGCGGTGTCGGAACCGGTAGCGTCAGCGCCATCGCCTGCCGCGCTGGCGGCCTGTAATTCGCGAACTTCGTCGGGAAAGACCGTCGCCGTGTGCTCGTCCTCGCCGTGGCTTGTACAACAGGCCCCACAGCGGGTGCACTCGAAGCCGATCGATTCGATGGCGTCGGCCAGGTCGTCGACGGAGAGTTCGCGGGCGCGGTCGAGTTCGGTTTCGAGCGAGGGCACACCTACAGCTACGCGGCGAGGCGGAAAAGTCAGTCGCTCCGGCGAGCGCGAGCGACCGCGCCGTCCCACGAGAGGCGACCCTCCACGGCGAGTTTCTCGAGGTGTGCGCGGACCGTCGCCCGCGCGAGATCGCGAACCCCGGTCAGGTCCTTCTCGTAGGCTGCCGCGAGGATCTCATCGAGCGTCTCAGCACCGCCCTCGACGGCGGTCAGGACCCACTGTTCGCGCCGGGCGCGGTGGGCGAGGAGACGCTCGAGGGTCTCCCGCGGCGCGTCGATAACTGGGCCGTGACCGGGATACAGTACCGGCGGGTCCATCGCCCAGAGTCGGCGCAACGTAGTTACGTACGCGCGCATGTCACCCTCCGGTGCCCCGACCACGACGCTGCCCTCGCGGACGGCACAGTCACCGCAGACGATCGGGCCGCCGTCTCCAACCTCGAGTGCGACGTGATCCGGTGCGTGTCCCGGCGCGTCACGGATACGGACGAACGCCTCGTCACCGTCGCCGAGCGAGAGTTCGGTTCCGGGAGTGAACTCGCGGTCGGGCGCACAGCCGGTCGCCTCCTGAAATCGGGTGGTGCGGCCGCGTCTGGCCCAGACCGTCGCACCCGTCGTGTCGGCGTAGGTTTCGACAGCACCGACGTGGTCCGGGTGGGTGTGGGTGACCAGGATGTGCTCGACGGAGTGGTCGGCGACGAGTTCGTCCAATGGGGACGTTTGTGCAGCCGGATCGACGAGGACCGCGGCGTCGTCGCCGATGAGATAGGCGGTGGTTTCGCCGGTCGGGGCCCGCGTGGAGACGGGAACGGCGCAGGGAGTAACGTCCATACGTGCGTCTCATCGGCGGGTTGTATGTGCGTATCGAAGCGGGTCCAAAACGGAGCCGACTTCAGTTCTTGAGGTAGTAAACCTGCTTGCGCGCGTCCCGGAAGCTGTAGCGCGACCCCACGAGGCCGACATCCTCGAGGCGGTTGAGGGCGTAGCGAACGGTGCGGTCTGGAAGCAGCGATTCGTCGGCGAGTTGTCCCTGCGAGAGCGGTGAATCGGTTTCGAGGACTTTTGCAACCAATTTCGCGCTCGGCGGGAGGTCGCGAAGACGGTCCCGGTATTCGTCCTTCGATAGGACCTCCTCGGCTGCGGCAGTGCCATCCTCTGCGGTACTCGTGCTCATACAATTCTGAGCGGAATCAGTGCTGGTAAAGCTTCCCTATATGTAGATAGGAACAATGAAGTTTGTATAAGGGGTTCAAATGTGGTATTAATACATGGAACCCATACGCACGATGAACAGAGACAGTGACAGTGATAGTGACAGGCTCCCGGTCTACGACGACCCACCAGCGGAGGTGACCCCTCGTCCAGTCGCTTGACTGGCCGGACCCGTCGGATTTTCCGAACGAGTCCAGTATCGTTTTATCCCACGACTACAGTAGTTTCGCCCAGTGTGAAAGGACAGGAGTGGTACCAGGCTGACGACGTCGCCGAGGAGTACGACGACAAGCGCTTTTCCAAGGGTGGACAGTTGATCGACCGACGGGAGAAGCAAGCAGTCCTCGAGGCGATTATGCCCGTCGAGGACCGTACGATCCTCGAAATCGCCTGTGGTACCGGGCGATTTACGGTTATGCTGGCCGAGCAGGGCGCGGACGTCGTCGGACTCGACATTTCGGCAGCGATGTTGCACCAAGGGCGAGCGAAAGCACAGCGCGCTGAACTCGCAGGGACACTCGAGTTCCTTCGCGGCGATGCAGGGCGACTACCGTTTCCGGACGACCACTTCGATACCGTCATCGCGATGCGCTTTTTCCATCTCGCGGACGATCCGGAGGCGTTCTTGCGGGAGATGCGGCGGGTGGCGAGCGAACAGGTCGTCTTCGATACGTTCAACCGCTTTAGCTCGCGGAGTATCTACAACTGGGCGCTGCCGATGGGCTCGCGACTGTATTCGAAGGGCGAGGTGAGTACGCTACTCGCAAAGACGAATCTGACGCTGGTCGATGTCGAAGACGATTTCCTCCTTCCGTACGGCCTCTACCGGGCAATTCCGAACGGGCTCGCCTCACCGCTTCGGTCGATCGACAGCGCCCTTGGCGGGCATCCAATCACGGATCATGCAGCGTCGGTATCGTACTGGAATACGCGGCTTCGGTAGTGGGCGACGATAGCTGGCAGTAATCCCATCGTCTTTTTACTCCCCGGGTGTTCTACCACATAGTATGGAGCTCTCGGTAGTCGTCTCGACGCTCAACGACCGAGAGCAGTTGCTCTCCTGTCTCGATGCACTCGCCGAGCACACGCCAGCGGCGACCGAAGTGATCGTCGTCAACGGACCCTCCTCCGACGGCACGACTGGTGTTGTCCGCGACCGACCCGATGTCGACGTTCTCGTCGAGATCTCCGAACGGAACGCAAACGTCTCCCGAAACGTCGGCTTCAGCGTTGCCACGGGCGACGTAATCGCCTTCCTCGACGGCAGCTACGCCGTCGAACCGACCTGGTTCCAAGCCATCGAGCAGGCACACACGGATGGAACGGATGTGGTAACTGGTCCCGCGGTTACAGCAGGGGAACCGATACAGCCACCCGGCGAGACAGACGAAGACACAACCACCTCAGCCAGCACGGCCAGCACAGCTACTACATCGAGTTCCCCCAGCGCACCCAGCCACCCCGCCGCAATCGAAGGCCCCGCACAACCCCACACCCAAACCATCGCCGGCCGCTCGGTCACGCTTATCAATGGGGACAACGTCGCCTTCGATCGAACCGTTCTCGACGCACTCGACGGCTTCGACGAATACCTCGAAACCGGCGGCGATCGAGACTGCGCCCACCGGATCGCCGGACTCGGATTCGATACGAACTGGCAACATGAGATGGCCGTCCGTACCGAACTCGGAGCCGACGGCGGGACGATGACTGAACTCGATTGGGGGACAACCTATCGGGCACTCTCCTATCGGCTTGCGAAGAACTACGGCCCGCGACCGACGGTCGTCGCTCGGACGGTCGGCAGTGCGCTCCGTGACGGATTCAGCGGGGCTCGACGAATCGTTTCCGGTGAGGAAACGCCGACGGGGTGGCTATCGGACGGAACGGACGTGGTTCAAAACGCGGCCCGCGGATTTGTAGACGGAACTCGTGCCCGCTACGGCGATCGGACGGCCCAGCGGAACCCGAACGGGATCTCGGTCAGACACGACCGCGCTGTTCGCGTGTACGACCGGCGGTAGCGATCGGGCGCAGTCGGTATTCCGTCGGCACGAGACCCGATCAGCGATCGATAACCGATACTGCTCGCCCCTTACTCGGGATCGAACCCGCCAGCGAGTTCATCGAGGACGAACAGTGCGAGTGCACCGAGGGCCGCCCACACGACGGTCAGGAAGATGATGTCAGGGGTCCAGGCGTGCGTGTCGCCGATTTCGTGAAGCGGCGCGGGAACGGAGCCGGCGATCAGGCCGACGAGGAACAACATCGTGAGCGTCCAGTGCCGGTCGAGCGACGCGCGGACGACGCGGGCGATCGTGACGAGTCCGACGACGCCGCCGATGACGAAGAGGATCACGGTCGTGCCCGGAGCGACGAGCGTCTGGAGCGTTCCCGTCGTCGAGACGAGTTCGTGAAGCGCGTCGAGGAACGCGTGTAGTTCGGACATCAGGTAGACGTACTGGCCGAGGAGGATCAGGATGAGCGAGCCGGAGACGCCGGGTAGAATCATGGCGCTGACGGCGAAAGCGCCGGCAAGGAGGGTGCGGACGGGGCCCTGTCCGGGGAGTTGGAGGACGTTGCTGGCGACGAGTAAGGCGAGACCGGTACCAGCGCCCGCGGCGAGGACGTGTTCGGTGGTCGAGAACGGGAGGCTTCGAAAGAGGACGACGGCGGAGGCGGCGATCAGGCCGATAAAGAACCCGAAGAGTGCGAGGGGGTGTGAGGATGCGAGCGAAGTGACGACGCTGCCGATGATTGCAATGGCAGTGAACACGCCGACGCCGAGCGGAAGCAAGAACGGGAGATCGAGTTCGAGGAGGGCTTCGCGTGCCCGGACGCGGCGGCCGGGATCGTAGCCGCGAAGGATGTCGAGGAGGCGTCCGGGCGTGAAGGCAGTGACGGCGGTTATCAGGCGGCTGTAGAACCCGAGTAGGAGGGCAATTGTGCCGCCGGAGACGCCGGGGAGGGCGTCGGCGGTGCCCATGCAGAGCCCGTAACAGTAGATTCGGAGGATCGCGAGGCGGTCGCCGACGCGCTGGGTGAGGTTATATCCCATCGATTGCGTGGAGGTGTGACCGCATCGTGTGCAGGGCTGGCGATTGGGAGGGTCGTCCGTAGTCCATACGTAGTGGGTATCGAGGCACGACCATAAATGGCGTCACTCCTCGCAGCAGTCGAGTTAGTGCAGCTACAGGTGCGAATCGAGGATCACCGAAACGGCGACCGGAACCGGACGAAGGGCGACGGGAGCAGTTCCGGAACGGCGATGAAAGACGGTCAGATGATAGGCAGAGAGCGGAGAGCAGAAGACGAGGACAACCGACGGAGACCAATACGTCGAACCAGTTATACGTAGCACCAATCCCGTCGCGGGCCCGGCTACACGTAGGCGTCCGGTGCGAGCGCGTCGATCACGCGGCAGGCGTTCTTCGAAAAGGCACGCCAGAGTTTGTCCTCCGAGACATCAAGCGTGAGGATTTCCATGACGGCGACGTTCGGATGACAGGCGGGCGCGCCGCTTCCGAAAAGAACTCGATCCGGGTGTTCGAGCAGGGCGCGCTCGAGAAGGTCACGGTACTTGACGAAACTCGTCTCGACGTAGCAGTCGTCGAACTCGGCGAGTAGGTCGATCGTCTCGTGCATTTTCGAGCGATCCAGGGGATGCCCGCCGAAGTGAGCGATGATAACGGGAAACGAGCGGCCGAGGATCGTCTCCGCGAGTTCAGCTGGCGTCGCGTCCGCGCCACCGCGGACGATCAGGGGAAGGCCGACGGCCTCCAGAGTGTCGATGACGTCCTCGTCGGGGAGGTCGTCGGTGAGGGGGTCGAGTACGAAGCCGTGAAACCGGTCGTCGTAGGCGTATTTTTCGACGTCTTCTGGGGTCGTGTGGTACTCTTTGCGGCGAGTGACGGCGTTGTGGAGGCAATTCGTTGCGGTGCTACCGGGGCGGCGGGTGCCGTTGATGCGAGCGAACGCGACGAACGGACGGTCGACGCTTCGTCTGGCAACGCCGTTGTTCGGAGCGATGTAGCTCGTCTCTGGTGTTGCCGGCGGGAAGACGATCGATCTGGTGATTCCCGCCTGGTGCATCTCCCGTTCGAGTCGGTCGGGGGTGATCGACCGACCGCGGGGCTGCTCGCGTCGATCGGGCGTGAGCCGTGCATAGCTATCGACGACGCGAAACCCGTGTTCCAGCTCCAGCATCCCACCCCATCGTTTCGAGTCGATCCATATTTTGCTACCGACTTCGCCGTTGCGCGGGTCACGCGGGCACGCGATACAGGGAATCGCAAGACGGAGTGGGTGCGAGAGGGAAACGCTTATATAGAAGTGCTGACGACATAGTTAGTGAGGATTCAGCTATGGCACAACAGCGACGCATGGGCGGACAGCCTATGTTCATTATGAGCGAGGATAGTCAGCGAACACAGGGCCGGGACGCCCAATCGTCCAACATCATGGCCGGCAAGGCGGTCGCCGAGTCGGTACGGACGACCCTCGGCCCCCGCGGCATGGACAAGATGCTCGTCGACTCGGGTGGTGAGGTCGTCATCACCAACGATGGGGCGACCATCCTGAACGAGATGGACATCGAACACCCCGCGGCCCAGATGATCGTCGAAGTCGCCGAGACCCAGGAAGAGGAGGTCGGCGACGGCACGACGACCGCGGGCGTGATCGCTGGCAACCTGCTCGGGGAGGCCGAAGACCTCATCGAACAGGACGTCCATGCGACGACCATCGTCGAGGGCTACCACGAAGCCGCCGAGATTGCCCTCGACGCCATCGACGAACAGATCAGCGAAGCCGCCGTCGACGACGAGGTTCTAAAGCAGGTCGCCGAGTCCAGCATGACCGGCAAGGGCACCGGCGGTCTCACCGCCGAATCGCTCGCCGAAACGGTCGTCGAGGCCGTCCGCCACGTCGAATCTGACGACGGCGTCGCCCGCGAGAACGTCACCGTCCACACCCAGATCGGTGCCTCCTCGAACGCGACCGAACTCGTCCCCGGTATCGTCATCGACGAGGAGCCCGCCCACGAGGGCATGCCGACCGAGATCGAGGACGCCTCGATCGCCGTCCTCGATGTTGAACTCGGCGTCCGCACCGGCGACGTCGACGCCGAGTACGCCATCGACTCCATCGACCAGCTCAACGCCGCCATCGACGCCGAGGAAAGCGAAGTCCAGGGCTACGCCGAAACCGTCGCCGAAAGCGGCGCTGACGTCGTCGTCACTACCGAAGACGTTGACGACCGCGTCAGCACGTTCCTCGCCAACGAGGGCATCCTCGTCTTCGAGAACGTCGGCAGCAGCGACACTGCAGACATCCTCTCCGCAACCGGTGCAACCCGCGTCGGCACACTCGACGACCTGGAAGAAGCCGACTTCGGCAAAGCCGACCGCATCCGCAGCGCAAACTTCGGCGACGACGACCTCGCGTTCGTCGAGGGCGGCGCGGCCGCCGAAGCCGTCACCGTCTTCGTCCGCGGCGGTACCGAACACATCGTCGACGAACTCGAGCGCGCGATCGGTGACGCACTCGACGTCGCCGCGACCGCACTCGCCTCCGGTGAAGTCGTTCCCGGCGCTGGCGCGACCGAAATCGCCATCGCAAACAAGATCCGCGAGGAAGCCGCCGGTATCGAGGGCCGCAAACAGCTCGCCGTCACCGCCTTCGCGGACGCGCTCGATGTCGTCCCGCGCACGCTCGCGGCGAACACCGGCCAGGACCCGATCGACGCGCTCGTCGATCTCCGCGCCGCGCACGACTCCGAGGGCCGTGCCGGCCTGATCACCGATGGCGAAGACGTGACCATCGACGACCCGCTCGAGTTCGGCGTCGTCGATCCGGCAGATGTCAAGCGCGAAGCGATCGAGAGTGCGACTGAGGCTGCGACGATGATCGTCAGAATCGACGACGTCATCGCCGCGGAATAACTCGCTCTCACCTTTTCTTCGGTTTCCGTACTGTGTCGGTGACTCTGACTGGCCAATAGTGTTAAGTGTTAACACTCGAGACTACCGATCGTTATGTCCGGCATGGCTTCTTCAGATCGACTGACGCCGGTCGCCGAGGCGGTTGACCAAACCGTCTATTACAACACCGAGAGCGAGACCTATCACATGTGGTGTGATGAAAGCGAGTACGAGCCGGTAACGACGGCACTTCCCCTCGCGGTCTCGTCGATTCATGGCGTCGATCCAGCCGCCCTTGAGCCGCTCGCGGACAGCATCGATCCGGACGCTCTGAACGCACTCGTCGTCGACTGGTGTGAGACGACACGACACGGTACAGTCGACGAGCGAGCAGGCTCGGTCTCGTTTCTCTTCTCCCGGTGTGAGATTACGATCCACGACGACGGCGAGATCGTCATCGATCCGGATCGGACCACGCGGTGATCGGTCGCGACGAGACCGCCGTTTCTCGTCCTGGAACGACCGAACCGACCGAAAGCGACCGTCACGGTCGCTGCCGCGGTCCGAAGTCGCGTCGAGTTCAGTCGATCGGATCGTCCGCGGGACGGCGCGGCCGAGACGAGTGCAGCGGACGATCGGGCCGAACGTCGACGCAGCGGTCCGGGCAGTGGGGTGAGGAGATAGCGGACTGGCAGGCCGGCCGTGCAGCGGGGCGGCGAAAAAGCGGTCTAGTGGTCAGATATCGGCGCTGTGCGGGAAGTAGTTGAGCACGTCGTCGCGCCAACCGCCCTTTCCCTTCCCCATATCGTCGATGTCGTCGACGAACTCGATGCGGGTGACCCACTTGGCCATCTTGTAGCCGAGTTGGCTTTCGACGCGGAGCCGGTAGGGTGCCCCGTGGGCGACGGGCAGATCGTCGTCGTTCATCTCGTAGGCGAGGATCGACCGGGGCTCCCGGGCCTTGTCCATCCGAATGGCCTCGTAGTAGCGCTCCGGGACCTCGGGATCGGTTTCCTCGAACGGACCCGCCTCGGAGTACTCCCACTTTTCGTCGAGCGTCCAGAAGACGAGCCACTCGGCGTCCTCGTGGGGGTTACAGCGGTCGATGATCTCGGTCAGGGGAACGCCGCCCCACTTGGCGTAGTACGTCCATCCCTGGATGCAGTCGTGGCGGGTAATGTGGCGCTCCGTCGGCAACGTTCGGATGTCCTCCCGGTCGAGTTCGAGTTCGTTCTCGACCTCGCCGTCGACCGTGATCGTCCAGTCTTCGAAGTCGTTCTCGTAGTGGTTTCGGTACGCGTCGTTTCGCGGCGGTTTGCCGTTGACGCGGGCGAAATCCGAGTACTCGTCGACATCGTCGCCCTCGACGAAGGACACGTGGTGGAAAAACGTCTGCAACAGCGGATCGAGTCCGATCTCGAGTGCGTTTTGCGTCCGCAGCGGGCGGGTGAGAGACGCCCAGTTGGCGACCGCGGAGAAGCCGACGACGATTCCGACGCCGAGGAGGGTCGCGACGATCGTCAGATCGATCGATGCGGCCGAACTCCCGAGGACTATTTTGGCCATCTCCGACCAGAAGCCGTGCACGATAACCATCCCGACGTGGCCGACCGCGAAGACGGCGAACGCGACAAGGCCGAGGAAGTGGATGCTTCGGGCCCGCTGTCGAACGGTAGTAAACCACGCCGGAAAGTGCGCTCGGACGGCGGGTGCCTGCAGAACCCCGGTGACGATCATGAGCGGCGACAGCACGAACACGACACCGAAGTACGTCAGTTGCTGGAGTGCATTGTACCCTTCGGCGTGCGGAACCTGCAACTGAAGGTATGTTATCAAATCGCCCGCGGCCTGCGGGAAGACCGAGATCGACGTCGGAATCAGTCGCGCCCACTCGCCGCTGACGGCCAGCGCACCGACGTAGAGCGCGCCGGTGACGATCCACCCGAGCGCGCCCCAGAAGTGCCAGTGTCGCCCCAGTCCGAGACCGTCGCGACCGGGGAGAGAGATGAGTGCTGACGGCGGATCGATCTCGTCCTCTGCGGTCCAGAGATCCTCGCCCTCGATCGCGTCCTTGTCGAACTCGGTCGACCGTTCCCGATCGCCGACGCGGAGCCACTCCCCGCCCGGTTCGGCGTCGTCGTTCCAGTAGAATCGGGGGTGGGTCATGATCAGTTCGTACCCGCTTCGGAACAGTTGAACCATGAAAAAGAGGTTGAACCAGTGGGCAAATCTCAGCCACCACGGGTAGGAGAACGCGTGAGCCATGCACATATAATATCTTCCCTAGTGAAGTTAAAACTACTCCCAAATTAATCGTATAATTTTCATACACTGTGGCACCTTGGATTCACGCTCCGAAGGGAACGCTTTCGGTCGGTCAATACGGGTCCGAGATGCACAACAGACGCCACGGAACGCTTCGAACGGAAACCGGAACCGAGCAGTTCGCCGCTCAACCCTCGTCGCGGTCGATCGGCTCGAGTTCGATCCGATCGCCGGGTTCGAGCCCGAAGCTCGCATCGCCACGACCGCGGTTAACGTCGAGTTCGACGTAGCCGTGACTGCCGACCGTTGCGACTCGTTCGCCGGCAGGGACGGCGGCGAACGTTTCTCCAACGGAGACGGGGTCGCCGTTCGCGACGATCCGCTCTCGTTCCGCGAGAACGTCGCCGGGAACGTTCGTGATGACGTTTCCGAACTCGTCGACGACCAGCACCTCTCCCGCGGCGCGGTCGTCCGCAAGCGTCGGGGTAGGAAGCGTATGATCGACGGGGTCGTCTGCGAGTGGCTCGAGCCACTCGAGGTCGTCGATGCCCTCGATACCGGCTTCATGGACGCCCGCAGCCGCCGGTGCGAAGACGTCCCGCCCGTGGAACGTGGCGCTGGCCGGCCCCTCGCGACCGTCTCGACCGCCGGTCGCCGAGAGCGCCGTCGCGTCCGGACCGGTGCCGGCGGGTTCGACCGGATCGAGGAGCGTCTCGTCGATCGTGTACGTCTCGAGCGGGACGCCGTCGGCGA
Organism: Natrialba taiwanensis DSM 12281; assembly: GCF_000337595.1. Lineage (GTDB taxonomy): Archaea > Halobacteriota > Halobacteria > Halobacteriales > Natrialbaceae > Natrialba > Natrialba taiwanensis. Next base: position 47,629 of record NZ_AOIL01000049.1, on the reverse strand, counting down.
GTCGGCGCGCCGCGGGGAGCAAGACACCGTTGTCCGGCCCGACGAGCGCGTGATCACCCGCGCGAACCACGATCGCACGCCGGTCAGTGCCGACGCCGGGATCGATCACGACGAGATGGGTCGCCGGCGGAAAGTAGGGCAGCACTTCTCGAAGCCAAAAAGCGGCCGCGCGAACGTTCTGCCGGGGGAAATCGTGTGCGACATCGACCAGCCGCGCGTCCGTTCGCTGCACCAGTACACCCTTCATCGCCGCGGGGTACGGCGTGCCAAAGTCCGATGCGAGCGTGAGCATGTCACAGTGAACTCGCCGGTTGAGGAAAGGTGTTCGGAACGGTCCGTCGCAGCGGTCCTGCCTCCAGACGGATCGGATTGCGACGGCGAGACTATTCGGTCCGACTGAGAGACACCGACCGTATTCCGGTGGTATCGAACGTTTGCAGTCGGTTAGGTCCCGTTCGAGTCGGAATCGCTGACCATTTGAATGCGTTCGAGACCGTTGGTTTCGTCGACGACTTCGGCGACGGCTTCGGGGACGAGGGCTTCCCAGTCGCCGTCGTTGATCATGCGTTCGCGGACTTCCGAGCCTTCGAGTACGTCGCGGTTGAACATCGGCGACTGGCGGATATCGATGCCGGCTTCGCGAAACAGTTGGATGACGAGCGGATTGTTCGAGTAGGCGACATCGAAGTCCGGACTCATGCTCTGGACGTGGCTCACCCAGACGGAGTTCCGATCGAGGTCCTCGATCGGGACGGCGTAGGTCACGAGGTCGGTGTCGACGAGGGACTTGGTGATCATCATGATCCGTTCGCCGGCGGTGAACGGGTTTCGAACGGTGTGTGAGTGGTCGGCACTCCCGATGCCGAGTACGAGTTCGTCGACGTCCGCTGCGATTCGTTCGACCATGTTGTAGTGGCCGTTGTGGAAGGGCTGGAATCGACCGATATAGAACCCCCGTGTCATGCCGGACAGTGTTCGGGCAGTACGCTTAAGCGTGACGAGTTACGGCACTGTGGAAGAACTACTGGGCGGATCGAGAGTGGGAACGAACCGGCACCGGTGAAACGACTCGAAAGCGGGCGGGAGCCGTTGGGTGCCCATCACGTTCCGGGACGACGGCCAGACTCGGTGGCGGATCGGAAACGAGCGCACATGGCTCAGAACTGGCGTTTTCGGCACTACTAGCGGTTCTTCATATGGAGAAAGTATATCAGTGGCAATCCCTTCGAATCAGATACCGAACAGAGTTCTATGAGCAACGATACGAACGCTGACGACCCTCCCGAGGACGCCTCTGGGACTGTGCCACGCGAAGAGCAGGCACAGGACGAGGAGCGTGAGCGTGGACGGGAGTCCGAGCGTGTGCAGGATGAGCGCGACCGTGAGCGCTCGCCCTCTCAGCAGACGCCGTCTCCCCCGGAGTCTACGCCACAGTCGCAGTCACAGTCCACGGAGCGTCAGGGAGAACGATCGCCGACCGACGGTGACGAAGATACTGCCGGTGACGGCAATCAACGCGACGAGGCCGACGATATCGAAACCGTCGACGATCTCGGCAGTTCCGTCGAGGTCGATCCGGGCGTCGAGGTAGACGAGGAGATCGCCGAAGACGACCTTCTGGGCGGTCTCAAAATCAACTCGACGGAAGATATCGAGGTTCCGGATCGACTCGTCGATCAGGTCATCGGGCAGGACGAAGCACGAGACATCATCATCAAGGCGGCAAAACAGCGCCGTCACGTGATGATGATCGGCTCGCCGGGGACCGGCAAGTCGATGCTGGCGAAGGCGATGAGTCAACTCCTGCCGAAAGAGGAGTTACAGGACGTACTCGTCTATCACAACCCGGACGACGGGAACGAGCCGAAGGTGCGGACCGTTCCAGCCGGGAAGGGTGATCAGATCATCGATGCGCACAAGGAGGAAGCGCGAAAGCGCAACCAGATGCGCTCGATCCTGATGTGGATCATCATCGCGGTCATCATCGGCTATGCGATCATCAGCCCCGTCAATATCCTCCTTGGGGTTCTCGCAGCGGGGATCATCTGGCTGATCTTCCGGTACACCAGTCGCGGTACGGACGCGATGGTGCCGAACATGATCGTCAACAACGGCGACAAGCGGACCGCGCCGTTCGAAGACGCGACCGGTGCCCACGCCGGTGCGCTGCTCGGTGACGTGCGACACGACCCGTTCCAGTCCGGTGGAATGGAGACGCCGTCTCACGACCGCGTCGAACCGGGCTCGATCCACAAGTCCAACAAGGGCGTGCTGTTCGTCGACGAGATCAACACGCTCGACGTGCGCACCCAGCAGAAGCTCATGACGGCGATCCAGGAGGGCGAGTTCTCGATCACGGGCCAGTCCGAGCGCTCCTCGGGCGCGATGGTCCAGACCGAGCCCGTTCCCTGTGACTTCGTCATGATCGCGGCTGGGAACCTGGACGCGATGGAGAACATGCACCCTGCACTCCGGAACCGGATCAAAGGGTACGGGTACGAAGTGTACATGGACGACACCATCGAGGATACGCCCGAGATGCGGCGCAAGTACGCCCGCTTCATCGCTCAGGAGGTCGAACGCGACGGCCGCCTGCCCCACTTCACCCACGAGGCAGTCGAGGAACTGCTCCTCGAGGCGAAGCGTCGGTCGGGCCGGAAGAACCACCTGACGCTTCACTTCCGCAGTCTCGGTGGACTGGTCCGCGTCGCAGGCGACATCGCCCGCGCCGAGGATCGGGATCTGACCACCCGCGATGACGTGCTGCAGGCCAAAGGCCGCTCGCGCTCGATCGAGCAACAGCTCGCCGACGACTACATCGAGCGGCGCAAAGACTACGAGCTGCAGGTCACCGAGGACGGCGTCGAGGGCCGCGTCAACGGTCTCGCCGTCATGGGCGAGGACTCCGGTATCATGCTCCCCGTGATGGCCGAGATCGCGCCCGCACAGGGCGGCGGACAGGTGATCGCCACCGGGAAGCTTCAGGAGATGGCCGAGGAATCGGTCCAGAACGTCTCCGCGATCATCAAGAAGTTCTCCGACGTGGACCTCTCGGAGAAGGACATCCACATCCAGTTCGTCCAGGCCGGACAGCAGGGCGTCGACGGCGACTCTGCCTCCATCACGGTGGCGACGGCCGTCATCTCCGCGCTCGAAAACATCCCGGTCGATCAGTCGATCGCGATGACCGGCTCGCTGTCCGTCCGCGGGGATGTCCTCCCCGTCGGCGGCGTCACGCATAAGATCGAGGCCGCCGCCAAGGCCGGCTGCAGCACGGTCATCATCCCCGAAGCGAACGAACAGGACGTGATGATCGAAGACGAGTACGAGGAGATGATCGACATCGTGCCGTGTTCGAACATCAGCGAAGTCCTGGATGTCGCCCTCGAGGGCGAACCCGAGAAGGACTCGCTGCTCGACCGTCTCAAGTCGATCACCGGCACGGCGTTCGAGCAACAGTCGGTCGGCTCCGCCGGCGGCTCGAACCCGAGCCCGCAGTAAGCACAGACGAGACTAATGGCACAGTGGACGGCGTTTGCGGGGCTGACCGTCGTCGTCCTCGTGCTCTTGCTCGTTCTCTCGCACCTGACACAGACATCGTTTTCTTCGAGTGCCGACGCCGAGACTCCCGCAGGCGACACCGCCGAAACCGACGATGGACGCGAAGCGTTCGACGCGCCGCAGGCGACCCGCGACAGCGACGCGGACGAGTTCGGGGAGCGTTCGCCCCCAGTGACCGACGAGTCGGACGCGGGTACCCGCCACGAACAGCTCGGTCGCGGCGACAGCAACGGCGATGGCACGGTGGACACGCACGAGAACGCGGAGCCGCCGACGGGCGACGACGACGGGTCGAGTTCTCGAGACGATCGGTCCATCCGCACTGACGACGGACACCGACACCCCGGCCGCGCTGAACTCGATCCCGACGACCTCTCGACGGGACTGCTCCTGGCGAACGTCGCCGCCTCGCAGGGGCTGTTCTTGGTCGTCCTTCTCGGAGCTATCCTCTTCACTGCGATTCCGGCGAGCGCGCTCGGGATCGAGTTCAGCCTCGCGTATCTCGCGAGCGGCCTGGCGCTGGGGACGGGAGCCGGGATCGCCCTCTACGCGGCAAACGAACTCGGGGCGGCGTTCGCAGAGCGGGTCGGGTTCGACCACGACGAGCAACTCCGATCGATGCTGGCACCCGACTCGACCGGCGGCTGGCTCACGCTGTTGCTGGTCGTGCTTCCGATCATCGCCGTGTTCGAGGAGTTGCTCTTTCGCGGCGCGCTGATCGGCGTCTTCGCGACCGGGTTCGACGCGTCGCCGTGGCTGCTCGCGGTCGTTTCGTCGGTCGCGTTCGCGCTCGGCCACGGCATGCAGGGATCGGTCGGGGTCGCCGTTACGGGCGCGCTCGGATTCGTGCTCGCGGCGGTGTTTATCGCCACCGGAAGCCTGCTCGTGGTCGTCGTCGCACATTACCTGATCAACGCCCTCGAGTTCGTCGTTCACGAGGGACTCGAACTGGAATGGGCGACGCGACGGAGCGTGTCGGATCGGGGATCGGACTAGTCGGGTTACAACTCCTCGAGCGACCGTAACTTCTGCTCGACCGTCGGCGGAAGGGCGCTCGGGCCGTCACGGACGCGGTGGTCGGGGATCAAAATCGGAGCCGGGTTCTCGGCGAGTGCCGTTCGGACGGTCGTGTGGTCGGACTGCTCGTCGGCGTCGAGCGTCGGCGTGACCTGCGCGAGGGTCTCGACATCGAGCTGGTCGCCGTAGGGAATCTCGCGGACCTGTTCGAGGACCGCCCGCTGGTCTGTGGGGACCGTCAGTGCAACTTGGACGTCATCGAACGCGACGGGATCGAGGCCGTCTAAGTACTCGAAGATGCGGTCGAGAACCGGGTGGTCGGCCTCGGCGTTCGCCTCTGGCGTGTCGGGAACGGAGACGCTCAGCACCCGTCCGCTGGCGGCACCGAGTTGCACGTACCGGTCGAGATACGACGATTCGCGCGCGTAAATACCGGCGTCCGTAGCGTCCTCCATACGCGCTCGTAGGTGACACGGCCTTGAATAGTCGCCGGTCACACTGCCGTGAGCACCGCCGATGACGCAAGGTTTTTGTACAAAAGAGTACGTTGATGTACAATAATGACTCAGAGTAGGGAGCTCGCACCGGCGGTGCGGTCTATCCTTACAGCCGCTAGCGAGCGCGACGACAGCGCCGAGCGCGACCGTCTTGCGGTTGATGCCCGGTCGCTCACCGACGCGATCGACCGAGCGGAACGAGACGGTCGCGTGCCGGTAATCGCGGAGGTAAAGCCGACGAGTCCGACGAGCGATGGCACTCGCGAGGACGACCCCGTCGAACTCGCCACGGCGATAGTCGAGGGCGGGGCGACGGCGATTTCGGTTCTCACCGAGCCGACCCACTTCGGCGGCTCGCCCGAGGCGCTGACCCGCGTCCGCGAGGCCGTCGACGTTCCGGTTCTTCGGAAAGATTTCGTGCTCGACGAGGCCGGGATGGACGTCGTCGAGGCCGATCTACTCCTGTTGATCGCCCGATTCGTCGGCGTTCGCGAACCGACCGATTCGCGAGCCAGCCGGAACGCGACGCGTTCTGAGGCTGAACTCGACGAACTCGTCACCGCCGCCCGCGACCGCGGCTTCCAGCCGCTCGTCGAGGTCCACAACGAGGCCGAACTCGACGCCGCAGTCGACGCGGGCGCGGAGATCATTGGGATCAACAACCGCGATCTCGCCGAACTCGAGGTCGATCTCGACACGTTCGAGTCGGTTGCACCCGAAGTGCCCGACGACGTGACCCTGATCGCCGAGAGCGGAATCTCGGGACCGGCGGACGTTCGCCGGATGCGCGAGGCCGGGGCCGACGCCTTGCTCGTCGGCAGCGCGATCATGGATCACGACGGCGACACCGACGTTACCGCAAACACGCGAGCGCTGGTGCGAGCGACGGCGGAAACGGAGACGGAGACACAAACACAGACACAGATATGAGCAACACCGAATCAGACCACGTAGACGCGTCCGCCGACCGAACCGACCGCGAGCGAACGTTCGGCGACTACGGCGGCCAGTACGTACCGGAGGCACTGATGCCCGCCCTCCAAGAACTCGAGGACGCCTACGAGCGCTACGTCCTCGAGAACGAGGACGGGTTCATGGACGAGTTCAGCGAGCGCATGCGCGACTTTGGCGGACGGCCGACGCCGCTCCAGCGCACGGACCGGCTCAGCGAGCGCTACGACCGCGAAATCTACCTCAAGCGCGAGGACCTCGTCCACGGGGGCGCACACAAGCTGAACAACGCGCTCGGACAGGTGCTGCTCGCGAAGTACATGGGCAAAGAGCGGATCATCGCCGAGACGGGGGCGGGACAGCATGGCACGGCGACCGCGATGGCGGCGGCTCATCTCGATATGCCCTGCGAGATCTACATGGGCCGGACGGACGTGAACCGCCAGCGCCCGAACGTCTATCGGATGCGGATGAACGGCGCGGCGGTCAACCCGGTTGAGGCCGGCAGCGGGACGCTGAAGGAGGCGATCAACGAGACGCTTCGGGACTGGGCAACCACCGTCGAGAACACCCACTACGTCATCGGCTCCGTCGTCGGCCCGCACCCGTTCCCGCGACTGGTGCGGGACTTTCAGTCCGTCATCGGCGCGGAGGCCCGCGAGCAGATCCAGGAGCAAGCGGGGCGGCTCCCAGACAGCGTCGTCGCCTGCGCGGGCGGCGGCTCGAACACGATGGGGGCGTTCCACGAGTTCGTACCGGACGAGTCCGTCGACCTCTACGCGGTGGAGGCCGGCGGCTCGAGCCTCGACATCGACGAGAAGGAGGGCGTCGCGCCGAACTCGGCGACGCTCTCGACCGGGACCGACGGCGTCCTCCACGGTGCGCTGACGAAGCTCCTCCAGACCGACGACGGGCAGATCGTCGAGTCCCACAGCGTGAGCGCGGGGCTGGACTACGCCGGCGTCGGCCCCGAACTCTCGCGGCTCGTCGAGACCGGCCGGGTCACGCCGACGAGCGTGGACGACGAGGCCGCCCTCAACGGCTTCCATCGCCTTTCGAACCTGGAGGGAATCATTCCGGCGCTCGAGTCGAGTCACGCGCTCGGATACCTAGAGGAGAACTACGAGGAACTCGGCGACCTCGTCGTCGTCAACGTCTCCGGGCGCGGCGACAAGGATCTGGAGACGGTTCTCGAAGAGACCGAAAAGCGTGACCTCGACGCCGCGCCGGACGTGGAGGTGTTCGACGCATGAGTCGCGAGACGCGAGCGTCCCGGTCCGAGCGAACGGGGAACGAAGTGACCCGTGAGCTGCGAGCCGACGGCGGCGAGCAACTGGCGACCACGGACAGCGACATCGAGGCTGCTATCCGCGAGAACCACCCCGCACTCATCACCTACATCACCGCCGGCGACCCCTCTCTCGAGGACACGAAAGCGTACGTCGAAGCCCTCGACCGCGGCGGCGCGGACCTGATCGAACTCGGACTGCCCTTTTCGGAGCCGACCGCCGAGGGGCCGACCATCCAGGCCGCGATCAACCGCGCGCTCGACGCCGGGACGACCCCCGGGCAGTTCTTCGACCTCGTCGACGACCTCTCGACCGAGGCCCCGCTGCTGGTGATGACCTACTACAACATGATCCTACAGTACGGGCCAAGCGAGGCGTCACGCGCCTCGAAAGCTGGCGCGGCGAAGCCGCAGAACAAGCCCGATGTCCGTCCGTTCGTCGAACGCGCGGCCGACGCCGGCCTCTCGGGCATCATCGTCCCCGACCTCCCCGCAGAGGAAGCCGGCCCGCTTCGGGACGCCTGTGACGATCACGATATCGACCTCGTCTTCATCGTCGCGCCGACGACCGAGGGCGAGCGCCTCGATCGCATCATGTCCCAGGTCTCGGGCTTCGCCTACGTCCAGGCCCGTCTCGGGACCACCGGTGCGCGAGCGGACGTCTCGAACGCAACCCACGACAGCCTAACTCGCCTGGCCGACTACGACGTCCCCAAGGCGGTCGGGTTCGGCGTCAGCGAGGGCGACCACGCCGCCGAAATCGTCGACGCCGGCGCGGACGGCGTCATCGTCGGCAGCGCGCTCGTCGACATTATAGCCAACCACGGTGCAGGCGATGCACCCGCGGCGGACGAACTCGAGGCCAAGGTGCGCGAACTCAAGCAGGGTGCGCGCCGCGGACGGGAAGAAGCACCGGAACCAGAACAGCCATAACCGCAAGTTTGCTATACACTCGCAATGACTACAGCAGGACTCGACGCGCGACTGAACCGGATCGGTACAGACGACTCGTACGTAATCATCCCGATGGACCACGGCCTCACGATGGGTGCCGTCCAGGGACTCAAAGACATCGAATCGACCATCGACGGCGTCACCCGCGGCGGGGCCGACGCAGTGCTCACGCAGAAGGGGATCGCCCCCCGCGTCCACGATAACAAGAACGGGAAAGGCTACATCGTCCACCTCAACGGCTCGACGACCATCGGGCCGGACGAGCAGGACAAACGCATGACCGGTACCGTCGAAGAAGCGATCAAAGCGGGGGCCGATGCCGTCTCGTTCCACATCAACGTCGGCTCGAACTACGAACCCGACCAGCTCACCCAGCTCGCGGAGGTTACCGAGACGGCGGATCGATTCGGGATTCCGGTGCTCGCAATGGCCTACGCCCGCGGACCCGGTGTCGATTCGACGGATGCAGAGTCGCTCGGCCACGCGGTCCGGTTCGCCGAGGAAGTCGGTGCGGACCTCGTCAAGACGGGCTACAGCGGCGACGCCGAGAGCTTCCAGCACGTCGTCGAATCGACGCGCCTGCCGGTGGTCATCGCCGGCGGGTCGCGGGGCACCGACCGCGAGACGGTCGAGATGGTCCGCGGCGTCATGGACGCCGGTGGCTCGGGCGTCTCGATGGGACGGTCGATCTTCCAGCACGAACAACCCGAAGCCATCACCCGCGCCGTCTCCGGCGTCGTCCACGACGACCTCTCGACCGAGGACGCCCTGACCGAGTCCGGACTGGCGCTCGAAGTCTAAGTTTTCAGGCCGAATCCGTCCCGATCCCGAGCGGATCGCTCGCCACGAGTTCAGTCACGACCGTACGACCGACCCGGGCGGCGTTCTCGCGTGCTAGGTCGAGACTGGCGGCGGTGCCGTCGAAGCTCTCTTCGACGGTCTCGCCGGGAGCCGACCGGTCGTAGTTCGCGACCGCGCGCACGCTCAGGTACCGATCGAGCAGGCCGAACCGATCGAGCGCGGTCGCCGTCGCCGCGTCCTCCATCTGGGTCGTCAGGTAGGGCGCGACGCCGTAGGCGTCACAGAGCCACGCGACCTCGCGGGCGTACCGCGGGCCGTGCCAGAACTCGTCGCCGCAGACGGTCGTGCCCCGCTCGACAGTCGGCCCCGCGGTCGGCGCGTCGCTGAACTCGTACTCGTCCTGATAGGCGCGGGCAGCCGGATCGGAGTCGAGGGTCGCGTCGGCGGCGGCCTCGAGCGCCGCGTCCACGAGTTCGGTGTCGAGGCGGTGGACGTAATCGCGCGGGCGGTACGCGAGGAGGTCGAGGCCGGCGGCGGGATCGGTATCGGCGGCAGTACCGACATCCCCGTGCGCATCGCCACCGTCGGACGCGCCGGTCTGGGTCCGATCCCAGCGATGCTTTCGGTCCCAGTCGACGACCGAATCAGCGATCACGACGGAGCCGAGGGCGACCCGCTCGGGCGGCCCGCCGGCGATGCCCGCCGAAACGACGTACGCGGAGTCGAGTTCGAAAGCGGGCGCGGCGAGCAGCGCCGTCACGGTCGTCGCCGCGTCGCTCTTGCCGATTCCAGTTGTCGTGATCGCGACGCCGTCCGCGGTCAGGTAGAGCGGCGTCTCGGTGCCCGGAATCGAGAGCGCGTCGGTCAGGTCGGCACGCTCGAGCCAGGGACGGCGCTCGGCCAGCGGCGGCTCGGCGACGGCGGGAAGGACGAGTGCGGACGGTCGGATGAACTCGTCGGGGTCCGGACTGCGGGGCTCCGGAATGTTGGGGTTGAGATCGGGATCGCGATTGGGAACGGGATCTGGGTCGGGGTCGGATTCAGAGTCGAAGCCGGATCCGGAATCGGTCATGCGAGTGGGATCATCGCGAGCGGCCAAAGACGCTCCGGAGGCCGGATGAGCCGATGTACTGATCGGAAGAATTTCACGCTCCCCGTCCGTTTGCCACCGCGTACCCGTGACCGACGGAGAGGACAACCGGTTGACGATCGACGACGAGATCATCGCACGCGCACGGATTCACGCCCGCGACGTCCTCGCCGATGCCGACTTCGAACTCGACCTCTCGGCGCTCGAATGGACCGTCTCCACCCGGGCGAAACGCCGCGCCGGCGCGTGTCGCTGGCACGCCGACCGCGAAACCGCGACCGTTATCCTCGCCAGACGCGCCTACGACCGCTACGACTGGCCCGAGTTCGCCGGCATCGTCAGACACGAACTCGTCCACGCCTGGGAGTTTCGACGCTTCGGCGAATCGGGACACGGCCCGCGGTTTCGCGAGCGCGCAACTGAACTCGATGCCCCTCGCCACTGTCGCGCGTTCACCGAGCCGCGGTACATCCTGCGGTGTCTCGCCGCCGACTGCGACTGGACGGCACAGCGCCACCGGGCCTCAAAGCCCGTCCGCTCTCCGGACGGGTATCGCTGTGGGAACTGCGGTGCGGCTTACGAGGTCGAACACACGGCCAGCGGCAGAACGTGGACGACCGCAAGCGAGTACGGTGGCGCGAAGACGGCACTCGGCGACGAGTGGTAACACACGCCTGCGGGGCGACCGAGACGATACCGCCGATCCGACCGCGGAACACTTATTCGCCTCTCGCTACCTGTTTTAGGTATGGGACTACTCGAGTTGATGCTGGGTCAGTCGGGCCCCGGCGAACAGGGGACCGAAGGCAACTCCTATACGCTGCCGAAGGACACCCACGAGTTCGTCTATCCCGTCGCCGTCAGGCGGGACGAACTGGAGGCCTTCGCCCAGTTGATCGAGGCCGAAGCCGACGCGCCGTATATAGAAGAAGAGACCGACGAACTCCAGGATGTCTTCGACGACGTGCTCGGTGACGCCGGCATCGACGCAACTGAACTCGTCGAGCAAAAGCGACAGACGCGGCGCAAAGCCGAGTCCGTGATCGAGCACTGGCGCGAGCAGGTGACGACGGATATCGCCACGGTCTACGCCCCGCCCGGGACGGACGAGACGCTGCTCGCGTTCACGAAACTCTGCAAGCAGCGCGACGAGGAGGCAGACGACCCCTTCGACCTTCCGGAAACGTTCGCCGACGCGGCGGCGTTGCTCAAACGCCTCCAGGATGCGACCGACAGCCAGTATCGGGCTGTCGTTCACACGGATCTTCTGGAGTCGAATACAGCGTAGCCGGGGCGGCGTCTCACGAAGACCTCAGAGGATCGTTTCGAACGTCTCCAGCGAGGAGAGTTCGTACGTCGGTTGAAGTTTGCGTTCGTGTGCCGTTGGGCCGTCGCGTCGTGTTGTGCGTTCGTTCTGGGTTTCGGTGTCGATATCAACCCAGGCCGAATCGAGGCCCATCGCGTTGGCACCGCCGATGTCTGCGTGGAGCGAGTCACCGATGTGGATTGCCGTGTCCGGCGTCGCCTCGAGCGCCGCGAGGGCGTGTTCGAAGGGGGCCGCGTCGGGTTTGGGGAAGATTCCGGCGTCCGGGTCGGTAAAGACGCGAACGTCGAAGGCGTCCTCGATGCCCAAGGCCCGCAGTTTCTGCGTCTGGGTTTCCCGGCCGCCGTTCGTGATGAGCCCGACGTGTCCCAGATCGCGAGCGCGTTCGAGGGCCGCCTTCGCACCGGGGCGAAACCGGACGGCCGTCGGGTCCTGGATTTCGAGATACGAGTCGGCGAGCCGCACTGCAGCGTCGTGACGGAGATCGAGATCGGGACTGGAACCGGGTGCGGACCCGTTTCCTGAATCCGTCACCGTCCGATCCACGACTTCCGTAAACAGCGCCTCGTAGAACTCGCGAGCCGTCCCGGTCGTCGGCAGCGCCGGAATCGCGTCCCTGAGATCCTCAGGCGTACAGAACGGATCGACGCCGGCTCGATCGAACGTCGACGCGAGTACGGTCTCGGGGTCCTGCGTCGCCTCGCAAAGAGTTCTATCGAGATCGAAACAGATCGCATCGTAGGCGGCCATCTATCCCTCGTAGGAACGCAACCGTTCTCAACGTTTCGCCGTCCGTCACCGGAGAGCAGGACCGACCACAGCGCTGAAAATTTCGAGACAACAGGTGTTATTTCGACGCCACGTCTCCTCAGCGTATGGACGTGGTGAAACGAGTTCACATCGTGCCGCTCGGCTACGAGTACGATCGGATCTGCGAACCGATCCGAACCCAGCGTGCCGACCTGGTCTATCTGCTCGAACCGACGGCGGACACCGATGAATCTCGAACCCAAGCGGCGGACACCGAGGTCGCCGAGGACTCCCACCGACGGACGACGGACAGTTCCCAGGCGACCTATCACGACGACCTGCGCACTGAACTCGACGCGATCGTTCCCGAGGTGCGGACGTGGGCGTGTGATCTGACGGACGTGTACGCCGTGCTGGGGGCCGTGACGACGATCGCCTCGAAGCACCCGGACGACGACGTTTCCGTGAACGTTTCCGGCGCGGGAACGATCGCCGCGATCGGGGCGACGATCGCGTGTATGGACGGCTCGACCGACGCGCGAGCGTACTACGTGGAACCCGAATCCTACGCCCACGACGGCAGACGGGAACCGGCCTCGACCGGCATCGCCGCAGTCGAACGGCTGCCGACGTATCCGGTCGACTCGCCGACACCCGACCAGGTCGCGATTCTCGGGTTTCTCCGCGATCCGGGCGAGTGGGACGGGTTCCACGCGGATCGGACCGCGCCGCCGAAGAAGAAAGACCTCATCGAGTTCGCGCGGGATCGGGGGCTCTCGTTCATGGCCGATCGCCAGTCGCCCGAGGAGCGGGCCGGCGAGGACAAGGGTGCCTTTCGCGTCCTCGATACGCACGTTCTCGACCCGCTAGTGGCAGACGGGTACGTCACGATCGAGTCGGTCGGCCGCCGTCGCGTCGTCTCGCTCACGGAGCAAGGGGACAACGCCTACCGCGCGTTCAAACACAAGCTCTCGGCAGTCGATGGGGAATGAGACTGCGGCGAAACAGAACGGATGACGGCTTAGCGCTCTTCGACGACCAGTGCGTGGAGTTTCGTCCCGAGCCGAGCTAGCTCGAGATCGCGTCGGATGCGGGCGGCGTGGGTGCGAAGGGCTCGTTCATCGAGGCCGATTGCGTCGTCATCGGGGCGCGTGGTCGCTTGCTCCGCCCGCCCGAGGAGCCAGGGCGCGGCAGCAGCGAGTGCAGGGCGGCAGTTCGGACGGGGCTGCGTCGCGGACCGAACCGCAGTCAGCAGTTCCTCCGTCACGATGAGGTGCCGGCGGAGCGTTCGAATCTCCGCGGCGTCAGCGGGTGGGGTCAGATGGCTCGCAATCATCGCGTCGGCTCCCCGAATCGAATCGGGGTCGACGTCGAATACGGCCGCAAGCCGCTCGCATTCGAGTGTCGCGTGTCGACTGCGCCGACTCGCGAGTCGAATCGCACCGAGGACGGCGGCGGTGTGACCGAACTCGAATGCGGCCAGTTCTCCCGCATGGTCGAACGCAGTCCCGGCGACCTCGCCGAGCGCGTCGACATCGAGGCGACTCACTGCCTGCTCGACGGAAACCGACTCCGCCGTCTCTTCGGGTTTGAACTGACGCTGACCCATACAAAAACGCAGTACCGGTAGGATATTATTCACTTCTACGAAAGTATCGTTACCATCGTTACTATCAGTACTATTGCTATGATCATGACAACTGTGACGAGCGACGCAAACCTACCGGTCGCCGTAGGGTGTTGTACTGTCGTCATCGCCTGCCAGATCCGCCACGTTCAAGCCGGTTCCCACTGACCGTCGAGTCATGACACGATCTGTCTGGATCAAAGCCGACGACACCGTCGGCGACTGGAACGACCGCCGTGCGCGGATTACCGCCGCGCTCGAGGCCGGCGCGGACTGGGTGCTGGTCGACGAGGACGACGTCGAACGCGTGCGTGAACTCGGCGACATCAATATCGCCGCGTTCCGAACCGATGGCGACGTGACACTGGTCGACAACGCCGAGGCCGACGACACCGACGAGGACGGCGACGCTGAACTCGCCGCGAGTTCAGCGGCCGACCCCGACGCGATCATCGTCGGCAAGAACGGCGAGGGCGACGCGACGATCGATCTACCGAACGACTTCTCGGGCTCGGCCGACCTTTCGACGCTCCGGCGGAACGGCGATCTCGACCGCGGCGCGTACGTCCGCATCCTCGATACGGAGTACGAGGCCTTCGCCGAAACGGCCGCCGAGGAAGGCGAGTACACGATCGTCATCGGCGAGGACTGGACGATCATCCCGCTCGAAAACCTGATCGCCCGCATCGGCGACGAAACCGACCTCGTCGCGGGCGTGACCAGCGCTGAGGAGGCAAAGACCGCGTTCGAAACGCTCGAACTCGGCTCCGACGCCGTCCTCCTCGATGCCGACGATCCGGACGAGATCAGACGAACCGTCGAGGTCCGCGACGAGGCCGAACGCGAATCGCTCGACCTCGAGTTCGCCGAGGTGCTCGATGTCGAGCAGATCGGCAGCGCAGATCGGGTCTGCGTCGATACCGGCAGCCTGCTCGAACACGACGAGGGGATGCTCGTCGGCTCGATGAGCCGCGGGCTGGTCTTCGTCCACGCCGAAACGGCCGACTCGCCATACGTGGCCTCGCGCCCGTTCCGGGTCAACGCGGGAGCGGTTCACGCCTACGTTCGCACACCCGACGGGGGAACGAAGTATCTCTCGGAACTCCAAAGCGGCGACGAGGTTCAGATCGTCGATACGGACGGGAACACGCGCGAGGCCATCGTCGGCCGCGTCAAGATCGAGCAGCGGCCGATGTTCCGCGTCGCCCTGGAAACGGACGAGGGCGACCGAATCGAGACGCTCCTCCAGAACGCGGAGACGATCAAGGTAGCAACGGCGACCGGACGGACGGCGGTGACTGAACTCGAGGCCGGCGACGAACTCCTCCTGTACTACGAGGATACCGCTCGCCACTTCGGAGAAGCGGTCGAAGAGAGCATTATCGAGAAGTAGCCGGGTCGGCGGTCGTCGTTTGATGTTCGCCGTTTGATGTTCTCCGCTCGTTGGTCGTCATTTGACGGTCGGCAATTCAGTGGTTTCGAGACTCGTCCGTCGCGTTAACGGCACCTGCCGTCTCACCCTCGCCGGCGGGCGGCGACTCGAGTCGAGTCGTACACCAGTGACAAAACGACAGGTCCTCGTCGAGTTCTTTGCCGCAGGTTGGACAGGTCGGCCCGTCCGCGTCGTTACTACCCCGGCCGGGCGGGACTCCCAGCGCGCGGAAGGTCGCATCGATTGCGGCAAACAGCGCGATAAACGAGAAGAGGAACTGGGTGATCCGCTCGGTTTCCTGGGTTGCGATCGTCATACTATCGGCGAACGAATCAGCCGCAGCGATTTCTGCTGTCGGCAGGAAGAACAGTCCAGCAACGATAAACAGCCCGCCGAAAGCGAACGCGCGAAGCCAGTCCCGAAGCAGCGCGTGGCCGGCTCCAGGGACGAGAAGAGAGATCCCACCAATAACGAGCGCACGAAGCCAAGTCATCGTACTTAGTCCTCGGAGTGCCAGCCCCTTAACATTCCGATTCGTTTCGATAGTCACGCACGAGAGATGGTCACTGAGAACGGACCCTCCAGCCGGGATGGAGATGCCTGCAGCCGGATCGTCCCGTTCGAGCGGCGAAACGAGTCAGTTCACGCAGCCGAGGGGGAAGCTGCCTGCAGCCGCTCGACGAGTTCGGCGAGCGTCTCGAGGTCGTACTGACCCGGTGCCGTCGCCCGCTCGGGGACGACTGGAGCATAGCCGATCCGCGAGCCGTAGACCGGGGCGACGGCTCGGGTATGGCTTCCGGCTTCGCCCATCGCCATCGTTGCCACGTCGTGTCCGGCGGCGGTAAGCTGGTGTGTCACCGTGAGCACCGCCAGCGCATCCTCGCGATCCGCAGCCGTTACGGCGAGTTTGCCCACGTCGCCGTACTCACAGGCCTCGGTAAGCGTCTCACGCATCTCGACGGCACGCGGCGTCGCCTCGAAGTCGTGGGCGGAGACGACGACACTCACGTCGCGTTCTCGTGCCGCTTTGCGGGCGTCAGTCGCTGCCGTCGCACCCGCCCGAAGCGACTCGAGTTCGATATCGATCGCCTCGACGGCGTCGAATCGGGCGGCTGCGGCCAGCGTCTCGAGTCGGCCGTCGTCCGCCGCCTCGCCGCCCTCCCACGCGGCCCGGTTCGTGGCGAGAATCGGCACCGAATCGGGCGTGGACGCGACCCGCTCGTCGTACGCCTCGAGAGCGGCAAGTGGCTCACTCGCCAGATCCATTCTGAACTCGATCGCGTCGGCGAACTCGCGGGCGGCCGGTTCCTCGCTGAGATCGGTAGTCGACGCGGCGAGCGTGAACGAATCGAACTCGAGACCCATACCGAGAACGTAGACGAGCGTGAGAAAAACGGTGTCGGTCCGGCGAGTGTTGCGAGAGAAGCGCTGATGCAAAGTTGCTGCCAACCGAATCAGGAGAGACCGATTACGCCAGTCCGAGCGTTTCCTCGGCTTCGAGGAGTTCGTGATAGCGGTTCCGGATGGTCACTTCGGAGATGTCCGCAACGTCGGAGACGGCGGCCTGCGTGGTCTTCTCGTTGGTCAGCAGTGCGGCGGCGTAGACGGCCGCGGCGGCGAGTCCGACCGGGGACTTGCCGGAGTGGACGCCCTTTTCCTTGGCGTTCTGGAGGAGCGCGCGAGCGCGGTGTTCGGCTTCGTCCGAAAGGTCGAGTCCCGACGCGAATCGCGGAACGTAGCTCTCGGGGTCTGCGGGCTGGACTTCGAGTCCCAGTTCGCGAACGACGTAGCGGTAGGTGC
Source organism: Natrialba taiwanensis DSM 12281 (assembly GCF_000337595.1). GTDB lineage: Archaea > Halobacteriota > Halobacteria > Halobacteriales > Natrialbaceae > Natrialba > Natrialba taiwanensis. The sequence goes on along the minus strand of NZ_AOIL01000049.1, from coordinate 30,537 downwards.
GAGCGATTTCGTTTTTCTCGACGCGGGAGACATCGGCGATTTCGTCGAGCGAGCGGGGAACGCCGGCCTGGCGGGCGGCGGCGTAGACGCAGGCGGTCGAGACGCCTTCGATCGAGCGACCAGGAAGGAGGTCTTCGTCGAGTGCGCGTCGGTAGATAACGGAGGCTGTCTCGCGGACGTTCGTCGGCAGGCCCACTGCGGAGGCCATGCGGTCGATTTCGCCCAGCGCCTGCTTCAGGTTGCGTTCCTTGGAGTCACGGGTGCGAAAGCGTTCGTTCCACTTGCGAAGGCGCTGCATCTTCTCGCGCTGACGGGAGCCGAGCGAGTTCCCGTAGGCGTCTTTGTTGCGCCAGTCGATGTTCGTCGAGAGCCCCTTGTCGTGCATCGTGTTCGTCGTGGGTGCGCCCACGCGGGACTTCTCGTTTTTCTCGGCGGCGTCGAAGGCGCGCCACTCGGGACCGCGGTCGACGGAGTCCTCCTCGACGACGAGCCCGCAGTCCTCACAGACGGTNCTCGTTTTTCTCGGCGGCGTCGAAGGCGCGCCACTCGGGACCGCGGTCGACGGAGTCCTCCTCGACGACGAGCCCGCAGTCCTCACAGACGGTTTCGCCGTGTTCGTCGTCGACGACGAGGTTGCCTGCACATTCTGGACAGACCAGGTCGCTCTCTTCGGTCTCGGTCTCCTGTTCGGCCGTCTCCTGTTCGCTACGCCGTACTCTCGTGTTTGATGATGTGTTTGTCATACGGTGGCAAATACTGCCCGGACAGGCGATTGCAAAAGCCCGGACGGATTCGTTACCTACCCCGTTCCGGGACACACGGGTTAAGGATTTCGGAATCTGCGCTTGACACCGCTCGAAAACGCGTAATTCGTCCGAACAGGGATGATAGATGACAATAGAACAAGCGGCCGAACCGAACCGGCCAACCCAAGTACGAACGGCCCCCACTGCCGGCCATGAACGTCGTCGTTGGCAGCACGAATCCGGTCAAAATCGGGGCCGTCGAACGGACGCTCGAGCGGTTCGAGCCGACAGTTACGGCCGTCGCGGTCGATTCCGGCGTTTCCGAACAGCCCTGGTCTGTCGAGGAGACGATTACCGGCGCACGCAACCGCGCTCGTCGTGCGTACCGGGTGCTGGCGGACAAACCGGACAGTGAGCCACCCGACTACGGCGTCGGATTGGAAGGCGGCGTTGCTCGGTTCGACGGCACGGATAGTCTCTCGCTAATCATGTGGGCAGCCGTCACGGACGGCACGCACACCGACGTCGGCAGCGGCCCGTCACTGCGTCTCCCCGACGACGTGACCAGTCGTCTCGAGGCCGGCGACGAACTCGGCCCGGTGATGGACGACCTGCTCGAGACGACCGGCGTCGCCGAAACGGAGGGAGCGGCGGGCGTCCTGACCGACGGGCTCACCGACCGAACGCAGGCGCTCGCGGAGGGCGTCGCGTGTGCGTTCGGACCGTTTCTGACCGGCTACTACGATCGAGAGTAGCCCACGAACCTGATGGTCAGCCACACCGGAGAGTCAACGCGCTGAACGTATTAACTGGACGTACCAACTTCCCCTTTCGAGACGATTATCGATCTATTACTTCCCCCTGAAACCGCACGCAGGCGGCGGGTTAACTTCACGTACCAAACCCCCTAAGGGAATCACCGCCGTGCCGAGTAGTATGAGCACCGCAATGGCCCCCGACCTCACGAGCAAACAACGCCAGATCCTGCAGTACTTCCGGGAACACGCAGCCACGAAAACCTACTTCAAATCCCGACTCATCGGACAGGAACTCGGCATGACCGCAAAGGAGGTCGGCTCGAACATCAGCGCCCTGCAGGAAGACAACTGCGACGTCGAAATCGAGAAGTGGGGCTACTCCTCGAGCACCACCTGGAAGGTCAGTCTCTAAGGCTGCCACCCTCACCGCCCACGGGACACCTGTTTCCCTCGCCTTTATTCGCTCCTCCGTCCACCTCGTTACTACCGAATGCCACTCCCGATCCTCTTCGATATGGACGGCATCATCCTCGAGGGCCCGCGAACCAGCCCCCAGGTGTACGCCGACGCCGTCGACGCCGCCCTCGCCGAACTCGATGCCACACCGTCACCCGCCCAGCGCCGCGAGCTGAGACGACACGATACAACCCACCTCTCGGAGCACTGCACCGCACTCGGTATCGATCCCGACCGGTTCTGGGCACTCGCAGAACGATACGCCTCCGACGGAACCCACGACCGACTTCGATCGGGTGACCGAGGCCGCTACGACGACACTATCGTTCTCGACGAACTCGCCGAACGCACGACCCTCGGCCTCGTCACCAACAACCGCCACCAGACCGCCTAGTTCGTCGCCGACCACTTCGAGTTCGAGTTCGATGTCATCCGCGGGCGCGACCCGACCATCGACGGCTACCGCCGCCGAAAGCCAAATCCCTACTACATCGAAGATGCCCTCGCAACACTCGGCATCGACGACCCACGGGGCCTCTACGTCGGCGACTTCGAGAAAGACGTCATCGCTGGCACCGCTGCCGGCCTCGAGACCGCGTTCGTTCGCCGCCAGCACAATCGCGACCTCGATTGCCCTGCCGACGCGACCTACGAACTCGACTCACTGACCGAATTGTCGACGCTACTCGACGACCTCGACCGCTGAGTGCCGAGTGCCGAGTGCGAACTCGATTCGAGTCGGCACGTGCCGGTTAGAACTCGCGCGCATCGCCCGCATAGTCATAGGCCAGATGCTGATCCGCGTCCCGCGCGAGTCGCATCGCTCGCTCGCCAAACGAGTCCGCGTGGCGCACGACGAGCAAGAGCACCGTCGTCGGGCGCTCGACCGTATAGCCACCCTCGCGGGAGAGCAGTCCCGCCTCCTCGAGTTCACCCGCGTACTTGCTTACCGTCGGGGCGGACACGGCGAGTGCGTCCGCGAGATCGCCGCCGGTCGCGTCCGGGTCCGAGAGGAGTTCGACGAGCATGCCGCGAGGGGTCTCGCGGCGAAGGTAGCCGAGTGCGTGTTTTTCGAACTCGTCGAAACGGTTCGCGAGGACGAACCGTTTGTAGTCGCCATCCCGGTAGCGCTCGATGGTTCCGGCGTCCGTCAGGTGACGCAGGTGGTGTTGGGTTTCGCCGGTTCCGAGCTGGAGATCATCCCGGATTTTCGAAAAGTGTGCACCGGGTGTCGTCGAGAGGTAGCCGGTGATCGCGTCGCGAGCGTCGTTATCGCCCGTTTCAGCCGACGCTGTCTCGGAGAGGCCAGCAAGCGGGGAAGCAGCACCAACGGCGGCAAAGCGGCGCAAGGTGGCTCGTTTCTCGTCGTCGACCCCGTCGGACGATGTCATGAGTGTCTATCGTCCGAAAGGACCTGTACCGTAAAACAGGTTTCGCTCCCTCACTCGAATTGAAAGCGAAGACAGTCTCGTTTCTGAAGCGGTTGCGTCTCGGGCGGGACGAAAAAGTCGGCTGCACTCGGAGCAGCTGCCCGAGTTCAGTTTGGATTGCCGCGGGTTGTGTGGGCTGAACGGGAGCGATTCAGCGATTAGGTATCAGTTAGTCGTCGCTGAATCGTCCGTTTCCGATGAGTCGCTCTCGCTTACAGGAGCGCCGCCGTCGGTCTGGCCTTCCTGGAACTCCTGGTCCATCTCTTCGATGACATCGTCGGGATCGGAGATGCTGGCAGGGTCCTGGCCCTCCTTGATCGCCTGTGCTTCCTGTTCCATCGCCTCGACATCCATATCGGCCTCCTGGTCGATTTCGCCGATGATCTCGCTGATGTCGTCGAGACCGATCAGTTCGCGAGTCTCCTCGTCGAATCCGAGGCTCTCGAGTTCGGTGCCGTCTTCCTTGACGTCGCTGCCGGAGAGGTGTTTGCCGTAGCGGCCGAGCATCGAGGAGAGTTCCTGCGGGAGGACGAACGTCGTGGACTCGCCCTGGCCGATATCGGCGAGCGTGTCCATGCCTTTGTCGATGACGGCGCGTTCGCCCATGGATTCGGCCGAGCGANCTCGCCCTGGCCGATATCGGCGAGCGTGTCCATGCCTTTGTCGATGACGGCGCGTTCGCCCATGGATTCGGCCGAGCGAGCGCGCAGGACGGTCGAGATGGAGTCACCCTGCGCTTCGAGGATCTGGCTCTGCTTTTCACCCTGTGCGCGGATGATCTCGCTCTGTTTGTCACCTTCGGCCTTCTCGACGGCGCTGCGGCGTTCACCCTGTGCTTCGAGGATCATGGCGCGGCGTTTACGCTCGGCGGAGGTCTGTTGCTCCATCGCGCGCTGGACGTCCTTCGAGGGGTTAACTTCGCGGACTTCGACGCTCTCGACGCGGATACCCCACTCGTCGGTGGGTTCGTCGAGTTCCTGGCGGATGCGGGCGTTTATCTCCTGGCGCTTGTTGAGCGTGTCGTCGAGTTCCATGTCGCCCAGGACGGCACGGAGGGTGGTCTGGGCGAGGTTGGAGACGGCCTTCTTGTAGTTGTCGACCTCGAGGAACGCCTTCTTGGCGTCCATCACCTTGATGTAGACGACGGCGTCGGCCGTGACGGGCGAGTTGTCGCGGGTGATGGCTTCCTGGCGGGGAACGTCGAGTGTCTGCGTTCGCATGTCGAACCGGTAGGTGTTCGAGACGAACGGCGGGACGAAGTTGATACCGGGTTCGAGGAGTTTGCGGTACTCACCGAAGACGGTGAGTGCTCGTTTCTCGTACGCGTCGACGATCTCGATCGCACTGAGAAGTGCGGCGATGACGAGGACGAGGACGAGTGCACCGAGGAACAGTGCAATAGTACCGGCGGTCTGCAGGGGGAACAGTTCTACGACCATAATCTGCCCTTGTGGCGGTGACGGGAAAAGTGTTCCCGTATTTACCTAAGGCAGCCGAACTCACCTCAAGAGTGGTCTGTTTCGGAGAGAGATTCGTTGAGAACGGATGATGATTGGGACTGAGACCGGGGCTGTGTGTCCGTATCGGCATCGGCGTCCACATTGTCCTTGTCCCTGCCATCACTCTCTCTATCGCCACCGCCATCGCCATTGTCATTGTCATCGCCCTCGAAATCGGAACTCGACGAGCCGGTCGTCGTCTCCGTGTCGGTACCAGCGTCGGTACTGTCATCGTCGACCGCCTCCGGTTCGGTGGCCTCGCGTTCGGCATCCGTAGACTCCGTCGCGAGCGCCCGATCGATTTCGTCCTCGCCGATCGATCCGAGCGATTCGACCGTCAGGACGTTGCCGCCGCCCGGATCGATGACGATGACTTCCTCGCCCTCCTCGATCGTGCCGCTGGTCGTCCGGGCGCTGTAGAACGGCGCAAAGCCGCCATCGTCGAGTTTCACCTCGCCGCCACGGGTCGAGACCGTCTCGGTGACGTAGCCCGTCGAACCCGACAGGGAATCGGAGTCGGACGTCTGGGCCGTCCCCTTCCCGCCGTAGAAGTCGAACTCGTTGTAGATGTAGGCGGCGACGATCCCGAATCCGAGCGTCAGTGCTGCCAGAACGAACAGGTTCAGGGGCCCCGGGAAGAGGACGCCGATCAGCCCTGCACCGACCAGTGCGACACCGATAACGATGAGATGTGCCCCGGGGGAGAGGGCCTCGAGCAGCATGAGGATGAGACCCACCGACAGGAGCAACAGCGGCGCGTTCCCAGCAAGGGCATCAAGCATGGCTGATGCTACGGGCTCACCCCGATTAAATGTTTACTGCTGATCATGCTTCTCTCCTGCATCAGAACCAGGGGAAACGAGTGCTACGCGGGCTGAATACTAGGGCGAACCGTTTGTAATCGTCGTGTGGGCCCCGATGAGCGCGCCCGCCAGATCGAGATCTTCGAGATACGTCCCCTCGTCGATGATCGACCGACGGATATCGCCGTTCTGGACCGTCGCCGACGGGAAGATGACGGCGTGGTCGACCGTCGTTTCCTCGAGCGTTACGTTACCCATCACGTGGACGTTGTTACCGATCGTGACGTTCTCGAGCGTCGCCGAATCGGCGATCAGCGACTCGCCGTCGAGGTGCCAGGAGACGGCGTCGAGATAGCTCTCGGGCGTCCCGATATCGAACCACGCACCCTCGAAGGTGTAGGCGTACGTCGACTCGCGGTTCTGGAGCCACTGAACGAACCAGCCGGGCTCGTCCGGGTTATTCCCCTCCTCGAGATACGTCGAGAGCAAGGAAAGCGAATCCCGTGGAAACGCATAACAGGCGATCGAGACGAGCGTACTCCGCGGATCGTCGGGTTTCTCCTGGAAGTCGACGACGCGGTCACCCTCGAGTTCAACCAGGCCGTAGGATTTGGCTTTCTCCCGCGAACCGACATCGTAGGCGGCAAGCGTCGGCGCATCCTGTTCCTGGAAGTAATCGAGGAAGTCGTCGATATCGAAACTGATCAGGTTGTCGCCGGCGATGATCAGCAGGTCGTCGTCGACGTTCTCGCGGTCGATCAACTGGGCCAGCGCGCCGACGACGCCGAATTTGTCGTCCTCCTCGGTCGTGTCCTCGATCGAGAGTTGGGGTTTGTCGAACTCGCTGTCGGCGAGGTGTGCCTCGAAGTCGGCGGCGAATCGCTCGTTCGTACTCACGAACACCTCGTCGATTCGCTCGTCCGCTTCGAGTTCAGCGAAGATTCGGTCGATCACGGTCGAGTCACCGATCGGGAGGAACATCTTGGGCCGATGTTTCGTAATCGGCCACATGCGAGTTGCATAGCCACCTGCGAGGACGACGGCCTTCATGAGAGCGTGTTCATCTGCTGGATGTAAGTTACTTACCCTTTCATGAACCGCCCCGGCTCTATCGGGCGATTCGGCGGTGCTGCTTATTTCCAGTAGTAGTGAGGGCCACTGTGAGGAGAGCGCCAAACCGATAACAGTTGGGTGCGAACCAGTCCGTATGCGAGAGGCCGACGAAACGACCCGGCAGCGACTCGCCGACGCGCTTCGCGCCGAGCCAGCGACGCCAAGTGAACTCGCAGTGCAACTCGAGCTGACGCCGGAGGCAGTACTCCGGCATGTCGAACACGTTTCTCGGTCGGTCGATCCAACGGACGAACAACTCCTTGTTGCACCACCGCAGTGTCGAGACTGCGGGTTCGAGGAGTTCGACGACCTGGTGAATCGCCCGTCCCGGTGTCCCTCCTGTAAGAGCGAGTCGGTCACGGAGCCGACGTTTACGATCGAGTCGTGACACTGTAGCTGAGCGTCTCGAGGGACAGTGTTCGCGGCCCAGACCGCGTCACTGCCCGCGCTCGAAACACTCACGGAGACCGATAGATAAGGAATCGAGAAAAATCTACCCTCACTTCGACACTAATATTTAGTGGGGTCCCGAGAAATGGGGACACAGTCTCGAACACGCGATCGAGATTCCCGTTCAGATCGGACCCATGCGACTGCCCACAGCGAGGTCCCCACGCAACTGCCCGCGGAGACGGCCACACACAAACACCCACCGCACGCTACCCACAGCACCCACTATCACACATGACTGCAACCTCTCACTCAGCCGTCGACTGCGCCGAGTTCATCCTCGCAGCCCTCGACTGGCTCGAGGCTCGCGACGACCTGACGGACCCGACAGCCATCGATGACGCGTTCGAACTCCTCGCCAGCGAACGACGGCGCCTGTTTCTCGAGGTGATGACCACTTACGAGGACGATCTGACCCTGCCCGACGTGGCGGAGGAGGTTGCCGTCCGCGAAACTGACACGACAGTGGCCGAGCTCCCGGCCGATCGCGTCGCGGAAACGTATATCTCCCTGTATCACGACCATCTGCCGCGGCTCGTCGACGCCGGCCTCATCGAGTACGACCAGGAACGCGACCTCGTCCACCCCACCGCGATCCGAACGCCCTAGTTAGAACTCGACGTTCGAGGTCGACGTGAGATCGTCGTCCGTCTCGACCGGACCGCGGCCGACGAACTCGTAGTCGTCGTCGGTAAGGTAGACGGCTCCATCCTCGACCGTCACGTCGAGTGCAGCGAGCGTCGCGCCCTCGCAGGGACCGTACGTACACAGCCCGGAGTCAGCCTCGAAGTACGCCCCGTGGTTCTCACAGACGAGTTCGTCATTGCGCATGGCCGCACCGGAGCCTTTGTCGAGTTTGATGTGTGTAAAGTGCTGGCAGAAGTTGAGCCAGCAGGCGACCTCGAGTTGCTCACCGGATTCGACTCTGGTTGCGACGAGGATCGCCTCCTGCTCAGATTCAGGCGCGTTCGCACGACCGTCGCTTGCGGAGTCGGTCGACTGGTCCAGTGTCCGTTCTGCAACTCGAAACAACAGCGTCGAGTCCCTCGGTACCTCGGAAAGCGCTGCGATCCGCCGCTCGGCGTCAATCCCCATCGGAACGCAGTTTTGAGCGCCGCGTGGTCAACGTTTCGACTCAGCAAGCCGCTGCTGGAAGCAGTCTCGCGCCTTAGAGCCAGTCGCTCCCACCGGGTAGCGAATAACACGTCCGCTCGACGAGTTCATCGTACAGCCCCGACAGCTGTGCCGTGATCGGCCCGCCGCCGATAGGGGTTCCGTCGAGGCTTTCGATCGGACGCAGTTCCCACGTCCGGTTCGTGAGAAACGCCTCGTCGGCGCCGGCGACAGTTTCGAACTCGTAGGCACCCGTTCGAACCGGCACGTCGGTCGTCTCGGCCAGTTCGAGGACGAGTTCGCGCGTGATGCCCGGAAGCACCGAGCCGTCGGTCGAGGGGGTATAGAGGATGCCGTCCCGGACGAAAAATAGGTTGCTCGTCGCACCCTCGGCCACGAAACCCTCGGTATCGCACATGAGCGCCTCGTCGGCCTGCGAATCGGCGGCGGCGAGTTCAGTTCGAGCGAGGATGCCGTTCAGGTAGTTGTGCGTTTTCGCGCCCGACGGAAGCGCGTCGTCGGGAATTCGCCGCGTGTCGACCCGTCGAACGGTCGCCGGTGCATCCCAGACCGGCCGCCCATCGAGACCACCGCGAGGGAGCGGGCTGACGTAGACGACGACGGTCGGGTCGACGTCGGACCGAGGCGTCAATTTGCCGGGCTGGACACCCCGTGTAATCGAGAGGCGGACGTAGGCGTCGTCGAGTTCGTTTGCGTCGAGGGTGGCCCGGATGCGCCGGTGAAGGTCGTCGTCCGACAGCCCGTGGTCGAGCGAGAGCGCCTCGCAAGTCCGTTCGAGGCGATTGACGTGGCGATCCCACTCGAAGACCGTGCCGCCGTAGGCGCGAAGCGTCTCGAAGGCGGCGTCGCCGTAGCGAAAGCCGCGGTCGTCGACGCTGACAGTGGCCTCGCTCGCGGGAACGAGTTCACCGTCGACGTGATACTGGTGCTCGGATCCGTCAGTCATCGGCGAGCCTCCGTGTTCGAGGGGGCGGCTGCGAGCCGGCAGAAGTTTTCGATGAGTTGTTTACCGAGTGCAAGCGTGATGTCGTCGCCGGTATCATTGCCGTCAGGGGTGTCGGTGTGAGGATCGTGGTCGGTCGTCGATTCTGCTGCCGCCGGGCGCGTCAGAATGCTCTCCGGATGGAACTGCACGCCGAAGTGGGGCTTCTCGCGGTGACGGACCGCCATCGAGATACGCCGATCGTCGGTCGTCCGTGCGGTTTCGACGAGCGACTCCGGCAGCGCGTCGCGCTCGACGGCGAGGGAGTGATAGCGCCCGACCTGGAACTGCGCCGGGAGGCCGGCGAACACGCCCGCGCCGTCGTGGCTGATCGTCGACGGTTTGCCGTGGACGACCGACGGCGCGTGGCCGACCGGTGTCCCGTGAGCCGCACAGAGGGCCTGGTGTCCGAGACAGACCCCGAGGATCGGGTAGTCGGTTTCGGCGAACAGCGGCACTGAGACGCCGGCCTCCCGCGGCGTTCCCGGGCCGGGAGAGACGACGATTCCCGTCGGGTCGAGTTCGCGAACGGTATCGAGATCGAGGGCGTCGTTGCGGCGGACGAGCACCTCGCCGGCGTCGGGGACTGCGGCCGCGTGCGATGCCGAAACAGCCTCGCCGACGTACTGGACCAGGTTGTAGACGAACGAATCGTAGTTGTCGACGACCAGAATTCGGATCGGGTCAGTCACGCGACTCACCGCCGTTCGGGTTCGGGTTGGTGTTCGTGTTCGCGTTTGGGTTCGCATTTGCGTTTGTGTCCACCGTGTCGGAATCCTCCCTCTCGGCGTCGAGTTCCATATCGGCTCGGTCACCCAGCGCCTCGTCGACCGCGTTCAACAGCGCGCGGGCCTTCGCGAGCGTCTCGTCGTACTCGCGGTCGGGGTCCGAATCGTGAACGATCCCCGCGCCGACGCGGAGATGGAACTCGTTTTCGTGACGGACCAGCGTCCGGATCACGATGTTGAGGGTCGCTCGGCCATCGAACCCGAAGATGCCGACGCTTCCCGTGTACGGGCCGCGACGGGTTGCCTCGAGTTCGTCGATGAGTTCCATCGTCCGGGGCTTTGGCGCGCCCGTAATCGTGCCGCCTGGAAACACGGCTGCGACGGCGTCCGCGAGCGATACCCCCTCTCGGAGCCTGCCGGTCACATCGGAAACGAGGTGCATCACCTCGGCGTAGCGGTCGACCCGGCGGTACTCGGCCACGTCGACGGAGCCGTACTCACAGACCTTCCCCAGGTCGTTGCGTTCCAGATCGACCAACATTGCGTGTTCGGCGCGCTCCTTCTCGTCCCGCCGCAGGTCGGCCTCGAGTTCGGCGTCCGCGGCCGGCGTCTCTCCGCGCGGTCGCGTGCCCGCGATGGGTTCCGTTCTGACGAGGGCACCGTCGCGCGCGTGCCGACCGCGTCCACGAGCAGACGCCGAGCGCTCGAGCAACAGTTCCGGGCTCGCACTCACCAGATCGACAGCGCCGAACTCGAGCAAGCAAGAGTAGGGAGCCGGATTCACGCGGCGGACGGCGTCGTAGGCCGCGACGGGATGGACCGCCGCGGGGGCGACTAACCGCTGGGAAATATTCGCCTGAAAGGTCTCTCCGTCCCGAACGGCCGCTTTGACCCGACGGACGCGTTCGGCGAACGCCTCGCGGCCACACTCGCTCTCGAAGGTCGCCGCGGGCGTTTCGACCGGCGGCGCTCCGACCCCCGGATCACCCTCTCGAATCCGACCTGCGAGTTCGAGCGCGCGCTCGCGACCGTACTCGTAGGCGGCCCCGAGTTCGTCCTCGGTCGGCCCGAACCGGAACCGGGGCTCGTTCGCGCGGGCGGCGACAGCAGCTGAACTCGTCTCTGCTTGTCCCTGTCCCTGTCCCAGTTCCTGTTCCTGTCCCACTGTGCCGCCGTCGATCAGCGGGCACGCCGTAATCCGGAGCGTCACCGCATCTTCGGTCGGGGCCTGCCAGGACACCAGCCGGTCGTACACTGCGACTTCGAGCCGGGGCAGTCCGCGGTCGTCGTCGGCCGCGTTCGGCAGCGCTTCGAGTTCGCGGGCGATGTCGTAGGAGAGCCAGCCGATTGCGCCGCAGGGGACGGGAACGTCACAGTCGCCGCGAGCGAGGGTCGTCCCCGCGAGCAGGGACTCAAGTGCGGCGAGTGACGGAGAGCCGGCGTCGTTCGACCTGGTGACCGCCTCGCCACCGACCGTCACCCGATCGATCGGGTCGATACCGAAGTATCCCCACCCGGACTGCCCGCCGGTGGTCTCGAGAACGGCACTTCTCGGCCGGCCGCCTCCCGCGTCGGTGGTTGCGTTGAACTCGTCTCTCGAGAGACGTGCGCGGCGGTACGCAAGGAACGGGTCCGAAACGGTGAGTTGGACTTCGACCGGCACGCGAACGCACGGATCACGTGTCGTCGGCGTAGCGTCGCCATCCGTCGAGTGCAGTGACTCGCGGGCGACAGCTCGAAAGGCCGCACGCGAGGTGATGACACGCGGGTCGCACATAGCCGTTGAGAGGAGCCAGTACCCTAATCATGTTGCGATTCATACAGCGGTCCAACGTGAGCCAGGAAGACGAGAAGCGAGAGTTCGAAGATGGATCCTCGCCACCAGCCGCTTGCGGTACTTCCAAATTTAGCGGACTTCAGCCCTGTCGATCCAGCCCTGGATCCGCGTTTCGGAGATGTCCGTCGCGTCGGCGAGTGCGGCTGCATCGGCGTCGGCGAGTTCGGGGATGGTGTTGACGCCGGCACCGGCGAGTCGGTCGGCGTAGGCCGGTCCGATACCCTTGATATCCGTGACCGGATCGGCCTGTTCGGCGGCGGCATCGGGCTCGGCCTGTTCGATGGGGTCGTCGTCCTGTTCCTGTTCGGCTGCCTCGTCGGCCTCGGGTTCTTGCTCCTGCTCGGGCTCTTCTATCGGTTCCTCATCACCCTCCGCTCGTTCCGAAAGATCGGGCGTCTTGTCCGCTGTCGGCGCTGCATCCGTCTCCGTCGGCCCTGTTGCCTCGGCGGGTTCGGCTGCCTCGTCGGGTTCGTCGGGCGTCTCGGTTACTGACCCCGTCGACCCAGCAGCGCTCGTTTCGGCTGCGGCCGATTCGGACTCGTCGGCGTCAGCGTCGGCGTCGGCATCAGTCGCGAGATCAGTAGCAGTGTCAGCGTCAGTACCAGTATCAGCATCCGCATCAACATCGCCTGTCTCACCATCATCAGCCGCAGACGCTTGCTCGGTCGACGAAGACGACGTGGACGACGTGGACGACGCGGACGACGGTGCTGGCGTACTCTCGGCACCAGTATCGTCTGCTGCCCCTCCCTGTTGGTCACCTGCCCGTTCCCGTTCCCGTTCCCGTTCGACCGTCACACCGACTTCCCGAGACCCCCGGTGATCTGAACTCGAGTCGCCGAGACCCAACAACGACTTTAGCTTTTCGAGGAGTGCCATTGTCCCGACATAGTCGTCTCTGTCACTTAAATTCGTCTGATACGACAGGCCTGAAACGCAGGAATTACCGCGCTCCGCGCCGGCGCTACAACCGTGACCGCAACGCCTCGTTCATCTCATCGACCGGAGCATCGCGGTCAGTCCATAGTTCGAACGCCTCGACGCCCTGATAGAGCAGCATCCAGGCCCCGTCGACCGTCTGCGCACCGATCGCCGCGGCATCTCGAAGCAGGCGCGTCTCGAGCGGCCGGTAAACGGCATCCATCACGACGAGTTCAGCGTGGAGCGCATCGGCCGGCACCGGCGTGGCGTTGTCTTCCATGCCGACGCTGGTGGCGTTTACCAGCACGTTGGCCTGCGTGAGGAGGGAGTCGAGTGTGTCATCGGCGAGGTCGTGACCGGTCGCACCCGGCACATCGGCGGCGAGGTCGTGGGCCGTCGACTCGGTGCGGTTGGCGATCGCAACGTCAGCGCCCGCGTCCGAGAGCGCGAACGAGATCGCGCGGCCGGCACCGCCGGCACCGACGACGACGGCAGTGGCGTTTTCGATCGTGACCTCGTGCTCGCGGAGCGCGCGCAGCGCACCCGCGGCGTCGGTGTTATATCCGGTCGGCTGCTCGGTCGATGCATCCGCGAAGTCGATCGTGTTGACCGCCCCGATTCGCGCGGCCAAATCATCTGGCTCGACAAGATCGAGCGCGTCCTGCTTGAACGGGATGGTCACGTTCAGTCCCGTGATTCCGAGCGCCGCTGCGCCGTCGATCGCGGCGGCGAGCTCGTCCGAGTCGGGTTCGAAGGTGACGTAGCGGGCGTCGAATCCGAGTTCGTCGTAGGCGGCCTCGTGCATCGGCGGCGAGAGCGAGTGGCCGACGGGATTGCCGAGCAGTCCGAAGACGTCCATAGCCATGTCTGGCTCTGGTTCGACGCGGCGAGGGTATAATGGGTGTGGCTTCGACGCGGCGGAGATTTCGTCTCGAATCGCTTATACCCCCCTCGTGAGTACCACCGGTCGTGTCTGGCGAAACCCTCCTGCCGATCCTCCTGCTCGCGGCCGGCGTGGTCGCCCTCTATGTCGGCGCTGAACTCCTCGTCGCCGGAGCCAGCCGGCTCGCGCTGGGGATCGGGATCCGGGCCGCGACCGTGGGCGTCACCGTCATCGCGTTCGCGACCACCGCACCCGAACTCTTCGTGTCGACCATCGGCGCGCTGAACGTCTCGACCGACATCGGACTCGGCGCGATCGTCGGCTCGAACATCGCCAACATCGGCCTCGTCCTCGGCGTCTCGGCGCTCATCCGTCCGCTGCCGGTCGGAGAAACGGTCATGCGTCGCCACGTCCCCGTCATGGGACTGGCCGCGCTCTTACTGGTCGTTCTCGGGCTCGACGGCACGCTCGGGCGCATCGAGGGGATCGTCTTCCTGCTCGTACTCGCCGGGTTCACCGGCTACCTGCTGCACAACGCCGGGAACGATCCGATCGCGATGGACGAGCTTCCCGACGATGTCGCCGACGGCGAGGCCGAGAACGACGACAGCGCTGCGGACGCCACCGGCCGCGATACCGCCGACGCGACGAGCGCAACCGACACGACGGACGCGACCGCCAGTACCGCCACCGCAAGCGGCATCACCTTCCGCGACATCGCACTCGTCCTCGCCGGCCTGCTCGCGCTCCTCGTCGGCTCGCGCTGGCTCGTCTCCGGCGGCACCGACCTCCTGTCCGCACTCGGCTTCTCCGATCTCTTCATCGGCCTCACCGTCCTCGCCCTCGGCACCTCGCTTCCCGAACTCGCCGCCTCGGTCGTCGGTGCGATCCGCGACGAAGCCGGCTTCGCCATCGGCAACGTCGTCGGCTCGAATATCTACAACATCCTCGCCGTCCTCGGCGTTGTCGCCGTCATCACGCCCATCGACATCGCGCCCGGAACGCTCCGATTCGAGTTCCCCTTTCTCGTCGCCGTCACCGTCATGGTCGTCGGGCTCATGGCCTACGGCCGGCGTCTCACGCGCCGCGACGGCGTCGCCCTCATCGCCGGCTACGGCGTCTTCATCGCCCTGCTCGCGCTCTGAGACGCGGACGAAAGGAAAAAGCGAAAGCGGGCGACTTAACGACGAGCGCTTCGCAGAACGGATATGAGCGACAGCGACACGACCCTCGCGATCGTCGAAAGTCGCGCCGACCGCGCCTCCGTTCACATCTGCGACCACCTGCGCGAACTCGAAACCTGGGAGACCCGCCAAGACGAACGCCGCCCCGACGATGACGGCGGCGGCACCTACTACACCACCGACGGGGCCGAACTCCGCACCTTCGAGCAGTTACACATCGAACTCGAACGGCCCGCCGCGGCGTTCGACTGCGACCCCGATCTGCTCGTCTTCGCCTCGCGCCACTCGGGCGACACCGACGCGTTGCTGACCGGCCACTTCACGGGTAACTTCGGCCCGGCCGAGTTCGGCGGCGATGAGGACACCGTCGCCGCGGCCTGCCCGAACGCCCTCGCCGAACTGCTCGGGGCCTTCGACGAGTTCGCTCCCGACGCGTACGAAGTCGGCATGGAGTGCACCCACCACGGCCCGACCGACGTCGGCTGTCCGTCCCTGTTCGCCGAACTCGGCAGCGACGACGCGCAGTGGGACGACCCCGCCGGTGCACGGGCCGTCGCCCGCGCGATTCTCTCCCTCCGCGGCGTCGCCCCGCACCGTCGGAAGCAGATCGTCGGCTTCGGCGGCAACCACTACGCGCCCCGGTTCGAACGAATCGTCCGCGAGACGCCCTGGGCGGTGGGCCACATGGCGGCCGACTGGGCGCTCGACGAGCTGGGCCACCCGACGGCCCACCGAGACGTTCTCGACGCGGCGTTCGCAGCCAGCGACGCCGACATCGCGCTCCTCGACGGCGACTGGCCGGTTCTCGAGAAGACCCTGACCGACGCGGGCCACCGCGTCGTCAGCGAAACGTGGCTCCGCGAAGTCGGCGACCGCTCGCTCGAACTCGTCGACGCCGTCGAGTCGAACCTTGGGGCCGTCGACGACGGCGTTCGGTTCGGTGATCAGGACACCGAGTCGTTCACCGTCGTCGACCTGCCGGGCGACCTCGTCGACACCGCGGAAGGGATCGACTCCGACGCCGTCCGCGCCGCCGTCGAGGAGCGAACCGTCGCCTTCACCACCGACAACGGCGGCAGCCGCGTCGGATCGCGGGCCGCCGTTCCCGACCCCGCAGCGCGGACCGCGATCATCGAGGCTCTCGCAGCGCTCCTCGAATCGACCTACGAAACGGTCACGATCGAAGCGGACGCCGTCGTCGCCGAAAAAACCGCTTTCGATCCCGAACTCGCGCGCAAAGCCGGCGTCCCCGAGGGACCGAAGTTCGGTGAACTCGCGAATGGAAATCCCGTCGCGGTCGATGGTGAATCGATCAGCCCGGACCGCGTGTGCAGTCAGCAAACTGATCGGTTTTTAATCTGATTGGTTCGAACAGCGGGAGTAAGAATATCTTACTCGTTTCCGGACCGCAGTCATCACGCAAAAAACACCTGACAGGTAATACAGGAGTAATATGTCAACCAGGTGGCTGACGTGTAGGGGAAAGGTAATTATGCTCCATGGTTTAGAAGGGGTCAAGAATGGACTCACTCATCGACGACGCCATCGACGAGGCCGAGGACGGGGAGTCGGCCGACGCTCCCGTGGACGGTCAGTCGGTCGACGAGTCAGCGAGCAGACAGACGGGGACGATGACGGACGACGAACTGGAAGACGTTCTGCAGGATCTGCAGACGGATATCACCGTCGTCGGCTGCGGCGGTGCCGGTGGCAACACCGTCAACCGCATGCACGAGGAGGGCATCCACGGCGCGAAGCTCGTCGCCGCCAACACGGACGTCCAACACCTCGTCGAAATCGAGGCCGACACCAAGATCCTGATGGGTGAGGAGAAGACCGGCGGCCGCGGTGCCGGTTCGCTCCCGCAGGTCGGCGAGGAGGCCGCCCTCGAGAGCCAACAGGACATCTACGACGCCATCGATGGCTCTGACATGGTCTTCGTCACGGCCGGACTCGGCGGCGGCACCGGAACCGGCTCCGCACCGGTCGTCGCGAAGGCCGCCCGCGAGTCCGGCGCGCTGACTATTTCGATCGTCACGACCCCCTTCACCGCGGAGGGTGAGGTTCGCCGGACGAACGCCGAAGCCGGCCTCGAACGGCTCCGCGATGTCTCAGACACCGTCATCGTCGTCCCGAACGACCGACTGCTCGACTCCGTCGGCAAACTTCCCGTCCGCCAGGCGTTCAAGGTGAGCGACGAAGTGCTGATGCGCTCGGTCAAGGGCATCACCGAACTCATCACGAAACCCGGCCTCGTCAACCTGGACTTCGCCGACGTGCGGACCGTGATGGAACGCGGCGGCGTCGCGATGATCGGCCTCGGCGAGTCTGACTCCGAAGCGAAGGCCGAGGACTCGGTCAAGACCGCCCTGCGATCGCCGCTGCTCGATGTCGACATCTCCGGCGCGAGTTCAGCGCTGGTCAACGTGACGGGCGGCAACGATATGTCGATCGAGGAGGCAGAAGGCGTCGTCGAGGAGATTTACGACCGGATCGATCCCGACGCGCGCATCATCTGGGGGACGTCGATCGACGAGACGCTCGAGGGGAGCATGCGGACGATGATCGTCGTGACAGGCGTCCAGTCGCCCCAGATTTACGGCCGGCCGGACGGTGAAGGCGAACCGGTCCAACCCGAGATGGACGCTGACGATATCGATTTCGTGGACTGATGGCGATGGGTTGATGGCGATGAACCGATCGGCTGGGTGGACGACCGGTCGGTCTGGCGCGGTCGAGAAACCGGACACGTTCGAGACGTCGTCGATACGAGCCTGAAGCTAATTCTGAGCGTCGCCGTGCGGCGCTAGTCTCTCATCGCAGCGCCAAACAACCGGAGGTTTGTCCCGAGGTTTTGCACGAGAGCGCGCAGGAATCGCCTGCGTGCGCCGGCAAGCGCCTCGTCGAGCGCGTCGGTCGCGTCCTCGAAGACGCCCTCGCCGTGGCCGAACAGTATCCGTTCGGGTTCGAGTGCAGCGAACGGCTCTCGCGGTGGGAAGAGTCTAGCCCCCAACATGACGCCGATGCGTTCGTCGCCGATCGGGTAGGCCGACCCGGACGAGAGCAGGTCCGGAACGATGAGCGTTCCGTCGGCGTCGCGGTACGCGATCGCGCCCTGGTAGAGCGAGAGCGGTTCGACACGGCGAGTTTCGAATCCCAGCGTGCCGAGAACGCGCTCCTCGCGCTCTATCGGGGCGTCGACGCGCGCTGCGACGCGACCCATCCACTGCGGGATGTGGACGGCAACGTCGTGGCGCGTCGCGATGGGGCCGGCGTCTCTGGCGTGATGGCTAGAGAGCACGGCGACGCCAGCGACCTCGCCGAACTCCGCGACGAACTCGTCGATCCCGGGTGCATCGACGGGATCGACGAGCCAGACCTCGTCGCCGCCAGTACCTACGAGCGCGTGGCTTGCCCGCTCCCCGTCCTCGTTCGGATGCGCGATCCAGCCGACACCGCCGCGCCATCGATCGATTTCTCGAAATCCCGTTGCAGATGACCGGTCGTAGGCGGGCATACACGCCGCTTCTCTCTTCACCCGTAGTAACGTTTGCCACTCACCTTCGATAAATCAGCGTTCAAATCAGTGCAGACGATCGGACGAGGACGCTCGCAAGGAAGGAATCAGATCTGTTCGCTTCGATGCGTCTCAGTCGTCCGCTGCAGCCGTCTCGCCCGCACCGCCCGCCTCGAGTTCACTTTCGATGCTCGGCGGATACTCCCCGCGGTCGAGTTTGAGATCGGATTGGGGGCGGGCCATACAGGTCAGTGCGTACGACTCAGCCTCCTCTTCGGTGAGCCCGCGAGCCGCCGGCTGGGTGACCTCGCCCTCGACGATTTCGGCCGAACAGGCCAGACACATGCCGACGCGACAGGAGTACTCCTGGGCGATTCCCTCCTCGAGACACCGGCTGAGAATGGTTTCCTTGTCCGAACAGGTGATCGTCTCACCCGTGCCGACGAACTCGATCGTGTAGTCAGTCATACGAGTAGCTACGAAGAACGGCACTAAAACTCTTTATTACGCTTCTGTCCTCGTTGATGGGACGAAACTCGCGGGATCGAACCTGTCGTCGAGCGAATGCCGGTCGGTTCGGACGCGAAACAGGGAACGTGGAGATCCGTCGCTGGGACGTATTTTGACCCCGAGCAGGGGACGGAGAGACCATAAAACGTTTTCTTACCACGGTGTCCACAGTGTTGGTATGAGCACACAGGAACAGTCGGCTGCCGCGTCGACCCTCGAGGGCACGACCCACTCGCCGGATGTCGTCGTCGTCGGGGCCGGAACCGCGGGCTGCTATGCGGCGGCGACAATCGCACGCGACGGCTACGACGTCGTCGTCCTCGAACGCAAGACCGAGGACGAAGCAGGCCACATCGCCTGCGGCGACGCGCTCAAGGGAGCCGACGCGTTCCCCGAGTCGATCCCGAAGTCCCACCTCGAACCCGCGTTCACGAACACCGGCGTCGATCACGGCCGCTTCGAGATTCCACAGGAGGATACCGTCCTCGAAATACCGATTCCCGGCGAACTTGCCGTTATCGACCGCTGGGAGTACGGCCGTCGGATCATCGATGGGGCCGAAAATGCGGGTGCCGACTTCCACTACGATACCGTCGTCCAGAACGTCACCCAGGAATCTGACGGCGGCCCCGTCACCGGCGTCGAAGCCGTCCACAAGGGCGATCCGCGCACCTACGAGGCCGACGTCGTCATCGACGCCGCGGGATCGCTCTCCGTGCTCCAGGACTACGTCGACTTCTCGAACTCGACGTTCGACACCAACGTCGACTACTCGCACTTCTGCTCGGCCTACCGCGAGATCGTTCACGTCGAAGAGCCGGTCGAGTGGTCGGATGCGCTCGTCTTCAAGCCGACTGAACGAGCCGCAGGCTACCTCTGGTACTTCCCGCGAACGGAAACCGAGATCAACGCCGGCCTGGGCTTTCAGATGAGCGAAGAGCCGATGAAACTCGTCGACGACCTCAAATACGACCTCGAGAACCGCGCCGAGTTCGACGGCGCGACGGTCGACGACAAACTCGGTGCCGCACTGCCCACTCGCCGGCCGTACGACTCCGCCGTCCATCCGGGCTACGTCGCCATCGGCGACGCCGCCGGCCACGTCAACCCCACGACGGGCGGGGGTATCGCCGGGGCCGCCTACGCCGGCAAGTACGCCGCCGAAGCGATCATCGCTGGCCTCGAGGACGGCGACCTCGGCGAGAAGGCCCTCTGGGAGTACAACGAGCGCGTGATGGACCACTTCGGGGCGCGCTACGCTGCACTCGACGTATACAACATCCTCTCGACGGCCGTCGACGTTGACGAGTTGATGGGGCTGCTCGCGGCCATGCCCGGTGAGAAACTCGCCGAAGCGCTGTACTCCGGGAGTACCAGCATCGGCCCGAAACTCGCGCTCGAGAGCCTGCTCAACAGCCGCGGTCACTGGGGCACTATCTGGAACCTCTTCCAGACCAAACGCCGCGCCGACGAGCTCCTTGAACTCTACGAGCACTATCCCGACCACCCCGCCGCGCTCGAACACTGGCAACAGCGCCGCGACGAGCTGATGGAAGCGGTGTACGAGACGACCGGCGCGGACCCCAAGTACTAGCAACGAAATCTCACGCTGGATCCGGCGAACTGGTGGCTTCGCCACACGGCGCAATGTCTCGGTAACAGCCAATACAAAGCACTCCCCCTCTCGTTTCGGGTGAACAGAGCGTATTCCACGTCAGTCGTCGGTCCGCCTCACGGCGTCGCCGTTCGCGGTCGAGAACGTACAGATAGTCTTCTCTTCCCGGAGTGTGAGCTTCTCACGGTGTTCGATGCTCTCCCGGCCTGCGACAACGGATTTCACACGTGAGTACGGAGTCGTTCGATTCGGTTTTCGGTCGGCGGGTGTGTTCCCAACAGTTTCCGGTCGATGAACTTCCGCGTCCGATCGAAAAACCGGTGTTCCTTCCACGGAGGCGGCACGATCGAGAACGCCGCACCCGAGTCGTGGTGTCGGAGATCTGCTGCGGGACGGTGCTCGAGTTCGGTATCAAGTGTCTCGAGAGCGCTCACCAACGAGGCAGGATCGCCGGTGATCGCGACGCACCCCTCGTCCGCGCAGTATTCGCGGTATCTGCTGACGATGGCGACGGACCAGCGGACCGCAGCGAGGACTGCCCCGGCCAAGATCATGATGGCGCCGTGCTCGTACCGTTCAACCATTTCCCACGCATACGCCGCCGGCACCGAGAGGATCGTCACCACTGCGGCATCTCGATTCTGGACGTGCGCGAGTTCGTGTGCGAGGACGGCGTCGAGTTCGTCGGCCTCGAGTACGTCGACAAGTCCGCGCGAAATGACGACGGTCGAACTCGTGGGGCGGTAGCCGGCGGTTGCGGCGATCGGAGTCGACGACGTTCCGAGTACGACCGTCGGCGACGGCACGTCGACTTGCCTGGCAAGGCGGTCGACGCGAGCCTGGACCGCTGCCCGTTGGGCCGCAAGTTCGACCGCTGGGTCCTCGGGCACGCGGGCAGAGTCCTCGAGTTCACGGAGCGCGGCCGCGTCGTCGGTCCATTCGCCGTAGACGACCCGCGCGAGGAGGGCTAGCACTGCGAGAACGCCGACCACGACTGCTGTCTGCTGGAGGTTGATCGCCGCACGCCAATTGGTGGACTCCGCGACGGCGAAGCCGACAAAGAGTCCCACAACCAGTGTGAGGAGTGTCGCGAGGGACTTTTGCCACTTCATGAGTACTTGTGAGGACAGCAGCCACTCACCGACGGATTCGACAGCGTCGGCGACGCCGTCATGAGCGATCCGATCGGAAAGCGTCCGATCCGGATAGAGCCACCGTATCGGTTTCGTAACGGCGACCCAGCCGGCGTACACGCACGTGAAGACCAGTCCGAAGACGAAAAAGATCGCCAGCAGCGTCTCGAGTTCGAGGTACAGATATACGACACAGATCGCAACGATGACGAACTCAAAGGCAAGGATGGTGAGTTGGCCGAGTGTGACTAAGATAAGTGCGACAGTCATTCGAAGCCAGAGTCCGAGCCGGAATCGCGTCAGCTGGATCACCGACACGTCACCTCGGCCGGGTCGGGCCAAGCAGTGACTGTAGTGAAACGCACTGTCAGATACCTATACTGGTTGGGTTATAATAACATTCTGGAATAACAGGACCGGAAACGACTACCGCTCGCTGTCGAGCCGTTCGATCGCACCGGCGAGCACAGCCACGCCGTGCTCAAGGCTCTCCTCGTCCACGTCGAACGTCGCGGTGTGGTGGCCGCCGGGGTGGTCGGTCCCGATACCGACGTAGCAGGCGCTGCCGCCGTTGTCCTGGACGGCCTGCATCAAGAACGTCGCGTCCTCGCTGCCGCCGAGTTCATCTCGTTCCAGGACGGTTTCGACGCCCGTCGTTTCGCTGGCGACATCGCTGACGACGGAGACCAGATCGGCGTCGCTGGTCGCGCTGGGAGCCTCGGCACCGAGTTCGATCTCGACCTCGCAGTCGTGCATGTCGGCGGCGCTGTTGAGCACCTGGCGGGCGTTCGAACGCATGTACTCCATGAGATCGGTCGTCTTGCCCCGGACTTCGGCGACGATGCGGGCTTCTTCGGGGATGACGTTCGCGGCGCTGCCGCCCTCGACGACGCCGGCGTTGATCCGCGTTGGCCCGTCGCTGTGTCGGGGGATGCTGTAGAGGTTCTGGACGGCCGTCGCCATCGCCTGAACGGCGTTTCGCCCCTGCTCGGGGTGGCCGCCGGCGTGGGCCGGTTCACCGGTGAACGTGGCTTCGAGGTGCGAGACGGCGAGGAAGCCGTCGATGCCGGCGACGATCTCGCCGGTCGGGTGATCGAGGCCGACGTGGGCGGCGAGCAGGGCGTCGACGTCCTGAAGGTGCTCGCTCTTGGCCATCGACTTGCCGCCGCCGATGACCTCCTCGGCGGGCTGGAAGAACACTTTGAGCGTGCCCGAGAAGTCGCTCTCCGAGATGGCCTCGAGCACCCCGACGCCGATGGTCGCGTGGGCGTCGTGCCCGCAAGCGTGCATCGCGCCGTCGTGTTCCGAGCGGAATCCCTCAGCGGCGGGGACGTGGTCGGCGTCGTCGGACTCGGGTCGCGGGAGACCGTCGATGTCGACCCGCAGGCCGACCGTCGGTCCCTCGCCGCGTTCGAGGACCGCGACGGCTCCCGTGTAACCGCCCTCGAGTTCATCGAGAACCGATCGGTCGATGTCGTACTCGCGGGCCTGCTCGTACCAGTCGGCCAGTTCGGCGTCGTCGGGGACGGCCAGCCGATGCTCGCCGGCGAGCGCGTCCGGGCCGACGTGGAGTTCGTCGAGTTCGAATCGAGACTCGAGTTCGGAGACGATGCGAGCGGTCGTGTAGAACTCGCGCCAGGCTGGTTCGGGTTTGCGGTGCAGGTCTCGCCGGAGTGTGACGAGGTCGCTATCGACCATAGCGGACTATTGTCGAGCGGTGTGAAAGGCGTGCCGACCGGTCGTAGTCGCGTCTCGTGGTGTCGGTCGGTCACCGAGTCGTCTCACTGCAGACGGCGTCATCGATTGCAGTCACAGACAGTGTGTCTCGGTACCAATGCATACCTAGCGTTAGTACCGATGGCGAGTGAACTCGAGGTGCGATGTCACCAGATCCGTACGGCCGCGCTATCCGGGATCGCGTTCAGGGAAACCAAACCGAGCCGCTCATCCATCGAGACGGGCCGGAATCCGGCGAGCATCCAATCGGCGAGTTCTACCTCACGCCGTTCACCGGCGAGAGTGCAGACGGCGAGTGGCTCGAATCGCGGCTGGAGGGGCCGCTCCTGGATATCGGTGCGGGGGCGGGACGGCACGCGCGATACTTTCAAGAGCGGTTCGAGACGGTCGCCATCGAGGTGAGCGAGCACCTCGTCGAGACGATGCGCGAGCGCGGCGTTCGCGACGCGCGGCGTGCCGACATGTTCGAACTCCGGGAGTCGTTCGACCGAAACCAATTCCGGTCGGCGCTCGCTCACGGGACGCAACTCGGCCTTGCGGGGTCGATGCAGGGATTACGGCGCTTTCTCGGAGACTTGGCAGTTGTGACCGCGCCCGAGGCGACGGCCGTTCTGGACTGTTACGATCCGACGGTCGACGGCGCCGAGACACTGTGTGGGTACCGGTCGGATCCGACGCCCGGCCTGGCGTACCGATTGCTGCACTTTGAGTACGAAGGAGAGGTCGGCGAAACGTTGCTCTTTCGGCTGTTCAGTCCTTCACGAGTGCGCGAGGCCGCCGTCGGGACCGGGTGGCACGTCGCCGAGGTACGGCACGAATCCGGCGAAAATCAGGCCCATTACTGGGTGACATTGGAGAAGCCGTAGACAGGATCGAACGCACGCACCCGTGGATCGACCGGGTGGGACTAGTTTCGGTTTCCGCGGCCTGCACCGTGAATCTGTTCGACTTCGGCCTCGATATGGACCGAATCCGGAAAGTTCTGCGAGGCGATGTTGCGGGCGAGGTTATCGTGCCCGTGAATCTCGAGTTCGCGGGTGAACACCGTGTAGTCCCACGAGTCGAAGCGGCGGTCGTCGTCTGCGTGCAGCCGACAGGGCTGGGGCACCGATAGTTTCTTCGGCGGATGGGAGTGGGGACCCTTCAGGGCGGCACCCTTCCGCTCGGCGGTGGTTTTGATGTCGTCGACGATACCGTCGAGGGCGGCGCGATCGCCGCTCTGGAGCGTAAGGCGGGTGACGAAGGTCATGGCTGTGTTGTCCAATCGTCCACGGTCGGCGCGTAAAAACCTGCTGAGATACGTCTACGCGCGACGAACAGTCCGATATTCTCTTAACGTCGCATCTATTAGCACTGATAATGGCAGTCGAAGCTACGAGCGCAGGCGCGATCCTCTTCCGCGACACGCGGGGCCGGCGCGAGTATCTTCTACTCAAGAGCCGCCCGGGCGACTGGGAGTTTCCGAAGGGCGGTGTCGAAGGAGCTGAAGAGCTACAACAGACGGCGATCCGCGAAGTAAAGGAAGAGGCAGGTATCGATCAGTTTCGCCTTCTCGACGGGTTTCGCAAGGACTACGATTACGTCTTCGAGGCGAACGGCAAGACGATTCACAAAACCGTTCACCTCTTTATTGCGAAGTCGTTCGAGGCGAGCGCTGAACTCTCGAACGAACACCGCGACCTGCAATGGCGCGACTACGAGCAGGCAGTCAACACCGTCACACAGGACGGCCCACGAGAAATCTTGGAGGACGCCCACGAGTACTTAGACGAAATCTTAGACGAGGACAACGCGTAAGCGGTCCCCGCCCGCCACTTGTGCGGGGCCGCTACTTATGCGGCCGAGAGCGATTGGACGGTCAGCGTGGGTCGGTAAGCGCGCCGCTCGGCGGTGACTACCGCTGCTTGACGACGACCGTTGCTGCGACGAGACTGACGATGCGTTGAGAACCGTCCTCACGAATCGGTCGAGCAGCGTTTTTCTTCCCACGCATCCAACGGCGTCCGTGAGCACGGACACTGCCGAGTTCAGCTTCGAGCTACGGACCTGCCGATGGGCCGAACGCGAGTGGCCACTGGACGAACGCGAGACCGACACATATGCGCTCGTCGCCCGACAGCTCGGAACGAAACGCCGCCGCTGGGACACGATCGTCCTCGAGTGCGATCCAAGCGCCCTTCGCGAGCGCGCGAAGTTCGGGCCGAAGCGACTCGACAGTGACCTGTTGCACGTCGTTCGAAACGCACCCCGAGAGTGGACCTATTATCGCGATGCGCTTCCCGAGCCGGGGTATCCGTGGCGGTACGTCCGCGAATCGATTCACCGCGCCGCTGACCGCGACGTTCTGGACACGCGCAAGCAGGGCAATCGGATTCAGATTCGCCGCAAGTGGCCCTATCCGGCGTGGGTCAAGCGTATCGTCGCCATCGAGAACAAACCCGATCTGGATGCGAGCGCCGCCCGCGCTCTCGCCTCCCAACTCGAGTTCGACGTCGGCATGGCGCTCGCGGACGAGGTCTGGGTCGCCACACGGAAAACCGACGGCCGCGTCGAACCCGTGCTCTTCGAGGACCTTCCGGTCGAAGCGGGCATCCTCGTCCTGAACTCGGCGACGCTCGATGCCGAAATCGCGTGGCACCCCCGCCAGCTTGCAGTCGAGGAGCCGGGAACGCGGATCATAGAGCGCTCGAGCGGCGGCGATCGTGACGGTTCGGCGGCTCGCTTCGAGTTCGCTGATCCGGACGCGAAAGCTGAGACGCGACTCGCGATCGCCGAGCGGGCCTACGAGCGCGGCTGGCGGTCGTTCGTCGAGACGATGCGGCCGGACTGTCGACGGTTTACGCTGCGCGAGGATGGAACGCAGCTCGTGCCCTACTGTACGGCGAAGGACTGCCAGCCGACGGGGGCAGAGTGTTGCGGGTCGTGTCCCGCGTTCGAACCGGAGCCGCCGGTCTGGCGGACGCGCGGCTGGCCGATCGAAGGCGGTCCCGGAAAACGGTGCCAGCAACTGCTGGCAGCACGACGGCGGCGGCGACGGCCAGGACAGAACCACTAACGGCCGGTATCGACCCAGGGACCCACGATCAAAATCAGCCGTAGACTGTCGAACTCAGATCCAGATCCCGATCCAAATTCAGACTCACACTCACACTCAGACTGTCGAATAGCAGTCGATGAAAAATCGATCACGAGGGCACACCCGCCTCTGCCGGCGGCCGCAGTACACGACCGAGAGTCAACTGTCCTATCGGGAGTGCTGGAAATCCGCATCCTGTAACACCTTGTAAAGTGCAGTCATGGTCGCTGCGAACGCCAGAACTGCGCCGATCAGAAACACGGCAAGGTACAGGAGTGTATTAGGGAGGCCCGGAGAGAGATTTGAGACCGTTGGACGTGTGGCCGAGTACGCGACTTGCCAGTACGTCACCGCTGAATACCCCATCAGTAGCAGTCCGATAGCGAACGTAAACGCGAATCTGTCGAGGGAAAGGGCGTAATCGATGCTGCTGGTGTCGTCCATGTCGAACAGTACGCAGATACTGTCAATAATCCCTTCTATTCGTTCGGGAGATACGTTGCGAGTAGATTCGTCTGGACGGTATCGAATGTGGCGCACAGACGCGATCGCACGGACCCACTCCAGGCGAATACTCCCGACCCCCGATCAACAGCGGCCCGTGCTACAGAGTCAGTGACCGAACGCAGCTCTCAGTCGGCAACCTCGACATCGATCTCGTCGCGCGAAACGGCCAGCCGAAACGTCGGCACCGTCCGGTACTCGACCTCGACGACACCCTTCCGGCGCAGACTCTGTAACCCAGACCGAACGTCCTCGGCGTCGGGATCGACGCTGAACTCGTCCCGGAGCGCGTGAAGCACCGAGACGACGCTCTCGGACTCCTCGTCGGGACCGGCCAGTACGTCGACGATCTGGACCTGAAGTTCGGGAACGCGAACGCGGGAGGGAACGCCCTCGTTCTCGGGGTCGCTCTCGATACCGGGTTCGACGTCGACCAGTTCGGCTGCCTCGGCGGTCGCGCGGATCAGACTGTTGTCGTCGCGAAAGTAGTAGTCGCCGAGTTCGTTCTCCAGATACTGGTGGACCTCGCTGCCGCTCTCTAACCCCCACCGATCTTGCAACTCGGCGTTTTTCGTCGGCTGTAACTCCACTACGTCGGCCAGCCGTTCACTGGCCTCCTCCGAGAGCGTCATCGTCGAAGCGTACGGGGATGTGGTACTTTTGCGTTGCGTCCCGATTCCAGCGTTGCAGCGTGGGTCGTAGTGGCGCTGACAGCCGGTTTTGTGCCGGTTTCGTGGTGGTCGTGTGTCGGTCCCGCGGCGTCAAATCGGATTGGTCTCGATCAGTCGTCGCCGACGACCGGAACCGGCTGGGTGTGTTCGAGGGTTTCCTCGATCTGCGTGTAGACCAAGATTGCGCCGAGCGTGGCGAGTACCGCGCCGAAGATGAACGGCACTTTGAAACCGAATCCGACCAGTGCGCCCGAGGAAAGCGGACCGATAGCGATGCCGAAGCCGAAAGCCATCGTCAGCACCGAGAGTTTCGAGCCCGATTCGCCTTCGCCGGCGAGGTCTCCCGCAAGTGCGAGCGACGGTGCGAAGACCATTGCACCGGCGACACCCTGCAGAAGGCGGGCGAGAAACATCGTCTCCGAGGTCGGGACGTACCCCTGTGAGAGCGTCGTCGGAATCAAGAGCAGCATGCCGACGACGATGAACGGACGGCGACCGTAGCGGTCACAGGCGCGGCCGATCGGCGTCTGGAGCAGGACCTGGGCGATGATAAACGCCGCAAACTGGAACCCGAACCAGACCTCTCCCTGTTGTAGATGTTCGTTGACCTGAATCTGGATGGTCGCAAAGAGCGCGATCGATGTCGCCATAAACAGCGAGGCGACGCCGAGCGTGAAGATCGGATCGAGCAGGTGCCGGCCGGACTGATCCCGGATCGGAATCGAGAGGTCCGCACCGGCGTTCGCTCGCGTCGTCTGCGGGTCGGTGATCAACACGGTTACCAGCAGGAAGCTGATGACGGCCGTGATCGTCGCGATGTAGAACGCGGCATCGAAACCCGACACCGTCAGCCCTCCGATCGGAAGGCCGTACGGACCCGCGTTGACGACTGCGGCCGCGACGACTGGTCCGGAGCCAAAGCCGACCAGCCTGAAAGTGTTGTAGACGCCCATGTTTCCGCCGCGGTCCTGCGTCGTCGCGAGTTCGTTGACGAGCGCGACGGACGCCGGAATGATGAACGCGACGCTGACGCCTTGCAGTGCGCGGATGACGACGAGCGAGACGTACGTTTCGGCGAACAGATAGACCGCGTTAGTCGTTGCGAGGCCGGCGAGACCGATCAGCACGAACCGTTTTCGGGCACCGGTTTGATCCGAGAGACGGCCGGTGAGCGGCTGAAAACTGCTGTTGAAGAAACCGAACAACGAGAGAATAACGCCGATGATCATCGACTCCGACAGTCCGAACGTCGTTCCACCGACGATGTCGCTTCCGATGTAGAGGGGAATAACGATGACCAGAAACGAGTTCCCGATTCCGTCCGCCATGCGGGCGAACGCGAGCGCGAGCACTCGCCGATCGACGGCAAACTGCGCAGCGACCAGTCGAACGAGACTTCGCATTGGTAGTGACGTGTGCCCCCTCGACCGATTAGCGTTTCGAACCGAAATGTCCCCGCGAGTGAGCGTCATCGCCACGGATGGGGAGGTACAAGCCGGTAGACGGCGTTTCGTCCCCTATGGTATCGACACTCAAACTGAACGAGATCGACACTGCGTTCGAGACGCTCACGTACCCGGTGACGAGTGACGATGCGGCAGACGAGTTCAGCGACACGACGCTGGTGCTCGCCGACGGCGAACGGAACCTCGGGTCGCTGCTTCGGCAGCTGCAGGCCGACCGCTTCGAGACGGCCGATGAACTCGAGGCGGAGTTGCACAACGTGTTGCCACGGGAGGCGGTGGGCGAGCCGTTTCAGTCGGAAGGAGAGGGCTGAGGGGGTTCGGATCTGCAAGGACCTGCAAGACGCACGGGGAGACGGGCCGGTAGCCGTCCCGTATCCAAACGGGTGGCTTAAGTCGCTCGACCGCCGTAAGCCGGACAACAATGGAGTTCTGTGACGAATGCGGTTCGATGATGAAAGCCGAAGACGGCGTCTGGGAGTGCGGTAATTGCGGGTTTACGAAACCGAAGGGCGACGCGGATCAGTACACCGTCACCGAAGATCAGGAGGCGAGTGAGGTCATCGAGTCCTCGGAGGAGACGTCGCTTCCCGAGACGGATGCGAAGTGTCCGGAGTGTGGCAACGACCGCGCGTACTGGTACATGCAACAGATTCGCTCGGCCGACGAATCCGAGACGAGATTCTTCATCTGTACCGAGTGCGAGCACAAGTGGCGCGAGGACGACAACTAACGGAATTTTACGCTGCGGTCTGTCGCGTCTTGCGGGAGCATAGCTGCCGCTTCGGATGTGTCGCCGGTTCCGGCCGTGACGGTGTAAAAAGACGCTATTCGTTCCGCGCGATCGTCAGATAACCCGTGTGACCCACAGGAGCCGTCGAGGGTCGGGAACCGCGGTCGTCGAACTGCATCTCGCGTTGGATCGTCTCCCGCGTGCGGATGTTCGCGAGTTCAGCCGCGCGGGCCGCGTCGACGACCTCGCGGGTCGACTCGATAAACGGGCTGTAGACGGCGACGAAGCCGCCCTCGACCAGCAGGTCCGGGGCGTGCGGAACCACGTCCGCCGCATCGCCCGTGTCGAGTGTGAGCACGTCGAACGACGAGCGGTCGAGGGTCTCGAGTTCAGCGGTCAGGTCACCGGTTCGGACGTCGACGGCGTCCTCGACGCCACCCAGTTCCATGTTCTCGCGGGCGACGTCGGCGAACTCGGCGTCGCGCTCGTAGGTGACGACCGACGCGCCGGCCCGGGCCATCGAGGCTGCGAGCACGCCCGTTCCGGTGCCGGCGTCGAGGACGCGGTCGCCGCGAGCGATCCCCGTCTCGCCGATCACCAGCCCGATGTCGCGGGGGACCATTGCTCAGATCGGAAGAGCGGGTCAGCAGGAAT
>NZ_AOIL01000048.1 GCF_000337595.1 Natrialba taiwanensis DSM 12281 | reverse complement strand
CTCTTCCGATCTGAGCAATGATGCCGAGGTCGGTTCCCATCTCCTCGCCGGGCTGGACGAGGAACTCGCGGTCGCCGCGCACGAGGAGAACCGGCGACCGATCGGACGGCGCAGCCGTCCCGCTGGGAGAATCGCTCACGCGTATTCCCCTCGCTGCACGGGTCGGCTCACTCGAGGTCCTCGACCGCCGCGGCGAGGTCGCCGTCGTTCTCCTCGAGTGCGGTTCGAGCCTCGTCCTCGCTGACATCGGCTCGCATCGCGACGATCTCGACGTCGTCGTCTGGGATGGACGAGCCATCGCCGTCGGTGTCGGCGTCGGCGTCGCCGCCGGCACCGCCGGCCGAGCCGGACTCGACCTGTTCCGGCGAGCCGATGATCTGGTAGGTCTCCTGGCCGCGAGCATCGATCTTGGTGACTTCGGCGTCGTTGAAGACGAGATCGTACTCGTCGGTGCGAATGATTACCTCCTCGGCGTCGACATCCTCGGCGTCGATCCCCATCTGCTGCATCATCTGTTCCATCTTGCGCGGATTGAGTCCGCCGCCTCCTCCGAACATACCCGACACGTCGCCACCCGCGACCTTTTACTTTGTCGTTCCACCTGCGAACCGTCCGTTCCCGTCACTGCGCCCGCTCGCGCACCGACAGTGCCGACGATCGATGCCAGTATCGATACCGACCGCCAGTTCGCCTCCACCAGAGCGATACGTTCAATCACCAGGGTCCCATCAGGGACCCCATGGACGCTGAACTCGGCTCCCTGCTCGAACTGCTCGAGTTGAAAGACGAGACACGGACGGGATGGGACCTTCGCGGCGTCGAATCGCCGGAGTCGGTCGCAGCGCACACGTGGGGCACGGCGATGCTGTGCCTGCTGTACGCCGACCGTGCGGGTGAGGCGGTCGACCGCGAGCGAGCGGTTGCGATGGCCGTCGTCCACGACGCCGCGGAGGCGCGAACGGGCGACGTTGCAACCAGAGCGACGGCGGACGACCAACGAATCACCGCAGAGACGAAAGAAACGATAGAACGGGATGCAATCGGCGACCTTCTCGACCCGTTTCAGGACGACGAGCCGTGTCACCTGTGGGAGGAGTACGAAGAACGCGAGACGCCGGTCTCTCGGTTCGTCAAGGACATGGACCTGGTAGATAACTGCCTCCAGGCGCTCACGTACGAGCGCGCGAATCGATACGACGGAAGCGATCCGACCGACGAGTTCAACGAGTTCGACGATCTCGACGAGTTCTTCGCGACGGCCGCGCCGCGACTGCGGACGCCGATCGGCGAATCGTTGTTCGAGGCGATCAAAGAGCGATACGAACGAGAGATCGGGCGGGAGTGCCAGCTCTGACGGGTCGAAGGGGCCCACAACCGAACGAAAGGGATTACTCGACCCGGCGGCGGATGGTCCGAATACGATCGTGGCGGCGGGAGACCGCCGGATCTGCGGCAGGCGGAAATACAATGACACGACAGCGAAACACTACCGACGACAGCGGAGAGCAAACGGGAATCGGAGACGACCTCGATCCGGTCAAGCGAGAGATCATGGAGGCGACCTACCGGGCGCTTAGCACCCACGGCTACGGTGATCTCACGATACAGACTATCGCCGACGAGTTCGACAACAGCAAATCGCTGCTGTACTACCACTACGACGGCAAAGACGAGTTACTGCTTGACTTTCTGGACTACGCACTCGGACAGTTCCTCACCGAGATTCAGGTCAGCGACGACGCCCCGGACGAGCAACTCCGGACGCTCATCGACACGCTCGTTCCAGAAACGCTGCCGGACAACCCCTATCGGGTGCAACTCGCGATGTTCGAACTCCGCGTGAACGCACCACACGACGCTGACGCCCGAACCCAGTACCTGAAAGCCGACCGCGAACTGAAAGCGCTACTCCGGTCGATCATCGAGCGCGGCATCACGTCCGGCGAGTTCGTGCCCGTTGATCCCGATCTCGAGGCTGAACTCTTCCTCTCGTTGCTTACTGGCACTCGAACGCGCCGACTCACGGCGAACGACGAGTTCTCGATCGAGACGGCTCGCGCCGCGCTGTTGACTCAGATACGCCGGTTGAAAGTGGACGATGCTGCGCCGGCATCGCCGACGGCAGCGACTCCCGACAGCGACGGGACCTGAACTCGAGCGTGCCAACGAATCGTTGATGACCGACTTGATCGGGCGTGGACCAGAAGGATGTCATAGAACGATTCGCATAGTGTTTTTACCCCTATCTGAACTGAATTAATAGTTCACTACAGATGCGAACAAAACGGAAGAACACGATTTCCCTCAGCTATTAGTGAGCAAGGTTTGATAAAACGCCTATGGAACGGTTGTACATCTATAACAGCGCTCTTGCAGTAATTGGACTGTCTCTTGGGTTCCCAGCAGTGCGATCGCTCATTTCTGGCGACCAGAGTATACCGATACTGCTTATGGCAGTCGGTGGGTGTGGGATGATTGTCAGTGCTGGCTACGAATCACTCCAAACCGACCCTGACGAGTTTAAAATCTCTGTTGCCGCCCTCTTTGCGTTAGTTGGTGCCGCCTGTCTGAGTCTTCTCGGAACTGTTCTCTCCGCAGTGTCTGGTATCTGAGTGCCCTGTACTTATCGCCCGGCGGGGAGTCGCGGAGAAGGTATGTGAACCGTTCTATATTACCCTCCGGTTGCGGACCATTAGCTGTTATCGAGGAGCCTTCTACGACTCGAGTTCGGGACACCGATCGACACCGGTTTGAAAATTCGTTCAATATAAAAATAATCCGGCGCGCTTACGGGACGACGGGCGACTCGAGTTCACCGCCGACAACGTCGTCACCGGCAACGCCACCGCACCGATTACTGAACTCGATGAAGCGCAGTGGGGCCGCGTCGTCGAGACCAAGCAAAAGGCACCCCGCTCGGATTACAACACGAAACACCGGCAGTTCTCGAGAGCGGTAGCGGTGCGATTCGCTGGCTGTGTTCGACCCATATTGCGTTCGTGACCGGACACGCCCCGCCGTCCGACGGCGAAACGGTGTCGGAGTTACGTCGCGAGCAGTCCGCCGTCGATCGGCAGCGAGTGGCCGTTGATAAACGACGCCTCGTCCGATGCCAACCAGGCGACGGCGTCTGCGACTTCCGCCGGCGTCGCCATTCGGCCGAGCGGTTGGTCAGCGGTCAACTGGTCGATCGCGCCAGGGTGCTCCTCGAGACTTCGCTCGACCATCGGCGTTTTGACCACGCCGGGACAGATCGCGTTCACGCGAACGCCATCGTCAGCGTACTGGATCGCGGCCGACTTGCTCAATCCGACGACGGCGTGCTTGCTCGCGACGTACGGTGCGGTTCCGTCCGCGACGAGTCCGGCGATCGACGACGTGTTCACGATACTTCCGCCGCCGCTCTCGATGAGCGCCGGAATCTCGTGTTTCAATCCCAGCCAGACCCCGGTGAGATTGATATCCAGCACGTGGTGCCACTGCGCCGACTCGAGTTCAGTGAGTGGGGCCGTCTCCCCTTCGATGCCGGCGTTGTTGTGTGCGATATCGAGGCTCCCAAACTCGTTGATGGCAATCTCAACCATCCGTTCGACATCGTCTTCGTCGGTGACGTCAACGTCGACAAAGACGGCGTCGCCGCCTCTATCTTCGATTCGGTCGACCGTCTCGTGGCCGCCAGCAGCGTCAATGTCGGCGACGACGACTGCTGCACCTGCCGTTGCGAGCCGTTCTGCGGATGCCCGGCCGATGCCGGACCCAGCACCGGTGACGATCGCAGTCTCGTTCGTGAACTCTGCTTCCATTATATGACTGAACGTTTAGTTAATACATGGTCCTTTTGGTGTCGGCGAGTCGGCACCGCGACGAACTCGTCACACGTCGTGGGGAGTTCGAATCGCACGTCGTGCGAGCGGTCGCTCGAGTTCGAGAGCGATAGCGATAGCGAGAAAGAGAGAGGGAGGGGTGGGAGCGTGCGACGTGACAGTCAGAGCAGTAGCGTGGCTGTTCGGGTCAGGTTCGGAACGAGACAGAGAGACAGAAGAACTCGTGTGATCGTGTGCTGTTCGTATGATTGTGCCCGTCGTCGTTTCGAGGACGACGGTTATTCCGCGGCCGGTGCGCCCTCTCGGACGTTCACGGCCATTCCGGTTTCGAAGTCCTCGATGGCGGCGGCGTCGAGTTCGGCGCGGCCGACGGCGAGGACCTCGCCGCGTTCGTGGACGACGAGGACTTCGTCGCCGGGTCGAATGTCCGGGCCAGTCTCGCGGACGAACTTGGCGAAGACGTTCTTTTCGTCGCGGACGAACGGTTCGCTCTCGTCGTCGACGACGACGCGATAGGCGGGGTGTTCGAGTGCGCCATCCAGTCGTCGACCGCCCTCAAGACCGAGGGTGAAGCGGCCGTCAATTCCGAAGGAGACGATACGACCGGCTTCGGTGTGGACTTGCTGTGGTCGGCCGGAGGAGGTTCGTTTGACGGTGAGTGAGTCGGCGGGNGGTGAAGCGGCCGTCAATTCCGAAGGAGACGATACGACCGGCTTCGGTGTGGACTTGCTGTGGTCGGCCGGAGGAGGTTCGTTTGACGGTGAGTGAGTCGGCGGGTGGAAAGAGCGCCGTGCCTGCGCCCGCGCCGAACTGGTAGTCCGCGATGGTCCGAAGCGTCGAGAGGCCCGCGTTCCCGTCGGCTGGCTCGCTCATTGGAGGGGGTTTCGTGTGTCGAGTCGAAAGCCCTTCGATCGTCGCTGTCGGGCCGAGGTGAAAGGTGTCCTGACGGTAATCAGGGCTATTATATACATCGGTTTGGTAGTAGGCCGTGAATGGACGTCGTACAGATCGTTCTCGGAACCGTCCTCCTCGCGGTCAGCGGGTTGGTTCTTGCCGGCCCGTCGATCCTGCAGACGAGCGCCGGCGGGTATCCCGTGGCTCTCTTTGTATCGGGGCTGGCGCTGGTGCTTGGAGCGGTTGCGGTTGCTATCGATTTCGCGCGGACGGCAACGCCGTCGTAACGATTGCGTGGCACGTTCGTGGCGCGGGTGCCGGGAAAACGGATCCACATAGCACAAGAGCCACGGAGTCACAGAGGCGGAGATAGCGTGCCGGTCAGAGCAGGAACGTCTCGTGGCGGTCGCCCAAATCGAGGAACGTATCGGATGCGTCGATCAGTTCGTCAGCCGTGGAGGATTCGAACGCCATGACTTCGACGCGGACGCCCTCGTGACCAAGGTGCGAGCAGAGTCGTGAGAAGTCACCGTCACCGGTACACAGCACCATCGTGTCGACGTGGTTGGCGAGCGTTACGGCGTCGAGGCTCATCCCGACGTCCCAGTCGGCCTTTTTCGTGCCGTCGGAGAACGTCTTGATGTCCTTGATTTTCGTCTCGAAGCCGATATCGACGAGGGCATCGAAGAAACTCTCCTCCTCCGGTGCGTCCGCACGGATGACGTAAGCGATCGCACGGGTGAGCTGTCGATCCTGGATGGCCTTCGAGAGGAGCGCAGAGTAGTCGATATTGCGGCTGTGGAGGCTCTGTGCGGAGTGATAGAGGTTCTGGGCGTCGACGAGAACGGCGACGCGCTGGTCGGGATGGATATCGGTCACAACTACTGGTGGGCCGTGCAGCCTAAAAAATCGCGTCGTTCGTGGGCCAGCAGACGAGTAAGTGCGACGGAGATACCGAACAGTGTGCCTGATCGCTACTGTCGGAGTTTCTCGAGGCGCTTTTCCATCGGCGGATGCGTCGCAAACAGCCGTTCGAGCAATCCGCGGTCCGCGTTGAAGATACACAGCGCGCTCACGCTGTCGTCGAGCGTCGACTCGCGGCCCTCTGCACCCGAGGAAATCTTTTCGAGCGCGCGGGCGAGCGGTTCGCCGCTACCGATGTACTGCCGGGCGTCCTCGTCGGCGACGTACTCGCGGTACCGCGAGATGGCGAGAACGAAGACCATGACGAACATCTGTGCGATGTTCGAGATAATCATCCCGACGAAGATGCTCCCGATGCTACGGTCATCGCCCATCATGTAGACCATATAGGCGACCCAGCCGACCATCATCCCGATCGACTGCCCGACGACCATCGTCACGACGTCGCGGTTCTTGATGTGGGCGAGTTCGTGTGCGATGACGCCCTCGAGTTCGTCGCGCCGGAGGAGGCTCATGAGTTCGGCCGAGACGACGACGGTGCCGTTGCCCTTGCGGCCGGTTGCGAAGGCGTTGGGGACGCCCATCTGCTGGACCATCAGCGTGGGTTTCTCAATGCCCATATCCCGGCTGAGGGATTCGGTCATCCGATGGATCTCCTGATACTGGCCTTCCTCGGGCATCTCCTCGGCACCTCTGGTCGCCGACCAGGTGCCGATCTTGTACTGAATGAACGGGAGGACGAGCAGGCCGAGCAGAACGAGCGGCCACGCCTTCGTCCCAAACATCGCCAGGCCGAAGAGGCCGACGACCATGTAAAAGGCGAACAGGATCGAGCCGACGATCGCCATCCGCACCTTCAGACCGAAGTCTGTCATGGTCGCCTGTAAGTAATGCGACGGGATAAGTTTCGCGAAAAAGTATGTCCATCGGTAGCAGGGATCTATCGCGGCTAATAGGGTCGTGAACACAATCGATAAGGTGTCGCAGGCCAGTCAGTCGTGTATGCGTCTCGTCGCTCGCCCGGCTGTCGCAGCTGCCGTGAGCGACGGCAACGCTCGTTTTTCGACCTTGTCGAAATCGAAACCGAAACGCGTGTGAGTGTGCTCGTGGCGGCGTGGCATCCCGTCTCGGGCACGGTTCGACGGCACGCGACGGATCGCGAACCCGGTGATCGAGACGGAGTGCGATCGGTTACCGCAGTGATTCGAGGCGACGACTCGACACACAGAAAGAGACGACACAGCGACACCTCACAGCACACACCGAACCCATGTCAACACAGTTCAACCTTTCCGGCGTCTTCCCGGCAATGTGTACGCCGTTCGACGAAGACGAACGAATCGATTTCGAAACGCTCCAGCAGGACGCACAGCGACTCGAGGCCGCGGGCGTCGACGGTCTCGTTCCCGTCGGGTCGACCGGCGAATCCGCGACGCTGACCCACGAGGAACACGTCCGCGTTGTCGAAGCCGTCATCGAGGCCGTCGACGACGTGCCCGTCATCGCGGGCTCCGGGTCGAACAACACCCGCGAGGCGCTCGAACTCTCCGAACGCTCGGCCGACGCCGGTGCGGACGGCTTGCTCCTTATCTCGCCGTACTACAACAAGCCCGAACAGCGCGGCCTGATCGAGCACTACCGCACGATCGCCGACGCGGTCGACCTTCCGCAGATCGTCTACAACGTCCCCTCGCGGACGGGTCGATCGATCGACCCCGACACCGCCGTCTCCCTCGCGAGCCACGACAATATCGCCGGCTACAAGGCTGCGAGCGGCGACCTCGGACAGATCGGCGAAATAGCAGAGCGCACGCGCGAAGACGAGTTCAGCGTGCTCTCGGGCGACGACGCGCTGACCCTTCCGACCCTCTCGGTCGGCGGCACCGGGACGATCAGCGTCGCCGCGAATATCGAGCCCGAACGGACCTGCGCGATGGTCGGCGCGGCGCTTGACGGCGACTACACACGCGCACGAGAGATCCACCACGAACTCGGGCCGCTGTTCCGCGACCTGTTCGTCGAGACGAACCCGATTCCGGTCAAGGAGGCGATGCAGATTCGCGGGTACGGCCCCGCACGGATGCGCCCGCCGCTGTCCCGACTCTCTGAGGAGCACCGCGACGAACTCGAAGCGGTGCTCGCCGAACTCGAGCGCGAGACGACGGTGGCCGACGCGGAATCGGAACCGGAGTCGGAGTCGGAGTCGGAGTCAGAGTCGGAATCGGAACCGGGAGGCGATCGATGACGGCCACGACTCGAATCGGCGTCACCGGCGCGACCGGCCGGATGGGCCGTGAAGTGATTGCCGCGGTCGCAGATCGCGACGACTGCGAGGTGGCGTTCGCGGTCAACCGGGAGCCCGATGGCGAGACAGTCGACGGCATCGCGGTCGACCCCGCGTCCGAGTTCGGGTCGCTGCTGGCCGCACACGAACCGCAGGCGGTGATCGACTTCACCGGCCCCGAATCGGCGACCGAGTACGTCCGAGCCTGCGCGGACGCCAAAGTCGCGTTCGTCACCGGCACGACCGGCTTCGACGACGACCAGCTCGCTGCGCTCGAAGACGCGGCCGGCGAGATTCCGGTCCTCCGCGCGCCGAACTTCGCTCGGGGCGTTCAGGCGCTCGTGAACGTCATCGGCGACGCCGTCAAGAGCCTGC
Source organism: Natrialba taiwanensis DSM 12281 (assembly GCF_000337595.1). Taxonomy (GTDB): domain Archaea; phylum Halobacteriota; class Halobacteria; order Halobacteriales; family Natrialbaceae; genus Natrialba; species Natrialba taiwanensis. The sequence goes on along the minus strand of NZ_AOIL01000048.1, from coordinate 160,185 downwards.
CGGGCTACGACGTTGAACTCGTCGAGACTCACCACAACGCGAAGCGGGACGCCCCGAGCGGGACCGCCAATCGGCTCCTTTCCGAAATCGAGGCCAACGGCGAGTTCAGTGGGCGCGCGCACGGTCGCGAGGGGGAGGCCCCTCGCGAGGCGGGCGAGATCGGCGTCCATGCGCTCCGTGCGGGCGACATCACTGGCGAGCACGAGATCCTGCTTGCGGGGAATCACGAGGAGGTTCGCCTGACCCACCGCGCCGAGGATCGGGGCGTCTTCGCCGCCGGCGCAGTCGACGCGGCGGCCTGGATCGCCGGACAGAAGGCGGGAAGCTACGACTTTGCGGATGTGATCGACGAATGAGTGCACTCGAAACCGAAATCGACGACCTGTGGACACAGTACGACAACGATGAACTCGACGCCGACAGCGCCGGCGAGGATGCCGTCGCGACGCTCGATGCGTTTCTCGACGCGCTCGAGGAGGGCGAGATCCGCGCGGCCGAAAAGCGATCGACCGGGAACGGCAAGTGGGAAGCAAACGCCTGGGTCAAGCAGGGCATCCTGCTTAACTTCGGCCTGCGAGCGACCGAACCCCGCGAGTACGGCGGCGTCACGTACAACGACGTGCTCCCGCTTGCGAACTCGAGCGACTACGCCGCGCGCGGCAGCCGCAACACGCCCGACGGCACCGTCGTCCGCCGCGGCGCGCACATCGGCTTCGACTGCATCCTGATGAGCCCCGCGTTCGTCAACATCGGCGCACACGTCGGCGACGGGACGCTCGTCGACTCCTGCGATACGGTAGGCTCCTGTGCTCAGATCGGCGCGAACGTCAAACTCGGCGCGAACACCCTTATCGGGGGAGTGCTGGAACCGGTCGAAAACGCGCCCGTCATCATCGAGGACGACGTCTCGCTCGGGGCCGGCTGTCGCGTCACGAGCGGGTTCGTCGTCGGCGAGAACAGCGTCGTCGGCGAGAACACCCTTCTGACGCCGCGCATCCCGGTCTACGACCTCGTCGAGGAGGAGGTCATCTACGGCGAACTACCCGCGGACCGGCGCGCGTTCACGCGATTCGTCGAATCCTCGGTCAGCGATCACGACCTCTTCGAGGGCGGCGCGTACAAGCCCGCCGTCGTCGCCACCGACCTGGAGACGGAGACGCTCGAGGCGACCGAGCGCGAGGACGCGCTGCGGGAATAAGCTCCCGGGACTCTTCTGACCGAACTCGACCGTGATCCGCACCGCCCGCGAGACGAGTTCACTTATGTACTGTCGGTCCGTGAACTCGGTATGGCTTCGCCGCTGGATCTCCCGCCCGTCGGTCTGGGGACGATGGGGATCGACGACCCCGACGTGATCGCGACGGCGCTCGACCTCGGCTACAGGCACCTCGATACGGCCCAGATATACGGGACCGAGGACGTCGTCGGCGAGGGTCTGGCCCGGAGTGCCGTCCCGCGCGAGGACGTGACGATCGCGACGAAAGTCTGGGCCGACAGCCTCGCGCCGGACGACGTCCGCCGGACGACGGCGGAAAGTCTCGACCGCCTGGGGCTCGAGTCGGTTGACCTGCTGTACGTCCACCGCCCCGTCGAAACCTACGACCCCGACGAGACGCTGCCGGCCTTCGACGACCGTCGCGACGCCGGCACCATCCGCGCCGTCGGCGTCAGCAACTTCTCCCGTGCTGAACTCGAGACCGCGCAGGCCGTTCTCGACGCGCCGATCGCGGCTCACCAGGTCGAGTTCCACCCGCTGTTTCAGCCAGACGACCTGCTCGCCCACGCCCGCGAGCACGGCTATCCGCTCGTGGCCTACTCGCCGCTCGCGAACGGTCGCGCGCGGGAGATCGACGCGGTCGTCGATATCGCCGAAAATCACAACGCGACGCCCGAAGCGGTCTGTCTCGCCTGGCTGGCCGCGAAGGAGGGCGTCGTGACGATTCCGAAAGCCAGCAGCGCCGCGCATCTCCGGGCGAATCTCGACGCCCAAGATCTCGAACTCGACCCGGCCGAACGCGAGCGCATCGACGCGATCGAGCGGACCGACGAACTCTTTCCGGAGTGATTCCCGATCGCAACGGGAATCGCGCGGACGAACTCGAGCCGAGCGTTCAAGTCGCCGTGTGGTCAATCAGGTGACGTGAACTGGGAATCGGCCGTCGTGTTCGGACTGTTCGCCGTCGCCTGCGGCCTCGCCGCCGTCCGATCGCGGAGGGAAGGCTGGCCCGTCCGCCGCACGATCGGTGTCAGCGTCTTTTTGGCGGGTGCGGCCGCCGGACTGTTTCTCGATGAACTCGTACCTATCCCCTCGATTCTCGCCCCGTGGATCGAACCGATCGCCGCCAGCGTGATGGGCGTCGGCCTCGTCGTCGCGTGGACGCACGCGGATCACGAACGGACTGACTGATGCCGGCGTGTGGTGGCCGAGAGTAACCGACACCCGGAAACCGGCGTGCGAGACGCGGGCACGAAACCCAAACCCTTGACTCCTCCCGGTCACTTGTGGTGATCAATGACCACCCATGCGGATTCGCCGGCCGTCCGCCGGCTCGCAGACTGGGACCACGATCGACTCGAGTCCCTCGCCGAGGAGTACGACACGCCGCTTTACGTGACCGATCTCGACCGCGTCACGGAGAACTACGCCCGTTTCTCGTCGGCGTTTCCCGACGCCCACGTCATGTACGCCGCGAAGGCTCACACGGGCAAGTCCGTTCTCGAAGCCGTCCTCGAGGCCGGTGGCGACATCGAGTGTGCGGCCTGGGGCGAACTAAAGCGCTCGATCGACGCCGGCGCAGACCCGAACACGCTCCAGTACACCGCCGTCAACCCGCCGGATCACGACCTCGATTACGCGACCGACCTGGCCGAGGACGCGCCGGGGCTGACGATCACCATCGGCGCGATGGACACGCTGGACCGGCTGCAAGCGCGCGGCTACGACGGCCGCATCGCCATCCGCATCAACCCCGGGATCGGCACGGGCCACCACGAGAAGGTCGCCACCGGCGCGGACGCGAAGTTCGGCATCCCCTACGAGCGCGTCCCCGATGTCGCCGACCGCGTCCGCGACGAGTTCGACCTCGTCGGCCTCCATGCCCACGCGGGCAGCGGCGTCCTGACTGAGGGCCTCGAAGAGCACTGTCGGGCCATCGAGCGCGTCGGCGAGATGGCCCGCCGCGTCGGCGACGAAAGCCTGGAATTCGTCGACGTCGGCGGCGGCTACGGCGTTCCCTACCGGGAGGACGACGAGCCGCTGGACCTCGAAAAAACGTCGGAGCTGATCCGCGACGCCGTCGGTGAACTCGACGCCACGCTCAAACTCGAACCGGGTCGGTACATCGTCGCCGACGCGTCGCTCATCCTGAGCGAGGTGAACACGATCAAGGAGGCACCGGAGACGACGGTCGTCGGCGTCGACGCCAGCCTGGCGACGTTGATCCGCCCGGCGATGTTCGGCTCCTACCACCCGATGCTGAACGTCAGCGCTCCCGAGCGCGAGTCCGAACCGGTGACCGTCGGCGGCCCGGTCTGTACCAGCGCGGACGTGTTCGCCCACGACCGGCCGATCGCTCGCCCGGAGCGCGAGGACGTTATCGCCATCGGGAATGCGGGTTCCTACGGCTACGAACTGGCGAGCCAGTTCCACTCCCAGCCCCGGCCGGCGGAGGTCGCACTCGAGGACGGCGAGGCCCGCGTCGTGCGCCGACGGGAGACCCTCGACGACGTGACCCGCGTCGAACGGGAGTAACATGGGCTTCGATATCGCCTCGTTCCACGCCGACGCGGTCCGGATTCCGTCCCATGAGGACGTCGACAAGATGCGCGAGTTCATGCTCGAAACGCTGCGGGAGGCCGGTCACGAGCCGACGGTTGACGACCTCGGGAACGTGCTCGCGACGCGAGGCGGCGAGCGTGACGCCGCCGGCAATGGGCCCCACATCGTCCTCAACACGCACATCGATACGGTACCGCCGCACGTCCCCTACGAGCGCGACGGCGACGTGATCCGGGGCCGCGGAGCCTGCGACGCCAAGGGACCGCTCGCCGCGCTGCTCGCGGCGTTCCTGCGCGTCGAGCCGACCACTGGAACGCTCACGCTGGCGATCACGACCGACGAGGAAACGCTGATGACCGGTGCCGAGGGCCTCCAGGAGCGGCTCTCGGCGGACGGGTACATCGTCGGCGAACCGACGGGCCTCGACGTCTGCATCGCCGCCCGCGGGCAGTGCGAGGGCACTGTGACGATCACGGGCGAGAGCGGCCACGCCGCGAGCGTACCAGCTGACCGTAATCCGATCGCCGCGCTCTCGCACGTGCTCGACGCGCTTCGAGACTACGACGAGGTGGCGGGACCGGGCGAGGACGCGGTGCTCGGGGAACCGAAACTGACGCCGACCGCCCTTGAGGGCGGCGATGCCTCGAACCGCGTCCCCGAGCGCTGCCGACTCACGTTCGACCGGCGCAGCGTCCCGCCGGAGACGAGTTCATCGTTCCGCGATGACCTGGCCGAGTGTCTCGCGGACCGGGTGCAAGCGGAATTCGATGTCGAGATTTCGGTCGAACTCATCCGACCCGACACGCCGTTCCCGCAGGCGTTCGTGACCGACGAGGACGCCGATCTGGTCGGCGCCCTGGCGGCGGCAAGCGGCGGCGCGGTCCGGCCGTTCGGCGCGGCCACCGAGGCCGGCTTCTTCGCGGCCGACGCGCCGACGGTCGTCTTCGGACCGGGCGTGCTCGCCGACGAGGAGGGGGCTGTCGCCCACGCCGAGCGCGAGTACGTCCGCCTCCCGGACATCGAAGCCGCGGCGGACGCACTCGAAGCGACGCTCGCCGAACTCGTCGGCGAGAGGTGCCGCTGAAAGTCAGTGCACACCTGATCGCACAGCCGTCGTGCGAGCGGTGTGTAATTACTGCTTCGCGAGGAGGTACAGCAGCCCGATGAGACAGACGACCGTAATGAGAACGAGACCCGCGGTTGCGATTTCGGGGAACAGTCGCTCAACCATACGCCCGCTTGGGAAGCGACCGGCAAAGGAGTATTGATTCCGCGGATACAACCCGGACGAGTTCACGGTCGGAACGCAGCAACGGCCGTCACGTACTCTCTCAGTCGAACTGCTGTCGGGCAGTGCCGGCGCACCCGCGACCGTCTACGAGCGTGCCGGGAACTCGGTGCAGCAGATCGTCTCAGGCCAGCGGATCGTGTCCGATCTGTTGGAGGAGCCCGAAGAGGTCCACGTTCGCCCACCGTTCCGCGATTTTTCCGTCCGCGATACGAACGACGTGGATGCCCATGATCTCGACGGATTCGCCCGTCGGTTCGATACCCATGAACGGCCCTTCGTGGGTCCCCGTTATCCGCCCCCAGAACGCGACGTAGTCCCCGTCCCGCATGTAGTGTTCGACCTCGAAGTGCAGGTCCGGAAACGTCTCGTGGTAGTTCGAAATGAACGACTTGAACTCGGAGAGCGGTTCCTCTCCGGACCCTGTCGGATCGTGGTACACCTGCTGGTCGGTAAGCACGTCATCCATCGCATCGATGTCCCCGTCGTTCCAGACGACATCGACATACCGCTTTGCGATCGCTTTGTGCTCGTCGTCTACGGACATGAGGGACGGTCATCGGCTACGGCCAAATAGGTAATAGGTTCCACCCTCCGTCGATACGGCGGCGGATACCCACCCGCTTGCGATCGACATCGTCCGTGATTGCGGTGCGGTATAAGGGTGTTCGCCAATAGTTATGGTACTCTGGAACATGGGTATAACTAGCATGTTCGAGGAGTTCTCCCGAAGCTACTACCTCGGCCGACTCTACGTGACTCCAACCGATGCCGACCGCGCGCTAATGGACAGCGAACAACACGAGCGGATCAACGAGGCGGTGTACGCGACCGGAGAGGGGATCGAATCGCTCGAAACGCCGCTCGTGATGAAACTCGACTCGCAGCACTTCTCGGTCCACGGCGACAGCGCCGTCCCGACGAACACGCTCGCGCTGCCCGAAACGCTCCTCGACGGCATGGATGTTCGAAACCCGCCATCCCTGCGCGAGGTCCTACTCGCCCGTCGCGAGTGTGCCTCGCAGTTACTCTCGTTCGTCGACGGCTGGGACCCGTCCGTATCCTGGGCACGGGCTACCGATGGCGACGACACCGATCGCCCCGCTGGCGATGACGAGTTCAGGAACGCGGGCATGTGAGCGCTCGCGATCGGAGCCGCTGACGGTCCCAACGCGAACGGAGACCGGGAGCTAGAAGTACATTCGTCGCACCTGTTCGGTCAGATGCTCGATGAGTTGCTCGGACGCGCGTCGCTCAAGGAGCGCATCGCCGAACTCGAGGACGAAACCGAGCGGCTACGGGCGCGCTACGAGGCCGAAACCGACCGCCGAGCCGAAGCCACGACCGCCAGACAGGACGCCGAGGAGCGAGTCAACCGGCTCGAGGACCGAATCGCCCAACTCGAAGGCGAACTCGAGCGCGTCGACGCCGACGAGGACGACTCGCTCGCGTTCAGGCGACGCGAGACGCTTTGCGGTGGCCGCCTCGCCGACGTGCTCGACAGGCTCCGGTCGGTTCGGACGGGACCGGAGGGAGCGGTGACAACGGCCGTAGAATCCGGGTCCGACGAGTTCGCTCCGGACGACGAACTCGCGGCCGTGCTCGGCGACCGGACGGTCCTCGTCGACGCCGCTGCGCCCTGCCTGCTCTGTGTCGACGACGCTGGCCTCGTCTCCGTCGCGCTCGATCCGCCGGTTCTCCCCGACGAGGGCGACGTGCCCGCGGGATGGACGGACCGGTTCGCGCTCGATCTCGAGTGGTTCCTGCCGACGGGACGCTACGCGCTCGCGGTCGTCAGGGCCGACCTGTTTGCAGTCGGCGTCTACGAAGCCGACGATCGCATCGAATACCGGGGCTTCGAGAGCGACGTGAAGGGCAGCCACTCCAAGGGTGGGTTTTCGCAGGCGCGCTTCGAGCGGATTCGCGACGATCAGATCGACGCTCACCTCGAACGGTGTCAGGAAACACTGGCTAACGTGTACGACGACACCGAGATAGATCGCCTCTTTCTCACCGGGCAACGCGGCGTCATCGAGACGCTCGCCGAGGAGACGGCCGTCGAGCCGGCGGCAACTGCAGCGGTTGATGCGACCGGCGATCCGAAATCAGCTCTTGAGAACGCCTACGGCACCTTCTGGACGACGACACTGTTCGTCCTGTAGCCGGACTGGTACTCCCCTCACCGAACTCTATCATTAAGTATCCCCACGGCCATTCCTCGATATGCGCGTCGCAATCCTCGCACACGAGCAGTTTCCCGACCGCGCCAAAACCGCACTCGGCATCCTCCGGTACGCCGATTACGACGTCGCCGCCGTTCTCGACCGGGAGACCGCAGGCGGGCAGGTCAATGATTACGTCCCCGACGTTCAGGACGCCCCCATCGTCGCCGGCATGGACGCTCTCGCCGACGACGACCTCGACGCCCTGATCATCGGCATCGCCCCTATCGGCGGCGGACTCGAAGACAGTTGGCGCGAGGACATCCGCGCCGCCCTCGAACGCGACTGTGACGTGATCTCGGGTCTGCACCACTTCCTCGAAGACGACGACGAGTTCAGTCGGCTGGCGGCCGAACACGGCGGCGACCTGCGGGACGTTCGCAAGCCGCCCGAAGACCTGACGGTGAGCGAGGGCATCGCCGGCGAGGTCGACGCCGAGGTCATCCTGACCGTCGGCACCGACTGCTCGGTCGGGAAGATGACGACGACGATGGAACTCGCCCGCGACGCCCGCGCGGCCGGCTACGACGCCGCCGTGATTCCGACAGGCCAGACCGGGATCATGATCGAGGGCTGGGGGAACCCGATTGACCGGGTCGTCTCGGACTTCACCGCCGGCGCGGTCGAGGAGATGATCATGGAGATTGGTGACGAGCACGACTACCTCTTCGTCGAGGGCCAGGGGAGCATCGTCCACCCCGCCTACTCGGCGGTCACCTGCGGCATCCTGCACGGCTCGATGCCAGACGAACTCGTCCTCTGTCACACCGCCGGCAAAGAGGTTATCCACGGCTACGAGTCGTTCTCACTGCCCTCGATTCAGACATACGTCGACCTCTACGAAAGCCTCGCCGCGCCTGTCTCCGACGCTGATGTCGTCGCCGGCGCGCTCAACACGGCCGGACTCGAGGACGACGCCGCGGCGCAGGCGATCGACGAGTTCGCAACTGAACTCGGTGCCCCGGCGACGGACGTGATCCGGGAGGACACCGACGACGTACTCGAGCGCCTGCTATGACGCTCGAGACCTCGTTTCAGCGGCGAACGCTGCCGCTCGAGTTCCCGTTTACGATCTCGCGGGGGACGACGACCGAGACCGAGGTCGTGACGGTCCACATCGAGGACGACGAGGGGAACGTCGGCATCGGCGGTGCCGGCCCATCGTCTCACTACGGCGAGACCGCCGCGACGGTCGAAGCGGTCCTGCCCGATCTGCTCGCAGTCGTCGAGGACGTGGACGACCCCCACCAGCTCGCCCGCATCGAGCGCCGGCTGCGCGAAACCGTCGAGCGCAACCCGGCCGCCCGCTGTGCGGTCAGCATCGCGGTGCACGACCTCGCGGCGACGCAACTCGACGTGCCGCTGTATCGCTACTGGGGACTCGATCCGCGGGAGACCCTCGAAACCTCCTACACGATCGGCATCGACGACGTCGAGACGATGCGCGAGAAGACCGAAACCGCCCTCGAACGCGGCTACGACACGTTAAAGGTCAAACTCGGCACGGACCGTGATATCAAGATTATTCGGACGATCCGGGAGGTCGCACCCGACGTTCGACTCTTCGTCGATGCCAATGAGGCCTGGACGCCCCGCGAGGCGGTCTCGAAGATTGACCGGCTCGCCGAGTTCGACCTCGCGTTCGTCGAGCAGCCGATCCCCGCCGAGAACTCGGCGGGCCAACGGTTCGTCTACGAGAACGCGGCGCTGCCGATCGCGGCCGACGAATCCTGTATCACGGTCGCGGACGTTCCGCGGATCGCGGACCGCTATGACATCGCGAACCTGAAACTCATGAAGTGCGGCGGCCTCCGGGAGGCCAAACGGATCATCCACGCCGCCCGCGCTCACGGACTGCAGGTGATGTGTGGCTGCATGAACGAGTCCAACGCCTCGATCGCGGCCGCCTGCCACCTCGCGCCACTGCTCGATTACGTCGATCTCGACGGCTCGCTCCTGCTCGATGCGGACCCCTACGACGGCGTCCCGATGCCGAACGGTCGGCTGGCGCTCGCTGAACTCGAGCGGCCGGGAACGGGTGCACGACTCGAATAACACTGCCTCCAACCGCTCTCGCTTATCCACGGCTACGAGTCGTTTGCTTCGTTGTTGACGCGTGCTTTTACTCCGAAACACAGTCTCTCGAATCGCCACCATCGTTTACAACGGCGGTCGCCGTGGCACACACTGGCATGACCGACGGTGAGCGGACAGGAATCTCTCGACGAACGGTACTGCGAGCGTCGGGGACTGCGGCTGCAGTGCCGGTCCTCGGCACGAACCGAGCGAGCGCGGACGAAACCGCAGCCCCCGCGCCGTCGCCGGCACTGCCCGGCGATTGTCCCGACGCGACCGTCGAGCCGAGTATGACCCACTGCGAGGGGACGACCATGGAAGGGTGTGCCGACGACCATCCGGCAACGACCGAACTCCAGTCGGCGGTCCGGGAAACGCTCGCGGAAACGTATCCGACCGTCGGCGCGTTGCTCGACGCGGGATTCAAGCCGTACTTCGACACGCTCGACGTGACCGAGGAAAACGGCTACGCGCACTGGCTCTCCCCGGAGTTCATCGGCGACGAAACCGTACTGGACCCCGAGCGACCGGAATCGGTGCTGGTCGATACCAGGTCCTGGCGCGCGATTGGGGTCATGTTCATCGCGACGCGGAACGGCGAGGCTGTCGAACCGATGGCGGTGTACGACAGCAGTGAGGGCCGCTGCTCGCCCTGGCACGCCCACACCGGACTTCCCGGGCGCTTCGCCTGGTGGTACTACCGGCACGTTTACGAGGGGACCGATGACATCGAGTTCAGCCTGCCGTGTCGAACGCCCTGTATGCTCCACGTCTGGGCCGTCGACCATCCCGAGGGCGTCTACGCCCACGACGCTCCGCCCGCCTCGGCCCGCGACCGGGAGTCCGCAGCCGACGCCGGGTTCGAGACCGACGCCGATCCCGGGGCGGACGAACTCGGCTGGGAGGTCCTCCCGGACGCGGTAACCCCCGACCGCCTCCCGGACGAGATTCCCCTGTTGAACTGACTCTGACCCCGATCGCTGGAGCGCCGGTCGCTGTACCGGTCGCGTCTACGCGTCACCCCTCTCGACCCTCGAACCACTCCCACGACCGCATCGCGGCCAGAATCCGGGCGACCGCCTCGTCCGCTAGACACTCGTCCGTATCGATCCGAACGTCCGCCTCCGGCTCGCTGAACTCGCGGTAGACGACGTGAACCCCCTGCTCATCGATCGGGTCGTCGCGCTCGCGATTCCGTTCGAGACACGTCTCGAGGCTCGCGGTGACGTGGACGAACCGCACAGTCGAGAGGGTACGAAACTGCGTCTGCCACGACCGCCGGTAGAAGGTTCCGTCGACGATCGCAATCGTGCCCGCCGGCACGTCGCGAACGCGCTCGTAGAGTCGGTCGTAGGTGCGCCGCGAGTAGTCGTCCGAGTGAACGAGTTCAGTCGGCTGCCCGCGGGCGGCGAGCGTTTCCCGGAGTCGGGTAGCGAGAGTCGTTTTGCCGGCACCGGGTGGGCCGCAGATGACGACGATCACGGGTGGCAGTTCTAGGAGCGGCCGTGTGGAGTATATAGGTGGTGGCACTCATCGCTGATGTTCTGCCATCATCGACTTCATCAAACATCTGCACGCTGGCGTCGAGTGGATTAAAAGCGCGGAAAGTGGCTTAGCACATCCAGATAGGGTAGATCAAAGCTGCTTCTCCATTAGCACACTTGGAATATCAGGTCCACTCTCTCCACCTACATCCACGCAATCCTGTTTTTGAAACCCCAATTGCTCATAAAATCCTGCTGCGTTGAGTGAAGCATATGTTTTCAGCAGATGTATGCCATTATCTTGTGCAATCGATTGTAATTCTTCAGCTATCGTCCGTCCGATCCCTTGTCGAGCCACAGAAGGATCAACGAACGTTGCTGCCAATAATCCCTTGTCAATATCTAGACTACCATATCCCACGGATAGTCCATCTTGCTCAGCGACAATGTATCTATAATTATCTGCCTTTATTTTATCTGGAGGGATCAACGAACGGTCGTCATCGACTGCCGTCATATACGCTAACTGCTCTGGAGAGTATTCATTCACTGCTTGCAACTGTAGCGAGTCACGCTGTATTCGAATCATATCCTCTGAATCTACAGCGGTTGCTTTTCGTATCCTCAGCATTCTATCACGTATACCCATATCCAAGTACTGTCAGATAATATAATCTTCCCCGTATACAGTCAAGTGATCGTCTACACACTCGCTTCCCCTATCGATTTAGGAACTGCGAACGCAAAGACACATGCATGAGCTACGATACGGCAACGAAGACCGATCCGGAATCGATCATTCCCGAAGAGTACGGCGGCATGTGGTTCCTCAAGGACGAACTCGGGACCGACCACCTCGGGTTCTCGGTCCTCGAACTCGAACCCGGCGCGGAGGGGAAAGCACACGACGAATCCGAGACGGGCCAGGAGGAGATCTACTACGTCGTCTCCGGAACCGTCGAGGTTGAATTGGAAGACGAGACGCTCACGCTCGAGACGGACGAACTCGTGCGGCTCGACCCGGACGAGCGCCGGAAGGTTTTCAATCGCGGCGACGAGCGGGCGAAGCTCGTGCTGGTCGGTGCACCGCTGTAATCTGTCGAAGTGAGACGGTCTGCTGTACTGATTTCCGGCGCACTCGCAGAGCCGGTCGCGGCTGCGCCGGCACTGTCCGACAGCAGTCCGTCTGAGGGGGGCTGACGACGGCCGCGCGGTGTCGACCCTAGCCGAGATCCTCGTCCCGCTCGCTTTCGCGCAGGATGAACGGTCCCATCGCGAGCGTTCGCTTCGCGACCGTTACGATCCGGAGGATGTACGTCGTAAACAACACGAACGGCGAGACCCCGACGACGAACCCCACGCTAGAGACCCAGACGAGGTTGTCGACGCCGAGTGTCACTCCGGGAAATGAACTCGCGTCGACGTACATAAGCAGGACCCCCATGACTGTGAGCGCCGAAATTGCGACATAGAGGAGTACCCGCGAGAGGTTGATCAGTTCCCACTGGAAGTAAAGCGTCTTGAAGTGCTCCCGGGCCGGGGCAAAGAGTCGCAGCGTCGAAATCACGTCTTCGAGGTTCTCCTCCGCCTCGTCCGAGAGCGAGTCCGCGTGGTCGACCTGAATCGAGCGAGCGTCGTAGATCTTTCGCGAATAATTATACTGCAGTGCGCCCCAGAGCACCTCGAACGTGCCGAACTGAGCGTCTTCGAGATTGTCCTTGACGGTCTCGGCGTTCTGTCGAATGTCGTCCGTGTACTCCTCGATGGTCGACCGCAGCTCCTCATCCCGGCTCTCCGAGACGGCCGACTCGAGTTCACCGGCGCGTTCTTGCACGCCGTCGACGAGTTCGTAGAGAAAGGAACCGGGTTCCGGCGGGCTGATGTCTTCGCTGATGGTGTCTTCGGTATCCGCGCGGAAGGAAGTCGCTTCCTCCATTCGGCTGCGCTGGCTGCCGATCGCACCGAGTTCCTGTGAGAGCACGAGTTGGTTGATCGTAACGACGATGGACGTGCCGGTGATGATCGCACCGATGAACGACGAGAAGATGAAGGCGATACTGCCCTGCGTATCGACGATCCATCGGTGGGGAGAGAAGCCGAGCTGACTGGTGCCGATCAGGATGACGAAAATGAGTGCGAGAATCACGCCGGCCAGGGCGAGTCGGTCGACTCGAAGTAAAAGCCACATCCGGAGTCCGCCGAGTCTGTTACCCCCGTTCTCGTCGGTAACCGAGGAATCACCCGAGGCCTCATCTGTCGCATCCGAACTCGCGGTGTGCATCGACTGTGGTGGAGCGACCACGCGGGTGGATAAAAGCCATTGGTTGGAAGACGACGGGTGATGGTTGGTTCCGATGGGTGGACGACAGACGATCGGTAGCGACTGGTGGCCGGGAACTAGTGATCGGTGGTGCCGTTTCTGTCAACGAGGGGCTTCCGGTTCGACCCCGTAGAGATCCTGCACGCGATCGACGATGGTATTGTGGAAGCCGACCAGGAGTGCAACTGCGAGGACGATAACGACGACCTCGAGTACGGTCGACATGAGTCCGAGAGCGACGATCAAGGCCGTCGCACAGGCGGCCGGGTGGTTCGTGTTCGACCAGAGCATGCCGACCGTCGTGAGCGCCATCGAGACAATACCGCTAATGACGAGTCGACCGACCTCGGGCGAGAAGGGCTGGGCCTGTTGGAAGGCGTCGACGACGACGACGCCGTTTGCGAACAGAACGTAGGCGATCAACCCGCAGACGGCGGCGACGGCGTGGCCGCCGATAACGTGATACGCCCCTTCTGCGCGGTCTTTCTCGCCAGTTGCGAGAAGGTACGCCGAGGGGCCGAGACTCGGAAAGAGAAACGGCTGGCCGGAGACCCATGCGATCGCGCCGAGAAAGAGAAAGTGAAGCGTGACGTTGGTGCCGGCACTCAGGTCGTCGCGGACGTTGATCGATTCACTGGTGGTAACACGAAGCTTGCTCCAGAACCCCATCGGTTGTGGGTAATCACAATCGGTCACATAAACTCCGGGCCGGATTGATCAACTGGACGGCTCCAATGGTCCCTACTCCAGCGTATCGTTTCCTGAACTCGTAAATGGACCCTCATCAGGATCCTTCTGTGGCATCATCGGACCGACCGATGCGGTCCGGCGCGTGACGGCCGCCGTCCGGAGGATATACGATGCCAACAGCGCGAGCGGCGAGAGGGCGATCGTTACGAGCACACAGACGATGTACGGCAAGACAGCGATCGTCACGTTCGCGCCGGTGATATCCGCATAGAGAAACCCGATCAGCAGCGACGATAGAATCGCCGGAACGCCGGTAAGGATCGTCAACTGTGAAAATCGCGTCAACTCACGCTGCAGGTATGTCGTCTTGAAATGCTCCCGGACGGTCGAAAACAACACCAGATCATCGATCAGCGAATCGAGCGCATCGCTGCCTTCCGCCGGCAACGAGTCGCCGTAGCGCCCGCGTATCTGGCGCGCGACGTATAGTTGCCAGGGAGCATCGTACTCAATCGCCGCCGAGAGCGCCCCGAAGGTATCGAGCTGGGATCGTTCCAGCGTCTCGTCCATCCGTTGGCTGCTCTCGGAGGTGTCGGTTGCAAACTGGGTGATCAAACGCGTCTCCACGTCTCCCTGACCGCCGGCTTGCCCCCCGTCAACGCCCGACTCCGGATCAACGGCCTCGGCAAGCGCAACTGCGCTCCCGTGAATCGACTCCGCGAGCAACTCGAGCAACCGCGTCGGCGACGCCGGAGCAGCCGGGACGGCAGCGGTCTCCGCAATCTCGTCGCGAAACGAGAGGACGCCCTCGAGTTGATCGTGCGCGCTCGCCGCCGAGACGAACTCCTGTGACAGGATCAACTGGTTGATCGAGACGACGAGCGTAACGAGCGAAAACGTCCCCGCGATCATTCCGCTTGCGACCCGCGTCACCGAATTGGCGTTCGTAAACGAAATCAGCCCCACCTCGTACAACCCTACGAACAGCACGAAGACACCGCCGGAGATGAGCGCAGCCACCGCCAGCCGATCCCCCTCAACTACCAGCCACTCCAGCACTCGCATCAGCGAGTTCGGCTGCTGATCCGTATCGGACCGGTACGACTCGACCGTCTCGTTCGCCTCCGGAGCTGCCATACCACATCGCTCGACGGATATGACAATAAGCGCTCACGTTGCATATCCCGTTGCTGTCCCACTACTGACGGGCGCGTGCTTCGTTCGAGACGCCGAACGGGTACGGAACGGGTACAGGGTAGCTAGACACTACAAGACACCGAGAGATTCCGAGCAAAAGACAAGATCACAGGAACACAGAAACGAGTTCACACCCATCACGAACCAGCAGCAGCGACGGTTCAGGGCCCACACTGAAATATATCGGCGGTGATATCGGAACCATACATGCCCGGGCACGGTCACGACGAACAGCTGGCAAACCACCGGTTTCGACGGAGGAACACACGGAGGACCACAACTCGATGACCCGACCACCGAACTCGTCTCACGGGTCGTCCCGCTCCGCGCGGCCGGACGGAACTCGTCGAGACGGACGGTACCGTCGACGCTTTCTTGCGTCACTGGGCCTCGGAGCCACCGCAGCACTCGCCGGTTGCACCAGCATCGGAACCGACGTCGGCGTCGAAACCGGGCCGAGCTACGAACGGGGACAGATCGACCCGCCTAGCGACGCCGGAAACCGGTCGGCTGAACAGCTGACCGCCGCAGCAGCCCTCGCAGAACAGGAAACACAGGAGGGTGTCACACCGCTCAACCGCCTCGAGATAACGACCCACGAGTTCACGTTCGAAAGCGGATTCAAGGGGTCGACGATTCAGGGAACGATCGAGAATACGGGGTCGGAGCGGGTTCGGCGTGCGGAGGTGCGCGTTCGGGTGTACAACGAGATGGGAGAGCAACTGGGGCGCTATCTGTCGACGAACGGTGATCT
Organism: Natrialba taiwanensis DSM 12281; assembly: GCF_000337595.1. Classification (GTDB taxonomy): domain Archaea; phylum Halobacteriota; class Halobacteria; order Halobacteriales; family Natrialbaceae; genus Natrialba; species Natrialba taiwanensis. The sequence continues at coordinate 144,376 of NZ_AOIL01000048.1, read as the reverse complement.
CGACAGCGGTGACGTGTGGGCGTTTACGGTGGTCATCCTCAAGTCGCCGTCCGTCCTCGACGAATACGATATTACGGTGCTCGGAACGCCGTCGTAGGTGGCGCTGTGCGGGCGGCGGTTCGGTGCGGTATGTGGTAGTGTAGTTGCGTAGTGGTGTAAACCGTTGGAATCAGGCGTTTTCCTCGTCCTGTAGCTCCGCGAGTTCGGAGTCGATTTCGGCGTCGTCGATATCCGAGTCGACATCAGCGTCGTTCGCGGGCTCGGGCTCGGGTTCGGGTTCGGGTTCGCTACCGGCCGCGGCGTCAGTCTCGGATTCGGATTCAGTTGCAGCCTCCGTCTCGGTTGCACTCGCACCCTCGCTCTCGCCCATCTCGGACTTGAGCGTATCGAGTTCAGCCTCGACACCGCTGCCTGTCGAGAGGTCCTCGAGTTCGCGGTCGATCTGGTCCTTATCGGATAGCACGTCGTCAAACGCACCCGTTTCGTGGAGTTCGTCGAGGGCGGCTGAACGGGCCTCCATGTCTTCGGTCTGCTCCTCGGCGCGCTCGATGGCGCGGCCGACATCCTCGAACTCCTCGCCGGTTGCGGTCATCGCCTCGGAGACGGTCGAACTCGCCTCGGCGGCCTCGTATCGGGCCTTCATGGTCTCCTTCTTGGTGCGGAACTCCTCGATACGGGTCTGGAGTTCGTTCTTCTGGTCGATCAGGCTGTCCTGTTGGCTCTGGAGCTCCGAGACTTGCCGTTCCAGATCCTCGATCTGGTTCATCTTCGTCTTCTTCTTCTCGAGTGCGCGTCGAGCCAGGTCCTCTCGGTCCTGTCGGACCGCCGTGCGAGCCTGGTCGTTGTGTTTCTCGACGTTTTCCTCGAGTCGGCGCTTTTGCATCTCGAGGCGCTTTTTCTGGGTGGTAAGATCGGCGATACCGCGTTTGACCTCCTGCAGCTGGTCGCGCATCTGCTCGTAGGAGTAATCGAGGGTTTCAGTCGGGTCCTCTGTACGGTTGAGCAGAGAGTTGATCTTCGACCGGATGACGTAGGAGGTCCGAGAGAGGATGCCCATACTCGTACCTAACGCTCGTCACCCTTAAAAACATCACATCAACGACAGACGACGTGAGAATCGACGGACGATCGGTGTTGCTCGCCGTTTTGATTACGTCCCAGTCCAAACGGATGGGTATGACCGACGTACTCGTTCCGGGCGGTCGCGACGTACGCGCCACGCTTACGGAACCGGATGCTGAGACGGACGCCATTGTCGTTGCTTGCCCGCCCCACCCCCAGCAGGGTGGCTCGCGAAGCGATAGCCGACTCGTCGCCGTCGCGGATCGACTCCGCGAAAACGGGGTCGCCTGCCTGCGCTTTGACTACGGGGAATGGGACGAGGGATACGGCGAGCGCGAGGACGTGCGAAACGCGATTCGGTGGGCTACGGAGCGCTACGACCGCGTCGGCCTCTTCGGCTACAGTTTCGGCGCGAGTCTGAGCCTGCTCACGGCTGCCGATGTCGATCCCGCTCCCGACGCCGTCGCCGTTCTTGCCCCCGCAGCGCGGCTCGCGGACGACCTCGACGCGGCTGCGGCGCTCAGGTCTCTCCCGAGTGAGACGCCCGTCCGCATTCTCTACGGGGAACGGGACACGACCGTCGACTGGGAGCCGGTGGTCGAACGCGCTCGCGAGCGCGGCGACGAGGTCACCGCGCTGCCGGCAGACCACTTCTTCCTCGGGAAACGCGAGGCCATCGCCGAGGCGGCCGCGGGGTTCTTCGAGGGCGAACTGCTCGAGTCGGGGTCACAGTAGCTCGAGACGGCCGAACAGCTCGAAGCGGAACGGAGGGTCGCTGCGAACCGATCGACAATGGGGGCGCGCTGCGCGCCGGGCGTTCGATATTCTTGCAGCGCCGTTATTTCCGCGGCGGCGCTAGGGTCGAGTATGCTGAACCGGTCTCTCGAGGAGTCCCATCGGACCGCTCACAGCGACCGATGACCGACGACACGGATGCCCAGTCGATCGTCCGCGCCGAATCGTGGACGGAGCTACAGGACCTGGTCACCGCGGAGATGTGGATGCCCGACATCTCCCGGCACCGCTCGCCGTACGTCTTCCGGGGAGTCCCTCACGTCGATCACACCCTCGAGACATCGATCAACCGCTTCGTCGTCGAGTCCGGAAAGTGGAACCTCGAGCCGCTCTTGCTCCGGAATTTCGCCCAGTACGCGGCCGACGAGATCGACGAGTCGCAGTCGATCTAGCACCTGCTCTCGATCGCCCAACACTACGGGCTGCCGACGCGGCTGCTCGACTGGTCGTTCTCGCCACTCGTCGCGGCCTACTTCGCGACGCGAATCGGTGACACCGACCACGACGGAGCGATCTGGGCCGTCGACTACCGACAGCTACACGCCGACCTGCCCGACTCCTACCAGTCGGTCCTCGAGATGACGGAGACCCACATGCTCGACACGCATCTCCTCTCGAACGTGACGCTGGACGACGAACCGCGCGAGTCCGGCCCCGACGACGCCGGGTCCGGCCTGACTCGAACCCTCGACGTCACCCGCATCGACGAACTCTGGCAGGAGTTGTGGGCACCCGACGAGGGCTCCGAAGACGAGTACGTCGTCTTCTTCCGGCCGCCGGCGATCGACGACCGGATCGCCAACCAGTCGGCCGTCTTCTCGTTCCAGTCCGATCCGCAACTGCTCCTCGATCGGTGGCTCGAAGACCACCCCGATTGCTACCGGAAGATCGTCATCCCGGGCGAGCGCAAACTCGAGTTTCGCGACAAACTGGATCAGATGAACGTCAACCACCGAACTCTGTTCCCCGACCTCGAGGGGCTGGCGACGTAGTTGAAGCAGTACTATCAGCCCCAGTCGGGGGAGTAAACCGCGGAGACAGAAATATCCAATTGCGATAGGCACTCCATTATATACGATATCTGCAGTTTTTTCTATTTCCTCAGTAATCATAATCAATATGGGGAAAGATACCAGACGATCCCTACCTGACAAAACCGAAGCACTTGGATTAATTCTATGTAGTATAATAATCATCGCGCTAGCTGTTCAAGCCATTAATAATCCAATTAGTGTGCGTGGAGTAGGACAAATCGTCGGCATTAGCATGGTCTATCTTCTGGTTATCTGGTGGTTGTATGCCAAACCAGTCTCTGGCTTGACTGTCTCTGATTTATGGCTTGGGATAGGCTTATTCTTTATTTCATCTTGTATTATAATAGCAGTCCTTCTTGTTAACTCGCCAATTAAACAAGACTCCATGTTTAGTTTTGTTATAATTTCAATAATTATTTTATTATGGGCATTTGTTCTTGTCTTTCGTTCAGCGGTTAGAAAATATTCGGAAAGAAGATGAATTATATGTAATTAATAAATATAAAAATTCGTCTTAAAGAATCCGTTCTAAATGGCTATTTTGATGGAGTCACACGATGCGGAAGTGAAAAACAACCATCGGCGGACTACAAGAGTCCGTATAGACTCAGTCGCGGCCGTGCCGGGTCAGACACTTCGGCAGGCCGATCAGTTCGACCGGCTCCGAGTTATCGGGCGAGTAGACGACCATCTGTCCCTTCTCCATGTAGGGCACCTTGGATTCGAGGTTGCTCGGAATGTTCACGCTCTTGATCGCGTCCTCGTCGCCCAGGTTCAGGACGATGGTCGTGTTGATCTGCTTGAAGACCGCGTCGTGGATGTCCTGGGGGTCCTGCGTGATGAGAAAGAGTCCGAGTCGCTCCTTACGCCCCTGTTTGGCGGCCTCGGTGAACTTTTTGATGACCTTCCCCGCCTGCACCGAATCCGCGTCGGTGAGGAAGTTGTGCGCCTCGTCCATCCCGAGCACGAGCGGCGTCTCCTTGATCCGGTCGTAGGTCGGGTCGTTCGAGAGCTTCTGGTCGATCAGCAGCGACGAGAGCGCCAGCACGATCGTCTCCGTCGCCCGCGTATCGTTGATGTGGTAGGTCGGCACCACGGTCAACCCGCCGGGGCGGACGAACTCGTGCACCAGTTCGGTGATCGGCCGCGCGTCCTGGTCGAAGATATGCCCGAAGCCGAGCACGCGCCGCCGAACCGCGTCGAAGGTCGCCTCGTGGACTCGCCCCGACTCGTCTAGCTCCTCGCGCAGCGCAGGATCGTCGAGAAAGCGCGTGAACTCGTCGTAGGTCGCGTCGGCCCCGTACTGCTCCCGAAAACGCTGCAAGAGCACGCTGACCAGCGCTCCGTACTGGTTGTCGTTCAACCCGCTGCCCGCGACCAGCCACGGGTTCTCGTGAACCATCGAAAACGGGATCGTGAACTCGACTTGCTCCGCGCGGTGGTGGCCCGCCGCGTACGATGACGAGCCCACCTTGGGGATGAACGCCGTCGTATCATCTCCCCCGCCGTAGGCGACCCCCTCCCGCTCGAGTCGGCGGGCGAACTCGTCGTCCAAGTCGGGGTTGTCGTCGTGCATCTGCGCGTACTCGTCCTGCGGGTCGAACTGGACGACGGCGGGACCGACCTTGCGGCCGTCTGCCATCGGATACCGCCGCTCGTCGGCGAGGTACTGCCGGAGGACGTTCTTCGCGCCGTGGGTCTTCCCCGACCCGGTGCCGCCGGCGACGAGCGTGTGTCGGAAGACGAGTGGGTCGCCGGCCTCGTAATCGTCTTTCAGCCGGTAATCGATCGTCGGCGGCGAGGCGGCGGTTCGAACCTTCTCGCCGCCGACCGAGAGGTGGCCGAGGAAGACGCCGTCGTCGGGCATCTTGAGTCCGGTCTTGATCGCCTCGGTGTCGTCTGCCTCCCGGATCACCGTCTGGGGTTTGGGGACGCGGTCGGTCATCCGGCGCTTGAGTTCGCCATCATCATCGTAGAGGATGGCCACCGGTTCGAGGTTCGCGACGAACTTGTAATCGGCCTCCTCGATGTCGTCCGTGCGCATCGCCCGCCGCGCGTGGATCTCCGTCGCGTCGTCGGCGTGGTACTGCTGGGCGTACTCCAGGCCCGTAATGCGACAGAACAGCGTCTCGCCGGTCGACGCTCCGCGGCCGCCGTCCGGATACGGGGCGAGCAGGTAGCTCCCGATGCGGATCGACGATCGGTTGCCGCGAGTGATATAGGCCCGGAGCGTCGTATCGTCGCTATCCTCGGCGATTCGCAGTCCCTGGGAGACACAGATCGCTCCGATGCCGACATCCTCGCCGCGCGGTTCGACGGCAGTCGACTCGAAGGAGTCCTCAGCAGTCTCGGTTCCGGCCTCCGCGTCGCCCGCAGACTCGCTCGCACGCGCTCGGTCTGCCCCCGCTATGTCGGCCGTACCGCCGTCCGACACCCCGGAATCGCCGTCGCCATCGGCGCTGAACTCGCCGAAATCTCCCAGATCGGTCATACTCATCCCATCTGACCGGTTCCTAAAACGCGTTTCCCTCCTCGGGTGACTGTCAGTCCGACCGCACGGTTCGAACAGCGAGAACGACGAGTCCAAATGCGATGACGAAGCCGACGCCGAGTTCAGGGACGGAATTCGAGAGCGCATCGAGCGGACCGGTGGTCGTGTCCGCATCCGAATTCTCGTCCACAGTCGTCGCGTTGGCATCCGCCGACAGCGAATCCACGTCCGGATGATCGAACGACTCGAGTTCAGTCTCGCCGCCGTCGATCACGACGGTCGCCGACTCGCCGACGACCGGCATGGGCCAGTCGGTCGCGAGTTCGACCTCGCTCTCGCCGAACGCGATCGCGGTTTCGCCGGGCGGGGCGTCCGGCGCGACCGAGACGGTCAGCGTCGCGATCCGCGCCATTCCCGTCGCGCCGCCGGCAACCGGGTCGCGCCACTGCGTCGAAAGTGCCGTCCCCTGCTCATGAGCGAGCGTCTGGGTCGCATACACGTCGGTCTCCTCGTCCTGTTCGAGCCACGGCCCGCGTTCGACGTCGGTGATCTCGAGATACTCGGGATGGTACTGCGCGGCGAGGGTAACGCTGGAAGCGCCGCTGCCGTCGTGGCTCCCCTCGCCGTAGAGGACGACGTCGACGGTGAACTCGTCGCCGGGTTGGGCCGTAATCGTCGCGGGGTCAGACGAGATGATCGCGACGCGGTCGCCGGCAGCGACGGATCCAATCCCGCCGAGCGTCAGTGCGCCGACCAGCACAACGACGAATATGGCGGTTCCCAGTCGTCGTGCGTGTCGGCCTGGAGGGGTCACGGACATGCGTCTCGTCGGCACCGTTCGTGGGCCATTCGTATATGATTCTCGGGAGCGGTCGAATCAGGGGAAGCGAACGCGGTAATCGGAAACCAGTCTATAGAAACGACTCCATCTCCGTCGACTGCGAAACTTGGCTTGCTCGTCGATCGTACGCGATCGCGTCGATGTCGGCGAGCGCGGGCAGATGGTTGTGGTGCAGTTCGATCGTCGCCTCGCACCGCTCCGTGGGACCGACCTCCATCTGCGTCGCAAGCACCGTCGCGAGTTCATCGACCGAAACCGGTTCGTCCTGCGTCTCGATGAACTCGAGTAGGCGGAGTCGGACGGGGTGGACGAGCCGGTCGAGTAAGGTGGCACCGGCGTCGGCGTCGGTCTCGAGGAGCAGGGAGAGGATTGCGGGGGAAAGGGGCGGTTCGTCGATGAGTGAGACGGTGAGTGCTGTCGGCTCGGTATCGGTGTCGGTGTCGGTATCAGCGTCAGTGTCGCTTGTAGCGGTAGTGGCGGGCTCCCTGTCGAGTTCGACCAGTCCGTGATCAGCGAGTCGCGGCAGGTGAGCGTGAACGAGGCTGAGACGAACCTCGTGGCGGGCCTGGCCGTCCGAGACAGATGTGTCTTCCCGTTGTAAGAGTTCCGTCGTCAGCTCGGACAGCGAGAGGAAGTGTTCGTCCATGAGAACAGAGAGAACACGGAGACGACGAGGGTGTCGAAGTACGTCGTAGCGTTCGATAGGAACGGTCACTACCGGATTCCGATCCCCTATATCTCCGAGATGAACATCCGAACCCATTACCGAACACAACTGCCAGAGCGGGGATAAGGCCGTTTCCAAAACGATTTGGTCTCGATATCTGATGGTATTCGGCAGATGGGCTCGTTCTCCGACCAGATAGTTGAGAGTCGGACAAAGAACGGCTGAATAGAGAGGAGTGACTTTCAAGAATGGTTGATTGTGGATTTGGGAAGAACGTATTAATAGCGTACTGAGATTACCGGTAGCGCCGTAGTATCGTGTTATGGGGTGTGGATAGCCGGTCCCGGTCCAGTTGCGAATCAAGTTTTTTGGTTCTCGGATCGTGCACGATATTTTTGCGGCTACGGAACATAGTTGGACGTATGCTCATGGTATGCGGGTGTGCAGGAGACACCGAACTTACCGGGACGCTGTACGAACGCGGCGAGCGCGCTCCGTCCTTCGAGGGCGCGCCGAACGAGGACGCTGCATACGTTTGGGTCTGCGACGAGTTCTACGAGGTTGATAGCGGCGGAACCAGCCAACAGGTCGACGGCAGAGAGGTCCACCTTGCGTTCGAGTCGCCGATGCCGCGTGGCTTCGATACGCGGGATCAGGCGGTCGAGAACGCCCGCGAGCACGTCCGAACGCAGTTCGCCAGGATCGGTGTCGATCCGTCGACGGTCGAATTCAACATCGAGAAAGTAGAGTTGGATACGGACCTGTAGCACGGCTTCCGCCGACGGGATCGTAGGTTCAGGCGTTCGGGGGGCAAAGCCCACGGCGGCGGGCGAAACGCAGCCGATCATAGGACACATAACAATTGAGGCAGTGTCAGTAGCCGCTCAGTATTCTTCGTCCCAGCGGTGATCGTCGTACGTCCGCTTGCGGGACGTGTCGAACTGCGTCTCGAGCGTCTCTCGAAGCGATTGCTTCTCCGGCGCGCTGATCCGCGCGAGTTCGTCCGCCTTCTCGACGATGGTCGGGGGACCGCGGGCGATCGCCACGTCCTGCAGGAGTTGCATCGTCAACTGCTCGCGGGTGTCCGGATCGCGCGTGAAGGCGTAGGGGGCTTCGATCCGAAAGAGGAGATCCTCGCGCGGGTCGTAGACGACGAAGAACGTGACCTCGTACTGCTCGCGGTCGAGACGGCGCTCGACGCCGAGCGCGTCGCCCTCGGCCGAGAGGGGCCGGTCGACGCCGCCCCGCGAGCGAAACCAGTTCGTGTAGGTGAGCGCGTCGGTATCTCGCTCCCAGCGCGTGCCCTCGACATCCTCGACGAACTCGCCGCGCTCGAGCAGTTGGGTGAACAGCGCGGTGTCGTCGGCCCAGGGGACGCTCACGTCGACATCGCGTTTACCTTTCAGCGTCCGTGTGACGACCCGTGTGGCGGGGTTCTTGACGAATCCGACGAGGGGAACGCCACGGTCGACGAACGACTCGACCAGTCGCACGTAGTTCTCGAGGACCGTGGTCGGCCGCGGGTCCTCGAGCAGGAAGTCGGCCAGATCGGGGTGCTGGTCGGCCCAGCGGAGCAGCCCGCGCGGATAGAGCGGGCCGTCTAAGACGAGCAGGTCAGACACGTCCTCGGCGTGTGCCAGCGCGTGCTTGCTCTCGGCGAGGTAGAGCGCGAGCGCGTGGACGACGCCCTCCGCAAAGCGGGGCAGCGGGGGGATCTTCACGGCCCGACTGCGGCTGTAGCCTGCGTCGAACTTGCCCCACTCCTCGTCGACGGTCATCGTCTCGTCGTTCGAGTGGACTGTCATCACCGTCGTCCGCGAACGGTGGAGATCGAGTTCACTCGGCGTCGTGCTCATGGCCGCCTGGGCGATGTCGATGACGAGCCCGTTCTTGAACGTCGTCGGGTTGATCGTCCCCGCGTCGAGGCCGTACCGGGTCGGAAACTCCCGCTCTCGCAGGGCGACAGCCTCGCAGTCGACCAGCCGCCGGGACCGCTCGTCGACCGGCTCGAGGATCGTCCGCCCGTCGTCGCGCAGAGGGTCGAGGAACGACTCCCAGACGGTCTCGGCGAACTCGCGGCGGTCGCGTTCGTCGGCACCGTGATCGATCCGCCTCGCGAGTTGCGCGATGCCGTCGAAGTGGACCGGATCGAGTGTCATGCCAGTTGGCTCCCGCCGAACTCGCAAAAAGCCAGTGGTCGATGGCGGTGGGCAGGGACCGATGCGCGTGGAAGGTCAAAACAAATGACGATCAGGGGGTTAACTCGTGAGTGGGTAAATTATCATCAGAAAAATTATATGAGAGGGTCGCATGGCTGTCAGTGTCCCGATGTCCAACCGAGGTATGGAGACCGACGAGCGCGATGAACACACGGTCAACTGGCGACAGACAAACGGCGAGGTGACGCTCTACGAACCCGACAATCCTGACGCCTGGATTCGGGCAACATTCGAAGCCGGCGTCGCCCCGGAACATCGACTCTATATGGTCTGTCCCGAGTGCGGCGCGACCCTCGCACAGCGATGCACGCCTGGCAATGGGACGATCTGTGGCGATTGCGGGACGGCGTTCGATCACGAGTCAGAGGCATAACCCCATATATTCTCAGATTCTTATATTTTCGGCAGTAGTGGCATGTCGCCGACAGCGACAGCTAGTTACGCCAGGCCGGATATCGCCCTGACATGGACGCCGCGTTGATCGTACTCGACGGCTGGGGACTCGGCACTGACGACGGACGAGACGCTGTCGCCGCGGCCGACACCCCCAACTTCGATCGGTTCGCAGAGCACGGTGCCACCGGTGAACTCGAGGTCTCGGGCCGGCGGGTCGGCCTGCCGGACGGCCAGATGGGAAACAGCGAGGTCGGTCACCTGAACATCGGTGCCGGCCGCGTCGTCTACCAGGAGTACACCCGAATCGCCGACTCCATCGCGGACGGTTCCTTCCGGGAGAACGACGCGATCAACACCGCATTCGAGAACGCGCGGGGCAACGACGGTCGCGTTCACTTCGTCGGCCTCGTCAGCGACGGTGGCGTCCACTCTGACCAGGATCACCTGCACGCGCTCATCGAACTCGCCGCGGATCGCGAGGTCGAGGCCGTCACGCACGCGATCACCGACGGACGAGACACCTCGCCGACCGGCGGCCGAGAGTACCTGGAAACGCTCGAGGACGTCGTCGAGGAGCACGGCACGGGCCATGTCGCGACGGTCTCGGGTCGGTACTACGCGATGGACCGCGACCAGAACTGGGAGCGGACGAAACGAGCGTACGACGCGATCGTCGAGCGCGAGGCCGACCACGAGGCTGCCTCGGCGGTCGCAGCGGTCGAGGAATCCTACGACCGCGGCGACACCGACGAGTTCGTCGAGCCGACGCTGATCGAGAGCGAGGCGCTACGCGCCTCGGAGAGCGAACGGCGACGCCGCGAGCAGGGCGGGCCGGCGCTCGAGGACGGCGATGCGGTCGTCTGGTTTAACTTCCGCTCGGACCGCGCTCGTCAGTTGACGCGCATGCTGGCCGACATCCGTCCGGAAGACTGGTCCGACGAGTTCAGCATCAGTCCGCCGGACGCCGAGGTCGTGATGATGACCCAGTACGACAAGACGTTCGACCTGCCGGTGGCGTACCCGCCGAACCAGCCCGAGAACGTGCTGGGAGAGGTGCTCGCCGACGAGGGGCGGACGCAGCTTCGGATCGCCGAATCGGAGAAGTACGCCCACGTCACCTACTTCTTGAACGGCGGCCGCGAGGTCGAGTTCGACGGCGAGATACGCGAGATTATCGAGAGCCCGGACGTGCCGACCTACGACCTGCAACCGGAGATGAGCGCGCCCGCGGTGACGGACACCGCGATCGACGTGATAGAGAGCGACGATCCGAACGTGCTCGTGCTCAACTACGCCAACCCGGACATGGTCGGTCATACCGGCGACTACGAGGCCGCGATCGAGGCCGTCGAAACCGTCGACGCACAACTCGGGCGACTCGTCGCCGAACTCGAGGCGGCCGGGTCGAACGTCCTCATCACCGCGGACCACGGCAACGCGGATGACATGGGAACCCCGGAGAATCCGCACACGGCACACACGTACAACGACGTGCCGCTGGTCTACCTGGCACCCGACGGCACCGACGGCGGGCGAACGGTCCGCGAGGGCGGCACGCTCGCCGACATCGCGCCGACGATGCTCGAACTGCTCGGCATCGACCAGCCGCCGGAGATGACCGGCGAGTCGCTGCTGGAGTAGCCGACTCGCCATCTCGAGCGATGCGGCCCTGTTGAACTCGGGTGGAGATAGATTCAGTACGCTCTGCGCTCAATACAGGTGATCCACACAACACAGGGTATCGAATTTTGTCAAAATAATCCCATCATCAATAGCCTTCAATATTGACATCTACTGAATCGGAGACGCTTTTCTCATCAGTAATCCTGATAAGGAGAGTATGTGTAATAAGGTCGTCATGATCGGGGATTAGTGGCTTATCTATAGAAATAGCAACCCGAAGGCCATCGCCAATGCGTTCAATCGAATCCAATTCGAGATCGTCTTCTGATCGCATTCCATTTTGAACAACAAGAAGATATTATTCATCAAAATCAGTTCCTTCGGTAAAATGAGACAATTGTTCAATATTTCTAAATTCGCTGGCAGTGGTTTCTTCGTCTGTTATGAGCGTGTGTGACTTTTCTCTTGGCCCAAATACATCACGCGCATCGAAAATATTCCCTTCGTAGTATAGCGTATCTACAGTCATACCACTGGAGATTAACGGAGATCGAGACCTGTTCCATGCATACCCCATTCCAAGACCGAGACCACCGACAGCAAGGAATTTCCGTCGCTCCATAGTCAAATATTTGATGTGAGTCTCTATATGTCTTCGGGAAGCTCAAACACCGATTTGATCAATCCGCATACCCACTTATCGGATGGTTCACCGCAGAAGTGGATAGAATAAACTCCGGGAGAAGGCATCTATGACGCCCTTCTACCCTCGCGTGTTTCCGGAGCGATTCCTCGCGGTGAGTGTCGTCTGTTGGGAACTGTTACAGCACGTAATCGCCAGCGGAAGGCGGGATCGTTTCACGATCGAAGTCCCTGGTTTCCGGGGTAAATGGCGTGCATAACTACAACCGATATCGACGTGTTCCGTTGGCATGGATCTCGATAGACACGCCGCTGAACGCCGCCGGTTCGCGCGATTGCTCGGCACTGATGGTGATCCCGGTTCCGGGCTGCCGATCGGCGCTGGTTCGCGTCGGCATCCTGGGCGCACGTCCGAGTCTCCCTCCAGTCTGGGGTCCGATCCCAAGTCGAATTCGGATTTGGATCCGGATGCAACCACCCATCACGCGGCTTCGACCCCAGCACGGGAAGCGCCGACATCCGGAACGAAACAAGAGGACTAACAGCCGTTCACCGCGGGTATTCGCCACGCTAACTGCTTTTCGACTCCCATCCGATCGTCCACTGCTCTCTACCACCTCGCGCGTTCGATCACAAACTGAACTCGGAGTGTGGGGTATGGCGTGTAAGTCTACGCCCCGAGTTCGGGAAGCACCGAGTTCAACGCGGTCGCGACTTCTTCGAAGTCCTTGAGCGTGAGCCCGTCGGTGGTGATGATGACGCCGTCGCTGTCGGTCGTCACGCGGAGCAAGAATCCGTTGTCGAAGACGCGGATGGTATAGTTGTACTCGCCGAGTTCGGAGCGTTCGTAGGCGGTTTGGACGGTTTTGAAGCCGCGCCACTCGTGACCGATGAACGTCGAGAGGTCGGCGTCGCGTTCGAGGTCGTCGCGGAGGTAGAGCTGTTCGTAGTCGTCGCGGGTGAAGTAGGTGACAGAGCGGAGACTATCGCCGATGGCGGTTCGACAGGTTGTAATGATTTTGTCCGTGGCTCCCGGGGTCAGAAGGCTTGTGGCCATAGTGGGTCGTTGGACGCGGAGCCCTTAATCTCTCGTCTCTTGTACCTCGGTCCCTATCTCGTTGCTCGTCTCTCAGCCCCTGATGGTTCAGATCTGTTCGATCGCCCGGTCGAGATCGGCGATGATGTCGTCGACGTCCTCGATTCCGACCGAGAGCCGGACGAGGTCGTCCGTGGTGCCGCTCGCCAGTTTCTCATCCTCGGTGAGTTGCTGGTGGGTCGTGCTCGCGGGGTGGATGATGAGCGTCTTCGCGTCGCCGACGTTCGCGAGCAGGCTGGCGAGTTCAACCTCGTTGCAGACGGTTTCGGCGGCGTCGTACCCGCCCTCGAGACCGAAGGTGATCATGCCGCCGTAGCCGACGGTGGACGTCCCGTCCGCCGAGGATCGGCTCGCTTCGCTCGTCTCACCGCCATCGAGGTACTTCCGGGCGTTCTCGTGGGTTTCGTGGCTCTCCAAGCCGGGATAGTTGACCCACGAGATTGCCGGGTGGTCCGCGAGGTACTCGGCGACGGCCATCGCGTTCTCGCTGTGTTTTTCCATCCGTAGCGGCAGCGATTCGAGTTTCTGCAGCGTTACCCAGGCGTCGAACGGCGACTGTTGATTGCCCAGGTCGCGCAGGCCGCGCGTGCGGGCGGCGAGGGCGAAGGCTTGCTCGCCGAAGGTCTCGTAGAAATTGATCCCGTGATAGGCCGGGTTCGGCTCCGTTAGCTCGGGATAGTCGCCCTCCTCCCAGGGGAACGAGCCGCCGTCGACGAGCACGCCGCCGACGGTCGAGCCGGCCCCGTGGAGCCACTTGGTCGTCGAGTTCCAGACGAGATCGGCACCGTGATCGAGGGGTCGACACAGGTACGGCGTCGCGAAGGTGTTGTCGACGAACAGCGGCACGTCGCGCTCGTGGGCAATGTCGGCGACGCGCTCGATGTCGGGCGTGACGAGCGCGGGGTTGCCGATCGTTTCCAGGTGGACGAAGGCGGTGTCGTCGTCGATTGCGTCCGCGTAGGCCTCGTAGTCGAGCGTGTCGACGAATTTCGTTTCGATACCGCGCTTTGCGACGGTGTGGGTAAGGTACGTGTACGTGCCGCCGTACAGCGAGGATGCCGACACGATGTTGTCGCCCACATCCGCGAGAATGAACGTCGCGAGATCGAACGCGGCCATTCCCGACGCGGTGGCGAGCGCGCCGACGCCGCCCTCGAGTTCGGCGATGCGCTCCTCTAACATCGCGTTCGTCGGGTTCATGATCCGCGAGTAGATGTTGCCGAACTCCTCCAAGCCGAACAGGGCGGCGGCGTGATCCGTGTTGTCGAACTCGTAGGAGGTCGTCTGGTACAGCGGCGGTGCGCGCGCCCCCGTCGTCGGATCGGCCGTTTGTCCGGCGTGGATGCTGTTCGTGGCGAACCGGTGGTCAGTGGGGTCGTCTCCCATGCCACCACGGTTCAGGGCCGAAGCGCGTAAAGCCACTAGATGGCGTCAATCCCGGCGAGCGGCCGTCCCGACTGCGATCGCCGCCACAACTGCGACGAGCGCGAGTGTCCCCGTAAAGCCGGGCAGCGACTCGGCGGGGGTGTCGGTGAGGAGGCCGCTGTCGGTTCCACTCCCGTCGGATTCCGCGTCGCCGTCAGCGGATCGGTTGTGTCCTGCCTCGGTCCCACCATCACCGACGGTCACGGTTCCCGCCTCGACCGCGGGTTCGACAGGGCTCCCACCGTCGGCGTCGACCTGCATCGCCGCGACCTGCAGGTCGGTCGTTCCCGCCTCAACGCCGTCGACCTCGATCCGCGCCAGCGTGACGTTCGTCGCACCGGCCGCGATCTCGTCGTCCAGATCCGCGGCTTCCACGGCGAGCGACTGGCCGTCCGCGCTGACGATAGGATCGGTCGTCAGCCCGAACCGCTCGGGATAGCTGGCGTTTGCGACCCTCGCTGCACCCTCCGAACTGAACTCGAGTTCGAGTTTGTAGCCCGCGAGTCCATCCGGCGCGTCGGTCAGCGCGATGCGGTGCGTGCCGGTGTCGCCGGGAGCGATCGTCCCGTTGGAGACGACGAGTTCGGGTTCGTCTGCGGCGACGGAGGCTGAAGTCGATGCTTCCGCGGTGGCGATTCCGGACGAGGCGACGCCAGCGGTCGAGCCGGCACCGCTGACCGGGGCGACGACGCCGAGTCCGAGGACGATCCCGATCGCGAGGGCGGCGACGACCGCGCGGGAGAGTCGGCGCGACCAGTCTGCGTCCGCGATTCGGCTCCGACTTTGAGTCCGCGACTGATCTCGCGTCTCGGAAATCGGCTCGCTATCGTGGCGATACATCGACTTACAGCTCGTCGTAGAGGGCGACGGTGTCGTCGTAGTCGATCTGGCCGTTCTCGTTGAAGTCGAACGCGTCCTCGTTCAACTGGACCGCGTCGTCGTCGATGTTCTCGAACAGCACGACCACGTCGTCGTAGTCGACCCGGCCGTTGCCGTTGACGTCCTCGAACTTGCCGTCGCCGTCAGGGTCGGTCGGCGAACCGCCGCCCGGGACACCACCGATCGGCGGCGGGCCGGTGACGACGACGCCCGGTCGGCGCTGCGGTTCGACCGGCATCCCCGAATCGTCGTCCAGATCGTGGACTTCGACCGTTGCGTCCGTCGCTCCCGCGCCGACGCCCTCGAGTTCGATCGTCGCCAGCGTCGTCTCCGTCGTCCCCGGCTCGATCTCGTTCTCGATGTCCGCGAACCTGAACTCGACCGCGGAGCCGTCCTCGCTGATCTCCGGCGCTGCGGTGAGTTCGAACCCGTCGCCGTAGGTGGCGTCCGTAATCGACGCGACACCGGTGTGATCGAGTGTCACGGTGACGCGACCGCCTGCGATGCCGTTCGGCAGCGACGACAGCGTCAGGTCGATCTCGCCGGTCGCCTCCTGGCTGACCGCCAGCGAGTCGACGCGGATCACCGCCGGGGGTTCGTACACCCACATGGCGTCGTTGGGGTAAGAACGACCGAAGCTTCCCTTGTCTTCACAGAGCAGCACCCGCCCGTCGTCCATCACCATGACGTTGTCGACGTTGATGAGCGAGGCGTCCTGCAGCGACTCCGAATCGCTCGCGTTCGGGCCGACGACGACCGGTTCGAGCCGCGAGACGTTGTACTCCGACTCGAGTTCGGCGCGGTAGACGACGCCGGTGTCGACCTCGTCAAACCGCAGCTCTCCCTCGTCGTCGGTCATGGAGCCGCCGAGTGAGGAGATGCCGAAGTAGATGAAATCGCCGGGTGCGGCCTCGTCGTGCGAGTCGATCCCCTCGGCCTTGTTGAACTCGATGCTGGCACCGATCTCCTTGGCGGCCGCGCGGGTTTCGAGGAAGGGGACGCGACGGAGGTCTTCGTCGACGCCGTCGGGACCGTCCGCTTCGTACTGGGCGGCCCACTCGACGATTTCCTCGTCAGTGATGTAATCCTGGTTGCCGTTGATGGCGACTTCCTCGTCGGCCTCGGCGAGCGCCGTCTCGAGGTCTTCCTCCCAGTCGGTCTCGGCGTGGGTTTCGAGGTAGTCGACCTGCGTCACGCCGTCGTACTCGGCGATCCAGGACTCGACCTCGGCGTTGCTGGCGGTGCCGAGTTCGAGCCACTCGACGGCGAGGTCGGTTTCGCCGACCGTGCCCTCGCCGATCTCGCTCGCCTTGATCGCGTACAGCGTGCCGCGGACGTCCATCGGGTCGTCGTACGCCGGAATCGGCTCGTCGGCCACGAACTTGTAGATCCCCTTCGCGCCGCCGTCGGAAGCGAGGTAGACGGTGCGCTCGTCGGGCAGTACTTCGGGGCACTCCCAGGCGGACCGACCGAAGACGTGGTGTTTGACGGGCGTCGGTTCGTCGGCGGTCGGCTCGGTAATCTCGACGATCTTCCCGTAGCGGTAGCGGTTGGGGAACACCTCGTCCTCGATGGGCTGGGGCGTGTTCTCGCCGTCGGCGATGTCGACCGGCTCGGCGCCGAGGTGGTAGGCGATCTTCTCGGTCCCCCTGTTGTTGCTCAGCCCCATCGGGTACCAGCTGTCCGCGCCGAAGATCTCCTCGAGCGAGTTCTCGACGTCCAGGATGTTCGGTCGGTTCCAGAACTCGCTTCCCCCGCGCAGGCCGACGCCGCTTCCCTGCTCGACGATGTCGCCGACCGTCGCGAGACCGTTAATCCGCGCGTGACCGTACTCCTCCTCGGCCGACAGTGGCGTCTCCCACGGGCTGAGATCGCCGTAGCAGTTGATCTTCGTGCCGCCGATCGCGCGGAACGCGTCGGTGTTTTCGAGTTCCATCGCGTTCTCGAGGTCGGCTTGCCAGTAGCCGTCCGCGTCGCGGTACAGCGGCGTCCGCGAAATCGCCCCCGGTCGCGTCTCGTTGTTGGTAAAGAGGTAGCCCTCCGTCCCGTCGTCGTTCGCCGCGACGAAGAAGTTCATGTCGGCCTGCTCGCCGATGCCCTCGTAATTCTCCTCGACGATGTCGCCGAGGTCCTCGCCGGCCGGCGTCTGCGGGTGGCCGAAGCGCTCGGTCCCGCCGTTGATCTCGTCTCCCGCCTGAACGAGGAGCCGATACTGGCCGGCGGCGGACTGCACTTCGGCCTGTTCCGCGTTGGTCCGCGGCGCGTCCAGCTCGTCGAACTCGTCGCTCGTCCCGTCGAACGTGAACTGGAAATCGTCGACGACGCCGACGCCGCCGCGGTCGAACGGCGCAGGGTTGTCCTCGCTCGGATGCTGGAGACTGTAGAGCAACTCGCCCGTCTCGAAGACGAACGGACCCGTAACCTCCGCTCCCTGTGCTGTCGTCGAGAATCGCTTGATGTTCCCGTTGACGTACGGTGCCGTCTTCGTGTCGTGTTCGTCCTCCCCCTCGGCCGCGTGGGCCGTCCCGAGTAATCCCGCCCCGAGCGCCGCCGCCGTCGACGATGCCATCAGCGTCCGCCTGGTGTATTCGACCATGCACTCGGTTCAGGAAGCGAGAATGACGTGAAATTTTATAATAGGTGACTAGTGCATTATATCCTGATCCGGACCGGCACCGAGGGCTCTGTCTCCTATTGCACCATATATAGCTTCTGGCCGATTTGTGTAGCTACACTCGGTCTCCTCGAACGAGCACACACTGTCACGGTTTCGGTCACCGATACGCGTCGATCCAGACGCGCACAGCGCCTGCACCCGGGCTACGCACTGTCCCGGATGGAAACTGAATCGCTGATTCGCCAGTAAAAACGACCGCGTTCGAGTTCCAAAGCGAACGGAACTCACAGCCGGCCTACTCAACGTCTCGGTCTGCGACCTGCGTGCGGATCTCCGTCGCCCGGTCGCGGACCCACGAGAGATACCGCTCGATTTCGGTCGGCGTCGCGCCGTAGAAGGAGGCGACCCAGTTAACGTCGGCCCAGGGGAGCGTCACGAGGTAGGTCGCGAGAGTATCCTTTCCGGCCTGCACGACCTCCGGCGGGACGCCGCGCTCGCCGGTTCCCTCCTCGACGAAACCGTTCACATCGAAGTAGACGTCGGCGTAGCGGCGCGCGTCTTCCGGACTGTCGAAAACGATTTCGGTATGTTCGGGGGCCTCGAAGCGATAGCGCTCGCCGGCATCGGTCGTGACGATCCGAACGCCAAGCACGTACTCCTCGACGACGGCCTCGGTCTCGGGTGCAGTATCGGACGTTGCCATGACGGTCTCTCTACCCCCACCCGGACCCGAAATAGTATTAAACGTTGATATGATATCTATTGTGCACTCGGGAGCACTTCGTACTGAGACCATCAAGCACCGTCTTTTAGGATGGCCGCGTCCCACGGTGGGACGATCACAGCGACGATGAACGTCCTGCTCGTCCTCGGTCACCCCCGGACCGACAGCCTGTGCGGGTCGCTGGCCGCCGCATACCGCGACGGGGCGCTCGAGGCCGGCGTCGACGTTCGCGAACTCGCCGTCGCTGAACTCGCGTTCGATCCGGACGTCCACGAGGTCTCTCCCAGCGACCAGCGACTGGAACCCGACCTCCGCGAGGCCCAGGAGTCGATCCGCTGGGCGGACCACCTCGTCTTCGTCTACCCGAACTGGTGGGGGACGATGCCGGCGCGGCTCAAGGGCTTCTTCGACCGCGTCTTCACGCCCGGCTTCGCGTTCGTCGAATACGACGAGGGGGAGGGCGCGGGCCACGAAGGGCTACTGGACGACACGACCGCCGAATTGCTCGTCACGATGGACATGCCCCCGTGGGTCTACCGCTGGATCTACCGCCAGCCGGGAACCAACGCCGTCAAACGCGCGACGCTCGGCTACGCCGGCATCCGCACCACTCGAATCACGAACCTGGGTCCGGTCGAAGCGTCCACACTAGACGAACGCGAGGCGTGGCTCGAAAAAGCAACCCGACTGGGACGGACCCTCGCCGACGGCCCCGACTCCCGCTCGACGCGCGTTCGCCGCCGGACAACGGCGTGGCTGAAAGCCCTTCGACTGCAGTTCTACCCGATGGCGTGGGCGGCGTACACGATCGGCGCACTGGCGGCAGCGGGTTCGAGCGACGCCGTCTCGTCGCTCCCGTACTGGCTCGGCTTCACCTTCCTGTTCTTTCTCGAGGCGGCGACGGTGCTTTCCAACGAGTTCATCGACTATCCATCCGACCGCGAAAATACGTTCGCCGGCCCCTTCACCGGCGGTTCGGGGGTGCTCGTCGACGGTGAACTCGACTTCGCGGCGCTGCGCCGCGGAATCGGAGTCGCGCTCCTGTTCGCCGTCGGTGCCGGCGGGGCCGCCCTCGCCGTCAGCTCCGGCTCGACCCTCCTCACAGCGGCCGTCATGATCGCCCTCGGCGCGCTGGCGCTCGGCTACACGCTTCCGCCCCTCGAGTTCTCCTACCGAACGCTCGGTGAACTCGACGTGGCCATCACCCACAGCACCGGCGTCTTGCTGTGCGGGTACGTCGTCCAGGGCGGTGCAGCGGCCGATCCGCTGCCGTGGCTGCTTTCGATCCCGTTTCTGCTGGCCGTGCTCCCGTCGATCACGCTGGCGGGCGTTCCAGACCGCGCCGCCGACCGGAGCGCCGACAAAGAGACGATCGCCGTCCGCTTCGGGATCGACGGTGCTGCGACCGTCGCGGCGGCGACTGCGCTGCTTGCCAGCCTGACGGGGGTCGTCTGGGCGGCAGTCGGGATCGGCGGCGGCCTCTATGGGCCGCTGGTCGCCCTCAGCGTGCCCCACGCGCTCGCACTTGTCTGGCTCCTTCGAACTCGATTGGGGAACCGGACGACCCCCGCACGCATCGACGGGCTGATGGTTGCGTCGCTGAGCTTTCTGGTCTGGTTCGCCATCGTGCCGCTGCTCAATCTCATCTGATATCGGTCAGTTCCGGTTGTCTCTGTTGACGGACTATTTTCAGAGTTTTTTATCGTGAAATATCCGCTTACTACATGTGCGTATTGACCAGTAAGCGTTCTATCAGGCATGAATGAGGTTTGTAGGTCGAACTGAATACAGGGCGCGTATCTTCCAGAACAGGAAATTTCGATCGGGCTATTGAATTGGCCGATACAGGGAGATACTCGTTATCCACTTACGGACTTCACTAATCAAACCAGTTGGTAATCTCCCTACACGAGTGGGCTCGAATCGTCACCGAACCCATTCCCATATCTCTCAACGACTTCCGTAACGGTGACCTCATACGCATCGTACCACTCTGTCCACCGCTGTTTCGCGCGTTTGTGGTCCGCATCCGCTCCAAACAACTCGAGTGCGTCCAACGACTTCCAATAGTAGATGACAAGAACCTCCTCACTATCCGGTGCATGCCACGTCTGCTTGCCCAGATATCCTTCTGTGTCCTCAGCAGCCGCTTGTATCGCGTCATTCAACTCATGAAACTCCGTATCGTACTCACCCGGAGCGAGGCGGAACGTTACCAAATACATCAGGACGATTCACTTGTCCATGCGAACAAGACGCTTTCCCTCGGAGCATACAACGGGTAGCAACCAACGACTCGCTGACCCACGTCCAAATCGGGTTTGGGGTTCTGGCCACCCTCGCCGGGAACTTCACACCTATCCTTCGCAACTGAGAACATTCCTGTGAACACCCCTCTAAATCGGGTCTAAGTGGGTGCCGTGGAGAGTATCTGATGACACGACACAATAGCCAATCCGACAGGAATCGATTCGCAACCATCGCAGTCGGCGCAGCTGAAACCGAGACGCACCCTCATAGAGATGGAACGAACGACATCGTCCCGCCGATCCATCTTTCGACTACGTTCGAGTGGGCTAGCGGGGAGGACGCCAATGAACACGACTATTCGCGCGAGAGCAATCCGACGCGGGCGGCCCTTGAAGAGCAGTTAGTCCGCCTCGAAGGCGGCGAGCATGGATTGGCGTTCGCCTCCGGAATGGCCGCCACATCGACGACGATGCTGTCGCTGGTCCCCCCAGGAGGCCACGTCGTCTCCTCGGACACCATCTATAGCGGAACCGAAAAACTGCTCACGGAACACATGGCCGAACATCTCGGCGTTGACATCGACTTTGTTGACGCCCGTGACCCCGACAACGTCGCCGATGCAGTCAATGCCGACACTGACTTGATCTGGGCAGAAACACCGTCGAACCCCTTGATGAGGTTGTGCGATATCCAAACGATAGCCGACATCGCCGATGACCACGATGCCCTGTTCGGCGTGGACAGTACCTTTGCGAGTCCGTACTGCCAAGCCCCACTCGAACTGGGTGCCGACATCGCTGTCCACAGCACTACCAAGTATCTCAACGGGCACTCCGACTCGATCGGTGGTGCCGTTATCACCGACGATGAGGGAGTTTACGAGCAATTGGCGTTCGCGCAGCGAGTTGGGCTTGGGAATATGCTTTCGCCGTTCGACTGCTACCTCGTTGCGCGAGGCATCAAGACGCTGCCCGCTCGGATGGAACATCACGAGCAGAATGCGATGGCAGTTGCCCGGTTCCTCGAAAGCCACGATCGGGTCGCTCGTGTCCACTATCCGGGTCTTGAGAGCCACCCGCAACACGATCTTGCGAGCGAGCAGATGTCGGGGTACAGCGGGATGCTGTCCTTCGAGTTCGATGGTACGCTCATCGAACTTGAGGCGTTCGTCGAGGGACTTGAGGTATTCACGCCGGGAGCCAGTCTCGGTGGGGTCGAGAGCCTTGTTGAGGTCCCGTCACTAATGATCCCTGATGAGTTCAGTCGGAGTGAGGAGTCAGCGGAGATTCCCGAGACGTTGGTCCGGGTATCCGTTGGCCTTGAAGACGCCGATGACCTCTGCGAGGACCTCCGGACGGCGCTCCCGTAGCGCACGTTCCCCGTTCCTCCCGACCGTCCCGATCCGCAAGTGGGTCACTTGTCCACCGGATGTGACAGCCACAAGCGGGAAGCTGAACTGTCTCAAAACAAGAGAGTGCAGATTATTCGAGTGGTTCGATTATGTCTCCGGGGCGAATCATCCCATCCTCGAGAATATCCACTCGGAGCCCACCTCGGTGGGTGAGTGCCTGCAAGACGCCGTCCTGAGTGATGCGCTGAAGATGGTTGCAGGGTTCACACAGCCGATCACCTCGACAGATGGCGTCACCGACTCGGAATCGTTGTCCAACGAGATGATTGAGTGCGACATCACGGGTTTCGATGTTTCGTCGGTGTTCTCCCGGTGCGAGTTCGATTCCCGCTTCACGTTCGATTGCTGTTACAGCCTCTTGCTCGATCAACGTGAGGTCGTACCCATCGTGGCGTTCCTCATCTGGCTCCCACTTGACGAAGGTTCCCGTCTCAATCTCGCTAAAGTAGCGATCACCTCGGAGTCCCTTTCCGGCAACTGCTTCAACGTCGGTCTGTTCTTCCATCTCCGCTTTGGCTTCAGGTGCGATAAAAATCCGTTCGACAGTGCCACTCCCGGTCATGTGTTCTATGCGCGTTTAACACAGTATAAACACTCGGATGTGGGTGTTTTTGCCAAGGTAACTCAGCGGTATGTCCGCAAATCATACCGAGTAGCTGGGTCATTGGCTACCAAGTGAATAAACGAAGCCGCCGCGCTGAACTCATCCTCAATATTCAGCAGGTGATTTTTGGCAGATCTCGGATAGACCGATAGCTGCTTCGGTAGCTCCTTCGCCTGTACTTATCGAATCTGAGTGCCCACATAGTAGATGTAAGACCGGTTTTATGACCTCCCCGGGAGTGGACCAGTGACAATCACACCGGAGACGGCTACGTCGGGAACAGGCGCGGAAGTCGAAGAACGCTGCCTCCGAAACGAGAACCGAGCGCGCGGCGAACGTAACATCCTTTCCGACGAGACGCGTTTTCTTATCCACTCTCATGACGACACTCCCCGATTCTATCGATCGTGAACTCGCGGCACACGAGGATTTCGAGGCGGTCGACGACGATCGCTACGCGCTCACGACGACGGTGTTCGACGCGATCGTCACAGCAGCGGATGCAACAGGAAAACGCGACGGGCGGGTGACGATCACGGTAACCCTGCCGATGCTCGACGCCGCCGTCGCGGGGGAAACCGTCGCGCCAGTCGTCGAGGACGGCTGGTTCGAAACCCTGGAGCGGCGACTCGAGGACGCGTTTACCGTCGCCCAGACGGATACCCACGACGAACCGCAGATCGACCGCGACGCCGATACTGTGACCGTCGTCCTCGAGTTCACCGCCTGGGATGCGCGGGACGGCGTCGAGGATGCCAAGGCACTCATCGAGTTCATCGAGGGGACGTTTGCACAGGGGATCGTACCCGGCTACGAGTACGGTGGCCCGGCGGCGACGCTCCTCGAGAGTGCACAGGACCGCGGCCAGCAACCGCAAAACAGTGATACGCCGATGTGACCGGTCGGTGCCGCGTTAGTCCATCGCGATGTACGTTTGCGTGTCTTCGACGCCGTCGATGCCTTGTATCTGTGTCGCTGCGATTTCCTTGACCGCGGCGGGCGTCTCGACGCGCGCCTTGGCGATAATATCGACATCGCCGGCGACGATGTGTGCCGACTGGACGCCGTCGATCGCCGTCATTTCGTTTCGCAGTCGATCCGCCTCACCCGTGTTCGCTTTGACCATAACGAATGCTGTAACCATCAGTGGATCCCTCCAGTATCAGCGTCGATGCCGGAATCGGCGTCTGCGTTAGCGGTCGCTTGCTTCGGATCTTCGCCGACCAGCAACTGGCGAACCTCGCTCAACACCGCGAAATCAGCCAGGACGATAAGCCGATCCCCGACCGCGAGCGACTCGTCTTCGGACGGAATTCCGAGCGGCTGCTCGTGCTTGCCGAAGGCGAGAACCGTCGCGTCGGCCGGGAGTTCCAGTTCGCTGATCGTATACCCGTTGACTGGTGCCGCCTCGGTGATCGTTAACTCGACGATCTGCAGGTGCGGGGCGATATCCGCGATCGCGCGAATCGTCCCGCCGAGAAGGGCGTTCTTCGCGCCGATCGCACCCAGTCGCTCGGGGTAGATCACCTCGTCGACCGCATCCGCGTACTTGCGGTAGATACCCTCTCGATAGGCTTCGTCGATGCGCATGACCGTCCGACAGCCGTGGTACTTGGCGATCATACAGGCCGTGAAGTTGACGTTCAGATCGCCGGTCAGGGCACCGAGGACATCCGCTTGCGCGATGCCGGCCTCGTCGAGAACGTCCTCGCGCGACCCGTCACCCTCGACGACGGTGAACTCCTGCGTCCGGGCGCGCCTGATCATCGCCTCATCGCGCTCGATGATCGTCACGTTGTGGTCTTCCTCGCGCAGGACACGCGCCGTCCGAAGGCCAACACGGCCAGCACCGATAATCACGAACCGCATGGACTGGGGTACGTTCGCACCCATCAATAAGGTTGTGCCACAGAATCACACAACGCGGGTCACGACGAGGGTTAACACCGGTCAGTCACACCATCGGATTGATTTGTGTCATTATCAACTGGAGATGGCTGGTTTAATGACTCCTGAGGACGAAACGGATCGTGTCCGGGTTGGCAACCACCTACCACCACAACCACCTACCGACCACCCGGGCACACGGTCTCGATGCCGTTCTCGACTCGACAAGCTCCGGCTCTGGACGGTGACAGCGGTGACCTCGACCGACCGCTGGAGACACCAGCGGGAGCAGCGGGGACGAACGAGAAAGTGACTGTTCGCGAGTGACTTGCCAGTGTCGTGTCAACGTCTTAATAGTACCGAGCGGAGAGCAGGACGGAGGTGTACTCGGTAGCGAGGACGAGGCAGCTCAGCGAACGAGTCGGCAGGATGTTGCCATAGGAGACGCGGTCAGGGTTCGACGTACTGGCGCTCCCACTGCCGGCGGTCTTCGATCGCTCGTCGACCATCGTCGCTGATCGCATAGTAGTTCGTTCGTCGATCGAGTTCACCTTTCTCGACGAGTTCCTTATTGACAAGGGTGTCGAGGTTGGGGTACAACCGTCCGTGGTTGATCTCGGCGCTGTAGTAGGTCTCGATCTCGTCCTTTACGTCTTGGCCGGATGGCTGGTCCGCTCCTGCGATGACGTACAGGAGGTCCCGCTGGAACCCGGTCAGATCGTCCATGTTTCACCCATATGATTACACCACGACACTGACTATTTGTTATCTATCGCGTATCTGGCCCGAGAACGCGGTTTCTGACGGACTACTGCGCGTTTGGAGGTACTACTCGAAGCAACGGCCACACGGAACTCGAGCGCACGAACGTGATGCGAGCGAGGCGTCCCGAGGGCGGCATCCGGATGGCATCCGCGAATTTGACTCGAGTATACGGGATCCCTTGCTATCGAATGGCAAGATTAGCGCGGCCTTGTGACCGCGTAATCCATCGCATAGCGGCTCCGGATAGTATCGTTTAGGTACGTCGGGCCGAGAGGCGGCGGATATGAACCACCAGCGTGCCACGCCAACGGTCGCCCAGGTCGCACTGATCGGCCTGTTCGTCACGGCGCTCGTCACGGCGCAGGTGACGGCTTCGAAGATCCTCGCGTTCTCGCTCCCGTTTTCACTCCCGATCATCGGCGCGGAACTCGCCCTCCCCGGGGCGGCGCTCGCGTACGCGGTGACCTTTCTCGCCAGCGACTGTTACGCGGAGTTGTACGGTCGGAAAGCCACGCAGATCGTCGTCAACGTCGGATTCGCGCTCAATTTCGTCGTGCTCGCGCTCGTCTGGTCAACCATCGCGGCACCGGCCGCCGACCCGACCGTCGCAGCGGAGTTCGCAACGGTGCTCGGGGCGTCAACGAACGTCGTCCTCGGAAGCTTACTCGCGTACGTCGTCAGCCAGAACTGGGACGTGATCGTGTTCCACCGCATTCGAGCCCACACCGGCCGAGAGAAACTCTGGCTGCGCAATATCGCCTCCACGGCGAGTAGCCAGGCGATCGACACGGTCATCTTCGTCTCCGTGGCCTTCGCGATC
Source organism: Natrialba taiwanensis DSM 12281 (assembly GCF_000337595.1). Lineage (GTDB taxonomy): Archaea > Halobacteriota > Halobacteria > Halobacteriales > Natrialbaceae > Natrialba > Natrialba taiwanensis. Next base: position 118,128 of record NZ_AOIL01000048.1, on the reverse strand, counting down.
GCGCCCGCTATCCTCGGCATCGGCACCGTCAGCGGCGGGAGTGCACTACTCACGCTGATCGTTGGCCAGTACTTGCTGAAACTCCTGATCGCCGTGCTCGACACGCCCGTCGTCTACGCCGTCGTGTCGATCGTCCGCTCGCGGGATGGGGTTGGGACGGCCGAGACGCCGTCGTAGTTGCTATCGCCGACTCATGGCTCACGGCTCACGAGTTGCGAATTGCGAGCCAGCGCCACAGACGATGACGATTTTATAGACCCGTCCACACGTCCCCGTATGGACGACCGCATTCGCGAACACGCAACCGTACTGGTCGACTGGAGCGCCCGCGTCGAGGCCGGCGACAACGTCGTCCTCTCCGTCGGGCCCGACGCGCACGAACTCGCCGTCGCCGTCGCCGAGCGCCTCGGTGAGCGCGGGGCCAACCTCCTCGCCACCTACGGCTCCGGCGAGATTACGCGCGCCTATCTCCATGCACACGACGCCCAGGACCGCGAGTTCAGCGAGGATCCGAGTCACGAACGCGCCTTGCTCGAGGAGACGGACGTCTATCTCTCGCTGGGTGGCGATCGGAATACGAGTGCGACGGCGGACGTGCCGGGCGACGTTCGGAGCGGCTATCGCCGCGCCCGAAGCGAGATCCGCGAGGCGCGCTATGACACGCGCTGGGTGTCGACAGCGCACCCGACGCGCGCGCTCGCCCAGCAGGCCGACATGGCCTACGCGGAATATCAGGACTTCGCCTACGACGCGATACTTCGGGACTGGGAGTCGCTGGCGGACGAAATGGCGCGCATGAAGGAGTTGCTCGACGACGGCTCGGCGGTCCGACTCGTCTCGGAGGGAACCGACCTGACGATGCGGATCGACGGGCGGACCGCGGTCAACAGCGCCGCCTCGGTCGCCTACGACTCGCACAACCTTCCAAGCGGCGAGGTGTTCACCGCTCCCGCCGGAACCGAGGGCGAGGTCACGTTCGACGTCCCGATGACGCTCCGCGGCGAGACCGTCCGAAACGTCCGCCTCGAGTTCGCGGACGGCGACGTCGTCGACTACGATGCCGACCAGGGTGCGTCCGTGATCGGCGACATTCTCGACGCCGACGACGGCGCTCGTCGCCTAGGTGAACTCGGTATCGGGATGAATCGCGGTATCGACCGCTATACGGACAATATCCTGTTCGACGAGAAGATGGGCGATACCGTCCACCTCGCGCTCGGACGGGCCTACGACGCGTGCCTGCCGGCGGGCGAGTCGGGCAACGACTCCGCCGTCCACGTCGACATGATCACCGACGTGAGCGAGAACTCTCGGCTCGAAATCGACGGCGAGGTCGTCCAGCAAAACGGCCGATTCCGCTGGGAGGGTGATTCGGACGCGGAGTAAGCGCGGCCAAATTCGGGACAGGGCCGGCGTACTGGACGTAAGCTAGCCGTAGTACGGTCGGGAGAGCGAGACTGGCCTCACAGCGCAACGGAACCCACTGCATACTAATACGGACCCGCGTACTCGGATCGAGTACCGCCCCGCCGGTGGCGGCGAGTAACCGGTTGAGAGTGCGCCCGGCGTCCAGTTTCCGTCATGGTTCGCACTCTCCGTTCGACAGTTGTCTGCCCGCCCCGCCGGAGGCGGCACGTATCCGGCATTCCCCATTTCCGTTCCCCACTTCCCCTATTTCTGTAGCTCCCATCGCAGTTCGTCGTCAGTCAGCTATCAATAAACCGGTCGTTGTCCGGCCAGCCATCGACGGCCGACCGACAAACCCTCGACGCTCGACCGCCAACCCCGACCATGCGCGATCAGCTTCGGGCCGGCATCGCCATCTACAACGCCGGGTTCTATCACGCCGCCCACGATGCCTGGGAGCCCACGTGGCTCGACCTCGAAACCGGAACCGACGACGAGCAGTTGCTTCACGGCCTGATCCAGACGAGCGCGGCAGTTCACCACGCCCACAGCCGCAACTGGGAGGGAGCCGTCGGGCTGGCCGAGCGTGCACACGGCTATCTCCGCGAGCTGCCGCCGACGTATCGCACCATCGAGCTTCAGCCGGTACGGTCGTTTCTCACGTCGCTCGCCGCCGATCCCGAACTCGTCGAACGACGATCGCCGGTTCGAATCGAGCACGACGGGACAGTCCCATCGCTTGCGACGCTCGATCTCGATTCGACGCTGATCGCAGCGCCCGTCCTCGCCGAGGCAATGGGCTACGAGACGGCACCGATCGAGCAAGCCCGCGAGTACGCGGAGAGCGATCTCGAGGCGGGTGCAGACGACAGCCGATTCATCGCGTTGCTGTTCGACTTCGTTCGCGAAGACGACGCTCGCGGTATCGTCTACCAGCGACTGACGAGCCACGTCGAGCGACGAGAAACACGCGAGTCGGACGTGGAAGGGCTCTTCTGAGATTGCTGTCGAAACCCGGCCGCAACGATACTTGTGTGCGTAGAACCGCGACCGGCCGTCGGCGGCGCGTCAGTCAGCCCGTTGGCCCGCAAGCCCGTCAGTCGTGTCGTGCAGAATTATCCTGGGGCTCGTACCCCAGGGCCTCCTTCGCCCGCTCGATCGAGTAGTACTTGCGGTCGTTATCCGAAATGCCGTAGACGATTTCGAACTCGTAGTCGGCGCGGATACAGCGGTCGAACAGGTGCGCACAATCGCGGTAGGACAACCACATCGCCTGCCCGCGCTCGTAATCGATCGGCGGATGCCCCTCCGTAAGGTTCCCGATACGAACACAGGCGACCGACAGCCCGAACTCGTCGTGGTAATACCGGCCGATCGATTCGCCCGCGGCCTTCGAAACGCCGTAGAGGTTGCTCGGTCGCGGGAGTTCGGTACCGTCTAACAGGTAGTCGTCGTGGGCGCGGTACAGGTCAGGCGTCCGTTCTTCGGTCTCGTAAGCGCCGACGGCGTGATTCGAGGAGGCGAAGACGACTTTCTCGACATCGGCGTCGACGGCGGCCTCGAAGATCGTCTGCGTGCCGTCGATGTTGTTCGTCAGGACGCTGTCCCAAGGCGCGTCCGGTCGCGGGTCGCCTGCGAGGTGGATCACCACGTCGACGCCGTCCATCGCCTCACGGACAACCTCCTCGTCAGTGATGTCCGCGACGACGAACTCGCCCGGATGGTCGTCAGTCATCGGGTCGCGATCCATCAGCCGCCACTCGTGTTCGTCCGCGAGGTCGGCGAGGATCGCCGTTCCGACGCGCCCCGCAGCCCCGGTAAGCAGGACCGACTGTGCCATTCGTACGATGGGAGGGAAAGCGTCGATAAGAACCATGCGGTTCTGGATCGGTAGCGCCGCGACCTCGCATCGCTCCACCCGACCACCGCCCCGTCGCGCCGATCGGAACGCCCTTCCTCCCGGCCCGCGAGCACACGGTCATGACCGACGACGCCGAGACTGACGACTCCACGACGCCGACGGCCGCCCAGACCGCCTGCTTCGAGGCTGGAATTAAATTTGGCTCGCTCTACCACCAGTTCGCCGGCACCCCCGTCTCGCCCGGCAGCGCCCCGAGCCTCGCACGCGCGATGGAGGAATCGATCGAAAACCAGCCCCACTGCAGCGCCGTCACCGTCGACGTTCGCACTGACGAACTCGAACGCGAACTCGCCGAGTCGACGGCCGACTACACCGAACTCACCGGTCGCTTTCTCGAAGTCGAAATCGTCGTCGACTACGAGGGCCGCGAGGTCGTCACCCGAATGGCCATGGAGGACGGCTATCCGCTGATGGAACTCGTCTCTGTCGACGGCCGCGAATCCGACACGTAGTTCGACGCGTCCCAAACAGCATCCGACAAACGACCTGCCTTTCGAAACCCGTCTGCCGTTCAGGCGATACCAACTCGCTTCTCCCCAATTTCACTTTCACTTTCGGGCGATCTTTTAACCTCAGTCGGCGTGAACGTGGTGACATGAGCCAAGCGACGCTCGGCGACGACGAGGAACTGTTCGGCGAAGCAGCCAACGAGATGCGCGAGGATGTCGAATCCTCGCTTGCCGACGCCTGGGACGCACTCCCCGACGCGGACGACGTCTGGGAAGCCGACGCCGACAACGTCCTCGGCGTTCTCAACGCCCTCAATTCCGCGCTCGACCCCGGCGACGCCGAGTCCCACCTCCGGGATGCAAAGAAGTGGTTCACCATGGGCCAACGCGCCGACGCCTTCGAAGATGCTGCCGACCTCGAGGAAGAGATCGAGGCGCTCGAGGAAACGATCACGGACATCGGCGACGCCGGCGAGCAGGTCGGCGACCTCACCTCGACGATCCCAGCACTCCGCGGGACGCTCGAGGACGCGGGACCGCCCGACGAGACTGAGTCCGGCGAGGGCGACGAGGGTGACGAGACGGACGACGAAGCGACTGCCGACGACGAAGAAAGCGAAGACGACGCGGAGTAAGCGGAAAACGAAGCCCGGCCGACGCGCTATCGGCTGTCCGGACGCGACACGTCCCGTTCAGCTACCGCGTCGAGCAACCGCGCCAACGAATCGGCTGCGAGTTCAAGCAGTTCCTCGCCTCGCTCTTTCTCACCCGCGGCCGGATCGCCGACGACGCCGTTCTCACTGAACTCGGCCGAGTCGTAGGCCAGATTTGCGTGGCTCGTCCACTCGCCCCAGCCGTCAGCAGCGCCATCGCGGGCCGTCTCAATCCGCTCCTCGCGGACGAGTTCAGGTGCGACCCGACGCAGGAGTGCAGTCTCGAGCGGCCCGCCGTGACCCATGTCTGCGGAGTGGTCGCCGACGGCCTCGAACCAGGTGAACGGGACGGTGTAGGCGTCGCCGTCGCGCGTGAGTCGCGCGCCGACCTCTCGGAGGGCATCGACGTTGCCGCCGTGGCCGTTGACGAGGACGACGCGCTCGATTCCGTGGTGAGCCAGGCTCTGTACGGACTCGCGCACGTAGCTTCGAAAGGTGTCCGGCGAGACCCACATCGTCCCGGGGAACTGGCGGTGCTCCTCGGCGATGCCGACGGGGATCGCCGGCGTGCGGATGACCGCTCGATCGACGCGTTCGAGTCCGGCGTCGGCGACGGCCTCAGCAGTGAGAACGTCCGTCCCGAGCGGTGCGTGCGGGCCGTGCTGTTCCGTGCTGCCGACGGGAACGACCGCGAGTTCGGATTCGAGGTCGCGAACGTCGGTCCACGTGGCGGAAGCGAGGTCCATGCGTGAGTAGGCTTCCCGTTCGACCATGAAACCGTCGGTGGTGTGACCGGACATGGCGTGGCGAACGCAAGGTCAACCGGTTTCCGAATCATGTGTGAAATGCCACTATGAGCAACGACAACCGCGAACTCGGCGTCGAACTGGGCGACCTGGCCGACGACCTCGAATCCCAGGAGTACCCGATCGGCCACGACGAACTCCTCGAGAAATTCGGCGACGAAGAACTCGAGATGGGCGAGGAGACGACGACGCTCGAGGACGTGATCGGCCCGCTGAACGAAGACGAGTACGAGTCGGCCGACGCGGTCGAGGGCGCGATCATGAACATGGTCAGCGACGAGGCGATCGGACGGAAAAACTACAGCGACCGGACGCCGCCCGCGACCGGCGAACAGCGACAGGACGAGGGCGCGCCGGATCAGGAGGGACAGAGCGGACAGGAGTCGTTCTAAGGGCGTCCCTCGGAGGCGAACCGAGAGGACTCGGACTCAGTCGTCGTTGATTTCCGTCCGCGCGTGTCGCCGCTGGGCTCGCTCGATGAACTCCTGTGGCAGTTCGTCGATCTCGCCGGCCTGTACGCCCCAGAGGTGCGAGTAGAGACCGCCGTTTTCCAGTAGCTCGTCGTGCGTGCCGCGTTCGACGATCCGACCACCCTCGAGAACGAGAATCTGATCCGCGTCCTTGATCGTCGAGAGGCGGTGTGCGATAGCGAACGTCGTTCTGTCCGCCGTCAGCTCGTCGATCGACCGCTGGATGAGCATCTCGGTCTCCGTGTCGACGTCACTGGTGGCCTCGTCCAGGATCAGAATGTCCGGGTCCTTGAGCACGGCCCGCGCAATGGCGACCCGCTGGCGCTGCCCGCCCGAGAGTTTGACGCCGCGTTCACCGACCATGGTGTCGTAGCCGTCCGGAAGGTTCTCGATGAAGTCGTGGGCTTCTGCGGCTTTGGCCGCCGCGACGATTTCCTCGCGGTCTGCGTCGAAGGTGCCGTAGGTGATGTTCTCTTCGACGGTGCCGTAGAAGAGATAGGACTCCTGACCGACGTATCCCATCGATTGGCGGAGACTGGAAAGGGAGACCTCCCGGATGTTCTGCCCGTCAATTCGGATCGCCCCCTCGTCCGTGTCGTGCAGGCGCAACAGCAATTTGAGTACCGTCGACTTCCCCGCCCCCGTCGGGCCGACGAGCGCGACCGTCTCACCGCCGGGCACGTCGAACGAGATATCGTCGATGATCGTCTCCTCGTCGGTGTAGCCGAAGGTTACGTCGTCGTACTCGACGTGACCCGCTTCGATATCGAGCGGTTCGGCGTCAGCGTCTTGCTCGATACGGCCCGTTTCGTCCATCAGGCCGAAGATGCGCTCGCTCGAGGCCTCCGCGCGCTGGTACATGTTGATCACCTGTCCGAACTGGGCCATCGGCCAGACGAGTTGCTGCGTGAGGAGGATGAACGTGGCGAACTCGCCGACATCGAGCGTGCCGGTAAACGGGCCGGGCGCGCCCTGAAACACCCAATAGCCGCCCACGAAGAAGGTGAGCACGAACCCGATTCCGGAGAGGACCTGGAGCCCGGGGAAGAACTTGATCCGAAGGTTGATCGCCCCCCAGTTGGTGTCGTAGTACTTCCGGGAAACGTCATCGACGCGCTCGGATTCGTACCCCTCGGTGTTGCTCGCCTTGATCACCTGAATACCGCCGAGGTTGTTCTCGAGTCGGGAGTTCACGTTGCCGACAGAGGAACGAACGGCGGCGTACTTGGGCTGGATCTTCTTGACGAAGACGTAGGTGAACGCGGCGATCAACGGCACAGGCGCGATCGAAATGAGCGCGAGCTGGGGATTGATCGTAAAGAGCACCACGCCGACACCGACGACCATCACGCCGAGTCGAAACGCGGAGTTGAGGCCGTCGTTGAGGAATCGCTCGAGCTGATTCACGTCGTTGCTCAGAATGGACATCATCTCGCCGGTCTGCTTGTCGGCGAAAAACTCCATATCAAGGCGCTGCATCTTGTCGTACGTCTCGGTCCGCACGTCGTGCTGGATATCCTGTGCGAAGGAGTTGAACCCCCAGTTGCGGACCCAGTGAAACGCCGCGCCGACGAGAAACGACAGGGCGATGATGACAACCGTGAACGTAAACTGGCCGGTCGAATCCGTCGGAAGCCGCCCATCCGGCACGAACCGAACGCTAAACGGCTTGTCTTGCAGGAAAATCGCGTCGATCGCGACCCCGAGCAAGATCGGCGGGATCAGATCGAGCAACCGCGCCAGCACGCTCCCGATAATACCGGCAGTCACGGAACCCCAGTACGGCCGGCCGTACTCGAAGAGCAACCGCTTCATGGGACTATCGATGTTCTCCCGTTGCTCTTCGAACGGGTCGTCATCGTCCCAGTCGACACCACTCATTACACTCGCTTGAATGGACGGCCAGCAATAAGCATTTCCTACGAATCGAAACACCACGGTCGAGCGGACCGTTCACCGCGGAAACGGATCACGCCACTCGAAACGCACCCCACTCCGTGAACTCGTCGACATCACTCTTCGTCGATCACCATCCTGTCACCGACCTCGATCCCCGTCTCTGTCGCGTATCCGCGCGGCACTTCGAGGACCCACTTGGCCTGGCCGGTGTACTGGATGTCTTCACCGTCTTCCCCCGATTCCGGCGCTCGGGCGTGCTCGATCGACGTGATTTCGTGATCGGCACCGACGAAGATAATATCGATATCGAACTCCATCTCTCGCATGACGTAGGTCTGCTCGCCTTCACTCGCATGGACGAACAGCATCCCCTCGCCCGACTCGAGCGAGTTGTGATCGCTCAGACCGGTATACCGTTCCGTGGCGCTGTCGGCGATTTCAGCCTCGACCGTCGCCTTCGGCTCGTCGTCCGCGTCGAGAACGTGTACCGTCGCCTGGTCGGCCGCCCACGGTGCCGACACGATACCGGCCTGCACGGCGAGGAAGCCGCCGAGTAAGAGGGCGATAATGACGAGCAACCCCTTCCAGGCGCGCTCGAAAGCCATACCGACAGTGCAGCGTGAGAAAGTAAAGGTTATTCGGACGGGGGGACTTGTTCCGGATGCGGGCTCGTGGTCTAGCTGGTCATGACGCGGCCTTTACAAGGCCGAGGTCGGTGGTTCGAACCCGCCCGAGCCCATTTCTGGGACGAACGATAGTGAGTTACAGAACTGTTTCCGAGGGCGGGTTCTAATCAGGGAGGAGCTTGCTCCGACCGTGGTTCGAACCCGCCCGAGCCCACTATTATTGCCGCGAACAAGCCGTGAGCGACAGTACTGTGACGCGAGTGGCGGGTTGAACTACGGAACAAGCGAGCAACTGCGAGCGAAGTTCAGGTGGTTCGAATCCGCCCGAGCCCACTTCCTGCTGCGAGCAAACCCGCGAGCAGTATGTGGTAACGAGGGCTGTTCATACTCGCGAGTTCAACGCTGTGATTCGAGCGAAGTCCGCCGTTCTGACTGAACTCGATAGGAGACAATGAAGCGGGCAGAGTGGTGTCACAAGAAGCGCAGTTACTGCTTGAAGCGAGCGACGTTCTCGCGAATTTGGCTGAAGAATCCCTCACCAGTCTCGGTTTCGAGGGCAGCGTACAGTGTCGAGTTCTCCGGTTCGTCCTTGACGACGATGCGGAGGTACGGTTCGAGTTGGTCGAAACTGTCCGCGAGGACGACGGTGTGGTTCTCTTCGTCGTGGTCAACGACGCCGGCGTCAGCCAGTTTCGGGACGTGGCACTGAACAGAGGAGACGTAGACGCTCTTGTATTCGTTCTTTGCGACCTCTTCAGGGGGAACATCGTGTTCCCAACCGGCGACCCGTTCTGCGAGTGTCGAGAGTTCGATCGGACTATCCTGGCCACGGAGGGCATACAGGAGGTACCGACGGCGACGGTTTGCCAGTAATTCGAGGATAGTGTCCGCCGAGAGGTCGGACTCCGCTTGGCTCGAGGTAAGTGCCCCCATAACATGATATTACCCACGAGTGCGGAAAAACGTGTCTTGAATATCTATATATCCAACAGACGGGCGTTACCCCGAGCCATCGGAGACTGTATTCCGACCATTATAGAGTGTTGGATAGCCTACTAGTGATGAGCGGATCAGGGCAGAAGTGTCACAGTATATACGTAATGACTGGATGCGATTCGAAATCCTTTTTTATGTCATGGCCGGAGATGCAAGTGCGCGCCGCCTTAGCTCAGACTGGGAGAGCACTCGACTGAAGATCGAGCTGTCCCCGGTTCAAATCCGGGAGGCGGCATATTCTGCGGCGACGAACGGAGTGAGGAGACACAGAAACGATGCCAAGCGGTTTCTGAACCCTGGAAGTCGCAGCGCTCGAGCAGAGCGAGAGCGACCGTCTTCCTTCGGTTCAAATCCGGGAGGCAACACTTCTCACGGCGAACAACTTCGTGAACCGTTCGAAAGCGATCCGAGTGGGTTTGAACTAGACCGAGGTTCTGCAAGCAAGCGAGTTCACAGGAGTAGTTCACAATCCGGGAGGCGGCATCCGTTTGCAACGAGTTCGCTCGTGAGTTCAGGGACGGAACGCGAACGGATCTGAGGGCGAGAACGCCGAGCAGTGGCGAGAGTTCGCGGAGTCCAAATCGGGGGCGGCGGGTTTCCACACGATTGAGATTCGAAACGTACGGCATTGGATGAGACCAACGGTTCCAGCCAGTTCGTGAGTCTATGGACGGTCAAATTTGAGGGCAACACTCCAGATAGTGGCCCACAATCACTCGTCGAAGCGTGACACGAGACGATGGGACACATCGGGAAGGTATACCGAGCCCCAGATTGCGACGACAATAGCACCGACGAGATCGTAGAAGAGATCACCGATCGTATCGGAGATACCGTGCTGGGCAAGGACGAGTTCGGAGCCGAACCACTGGGCAAAGAGACCGAGGGCGAACTCCATGAGTTCCCAGATGACGCCAAAGGCCAGCACGAACAGCAGGATGAAGACGAAGAGCATTCTCGGGGGAAGGTAAATGTCGTCGGTGTGGAGATCGATGGCTCGAACGACCGTATAACCCGTCCCGGCAACGATCGATGCGGAGACGGCGTGAGTCAGGCTGTCCCATGGCCCGAGGAAGCCGTACAGCCCTGCTGAACCGAGTGCATGGAGAAAGACCGCACCGGTGATCCAGAGGACGAGTTCAGGTTCGAGCGGGAGGCGGAGGTCGCGTTCGAGAAGTGCCGGAAGGCCCGTGATGGCGAGTGCGATGCCGGCATTGGTGATGGTCGTCGCATCGAGAGTGAGGAGGCCGTAGAGGAACAGAAAGCCGAGAGCGAGCTGAAGAAGTCGGGAGAATCGCCTGATAGTCTGGTCGGAGGCGTCGAGGCGGCTGCGGAGAAACGGTGGGACGGTATCGCTTTCGGAGGGCGAGTCGGGCGCGTTTTGTGGGGCCGATTCGGATGGGGAATGGTCGTCGACGGAGTCGACGGGACGTGAAGGCGGAAATCCGCCGTCGGAGGGTGTCGATCGCATCGCGTATCGGTTGAAGACGATACCGGCGAGGAAGCCGGCGATCGTGGCGTACACGAAGTCCATCATCATCGCGTGGTTGGCTGCGTCCGCCGAACGGCCGGCGTCGATGGAGGGCGTTCCGAACGCGAGTGCGGACGTCCACTGGGCGACGTTCCACGTTGCGGCGACTGCAAGGGTCGTAATTACGACGAGCGCAATCGCAAACGAGTGAGTCATGCGAACAGCGGTGAATCGGTGGATCTCGGTGACGGCGACGAGTGCAACGGCAGCGACGGCGATGTAAACGGCGATCGACGTCAGAAACGTCTCTCCCAGTATCGTCGCATCGACGACTGGAACCGCAACGAACACGAGCAGTTCCCAGGGTGGCATCACGCGTGGGTCGCGATGGGACACCGCAGGAAGGAGGACAATCGCGACGGCGAGCCCCGTAAAGACGAACCACCGGAAGGACGACTCGAACGCGTGGATCGTCGCGAGCATGCAGAGGACGACGACGATGATCCATCCGGAAGTAGCATTGCGATGAGTCTCATCGAGCAGGCCGTCGAGTCGGTCCGTTTGCATGCACAGACGTATGCGATGGAGTATCAAAACGTGCTGTCCGGAATAATACGCGTGTCAGCAGTGGCTGGCAGACTGCTGTTCGAACCGTCGACAAGCGTCGCGAACTATCGAAAACAAGCTGTTCAGGTCGAGACGAGACGTTACTCGTCGATCGAGACGACGATCGTCCGGGCTGCGTGATCGCCGACTCGCTGGTGTTTCGAGGAGAGATATGCGGTTCCGATACCGATGAGATAGAAGAGTGGAAGTATATCCACGACACGCAGAACGTTCCGGAGGGTTGCCGCAATCCACGTACAGCGAGACCCGTCATCTTTGACGACGACGATTCCCCGCGCTCGCTTGCCGATCGTCTGCCCATAGTAGCCCTCAAAGAGGATCTGGTAGACGAAAAGAACGACCGGAGCGACGAATTGGAGCCCCAAAATGAGTCCGCCGAGACCACCCAGGGAACTGCCGAGCATAATCGTCCCGCCGCCGTATCCGAGGATACCGCAGACGAGTGCGACTACCAGTGCATCGATCAGCAGTGCTTCTGCACGACTATCGAGGACGCCCGCAGGACTGTCTTCGTTAGGAACTGGATATCGATCCATACCATACAGTCACGATATATTGTATATCAAACTTCCCAATAATATCTGTTTATATCTATTGTCTAACAATATCAAATTTAAATCGTTTTTCGAGAGGGGTCTCTCTGGAATCAGGAGTGGGATCTATGAAAATGCAACTAGGATGAAGGATACCATCGATTACACCGTTCTTTCTCGACTCATTCCTGCTGAGCCACAGCGACAATACGCTTCACCAAGAAAACAAACAGAATTATATCAAAATATGGAGATGACCAGAAAACATCACCAATAGTGACAATAACTTATAACGGTCGAAGGGAACCAACGAAGCGGGCCTGCTTACTGTGTGCTATACCATCTCATACGGACTGCGGGAAGTCAGTGCCGGCGCACCCGCGGCCCGTCCTCCGGTTGCGCCGAGAAATCGGTACCGCAGACCGTATCAGCACTCGAGTTCAGTAGCGTCAAAGATGGCGGAGGCGCGTCCAACGGGGCAAACTCCGGTGTCGCGTGTACTCGAGTTGCAGTATCGCACAGACTCGGTATGCGAGCTGAACTCGACTGCGAGTGAGACGCGATGAAAAAGTCCGGGTGCGAGAATCGAACCCGCGTCTCAGCCTCCACAAGGCTGAAGGATAACCACTACCCCAACCCGGACACGCTTGCACACTGATGTAGGTCCGGTTGGCCTGAAATACGTTACGACTCGCGTGCGTGATCATGGTAGTAGCTACCGCGAGAGGGGCGCTCACAGCACTCAGCGCTTAGCGACAGAGACGAGAAACACTCAGAAGTTGCGATAGGAGCAAGTCCTCCGGTCCAGGCACGTGGCCGATGCTGTCTAGGGAACGCGACCGAGACGCTTTTCGGCCATGCACCCATAGGAGGGCCAACGCGTGGCCATCACCGACAAAATATACGTCAAGAACCATCGCCAGCTCAGTTCGCAACTCGAGACGAATATTCCCAAAGGGGCGTTCAAGGGTGCAACACTCGATATGCTCTTTCAGGGAGAGGGCCTCGAGAAGCTCGACGACGCCACTCGTGATCGGGTTCTCGAGTTCACCGAGGATTTCCTGGACTGTGAGTGTGACAACAATCCCTACTGTGGGTGTCCGGAGCGAAAATTCATCCAGTACCTACTCGATCTGCGCGCGCAGGGTCTGGGTCCCGATGCCATCGTCGACGTGATGACCGACGATTACATGGTCTATGCCTATCCTGGAGACGTGCTCTCGTTTCTCGATAGCGGGGTTCGAACGCTGGAGGCTGCCGAACACCTCGCGAACGTCGATGGAGCTGTGGACAAACGTGACGAGATTCGGCAGGAAAAGCAAGACCTGTCACGGTAGGAATCGAACCGACGCAGTCCGTATACGGGCGTAAAACCGGCTATTGGCCACGTTGCTTCCGTGCTCTGTGCTCCGTGCGGATTGCAGTTCAAGAGGCAGAGACGAGCGTTGTCAGCCCGCTTTTCTCACCGGAACTGATACGCGTTGGTATCATCTGACTGCTCTCCCGTCTCGAAGTCGTCGAGATCATCGAGCAGGAGCACCTCGTCTTGCTCGTCGTCGAGTCGGTCCTGCAGATCGGTGACGTACGCTTTGTACTCGTCTAACTGCTCTCGCAAGTGCTCGGCTTCGAGTTCAAGTCGTTCGTGCTCGCGGATGAATCGCTTCGGTACTTCGACGGTTGGCGGGAACGAGAGATCAGCCTGGTCGCCGTCGTCGCCGTTTTCGCTGGCCGACCGGACGGCGAGTTCGTGCTCGGGGACGACCGTGACCTGGCCGTCGTGGTCGACGAGTTGGTCGACGTAGTCCCGGAAGACGGCCGACAACGAGATATCGCGCTCTTCGGCGATATCCTGCAGGGATTCGAACGCATCCTCGTTGACGCGAAACGAGATCGTCTTGTTCTTGTTGCCCATGCGTGTTCGTCAGTACGTCACGGGGCGGTCCACTTAACGGTTCGTCAGACGACAGTACGCGCCGTGCCGTATTGTGGGTGTTGTGGCTGGCTGGAAGCAAGCAGGAAAAGAGTGAAAACCGAGGGCCGTGGTCAGGCAGTCGCCTCGTTTTCCTCGAGTTGTTCGAGGGCCTGAATCACGTCGTTCCGGTAGTTGACGACCGGCGAGTCGTACTGATCGCGAGCCATCTGGGCGTACTCGTTCGTCGGTGCGGTCGAGCCGCTTTCGGGCGCTTCCTGTTCGGCTTCCCACGCCTCGACGGCTTCGATGCGGTCGAGCGTTCGGTCTGCTGTCTCGACGACCCAGCGATCACGAGTCGCGGCGTCGACGACGGCGATCGATTCTGGTCGCAGAGAGACGTTGACTGAGCCGTCGTCAGTCTGGTAGGTCCGCGGTTTCCCGACGACCGAGACGTAGGCTGGTGGTTCAGTCTCGCGCAGCATTGAAGCCGCTTCGGGCTGGTACTGGCCGGCGTAGACGAAGAACGTCCCGGTCGGGTCGACCACCCGGCCGCGCCAGTACTCGCTGTCCTCGCCGACGTCCTCGGTTTCGGTGAGCGTCCCGACGACGAAGACGCGGTTTGCGCGATCGCCCGTCGGGAGCAGGGCGAAGTTCGGCGCGCGCTCGTCGTCGGATTCTTTGAACGTGTACGTCGAGTCGTTGAATTCCGATGCGAAGACGCGCCGGGCGACTTCGCGGGTGAGTTCTGCCTGGCTCATGATTACATCGACCTCGCTTTGATCAGCAGTTCCTCCGCATCCGCCGGCCCGTCGAGTTCAGTCACGTCGTCGGCCAGGACGTAGCGGCCGAAGGTCGGTCCCTCGATGCGGTAGTAGGTACCGACGATGTCGGCTGCGATTTCGTCGGCGACGACGGTCGTATCGAGCGCGTCCATCGCCATGTCCTTGGCCTCTTCGAGGGAGAGCCCAGTCAGGTTCTCCGTGGCGTCCTTGTCGAAGATGACTTCGTGGGCGTCGAGGCCGTCGTCGACGACGGCTTTGATTCGGAGATCGAACTCGCCTTCGACCTCGCCGTGTTCGTTACAGCGGCCGTTCTGAAGGACTCGGGTGCAGTCGTCCTCGGGGCAGCGCTTGATGAGGCCGCTGCCGCTTTGCATGTCGATGAGCGCGCCCTCGATCTCGCTCGTGTCGTCGCCGACCTCGATGTCCTCGTCGCGTTCTTCGATGACAGTCGTGCTGTTGAGTTTGACCGAGTACCGGCCCTGGTACTCGTCGGTGACGACGTTCTGGAGGGAGTAGACGCCGCCTTCCTCGAGTGCCGGCAGGTCGGATTTGGCCCACTTGGTGAACTTGATCGTCCCCGTGGGGTCGCCGAGCAGGCCGACCTGGGCGACGGAATCGCTTCGTGGGTCCCAGAGTTCGATGACCTTCGCCGTGAGATCGACCCACTCCTCGGGTTCCTCGATGTCTTCGACGTTCACCGCCTCGCTGGAGCCGCTCGAGAGGTCATCGCGCTCGAGGCCGGCCTCCTCCAAGTAGTGGTTAGTGACGCTTCGGCGCGCCTCGTCCATCGGCACTTTGTACTCGTCGACGAGCGTGGCCAGGCGCTCCTCGACGTCCTCGACGCTTACGTCGAGGTGGTCCGAAAACTGGTCGTGGATATCGTCCGCGTGCTGTCGTACGTCGCTCATTGTGTCACGCCTCCTCCTTGGTTTCACTGGGAGGCATACGTCCATTCGCGCCCGATGGTATTTAAAGTGCCGCCACCGGAGTGAAAGTGAACAGCGACCGGATTCGTCTCGTCGGTTCTCACTCTACGCGATGGCGCGTGGCAAGCCCTGCGAGGTGGGGCGCTTCGGGAACGATCAGGTCCTCGCAGGCGGTTCGACAGGCGCTTTGGCTCCCGGGCAAGCAGAACACCGGCGTATCGACCGCGATCCCCGCCGTCGCGCGCGATGCCATCGCCCGCGTGCCGACCTCGTCCCACGAGAGCGACCGGAAGAGTTCGCCAAATCCGGGCAACTCGCGCTCGAATAGCGATGCCGTCGCCTCCGGCGAGACGTCATCCGCGGTGACGCCCGTCCCGCCGGTGGTGAGCACGACGTCGATATCGTCGCGCGCGACAAGCCCGCGAACCGCCGTCCGGATCGCGGCGTAATCGTCCCGGACAAGCAGCCGTTCTCGCACCTTGTGGCCCGCGTTCTCGAAACACTCCTGTACGGTGTCGCCGCCCGGATCGTCCGGCGCAGCGTTCGAGTCATCGGCCGCCGCCTCGGCGCGCGAACTCGAGACCGTCACGATCGCGATATATAGCGGGTCAATAGTATCGTGCCCGTGGTCGTCGGTCTGGCGGCGAGCTGTCGTCTCGGCGGTATCGTCGTGGCGTTCACTGGGTGGCATAGTCATATCAATCTGTCTCGCCGGAGTGCGATAATTGCTGTCCTCCGAACGGCGGGCAAGACCGGTAGAGAGAGCGCGGCCAGACCGATCTATCCGATCAGTAGAACCCTCTTCGAAAGCATGGTAGGAAGAGACGTCCGCCGTTACTATCGGAACTCGCCTCCCAGCGGATGGGAGGCCTGTCCCAAGCCGTCAGTCCTGTTCCGACTCACCGGAGCAGTCGTAGCTGAACTCTTGCCATGCGAGGACAGCATCGCCGTCCGTGACTTCGACCCGGAACCGGCCGCCGACTGGCATGGCACCGATCGTCTGCTCTTTGTACACGACCACGCCGTCTTCACTGGGGTTCGTCGGTCCGGTTTCGCCCACGCTAAGCGGAATCGCGTACTTGGGATTCGATGCGTCCATCTCGGGCTCATAGACGTTGATCCACTTCGCACCCGTTTCTTCTAACTCTGCGGCGACAAGCGTCACCCGGAGTGTTGCTCTCTCCCCGTCCCATGGCACGATCTTCGTGTTCCGTAGTGGGGGGTTTTTCTCGCCGTCCTGATCGAACATCGTACAGCTCGGTCCGCTATCGTCGCTCGTCGACCCGATCGTTGATCCAAGACAGCCGCTTAATCCGGCAATTGAGGCTATCGGAGCGGCTTGCAGGATCTTCCGTCTCGGGACCGTGGTGTTCATCGATAATTTAGCACGCGACGGGACACTTATTGTATCTGTCTCCATCGACGGAAACCTCCCAATCCCACGTTACGGTTCCACCTGATGGGTCCATCTTGCCCACACACATGCCTAGCAATTCACACGTGGCCTCGGTCTGCCCTTCGAACGCGGGACAGAACGTGTCGCACCCATATCCATCTTCGACCGATGAGGACGGACGGTCCCGCCCCCGATCGTGAACGAACCCGAGAGCGTGGCTGAACCGCCGACACCGCCGGGTTCCCCGGAGACTTCCATCGACATGTCCATTTCGTAGCCGTGTCGGTCTCGGTCACCACCGGGTTTGTACCGGACCATGTCACCGTTATCCGACGTGAGTTCGATCTCGACTCGCGCGTTTTCCAGATTGCCGGTCCAGGCAGCGCGGTCCTGCGGTCGGAGCCCACCCCAGGCGTACCACATGAGATAGCGGTTGCCATCCTCGTCATAGATGGCTGGTTTGTAACAGGTCATGTAGTAGTCCGCATCGACCAGAGACGCACCCGTGGCGGTCGTATCCGAGACGCTCGTTGATTCGCTCCAGACCTGATTTCCGGGAGCATCCGTCGGATCTTCCTGGAGGATATCGATCGTCTCCGACTCCATCGAGGACGCCTCGTCGGACGTCTCCCGAGAACGTTGCAGAGTCTGCGTAGAATCTCCGTCCCCGATCTCCGTCATGAGAGTTCGAATCCGTTCCCGTTCTTCCTCCGAGATTGTATCACCCGACGTATCCCTCGACCCGCTCGCCGAAAGGGAATACCCGGAGACGCCCCGCTTTCGCTCCTGCTCTCCCTCGCTGGCGATCACTGTACCGACCAGTGGAACCATGGCGGATCCGACGGCCGCTGTTTTCAGGAAGTTACGTCTCGTACCGCTATTTCCATTCGACATTGCTCCTAGGTGTTCACAGTATGTGATAAGTATATTTCGATAATCAGATCAATTATTTGATATGAGGACGTACAGAGATCCGAGACGGATTGTAACCGGAAGAAGAACGGTAACTCACGGAGCCACCGCAATCTATCTCGTCAAAACTCGCGAGTAACGGGTGAAAAACGGCGCAAACAGTCCGCTATGCGTTCCGAGTGGCTTGAAAAATTCGAACGCCGAAGCCAGGACTCGAACCTGGGACAACCTCGTTAACAGCGAGGTGCTCTACCATCTGAGCTACTTCGGCTCAATTCGTGATTGGCGTGTTCTTTTGATAGGGCTTTCGTTTTCGCTTCCGGCGGTTCGACACCCTTTCACGCACCGCACGAGTAGTTGCGCGCAAATGAGCGACGACGATGCAGTCGACGAATCCAAAACGGATTCGGGGTCCGACTCAGATCCAAACGCAGGTTCAGGCTCAGATGCATCCCCCGACGAACGCGACACTGGTCCCGACAGACACGACGAAATCAGCAAACAGGACGAGTTCAGTCGCGTCGTCGCCGCCGTCCGGGATCGCGTCGACCCCGACGAGGCGGAACGCGAACGGCTACAAGAAGTCGCGAACCGCCTCGCCACCCGTGCCGCCGACGCGGCGACTGACCGCTGCCCCGACGCCGACGTGATACGGGTCGGCTCGACGGCCAGGGACACCTGGATCAGCGGCGACCGCGATATCGATATCTTCGTCCGCTTTCCGCCCGAACTCGACCGGGAGACGCTCGAGGAGTACGGTCTCGGCGTCGGCCACGTCACCCTCCCCGAGGGCCACGAGGAGTACGCCGAGCACCCCTACGTCACGGGCACCGTCGACGAGTTCGATATCGATGTGGTCCCGTGCTTTCGCCTCGAATCCGCGACCGAAATCCGCTCGGCCGTCGATCGGACGCCCTTCCACACGCAGTATCTGGAGCACCGACTCGACGACGCCCTCGCGGCCGACGTGCGCGTCGCAAAACAGTTCCTGAAGGGGATCGGAGCCTACGGCAGCGACCTCCGAACCCGTGGCTTCAGCGGCTACCTGACGGAACTGCTCATCTGCGAGTACGGCGGCTTCCGACCACTCCTTGCGGCTGCCGCCGACTGGCAACCGCCGGTCGAACTCGACCCCGAGGATCACGGCCGGGAAACGTTCGCCGACCCCCTCATCGTCATCGACCCCACGGATCCCGAGCGAAACGTCGCCGCCGTCTGTTCCCCCGAGAACGTCGCCCGCCTCCAGCACTACGCCCGCGAGTTCATCGACGCGCCGACCCTCGCGTTCTTCGAGGCCGACGACCCCGACCCGCTGACCGAAACCGAACTCTGCGAGCACCTGACGGCGCGGCAAACGACGCCGATCGCCGTTCGGTTCGACGCGCCCGACCTGGTCGCGGATCAGCTCTACCCGCAACTCCGGAAGTCCCGCGACGGCATCACGCAGGGGCTCGACGACCGCGGGTTCGACGTCTTCCGGACGACGACGTTCGCGGATGAGACCGCCGCGGTGTTCGGCGAACTCGAGGTCGCGGAGCGGCCGGCAGTCGAGCGCCACGACGGCCCGCCGGTCCACGTGCGGGCCCACGCTGAAGGGTTCTACGAAACCTACGCGGACGATCCGGATGCGTACGGACCGTTCATCGACGGCGACCGGTACGTCACCGAGCGCGAGCGCGAGTTCACGAGCGCGCAGGCGTTCCTCGAGAGCGAGCGACTGTTCGACGTGGGACTCGGCGCACACGTCGAGACTGAACTCGAATCGGGGTACGAGGTGCTGGTCGGTGACGAGGTGACGGCGTTACTCGGCGAGTTCGGACGCGAACTGCGGGCGTATTTCGAGCCGGAGCCCTGAGGACGCGACTGGTCGCTGGTAGCGGTGATGACGAAACGCGACGACTTACAGGTCGATAGCTAAGTCGTGGGCCGCGAGAACGTCTTCGAGCACCGAGACGACCTGCTCGTCGAGTTCGTCGTCGTCGGGTTGGATCGGGTCGCGGCCGTCGAACGTCTCGTGGACGATCGAGACGCTGTCCGCAAGGACATCGAGTCCGTAGCCGCCTTCGAGGACGAACGCGAGGGACGCGTCGGTGTCGGCGGCGAGCGTTCGCAGTCGGTCGGCCAGCAGTGCGTAGGCCTCGGTCGAGAGGCGGATGCGCGAGATGGGGTCGTGACGGTGAGCGTCGAACCCGGCGCTGACGAGTAAGAGGTCGGGGTTGAACGACTCGAGTGCGGCCGCGATCGGGCCGTCGACCGCCGCGAGGTAGCCGGCGTCGTCCGTTCCGGCGGGCATCGGGATGTTCATCGTCGTCCCGGTGGCGTCGCCGGCACCGGTTTCGTCGATATCTCCGGTGCCGGGATAGAGCCCCTGTTCGTGGATCGAGACGAAGAACACGTCGTCGCGGTCGTAGAAGATATCCTGGGTGCCATTGCCGTGGTGAACGTCCCAGTCGACGATTGCGACGCGGTCGACGTCGTAGTCGTCGTGGTCGAGGGCGTGCTGGGCGGCGACGGCGACGTTGTTCACGAAGCAAAAGCCCATCGCGTCGTCCGTGACGGCGTGGTGGCCCGGCGGCCGACCGATCGAAAACGGCGTTTGACGACCCGTTTCGCCCGACAACGCGGCATCGACGGCCCAACAGGCCTGGCCGGCGCTGTACCGAATCGCATCCCAGGTGTCCTCGACGGCGGTCGTATCGGGGTCCCAGTTCCCGCCGCCATCGGCGCAAAACGACTCGACGGATTCGACGTACGCGCGATCGTGAACGGCCGCGATTTCGTCGAGCGAACAGGGATCGCCCTCGACGTACGCGACGCCGTGTTTTTTCTTCAGCCGCTCTCTGATCGCCCGTAGCCGGTCCGAAGACTCCGGGTGGCGCGAACCGGGATCGTGTGCGAGGCAGACCTCGCTGTAGCCAAATTGCATCTCACACTCACTCGAACAGCGAGAAGTACGTCTCGATGTCGTCGTCGATAATCGTTCGCCGATCCGCGTGGCGGGCGAGGATCGCCGACGCACCCGCGACGTTGTCCGCGTAATCCTCGAGAATGTCCGCCAGTGCGACGCGAGCGTCCATCGAGACCCGGTAGCGGTCGTCTATCTCCAGTCTCGCGATCCGGTCGACCGGCGCAACCGGCAACTCGAGTTCGTCCTTTTCGACGACGGTTTCGACCTCGAAATCCGACGCCATCAGCGTCTTCCGTCCGTCCGCAGTGGCGCGGTCGGCAGCGTCGGTCGCGAGGTCACTCCCGCGGTCCTGAATCCGGGCAGCGAGTTCGGCCGACGCGTCGGCGCTCACCCGAAGATCACCCGCGTTTCGCCGGATAATCGTATCCACCGGCGCGAACGGGAGTTCGACGTTCATATCATGCTAGGCGAAGCTAACTCCCTTAACGCTTTTCCTCGCCGATCGCGAGGCGAGGACTGCCTAGAACACGTCGTTTGCGTCGAGTCGCCCCTCCCGAACGACGCCCCGCGCAGTGATTTCCTCGCCGAGGCCGACATCGGCCTCGGTCTCGACGCTCATCGTCGTCTCGCCGTCGTCGAGCACGACCGGGCTGCCGGCCTGCACCACGACGCCGGTGAACTCGAGTTCGTCGCCGTCCGATGGCTCGCCGGTGTCGGTGGCTCCGGCCTCGTCCTCGTTCTCGTCCTCGTCCGCGGTCGCGCGGCCGTCCTCGTCCCCGGAAGTGTCATTTTCATCATCGGTCGTCACAGCGTCGTCGGCAGCTGCGCCGTCCGCGAACGCGGAAAGTCCCGCGTTTTCGTCGCTCGCTGAACTCTCGTCGCCAGCTGCGCTCGGACCGCCGGCACTGTCGGACTCCGATTCGAGGATCGTGATCGTCGACTGCCAGCCGGCGGAGGCCTCAAGATCGTCCTGCCAGCCGTCCTGAATCTCGACGTCGCCGAGTGCGACCTCGTCGCCGGGACCGATATCGAGATCCGCCTTCTCGCCCCAGAGCGCGACGCGAATGTCGCCGGTCGCGTCCTGGACGCGGACGTTCTTGACCTGGCCCTCGGAGCCGTCGTCGCGGTCGAACGTCCGCTTCGGGTCCGTCGATCGAACGACGCCGGCGAGATCGACCGTCTGGCCGATCTCGAGGTCCTCGATCGGCGTGCTTTCCGGGACGTACTCGATATCGGCGTCGACCGTCTCGACTGCCCCCCGGTTGCCGACGTGGAGTTCGAGCGAGCCATCGCGCTCGCGAACGTAGCCGTCGACGACCTCGACGGTCTCGTCGGCCTCGAGTTCGGTCGCGAGGTCCGCCTGGTCATCCCAGAGCGTGACGCGGACGCGGCCGGTCGAGTCGCCGAGGACGAGATTCGAGACCTTTCCCTCGGAGCCGTCGTCGCGGTCGAACGTACGAACAGTGTCGGTGTCGAGGACGAGTCCGACGAGGTTGACGTTCGACAGGCCGAGCGAGAGGCTCTCGACGGTGTAGGTGTCCGAGACTTGCACGTCGATTTCGGTGTCGGGATCCGGTTCGACCTCGTCGACGCTGACTTCGACGCCGCTGAAACCGTCCTTCGGGCGACCCTTGATCCGCAGGACTTGACCGTCTTCGAGTTCCTCGATGGCAGCGTCGGCGTGCTCGTCCCAGAAGGCCGCGCGGACGGAACCGGTCTCGTCAGCGACCTCGACGTTGACGACCTGGCCGTCCTCGTCCTCGCCGTCGCGTTCGAAGGTGCGGCGCTCGCCGATCGAGAGCACCTTGGCGACGAACTTCGCTTCCTTCATGCCGGGCTCGATATCGGCGATGCCCCCGACCTCGCGATCGCCGACCTCGTGAGCAATCAGCATCGCCGCCGTCTCCTCGTCCGCGAGTCCCCCCATCTGCTCGACTTTGTCCTCGACGGCCTCGCGAAACTCCTCCAGAGAGATGTCGGCCTCGAGGTCTTCATAGACGCCCTCGATGTCGCTCATTCTATGCTCGTGCATGAGTAGCCCGCGCATAAGCGTTGTCCATTCGTCGTGTGCGCGCTCGATAACCTGACTCCCCAGTCGTGGACCGGAATCGATATCGATACCCCCGGACTGTGACGATCTCCATCTGTACCCCTCTCTGGACTCGTCTCCGTACTTGAACTCGCGGTCCGGCCTCTACCACTCCTTGGTNCCCCCGGACTGTGACGATCTCCATCTGTACCCCTCTCTGGACTCGTCTCCGTACTTGAACTCGCGGTCCGGCCTCTACCACTCCTTGGTGGTACTGAGCGCGGTCTAGAACGTGAACTCGAAGCTACCCGCCCCGAATCATGAGTGAGTGAACCAGGCATAATCGACCGAACCAGGCCCGTTTCCCGGTCACTTTCGAAAGGGCTTTAATGATCACCGGGTTACGAAGAGATGAGTCCTGATAGGGTAGTGGACTATCCTCTTGGCTTGCGGAGCCAGGGACCGGAGTTCAAATCTCCGTCAGGACGCTTCTCTTCAGTACAATATCGCGAGCGTAGCGGGCAGCACGTGGCGAAAATCGATACGCAGAATCGGTACGCGGAGATCAGTAGCCACGTTCGAATCCGGAAACGAACGACGCGAGTGGTCGGAACGGCTCCGATAGGGACTGATGGCAGTCAGTTTCGGCGCAACCGCCGGGGGCACGGCTGCGCCGGGAAATCGGTACAGTAGGCAGTCTGCAATTCCACCACACCGGGACGCAGCCCTGTGTTACCCGACATATCCGTCTTTCATCACGTTCACCCGATACCGATGGAGCAGTTTTCGGAGCCGATAGCACCGATTTCAGGTTACCATTGAAGAGAAGAGATATGTCGTTTGATTAGGTAATCCCCAATGGTGATTAGTAGAACGGAGAGAAACCGGACGGGATTTAGACAGACTTTTATAAGATGGTGTGGCCGTTCTTCCAAGAAGTGGGATGGACTCGGAACTGGGACAGCAGAAAAATGCACGTACCGCATCGTCGACCACCGTCCGCCGCGAGTTCGAACTCTCACGGTCCGCATCGCTTGCCGCCATCGAGACCGTGTCGACGGCTGCCGACTGTGACCCAACCGAACTCGTGCCGCTCTACGAGGTGATCGATCCTGACGCACTCGATGCGCTCTTTGGTTCACAGAGCGACCTAGCGGATCCGGAGACGCGGGTTTCGTTCGGATACGAGGGCTTTACTGTGATCATTACTCGTCACGGGCAGAAGTTGACAGTAAAAGCGAACCACCAGACGGAGTGAGACGGATACTGTCAGAACCGCGAAACGCGAAACCGCGAGCCTTGGCTCTGGTATCTGGAATCTGACGCGTAATAGAGGCATGACATCGCCGTTGCGATGGCTGCTGTAGACTCTCACCCAAGACAGGCGGTGCTGTGCGGTGAAAAGCGGTGAGAGGAGTAAGCCCCCTTCTGTTCGTCCCGGCATTCGGCTGAGCATCCGTGCCGTTGCGGCGCGGCCGCGTTGTTCGGGCTACCACGGCACGGACTTGCACCGGTGAGGATTCGCCGTTCCATCGGTCCTCGGTCGTCTGAGCGCAGCCGGTCGCGTCGTTTGCGGTCGACGGCACGAGCCGTCTGCCGTGTGATCTCCCAATGGGACACCACGAACCGTCGCGACCCGTGGGTTCGAACCACGGCCAGACTGCACACCCTCTGCGGGTCAACTGCCCTTCCTCGCGGTCGGGGTCGCACGCATCATCGGTCGGACCGAGACGTGTCGTTTCTGTTCCAGAGCCAGCGGTCTCCCGCTCTGGACTTGCGTCCAGTCACCTGCCCGAACAGGTGGGGGGACTTTCCTCGCGGGCGTGGCCCCTCCCGACAGGAGGAGTCACGTTCGTCGCGGGTCACCGATCGGTGCCCGCAGTCAACTGGCGAGTCGTTACCGACTCACCCGCCGCGGCAGCCAGGCTCTCTCTCCACCGATTGTAGGTCCCGCTGGTGAATAAGTCCCTCGGTTGGAATCGTCCCGATTCCCGCCGATACGACGCCGTTCTCGCGGGTCACAGCACTGGTCTGCCTCTCGAAACGGAATGGAAGCGTTTTAGGACGACTATCCCTATGTACATCTGTATGTCCCAGGGACAGGGCGTCAACCTCTCCTACGAAGACGGTGCACGTGCAGTTGAACTCGCGCGTGAATCCGTCGAATCCTACGTCGAACACGGGCAACGAGAACAACCGGGCAGTATGCGAGAAAGCTTCTACGAGCGAACTGGTGCGTTCGTTCGACTCGAGTCCACGCGAGGCCGCGGAAGCCTGCGTGGCTGTGCCGGTGGCTACCGTTCGGGCGAACAGCTCGGCCACGTCATTGTCGACGCGGCCATCGAAGCAGCCAGCGAAGATTCGTGTGGCTCCGAGATTAGCCCCTCGGAACTGCCGAACCTCACCGTCTCGGTCTGTGCGGTGAGAAACGTCATCCTCACTGACGATCCGATCGCCGATCTCGAACTCGGCACGCACGGAGTCGCCATCGACGGCGGCGAAGGCGGCTGGCTCTACCCGACGGTGCCGGTCGAACACGGCTGGAGCGCACGCGAATATCTCGACCGGACCTGTCGAAAGGCCAAGCTCGCCCCCAACTCCTGGCAGGACGACGACGTCGTCGTCACCCTCTTCGAGGGCCAGGTCTTCCGCGAGCGCGAGGCCGACGGCAGCATCGAAGAACTCTGAGCAGGCGTCGTCTTCACGGAAGAAACCGCATCCGAACAGCGACGCGTCGCGAACGCTTCTCGTGCAGAGATTGTCACCGCTGTACCGACGATCATATCGACGGTCTCGAACGGCCACGGCAGTCCGTCGTGCAATGGCACCGACGAGAGTTCAGTTCATCGAAGCCGCCGAGACGATGAGCGCGGCCGCTGCGAGTTCAGTTTTGAAATCGGCGTCGAGTTCGAACGAAACCGTCCCGCCGAGGACGCTTCGCGGGCTACTCGCCGTGCTCCGCGGATGATCGCGCCGGAGAGTGACGGTTCGCCTTGAGCAGTTCGTCGATCGCCGCGAAGAACGCGTGTAATACGAGCCAGAGGACGGGGATGTTCACGAGCAAGAGGAAAATGAAAGCGAGCGGGCCGAACGGGCCGATCAGTCCGGCAAAAAGCAGGACGAATCCGTTGAAAAAGGCGGCACCGAAACCGATGACGACGAGTTTGAAGAAGAGTTTGTTCGTGATTTCGATGTGCGGCGGGGAGGACTGTTCAGTCATTCTACTAACCGATTTCCGAGAGCGCGTGATTACGCTTCCGATTCTTCGAATCCGACCGCGTCCGCGTCCGCCAGACAGCGCTCGCTCGCCTCGTCGAGATCGAACTCGCGAACGATCTCGCCGTCGCGGACGAGCGGTTCGAGCAGCGGGTCGGCGTCGTCTGGCGCGTCGCTATCAGCGAGCGCGACGTGATGACCGCCGTCGGCGGTCCGGTAGACCGCCTTTACGCCCGAGAGTTTGCCCCGCTTGGAGATGGGGTCGCCCTCAAGCTCAACGATATCGAGGCTGAAGTCCAGCGACGCTGCCTCCGTGATGTGACTCCCGACGCCGAAGCCGTCCGCAACGTCTCGCAACTCGCGGATCGAGTTCGGTCCGAGCCCGCCGCTACAGAAGATGTCGACGTCCTCGTAGCCGCGGGCGTCGAGTTCCCAGCGCACCTCGCGGACGATGTGCCGAAAGTCGCCGCGGCGCGAACCCGTGGTGTCGATGCGTACGCCGTCTAAGTCGTCGCCGAGCGTCTCGGCGGCCAGCAGGCTCTCGCTCGTTTCGTCCCAGAACGTATCGACCAGCGCGATTCGGGGCACGTCCTCGGGGACGGCTTCATCGAAGGCCTCCCAGGCCGCGGCCTGGTTGCCCTCGCCGAAGCAGAACATGAGCGCGTGGGGCATCGTGCCACTCGCCTCGCGATCGAGGATGTCTCCCGCCGCAACGTGTGAGAACCCGTCGAGACCGGCGAGCAGCGCCGCGCGTTCGACCGTCGATGCTATCGAGGGGTGGACGTGGCGAGCGCCGAAAGAGAGGACGGACGACTCCGGCGCGGCCAGTCGCGCTTCGAGTGCGGCCGTTGCGAAGCCGCTCGGTTGCGACAGAAAGCCGAGCAGCGAGGTCTCGAGTGCGGCGAACTCGCGGTACGGACCCTCGATGCGGAGAACGGGGCCGCCATCGAACAGTTGCCCGTCAAGAAGAGCGTCGACATCGACGGCACAACCCTCAAAGAGCGTTGCAACGTCTTTGATGCCGGTGAAGACGTCGAACTCGCCGGTCGGGAACTGGTCTGCGGTCACTTCGGCGACGACGTGCGGGTTCTTGCCCGCGTGCTCGAGAGTCGTGTGGGTTCGCTCGAAGTAGGCGTCCGTCGCGGTCCCCTCGAGAATCGCAGCAGGGGGAATGGTTCCGAACGGGTTTGACATAGCGTCGATTTCCTCCGGGGAGCAAAAAAGCTACCCGTCTCCGGCGCTCACGGCGGCGAGGCGGGACGCTGAATCGACGGCTCGATCGGAAGCGAGAGCCCGAACGGAAGCGAAAGCAGGAGCGAGAACGCGGTAACGGAAACGACACGCGTTCGACGTAGAACGACCCAGCCGCCAGTCGCGAGGACGAGAACCGACCCGAGGGCGACGGCTCCGATACCGACTCCGCTATCCGGGATCAGCGCGCCGATGAGCGACTGGTCGTCGTCCGAAGCGGAGGAATCGTCATCCCCGGTACCACCGGTGCTAGCTGTGATCGTATCATCGCCAGCGGGTGCGGCCCCGTCCTCGACGGCGTCGAGTTCAGCGACCGACGGCGCGCGCACGATCGACACCGTCTCGCCGCTCACGTCGAGATAGTACGCTCCCGGGTAGTCCGATTCGATCTCGTAGGTGTTCTGGCGGTCGTCGACCGGTTCGGCATTGTGGTTGGCAAGCAGTTCGAGGTAGGCACCGGCGAACGCCTCGGCGTCGTCGGTCGTCGTCCACTCGGTCCGCCAGACGTATCCCGTTTCGGTGACCGCGTCGTCGACCGTCTCGTTCGAACCGCCGGCGGCGGCATCGGCGGCGTCGTCGGTCACGTACGTCACGAGTTCGTCGCCGGCCCACCCGTCGGTCTCGGGCTGGTCGAAGTCATAGCCCATGCTGGACTCGAGGAAGTCGGACTGCTCGATCACGGGCTGGCGGCCCCACTCGAACGCGTCGGCGGTGAACATCGAGACCATGCCGGCTTCGCCGACGGTCTCGTTGGCGACCGCGCCGTCGACCTCGAGTTGCTGCCACCCCTCGGACGATCGGTCCGCGACCTCGACGGAGGCGGGGTCGCGTTCCTCGCTCGGCCGAATCGTCTCCGCCGAACTCGCCGGCGGATCGTCGTAGGCCGCGTTGACGGCCTCCCAGTCGTACTCGCCCGCCTCCCACGCCGCCTCGTCCGTGGCCTGCTCCAGCAAGAACTCGACGTAATCCGGGCCGTCGTCGTAGGGCTGATAGATCGTCAGGTAGAGTCCCCAGTTGAGGTCGGATTGGCCGGGCGTGCCGCGTTCGGGCTGGAGACAGGCCCACGCCTCGCCGCAGCGGCGTTCGTACTCGCTGTCGACCCAAGAGGCGTCGCCCTCGATAAGTCCGTTCACGGCGTTGTCCTGATCGATCGTCTCGCGCTCGTAGCCGCTCAGTCCGAACTGCTGGTCCTGCAGCGCGTGGACGAGTTCGTGGCCGAGCACGGGTTCGTTAGGCGTCGGCGTTCCCGAACTCTCGGAGACGATGACGATCTGTTCGGTTTCGGGGTCGTAGTAGCCGTTGACGGACCCGCCGTATAGCGATTCGGCGGCATCCGTGGCATCGGTGTTCCGATCCACCATAAACAGCGCCTCGTAGTTGACGTTCTGTTGCAGTCGCATGGCACCGGTGGCGTTCGCGAAGACGCTGCCGTTTTCGGTCTGTTCGTTCCGGTATTCCTCGCGGGAGACGACATCGACCGAGACGTCCTCTTCGAAAGTCAGGTTTCGAATGACCTCGACACGGGCCATCGATCGCGAGATGACGGCGTCGAGTTCACCCTCGGCGAGCGTCTGGTTGTCGCGGTCGTCGACGGGGAGTTCGTCGTCGTACCAGTAGCCGTCGACGTAGCCGATCGTGTCGTTAGTCGATGGATCGGCCGGCCGGTCGTCCGTCGCCGGGGAGTTCGGTTGCCCGTTCTCATCCGAGTCGGAAGGGGGACCGACGGCGAACGGCAGGAAGCCGCCGGCACCGGCAACCACGAGGACGAGAAGTGCGAAAACAGCCAGACCGCCCAGAAGCCGTGTGCGCGTCGAGTTCATCGGGATAGGATAGTCAGTCGTACGAAAGCAACCGGCAAAAGGACGACGGTCGGTGGTCGACCCGTTTCATCGGAAGATCACACTCATCCGGCGTCGATCACGGACAACCGTCGCGAACGTTTTTGCGAGCGCGTTCGTAGGGACACCCATGACCCTCGACCTCGATCCGACGCGCACGGCGATCGTCGTCGTCGACATGCAAAACGGGTTCTGCCATCCCGACGGCACGCTGTACGCACCAGGTAGCGAGAGCGTCATCGACCCCATCGCCGAACTCGTCGCCCGCGCCCGCGACGCCGGCGCGCGGATCGTCTACACTCGGGACGTGCACCCGCCCGAACAGTTCGAGGACACACACTACTACGACGAGTTCGCCCAGTGGGGCGAGCACGTCCTTGAGGACTCCTGGGAGGCCGAGATCGTGGACGGGCTCACCGTCAGTCCCGACGACCACGTCGTCGAAAAACACACCTACGACGCCTTCTACAACACCGAACTCGAGGGCTGGCTGAACGCCCGCGGCATCGACGACTTGGTCATCTGTGGCACGCTCGCGAACGTCTGCGTGCTCCACACCGGCGGCAGCGCCGGCCTGCGCGACTTCCGCCCGCTCATGATCGAAGACTGCATCGGTGCGATCGAGGACGACCACCGCGAGTACGCCTTAGAGCACGCCGACTGGCTGTTCGGAGAAGTCCTCACCCGGGAGGACGTGACGTTCGACGCGGCGTGACGCGGCGCGAAGGTTCGACCACCGGCCTGCGCGACCAGGGCAAGGGCCAAGGGAAAAAGCAAGAACGAGAACGAGAACACGAACAAGAGCAACGAGCGTTTTACTCCCCCCTTCGAATCCCTCCGCATGGAACTGAATTCGCGTCGCCTGCAGTCGATGTACGTCCTCGGGATACTCCTCAACGCAGTCGCGCTGGTGGCCTCGGCGACGAGCGGTGAACTCCTCTACGCCGGCACGTTCGGGCTCATCATGTGTTATCTGGGGCTTCGACTGTGGATGGTAGCGTAACGCAACCAGGAGCCACAACGAGCCACACTCGGTCGGTATCGCTACGGTCGGGTCTGGCTGCACTCGCGAGAGACAACTCGTGAGCGCGACCGGCAGACTCAGTCCGATCCCTGACGGAACACGCGATAGGAACCCTGGCCCGTCGCGACCTCCCTGGTTTCGCCATCGGGCGTCGTACTCTCGACGGTCACTTCGCTGACGCCGACGGTACCGCCGACACGAACCACGTTTGCCGTCGCCGTCAGATCGCCCGTTGCCGGCCGGAGGTAGTTCACGTTGAGGTTGATCGTCGCGATCGAGGATTCGACGGGTTGCTCGAGTTCAGTTCGGAGCGCGAGGCCGCCGGCAGTATCGATGAGCGTGGCGGCGATGCCGCCGTGGATATCGGGGCGCTGGTCGGAATCGGTTGCGGGTGCCGGGCGGACGTTCGTCAGTTTTTGGTCGTAGGGAATGGAGATGGTCATCGAGCCCGGACCGACGCTGTCGACGGACGTGCCGATCCACGAGAGGAAGTCCTGGTGGTCGTCGATGTACTGCTGGAGGAACTGTGCGATCGCGTCGTAGTCGCTCGTCGCGCCTGCGGTGTCGTCGGTCATGCCCTGTGCTCTGTCACCAACTGTCTTGATGACTGCGCTTTGGTGTTTCTCTCGTGGCGAATATTTCGATCGCTCGGCGGCGAACCGCTTCCGCGGGAAACGAGCGATCCGTCGCTTACCGTTCCGGTCGAACGCGAACCTGCACTGCGTCGCCGATCTCGAACGCTTGTTCCGGACAAATGAGTTTCACACCGAACTCCGAATCGCGCGCACAGAACAGCGACAGTCCCGTTATCGGCTCCCCGTTCGCCGTGACGGCCACGTCGTCCCACGCGATTGATCGTCCATCGTCAGCAGAGCGGACGCCGAGCCGGTCCTCGTTTAGCGAGACGAGTTCAGCTGCGGCTGAATCTGCACCTACACTCACACCTGTCTCTGCACCGACATCTGATGCCGAACT
Organism: Natrialba taiwanensis DSM 12281; assembly: GCF_000337595.1. Lineage (GTDB taxonomy): Archaea > Halobacteriota > Halobacteria > Halobacteriales > Natrialbaceae > Natrialba > Natrialba taiwanensis. The sequence continues at coordinate 87,101 of NZ_AOIL01000048.1, read as the reverse complement.
CGCGAGGAGTCCGCCGCCGTCGTAGTGCGGTAGGCCACCGTCGAGAACGCCGCCGTTGGAGTGATACTCTGACGAGGACCGGCTCAAGCTGGTCGGCCCACCGGTGTCAGCGCGGACGCCGACGAACTCGGCACCCGGGTTCGGGTGTGCCGGCTCGTTGAGGATAGCGTAGGTTTCGCCGGTTGCGACGACCATCCCCGTGCCGTCCCAGTCGAGCGGTTGCGGATCGACGCCGAGTTCGAGCGGCAGCGACCCCGATGCGCGATAGGGGTTCTGTTCGGGGGCGCGAAAGCCGACGTGGAGGTGGTTATCGACCCACGGGGCGAAGAACCCGGCGCGGACGAGTTCGCCGAGCGAGTCGCCGCGGTCGACGCGGTCGCCGGCCGCGACCGTTGGGTCGACGTGGAGGAGCCGAGCGGTCAATCCGGCGCAATCGTCGGGGCCGTCACAGTCGATCAGGACGAGGTGGTCGTGCTCGACGGCATAGGGTTGCTGCGGTGCGCGGACGGTTCGCGTCTCGCGGACGGTCCCGGAGACAGGACTCGGCGCGATGGTTGTCCGGCCATCGCGGGGTGGCTCGGGGTAGAGGTCGATCGCACAGCCGGCGTCGTGTGCGGGATACGGCGAGTTATAGAGCGAGAAGCGGGCGTACTGGGCGAGTACCGATTCGGGGAGTGTAACGGAAGCTGTGGCGGCCATCGGCCGAGTTCACCTGGTCATGTTCCTCTGTGCAGCGGGACTGTTTAGGTGCGTCGACACGAACGGGCTGTGTATGCGAGTGCTCCGTGGTCGTGCCGAGACGATCGACGCGGATCGGCGGGTGACCACACGCCTGCTCGAGATCGCGGCCGACGGCGAGTCCGCGGTTCGTGTCTGGACGCCCCACCGGCAGGTCGCCTTCGGCCGCCGGGATCGCCGGCTGGAGGGATACGACCGCGGTCGCGAACTCGCGGACGAACGCGGCTTTCCATCGGTCGAACGGGACGTCGGGGGCCGTGCGGTCGCCTACGACGGCGAGACGACGCTCGCCTTCGCTCGCGCCGACCCCGTTGCGGACTTCCGGCAGGGGACCGACGAGCGCTACGAACGGCTCACCGCGGCCGTCGAGCGCGCGCTCTCGGAACTGGACTGCGAGACAGTCCGCGGCGAACCGTCGAACTCGTTCTGTCCCGGCTCGCACTCGATTTCGACGCGAGCGGCGGGCGGCTCACTACAAAAGCTCGTCGGGCTCGCCCAACGCGTCCGGCAGGACGCGGCGGTCACTGCCGGCATCGTCCTCGTCGACAACCGCGATGAACTCGCAGCCGTTCTCGCTGCGGTCTATGACGAACTCGACGTGGCGTTCGATCCCGAGTCAGTCGGAACGGTCGCGGCCGCAGACGGCCAGGTCGATTCCGGCGTCGTCCGAGCGCGGTTCGAGGATGCGCTTATCGGTGAAGAAGACTCGGCAAACGTGACGGTCAGTGCGGTGACGTAGGCGGTCGAAATAGCGAAATTGACGGAAAACGAGGCCTGGAAACGAAAGCGAGGGACGGGGATCGCCGGACGAATCTCGATCAGACATCCAGGATCTCAAAGTATGTATTTCCAGACAATTGGCCGCTACATTTACAATTAGATGGGTAAAAAACGCGATCAGCGATCGGTTCGGACCTGACTCGCACGCGGGAGCGGATACAACGGTCGATAGTCGATAATCGCGCTTTCGGCGGCAGCGAACGGGGATCGTTGCCAACGACCACACAGAAACGCACGGCGACCGGACAGTACCGAATCGCATCCGGAGGATCATGATCCGACGCATGACACTGACACGGACCTGGGGGGATGGGGCAATCGAGACGAATCGAGCGATGGGACGCCTCGAGGGGGCGGCCGAACTCGCAACGAGAATGAGCCCCGCACAAGCACTCCCTGACGGGTTTTTTCTCATCGACGTTGCCGATATTCTCACGATCGTCTTCGTCGTCATACTCGTGTTCCTGTTCTGGCGGACGTACCAGATACAGGATCTCATGGCGTCGATCCAGCAGACGCAGGCGGAGCTAATGGAACAACAAACGGCCTTTCTGAAGGCGAACCACCGGCCGATTATCGACCTCGAAGCGGTCGGTGCCGAGCAAAATACACTCCACGTAACACTCCAGAATCGAGGGAACGGTCCCGCACGGAACCTTCAATTGCAGTGTGTCGTTTACAAACAGAACGGGGAGACGACGAACGGGCCGACCGAATTGCGTGATACTCCACGGCGTACCGACTCCGTTGCGGATCCGACCTGGACTCACCTCTGGAAGGCGTCTGCCCCGCAACTGGAGGGCGACCGCGGTACCCAGAATCCCGGTCCACACGACGGAATCGAACCGAACAGTTTACCGACCCAATTCGAAGCGGATATCTCGTTCGCGGGGACGCCCGAAACGCGACCCCACGAATCGTCCTTCTCCGAAGTAATGGAACAGATCCGCCGCGAGTGGTCCGTCGAACACATCGCACTCGACTTCCATATCGCGTTCACCGACGTGACAATAGAAACGCACACACAGCCGATCGGCTCGTTCGGTAACGTTCCAACGACTACCGTCTACACGCTGGAAGAGGCCATCGACGACGCACAGATTCGTGCCCCCATCGGCGACGCCGTCTCGAACGAGCACGTTTCGTCGGTGTCGCCGGCCGAGATGCAACCGAACACGGCCGAATGACGTGACCCGATCAGGACTGCCCCGTCTCTCGCGACACCCGTCACTGTAAACGTCGTCCGCGCGTCGCCGTGCGACTCGGGGCAACCGACTCAGCGGACACCGGCCGCGAATCAGACTCAGACGGTCTGCCGTACCGATTTCCCGGCGCAACCGCAGCGCGAGGCGCGGGTGCGCCACAACCGACCGACAGCAGTCCGTCTCAGCAGGGACCGGAATCGAGTCGACCGTTCAGCGCCATCGAGTGATCGTCGTAGTACGCATAGAGGTTCTGTGGTGCCTCGTATCGGCCGCCGTAGTGTCCGGCCGGCCCGTTCGAGTCAATGATGTTGTCGTCGTGGTCCTCCGTGAACCGGAAGTTCGTTCGCTCGTAGACGAGTTCGTCATCGAGCCAGTAGCGGACGATGCCGTCCGGATTCGCCACGCCGTTCGTGATCGTGTTCACGCAGACGTAATACTTGAACTCGTACCAGTTTCCGGGGACGATTTCTGGTTGCCCGTAGGCGTACTCCTCGCCATCCATGATGAAGTCGTGGTCCTGGTTCTGATCGAGGTGGTACGTGTGCGAGAGGAGGTAAAACGGGCCCTCGGGATCGGAATCCCGATTGGTGATGTACATCCGGTTACTCCAGCCGTTGGAACCGGTGGGCATACCGCCGCCAGCGCTGCCTCCGCCGAGTGCCATCGCACAGTTCCAGAGCCGGCAGTTCGCCGGGTAGCGGCCGGCCATTCCCCATCCAGTGTCGAGCCCGAACCGAACGCGGCCGGTGAGTTCGAACAGGCCGTCCTCGAAGTCGTAGTGCATGCTCGCGCCCCAGTGGTTACCCTCACGAACCTGCAGTTGCAATGCGGTGTTCTCGGAGTAGACCGGATCGGTGACGAGGTCGAGCGTCTCGCTGTCACCGTTCGACAACCGGTAGATGTCGTCCCAGCTATCGTAGTCGTCGTAGTCGAGGTGAATCACGTCGTCCGGCCGGTCACACGCCGCTGCCGCGCGGTCGGTGCCAACGCCGAGAACGCCGAGGAGACCCCCTGCACCGAGCACACCGCCCGCGCGTAATGTTTGTCGACGCGTGACGCCAGCGTCAGTTGATCCGGTCGAAGAACGATCGGTCGATTCCGCCTCGGAATGCCGTGCTGGCGCGTGCCCATCACCGCCAGCGGGATATTCAGCCATGCACGTCCCACTCTCAGACGCCGGTGGATAGTATCGAATTTGCTACCTGACTGTTCCAATAGCAAAAACAGTATTCCACGGTGATTACCATCAGGGCCGGATAGTTCCTGTTGCCACAACAGTCACGACATCCCGGCTCGTTCCGACCGCACCACCGGTCGGCCGAGTGAACTCGATCGCTTTCACCGTTTGGCGGTGGTTTACGAGTCGTCTTCCGCTCGCAGTTCCTCACTCGCCGCTCGAACCTCCCGCATTACGCTCGAGATACGCTCTTCGGCCTCGAGTTCGTCTTCGACGGAGAGGTCGACGCCCTCGACCTCGAGCAGGAATTTCGCGACTTCCGTGGATTCGTACATCACGTCGTCGAGTTCCTCGGCGGTGAAAAAGTCACACATCGCGCCATAGAGGAAGGTGGCTCCGGCGGTGCGGACCTTATCCTCGAAGGACGAGCGGGCCTGGTTGACCGCCTGGGGCGTGTAGGTGTCGGTCATGAACGGGACGAGTTCGGGCAGGTTCTCGCCGATCTTGGTCATCTCGACGCCGGTTTCGGTCCGGAAGTCGGCACAGAGGCGGGCGATGGCCCACTCGCGGGCGGTGATGTAGGTCCGGTCGCGCAGGAACTCGTTGACGCGGTCGTACTGTGCGCCGTCCATTTTCTTGAAGCGGGCGTATTTCTGGACATCATCAGGGATGTCGGATTCTTCGGGTTCGGTGTCCGGAACGCCCGGCATGGAGCCGGCTGACGTGTCGTCAGGATTCGAGTTGGGTTCGGAGGAGTCGGTTGCAGCGGGTTCGGTTCCGGCGGAGTTCGATTCGGTTCCGGCGGAGTTCGATTCGGTTCCGGCGGAGTTCGATTCGGTTCCGGCGGATTCCGATTCCGTTTCCGTTTCCATTTCTGTTTCCGTTTCGGAGCGGGATGCGGACCCGGCTGCGTCGTCGGCTGTCACGGCGGTGGTGGCGGACTCATCAGCCGCGGTCGATCGATCGAGTTCTCGTCGCTCGTTCGGTGCGTCCTCGTCCATAGCCGTGTATTCCGAGACGCGCGAGATAAGGGTTGTTCTCGACGGCGACACCGCCGGTAGAAGGCGGTCAGTCGGTGCCGTCCGGATAAACTCCGTCCGCATCCTTCGGAGTTCGACCGGATTTAAGTCCGTTAAGGATCTTCGGTACTGTATGCCACAGACGCCAGTCGTAGTCAAGGCCGTGCGGACACCACAGGGCAAAGAGGATGGCGTGTACGCCGATCTTCGCAGCGAAGACCTCTCGGTCCCGCTCATCGACGACATCCTGGCCGAAACCGGCCTCTCCGGCGAGGACGTCGACGACCTGATGTGGGGCTGCGCCCAACAGCGCGGCGAGCAGGGCAACAATCTGGCCCGTGTCATTGCCCTGCTCTCTGAACTCGGCGAGAGCGTCCCGGCGACGACGATCAACCGCTGGTGTGCCTCCTCGATGCAGGCCGTCATCTCCGCCTCGGACGCCATCGCCGCCGGCAACCGCGACGCTGTCATCGCCGGTGGCGTCGAGAGCATGAGCCGCGTCCCGATGGGCGAAAACACCCCGAACGTCCACCCGAAGATGGCCGAACTGTACAACATGGGTGAACTCCAGATGGGGATGACCGCCGAGAAGGTCGCCAAAGAGTACGGCGTCAGTCGCGAGGAGCAGGACGAGTACGCCGCCCGCAGCCAGCAGCGCGCCGTCGAGGCTACCGAGGAAGGCCGCTTCGACGACGAAATCGTCCCAATCGAAACCGAAGACGGCACCGTCGAGGAAGACGAGGGCCTGCGTCCCGGCACGACCGCCGAGAAACTCGCAGAACTGCCGACCGTCTTCAAGTCTGAGGGCTCCGTCACGCCCGGCAACGCCTCCCAGATCTCTGACGGCGCGTCCGCCCTGCTGGTCACGAGCGAGGAATTCGCCGAGGACCACGACCTCGAGATCATGGCCGAAATCGGCATGAACAACGTCGCCGGCGTCGATCCGACCGTCATGGGCATCGGCCCGGTCCCCGCAACGCGGGGCCTGCTCGAGCGCAACGGCCGCGACATCGACGAGTACGACCTCGTCGAACTCAACGAGGCCTTTGCCAGCCAGTCGATCTACTCCCGCGACGAACTCGGCATCGACCCCGAGATTTTCAACGTCAACGGCGGCGCAATCGCCATCGGCCACCCGCTCGGTGCCTCCGGTGCGCGCCTGCCAGTGACGCTGATCAACGAACTCCAGAAGCGCGGCGGCGGCCTCGGACTGGCGACGCTGTGTGTCGGCTTCGGCCAGGGTGCAGCGATCGAGTTCGACGTGAACTAAGCCGGGTGAACTCGTTCGGGTGTTGTCCAGGACCACCGGTTCGTCTGCCGGCCGAGTATCGCGCCGGACCGACACACGTTTTGTTGCGGACAGGTTCCGTTCGGATATGGATACACTGGATCGGTTCTCCCATCGACACCGCCCGGCTACTGTACATTGGGACCTCGACCGACGATGACGACATCCAACCGCCGACTGCTCCAGTTGCGGATGGTCGTCTCGCTTGCGCTGCTCGGATTCGTCCTGATCGGCTTCATCGCCGGCATCTGGGGCGTATTCTACGGGATCCTGTCAATCGTCGGCGTCGAGAAACCGGTGACGACGGCGTCGGTGATCAGCGTCTGTCTACTGGCGTGTATCGCCGCCCTCGAGTTCACCCAAGTTTCGACGGTCGAACGATTCGCGGGAGCCGCGCCGGTCGACAGCGACACGGAACCGGAACTGTACCGGACGGCGACGACGGTCGCAACGATGCTCGACGTGCCCGTACCGACGATCGCGATTTCTGACAGTCACGCACCCGAAGCGATGGTCGTCGGCTACCGGCCGGACGCGATTCACCTTGTACTCTCCGCGGGCACGATCGATGCGCTCGATGCGGATGAACTCGAGGCGGTGATCGCACACGAACTCGCCCACGTGAAAAATAGGGATGCGATGGTGATGACGGCGCTTTCGGTTCCGGTGGTGCTCGCGGCGGGATTGCGAACGCGCCTTCCCGAACCGGCAGGCAAGGGAGCAGCGTCGATCGTCATCGTTCCGTTGCTGTTCATTTCGAACGTCGTCTGGATCGCTGGACGAACGATCACGGCCGTTCTCGCTCGCGTTCGCGAGCGCGCCGCCGACCGCGCGGCCGCCGAAGTGACGGGGTCGCCCGCGGTTCTCGCAACCGCCCTGGCCACCCTCGATAATCGAATCCAAGCGACGCCGACCCGGGACCTCAGAGCGGTCGAAAGCGTTTCGTCGCTCTCGATTCTGCCGCTGGAAGCCGATCCGGGGAGTCGAGATATTCGTCTCGGCCCGGAGGGCGACATCGAGCCGTCGTACCAGTGGTTCGACCGGCTGAAGTGGCGACTCTTTACGACCCACCCGCCGACCGAGGACCGACTCGAGACGCTTCGGTCGCTCGAACGTGAACGGGCGCTGGAATCGGTACGAGACAGAGAAGACCAGGATTGAGATCGAGACCAAACCGAAATCGAACAGAGCAACGCAACGCGGTCGCGAGCACCGACAGTCGATTTACAACCCTCGGGCACGTACATCGGCCATCCCATGGACCCGCTGCTCCTGGCCATCGTCGTCGGCATTCCCCTCGCCTGGCACGTCGGGCTGATCGTGTTCACCTACTACGACGCCGGGAAGGTTGGGCTGGAGCCCCCCGCGAAGTGGGCGGCGATCACCGCCGTGCTCCCGCTCTTTGGCTTTTTCATCTACCTCTTCGAGCGCAGTGAACTCGACTACGATCCAGAAACGGATCCCTACCGGGGAAACAACTTCAATATCCATTCCTCTCGGGCCGACGACACGCCGCTTCGGTCCCGCGGGGATGACCGACTCACGCCGGATGGCGAAGTCGGCGAGTGGACCGACGAGGACGCCGATGAAAACGACCGATCGAGTTCAGGTCCGAAGTAGCGCCATAGCGGCGGCGGAGTAACGGCGTCGCGGCGGCTCAGTCGTCAGCGGTCGCCGTTCCCGTCGTGACCGTCTCGAGTTCGCTCGCGGGAACCGTCCCGTCGTCGTTCCAGTCGCGTTCGTCGTAGTACTCGTCGAGTCCCTGCTCGAAGTCGGGAATGTCGTACGGCAGCGTGTCGTCCGCCCGGTCGAAGCCGCGCTGGTTGTTGAAGTGGCGTTCGAGGGCGACGACTTCACTGCCGATCGCGAGCAGTTCCTCGTAGTCGGCGTCGAGTAGCGTCTCGAACCGCTCGGTCGTCATGAAGTCCCGGGAGAACTTACAGAGGACGGCGCTGTCCTTGATCGCGTTGATGTTCTCGAGTTCGACGAGCTTCGGCGGCTTGTTCTCGAGACCCGCCTTGTCGAAGGCGTCGTCGGCGTCGACCAGCGGGTACTCGTAGGGGTAGAACTCGGCGTACATGTGGTCGGCACCGCGGTTCGAGGTCGCGAAGGCGAGGCCCTGGCCGTTGAGGGTGCGGCCGTCGTGGGCGGCGAACTCCATGCCCTTGACCGACCAGTTGTCGACGCCGAGTTCGTCGTGACAGCGGGCGACGCCCTCAGCGAGTGTGTCGCCGATTCCCTCGCGGTAGGCGATCTTCTCGACGGTTTCGTGAATGAGGTCGGCGTCACCGAACTCGTCTTCGCTGGCGAGATAGGCGGCGACGACGTCGCCGGCCGAGATCGTGTCGAGGCCGAGTTCGTCGCAGAGCTTGTTCGATTTCATCACGTCGACGATGTCGTCGACGCCGGAGTTCGATCCGAAGGCCATCAGGGTCTCGTATTCGGGGCCTTCGGTCTCGAGGCCGGTCTCCTCGTCTTTCGTGGGGAGCTTGCAGGCGAACGCGCAGGCCGAGCAGGTGCCTTTCTTGTACTTTTTCTCCTCGACGCGGTCGCCGCTGATGTCGTCGATGTGTTCGTAGGAGAGTTCGGAGAAGTACCGCGTTGGCAGGGCCTCGACCATGTTTGCGTACGTTGCGACGGAGGTCGTTCCCTGGTCGCGCATCGGGCTGTCGGACTGGGCAGCCTCGCCGTGGATCTCCATCTGGAGTGCCGGGAGGTCGACCTCCCGGGTGGAGTCGCCGTCGAAGGTGATCGCCTTGACGTTCTTCGCGCCGAGCACCGCGCCGAGGCCGCCTCGGCCGAACGCGCGCTCCTTGGAGGTCATGATCGAGGCGAAGCGGACTTCGTTCTCGCCGCCGGGACCGACGACGACGGTGTGCTCCGAACCGAGTTCGTGTTCGTCGTCGATGTAGGCGCAGGTTTCGGGGACGGTCGCTTCTTCGAGTTCGGGGACGGCTTCGAACGAGACGCCGTCGTCGGTGACGTGGACGATGACGAGGTCGTCGCTTTCGCCGGTGATCTCGACGGCACTGTAGCCGGTCGCGGTGAAGTTACGCGAGAGGAAGCCGCCGGCGTTCGAGGAGAGCAGGCCGTCGGTCAGCGGCGAGACGCCGGTTGCGGACATGCGGCCGGTAAAGCTCATGGTCGCGTGCTGGAGCGGGCCGGTCGCGAAGTACAGGTTGTTGTCCGCCCCGAGCGGGTCGGCGTCGAACGGGATGCGAGCGTGAGCGAGTTTCGTCCCGAGCGCGCGGCCGCCGATTGCCGACTCGAGGAGGTCATCGATCTGTTCGGTTTCGCTCGTCTGTTCCCCGACATCGATCGTACACAGTGGCCCCCGGACGTGCTTCATACTCGATACCGTGGGACGTGCGGTGGCAAAACGGTACCGGTACGTTGTCAGTGGGGAAGACACAGGTATCACCGTTGGAACGGCGAGTCCGTCGAATCAGCCAATGCTTAATGTATCGGCACTGGACGAATTCGATAATGACCGGCCACGACTCCGCCGTCGACATCTATCGGCAGGCGTTACCAGTGATCCTCGTCAGTCTCGTCGCGGGCCTGTTTGCCGGCACGCTGCTCGGCAGCGAAACGATGCGTGAGGGAATCAGCCGCGTTCCCGGGTTGCTGTTGCTGTTACCGGCCTTTCTCGCCACCCGCGGCGGGGTTTATGGCTCGCTCGGGGCGCGACTCTCGAGCGGGCTCCACCAGGGACTGCTCGACCCACATTTCGAGTGGAGCGGGCGGCTCAGAAACGCCATCATCGCATCCTTCCTGAACGGCATGATCGTCTCGCTGTTTATCGCCGTGCTCACCTGGGCCGTAATGCTGGCCCTGGGACGGGAGGCTGCATTGCTCGAACTCGTAATCATCCTTTTCGTCGCCGCTCTTTTGAGTGCCGTCGCGATGCTCGGCGTCTTGCTTCCCGTGATCTTCAAGGGCTATCGCCGCGGCCTCGACCCCGACAACGTCATCGGCCCCGTCGTGACGACCGTCGGTGACGTGTTCGGCGTCTTCTTCCTGCTGGTCGGGATCGCCGTGACGGAGGCACTACTGTGAGCGCCGACGAAGCCCACGCCGGCGATGAACTCGGGCGAGATCACATCGGCGACTGGACGATCCGGAATATCGTCACGACGCTCGTCCCGCTCCTGGCCGTCCTGTCGGTGTTGCAGATGGTGTCGGGAACCGTCCTCGAGACCTTCGAAGAGGCGTTGCTGACGAACCCCGCGTTGCTCGTGTTGGTCCCGGTGATGATCGGGACCGCCGGAAACCTGGGCTCGATCATGTGTGCCCGCCTCTCGACACAGTTGCACCTGGGGACGTTCGAGTTCTCGCCGACCAATCCGGATCTGCGAGCGACCGTCGGGGCGATCGTCGGTCTCGCGGGGACGGTATTCGTCCTGCTCGGTATCGCCTCCTGGGCTATCGGACACCTTCTGGGTGGCGAGCTCGGGCTGGCCCCGCTGCTGGTGATCACGGTCACCAGCGGGATGCTTCTTGCCGTCTGGGTCATCATCGTCAGTACGACCGCAGTCTACGCTTCCTACCGGCTCGGCTACGACCCTGACGACACGACGATTCCCGTCGTCACGAACGTCTGTGATATCACCGGGGTGCTCATCCTCTTTGCGGTGGTTTCAGTCGTTCTCTGAGGCGGTCTTTGTGGTGGTTTCGATCGGTCTCTGAGGCGACAGGATGGTACAATACCCGTTTGACCTATCCCAGCATTGTTTATCGCACGCGGTGAGATTCGAGTATGCACCGCCGTCATTTCCTCGCTGCTGCCGGCATCGGGCTCTCCATCACCGGCGGCTGTCTCCAGTCGTCGCTGCCGACTACCGGCGGCGAAGACCCACCTCCGGTAGCCGCCGAAACGACCGTCCAGTACGACATCCAGCAGTTGGGGGTTCGACACGGGTCATCGCTGCAATTCGACAGCGCAACCACGGGACAACTCGACGTATTCGACTCGAGCGCGGCCGTCCATCGAACGCTTTCGGTTGCCGATTACGACGGCGAGACGCCTGCAAGTCGCGCGTTCGTCGACGAAACGAACTTCGACACCGAACTTCTCGTCCACGTGACGTCGGTCTGGCCGAAACGGGACTTCCTCGGAATCCGCGTCCGTGAACTCGACAGAACGTCCGACACACTCACCGGAACCGCAACAGCGATCGGTGACGATCCGACCGAAGGCGATGACACACTGGCCTTTCCAGCCGCTCTCGTTCGCGTGTCAGTCGGGGAGGAGACCCCCGAATCCGTCGAGTTCACGATTGTCGATTACCTGGAGAACAAGAAGACCGTCGAAGAACCGATCTCGGCGGACGCATAACGAGCACTGGATTGCGCCGCCACGAGGCGTGTGGTTACCGCCATCCGCGAAACGGAACAGCGGTCGCGTTTCAGACGGTCCGCGGTACCGATCTTCAGGCGAATTTCCCGGTGCACTCGCAGGAGTTCGCGGGTGCGCCGGAACTGACTGACAGCAGTCCGTCTCAGGCCTCCGGAGCCTGCTCCGTCGATTCCTCGGCGTAGATCGAGTTCACCTCGTCGGCGAACGCGTCCAGGATTTCCCGGCGTTTCTTCTTCATCGTCGGCGTCAGCATCTCGTTTTCCTCGGTGAACTCGATCGGTACGAGTCGGAACTCCTTGATCGTCTCGTGGGCCTCGAAGTCCTCGTTGACGACCTCGATCTCCCGGTCGATCCGCTCGCGGACCCACTCGTGATCGCAGATGGCTGCCGGATCGTCCGGCAGCGCAACGTCCTCGGTCTCGGCACGCCGCTCGAGGGCGTCGATGTTCGGCACGATGAGCGCGCCGACGAACTTCTCGCCGTCGCCGACGACCAGGCATTGCTCGACGAGTTCGTTCGCGGCGAAGGTGTCCTCGATCGGCGCGGGCGCGACGTTCTTGCCGGTCGAGAGGACGATGAGTTGCTTCGTTCGCTCGTGGAACTCGATGTAGCCGTCGGGGCGGACGGTGACGATGTCGCCGGTGCGGAACCACTCGTCGTCCGCGTCGGTCTCGGACGCGCTCCCGTCTCGGTCGGCGTCGCTCGCACCCTCCCCCGGCGCGTCCGCCGTGAACGCCCGATCGGTCGCCGCCGGCTTGTTCCAGTAGCCCTCGGTGACGTTCGGTCCGCGGACGAGGAGTTCGCCCGTTTCGCCGGGCGTGCTGGCGGCGTCGCCGTCCGGCACGATCGACTCGTCGACGGTCACGTCGCAGTCGATGACCGCCGGTCCGACAGTGCCGATTTTCGGTTCCTCCGGCGGGTTCGTCGTGACGACGGGCGAGGTTTCGGTGAGCCCGTATCCCTCCAAAATCGGCAGTCCCATGCCGTGATAGAGCGTACAGAGATCCTCGGAGAGCGACCCGCCGCCGCTGACCAGCATCTCGACGTTCCCGCCGAGGGCTTCCTTGACCTTGCTGAACACCAGTTTGTCCGCGACCGAGAGCTTGAACTCGAGGATCGGTCCGGGATCGTCCGCCCGATAGTAGGCTCGACTCACGTCCGTCGCCCAGTCGAAAATGCGCTCCTTGATCGGGGACTCCGTGGCTTCCTCCCGAATCGCGTCGTAAATCTTCTCGTAGACCCGCGGGACGCTCGTCGCCCCGGTCGGCTGGACCGTGCGAAAGTCCTCCTTTAGCGTGTCCGAACTCTCGGCGTAGGCGATGGTCGCCCCCGCGGCGACCAACAGGAAGTGCCCCGCCGTCCGCTCGAAGACGTGCGCCAGCGGCAGGTACGAGACGAGCGTACTGTTCTCGTCGATGACCGGCGTCTCCGCGTCCTTGTCCGGCCGCGGGCCGTAGCGCCGGTAGACCTGATTGACGTTCGTCCGGAAGTTCCGGTGGGTGAGCATGACACCTTTCGGCTTCCCCGTCGTTCCGCTCGTGTAGATGATGCTCGCCAGGTCGTCCGGGTCGCGTGCTGCGAGCCACTCCTCGTACGCATCCGGATCGTACTGCTCGTCTCCAAGTTCGTAGACCTCGGCGAGCGTGTAGCAGTCCGTTACCGCGTCCTCGCCCGCACCGCCGAGCTCGTCCATCGACACGATGAACTCGAGTTCGAGTTCGTCCTCGACGGCGAGCACCCGCTCTAGCACGGCCGCGTTCTCGACGACGACGCCGCTGGCACCGGGATCGTCGAGCAGATAGTGTGCCTTCTCGGGCGAAGAGTTCTTGTAGACGGTGGTCACGACCGCGCCCGCGGCGAGCAGTGCGAAATCGGTCTGGGCCCACTCCATGCGCGTCTGGGCGAAGATACCGACCCGGTCGCCAGCCTCGACGCCGAGTTCGCGGAAGCCGGTGGCCAGCGCGCGGACGACCTCGGCCATCTCCGCGTAGGTCAGGCTCTCGTAGTCGCCGTGTGGGGCGGGGTCGACCGCCGTCCCGGCGAGACTGCGATCGTAGATGCCGCCCTGGTACTGCTGGGCGATCGCGTTCGGATGGCGCTCGACCGACGCCTCGAACATCCCTCCCAGCGGCTCCATTCCCAGCACCGGACTCGTGAACTCGCGTTCCGCAGTCTGCCAATCCATGGTATATTATACCAAGTGGGGCGGCGAACTCTTGAAAGTACAGGGGATCCAGGACAGTTTATTATGACATTATTGTGGAAGCGGCGGACGATAGTCGTGGTGTGAGAGATCAACCCACACCACCGAAACAGTTCTATCGGGAGCTCGGGAATCCCGCGTATGGGCGACGGTCCAGCGGCGCAAGAGTTGTCGGAATCGACCATCGAAGAGATGCTTCGATCCATCGAACGGGAGCCGGAACCAGAACTCGTGCGGGCAACAGCGGTCGACCGCGGCTTTTGTTCCGTGTACCGCATCATCGGCTCCGGCGGAGAAGGTACCGACGGGAACGCGACGCGAGAGGGATACCTGAAAGCCACTCCCGACGGGCAGACGTGGGGGATTCCAACCGAGTCTCGGATTCAGGCGGTTCTCAACGCTCACACGTCGATCCCGGTTCCGCCGGTCTGCGGCGTCGTCGACGATCACGACACCCTGCCGTCGCCGTTTTATCTCATGCACGCACTGCCCGGCGAGGAAGTCGCCTACGAGCGCGTGTGCCGATTCGAAGACGCCTCGCTCCGGCGACTCGCTCGAGAAACCGGCGAGTATCTGGCCGAACTGCACGCGGTTTCGGCGGTCGATCGGTTCGGACACGTCCGCCACGACGGCCCCGAACTCGACGGCGGCCAGCCTGCCGGAGATCCGGCGACCCTGACCATCGGTACCCCGCGAGAAGCGTGGCCAACCGCACTGCGCAACTACGCCGATCGTGAACTCGACCGGCACGCAGACTCCCGGTTTTCGGATCTCACACCCGAACTCCGCCGGTGGGTCGAAACGGGCATCGATGAACTCGACGGGCCGTTCGAACCCGTCCTGGGGCGAAACGATCACGGACTCCACAACCTCCTCATCGATCCCGAAACGGGCGAGATTACCGCGATGCTCGACTGGGGGTACACGCTCGCCGTACCGCCGGCCTTCGATTTCGAATTCGCCGCGTACCTCTACAGCGGGGCCTTTCTCGCAGGACTGCCCGATGTCTCTGACCGGCGGACCCTCGTCCGCAATGCAATGCTGTCCGGGTATCGGTCGACCACGCCCACCCGTGCTGAAAACGTTTCAGCGCCCGAACCGCTCTACGAGACGTTAGCGATGATCCGGATCATGAACGACTTCCATCATCTGGCGTTCCCCGACGGAACCGAAACGGCGGTGATGGACCGAATCAGGGCGGACGTACGGGACCGTATTAGCTGATAACACGACGCCGGAACGGGCACGGACACGGGCACTCGAACGGTCGTAACCGCCGATTCACGCGTCCTCGTAGATCCGGTCCACTCGGTCCCCGAAGCGGTCCAGAATGACGCGGCGCTTCTTCTTCATCGTCGGCGTCAACATCTCGTTCTCCTCGGTGAACTCGACCGGAACGAGTTCAAATTGCTTGATCGTCTCGTGTTTTTCGAAGCCGTCGTTCGCCCGGTCGACCTCCCGTTGGACGTACTCGTGAACGCGCTCGTCATCGCAGAGCGCGTCGGTATCGTCGGGCAGGTCGATGCCCTGTTCGTCCGCCCACGTCCGGATGTGCTCGATGTTGGGGACGAGTAACGCGCCGATGAACTTCTCGCCGTCGCCGACGACCATGCACTGCTCAATAACCTCGCTGGCGGCGAAGGCGTCCTCGAGCGGACCGGGAGCGACGTTCTTGCCGGTCGAGAGGACGAGCAGTTGTTTCACGCGGTCGCGGAACTCGATATAGTTGTCCCCACGCAAGTGGACGACATCGCCGGTGCGAAACCACTGCTCGGCGGTCGAGTCATCCGTAGTATCGAGTATAGCGCCGCCGTCGGGCTGAGATAGAGTCTCAGCGGCGTCATCGGCCACAGCCTCGGTGAACGCCCGGTCGGTCGCTGCGGGCATATTCCAGTAGCCTTCGGTGACGTTCGGTCCGCGGACGAGGAGTTCGCCGACTGCCCCCGGATCGTCGAAGGCGTCCTGGTCGACGACGCTCTCGTCGATCGAGATGTCGACGTCGGTCAGCGTCGGACCGATCGTCCCGATCCGCGGGTCGTCCGGCGGATTGACTGCGATGACCGGCGAGGTTTCGGTCAAGCCGTAGCCCTCGAAGATCGGGAGCCCCATCGCGTGATAGAGCCGACAGAGTTCGGGTGAGAGACTGCCGCCGCCGCTGATCAGGCTCTCGATTTCGCCGCCCAGTGCCTCGCGAACCGTCGAGAAGACCAGTTTGTCCGCAAGGGCCTGCTTTGCCGCGAGCACGGGGCCGGGCGAGTCGGCACGCTGGTACGCGACGCCGACATCGGTCGCCCACTCGAAGAGACGCTTTTTGACCGGCGACTCGCTCGCCTGTTCGCGGATCGTATCGTAAATCTTCTCGTAGACCCGCGGGACGCTGGTCGCCGTGTTCGGCTGAACGATACTGAAGTCCTCCTGGAGCGTATCCGGATTCTCCGCGTAGGCGACACAGGCACCGCTTGCGAACAACAGGAAGTGCCCCGCCGTCCGCTCGAAGACGTGCGCCAGCGGCAGATACGACATCGCCTGGCTCTCGGCGTCGATAACCGGCACGTCCGCGTCTCTGTCCGGCCGCGGCGCGAAGCGCTTGCGGATCTGATTGACGTTCGCCCGAAAGTTGCCGTGGGTAAGCCGGACGCCCTTCGGCTGCCCGGTCGTCCCGCTCGTGTAGATCAGACTCGCCAGATCGTCCATCGCGGGTTCGTCGACCCACTCCCGGTAGGTCTCGGCGTCGAACACCGCGGCACCGCGATCGTGAAGCTCCGCGAGCGTCAGCACGTCGTCCCGGTCGTCGTACGCCGCCCCCGGCAACTCGTCGATCGACACGATGAACTCGAGTTCGAGTTCGTCCTCGACGGCGAGCACCCGCTCTAGCAGTTCTTGGTTCTCGACGACGACGCCGTCCGCGTCGGGATCGTCGAGCAAGTACGACACCTGCTCGGGAGACGAACTCGTGTAGACGGTGGTGACGACCGCGCCGGCCCCGAGCAGCGCGAAATCGGTCTGGGCCCACTCCATGCGAGTGTTGCTGAAGATACCGACCCGGTCGCCGGATTCGACGCCGAGATCGCGAAAGCCGGCGGCGAGATTCCGAACGATGTCACGCATCTCGGCGTAGGAAATCGCCCGGAAGGCATCGGGTTCGGCCGGCGGAAGCACGGCGTCCGAGTCGGTGCCGGTGAGCGAACGACCGTAGATGCCACCCTTGTATCGCTGGGCAGGCCGGTCTCTGTTCCGTTCTGCCGAGTTCTCGAACAGCCGACCGAGCGTCGTGGTCCCGATCACCTCGTCGTCGTACTCGCGTTCGGTGTCCCGCCAGTTCATATCCGTTCAGAGTCGTTCCTGTGCGATAAAACGTGATGAAACTGGTTTCACTCGACGATTCGTTTATTCAGGTGCGAGCGTCGACCGTCCCGGAAACGAGCGGATTCGGGAACTGAACTCGAAGCGATGGAACCGTCGCGCAGCCGGGTGTTTATACTGTCGGACAGAAGTCACTGCGAAGTCAGTTGCGAATTCGCGGCCGTCACCGGTAGAGACGACCGCAGCGGAGCGACCGATCTTCATGTCGTTCTGTCCGGCAGTATCACTCTCGGTTGTCGAGATAGCCGATAACGCCGCGGACGTTCATCGCCGCCTCGGCGCTTGCTTTCTGCTCGTTCCAGGCCTCGCCCTTCTCGGTCGCGGACGCGAAGTGGGCCATCACGTCCTCGTCGGCGTCGAGTTCAGCGCGCGCGGCCTCGACTGCGGAGACCCACTCGGTGAGGACGGTCGCATAGTTTTCGAGTGCGCGTTCGGCGTCGTCGCCGACGTATCGGGGGCCGAAGTGCGTATAGAGGAGGACGTCGGGGTCGATCTCGGCGAGCAGTTCAACGTCTTCGAGACACTGCTCGAGGTCGAAATCGGAGGGCGGGGAGGTTTCGACGATTTCCTCGCGATCGGGAATCCAGATGCCGGCGGCGTCGCCGGTGAAGACGGCGTCGTTCGCGGGGTCTTCGAAGACCACCTGGTGGAACGCGTGGCCGGGCGCGGCGTGAACGCGGAGTTCGTGGTCGCCGAGGTCGATCGCGTCGCCGTCCTCGAGGTCGACGATTCGGTCCTCCGGAATGGGTTTCGGCTCGACGTAGAACTGCCACTGGTCGCCGACGGCGTTTTTCGTGCCGGCGACCAGTTTGCCGGGGTCGGCGAGCAGGCTCGCGCCGGCGGCGGGGATACAGATGTCGGCGTTCGGGCAGGCCTCCGCGAGAAAGCCAGCGCCGCCTGCGTGATCGAGGTGGATGTGCGTCATCGTGACGACCTCGACATCGGCGGGATCGATGTCGAGTTCGGCGAGCGCGTCGAGGATCAGGTCGTGGTTGGTGCCGATGCCGGTTTCGATGATGGCCGGCCGATCATCGTTTAGAATATAGACGGCTCCGTAGCCGCCCGTCTCGTACATGCCGGTATCGAGGTAGTACAGGTCCGAACAGTCGCCGGCGGTCACCTCGCGAACGTCACCGATGTCCATACCGGAAGCCCGTCGGCGGACGGGATAAAAGCTCGTGTCCCAGCACTCCGGCATTACCGTTCGAGTTCGTCCGGCTGGTCCTTCCACTCGCCGATGCCGGACGGGTCGAGGTGGACGTGCGCGTCGCCGACATCCTCGAGTCCGCGGAGCTGATCGACGAGTTCAGATTCGATGTCGTGGGCGCGCCGGAAGGGGAGTTCGCCGTCGACCTCGACGTGGACTTCGACTTCGAGGACGGGACCGTCGTAGAAGACGGTCAGATCGTGGATGCCCTGCACGTCGGGGTGGGATCGGAGCACGTCGAGCACGGCCGTTCGCTTCTCGGGCGTCGGGGCGGCACCGACGAGGTAGTCGACGTTTTCGCGACCGATTTCGACGCCCTGGTAGACGACCAGCAGGCTGACGAGTCCGCCTGCGATGGGGTCGAGTTGGGGCTGGCCGAACGCGACGCCGATGATGCCGACGACGGCGGCCAGCGACGTGTAGATGTCGTTGAGACAGTCCGCCGCCAGCGCCGAGAGGGCGGGCGAGTCGAGTTCTGCGTTGACCGCGACCGTGTACCGGTAGACGAGGTACATATCGACGATCGCGAAGCCGAGCGAGCCGAGCAACAGCGGGCTGAAGGTGACGTCGACCTCGGTGAGCAGTCCCTCGACGGAACGATAGAGCAGGTTCAATCCGAGGAGTGCGATGACGGCACCGACGAACAGCGCCGTCAGCGGTTCGATCCGGTCGTGTCCGTGGGGGTGGGTGTCGTCGGGTTCGTCGTACGAACTCTGTCCCCAGATGTAGACGACGACGCTGGCGATGAGATCCGCGATCGAGTGTGCCGCGTCGGCGAGCAGGGCGACGCTCCCGAAGACGAGTCCCGCAGCCCCTTCGACTGCGATTTTCGCGACGTTGCCGAGGACGTTGACCCACGATGCCCGTCGGAACCCGCGTCGCTCGTCCTCGACACTGTCCATGGTTGGTTTAGAGCCAGTCTAACCTTGGGTCTTTTCCTTCCGACCGCCCCCGTCAGGATGTGACGACACGTTCGCAGGTCATAACGCTCATCAATCTGTGCAAACGACCGCCTAGCAACGACGGTTCGAATCACGACACGGTTTAAACGCGGTAACCGTCCCCTTCGGGCGATGGGGCCCGCCCGACCCAACCGCTGGCACCGATCGCCGGCTGACGGTCCCTGCCACTACGCAGCCATGGCAGCATCCCAGCCCCACCCCCTCGTTCGACTCGAAACGCTCGCACTGATCACCGTCGGCGGCTTCGCCGGCGCGAATCTCCGGTACTTCGCGATGGGCCTGCTCTCCGACGTCCAGTCTGTCCTGCTCGTCAACGTCATCGGCAGTTTCGTGCTCGGATTTCTCGTCTACGAAGCCCAATACACCGGCCTCGTCGCACGCAAATCGAGAGTCGTCTTCACGACCGGCTTCCTTTCTTCGCTGACAACCTACAGCACGTTCGCCATCCAGTCCGCACTCGCGTCCACCCCCCTCCTGCTCGTCGCCATCGTCCTGGGCAACTACGGCCTCGGCTTTACCGGCGTCCTCGCCGGCCGTGAACTCGCCCGCCGACTCGGCGATCCGGCCGCCGCGACAACCGGCGGTGAGACGGTATGAGCGCGACCGCCGTGGCGTCACTTGCTGAACTCTGGACGGCGATCGGCGGACCGTTCGCGTCGGTATCCGTCCCGGAAGTCAGTATCGCAGCGGTCGCGTTCGATCCCGAACCTGCACACATCGTGGGAACCGGCGGTGCGATCGGTGCGGTGTTGCGCTACGGCGTGTATCAACGGCTCTCGAGCGACCGATTCCCCTGGCCGACGCTGCTGGTGAACGTCGTGGGCAGTTTTGCCTTCGCGCTTGCGATGTTTGCGGGTGCGACCGAGTCGGTCCTGCAGTTACTCGGAACCGGTCTCTGCGGGGCGTTCACGACCTTTTCGTCGTTCTCGGTCGAAACGGTACAGTTGTACGAACGCGGCGATCGGCTGCTCGCGGTCGGCAATGCCGGTGCGAATCTCGGCCTCGCACTCGCGGGAATCGGTCTCGCGTGGCTCGTCACCGCGCTGGGACCCGTTTAGCCGTGGTCTACGGCCGTTCCGAGTCTGCAAGCGTCGAAATTTCCAGTCCGATTGCATCGACCTGCCGCGACTGGTTCTCGTTTGCCTCGTCGATCGTCGTTTCGACTTGCCGGAAGTTCGTTACAACACGGCTGAAACTATCAGCTCGCCCGATCGGCTCACGCCTGAGACAGGTCGTCGAACGCCGCCGCGGCCGTTCGGGTCCCCTTCGAAATCAACACGTCGCCGGCCCGCAGCGTCGCGTCAGAGTCGCCGACGAGCAACCAGCCCTCGTCGGGGCGGCGGATTGCGATCACCGACATGGTCGAATCGGTGTCGGGGACGCCGCTGACGACGGTCGCGCCGTCGAGGGTGCTCTCTGACTCGACCGGGACGCGGGTGATGATCTCGTCGCTCTCCTCGACGGCCATCTGGACGACCGGGTGAACATCGAGATCGCGGAGGACGCCCTCGCTAATGTCGACCGCAGCGTCGCTGATTACCTCCGTGCTGTTGCCGAGTTGGATGAGTCCTCGAAGGACGACCGGGTCGTCGGCGTCGGCGGCCGCTCGAAGCGTCCAGGCTTCGAACCGAGACTCCATCGCGTCGACTTCGACCTCCAGATTGCGGACCTCCTCGGCGAGGGCCTCGCTGTCGAACAGCACGCTGCTGTAAGCCAGATCGACGGCGAGTTCGGAGAGGTTCTTCATGTGGACGATGGTGTCGACCGCCCGTTCGAGGTCGTCGATGTCCGGAACGTCGACTGCGGGGGATTCGTAGGGCGTGCCGGTGAGCGTCTCGTAGACCGATTCGATCGACGTATCCGGGCCGCGAAGGAGCGCAACGTCGTCGCTCGCGACCGTCGTGTTCGGGCCGGGATTGAGCAACCACTCGTTGCCGCGCCGAAGGGCGATCACTCGGACGCCGGTCTCGGACTCCAGATCGATGTCCATCAGCGTGCGGTCGGCGAACGCGGAGTCCGGCGAGACGACGCCCCGAACGAGCGTCTCGGTCGCTTCGGGAAGTGCCGCCCGCATCGCTTCCGGCAACCCGACTTCCTCCAGGATGATCTTCGCGATGTCACCCGCGGCGTCGCTGATGTCGCCCGCCGCGGCGACGATCCCCAGAACGGGAGCCAGTTGCTCCGCATCGTCAGGATTTCGAACCGCCATCATGAGGCTCATCCGCGCCTGCAGTTCGAGGACGTCCATGCGCTCTTCTAAGCGCAGCACTTCCCGCGCGAGGTCGTCATTGCGGTGCAAGACGGCCGAGTACGAGAGATCGATCAACAGCTCCGCCGTATCCTTCATCTCGACCAGGATATCCTTGACGCTACGGGGCTCGTACTCGACCGACACCGCCGCGGTCTCCCCCTCGAACGGGTCCATACGTCGACAAACCCGCCGCGTCGAAAAAAACGTTTCCCGCCGGTCCCGTCACAGCTATCACGGAATCGCACGCCGCCTTCCGATACGGTTTTGGACGGCCACACAGAAGCCACGGGCAATGATCGATCGAACCCTTCTTCGCGAACAGCCCGAGACCGTTCGCGAGGCGCTCGACCACCGAGGCGATGACATCGACCTCGACAGCCTCATCGACCTCGACGAACGGTGGCGCGAACTCAAAGCCCGCGGCGACAAACTCCGCCACGAACGCAACGAAATCACCGACCGCATCGGCGAACTCGTCGCGGACGGCAAAGACGAGGAGCGAGAAGCCGCCATCGAGGAATCCAAGGAACTCAAAGCCGAGATCGAGGCTGTCGAGGCCGAAGCCACAGAGTTGCGCGACGAACTCGACGAGCGATTGCTCGAAATCCCGCAGCTCCCCCACGAGAGCGTCCCGATCGGCGACGACGAGTCGGACAACGTCGAGGACCGACGCTGGGGCTTCGACGACCTCCGTGCGGTTCCCGGCGATGTCGTTCCCCACTACGACCTCGGCGAGGACATGGACATCATCGACGAGGAACGCGGCGCGAAGACCACCGGCTCCGGCTTTTACTTCCTCAAGGGCGACGGCGCACGGTTGGAACACGCGCTTATCCAGTTCATGCTCGACGTCCACCGCGAACAGGGCTACGTCGACATCGTCCCGCCGGTCCCGATCACCAGCGAGTCGATGCGCGGCACCGGCCAACTCCCCAAGTTCGCCGACGACGCCTACCGGCTCGGCGGCCGCAACGACGAACCCTACGAGGACGACGATCTCTGGCTCTGCCCCACCGCCGAGGTCCCCGTCACCAACATGTACGCCGACGACATCCTCCTCACGGACGACCTCCCGCTCAAACACCAGGCCTACACGCCGAACTTCCGGCGCGAAGCCGGCGAACACGGCACCGAAACCCGCGGTATCGTCCGCGTCCACCAGTTCAACAAAGTCGAACTCGTCAACTTCGTCGAACCCGCGGAGAGCTACGACCGGCTCGAAACCCTCCTCGGCGAAGCCGAGGAAGTCCTTCGACGCCTCGACCTCCCCTACCGCGTGCTCGAACTCTGTACCGGCGACCTCGGGTTCAAGGCGACCAAGCAGATCGATCTCGAGGTCTGGGCCCCCGCGGACGACATGGACGACGGCCCCGACGAAGGTGGTCGCTGGCTCGAAGTCTCAACCGCCTCGAACTTCGAGGACTTCCAGGCCCGCCGCGCCGGCCTTCGCTACCGCCCGGAGCGCCACGAGTCGGCCGAGTACCTCCACACCCTGAACGCCTCCGGCGTCGCTATTCCCCGCGTGATGGTGGCCATTCTCGAATACTACCAGAACGAAGACGGCACCGTCACGGTCCCCGAGGCGCTGCGTCCCTACATGGGCGGCCAAGAACGCATCGAAGGCCACGAGAAAGTCGGCGAGAGCGCACTCGGTGCCGGCGAGCGAGAGTAACGGCTCGCTGACGGCGATCGGAACCGCTCGAACCGATGCCGCTGGAACTCCTAACGCGTATCCACACCCACACTCACACCCACAACCACACTCATAACCACACCCACAGCATCACTCGCGACACCCAAACGAACCGCCGGAACGAACTAACAGCGGAAAACACCACCGTCTCTTGAACGAGTTTCCAATACCAATCGGAGCGTTGACTCCAACATCGAACGACCGGTCACGTTTAACTGCGAGACAACCGAACGCATGGCTATGGCGTCATACGAGGAACGAGTCATCCGACTGGTCGCCAACCCGGACAACCATGCGATTCTGACGATTCTCGACGACGCATCCCGACCGCTCTCCGTCGCATCGCTCGCCGACCGACTCGTTTCTCGCGACGCAGCCGTCGTCGACGCAACAACCTACGACTGCCGTCTCGACTCCACGCGCCTCTCCCTGCACCACGCCCGCTTACCCCGCCTCGCCGACGCTGAACTCGTCGCATACGACCCCGAGGCGAACGTCGTTACCACCCGAGACCACGCCATCATCGACCCCGAATGGCTCGAGTTCACTCTCCTCGACGAGTTCCTCTCGCGATTCGGCGGCAAGCGTGGCCCCGACACGATCGGCATACTCGAGACCCAGGCGGCGATCGACGACTACAGCCGCGAACTGGCGGACAAAGCCGACGATGAACTCTTCATCATCTATACGTCCGCCGGCCTGCTCGATGAGGGCTGTCTTCCGCACACGACGCGGGCGATCGAGCGCGGGGTGAACTTTTATGCCCGGTCGCAGAATCCCGATGTCAGGCGGTTCTTCCGGAATAACGTTCCGGAAACGACCATCTGGGAGCCACAGCTAGACTGGATGAACAAGCTATCGCGGTATCCACGCCTCAATCGTCTCATCGTGGCAGACCGTGAGAAGGTGTTGCTCTCGCTGCAAGAAGAGCCACCGTCCGATGGCGCAGCGACAACTGACACGGAGACCGGATCCAAGACTGAAATCGAAACTGCAACCACGCACAACACGAAAAACGGGGACCAGACGGGAATCAAACCCACCGAAACCGCAATGATCGGCGAGGGGGCAACCAATCCGCTCGTCGTCCTCGTCCGGGAACTGCTCGGACCACGTCTCGACCACCTCGATTATCAGAGCGACCACTTCACGGGCGAACTTCCATTCGAACCATGACCGACACTTCACGATCCGGCGGTGACGACGAACCGCCGCCAGCAACCGTTCAATCGACCCACGAGTTCACTGATGACCAACCCCCGAGCGAGACGATCGTTCGGGCCGTCGCCGCACTGACGAACACGCCGGTCCTTGAACTCGAGCCGCTGTATACGGTTATCGACCCGACGCAGATCGACGAGACGTACGAGAAGACGAGTGCGGCGGTCGAGGCCGAGTTTTCGTTTCCGTACAGCGGTTGCGATGTGACGGTGACCCGCGAGGGGGTTCACGTGCGGCGGGTGAGAGACGGAAACGGAGACGGAGACGGAGCGAACGAGGACACGGACGTCTAACCGGGCTATCGCGGCTCTGCGTTCGGCGATTGTCTCTCGTTTTCGGTGGTCGACCAGCCCGGCGGAACTCGTGAGTTGCGAAGATAGTGGTCGCCGGTCGGGCGACCGGAACATGGTGTGGCGGCTCCGCTGTTGCTGTGTGTCTGTGTGACTCGACCGTTCGGAGACAGAAGACAGCAAGAAAGACCGACGGCGTCGGTCGAAAAGAAAGGCGCTTAGATGTAGTCGATGGCCGGTGGGAGTTCGAGCTTCATGCCCTTGCGCTCGCGGATCTCCATGATCTTCTCGCGCTGGAGCGAGTCGGCCATGACTTCGAAGCCGGCGTTTTCCGTGTTCCAGGAGGCGCGGCCTTCGGTTGCGGAGCGAATGTCGCTGGCGAAGCCGATCATCTCGCCGACGGGGGCGATACCCTCGACGACCATCAGATCGCCTTCCTGGTACATGTCGTCGACGCGGCCGCGACGGCCCTGGATTTCGCCCGAGGCGGCACCCATGTGGTCGTTAGGCACGTCGATACGAACGTCCTGCATCGGTTCGAGCATCTTGATCTGCCCGTCGATCAGCGACTTGTGGACGGCCTCGCGGGTTGCCGGGATAACCTGTGCCGGGCCGCGGTGGATGGTGTCCTCGTGGAGTCGGGCGTCGTGCAGGCGGATCAGCGTCCCCTGAACCGGCTCGTTGGCGAGCGGGCCGTTATCGAGTGCGTCCTCGAGCCCTTCGATGACGAGTTCCATCGTCTCGTTCAAGTGCTGGATACCCTTCGTGTCGTCGATGAGGATGTTCGTCCCGTGGATGTGCTCGACGTTCTGGGACGTATCCTTGTCCATGCCGGCGTCCTGCAGGGCCTCGCGGCGTTCCTGCTCGGGCATGTCCATCGAAGCCTCGCCGAGTTGGATCGTCTCGACGAGTTCGTTCGTCATCGGTTCGATAGAGATGTAAAAGCGGTTGTGGCGGTTCGGCGAGATGCCCTCGACTTCGGCGCTTGCCTGCTGGGGCTGCTCGCGGTAGACGACGATCGGTTCGCCGGTGTTGACGGGAATGCCCTGGTTCTTCTCGATGCGCTGGGTGATGACTTCGAGGTGGAGTTCACCCTGGCCGGAGATGAGGTGTTCGCCGGTATCCTCGTTGATGGTGATCTGAATCGTCGGGTCCTCTTTGGAGACCTGTCGCAGCGTCTCGATGAGCTTCGGCAGGTCGTCCATGTTCTGGGCCTCGACGGATTTCGTAATGACCGGCTCGGAGATGTGTTCGATCGATTCGAACGGCGTCATGTCGACGCTCGAGACGGTCGAACCGGCGATGGCGTCCTTGAGACCGGTGACGGCGGCGATGTTCCCCGCCGGGACGCGGTCGACTTCCTCGCGCTCGCCACCCATGTAGATGCCGACGCTCTGGACGCGGTTCTTTCCGGCGGTACCGGAGACGTACAGCTCCTGACCCTTCTCGAGCGTGCCGGAGAAGACGCGGCCCGCGGCAATCTCGCCGGCGTGGGGGTCGATCCCGATGTCGGTGACCATCAGGACGACGTCTCCCGTTTCGTCGACGAGGCGCATGCCCTCAGCGAGATCCGAGTCGGCGTCGCCGCGCCAGATGCGCGGGATACGACGGGGCTGGGCGTTGATGGGGTTCGGGAAGTGCTCACAGACCATGTCGAGCACGACGTCCGACAGCGGCGTTCGCTCGTGAAGTTCCTGGCGCTTGTCCGCGCGCTCGAGTTCCATAATCTCGCCGAAGTCCATGCCGGTTCGCTGCATCGACGGCATGGAGACGCCCCACTTGTACAGGGCGGATCCGAAGCCGACAGTGCCGTCTTCGACGGAGACGGTCCAGTCGTCGACGTCGTCCATGTCCTCGGTCATGCCGCGGATGAGTTCGTTGACGTCGCTGATGACCGAGAGCAGACGCTGTTGCATCTCCTCGGGACCCTCCTGCAGTTCGGAGATCAGGCGGTCGACCTTGTTGATGAACAGGGTCGGCTTGACGCCCTCGCGGAGTGCCTGTCGCAGGACGGTCTCGGTCTGGGGCATGGCCCCTTCGACGGCGTCGACGACGACGAGCGCACCGTCGACCGCACGCATCGCGCGAGTCACGTCGCCACCGAAGTCGACGTGGCCGGGCGTGTCGATGAGGTTGATGAGGTGGTTGGTGTCCTCGTACTCGTGGGTCATCGAAACGTTCGCCGCGTCGATGGTGATTCCGCGTTCCTGCTCGTCTTCCTCGGTGTCCATCGCAAGCTGCTCGCCGGCAGTCTCGTCGGAGATCATGCCCGCACCAGCCAGCAGGTTGTCGGTAAGCGTCGTTTTTCCGTGGTCGACGTGAGCGGCGATGGCGATGTTCCGGATGTTCTCCGGGTCGTCCATCAACCGTTCACACTCTTGAACGATTTTCTTACGTCGGCCCATATACCCCCCAATACCGGTAGCGGGGTCAAAAGGGTAGTGTTTCGTCGGCGGCAGAATCCGACGCGTATCCCCGTTCGTGCCGTTGAATATCCATTTTGCGTGAGTGAATAACATGCACTAAGAGGGCCGGCAGTCGCGGCCCGCTCTGCACTCGAGTTCCACTGACTGCCACCCGGCGTAAGAGACATACCTGCCCATCCCTTGCTATCTTTGCACATGGACATTCGTATCCAGGGTCCCGGTCCGACCTCTCCCTTTCTCAGCGCCCGAGATCTCTTCGAGACCGAACACGACCTCTCACGACCAGTCTACGTGCGCTTGCGCGATGACCCCGACGAACGTACCTGGGCCGGCCACTACGAGGACCGCCACGTCCTCAACATCTCCCGACAGGCCGCCTCCAGCGCGATGGCCCGTGAACTCGCCCTCCACGAGTTCGCCCACATGGCCAGACACGAACAGGAACATCCCTCGCACACCCAATCGACCGAAGAAGTCCTCTATCTCGCACTCGCCGGCAAGAGTGTCGAACAGCGAAAACTCTCTCACTGCTACCAGATCGCGAATCACATGAAAGACATCTACGCCGACGACATCACGCTCTCGGTCGGCCCCGGCGAGAAACTTCTGTCCTTTCTCGAGTCCGGTCTCGCAATGGCCGTCGCGAACCGCCCGGACACGCCGTCGCGGCCGGGATTGCGACGACTCTCACCGAGCGCCGATCCCGAGATCACGGCCGTCAACGCGGCGTTCGCACTCGCACTCGCGGAGCGCCACGACCTCGTCGACGACGCGCACACGCACCGACTGTACGATCTCGCCCACGCGGCCGCCATGGACGCCCCCGAGGTCGACTTCGACGGCTTCAGGCGACGCTTTCGTGAACTCGGGCGGGAGACGGATTCGAGCACGTATCGGAAGGCGCTCGTCGACGCGACGCGCTCGTATGTCTCGATGAGCGGCCCTGCAGCGGACTGATGGCCACTCGTCCGTGGGTTCACGGCGGCCGGAGCCAATCACGCGCGTTCGGACGGCGTCGTGTGACGCTCGGCGGATACGACGCGCCGAGCGGAGACAAGCGAGAGCGTCGCTCCCCCGACCAGGAAGAATCCGCCGAGCAACGCCACGGTTTCGAGCGGACCGGTGAGATCGGCGACGTACCCCGCAACTGGCTTCAACGGGGCCCGGACGACCGCATAACACATCGACATCGCACTCAGGACGGTTGCGCGTCCGGTCGACCCGATTCGATCGTTGACGTACGCGGTGACCAGCGGCTTCGATAGCGCAGCGGCCCCTTTCAGAAAGACGAACACCGGAATTGCAAGCAGCGGGAGAACCGCCGGCGCGACAAGCGCCACTGCGACGGCGACGGGTACCCAGACAAGCACTACACGAATCCCGGCGAGTTCACGAACGCGGGCCGCGCTATCGCTCGCGATCGCGCTGACGACGGCAAAGCAGGCGTAGAGCACGCCCAGGAGTGCGGGCTCTGGGAGTCCAGCAGTCACCCCAATCGCTGTGCCAGCACCCGTCCCGCCGCCCGCGCTCGCACCCATCACTGCCATCGAATCGAGTACCCGACCGAGTACGGTCTCCGCAATCGGCTGGATGAAGGAATCCGCCGCGTTGACGACGGCGAAAAACAGCGCGATGAAGGCGACGAACGGGCGCAACGACCCCGAAAGCAGGTCCGTCCGGATGATCGACAGCGACTCGCGAACGCCGACCCGGTCCGTCGCAATCGTCTCACCACCGTGTGCGTTCTGCGGGAACGAAAGAACGATACCGATCCCGCAGGCGTGCAACGCCGCCGATGCAATGAACGGATACGTCGGATGGGCGACGTAGAGCAGTCCGCCGGCGATCATCGTCATCGCCGACGTGTACTCGTAGATCGCCCCGCCGCGACCGCGCACGCGAGTGAACTCGTTGTTGTCGCCGTTTCCGCTGTTGTCGTCGTTGTCGTCATTGCGCAGGTCCGTCGCGAGCGTCTCGTACAACCAGGCGTCAGCGGTTCCCGATTGAAACGCGATCGAAACGGCCCACAGCGAGTAGAGGACGACGAACTGCCAGTACGCATCGGCGACGACGAATCCGGCGACTGATGCGGTCATCGACATCATTCCGAGCGCGAGGGCGTTCCGGCGACCGATGCGGTCAGCAGCGTAGCCGGTCGGGACCTCGAGAAGGACGACGAGCACGGCGGAAATGGCGCTCAATAGCCCGATCTGGGTAAACGAGAGGTCGTTCCAGAGCAAAAAAAGCGTGAAGACCGGCCAGATGAAGCCGACCGAGTCGGTCGCCTTGTAGCCGTAGTATGTCAGAATCGTCGTGTTCGGAAGCCGATCGACGGGGGACAGCACTATTCTATCGTCGCGTGGCGTCCCGTTTAGTCGTTCCCTGATCGCAGTTTCTGTAAGTTAATGGATGTTTTCCGCGCGGAGTTCTTCAGAGGAGAGTCGCGCTGCTCGAGTTCAGATGTAACTGTGAGGGGTAGCGAAATCGACGGAGAAGAACGGCTCGATCGGCGTTAGCGAGCGGCCGCCGCGACGCGCTCTTTTTCCTCTTTCTGGCTGACCGCGTAGGTCTGGACGTCGTAGTTCGCTGCGCCGGTGAGCTGAGAGGCGATGGCCTCAGGGACCGACGTGGACGTCTTGAACGAGGCGTTGTGGACGCCTTCGGCGAGGAACTTCAGCGCCTGATCGACGCGGCGCTGGGGCGCGACGTCGACGGCCTTGGGGACCGAGATGCCACCGTATTTCAGGCGGACGGTCTCCTCGCGCGGCGCTGCGTTCTCGACGGCCGTCACGAGAATCTGGATCGGGCTCTCCTCGGTGCGCTCGTGGATGAGGTCGAACGCCTCGCGGACGTAGCTGAGCGTCTTTTGTTTCTTGCCCGTGTTCTCCTCGGTCTGCATGAGACGATTGATAAATCGCTCGACGATGGAGATCTGGGACTTCTGGAACTGCTTGCTGGCGTGGCGACCGGCGGTGTGTGCGACTGGCGTTACGGTGATGTAGCGCTCGGTCGAGGGGTCCTCGTAGGCGATTTCGTCGATTTCCCACGTGCCAAAGAGCTGTGCGCCGACATCTGTACCGCCTGCCGGGGCGTCCGGGTCGGGTTGATCTTCTGCCGCCATGGTTATCGCACCGGTTTCTCCGCGTTTCCGCGAACGAGTTCTTTCAGCGCGACGCCGTTGACCTTGTCGACCTTGTAGTTGACGCCGGAGAGGTCACCCATTGCACGACCCTTCGCCCCACCGATACCGGCGATGGTAACTTCGTCGTGCTCGTCGATGAACGAAATTGCGCCGTCACCGGGACAGAACGCGGTGACCTGCTTGCCGTTTTTGATCAGCTGCACGCGGACGCACTTTCGGATCGCCGAGTTGGGCTGCTTGGCTTCAATGCCGACCTTTTCGAGTACGATACCTCGTGCCTGGGGCGCTCCCTCGAGAGGGTCGGACTTCTCGCGAAGTCCACGAGCGCGGCGCGCGTAGTCAGAGTCAGACCACCGCTGATTCTGGCGGTCCTTCTTGAGCTTACGCGCGGCGTACTTGCCGTTTGCCATAGTGTCCGTCGCTATCCGACGAAGACACTTAAGCATCCCTGTTTCGATCCGCCGTTACGCCACGAGAGCGCTCGATGTACCCCGCTCGCCGGATCTGAGCGTGTTTCGTGAACTCGAGTTAGCGCTCGAGCGTCGATTAGCGGGCCTCGGCAGACTGGAGGTTCCCGAACGGCGCCAGTCGCCGTGCCAGATCGAAGCCGCCGTACACGAAGTGGCAGTCGCTCCGGTGAATTCTCGTTTGGTGACAGTTTCGCGGATATGAACAAAATCGTATGAGTAACGAGAAGCTATTAGTTAGGTGGGTCACATTCTGCAACCAGTATGACACTCAATACAGTACTTCTCGCCAATTCATGGATTAGCCGACTTCTCGGTTCTAGTGACAGTAGCTCACAATCAGATGATGAACTGCCAACGGTGCACGATCGGATCGGGTACGAGGGATCACTCGAGGATGCGGAGGTGATCGGACGGAGTCCGCAGTCGTATATCGCTGCCGGCGAATCGGTTTCGACGTTCGTGGGCAAACAGGTGACTACCAAACTCGCCCAGCACGGCCTCGAGGACATCGAGGGCGAGGAGTGGTACTCACTCAAAATCCCACTCGCCGCACTGTACGATATGCGCGATGAGTACGGCGATGTCAGGATGCGGAATATGGGTCGAAACGTCCCCGAGCACGTCGAATTTCCGCCAGAACTGTCCGAGGTCGAGAACGCGCTACCGGGGATCAATCAGGCGTATACCCAGAACCACCGCGGTGCGGACATCGGGTCCTACGAGTTCAAGCAAGCGGGATCGAACGAGGGAGTGATGATCTGTGAGAACCCGTATCCGTGCGAGTTCGACAAGGGACTTATCAAGGGTGTGGCGAAGAAATTTGCCGACAGCCACGTCACGGTTGAGGAGGTCGGCGATCAGTGTCGATCGGAGGGCGGCCAGCACTGTGAGTATCGCGTCGAGTGGATATAGCCGAGTACGGGTTCGAATTCTAATTCGGGTTTGAAGTCGAAGTCAGTACGGATACTCGCGCGGCTCGCGCTGAATCGAGATCCACTTCAGCGTCGTCAGGGTGTCCATGATCCACTCGTCGTTGTACCGACCCATGCCCGAGGCACCGACACCGCCGAAGGCGACGTGGGGTTCGTCGTTCAGCGGCTGATCGTTGATGTGGACCATTCCAGTCTCTAACGCATCGGCCACGTCACGCGCGCGGGAGACATCGGTTGAGTGAACCGATCCCGACAGCCCGTAGTCGGTGCCGTTGGCGATTCGGACCGCCTCCTCGTCGGTCTCGAACGGGATAACCGGGGCGACTGGCCCGAAGTGCTCGTTGCAAGCGGCCGGCATATCGGCCGTGACATCCGAGAGCACCGTGGGTTCGATGAACAATCCGTCGTGGTTACCGCCGGCCTCGACCGTCGCGCCGCGCTCGATTGACTCCGCGAGGAATCCGACGATTTTGTCGCGCTGGCTCTCGTTGATGACCGGCCCGACGAGCGTCCCCTCTTCGCGCGGATCGCCGATAGGAAGCTGTTCGGCGCGGTCGGCAAGCCCTGCGACGTACTCGTCGTATAGCGACTCGTGGATCAGGTGACGGTTGATCGAGATACACTCTTGACCCTGATGAGTGAACGAGCCGAACGCGCCAGCATCGATCGCACGCTCTACGTCGGCGTCTTCGAGCACGATGTGTGCGTTGTTGCCGCCCAGTTCCAGCGCCGGTTCCGTGTACGAGCCGACGGCGCGCTGGCCGACGCCTCGCCCGACTTCCGAGGACCCGGTAAACGCCATCACTGATGGGACTGGGTGACCCGAGAAGTGGTCGCCGATCTCGTGGCCGTAGCCAGGGACGACGTTCAGGACGCCCGCCGGCAGTCCGGCCTCCTCGAAGACCTTCGCAAGTACGAGACCGCCCGTCAGCGGGGTGTGCTCGTCGGGCTTTAGCACGACGCTGTTGCCCAGCGCGATAGCCGGTGCGACGACCCGACTGGAGAGATACAGCGGGAAGTTCCACGGCGTGATGACGCCGACGACGCCGGCGGGTTCGCGCACGAGCAGATTCTCCTTGCCCGGCGTCACCGACTCCTTGCGGCGGCCGCCGTCGCGCATCGCCAGTCCGGATCCGACCTCCATCGTCCCCTGGGCAAGTTGCGTCTCGAAGTCAGCTTTCAGCTGGACACCCCCGCACTCGACTGCAAACAGTGTTGCAAGGTCCGCAGCGTACTCACCCAGCAACGCACAGGCATCCGCAACGATCCTGGCACGTTCCTGCGGCGGTCGATTCGCCCATGCTGCCTGGGCCTCGTCCGCGATCGCGTACGCCTCGTCGACATCGTCCTCGGTACTCGAAGGGACCCTCGTCAGGGTTGTCCGCGTCGCAGGATTTTCGACTTCGATCGGGTCTCGGTCACCGGCCGGAACCCACTCTCCGTCGAGATACAGCGCGTTCCATCCGTTCTCCGGCGCAATATCGAGTTCATCTACGGCACGCTCTTCGGCAGGGGAATCGTTCGTACCCGGCATACGAACTCCGTCTCAGTGAACGCTGTTTACTGTTTTGGTTATGATATTCGTAGCCAAAAACTACTTGTACAACACTATACAGTAATGACTATCACCGAACTAGATACATACGCCTACTTAGATATCGTCGACCAAACAGCCGAATCAGAACCGAAGAGACCGGCGTCAACCCAGCCGCTTGTGCCGAGTGTCTCGGCCACTCGTTTCATTCACTGTCACTGAACGGGTCACCCGCGAGTTCAACAGAGAGGCTTCAACAGGAGAAGTTCAATGAAGAAGGCAGATACCGAAACAACCGGGAGACGACCGGGACCGCTCAAATAAGCTGTACGTCGTCGATCCCGCAGTGTCGAGCGGCGAGTCGACGAACAGTCTCGATCGTGCGACCGTTCGATCCGATCGCAACGCCGCGGTCGGAATCGGCGACTTCGACGTAGGCGACCGTATCGTTGTTCTCGCTGATCGTCACGTTGTACACCGTTGCGGGTGCAAACGCGTTCGTAACGAATGCCTCAGGATCGTCGGCGTTTTCGACGAGCCGAACCGGCAGGCCGATACGCTCCTGAAACTGCGTTACCGTCCGTCCGTCGGGCCCGATCGCCTCGCCCAACTGACCGCTCGCGACGACGATCGTCAACTGAACTCGTGCGCCGTCAGCCCCGGTGTCGATAATGCAGTCGATGCCGTCTGCACCCGTCACCTCCTCGAACGTCTCGAGATACTGCCGGGCGTCGTCGTCGAGGGTTACCGCCATCGATCAGTCTGCTTGGCCGCCGGGTCCGGGATTGATCGATCCCATCCGCAGATCGACGTCGCCGGTCCCGAGTTTGATCGGTTTGCCGACGATGACGTTCTCCGCGACACCGTCGAGTTCATCGATCTCGCCGTGGATCGCTGCGTTCAGCAAGTGATTAACCGTCACCTCGAACGCCGCCCGTGCGAGGACGGAGTCTTTCGATCCAGAGATGCCGTGGCGACCGATCGACTCGATCTCGCCGCGATTGGTCATGATGTCCGCGACGAGCATCAGGTGACGAACGTTCACGTCGTCGAGCCCCTGCTCTGCGAGCGTGTTGTTCGTCTCCTCGATGATGGCCTCGCGAGCGGCCTCGATGCCGAGGTTGCGGTGGATCTCGTGGATGTTGTTACACGTCGTCCGCGAGGCGTCGACGCCCTCGATCTCGAGCACGTCGCCGAAGGCAGACCCCTCGGTGTAGAGGACGAACTGCTCGTCGCCTTCCTCCAGTTCCTCGCGGCGGATGACAACGCGGGAGACCTCCTCGATCCCTTTGAACGTGATATCCCGCAGTTCCTCGACGAGTTGGAGCAAGTCACGGTAGGACGGCTCCTCCGGACCGAACTCGATCTCGGTACCGTTCTGAATCGCCTTCACGCCGAGGTTGTCCTCGATGATTTCAGCCACCTCATCGGGCGTGATCAGGCGCTCGTCGAGCGTCTCCTCGTTGAGCGAAATCTGCACGCGCATGTCGGCAACGTTCGTCGACACGTCACCCAGCGCGAGGATCTTCGTCGCCTCGATATTCCAGACGACTTCGTGGGCCTTCTCGCGCTCGGTCGCGTACTCGTCCTCGAGATACACCGTCATCATCGGCGTATCCGGCGTCTTCCGGGCGTCGACGAGTTCGATCAGTCGCGGCAGCCCCTGGGTCACGTCGATCTCTGCGACCCCCGCGTAGTGGAACGTGTTCATCGTTAGCTGCGTCCCCGGCTCCCCAATCGACTGTGCGGAGACGGTCCCGACGGGTTCGAGCGGTTCGACCCGGGTGTCGATGTAGCGTGCCTCGACCGCCTTCGCGAGTTCGTCCGCGTCTTCGACGGTCGCGTCGCCGCGGTCCTCCAGCGTTTCGTAGACTTCGTCCTTGAGTCGCCGCGGAAGGTCGGCGTCCTCGACGACGGCGATCGTGTCGTCGTCGACGGCGTAGTCGACCTCAGTCATCCGAGGGCACCTCCGTTTCCTCGGCAAAGCGAGTATCCGCGTGCTCGGAGAGGTTCGTCGGCTGGCGTTTCATGCCGAGGAACTCCTCTTTCTCGGCCTCGGAGGCGAACTCCGAGTCCAGGACGCGATCCGCGATCTGGGCGACCTCGATATCGTTGTCGTCGTCCGAGGAAACCTTGACCGGCGAGGTGCCGTCCTCGCCGAACTCGAACTGGATGATCGTATCGCTCGTGTCCCGAACCGTGCCGTCGTACTGCGCTTCGAGTTCGGAGAGCGCGTTGATCAGCCGCCGCTGCAGATAGCCCGACTTCGAGGTTCGGACTGCCGTGTCGACCAGGCCCTCGCGGCCACCCATCGCGTGGAAGAAGAACTCTCGCGGCGTCAGACCGCTGGTGTAGGAGTTCTCGACAAAGCCGTGTGCCTCCGCGGAGAGGTCGTTCGGCTGATAGTGGCTGAGGGTACGATCCTCGTACCCCCGGTTGATC
Source organism: Natrialba taiwanensis DSM 12281 (assembly GCF_000337595.1). Lineage (GTDB taxonomy): Archaea > Halobacteriota > Halobacteria > Halobacteriales > Natrialbaceae > Natrialba > Natrialba taiwanensis. Next base: position 51,399 of record NZ_AOIL01000048.1, on the reverse strand, counting down.
CGCTCGCCGCGAACCGCCTGCTGGCCGACGGCACCGGCCATCTGGGTCAGGTTGAGCATCGACCCACGCGCACCGGAGTTCGCCATGACGACCGCCGGATTCTCGTCGGAGAAGTGCTCGTCGGCGATGTTCCCGGCGTTGTCGCGGGCACGCGAGAGCGTCTGCATGATCTTCATCTCGAGGGTTTCATCGAGCGTCCGGCCCGGCAGCGACTCGAGTTCGCCGCGCTCGTAGGCCTCGATGAGTTCCTCGACGCGATCGTTCGCGTCCTCGATCGTCTCGTCGATGCGCTCCTGTGCCGCCTCCGGGATCGTCTCGTCGTCGATGCCGATCGAGAACCCGAAGTGCATGATCGCACGCATCGCCAGCGTCGAGACCTCGTTGATGAAGATCCGCGAGCGCGTGTTGCCGTAGACCTTCGTAATGGTGTCGACGATCTCGCCGCCGAACTCGCCGACCTCGTCCTCGGCGATCGTTCCCTCGATCAGCTGGCCGTCCTCGATGACGACTTCGTCGCCGACCGTGCCGATGAACTCGAGGTTCAGGTCGTCCGGCAGGAGTTCGGAGAAGACATCGTAGCCGGTCCAAAACGGCTCGCCAGCGTCGTCGATGCCGCTCGGTTCGGGCAGTTCGTCGATCCGGGTCGCACGCAGCAGGTCGAGCGCCTGCGTCTCGTTGAACCGCGGATTGTCGTGAGTCAGGAGGTACATCCCACTGATGTGGTCCTGAATGGCCCCGATAATGTTCTCGCCGAAGCGCGGCGAGAGAATCTGCTCCTGAACTCGCATGAGCACGCGGGCCTCTGCACGAGCTTCCTCGTTTTGCAGCGCGTGCATGTTCATCTCGTCGCCGTCGAAGTCGGCGTTGTACGGCGGGCAGACGACGGTGTTCAGCCGGAACGTCTTGTACGGCATGACCACGACCTCGTGGGCCATGATCGACATCCGGTGGAGCGACGGCTGGCGGTTGAAGATGACGATGTCACCGTCGACCATGTGACGGTTGACCTCCCAGCTGGCCTGGACCTTCTCCGCGAGTTGCTCGCAGTTCTTCTCGGTGACCTTCAGTCGGCGACCGTCGGGTCGGCGGACGTAGTTCGCGCCGGGGTGGGCCTCGGGCCCGTTGGAGACGTAGCGACGAGCCTCCTCTAAGTTTCGCTCCGTGACGTTCATCGTCTGGGTCATCTCCTTTGCGACTCGGTCCGGAACGCCGACCTCGTTCAGGCTCAGGGTCGGGTCCGGCGAAATGACGGTCCGTGCAGAGAAGTTCACACGCTTCCCGGACAGCGAGCCGCGGAATCGACCCTCCTTCCCCTTCAGGCGCTGCGAGAGGGTCTTGAGCGGCCGACCCGAGCGGTGGCGGGCCGGCGGCGTCCCCGAAATCTCGTTGTCCATGAAGGTGGTGACGTGGTACTGCAGCAGTTCCCAGAGGTCCTCGATAATCAGCTGTGGCGCGCCGGCCTCGCGGTTCTCCATGAACCGCTGGTTGATCCGGATGATGTCAACCAGTTTGTGCGTGAGGTCGTCCTCGCTGCGCTGGCCGTTGTCGAGCGTGATCGACGGTCGCGCCGTCACCGGCGGGACGGGGAGGACGGTGAGGATCATCCACTCCGGGCGCGAGCGCTCGGCATCGATGCCGAGCACTTCGATGTCCTCGTCCGGAATGGCCTCGAACCAGTCCCGGATGTCGCTTGGCATCAGCTTGTTCGTGTCCTCCTCCGTGAGGTCGATATCCAGCGCCTTCTCGATCGCTTTGCGCTGACTCTCGCGCGGGCGGAACGATCCCGAGAGGATCTCGTTGATCCGCGAGAGTTCAATATCGGTCTCCTCGGCGAGTTCGTCAGGCGAGGTACGCTCGATGCCTTCCTCCTCGTCGCCCTGCATCGCGCCGGCGATGCGCTGGGAGTACTCGCTGGTGAGGACCTGCTGGACCTCGTAGTAGGTGGTCGGCTTCTCGTGGTCGATATCGTACTGGATCTCGCCGCAGAACGGACAGCGATCCTTCTTTCGAGCCTGCCGAATCGCGGCCTTCGTCACGTCGTTCAAGTCCCGGCCGAGCTTTCGCGATTCGTCGATCTGGTCGCGGAACTCGCCGCGTTCGTCTTCGGTCAGCAGCAGGCGCGAGCACTCACGACAGGTGCCACGCAGGAGCCGGCGAATGAGCTTCGTAAAGCCGACGTGGATAACCGGCGCGGCGAGTTCGATGTGGCCGAAGTGGCCGTTACACGACCCCGAGTGCTTCCCGCAGGTCTTGCACTCCAGACCGGGGTCGATCACGCCGAGCCGTGGATCCATCAGCCCCATGTCGATGGGGAAGCCGTCGTCGTCGTAGGTGTCGGCGGTGATGATCTTCGTCGCGCTCATCTCCCGGTACTCCTCGGGCTCCATCAGCCCGAAGTTGATCGATCCGATATCTTTTGGTGTACTGTTTCGCATTGTTTTAGACAGCGTCTGCCAGTTCCAGTCGCGGTGCGATACCAAGCGCCTTCATCTCGTCCAACAGGAGCTTGAACGCGTAACTCATCTCGATTTCATGGATGTCCGTCTCCTCGCCGCAGTTCGGACAGTAGACGCGTCGTTGCTCGACGTTTTCGACCGCACTCATCCCACACTGCCCACAGATGTTGATGAACTCGCGGTCGGACTCGTCAAGCAGTCGTTCCTTGAGCGTCATCGCGGCACCGTGACCGATGAAGACGTCGCGTTCCATCTCCCCGATACGGAGGCCGCCCTCGCGGGCCCGCCCTTCGGTCGGCTGGCGGGTCAGCACCTGCACCGGCCCGCGCGAACGAGCGTGCAGCTTGTTCGAGACCATGTGGTAGAGCTTCTGGTAGAAGATGATCCCGACGAAGATCTCGGCTTCGATTTTTTCGCCCGTCACGCCGGAGTACATCGTCTCCTTCCCGGCGGAGTTAAATCCGGCATCCTCCAGCCCGTCGCGGAGTTCGGACTCGTCCTCGCCGAGGAAGGGCGTCCCGTCGACGCGCCGTCCTTCCATCGCGCCGAGCTTGCCGCCGATCATCTCGAGGATGTGCCCGACCGTCATCCGCGACGGCAGCGCGTGCGGGTTGACGATGAGGTCCGGCACGACGCCGTTCTCGGTGAAGGGCATGTCCTCCTGGGGTGCGAGGTGGCCGACGACGCCCTTCTGTCCGTGGCGGGATGCGAACTTGTCCCCGAGTTCAGGAATGCGCTCGTCGCGCACGGAAACCTTCGAGAGTTTCGAGCCGTCCTCGCCTTCCATCAGCGTGACGGTGTCGACGACACCCGACTCGCCCGAGCGCATGGTAACGGAGGTCTCGCGTCGTTTCTGTGGCGAGAGGCCGCCCATGTCGTCCGGCTCCTCTAAGAATCGCGGCGGACTCGTCTTGCCGAGCAGGACGCTGTTTTCGTCGACGTCCGTCTCGGGGTTGACGAGGCCGTCTTCGTCCAAGTGCGCGTAGGCGTCCTCACCGCGTGCGCCGCGGACGTCCTGGGAAGGGACCTCGAAGCGGTCCTCCTGACCGCCCGGATACCGTCGTTCCTCGCCCTCGTAGGTCCGGAAGAAGTGCGAGCGGGCGAGCGCGCGCTCGACCGAGGCCTTGTTCATGACGAGCGCGTCCTCGATGTTGAATCCCTCGTAGCTCATCACGGCGACGACGAAGTTCTGGGCCGCGGGCCGGTCGTCGAAGCCGATCTGCTCGGTCGTCTGGGTCTTGACCATCGAGAGCTGCGGGTAGTGCAGCAGGTGCTGGCGCGTGTCCGGCCGAATTCGGTAGTTGGCCGAGGGCAGCCCCAGCGACTGCTTGACCATCCCCGCCCCCATCGTAATCCGCGGCGACGCGTTGTGTTCCGGATACGGAATCATCCCCGCACCGATCCCGAAGATGAGCTGCGGGTCGATTTCGAGGTGGGTGTGATCCTCGTTTAGATCGTCCTCGTCGACGGCGACGTAGATGTCCTCCTCCTCCTCGGCGTCGATGAACTCGATGTAGCCGTGATCGACGAGATCCTCGAACTCGAGTTCGTCGTTCTGGAGGGCTTGGATCTCCTGGTCAGAGATGCGTGGTTCGCCGTCTTCGACGACGAGTAGCGGGCGGCGAGCGCGGCCCGCATCGGCGTTGACGATCACTTCGCGGGTGCGTTCTTTGACCGAGACGTTGACCATCTCGCTGACGTCGCCGATTCGTCGTGCTTCGCGGATCTGTGCTGCAAGCTCGTGCGGGTTCGGGTGCGTTCCCACCAGCGACCCGTTGACGTAGACCTTGGCGTCTCGTTGTTGGCTGCTCATGATTGATTAGTCGTCTGCCGGTGATGTCGTTCGTTCGATACCTTCGAGACCGGGAATCCCTTCGACCCCCATCGAGGCGAGTTCACGTTTGAGCGCTTGCTCGTCCTCGATGTTCTGGGAGAGTTCCATCGCCTGCGCGAAGTTCTTGACCAGCCCACAGTTCGGTCCCTCCGGCGTCTCGGAGGGACAGATGCGACCCCACTGGGTCGCGTGGAGGTCTCGCGCTTCGAAGTGTGGCTGACTGCGCGAGAGCGGGCTGCGCAGGCGGCGAAGGTGTGAGAGAACCCCCATGAAATCAGTTCTATCCACCAGTTGGGAGACGCCGGAGCGACCGCCGACCCAGTTCCCCGTCGCGATCGGGTGCTCCAGACGTTCGGTGAGCACGTCTGAGCGGACGACCGTCGAGACCGACAGGTTTCGGTTTCGCATGTTGGCGCGCTCGAGCTGGTACTTCACGTCGCGTGCGAGCTTGTTCAGCGCCGTCCGGAACAGGTCTTTCATCAGGTCGCCGGAGACCTTCAGCCGCTTGTTGGCGTAGTGGTCCTTGTCGTCCGCCTCACGACGGTTGAGCGCGAGCTCGAAGCAGGCCTCGGCCATCCGGCAGAGATAGTGAGCTTTGTTGATTCGGACGTCTTCTTCCTCGACGCCGTCCTCGTGGAGATGCGGCAGGAGATAGCGGTCGATAACGTAGTTCGCTCGTTTGAGCTGGTAGTTCTTGCCCTGGCCGGAGGCGACGCGTTTTCCGAGTTCTTCGATGGCACCCTCCTCGGTCTGGACGTCCGCCTCCTCCAGATTTTCGAGCATGTACTTGACGACCTCGGGGTCGTTCGAGACCTTGTGGACGATCTCTTCGTCCGATTCGAGGCCGAGGGCACGCACGAGCGTCACGAAGTTGATAGAGCCGGAGACGGAGGGGAAGCTCACCTCGAGCAGGCCGTCACGAGTTCGTTCACAGAGGACGAGCGCTCGGTAGCCACGGCGCTGGGAGAAGGTCTTTGCGACCTGGATCTCGTCGCCGTATTTGGTGTCGTATTCGGCGAGGATCTTGTTCGGCGCGAGGTCCTCGCTGGTCATCAGCACGCGCTCGGAGCCGTTGACGATGAAGTATCCGCCGGGGTCCGCCGGATCTTCGCCGATCTCGATCAGTTCCTCGTCCGAGAAGCCGGCGATGTTACACTTATCGGAGCCGACCATGATCGGCATCCGGCCAATCTTCGTCTCCGTGGAGTCGACGACTCGCTGGTCGCCTTCCTCGCCCTTGACGATCGACATCTCCATGAAGACCGGTGCGGAGTACGTGATGTTTCGGAGGCGGGCCTCCTGTGGGTAGAGGAGTTCTTCGGAGCCGTCGGCCTCCCGAACGCGGGGCGTGACGACACGCACGTCACCAAGCTCGACGTGGACCGGTTCTTCGCCTTCCTTGTCGCCGATGTCCGTATCGATGGTTTCCTTCTCGTCGACGACCTCCTGCATCCCCCGGTTGAGGAAAGAGTTGAACGAGCGGTAGTGATGTTCTGCGAGCCGTTCCTTCGAGAAGTATTCGCGTGAGATGTCCCGTCGTTTCTCGCGGTTGAGTTCCATTGCCATTTATTCCACCACAAGTCGGTATACGACTGCCTGATCGGTTGTACGCGAGTCGCGGACGATTTTGATGACGTCGCCGAGCTCCGCCTCGTCTGGAATTGCGGGATCGGTCCGTTTGATTTTCGGCAGATCTGTGCGGTCGATGTCGTACTCGGAGAGGACCTCCTCGAGCGTCTCTTCCTCGAGGATGGAGTGGTCCGGCACGAGTTCGTGTTGGCTTACGTCTACCATGTATTGATGTGCGTGTGCGCTATTGGGAGAGAAGCGGCTGTCACGAGATACTACAGCTACGTAGCGGCGGCAGGCATTTAACGGTTTCTAACTTGATTCAGAAGCGTCGCTGTTCGACCGGGCGGACCTGACCGGAGTAACCGATCACACTCGTGAATAGCCGATTCTCAGTTAAATTCCTTGTGGGTCATGTGAAGAACCCACACAATAATCGAAAGTCACGGGTAGTTGTGTCCCGATTTCCCGTACCACGGCGCGTTCAATTGGAAACCCTTAATACTCTCACCGGGAAACCAAGAGTTGCAAGCCCGGGTGGTGTAGTGGCCCATCATACAACCCTGTCACGGTTGTGACGCNAACCAAGAGTTGCAAGCCCGGGTGGTGTAGTGGCCCATCATACAACCCTGTCACGGTTGTGACGCGGGTTCAAATCCCGCCTCGGGCGTTCTCTTTCGCGAACAAATTCGACGAGCAACGCGTATGATTCAATATCTGTTGCTGATCTACGCGATGAGTCACGCATTCGTCCGGACGGATCGCCAGCCCGTGACAGTCGAGTCGCCTGAACTCGTTTCGGATTCCAGTCAATTTTCTCATCTACTGGATGTTGTTGATGTCAACCATGGTTCCGTGTGCGAGGTAGGATTTACCAGCGGCGAGTTCGTAGATGTCCGAATGACCACATGATGGCGGGTGCAGAACAAAACCCTTAATACTCTCACCGGGAAACCAAGAGTTGCAAGCCCGGGTGGTGTAGTGGCCCATCATACAACCCTGTCACGGTTGTGACGCNAACCAAGAGTTGCAAGCCCGGGTGGTGTAGTGGCCCATCATACAACCCTGTCACGGTTGTGACGCGGGTTCAAATCCCGCCTCGGGCGTTTTCTTCGATTTCAACTTCGTAAGCGACCGGTATAGCCGTGTCGCGAACACACTGAATCGAAGAGCGACAGAATCGGGATTTGAAAACAAAGAGTCGCACGCCCGGACCGGTCGAACAGAGTGAGACCGCAGCCCGGAACGTCTCTGTCGGGTTCAAATCCCGCCTCGGGCGTCTTCTTCCGAGAACAAGTTCAATGAACACTGCGTAGTATCTCTCTTCGTCCAGAAGTGGACCACTCGATGGATTTGAACCAGCGAGTTCAGGAGGTCGCGGATAAATTGGGCTCGGCCGCAGGTTAGCGGTCGAAGTGGTAGAGAACCGCTGAGCTCGGACGGCGGCGCTGCGATTATTTTTATCGGATTGAGAATCAACTACGCTGTGCGGAATTCAAAGGATATTGGAGACGAGACAGAAGCCAGAGCAATAGCAACCCTCCTTTCGTGTGGATATAGCGTTTCGGTCCCGTTCGGAGATAACGATAAATACGACTTACTCGTTGATGACGAGGGAGAGATCTATCGCATCCAATGTAAAACGGGATGGGAAAACAAAACGAACACGTTTCGGTTTAATACGCACACTCAAACGACGCGCAATGGCACGTATCATGAGGATGGATACCACGGAAAAATCGACGCGTTCTTCGTCTACTACCCCGAAAACGACACGTTCTATTGGATCGATGCAACCGATTCCACCGAACAGAAAATGGAGCTTCGATTCGAGGCTGAAATCGATCATCCATCGATAAACTGGGCAGAAGAGTACGTATTTACGGGCGAGATATGAGAAGCGGAGAGAGGAGTCTGCGGACGGAAACGAGTGAACGTCCGCTACTGCGTCACAAACAGTATCTATTTAGTACTTGTTTCGAGAGTGTCCAATAATACTAGCTAGATTCCCTCCCTTCAGGACAATGTCACAGTCGATCACCGTCCTCGTCGTCGACAACGAGCCAGGATTCGCCGACCTCGCCGGAGAGATGCTCGAACGCAAACGATCTGAACTCGTCGTCGAGGCAGCAACGAGCGGAGAGGAGGCGCTCGAGTTCATCGAGCGGCGCGATGTCGACTGTATCGTCAGCGATTACGAGATGCCGGATTTGACGGGACTGGAGTTGCTCGAGCGCGTTCGAGAGGACGACCCGGAGATTCCGTTTGTGCTCTTTACGGGACGGGGGTCGGAGGCGGTTGCGAGCGAGGCGATCGATGCGGGTGTGACCCAGTATCTGCAGAAGGGGACCGGCCAGGAACAGTATACGTTGCTCGCGAATCAGATTACGAACGCGGTCGCCCAGTATCGGGCGGAGACGGAGTTGCGCGAGAGCGAGCGCCGCTACGAGCGGACGGTGACGACGCTCCACGAGACGACGCGGGAGTTGATGCGGGCCGAAACGAAGGCGGGAATTTACGAGACGGCGGTCGAGACGGCGGCGGAGATGGGAGGTGTGGTCGCTGCTGCGGCGTACGCGTTCGAGTCGACGGCGCGGGTGCTCGACCCCGTCGTATCGGCGTCGGCCGAGGAGGTGTGCGGGGTCGTCGATTCCGGAATCGAAGCCCCGCGCGAAGACGACCTCGTCTGGGAAGCGTTCTCGGCGGGGACGACGACCCGGTACGAGGCGTGTACGCGGTCGGGCGGGATTTTGAAGACCGAGCTGGTTCAGCGAAGCGAAATCGTCGTTCCGCTCGGCTCGCACGGAGCGTTAGTTGCGGGGACGGACGCGGAATCGTTCGACGAGACGACGGCCGAAGTCGTCGAGATACTGGCGGCGAATACCGAAGCGGCGCTCGATCGGGCGGAACGCGAACAGTTGCTCCGCGAGCACGACCGGACGTTGACCCGCCAGAACGAGGAGTTGACGCGGCTCAACCACATCAACGAGATTATCCGTGAGATCAACCACGGGGTCGCACAAGCCTCGACACGCAGCGGGATCGAATCGACCGTCTGTGAACGGCTTGCCGACACCGACCGCTACCGATTCGCCTGGATCGCAAGCGACGACCCACCGGTGCCGACGGCCTGGACCGGCGTCGATGCGGCGTACATGGATCGCATTCGGGAGGCGAGCGACCAGGCTCCAGAAGTGGCGCTGATCCGGCAGACGCTCGCGACCGAACAACCTTGTGTCGTTCGCGACGTACTCGAAGCCGAGCCCTGGGAGCAACGGCGAGCGGAGGCGCTCACCTACGGCTTCCAGCGTGTCCTCGCCGTGCCGCTCACGGACGGCGAACGCGAGTTCGGCGCACTCCTGGTCCACATCGGCGGCGGCGACGAGATCGGCGACGCCGAGCGCGAGGTGCTTGCCGAACTCGGCGAGACCATCGGCCACGCGATTCACTCGGTCGAACGAACGCGGGCGATGCTTACGGACAGTCGGCTCGAACTCGAACTCGAGTGTCGAGACCCCCGATTGCTTTTCAACCGGCTGACGACCCGTATCGACGAACCGCTTACCGTCGCGGGCGTGATCGACCGACCGAACGGCGAGTTCGTCTGTTTCGTGAGTGCGCCGTCGTCGGTGGATCTCCGCCCGGTTGCGGACGAGTGGGCAGTGATCGAGACCTGTTCGGTCGTCTCGGACGGCGACGACGAGACGCTCTTCGAGGTGACGGGATCGACGACGCCGCTTATCGACGTGTTACGAACGTACGACGTGACGGTTCGGACTGCGGTCGCCGAGGCGGGGACCTCGACGCTCGTCCTGGAGGTGCCAAAGCAGGTCGAAGCGCGCACGCTGTTCGAGGCGATCAGCGAACGCTACCCGGACACCGAACTTGAGGCGCGCCGCGAGACGGCGAGTGCGCGATCGGCCCAACAACTGGATACTCACCTCGAAGAGGAGTTGACCGACAAGCAGTACGAGGCGTTACAGGCGGCTCACTACAGCGGCTTTTTCGAGTGGCCCCGGGAGAGTACCGGCGAGGACCTTGCAGGGGTGCTCGACGTATCCTCGCCGACGTATCAGTACCACCTTCGGGCCGCGGAGCGAAAGCTCGTCACGCTGGCGCTTGGTCGCTCATCTAAATAATTAGTATATCTCTGAGAGAGCACCTACATAACTAGAAACCATACTTAACCACCAGCCAATCGTACCCGTAAGTGGCGATCTGCGAAGGCTGTCGCCACCCCCTAATCCCCACCCCCCACTTTCCGTAATTCCGCACACCGTATCGCAGTGACACTACAACGAACACCGTTGAGCCAGTACTGTGCCGATCGTTCCTGCTGGCGAACACAACAGTGTCAGTGATCGACCGCGCGATCCCACTCGATCCAGTCCTGTTCCCAGCCTCGTCTGGACTCGGCGCGCCGACGGGCGTGTTCGCGGTCCTCACGAGCCGTCCGATTTCGTTCGATAGCGCCGAGTTGCTCCCCGTCGACGAGGAGCGGATCGAACGAAACCGGACCTCGCTCGGAGCGCGACCCGTCGGCCGAGACGGCGACGAGTCGCTGTTGCTGGGTTCCCTGTGGAACGACCAGTCGCCCGTCCGCAGCCAGTTGCTCCACCAGGGCACGCGGCGGCGAAACGACGGCGGCTTCGAGCAGAATGCGATCGAACGGGGCGTACTCGGGAAGCCCATCCGCGCCGTCCCGGCAGTCGACGAGCACGCCGTCGTAGCCCGCATCCGCGAGGTTTCGTCGGGCTTCGATCACGAGCGGCCGCGCGATGTCGACGGCGTGGACGTTCGTCTCGCCGACGAGTTCAGCTGCGAGGGCGGCGGTGTACCCCACACCGGCACCGATGACGAGGACGGAGTCGTCGGCGGTGGGCGCGAGTGCGTCGAAGAGTCGAGCGACGGTGCTCGGCGCGAGCACGCGCGTCCCGAGGACTTCGTGCTCGCGATCGGCGTAGGCCGTGCGATCGTCGTCGATGAACTCGTGGCGGGGCACGTCCCGCATGGCGACGGCGACGGCCTCGTTCTGGAGGACGTCCTTGGCCGGGGACTCGAGTCCGTCGACCATGTCCTCTCGCAGTACCGCGGGGTCCATAGTCGACGTATCCGACGAACGAGTATGAATGGCGCGCTTGCGCTGCGGCACTGCGATCGGTTCGCGGACGCCGTCTCGGACGACCTCAAGGTACTCGCCTCGTCCATCCATAAAGAGCACCGTCACCGAACGATCAGCCGCGCATCTGGACGAATCGAACCGCCCCGTGTTCGGTTCGGTCGAGCGCCTCGGTTCCGGATTCTCCGGACCCAGTCGCGCGTTTCGTCGCCTCGACGAGCGTCTGCCGACCGGATCCGATCGGCGCGAGGATCACTCCCTCAGGCTGGAGTTGCTCGATCACGGGGTCGGGTATCGACGCCGTCGCACAGGTGAAATAGACCCCGTCATAGGGGGCGTGTTCGGCCCATCCCTCGCGACCGTCGCCGACGCGAACGGACACATCACCGTAGCCGATCTCTGCGAGGGTTTCTCGGGCCGATTCGGCGAGTTCAGCGCTGAATTCGACACTGTAAACGTTGGCCGCGCCGACGAGGTCGGCGGTAACGGCGGCGTGGTAGCCACAGCCGGTGCCGATTTCGAGCACGTCGTCGCCCGGATCGGGATCGAGCCGCGCGGCCATGATCGCGACCATGTGCGGGGCGCTGATCGTCTGGCCGTCGCCGATGGGCAGGGGCCGATCGGCGTAGGCGCTTTCGCGTCGATTCTCGGGGACGAACTCGTGACGCGGGACCGACTCGAGGGCGTCGAGCACGCGCTGGTCGTCGATACGGCGGGCGACGGTTCGAACCAGGCGCTTGCGGGCGGTCTCGTAGTCGTAGGGGTCATTGTGGTCGTTGCGGCCGTTACGGCCGAAGCGATCGAACGGGGTCATGGTTGTGTGTCGTCGCTCGCGAGCAAGAGAATGACGGGCGCACGTGCTGGCCGTGTGCAGAACAGATGTCTCAACGCGTTTTGTGTGGTTCGTCATCGAACGGTCCCGAATAGATCCGATGGAGCCGGATGGAGCCGAACGAAACCGAACGAACCGATGGAGCCGGCGACAATCGCGCCACCGTCTTCTAGGCTACCAGGCAGACCACGCACTCGTCGTCTGATCGTACGCGTAGACCCGCTTCGTGTCCTTTGCGGGCACCGTATCGCCTTCCATCTCGTATCGGTCGCGATGATACCCCTGAACCGTATCGCGGACGACGAACGCATCGATCTCGAACTCGTCGTCGCCGAACTCCTCGATCTCGCCGACCTCGAACTCGTAGTCGCCCGGGACGTGGACCGTAATGCTTCGGCTGTCGTCCCGCGAGCCGTCCTGCGGGTGGATCGTCACGCTGACCGAGACGTTGTCCACCTCGCGCGTCCAGACGGTCTGTATTTCGTCCGCCGGGGCCTCTTCGACGCGTTTGTGCCCCTCGAGTTCGACGCTCGTGACGCGGACCGTCGAGAGGACGGCCTCGGTCTCGAGGATGAACTCGTCGCCGACTTCGACGGGTTCGTCTTCGGGGGTAGTGACGTTCGCCGAGAAGGACTCGCCGTCCTGGGAGACGACGACATCGAGCGTGACCTCGCGCTCTCGTTCGGGCTGGATCTTGTGGACGTGGCTGCACTCGCTACAGCGGACGGTGAGGGTGCCGCCGCCTTCGGTGAGGACCTCGTGGACCGTCTCGAGGTCCGGCGAGCACGACGGGCACGCCGTCGGAATCCGCTCCGGAATATCGTTCATAGCACGTCGTATACGCTACGTGCCTAAAAGACGATTGGACCGCGAATCGGTCCGAGTACTCGATAGCAGCGGGCATTCTCGCCGACTGTCTCGGGTGGGTAGTCGTCGCCAGTCGTCAGTTGATCGTTGTCAGCCATCCTCCGCCGGTTCGGTTTCGTCGCCGATAGGCGTCGCCCGCTGGCCCGCGTGGACGTATCCGCGCTCGTGTGAACGCGACTCCGCGTCCGGGTGCGCCGTTCTGACGTTCGCGAACTGCACCGGGAACCCGGCCCCGAGGAAGAAATTCGGGTGATCCTGCACGTGAAAGTGGAGGTGCGGTTCCGTCGAGTTCCCCGAGTGCCCGCAGCGGGCGATCCGCTGGCCCCGGTCGACGCGCTCGCCCGGTTCGACCGCGACGCTGCCGCGCTCGAGATGAGCCAGAACGCTGTACTCGCCGCCGGCGTGTTCGATGATCACGTTGTTCCCCAGGATGCTCCGCTGGAGCGGGTCCAGCCAGCCGTCGGTCCGGTGGTAATCGCGGTAATCGTTTCGCACGCTCACGACGGTCCCGTCGGCGGGAGCGAGGATCGGCTCCCCGAAGCAGTAGAACTCGTCGGGCGGCCCTCGGTCCCCATCGGTCGTTCGGCCGTCCTCGTCGGCGATCACGAAATCGTAGGCGTACCGCTGGGCGTACAGCCCCCAGGAGTGTGAATACTCGCGGTCCGGACTCCCGTTGATGACCGTCCAGGTCCCCTCGAACGGCAGCCGGTAGTCAACCTCGCTCTCGTGGTCCGCAGGCGACGGCAGGCTCCCTCGATACCGCGCAAGGACCGGCAACTGGCCGGCCATCTGTCCGATCCCGGTGACCAACAGCACGGGCTGGAACTGAATCAGGAGCATTGCAACGACCATCCGAAGGGACGTTCCCCGGTCGTCCGTCTCGAGCCAGTCTCTCGGTGCCGGATCAGTCCGGTCGCCGTCCGAACCCGAACCCGCACCCGTGAGTAGTCCGGGGATCAACTGAAGAATCGGCCAGAAGGCCGCCAGAAAGAAGAGTGCGAACAGCTTGAGCTCCTCAAGCGAGTCGAACAGGTAGCCGGGAACCGATAGAAATCCGAGTAGCGAGACGGTTATCGGATCGGGAAGGCGACGCATGATCGCCCTCAGCCGGCCCGGATCAGCCCCCGCATCCGAATCGACCGGATGTCGTATTGCCATACTGCTCCACACAGACCGAGTCGGGATCAACGTTTGGCGAAGAACGTTTCTATAACTATTCCGGCATCTTTCGCGACTCATACTTCCGGACAAAAGTCAGTGAACACTCGATCGCGTCTCACGGATCGTCGCTCATGCCGACGACCGTTCGAGTGCGATCGACGTGTGAATAGTTTTGTCCGGCAGTATCAGTCAGTCGTGAACTCGAGTTCAGCGACCGAACCCGTCTCGTCGAGGGTCGCCCGAACGGTCGCGTCGCCGATGTCGACCGACAACTGAACGCGATGTGGGTCCGTCCCGCTCAACTCGAGTTCGACGGCGGACGTGACGGGTTCGAGTTCCCACCAGTACTGCGTTCGCAGGGGGCGACCCTGGCGGTGGTACAGCCGTTCGATTTCGGGGTGGGTGAGAAGCGCGAATCCGACCGGAACGGACCAGGCAGCGCCGCAGGCGTCGCAGGCGGCGGTAAAACGGACGGACTGTCCGGCTGTGTCGTCGGTGTCGTCGCCGTCGCCGGTGTCGCCGGTGAACTCGAACCCGGGCGTAATCGACGAATAGCACTCCGAACACGTGCCGTCGACGACCAGTTCGTACGACTGGAAGGCGAGCGTCGTCGCGAGTTCGATCAGGTCTTCGATCGACGCGGCCGCCGCCGCGTTCGGCGGCAGCGCCCAGACGAAAAGCGGATGCTCGTTCTCGCAGGAGACGGTGAGTACCCCGTCTCGGTAGGTTGCGGAGACGGCCGCCTTGCAGAACTCGCATGCACTGTCGAGCGGCGTCGGTCCGAGCGCTTCGGTGTCGGTGTCAGTGTAGGTTCCGGCGACAATCGCGGTGAGAACCGCTGAGCCCGCGTACGTGAGCCGGTAGCCGCCGTCGCACTTCTCGACGAACGCCCCCCGGAGTTGCTCGAGGTGGTAGCGAAACTGGCCGGAGTCGCGGAGGCCGACGGCTCGCCTGAGCGTCGAAAACTGGACGACCGGAGCGGCCGTGGCCGCCTGCTGGTGCTCGAGGAACGCCCGAAGAATATCGACGCGAATCGAATTCCCGAGCGCGGCGAAGGCGTCCGCGGGGTCGACGCGTGCGGAAGCAGCGTCGTTCGCGTCCGTCTCCGTGTTCGCGTCCGTCTCCGTATTCGTCTTCGGGTCCATCTCGGCGTCGGAATCGTCCGTCGTGTCGTCCATGGCGACCGATGTGCGAGCGAAGCCGATTACTGTCCCGGCAGGTCGAGTTCTTCCCCGTCGGCGTACACCGTCGGCTCGCGGATGATGCCGTCGAGGTGGATCGGCGCTTCCACGTCGCCGCCGATACCCGCGTCGTCGCCGATAGCGATGTGGACCGTGCCGCCGGCCTTCTCGTCTAACAGGACCGAGCCGACGAGTTCGGTGACGGCGACGTTGGTTCCAATGCCGAGTTCCGCGAGGTTGCGGGCGGAGTCGCCCACGTCTTCGGCCGCGTTCTCGACCGTCTCACGGATGTCGTCGTCCGAAATGTCGGTGACGAAGCCGTCCTCGACCTCGAAGGAGAGGGTCCGTCCGTCATCGAGCAGGCCGTGGGGCATCATCGTCCCGTCGACGACGAACGTGCCGGTCGCGGTCTCGGGGCTGACGAACACCTCACCCGCGGGGAGGTTCGACATGACGCCGGCCTCGTGGACGATGCCGGTGTCCGAGTGGAACTCGCGGTCGCCGATGCCGAACGTGATATCGGTTCCTGCGGGCGCGGTGACGCGGATTTCGTCCGCGCCGTCGACCTGTTCGCGAACGTCGGCGCAGTGGTCGGCGATCAGTTCGTAGTCGGCGTCGAGGCCGGTGGTGAAGACCTCCTCGGTGATGCCGGGGAGCGTGGCAACGCGTGCGCCGGCCTCGTTCGCCTCGGTGCGGGCGCGGGTGTGGCTCAGGCTCTTGGTCGTCGGGGCGAGGACAACGTCCGCGCCGGCCATTGCGGCCGCGACCGGCGTGGGCGGTTCGCTGCCGTGGGTTTCTCCCGGCGGGTAGCGGACGATCACCGCGTCGTCCGTGATCTCGCTCGCCACCTCGTAGAGGGTCTCGCCGATCGGCTCGCGCTTGTCGTCGGTAATGATCGCGCAGGATTCGTCCGGCTCGAGCGCCAGACACTGTTCGACGGCCGTTTCGGCCGGGCCGCGAAGATCGGAGTCAGCAGCGGACATACCTCAGCGTGGGCACGGCGGGCGAATATGTCTTCCCCTCCGGCGGTTCCACGCTGGCGAACTCGATAGCCGATCGGCTACGGCCGCCGGTGCGACGACGCCGTCGCCGACGCCAAACGTCCCTCTTGGAACCGCTACAACGAACATTTCACCTTGGCAGATAGTTATAGGAACGACTCGCGACGATCACCGTATGGACGAGTTCACTCGCCGAGGTGTCCTCCGTGCCGTCGGCGCGGCCGGGGCGGTCGGTACCGTCGCCGTTGCAGGGTGTCTCGACGCGTCGGCAGACGGTGCGCCGAACGGTGACGACGGGATCGACAAAGATGACGACTACGACGAGATCGCCTGGAGGTACGATACCGGCGGCAGCGTCGAGACGGTTCGAGACGGCATTCTCTACGGACAAGAGGATTTCATGGACGGCACCGGCGGCGTCCTCGCTCTCGATGCCGCAACCGGCGAACCCGAGTGGCGCTTCGGACGAACGGGCGGGTACAGTTCGTACACGGCACCCGTCGTCGACGAGTTCGTCTACACCGGCTACGGCGACGATGCGATCGGTAGCGGCTCGGGGTCAGTGTACGCGCTCGACGACGACGGTACCGAACGCTGGACGGGCGAAACGGGAAGCGTCTATCACCGGCCGCGTCTCGCCGACGGACTGCTGGTCGTCGGCAGCGACGACGGGGCCGTCCGCGGATTCGACCGCGACAGCGGCGACGAACGGTGGACCGTCTCGGTTGAGGGCGAGGACGCGGGCGACCCCGCACCAACGAGTCCGACGGTCGAAACCGTCGCGGACGGCGTCGCGTACGTCACCGCCGACGAGACCCTCTACGCGTTCGACCTCGCGAACGGCGACGAACGGTGGCGCTACGACGCCGGGAACCGGCTCTCGTCGCTCACGGTCACGGATACCGTCTACTTCACGACGCGAGAGCGTGTGGGGTCGGTCTCGGCCGACGACGGCACCGAACGCTGGACGACCGAACTCGACTCGGTGAAGCGACTCCGCGCCGTCGCCCGAGGAACCGTCTTCGTCGTTCGCGGAGACGACCTTTTCGCGATAGACGCCGCGGACGGAACGGAACGCTGGAGTGACGAACCCGACGCCGGTGCCGACACCGATCGGACGATCCGCATCGTTGCAGGAGCCGAAACTGACGGCGACGAGCGCATCTACATCGCTGACAGCGCCGACTCCGATCCCGCAACCCTGCGCGCGCTGGCGCTCGACGGCGACGAACGGTGGTCGACTGCACTCGGCGGCGCTGAGGGGGCAGCAAAGATGGAAACGACAACCGAAACGGAACCCCGCTCAATTTCGACCGCCGACGGCTCGGTGTACGTCGTGACCGCCGGTGCGATCCACCGGTACGCGTTCGGCGGCGAAAATCACTCGGCGGTGCCGATCGCCGACATCTGGAGTCACGCCGTCGGCGAACTCGCGTACGTCGGCACTCGAGACGCCGTGTACGGACTCCGCTTTTGAGCCACGATCGAAGTCGTTCGGAAACTCTCAACCGAGTAAAAATCCCTCGAGAAGCCTCGAAACGGTTATCCGACTCGGTAGTGGACTGCCGGATACAGACAATGATCAAGGTCGCGATCAACGGCTACGGTACCATCGGCAAACGCGTCGCAGACGCCGTCCGGGCCCAGCCCGACATGGAAGTCCTCGGCGTCGCCAAGACGCGGCCGAACTTCGAGGCCGAAACGGCCATCGACAAGGGGTTCCCCCTCTACGCCGCCATCGAGGAACGCGAAGACCAGTTCGCGGCCGCCGGCCTCGACATCGCCGGACCCGTCGCCGAACTCGTCGACGCCGCGGACATCGTCGTCGACGCCACCCCCTCCGGTATCGGTGCCGAGAACAAATCGCTGTACGAAGAGTACGACACGCCCGCGCTCTATCAGGGTGGCGAGGACGCTGAACTCGTCGACACCAGTTTCAACGCGCGCTCGAATTTCGAGGACGCCGTCGACGCCGATCACGTCCGGGTCGTCTCCTGTAACACGACCGGCCTCTCGCGTGTCATCGCGCCGCTTCGCGAAGCGTTCGGCGTCGAGAAGGTCCGCGCGACGCTCGTCCGGCGCGGCGGCGACCCCGGCCAGACCTCCCGCGGCCCGATAAACGACATCCTCCCGGACCCAGTGACGATTCCGTCCCACCACGGCCCCGACGTGGAGACGATCTTCGACGACTTGGACATCGACACACTCGGAATGAAGGTGCCGGCGACGCTGATGCACATGCACAGCCTCAACGTCACGCTCGAGGAGGCGGTCGACGCCGCCGAGGTTCGCGACCTGTTCGCCGACGAGTCGCGCCTGTTCCTGATCCCGGAACACATGTCGATCGACGGCAGCGGCAAGCTCAAGGAGTACGCCCTCGATGCGGGCCGTCCGCGCGGCGACATCTGGGAGAACGCCGTCTGGGAGGAGTCCATCTCGACCGTCGGCCGCGACCTCTATCTCTTCCAGGGGATTCACCAGGAAAGCGACGTGGTCCCCGAGAATGTCGACGCGATCCGGGCAGTCACCGGCAGCGCCGACGCCGAGGAAAGCATCCAGACGACCAACGAGGCGCTCGGAATCGGACTGTAACGTTCTCTCTTGGTTTTGCGATTTCTCTTGGTACAATTCTACGGTCGGACATTCTATTCCAGATAGCGTTCTATGGCTCAGAGATAGTGTTGATATCCACCGGTAACCGATTCGTTAACTCCTGTTTTGAAAATAACCCAAAGATGACGACACGATCCCAAATATTATGAGAAAGAATAATCCGATAGAGAGAAAGAGAAATAATAATTCAGAATAAATATTGCTAGTTCCTAGAGTATTAAATGCAAGTGTGAATGCGATAATAGACAAGATTGTCTCTTCAACGTCCATAGAGAGGATCAAAACTGAGTATGTTTATATTTTTCTCTACCAGTGCCACAGTAATTGTGGCCGTGTGAGTCATTCTGCCTCAATAGCATTCCAAACACACCCTCCCAGTATAGATACGCTTCAAATAGGCATTTGAGAGGGTCGTCCTAACACTCAGATCAGCTATGGGGTGTGAAATGAGTTCAGAGAATCATGCGTAGGATTATGGCCGATACTGGGTTTGCAATTACGTATCCGAAACAACTAGTTCCGACAGAAAGTTTTTCCCGCACCGGCCACTACAAGTCCCTATGCGAAGAGACGACCGCGACGAGCCCTTCGACGACCTCTTTCGTGAGATCGAGCGGATGATGAACGAGATGATGAACAACAGCGATGCGAACGTCAACTTCAACACCTCTCGGGACATCGACAGCGGCTTCGGCATGGACACCCACGTCGATATCCACGAGACCGACGACGAACTCCGCGTCATCGCCGACCTCCCCGGCGTCGAAAAGGAGAATATCGATCTCGAGTGCGACGGCAAGACGCTGACCATCTCCGCCGGCAGCGACCACCGTCAGTACGACGAACGTATCACCCTCCCCCAGCGCGTCAACGAACACACGGCCTCCGCAACCTACAACAACGGCGTTCTCGAGGTCGTCTTCGATCCCGCAGAGCAGTCCTCGGGAATCAGTCTCGAGTAAGTATCACTCGCGGTCAGACGGACGCTTCAGCCGCCCACTATCCCCCTCGTCCTTCATCGTTCAGCGTTCATCGAGTATCGACATCTCTGAGCAGTAGCAAGAGAACAAGAGAGCGTGAGAACAGCACAGGGAAAAGACACGCGCTTGCTCGAGAACACGTCAGTCGGCTGCTCGCGCCCGCGAACGAATCGCAGCCGCAAGCCGATCGTAAAAGTCCGGCTCGTACTTCGTCTCCTCGTCGATCGTCGGCCGCGCGTTCGTTTCGTTGACGACGACCGCCTCACCCGTGACAAGTAAATCGACCCCCACGAACGGAATCTCGAGCGCCCGCGCAACCGACTCGGCGAGTTCACGCCACGGTTCCGGCAGGTCGACGCCGGTGGCCTCCGCCCCCCGGTGGACGTTGTGTTTCCACTGCCCCGACGAAATCGCGTCGTCGGGAAGGCGACGCTCGACCGCCCCCGCGTACTCTCCCTCGAGCACCATCACCCGGTAGTCGGTCGCCCCGGGGAGGAACTCCTGGACGAGAAACGAGCGGTCGTCGGTCGCCCGGTAGTCGTGGACCAGCGAAAGGTAGTCGCAGATACCGAGAAACGAATCCAGGTCGTGAGCCTTCGCGACGCCGACGCCCCGCGTCGTCGAGTTCGGTTTGACAACGACCGGCGGCTCGAACCGATCGAAGACGGCCGTCAGTTCGGTCTCGGACACGTCGTTCGAAACGTACTCCGTCCGCGGGACCGGGAGCCCGGCCCGGTCGAGCCGGGCGAGCACGTCGGCCTTGTTCCGCGAGGTGAGCACGGCGTCGCGGTCGTTGAGCCACGCCACGTCGAGCAGCGCGTCGGCGACGCCACCCTCCATCATCCGTCCCGGATAGACGAAGCCAGCGCTGAACTCGTCGGGCGACCACGGCGGGTCTCCGAGCGGGACGACGCGTTCGCTCACGGGCACGTGATGGGCGCGAACGCCGCGCTCGGCGAGCGGGTCGCGCATCCGCTGAAACGTCTCCTGGTCGTTGGCGACCGCGAGATCGATCATGCTCGGGAGTCAGGATGGAAGCGGTAAAAAGCTGCTCGAGACTGCGACCTGAACGAACTCTGTGGCGAGAGTGCGACTCGGAGGAAGAGGAGAAATCACACCGTTACCGACCGCGAGTGAGCCGAGCGAACGAGCGGGCCGACGACTGCTGTGGACGAACGACTATCTGGAGTGAGGCAACGGAAGGAGAAGTGCTTTTAATCGAATTTTTGCCGAGGGCGCGGCGAAGCCGCGTCCGCAGAGCAAAACTTCGGTTTACGCGATCAGCTGCTCTTCGCCTTTCTCGACGACGACGCGACACGGCGGCGAGATCTTGTTGTACGCACGGCGGAGCGCGTCCTTGGCGAACTCGGCGTCGTCGACGTCACACCAGATCGTGAAGATGCGCTCGCCCTGATCGATCCGAGCGGCGGTACCGACGATCTTCCCGAACGCCTGGCGCATCCCGTCGGAAACACGGTCTGCACCCGCGCCAGTTGCCTGCTTGTTCTCCCGGATGACGTGGTGGGGGAACTTGCGCAGGATCATCTTGTAATTGCCCTCGCCGGCGTTTTTCAGCATGTGGCGGTTCGCCGAGAGCCGGGAAGCCTCGAGACTACCGTGGCGGAGCTGGACTTCCTCTTCCGTGATGAGGCTAATCTGGATGGGGTAATCCTCGGCGTCTGCCTGCAGGTCGCCCATCTTGTGCTGTGCAATCTTCGAGCCGGGAATGCCAGTGATGTACTCGCGTCGCGTGTAGGCTGGCTTGCTGATTTCCCGGTACATGGAGGCGGGTTTGTCGGACATGGTTGTGATTACTTACGAAAACGCAGGCCTACCGTCCGGATAAAGCCTTCGAAGCACGCGCTCGAGTTCAGTATCGGTACGTCGTCCGATGGGTCAATCTATCAGAGGTTCGAAACGACGGCTCGGTCGGGGCCAGCGACAGTGCGAGTCGCGGATCGAATGCCGCGACAGGAACCGCCACAGTCGGTGGAATTCGGCGGCGTCTTTAAGGTTCCGCCGCGGGTAATACAAGGCATGTTGAGGAGTTTCCGGATCGGCTCTCTCTTCGGAATACCGATCAAACTCGATATCACGTTCTTGCTGGTGCTCCCGCTGTTTGCGTACCTCATCGGGTCCCAGATCAGTGATGTTTCGGACATCCTGAACACAACCCTCGGTGCCGGAATCGACATCGGGTACATCACGTCCGGGGTGAATCCGTGGCTCTTTGGTCTCGCAGCGGCGCTCGGGTTGTTCGTGGGCGTCGTGTTACACGAACTCGGGCACTCGCTGACGGCCCGGCGGTACGGATTTCCGATCGACTCGATTACGCTCTGGCTGTTCGGCGGGATTGCATCGTTTACCGAGATGCCCGAGGACTGGCGACAGGAGTTCGCAATCTCGATCGCCGGGCCGATCGTCTCGGTTCTCGTCGGCGTCGGCTCCTTTGTGCTCTTTACCGTGACGCCGGTCGGATTCGACGGCGCGCGGTTCGTTCTTGCGTATCTTGCAATTCTGAATATCGCACTCGCCGCGTTCAACATGTTGCCGGCGTTCCCGATGGACGGCGGACGCGTGTTGCGGGCGTTTCTCGCCCGGTCGAGACCGTACGCGCAAGCGACCCAGCAGGCCGCGAGCATCGGGAAGTTCCTCGCGGTTCTGATGGGGCTGTTCGGTCTGCTTCAGTTCAATATCATCCTCATCGGGATCGCCTTCTTCGTCTACATCGCGGCCTCGAGCGAGGCCCAGCAGGTGACGATGAAAGCCGCCTTTCAGGACGTGACCGTCGCCGACATCATGACCCCCGCAGGCAATCTTCACACCGTATCGCCGGAGACATCGGTCGCAGAGTTGGTGCAGCGGATGTTCAGCGAACGGCACACGGGCTATCCGGTCATCGACACGAGCGGATTCGATAACGGACGGCTGGTCGGCCTCGTGACGCTCTCGGACGCCCGCGAGATCAAACCCGTCGAGCGCGACGCCTACACGGTCGAGGAGATCATGACGACGGATCTCCAGACCATCTCGGCAGACTCGGACGCGATGACCGCAATCGAACGGATGCGAGAGCACGATATCGGACGCCTCCTCGTCGTCGAACGACAGTCGCCGACACGAACCCAAACCCAGCCCCTCGGCACCGATGGCTCCACGGAGACCGTCACGGAGTCGAGAGAGCCACAGGAAGGCGACGATCTCGTCGGCCTGATCTCGCGGTCCGACGTCATGACCGCGTTCGATATCGTCCAGAAGAGCGGTGCCGTCGGACTCTCACAGACACAGCGTGCGGACTGACACCCCGTTCTCCCGCTAAAACCCCGTCTCCCGTGCCGAGACCAACATTCTTAACCGCAGCCGTGGCCGACGATGTGTCGATGCCACCGGCCATCGATACTGTCGATCTCGTGAAGGATTACGGTGATCTCCGAGCGCTGAACGAACTCTCACTCACCGTCGAGTCGGGCGAGTTCTTTGGCCTGCTCGGCCCCAACGGGGCTGGCAAGACGACGTTCATCAACACGCTGGTCGGCCTCGTCCGCAAATCCGGCGGCGAGGCGCGGGTCTTCGGCCACGATGTCGAGGACGACTACCGCCAGGCGCGCGACGCCATCGGACTCGCGCCACAGGAGTTCAACGTGGATCGATTCTTCCCCATCAAGGAAGTGCTGATGCACAAGGCCGGCTACCACGGTATTTCGGAGGACGAGGCCGCCGAACGGGCCGACGAGGTACTCAAGCGCGTCGGCATCTACGACAAGCGCAACGAGCGATTCGACTGGCTCTCGGGCGGGATGAAACGACGACTCCTGCTCGCGCGGGCGCTCGTCACCGAACCCGACCTCCTCATTCTCGACGAGCCGACGGCCGGGGTCGACGTGCAGTTGCGCCACGACCTCTGGGACCTCGTCACCGAACTCAACGATGAAGGCACGACAATCCTCCTGACAACCCACTACATCGAGGAGGCCGAACGCCTCTGCGACCGCGTCGCGATCATGAACGAGGGCCACAAGGTCACGGTCGCCACGCCGGACGAACTCAAACAGCGCGGCACCGACACCGTCGACGTACGCCTCGAGTCGCCGCCGGACACCGAAGCCACCGTCGCGGACGACCTCGGCGCGTACGCCCACGACGCGACCGTCACCGGCGACCGCCTCGAAGTCCGCGTCGACGACGGCGGCTCGACCGCCCCGCAACTGCTCAGTGAACTCGAGACGATGGGCTACGAGATCGCCGATCTCGAGATTTCGCGCACGTCGCTCGAGGAGATTTTCGTCGACATGACGAGACAGGATGACCGCTCGGTGACCCGATCGGATGCACCGAGTGCAGCTACCGACACTGCCGATGGGCCGAAATCCGAACGCAACGATGGCCGGACAGGTGGAACGCAGGAAGCGGTGACCGACCGAGAACCCGACGGGGAGTACGACTCCGAGCGGGAACAGGAGGGGGTTGCCTGATGTTCTCCATCGGCTTTCGCGCGCTCTTCAAGCGCGAGGTATTGCGGTTCGTCCGCCGGCCGAAGAACACGTTCATGCCGCCAGCGATTACGAACGTGCTCTACTTCGCCGTCTTCGGGGTGATTCTCGGCGGGCGCATCGACGAACCAGTCGACGGCATCGGCTACATCCTCTTTCTCATCCCGGGGCTCGTCGTTCTCGGGGTGATTTCCAATGCCTTCGAGAACGCCTCGTTCTCGATCTTCCACGGGCGGTGGAACGAGTATATTCACGAGACGTTGACCTCGCCGCTGTCCTACGTCGAGATGGTCGTCGCCTACGTCGCCGCAAGTGCGGTCCGCGGGCTGATCGTCGGCGTCATCGTCGCCGTCATCGGCGCTCTGTTCGTTCCGGTCACCGTCGAACACGCCGTGTTCCTCGTCGTGACGATGGTCGTTATCGCCGCGCTCTTCGCCGGTTTCGGGATCATCGGCGGGCTGATCGCTCGCGACTTCGACGATCTCACCGTGATGAACCAGTTCATCCTTCGCCCGCTGGTGTTCTTCGGCGCGGTCTTCTACTCGCTGACCATGCTCGAGCCGATCTGGCAGGCCGTCTCGCTGTTGAACCCGATGGTCTACATGGTCGATAGCGTCCGGTACGGGCTGCTCGGCCACTCCGACATGTTCGAAGTCATGCCGGCCGCCGCCAGCGAGTTCGCCCCGCTACTCTCGCTCGGCGTGCTGGTCGTGCTCACCGCAGGCGTCCTCGCGCTCGACGTCTATCTGTTCAAGATCGGATACGGGTTGACTGACTGACACGGACTGCTGTCCTGTCAGTTATTTCCGGCGCACCCGCGACACGTCTGCGGTTGCGCGGGGAACTCGTTCCAATAATCTGTATGAGTCGTCGAGCGAGCGATGCACACCTGACTCAGCATCGAACAATGGGAGGAGAATAACCGTTTGAAATCCCTGTCGGAGTTCGCCGACGGATTTCCGCCTCTAGGCGTCGAGTTCAGCAACCTGGACGAGTTGTTTCCCGATGTTCTCGCCCTCGAACAGACCGAGGAACGCATCGGGTGCGTTCTCGAACCCGTCGACGACGTGGTGACGGTAGCGGAGGTCGTCGTCTGCGATGAACGTCGAGAGCCGATCGAGGGCTACGTCCCAGCGGTCGTCGTAGTCGCCGACGAGGAACCCCTCGACGTGTGCGCGGGTTTCGATCAACTTGGCGAGTTTTCGCGGTCCGGTCGGCACGTCAGTGGCGTTGTAGGTCGAAATCTGCCCGCAGACCGCGACACGGGCGTCGACGTTCAACAGCCGCCAGACGGCGTCCGTGATCGGGCCGCCGACGTTGTCGAAGTACGCATCGACGCCGTCGGGACACGCTTCGGCCATCGCCTGTCCAAGATCGTCGACCTCCTTGTAGTTGATCGCGTCGTCGAATCCCAGATCGTCGGTGAGCCAGTCGATTTTGTCGTCGCTGCCAGCGGTTCCGACGACGCGCGCACCCGAAAGACGGGCGAGTTGACCGGCGACGGAACCGACTGCGCCAGCGGCGGCCGAGACGACGACGGTGTCACCGGGGGACGGATCGGCGACATCGAGCATGCCGAAGTACCCAGTCACGCCGGGCATGCCGAGGACGCCGAGGGCGGTCGAGACCGGGCCACGGTCGGGATCGACGGGACGGAGTTCGTCCCCGTCTGCAACGGCGTGCTCGGCCCACAGGAGATCGCCCGTGACGACATCTCCCGAGTCGAATCGGTCGTGGTTCGACTCGAGGACTTCGCCGACGATGGCGGCTTGCATCGGGTCACCGACATCCCAGGGCTCGGCGTAGGATTCGGCGTCGCGCATTCGACCGCGCATGTAGGGATCGACGGATTGGTACAGCGTTCGGACGAGGACCTCGCCTTGACCGGGCTCGGGACGGTCGACGGTTACGAGTTCGAAGTTGTCGAGAGTCGGTTCGCCGGTGGGGCGGCTGGCGAGTCGCCACTGTCTGGTTTCTGCCATACTGAGCCGTAGCGGTCGGCGACGGATGAAATGCCGGCTCGCGGAAGTCAGTGCCGGTGCTGCAATCGACGGGGGTGAGAGGGGCCTCGAGAGCTGGACGGCTTCGCGTCGGCTTCCTGCGTTTCGTGCTCGTCCACTTCGTTTCGATTACGATTCACCGGCTCGAGAAGCGCGAGGAACTGTAACGGCGGAGTAACACCGAGGAAGACAAGACGGAGAAAAAGAGTCAGCAATCAGCGCTCAGTAAGCAACGGATCAATCCTGCGCCGCCGTTGAAATCCGTCCCTGTCCCTGATCGCGGGCCGACAGTGCCGTCTGTGACTGCGCCGTCCACTCGAGGTCGCCCCGATAGTGGAACGCCTCGTTATCGCGCTCCGGATCGATGACGGTCAGGTCGCCGATCCAGCCGTTGTCGACCAGCCGTTTGACGTCCTCGTGGTGACGGAGGATGTCGGTCACACGCTCACGGGGCGCGTGGATGACCGCTGTCAGGCGGAGCGGCTGGTGGTACGGCTCGTCGTCGGAGCGCTGCAGCGACTGGAGCGGGAGACCGGTCATCAGATCGCCGCCGTTACCCTGCACGACGCCGACGTTGCCGAGCGGGTTCTGCGTGACCTTCGAGCCGCTGCCGTAGACGCCGTTGTCCACCGTCGCGAAGTAGTACTGGTTGTTGATCCACTGGGTGACGACCAGCGGCCCGGTCATGATGGCCTCCAGCGCCTCGCCCTCGGGATCGGTCGTCCAGTCGTAGGAGTGGAGGAACGCGCGGCCGTCTAAGTTCTCATCGTCGGTCAACTCGCGCGGGCCGATGACGAACGAGGCGTTGCCGGCCAGCCCCCACTCGGGGCGGGTTTCCGCCCAGTCGGCTGCCTTCCGTTCGACTTCGGCGACGGCCTCCCGGGAGTCGACATCGGTATCGTCGGTCATCGACTCGAGGCGCTCGGCCGCCGCACCGGCCTGTGCGCGCTCGAGGTCGGCCCGCAACTGCTCGAGGTCCTCGCGGTGGCTCTCGGGGACACCCTCGGCGAACAGGGTGATCTCGTCGGTCGTCGTGTTGTGCTCGCCCGCGAGGAAGACCGTATCCTCGGGGATGGTGAACCCCCGCTCGCGAAGCTCGGCTTGCACGTCCGGATCGTTGCAGATTTCGGCGAGCACGCGTGCGTTCGGGCCGCCGGGGTTGCCGGCGCAGGCCCCGCAGTCGAGGCTCGAGTCGAACGGGTTATTCGTCGTCTCGCTCGCATGGCCGGTGAAAACGACCAGGCGGGCGAACTCCGTCCAGCCCATGAGCGCGAAGGCGTTCTCCGCGTACTCGACCTTCTCCTCGGGGCGCATGCCCTGCGGAAGGTCGTGGTCCGCGTGGGCGTGGTCATCGTGATCGGTGTGGTCGATTGCGGGCGAACAGAACTCGTGCTGGCTCGGAACACGTTCCTCGACGGCGTTCTCGAGCGAGGCGATCGCCGAGGGGGCGAGCGTCCGCGCGGCCATCGCCGAGCCGTACGCGGCGCCGCCGCCTTCGACGAACGGGAAGGCGGCGACGACGTTAGCCTTGAGCCGCTTGAAGTGTTTCCGGGTCGCCGTCGCGAGGCCGGTCCAGCGGTCGCGTTTCGTCACCGTCTCTTCGTCGTCGGGCCGATCGACCACGCGGTGTTCGGGGTCGTCAATCGGCGGACACGCGTCGACGGCGGCGGTCGCGTCGTAGCCGCGGTACCGCATCGGGACGCCGAAGAAGCCGGCGTAGCCGTGGGTCTCGTAGCGGCCCTGCCCCTCGATGTAACGGCGGATGATCTCCGAGCGCGTGTCGATGCAAAACACCAGTTGGGCGGCCGGCCGCGATGACTCGCCCGCGTCAGCAGGGTCGGTCACCGACCCGTCGATTTGCTCGAGCAGGCGCTCGCGATAGCTTTTCTCCCAGGCGGTCAGCCAACGTTCGGAGAGCGGGGGCACCTCGTCCTCACCCTCACTCTCGTCGCCAGCATCGGCGCCGCGCTCGTCGTCGCTCGAGGGCTCGATCGGCGCGTCCAGCAACTCCGCGAGCGTCAGCCGCACCGCGAGGTACTCGCGCAGCGTGATCGGATACGTCGACTGCCAGGGGTCGGTGTCGTCGTCGACGCGCTGCTTGATGAACCCGGTCCAGCCCGGCAGCGCGGAGAAGTGGTGCTCGGCGATGTCGATCCACCGGCCTTCGGGATACTCGTCGAGGACCGACTCGAGCGCCTCGGTCGCCGTCTCCGGGAGGTCCGACGAGTCGTCGCAGCCGGGCACGTCGCCGTCGTAGGGGACCACCGAGCGCCAGGCGGCATAGAACCCCTCCTCGCGGTTCGGCATCGGCCACTTGGCCTGCCCTTCGTCGAGGAAGGCGGCGAGCCACTTCGAGAGCACGCGGTCAAGGATCTCAGTCGCCTCGTCGGACTCAGTGTCGGCGTCGCGCTCCGCTTCGGCCGTGGCCATCTCTTCGAGGAGGGCCTCAGGATCGCGATCGATCCCGTGGGCCTCGAGTTCAACAGCGAGCACGTCGGGATCGATCTGGCCGCGCTCCCAGGCCGTGCGAAAGATGTCGGGGTGCGGATACCCCCGTCCGCCGAACAGGCGCTCGCCGTCGGCGACGGCTCGATGGAACGGCTGGTCCTCGAACCCCGAAAGAGGGTTGGCCGTGACGAACGAATACAGCGGCCAGACGGCCCCGACCCGATCGACCGCGCGCTCGATCGTCGCGGCGATGGGGTCCTGATCGGCGTCGGGGCCAGTTTCGAGGCGGTCCGTCACCTGATCGGATTGCTGTAGCATCTGTTCGGCTTGGGCGTCGCGTTCGAGTTCGGATTGGGAAGGCTGCTTAGACATCGTTGTACTCTTCCTTGGTCGTGAGCACGGTCGCGGAATCGGGCTGCGAGAGGTTCACCAGCGAGACGTAGAGGCGCTCACTCGAGCGGTGCCACCCGAGTTCAGTCGCGAGGTAGGCCCCGACGAACAGGGCGACGACGAGGCCGTGGGCGATCGTCACGTCGGTCGACGTGTGGGTCATCGCCGAGGGGACCACCGACGAGATCGCGTTGTACAGCAGGGCGTAGCCGCCGATCGCGGTGAGAACGACCAGCGGGACGCTGACGAACCGAACCGCCCGCGGCAGGGTCGTCCGGTTGAGGATGTCCCGCGCTGCGGTCAGCGTCGTCAGGACCACCACGAGCGTCAGGATCGTCCCGCTGTCGAACGCCAGGCCCGTCGCCTTCCCGGTGAGGGCGCCGAAGAGCACGCCGCCGCCGACGGCCGTCGCCAGGCTGACGGCGGCGCTCGCGAAGCCGAACTCGGTGTGGCCGGCGTGTTTGGCCGTCGATGCGGGCGCGGCCTCCTCGACAGCGGCACCCGACGAGAGGAAGAGGTAGGCCTTGTAGAAGCCGTGAAGGATCAGGTGGGCGATCGCGGCCGCGAAGAAGCCGAGACCGCACTGGAGGATCATAAAGCCCATCTGGGCCATCGTCGAGCTGCCGAGCTTGCGCTTGACGTTCGTCTGGACGAGCAACATCGCCTGCCCCAGCAGGGCGCTGACCGCGCCGAGGACGACGACGGCCGACATGATCGCGAGGTGGTCGGAAACCAGCGGCGCGAAGCGGGTCAGCAGGACGCCGCCCGCGTTGACGAAGCCGGCGTGCATCAGCGCCGAGGCCGGCGTCGGCGCCGTCATCGAGGACAGCAGCCACCCGTGGAACGGGACTAGCGCCGACTGGATCAGTGCCGCGAGGACGATCCCGCTGGCGGCGACGAGGCCGACCGTCGCGGAAACCTCCTCGAGGCCGCCGAGGATGCCGGCGATCGATGTCGTTCCCGTGTCCCAGGCCAGCAGCGCCAGACTGCCGGCGAGTACCGCGCTGCTGGCGACGAAGTAGCGACGCGCAAGCGAACCGGCGGCCCGGGCCTGCTCCCAGTCGCGGACGTGGCCGATGAGGCCGGCCATCAGCAGCCCCATCGCGAGCCACGCCGCCGCGAACAGCGCGACGTGATCGGCCGCGGTCAGCGCCATCACGACGAGCGTGAACCCGAGCACGCGGGCGAAAAAGCGCTCGAGGTCGCGGTCGCCCGCCATGTAGCGCCGGGAGTAGCTGTGGACGATGCCGCTGAAGAAGGTGACCACGATCCACAGCACCGCGGTCAGGCCGTCGACGACCACGTAGTCGACGCCGGTCCACGGCTCGCCGCGGTTGACCGTCAGCGCGAGGACGCCGACGCTACAGAGAAACAGCGCCCAAACCAGCCGCGTCGACGCCCGGGGGACGACCGAATCGTCCGTCGTCGTCAGTTCCGAGAGTTGTACGGCGTCGATCGAGCGTTCGTCGGTCATGTGTCGAGTATCACCTTCGACCAGCGCGGGCGTTCATACGGGTCGATCCGTCTGGTCGCGTTACCAGCTCTTTGAACACCCTGGTTATTATATCCTGCTGTTCGAACAAATCGTTCGTCAAATACCGTGTGAGTGAACACCATGGTCTGCCGCAAAAAGTGCCGTGAACGAACCTGCCGATCCGACGACGATCCGGAGGGCCAGTCGCGCTGGCACGACCGAGACGCCGCTCACCCGCCATTATCGTCGAAGGCGGGCGAGAAGAGGTGGTATAAAAATCGAGCCGGGAATCCGCACCGGTGCGGTCACTCCGCGGAGAACTCGTCGAACGAGGTCGACTCGTGGCTGCGCACGAGCACCTCGTCGGTAATCGTCAGGCCCATGTCCGAAATCTCCTGCGCGATCGGCGTGATGTCCCGGTCGTTCTTGACGACGGCCGTTACGAGGAGGTTCTCCTCGCCCGTTACCAGTTCCTGCACCGAGACGACGCCGGGAATGTCCAGAGTGTCGTCGATGTAGTCGCCTCGGTCCGGAATCGGCGCCGTACAGAAGAGGAGCATCCGGATCGGATACCCGGACTTCATGTAGTCGATATTGGCGCTGTACCCCTTGATGACGCCCTCCGACTCGAGGCGCTGGATGCGCTTGCGGACCGTACTCGAGGACGCGTCGGTCCGTTCGGCGATCTCGCCGGACGAAAGGTTCCGGGCCTCCTCCTGGAGCGCGTAGAGGATCTCCCGGTCGACCGCGTCGAGCTCGTACTCGGACATACCGCGTCGTTTCGACCGGCGAATATAAGGGACTTCGCCTGCGTCCCGCGGACCGGGTCCGGGTCCGAGTCCGACGGACCGGCGCTCGCCGGTCTCGAGCCGGCCTCGCACGTCTCGCTCTCGACTCGAAGAGAAGGACAGCAGCGACTCGGTTAGTACCCGCCTGCATCGGCGAAACAGCGACCACACCGGGAGACGTTTCGGTCCGTCGTCGTCCGGTCGATCGAGACGAGGCGGAGTCGGTCGTGAGTAACGTGCGATGTCGCGCCGCAGTGTGTTCTGAAGTCGGAGCGGCCGGTCCTGTGCTTGTGAACAGTGTTCGTTGTTTCGTTTAAGACCCCGTCCATGTCAAATGGTAGCACTCCCAAAGCATATAGTTTCAGTCCCGGAGTACGTAGGCGACCCGCGTTCTGCGACGCGGTATCGGTTGGCCAGTCGAATCGAAAGCGAGGGCGATGAAGCGCTATCGGGTTCGAGACGAGGTGCTACGACGCGGTTGGCCTGTCCGTTTGTGCTGGTAGCGTCCGATACCGAACCACCGTCTCGAAGACGGCGAGTGCGTTTGGGCGACTGTACTCGAGTTCACCGCACCAGGGCATCGGAGCATCCGCGATTCGTCTGAACTCGCCAAAAGAGGACGTACGAACGATCTATCCGGAGATCCGTCGAGTCGCAGGGTTTATGCATACAGGGGCGTTCTCTTTAGAGGCAATGGCGCAAGGAACCGTTGATTTCTTCAACGACACTGGCGGCTACGGATTCATCGAGACTGAGGACGCGGACGACGACGTGTTCTTCCACATGGAAGACATCGGCGGCCCGGACCTTGAGGAAGGACAGGAACTCGAGTTCGAGATCGAGCAGGCCCCCAAGGGCCCGCGCGCGACGAACGTCGAGCGCCTGTAAGGCGGATTCGTACG
Source organism: Natrialba taiwanensis DSM 12281 (assembly GCF_000337595.1). Classification (GTDB taxonomy): domain Archaea; phylum Halobacteriota; class Halobacteria; order Halobacteriales; family Natrialbaceae; genus Natrialba; species Natrialba taiwanensis. The sequence goes on along the minus strand of NZ_AOIL01000048.1, from coordinate 19,294 downwards.
GTATCGGCACTTGACTGCAGTATTTTACTTCCGGTGAGCGACGGCGCTTGCAAGCGACAGACGAGCGTCCCCGCACAGACGTGAACGCGACCTTTTATCTCGCTCGGCTCTGTACTCCCGAGGTAGTTCACTTGCGGATCGCGTCGCACACGCGGCTACGATCCAATCCACTCGACTATGGCGAACCAGTACATTACCGCCGACGAGCATCTGCCGGAGACGGTGGCGGACGAGACCGTAACGCACCTTCAGATCCGCGACCCGGAGACGAAGGAGATCTTCGAGGCGCGAGTTCACGTCGCGAGGGAGTCGGCTCGGCTCGACGACCCGGAGCCGCTGTCGGTCGTCAGGGGGCCGCACGAGAACACGACCGAACAGTGGTACGTCGAGTTCGTCGACGAGGCGGTCGAGAGGGAGCAACTCGAGCGACTCGCGCGCGAACAGCGCGAGCGTTCGAACGTGGTCAACACCCGGTCCGACGATCTGACGGTTCTGTTGCGGTATCTCGTCGAGACCGGCCGCTACGAGTCGACGTCGGCGGCCGTCAGAGCGATCTTGTTCGAGCACCTCGCCGACCGCGATCCGGCGGTGCTCGAAGCCTACGACGAGATCCGGACGGCTTACGACGCGGATCCGTTGCGGGAGGCGCTCGCGGATGCGAACCATAGCAACACCGGCTCAGACGCCGACGAGCCCGCCGTCGTGGTGACGGAGCAGGAGACGGAAACCGACCGATCCGGGGCCAGATGACCGCCGAGACGTTTCGAGACTTTCTGCGGTTGCTCACCGATGCCGGCGCGGTCAACGAGATCCAGACGTCGGTCTCGTGGGATCTCGAGGCGAGCGCGATTACGATGCGGGCGAACACCACCGACGAGCGGATTCCGATCTTCGAAACCGTCGAGTTCGACGGCGCGGACGCCCGCCTCGTCGGCGATCCCTACCGAGGGCCGCGCGGGCGCGTCTTCGAGCACCTCGCGCGGGCGTTCGAACTGTCCGATCCGGCGGGGCTGTCGGGACCGGCGTACTACGAACGGGTGATCGATCGACTCGCAGACCAGCGCGAACCGGCCGTCGTCGATCCGGCGATGGCTCCCTGCAAGGAAGTCATCCGAACCGGCTCGGCGGCCGACCTGCTTGAGTTCCCCTGGCCGTACATCCACCAGCAAGACGGCGGTCGGTACGCGACCCTGACGACGCTCGTCGCGCCCGATCAGGACGGCGCGTGGGGCCGGTGGTCGCGCCACCGCGCGATGATCCACGGCCGCTCGCAGGCGAGTCTCTTGTTTCTCGCCGGCGAACAGTTGCCGAATCGCTACTACTACGAGTTCGAGCGCCGCGGCGAGGCGATGCCGGTCGCGCTCACGGTCGGTGCGCCGCCAGCCGTAACGGCCGCAAGCGAGATGTGGATTCCGGTCGGCCGCCAGGAAGCGACGTTCGCCGGCGGCCTCCAGGAATCGCCGGTCGACCTCGTCCCCTGCGAGACGAACGACCTCCGCGTCCCGGCGTCGGCCGAACTCGTCATCGAGGGCCGCGTGCTGCCGGACGAACGCCTCGACGAGGGGCCGTTCGGCGACTACTTCGGCTACGTCAACGGCCCGCGGCGATCGATGCCCGTCCTCGCAGTCGACGCGATTACCCACCGCAAGCAGCCGTATCTCCCCTTCTGTGTGGCCGGATCGGGCGTCGGCGATGCCGAGAACTCGACGAGTTCGCTCCAGGTTGCAGCGGGCGGGCCGGACGCAACCCTCGGACTGCGCGCCGCGGGCTATGACGTGGCGATGGCTGCCCCCTGGCCGTTCACCGAGCGGACGGTCTGGGTGATCGCGACGGACCGCCCCTACGCGGGCTACCTGCACGAACTCGCGAACTTCATCTTCACGACCTGGGGGATGCTCCACATCGACTTCTTCGTCTTCGTCGACGCCGATGTTAATCCACTGAACTCGCGCGCGGTGGTGGAAGCGCTCGCGCTGCACGCCGATCCGGCGGCGGACTTCCACCAATTCGGCGTCGAGCGGATGCCGAAGGTGCCCCTGAACATCTACCAGACGCCTGAAGAGAAAGGCAACGCAGCGGTCGGGACCTCGAAGTCGAAGACGGCGAAGGCGTACGTCGATGCATGTTCGGACGGAGACCGACCGATGCGAGCGATCGGCGGACCTGAGGACCGCGAGCGTGCCCGCGACCTGCTCTCGGCGGCCGGCGTCGATGTGACGATCGAGCCCCACTGTGTGACCGACACAGACACCGACATCCGCGCCGACGCCAGCACCAGCACTACCACCGACACTGAGACCACAACCCAGCGATCAAACCGATGACCGCCTTCCGGAATCACCTCGAGTTCCTCCGTCGAACCGACGACTGCTGCGCGCTCGACCGACCCGATGATCTCTCCCCGCAGGTCGTCGCCGCGGAGGCGCTTCGAGCCGACGGTCCCGCGATCGAGTTGACGACCGATGGGCGAGCCGGCGTTGAACTCGCGAGCGGCGTCTACGGCGGTATCGACCAGACGCGCGGTCGAACGCGGGGACAGCCCCGCAGCCAGTATCCCTGGACCCGTCTCGGGCTCGGCCTCGGAGTCGACCGCGATCCGGCGTACGTCGACGTACTCGAGACCCTGCTCGCACTCGGCGAGCGACGGGCAGAACGCGACGTGACCTACGTCGAGCGCGCCGCCGCGGCGACTGAACTCGGCGTGCGGGAACTGGACTTGCCGACGCCGCCAGACGAGGCCTGGCCGCGGTTCACGCTCGGCGTGCTCTCGATCGGCACCGACGCGGGATCGTACTGGGCACCGATTCATGGCACGATCCTCGACGGACGGACGATCCGCGCCCGCGTTCCCGAGGCGATCGCCGCCCACGATCGGCTCTCAACGGGCGTGTCCGCCACGATCGCGCTCGGTGTCCCATCGGAAGCACTCGCGGCGGCGCATTTGCTTGCGATCACCGACCGGCTCGCGACGCCGATCGAGGACCGCGGCGTCGGTGCGACGGTCCCGCTCATTCCCACCGCGGGCGGCGTCGTCCCGAGTTCAGCGGAGGTCATCATCGAGACCGCCGTTGCGGACCGCCAGCCCGACACCCGGTCCGAGAAGCGCGAGTTCTGGGAGCACCTGGTCCCGAGTACGACGCTGACGATCAACGCCGAGGCCGTCTTCTCCCGCGAGGACCCTGTCGTGCCGTACACGCCGCTCGGAGCGGCACTGTCGGACGACCTCCAGTTGGCGGCGCTCTCGCTGTCGGCGACGCTGTACGATCGGGTCAACAGCTACTGGGGCGTGTCACCGGTCGACTGGCTGTTGCTCCCGGCGGAGGGGCGACTCGGGCTCTGTCTGGTCGCCTCGGAAATCCTCTACGCCGGCTTCGAGTGGCAACTGGCGAACCTGCTGTTTTCGCTGTCCGACTGCTTCGACAAGGTGATCGTCGTCGACACCGAAACCGGGCCGCGAAATCTCGGGCAAGTGCTCGGCGATAGCTGGGTCAAAGCCCACCCCTCTCGGGACTGGCTGTTCAGCGAAGCCGACGCCCCGGCCGCCCGGCTGCCAACCTACAGCCGGGACGACGAGACGGGCGCGCGACTGTACGTCGATGCCACCTGGGACCCCCGCTGGAAGGACGAGTTCGTCGCGCCGCGCGTGTCGGTCACCGACTCCTATCCGCCGGAGATTCGCACGGCGGTTCGCGACTCATGGGCTGAACTCGGCTTCGAGTCCGACGGTGCGTTCGAAGAAGTGAGCGACTCCGGGAGCTAGCGTGTGCCGTCAGTGCTGGATCGGTGGGAGGACTGGACGAGTAGCGTCGACCCGATTCTGCGAGTTCGATTCGTGATCAGTTTGCGGGCAATTGCGGTCGAGTCTTGCGTATACGAAACTGTTTACGCAAGCGGGCGTCGGGGTATGCTGGCTGCTCGGCAATGAACACAATTCATTGTTCCGCTCGATGGCGCAAAAATTACCGGAACAGTTATCACGACCGGAGTAACCGCTTCGGAGTATGCCAGCAGACCACAACCTGCCGGCCTACGACGAGACGCGCCAGGCGTTTTCGTGGGACGACAGCTACGAGGAAGCCGACTGGGACGCCCCGGAGCGAATAAATATCGCACACGAGGTCTGTGATCGCCACGCCGAAAACAAGGAGAAGGTGGCGCTCTACCAGGTCGGCGAGGACGGCGAGTTGACGACGCTTTCCTTCTGGGAACTCGCCGAGCGAACCAACCGGTTCGCGAATCTCCTCGCTGAACTCGGGATCGAGCGCGGCGACCGGGTCTTCTCGTATCTGCCACGGATTCCCGAACACTACGTGGCGCTCGTCGGGACGCTGAAACGCGGTGCCGTCTTCGGCGGTGTCAACGAGCGGTTCGGGCCGGACGGCATCGCCTACCGACTCGACGACTGCGACGCGAAGGCGATCATCACGACCGCCGACAACCGAGACACCGTCGAGGCCGCGCTCGAAGACGCGCCGTCGGTCGAGCACGTCATCGTCGTCAGCGACGACGGAACGGGGCTGCGCCGCGGCGACGTGAGCTACCACGCGGCCATGGAGCGAGCGAGCCGCGAGTACGAGACGACCGAGACGAGCGGCGAGGACGACGCGCTGTTGTACTACACCAGCGGAACGACCGGACTGGCGAAGGGCGTCCTGCACAAACACCGGTGGGTTGTCGGCGTTGCCACGACGCAGCGCTACGCCGCCGACCTCCAGCCGGGTGATTTGTACTGGTCAACGGGCGACCTCGGCTGGCTGACCGGCCCCATCAATACCCTCGGGGCCTGGTTCCGGGGCACCGCCCTGTTCACCTACGAGGGCGAGTTCGACCCCGAGACGTGGGCCGACCTGCTCGACACCTACCCGATTAGCGTCCTCTTCTCGGTGCCGACGGCCTACCGGATGCTCCGGGAGAACGAAACCGTTCTCGAGGGAACGGCACTCGACCTGCGCCACGCGCTGTCGATCGGCGAACCGCTCTCGGCCGGCGTCGTCGAGTGGGGCGAGGAGACCCTCGGCGTCACCATCCACGACACCTACGGCCAGACCGAGACGGGGAACATGATCATCAACAACTACCCGACGATGGAGGTCCGGCCGGGATCGATGGGGAAACCGCTGCCCGGCATCGAGGCGGACGTGGTCGATCCCGAAACCGGCGCGGTGCTCGACCCCGGCGAGACCGGCGAGATCGCCCAGCGCGGGGATTACCCCTGCTTCTTCGCCGAGTACTGGGAGAAGCCCGACAAGACGGCCGACTGCTTCATTGACGGTCCCGACGGCGGTGAGCAGAGTGAAACGATGCGATCCTCGCCAGACGAGACGGCTGGCGGCGAGTGGTACCTCTCGGGCGACCTCGCGCACAAGGACGAAGACGGCTACTTCTGGTTCGAGGGGCGGGCGGACGACGTGATCCTCTCCTCGGGCTACCGCATCGGCCCCTTCGAGGTCGAGAGTTCGCTCGGCGAGCACGAGGCAGTCGCGGAGGCGGCCGTGGTCCCGAAGCCCCACCGCGAGCGCGGCAACATCGTGAAGGCGTACGTGGTGCCGGGCGGCGACGCGACGCCCTCGGAATCGCTCAAAGACGAGATCACGGACCACGTCAAGTCCGAACTCTCCGCCCACGAGTACCCTCGCGAGGTCGAGTTCCGCGAGGAGTTGCCCAAGACGGTGACGGGGAAGATTCGACGGACGGAGTTACAGGACGAGGCGGCTGCGGAGGCCGAATAGCGAGTAGCGAGTAGCGAGAAGCAAGTAACGAGTCGCAAGGAGCAAGCAGCGGATGGCGGGTCCTGAGGAACAACTACCGAGACCCGCAATCGACGCGAGACAGCGACGACGAAATCAGACACAACGAAGAACACCATGAACTTCGAATCCACGCAGGAACGCGAGATGATCCGACAGACGGCGGCCGACGTCGCCGCCGAGTACGGACCCGAGCACTGGCGCGAGAAAGAACGAGCGGGCGAGTTCTCCGAAGCCTTCTGGGCTGAACTCGCGGACGCAGGCTTTCACGGCCTGTTGATCCCCGAGGAGTACGAGGGTGCTGGCATGGGGATGCAGGAAATGGGACTGGCGATGGAGACCCTCTGCGCCGAGGGCTGTGGCATGGCCGGAACCTGGTACCTGGTCCTTACGGCGGGGATGGCCGCGGTCGGCATCCGCGAGTACGGTACTGCGGAGCAAAAGGAGACCTACCTCCCGGACATCGCGAACGGGAAGCGCAACTTCTCGATCGGGATCACGGAACCCGAGGCGGGGACGAACACGCTGAACGTGGCAACGAAGGCCGAAAAAGATGGAGACGAGTTCGTCCTCAACGGCCAGAAGGCCTGGATCACGTTCTCGGATCGCGCCGAGAACATGATCATCGTCACGCGGACGACGCCCCGCGAGGAGGTCGACCGCGGGACGGACGGGATCAGCCTGTTCATCGTCGATATGGACGACCCGAACATCGACGTCTCGCCGATCGAGAAGCACGGGATCAACTACTCGAAGTCCTGTGAAGTCTTCTTAGAGAACGTCCGCGTCCCTGCCGAAAACATGCTCGGCGACGAGGACGACGGCTGGTGGGTGCTGGTCGACATGCTCAACCCCGAACGAATCGGCTTCGCCGCGGCGGGGACGGGGATCGGCAAACTCGCCGCAAACACGGCGATCGAGTACGCCAACGAGCGGGAGGTGTTCGACGCGCCGATTGGCTCCCACCAGGGCGTCTCGTTCCCGATTACGAAGGCCTACGCGCAGATGGAGACCGCCGCACTCATGCGTGAGAAGGCGGCCTGGCGCTACGATCAGGGCGAGGAGTGCGGCTACGAGACTAACGTTGCGAAGGCGACCGCTGTCGCAGCCGGCATCGAGGCCGTCAAGCAGTCCATGCAGGCCTTCGGTGGCTGGGGCTACGCCACGGAGTACGACGTCGAGCGCTGGTGGCGAGAGATCAACCTGACCCGGCTCGCACCGGTCTCCCAGCAGATGGCGTACAACCACATCAGCCAGCAGCTCGGATTCCCGAAGTCCTACTGATCTACTAGCATGTTCGACAAACTACTCGTTGCGAACCGCGGCGAAATCGCCGTGCGCGTCATGCAAGCATGCGAAGAACTCGGCATCGAGACCGTCGCGATCTACAGCGACGCGGACCGCAACGCCGGCCACGTCGAGTTCGCCGACGAGGCGTACAACGTCGGCCCCGCGCCGGCGAGCGAATCGTACCTCGACCAGGAGGCGATCCTCGAGACCGCCGACCGGGCGGGCGCGGATGCGATCCACCCGGGCTACGGCTTCCTCGCCGAAAACGCCGCGTTCGCCGCCCGCGTCGAGGACGCAAAGGGAATCACCTGGGTCGGTCCGCCGAGCGAGGCGATGGAAGCCCTCGGCGATAAGACGACGGCCCGACAGGTCATGCAGGCGGCCGACGTGCCGGTCGTCCCCGGAACGAGCGACCCCGTCGACTCCGCCGCAGAGGTTCGCGAACTCGGCGACGAGTTCGGCTACCCGGTCGCGATCAAGGCCGCCGGCGGTGGCGGCGGTCGCGGGATGAAGATCGTCCGCAGCGCGGACGAAGCCGAAGACGCCCTCGAGAGCGCGAAACGCGAGGGCGAGGCCTACTTCGACGACGCGACCGTCTACGTCGAGAAGTATCTCGAGTCTCCGAAGCACGTCGAGGTGCAGATCCTCGCGGACGAGCACGACACCGTGCTCCACCTCGGTGAGCGGGACTGCTCGCTCCAGCGCCGTCATCAGAAGGTCATCGAGGAAGCGCCGAGTCCCGCACTCGACGGGGCGCTGCGCGAAGCGATCGGCGAGGCCGCCCGCCGCGGGGTCCGCGAAGCGGGCTACACGAACGCCGGCACCGTCGAGTTCCTCGTCGAAGACAGCGAGTTCTACTTCATGGAGGTCAACACCCGGATTCAGGTCGAACACACCGTCACCGAGGAGGTGACGGGGATCGACATCGTCCGGGAACAGCTTCGAATCGCGGCCGGCGAGGAACTCCCCGACGCGCAGGCGGATGTAGACATCAACGGCCACGCCATCGAGTTCAGGATCAACGCCGAGAATCCGGCCGCGGAGTTCGCGCCGACTCCGGGTGAACTCGAGACCTACGTTCCGCCCGGGGGGCTCGGCGTGCGCGTCGACGACGCCGTTACCGAGGGCGACGAGATCGCGGGCGACTACGACTCGATGATCGCGAAACTGATCGTTCGCGCGCCGACGCGCGAGCGGTGTCTCGAACGCTCCCGGCGCGCACTCGGACACTTCGACATTTCGGGTCCCGAGACGATCGTGCCGTTCCACCGGCTCATGCTAGACGATGCGACCTTCCGCGCGGGCGAGCACACGACCGACTACCTCGACAGCGAGGTCGGTGCGGACGAACTCGATGCGGCGGTCGAGCGGTGGGGCTCGGCAACCGGAAGCGGGGGCGGTGGCGAGAGTGCGAGCGAACACGAACTCGTCGTCGAGATTGACGGGCGGCGGTTCGACGTGCTCGTCGAGGACGATCTTCCGCGGGTGGCGCACAACGGCGGAGCCGACGCAGGTGCGCCCTCGGGATCGGCGGGATCGGCGAGTTCAGGTTCGAACAGCGGCGCAGCCGCAACCGAGCAGGTCGCGGCCGGCGATGCCATCACGGCCGAGATGCAAGGCACCGTGCTCTCGGTCGATGTCGAACCCAGCGACGAGATCGGTGGCGGGGACGTGGTCTGCGTGCTCGAGGCGATGAAGATGGAAAACGACGTGGTCTCCCCGGGGGCCGGCACCGTCGCCGCGGTTCCCGTTTCCGAGGGCGACTCGGTCGACATGGGCGACCCGCTGATCGTACTGGAGTGAGCAATGACGATGGAACTCAGACTCAGTGTAACGGAGACGGGAGGACAGGACCAGAGCGAGATACAGGCGGTCGCGACAGCGCTCGCTGCACACTTCGGCGAAACCGTCGATCTGTACCCCGAGACGGGCGACGAACTCCTCGCGAGCGCATCGCCGCCGGACAACGGAACCGAAACCGGAGCCGGAACCGGAACCGAAACCGAAACCGGGAGCGCTGGCAGCGGTCCGGGACCAGTACAAAGCGCCGGTCGCAGTCGCGATCGAGGGAGCGAGCAGGACGACCTCGAACCGACCGAACGCGAGGAACTCCTGCGCGACGAGATCGAGGAGATACTCGAGGGCGGCCCGGAGAAGTACAAAGAGCGCCTTCCGGAGCAGGGAAAACTGTTCGTGCGCGATCGGCTCGACCTCTGGTTCGGCGACGGCGACGAGTCGGGCGGTGGCAAAACGAACGGCATCACGTTCGAGGACGGAACGTTCGCCAACTTCGACGCCGACGACGACCTGCCGGCGGACGGCCTCATCACCGGCGCGGCCGAGTTCGAGGGTCGGGACCTGCACTTCATGGCCAACGACTTCACCGTCAAGGCGGGCTCGATGGCCGAGAAAGGCGTCGAGAAGTTCCTCCGGATGCAACAGCGCGCGCTGAAGACCGGCCGCCCGGTCCTCTACCTCATGGATTCGTCGGGCGGTCGGATCGACCAGCAGACCGGCTTCTTCGCCAACCGCGAGGGCATCGGGAAGTACTACTACAACCACTCGATGCTCTCCGGGCGCGTCCCCCAGATCTGCGTGCTCTACGGCCCCTGTATCGCCGGCGCGGCCTACACGCCCGTCTTCGCCGACTTCACCGTCATGGTCCGGGACGTGAGCGCGATGGCCATCGCCTCGCCGCGGATGGTCGAGATGGTCACCGGCGAGGACATCGACCTGCAGGACCTGGGCGGCCCGGACATGCACGCCCGCCACTCCGGCAGCGCCGATCTGATCGCGGAGGACGAGGAACACGCGCGCGAACTCGTGGCGAAGCTGATCGGCTACCTGCCGGATAACAGCGACGAGAAGCCGCCGCAGACCGAGGGGACGGCACCGCGACTCTCGCCCGACGGCATCGACGCCGTCGTCCCGCAGGAACCGAACCGCGGCTACGACATGTTCGACGTCATCGAGCGCATCGTCGACGCCGACTCGGTGCTCGAACTCCGGCCGGAGTACGGGAAAGAGATCATCACGGCCTTCGCCCGAATCGACGGCCGGCCGATCGGCATCGTTGCCAACCAGCCCAACCACCGCGCCGGGGCGATCTTCCCCGACGCGGCCGAGAAGGCCGCCGAGTTCATCTGGACCTGCGACGCCTACGACGTGCCGCTGCTGTACCTGTGTGACACGCCGGGCTTCATGGCCGGTTCGCAGGTCGAGAAAGACGGCATCTTAGAGCAGGGCAAGAAGATGATCTATGCGACTTCCTCAGCGACAGTGCCGAAGCAGTCCGTCGTCGTTCGCAAGGCCTACGGCGCGGGGATCTACGCGATGTCCGGGCCGGCCTACGACCCCGAGAGCGTGATCGGGCTTCCAAGCGGCGAAATCGCCATTATGGGTCCCGAGGCCGCGATCAACGCGGTCTACGCGAACCGACTCGCGGATATCGACGATCCGGACGAGCGCGCCGCGCGCGAGCAGGAACTGCGCGAGGAGTACCGCGAGGACATCGACATCCACCGGATGGCGAGCGAGGTCGTCATCGACGAAATCGTCCCGCCGAGTTCACTGCGCGATGAACTCGAGAACCGCTTTGCGTTCTACGAAACGGTCGAGAAGGACCTGCCGGACAAGAAACACGGGACGATCCTCTAGGCGTCCGGCCACGGTCGGTTTCGAGTGGAAACAAGAGAATCGGATGCTGTTTTAGTCGTGGCCACCAAAGCGACGGCTATGACCGACCCGCTGATCCGTACCGGAGACGAAATCGAGTACGACACTGTGGACGCCGCAGACGGTCTCGAAAAGGGTGTCCTGATCGCCGAGGAGCACGGCGCGCCGAACTTCGCGATCCGCCGATTTGAACTCGAGGCGGGAGCCACAGTCCCGGAGCATACGAACGAGGTCGAACACGAGCAGTACGTACTGCAAGGAGCGTATACGGTCGGGATTGACGACGAAGAGTACGAAGTCGAAGCCGGCGACTCGCTGCTAATCCCTGCGGGAACGGTCCACTGGTACCGAAACGAGAGCGACGAGCAGGGCGCGTTCCTCTGTGCGGTGCCAAACGGCGACGACGAGATCGACCTGCTGGAGTAACCCCCGTCAGGCCCGACTGCAGACAACGCCTCCGACGTCGGCCGCCGGGACCAGCAAAGATTGCGTGTCGTTGGCATACGGTTTTGCAACCGCAACTACTATATCTTTTTAGGGATACCTAAAACCAGATGGCAGAAGCGCAGTCGATTGACGAGCATGCAGCCGTCCGGGAGCGGGAGGGATGGGTGACCGGGCGGCTCGTCCTCTTTTGTCTGGCAAGCGTGGGTATCACCGTCGTTGCCGGATTGGTACAGGTGAGTTTCGGGGAGTACTCGATGACGTTTGTCGAGGCTTGGAAAGCCGTTTTCAACCCCACGGTGATCTTCAGTCTCGACGCGTGGTCGGCGTTTCTCTTCGGCACTGAACTCCCGGACATGAGCACTGGGAGCGTCGTCGTCTGGAACCTCCGGCTGCCGCGAGTGTTCGTCGGGATCATCGCCGGCGCGACGCTTGCGGTCTCGGGAGCGATCTTCCAGGCGGTAACGCGAAACGAACTGGCGAGTCCGTTCATACTGGGGGTCAGCTCCGGTGCAGGATTCGCCATCCTGGCGACGCTCGTCGTTTTCAGCGGGCTCTCGCATCTTCTGCCGCTGGTCGCCGCCCTCGGCGGAACGGTCGCGTTCGTGGTCGTGTACATGATCGCCTGGAAAGGGGGAACGAGCCCGGTCCGACTCGTGCTCGCCGGCGTCATCGTCAACATGATCTTCCAGTCGCTCCAGCAGGGACTGTTCTTCTTCGCGGACGACCTGGGGGTCGTCCAGACGGCGATCGCCTGGCTGACGGGCTCGCTGACGGGCACCGGCTGGGGAGAAGTTCGGATCGCGATCGTGCCGGCAATCATCGCGATCGGCATTGCACTCGCCGGCTCGCGGCAGTTGAACGTCCTGATGCTGGGCGAAACCACCGCCCGATCGCTCGGGATGCAGGTCGAACGAGTTCGGTTTTTCCTCTCGGCCGTCGCGATCCTGGCGGCCAGCGTCGCGATCGCTGTCGCGGGCATCGTCAGCTTCTTCGGCCTCGTCGTGCCCCACATCGTCCGCAACACGCTGGGCGGAGATTACCGGCGGCTGATGGTCGGCTGTCTCTTCGCCGGCCCCGCATTGATGGTCACCGCCGACGTCGGCGCGCGGCTCGCGCTGAGCGGCACTCAGATTCCCGTCGGCATCGTCACCGGCCTGATCGGCGGCCCGTACTTCCTCTACCTGATGCGCAAACAGCAATCGATGGGTGAACTCTGATGGCACACCAGCATCACTCCGCGACGGAGGAGCAAGACCACGACCAAGAACAGGCACAGGAGTATGAACACGAACACGATCACAAGCAAATCACCGACAGCGACGGCGTGACAGTCGAGAGCGCACTGGTCGGCGACGGTCTCGAACTCAGCTATCCCGCGAGCGAGGAAACCATCGTCGACTGCGCTCGCCTCGACATTCCCGAGGCCGCGGTGACCGCGCTCGTCGGTCCGAACGGGAGCGGAAAGAGTACGTTGCTAAAATCCCTCTCGAACCACCTCGAACCGGACGCGGGAACGGTTCAGATCCACGGAGAAGACCTCGACTCGTTCAGTCAGAAGGAACTGGCGCGCGAACTCGGCGTCCTCTCACAGGAGAACGATTCGCTGGGTTCGATCACCGTCGAAGACCTCGTCTATCACGGCCGCTACCCGCACCGCGGCTTTTTCGACTCGGTCAGCGAGGAGGATCACCGTGCGGTCAACCGCGCGATCGAACTCGCGGGAATCGACCACATCTGCGACACCGAACTCGGGCAACTGAGCGGCGGCCAGAAGCAACTGGCCTGGATCGCGATGGTGCTCGCACAGGACACCGACGTGCTGTTGCTCGACGAGCCGACGACGTTCCTCGACATCCACCACCAGTTCCGCGTCCTCGAGACGATTCGCCAGTTGAACGAGCAAAAGGGCGTCACCGTCGCCGTCATCCTGCACGATATCTCGCAGGCGGCCCGCTTTGCGGACTACCTCGTCGCGATCCGCGACGGCGAACTCTACGACTGGGGCCCGCCCGAGGAGGTCGTGACCGAACAGTTGCTCGCCGACGTCTTCGGCGTCGAGGCGACCGTCAAATACGAACCCGAACTCCAAGTCCTGCCCAAACAAGCGCTGCCGGATAATCGATTATAGTTCCTCCGAGCGGGAGAATCGGTGTGTACACCCGACTATCGACGCGCTCGTTCGAGACGACGAAGCGAACCGGTAGACGGCCACCTTCGGAACACTTTTATAATTTTAGGCTCACCTAAATCGTGATGACCGACCAACGACGGTGGACGAGACGAACCGTCCTTCGAACCAGTGGTGCAATTGCCGGCGTGGGTGCGATGGCCGGCTGTCTCGATTCCCTCGGACAGACCGACCAGGAAAACGAATACACGGTGTCAATGCCGCCAGTTGGCGACGTCGAGTTCTCCGGCGTTCCGGAAACGTGGGCCGCCAACAACGGCACCTGGGCCGGCATGGGCGTCGCGCTCGGCCAGGATCCGCCGGAAGCCGTCTACCTCACCGAGCGGTTTCACACGCAACATTACGAGGAGATTCCCGGCCTGAGCATCGACAAAGAGGACGTCGGGATGGACTCGCTCTGGGGGGACGAACTGACCACAGAGGAGTTTCTGGAACTCAGCGAGGACGTGGATGTCTTCATCATGGATCCGAACTTCATCCGCGGTCGAACCGATAACTGGACCGAGGATGACATCGAAACCATCGAAAACACGGGTACGCCCTTCTTCGGCAACAGCATCTTCTCGCGGGGTTACGAGTGGCACGACTACGACTACTTGACGCTGTACGAAGCCTTCGAGTACCTCTCGCAGGTCTTCCAGGAGGAAGATCGCTACGAGGCCTTCGAAACCCTCCACGACGAGTTCCAGAACGAACTCGACGATATCGTCCCGCCGGAAGACGAGCGACCGTCGGTCGCCATCATGTGGCCCCAGCCGGCCGAGGAGCCAGAGACGTTCTCGCCGTACCTCATCGACGAGGGGACGAGCTTCAAGCAGTGGCAGGATCTGGGTGTCGAGGACGCGTTCGCGACGACGGACGTCGAGGACTTCCACGACGGCCGAACCGAGGTCGACTACGAACTGCTTCTCGAGATCGACCCGGACGTGCTGTTGATCCGCGCCCACGAGCAGAAAAGCGCCGACGAGTTCAGCGACACGGTCGTCTCGCACATGGAGAACCACAACGTCGCCAGTGAGCTGACGGCCGTCCAGAACGGCGATGTCTACCGCGGCGGCCCGCTCCATCAGGGACCGATCGTCAACCTGGTGCTGACCGAACGCGCAGCACAGCAGGTCTACGGCGTCGACGAGGAACTGTTCGACCGCGACCGCGTCGGCGATATCGTCGCCGGCGAACTGTCGTAACGCCGAACTCGAAAGTGGACCGGTGGCCGTTCGGCGGTAAAAACGCAAAAACGGAGACGTTTTTCGCGGCGATCGAATTTCAGACCCGAGAGTGACCCGTATATGCGGCCGTGTACGGTCCCTCGTTGCCGACGAACGCGTAGTAGTCACCGGACTCCTCGACCTCGACGGTAACAGAGCCCTGTCCGTTCGACTCTTCGGCGCAGACGATCTCGCCATCGGGAGTCATGAGACCGAGACAGAGATCGGAATCGGCGGCGTCCCACGAGACGTCCACTGTCAGGGACTCACCTGCAGCCAGCGAGTGCGGACCGTATGCGGTCCCCTCACCCGGATCGATCGTCCCGTCAATGTCGTACGTTGCAGTCGGACCGGCGTCGTCCGCACCGTCTCCGTCGACGGTTGTCACGTCGAACTCGTCGGCTGCGATCGTCCGGGTATCGTTCGTTGGTGGTTCGAGGACCGTCGTTTCGTCGTCGGTCGTGATGGCTATTGATTCATCAGTGGACGCGTTCGTATCAGCATCGATGACCGATATCGACGTTTCCTCGAAGTCGGTCTCGTCGACTCGCTCGGTCGTGAACTCGTCATCGGATCCCGTCTTGGCATCGTCCGCACCGACGATCGAAACGTCGGCGTCGATACTATCGCTCGCAACAACACCGCCAACGCTGAGCGCGAGCGTCATCATCGTGACTAGCGCGAGCATCAGCGAGCGTCGATTTCGTTTCATGGTTGTCAATATACTTGAGATCGACCCGAACCGGTACCGCAGCAACCCGTGACCAGATCTCGTCACCTACTGCCACTCTCGTCAGTTCCGGACCGACCTCAAATAAGTCTTGGAAGAAACAACATATAAACAATAGTTGGAAAGCCGTTCCGAAACTCGTGCAGAGCAACTGAAACAGCTGTTACACCTGTTACGATGTCGGACTCAGCGAAGGAACACGACCTTTCCCATCCCTCGACGCCGTCTTTCGACGAGATCTTTCCCTTCCAGGCGGTCGAGTTTCCGGCTGACAGTCGCTTTTGAGTGGTCAGTCTGCGCAACGATGAGACGCTGCTCAAGGACGCCATCAGCGCCGAGGATCTGCTCGTAGATGTCTCGTTCCGCTTGAGAAAGCTTCGGTGCGATCGTGTCCCACTCACGGTGTCGTCGTTCGAGGAGTTCGTCGGATATCGTTACTGAACCGGGTTCGTCTTCAACTTCCAATTGTTTTGAAGTCGGCTCCGCGTCGTCTTCCGCTGGAGAGCGCTCCGTTTCTGCCCGCCAGTCGAGAAAGAGGTATGTACTGCATGCACCGAGGACGAACGACGTAACGAGGACGACACCGACATCACGATACGCAAAAAAGCCGGGAAGGCGTGTCGTCTCCGAACTCGATCCGCTAACGGAAACGACGACTGGTGACGGATGTAATAACTGCAGACACAGTAAGAACGCTGCGACAACGAGGGTCGCCGCAACCAATCGGGAACCGAGGCGGAGACGTGTCTTCATTGCTCGTGACTGATGGTTGAGTCGATTATGATTATAAGATTGAGGATTTCACGGTTGTCGCGTTTTGATAGGCAAATATCGCGGATAGAAGCGACATACTGCATCCATAGCGGGAATGAAACGATCTGAAACAGCCACGAAACACGAGTGAAACGCGTGTGAAATAAATTGTTAAATAGTATTTCGCACAGAGATACAGATCACGCTTCGAGAGCGGACCGGCAGATAATGGACAGAAATACGATTCAGTCGATCCTTCGAGGCCGTTCAGCTCGGATACTGAGTTTGATCTGTGTCGGGATGGTTTTCGCTCTCGTCCTCTCAAGCGCAGGTATCGATGGAACGGCCGATAGAACCCCTGCAGCAGAAGTACACGTGACAGACGAAGCCGTCTCTCTGGAGTCGGAACCGTTCACCGATCCAGTCGATATATACACGATGTCGGACGAGAAAGACGAACGGCTCCGAATTGCCCGCAACGACGGTGGCATCGAGATTACGGTCGAGTCGCCACCGGTCAACCAGTCCGCATTCGAAGACGAACCAGCGATCTCGAACGAAACGCACGTACAAGAAATCGTTCGAACCAACGAGACCGTTCAGTCACTCATTGCCAACAGTAGCGAATATGATGTCTCGACGCGGGTGGCACTCGATCTGTCGTACAGAGAAGGGGAAGAACCCCGATCCGCAGAAAGCGACCAGACAGCGTTCGAAGTCACCGCGTCCAGCGAAAACGAAATCCGAATCCGGCAAACGACACCGCCAAATCTCGATACGACAACTGCAACAGTGGTTCTCCAAGAGGAAGGACAGCAAACGACGTATTCGGTTGCGGTCGATGCGGTCAACGAGACGGTGACCGATATTACTGCGACTACTTCGGAGAACGATGGCGCTCGTGGGACCGGGTCAGGATAGCCGGACGTGAACGAATCGGAACGACCGAATCTGATAAAGACACCGACGTGCATTCACTTCCTGACGCGCGACGACAACTGCCGGAGTCCGAATCGCTCAAGTACGCCACGCGTGTATCACGTCTCGTGTCGAAGCAGGTCCAGCAGGTCGAAACGATCTTCTGCCACGAAACCGGCGGCGACTATCTCCTCGTCGTCCAACGGGACGGCAAGCGACTGTTCCGTGCGAAGCTCGGCCTCTCCGAAACGTCGGCCGGCCCTCGCCCCGCCAAATTCCGACTCAAAGACGGATCGAGCGAAGAGCCGCGCCAACCCGACGAGTTCATCGAACTCGCACGCCGCGCAAAGCGCATTCGGATCTCCGAGCAGACCTCCCAGGAGGGCCGCCAGGAACTGACCGAGATGCTGTCGGGCTACCAGCTCGCGGACAAAGTCAAGACCGTTCGGACCTGTCGCTACTGCGCCTCCGCCGGGCGCTACTCGCCGATTACGACGGAGACGGCGGTCAAAGACGACGCAGATTGGATCTGTCAGGACTGCGCTCGCCGCGAACTCGAGCGCCAGCTTTCCTACTCGGGCGGCGGGGAAGTGACGGGGGCGGCCAAGGACCGACTCGAGGACCTCATGCTCGAAGTGCAGGACCTAGATCGGATCGTCAACCTGCTGCAAGGGCGACTCGATCCGGATCTGACGAAGTTCGATACCATCTCGGCGACGACCGACGAGGTCGATCCCGTCCGCGTGGATTCGCTGAACCTGCACCCAGGACTACAGGGGTTGCTCGAGGATCGGTTCGAGACGTTGCTGCCGGTCCAGAGCCTTTCGGTCGAGAACGGACTCTTCGACGGCGAGGATCAGATGGTCGTCTCGGCGACGGCGACCGGGAAGACGCTCGTCGGCGAGATGACCGGGATCAACCGCGTTCTCAACGGCAAGGGGAAGATGCTCTTTCTCGTGCCGCTCGTCGCGCTCGCCAACCAGAAACACGAGGACTTCGAAGCGGAGTACGGCGATCTCGTCGATGTCTCCATTCGCGTCGGGGCGAGCCGAATCACCGACAACGGCAACCAGTTCGATCCCAACGCCGACGTCATCGTCGGCACCTACGAAGGGATTGACCACGCCCTGCGAACGGGCAAGGACATGGGCGATATCGGTACCGTCGTCATCGACGAGGTCCACACCTTAAAAGAAGAGGAGCGCGGCCACCGACTGGACGGCCTCATCTCGCGACTCAAGCACACGTGTGAGCAGCGGGCCGAGCGCCGCGACGACTATCACGGTGCCCAGTGGGTCTACCTCTCTGCAACCGTCGGCAACCCCGAACACCTTGCCGGCGCGCTCGAATCGACGCTCATCGAGTTCGAAGAGCGTCCCGTCCCCATCGAACGCCACGTCACCTTCGCCGACGGCCAGGAGAAAGTCCGCGTCGAAAACAAACTCGTCAAACGCGAGTTCGACACGGAATCCTCCAAGGGATACCGGGGCCAGACAATCATCTTCACGAACTCGCGCCGGCGGTGTCACGAAATCTCCCGAAAGCTCGAGTACTCCTCGGCGCCCTATCACGCCGGACTGGACTACAAACGCCGAAAAACGGTCGAACGGCAGTTCGGCGAGCAGGAGCTGTCCGCCGTCGTCACGACCGCCGCGCTCGCGGCAGGGGTCGACTTCCCGGCCTCACAGGTCGTCTTCGACTCGCTGGCGATGGGCATCGAGTGGCTCTCGGTCCAGGAGTTCCACCAGATGCTCGGCCGCGCCGGCCGCCCCGACTACCACGACAAGGGGACCGTCTACGTCCTCGTCGAACCCGACTGTGCCTACCACAACTCGATGGAGATGTCCGAGGACGAAGTCGCCTTCACCCTCCTGAAAGGCGAGATGGAGTCGGTGATGACCCACTACGACGAACGCGCCGCAATCGAGGAGACGCTCGCAAACATCACCGTCGGCGGCAAAGCCGCGAAGGCGCTCAACGACCGCATGCTCGGCGATGTCCCGACGAAACACGCCATCGGCAAACTCCTCCAGTACGAGTTCATCGACGGCTTCGAGCCGACACCGCTCGGGCGCGTCGTCACGGAGCACTTCCTGGCACCGGACGAAGCGTTCACCCTGCTCGACGGCATCCGCAAGGACGCCGCGCCGGCTGAACTCGTGGCGGATATCGAACTCCGCGATGCGGAGTTGTGACGGGTTGCGTGGCTGGTCGAGTAGCGTGTCGTTGTCTCGTTTTCAGATGAAGAGGGTTCTATTGAATCCACGGACGGCATTGGGGTAAGTCGTCAGAACGATTGAGGTGAAGCGGAAGAGGCGTCTTTGTGCAGAAGATTCTC
>NZ_AOIL01000047.1 GCF_000337595.1 Natrialba taiwanensis DSM 12281 | reverse complement strand
ATCAAATTATCTTCGAACTCGTTGCATAACGCGAGAATGAAATGTTTCGCATGTTCGGCGGTCACGTACTCTTCGAACCGAGAGAAAAAGCGATCACCGTCCTCGGTGATCGCGCCCAAGAGACACGTCCAGTCGCGTTGCCCGGACAATTCGATGGCCGGCCGCGTGCCGCGCGGAAACCACGCGGCACGCGGCTCAACTTGCACGGATCTCTTGGTTTGATCGATACAGACTACTGTGGCGTCCATCTCCCGCCGCTTTTTTTGAGTTCTTCGTGGAACGTCTCTTGTTCGTCAGCCTNTCAGCGGCTGTACGGCGTGGTTTTTGATGGCTCAATCCCGCTTCTTTGAGCAACCGCCGGCAACTCGGGATTGAGTACTCAACATCGTAGGTCTCGTCGAGATACTGCTGGACGAGTGCCGGCGTCCACGCCGGCGCGTCAACCCCAACTTCTTCGGGTGAGTCGTGGACAGCTTCTTCGAATTCGTGTTGCTCTTTTTCTGAGAGCTTTCTCTTTCTCCCAGTTCGGTGATCGTCAGTTACAGCCTGCTCAAGCGACTCGTCGGTGTCGAGTCGCTTGAGCCAGCTATAGATCGTGCGTCGCTGAACGTCGTACCATTCGGCTAGTTCAGTCTGTGTAACGCCGTTTTTGTACGCTATTGCCGCTAAGAGCC
>NZ_AOIL01000046.1 GCF_000337595.1 Natrialba taiwanensis DSM 12281 | reverse complement strand
AGTTCACCCAGGCCAAACAAGCAGACCAAGAGACGGCGATGCGCGTCACCCGTGACGCGCTCGCCGTCGATACACCGATCTGGATGCTTGGAGACAGCGCCTACGACATCCTCGATTGGCACGACCACCTGCTGGCCGCAGGGATCGTGCCAATCGCTCCATACAATCCGCGAAACACTGACGACCCGAAAAACATTGAGTACAGGGTCGAAGACCGAATCGAGGAACACAGCGAGGACGTTCAGCTGAAACAATCCATTCTGGACGAGACGTACAACAACCGGACAGGAGTCGAACGAACCAACGATNGATCGTCATTGCAATCACCAACTACGAGCGAGGACACGATCCGGGACGTGAGATGCTCAAGCTATGAGTTGGATTCTATGACACGCTCTACCCATGCTATTTTTATGGACCGAAGTCGACTAGAGGTCTCAATCGACGTCGGTTAGGCCGGGTTCGATCAACCGGTGAACCGACCGCCGTTCCAGCCCAGGTACCTGCTCCGAAGGACCTCCTCGAGTTTCCAGAGGAGCGGCGCGAGTACGAGTCCGAATCCGAACAGGGTGACCCAAACGGGGCCATCGGTCGACATAATAGCTGCAGTTATCAGGGTCGTGGGCGCGTAGAGGACGTACAGCCCCACCGGTGTGACCACGCCCCTCGAGACGAGCGCCAGAAGCGGGGCCGCGGTCCCCGCTGCGGTGAGGAGGAAGACGAACGACAGAATCGGAATACTTGTCGTGAACGACTCGCTGAGCAACAGGACCGTGCTCACTCCGACGAGAGCACCGGCTCCGGCGGTGAGAACTGCGATATCCGACCGTGTTGGCGGAAACGCCGGGAGGTTCCGGAGTCGGTGAGTACCGATGTCGTATCCGAACCGGATCGCGTACTCAGCAACGCTGGCGACGACCAATAGCGACACCCACACATACCACGTATCGGCGTAGTACCAGATGTAGAACGGTCCATCAACGATAGCGTGACCGCCGAGTTCGCCCACTTTTTCGGGTGCGGGGGATGTCACCTCCAAGTACACGATCCCGCCCAGCGACGCGGCGAATCCGCCTGCTGACGCAATCAATCCGGTGTGTGCTGTGAGGGCTAACGCAAGAAATCCCAGGAGAAATGCTCCGACAACGACGGACGACAAGAGGCTTTCCGAGCTAAATAGTGGATTATCGAAGTATGTCAAAAGGGCGTATACGAGAGCGCTGTTCACGATACCACCGAAGACGCCGACAGCGAGAGATCGGTGTGAGACGGGATTCATTAGTTTACACTACTCCGGTAGCCGGTCCGAAACGTTCACTTCGGGTCGTCCGAACAGCATTCCAGCTTCGATACGATACCGACGACGGGTCTCGCGACAGTGCTGACAGAGGTGACTCTCATAGTTGGTTCCGCGGCCACTCAAACCGGCCGAGCACCGAGATCGGATTCGTGTACCACGAACCGTTGTGGAGACTCTGACGAAGAGTGCGACTCATCCGGTAGTATTCTTCCCTACCAACACTAATATATTCCGCATACGGAACGGTCGTAAGCCGAGCCGGGGCAATTAGAAGGCATGCTCATATGTAGCCATTGTTGGTTTCATAGTGATTATGGAAGTTATTATTCGTCTTTAGCTAAGACTCACACCTCGGTTGCGTAGCGGTAGCGAGCGTCTCTTGTAACACTGGCCGTTGCTGGTGGATCTTCTGTGCATCTTCGATCAATCGTTCGAGCAGTGGTGGCGGTGAGTAGCCGAGATATTCGCCAAGTTCGTGGAGGATGAGCTGGGCGTGCGACCGGAAGGTCGCCGCCCAGCATTCCGGCGGAAACACGATCTCATCGTCCGCCTGTTCGGTGACCAGATCGAGCAGATCACGACTCACCAGCAGTGACAGCAACGCCGCGTACAACAGAATTTCGACGACATCCGGGTTGCTCGTGTCGAATTCGTCCAGTTTGTACTGCGTCTTTAACTCACGGAACAGCAACTCCACTTCCCACCGACAACGATAAATCGTGGCTAGATCCGACGGCAGGAACTCCTCTCTCGGGAGGTTCGTGATATACAGGTGGTAGTTGTCGGCGTCCTCTTTGCGGACGCCGACGACGCGGAACCGCTTCGTATCGCATGACTGCGTGCCTGTGTACGGTCTTCGGTCAAACGCTACTTCGACTTCTACGTGGATGAACTCACGGTCCAGGTCATCAACCATGTCGTAGATCTGCTCACCTTCCAAGGGAATGGCGCGGCCGCGCCATTCCCGTAATTCCTGCGTTACGACCGGGTTTGCGCTCTCTTTCAGCCGACTCACGAAGTAGCCGTTGTTCTTATCGATCAACGCAAAGCGGCGGTACTTGAAGTAGGCACGGTCGAACAGAACGAGCCGATCTTCGAGCCACGATCCTGTGTTGAACAACGTGCTGTCATGCGTTTTCTCGTCAGTCACGTCGAGCCGTTCTATCGTCTGCTCGGTGGCATTGTGGAGCAGGTGGAGCTTCGCTCCAGCCTGCTCCTCTTTCCGGGCTTCGTAGTCCTCGGAGAGAAATTCGTGCAACCGCAGGACGGTTCCATCAGCGATCATCACGTCCTGAATCGGTCAATATCGGCGTCAACAGTGTCCGGGACAGCGACCTCGTCGAGGCTGTGCTCGACGAGGTCGCAGAAGTACTCTGCAAGAGACGGCGTCAACCGGTGATAGAAGCCGCCGGGAGAGATCGTCTCGTCGGCTGTCGAGTTGTAGCTGCGTCTGAAGCCAGCGAGTGTTCGGCTTTCGCCTGCGGCGAAGCCGAACACGAATGCCCAGACGAAGGCAGGAATCTGGAGCTTACGGTCACGTTCGACCACGCCGAGTTCCTCGGCGTGCTCTTTGAGGAACTCAGAGGGAAACAGTGTAGTGAGCCGACGCATAATCCGAGATGAGGAGGCGCTGTTGGACACAGTCGTTTCCTCCTCATTCCTCTCGAAAAGATGCCTCGATAAGCCGCCGCTGTCACGTGGTTCTCCGCTTAGCTAAAGACGGATGCATCGATGACAAGGAACCCGCGCAATTCCCGTGGGCTCCCCGGGAAGGCCGCCATGCTAATTCAGAGGAGTGCTCCCAGGGAACGTCCGCAAGTCTGAGCATCTACTATGACCCACAATTGGGCGACGGGTAACTCCGATCTACGGGTGCGAAACCGCTCAAGATCAGTAGTTCGTCATTAGTACGACTACGAGTACGAGCACGAGCACTGTTCGGATGAGACAAGAGTCACCCCGAAGTAGCGCACCGAACTCGGATACTACGTCCGGGCGATTCCGCCGAAAATCAATTTTTGTCGTCGATTCCGCACACCGAGCGCACTACTCAAAGACCGCCGAGTTCTCCTCGAGTTCGTCGAGATCGCCGAGGAGTTCCTCGATGTCTTCGGGGAACAGCGAGACCTGAATCTCGTTGCCGTCGGCGTCGTCGAAGACGAGTTTGATGCGCTTGTCGCCGAACTCGCGGGCCTCGGCGGATTCGACGTCGAACAGTTTGATCGTGGCCTCCTTGTTGTTGGGGCCGACGTTCTTGATCGCGCCGTCGTTGAGCTCTACCATGAAGTCCTCGAGCGTCAGTGAGAGCATACCCTCCGTACGGGGGCCGGATAAAAAACGCCACGGCATTGCGGTCGCCCAGTGAACTCGTCCCAGTCTGTTCATCTCGCGGGATAAAACGCGGTCAGCCCCGTGCAATCGTGGGACACAAACCGGAACCGAGGCCGCCCCAAAACGGGGCTACCACGGACAGTTCCCGCCGGATCGGTTCCGGATGCCGGATCGCATCGGCCCACTTCGAGTCGTGGTCCGCACCGTGCGGAGCACTCCGAGGGCCGAACCGCATGCAGGGTGTGTCAGCGTGCGTGCGGCCGGTTATAATTTCGATCGGTGACGAATAAATACTGGTGATCGTTCACGGCATTGAACCGCGGCCCGACACCGGGCCGAAAGACAGTGCAGCTAGCTGTCCTCCCGTCGGCTTGCCCTACGGCTCCCGGCAGCCGGTCGCCGCTAGCGGACCTCGCCCCACCCAGTTTTAAGTCGCTCACGACGAACCAACCGAACGCTATGGAACTCATCTGGCACGGTCACTCGACCTGGCACGTCACCGTCGGTGAGACCGACCTGCTGATCGATCCGTTCTTCGACAACCCGAAGACCGATCTTGAGCCGTCGGCCGTCGACACACCCGACTACGTGCTACTCACCCACGGCCACGCCGACCACATCGCCCACGCCGGCGAGTTCAGCGAGGCGACGCTCGTCGCGACACCTGAACTCGTCTCTTACTGCGAGGACGAGTTCGGCTTCGAGGACGCGGTCGGCGGGATGGGGATGAACCTCGGGGGCACCGTCGAGTGCGGCGACGCGTTCGTGACGATGGTCCGTGCCGATCACACGAACGGGATCATGACCGAGAACGATGCGAGCGGCGGGATGCCGGCCGGGTTCGTGATTTCGGATACGAAGCCGACGCAGGTCTCAGATGAAGAATCGACGACGTTCTACAACGCGGGCGACACCTCGCTCATGACCGAGATGCGCGAGGTCATCGGCCCCTATCTCGAACCGGACGCCGCGGCCGTACCGATCGGCGATCACTTCACGATGGGGCCGTGGCAGGCCGCCGTCGCCGTCGACTGGCTCGACGTCGACCACGCCTTCCCGCAGCACTACGATACCTTCCCGCCGATCGAACAGGACACGGACGACTTCGAGCGCGAAGTCCGGGCGACGGGCAGCGACGCGGACGTTCACGCGCTCGTGGCCGGCGAGCCGTTCGAACTCGAGGGATAACCGCTTTCTTCTTTTTTCGCGTTCCTTTTGTCACGGAGACGAACGCTACTGCGTACGAGAACAACGTTTACAGCGCCGGCTGTGGATGGCACGAGTGCTATGTCGAAACAGGCGACGACGATCTCCGAAGAGGGCTACAGCGCGACGAACGAGGTCCGCGAGTTCGAGACGACGATCGATTCGAACGGCGAGGAGGCACCCGATACGCTCGAATCGCTGCTCGCGGCCTACGGGTCCTGTTACGTCCCCGCACTGCGAGTCGGCGGCCAACAGCGCGGGGTCGAGGACCTCGGACGGATCGAGATCGATTCGGAGGGCGAACTCAACGACGACGACAAACTCGAGTCGATTACGTTCGATATTCGCGTCGAGGCCGAGGTCGACGACGAGACGGGCGAGGAGATCATCGAGCGCGCGTTCGAACTCTGCAAGGTCCACGACGCCCTGAAAGAGAGCCTGCACGCGGACGCGAGTCTCGAGGGCGACGCGTTCTGAGCGGGACGACTGTGGTTGTGAGCCGGGTCTGACCTGTCGGTGGCGGTTCCAAGCGGTGGTCACTGATCGCCCATCGTCCTTCCGCTGCTCGCTGCTCGTTGCACCCCGGTCCGTACTCCCGCTTCGATCACAGCGCACTGACGCCAAACAACAATGTCATCACTTCGCACTGGGCGGCCCGCAAAACGAGTATTGGTGGTAATTACCATTGCTGGACTGGTCACGCTCGCAGGCTGTGGCGGTGGGTTCAGTCTCGGCGACACTGACCAGGAGCAAGACGATGGCGAGCACGATCCCGAGGCCCCGACGGCCGTCGACGGTGAACTCGAGATTCATCACATCGATGTCGGGCAGGGGGATTCGACGCTGCTCGTCACTCCCGAAAACGAGACCGTGCTGATCGATACAGGCGACTGGCCGGCGGACGGTCAGGACGTTATCGATTACCTCGATGAGCGCGGAATCGACCGTATCGACCACCTCGTCGCGACGCACGCTCACGCCGACCACATCGGCGGTCATGCGGGCGTCATCGAGTACTTCGAGGAAAACGGCGACGGCGTCGGCGCGGCCTACGACTCCGGGGTCGCGCATACGAGCGCGACGTACGACAACTATCTCGACGCGATCGAGAAACACGATGTCGACCTGTTCGAAGTCGTCGAGGGGGATACGCTCCCGCTCGAAAGCGAGGCGACCGAGATAACCGTGTTGAACCCGCCTGCGGACCACTCCGGTGACGATCTTGACCGAAATGCGGTCGTCCTCACCGTCGAGTTCGGCGAGTTCAGCTATCTGACGACCGGCGATATCGGGGAGGAGACGGAAGCGCGGTTGGTCGACGCACACGGTGACGCCCTCGATGTCGACGTCTACCAGGCGGGCCACCACGGGTCGTCGACGTCGTCGACCGATCCGTTCCTCGATGCCGTCAACCCTGAAACGGCAATCATCTCGAGCGCGCTCGACTCGCAGTACGGGCATCCACACGACGAGGTGCTCGAGGTCTTCGCCGAGCGCGATATCGAGACTTACTGGACGGGCGTCCACGGGGACGTCGTGCTCCGGACCGACGGCGAGCAGCGGTCGGTGACGCCGGAGACCGAGGCCTCGACCGATCCGTCGGTATTGCTCGACCGGAAACATGAGGCGAACGAGCAGGCGACCGTCGAACGGCGATCCGATGCGGCCTCGACGCGAGTTCAGTCCGCCGCGGCGGGACCCGGTGCGGTCGGGCTCCAGCCGACACCGCCGATTGATAGGCTCTCGGTTCCTACGTCACACCAGCTATGAACTCTCGAGCGACCTACACCGCCGTTCTCGATCGTATCGTCGACGGCGAAACGGCCGTCCTGCTGCTCGAAGACGACGGCGACCCCGTCGCCGAAGTCACGCTTCCCGTCGACCGGGTACCGGCGGCCGGACAGCACGACGGTGCGGTTTTCGAGGTGACCGTCGACGAGACGACCGACGACGAGACGGCCAACGAGGAGACGACCAATGAGGTGAACTCGGTAGTCGATCTCGAGTACCGCGAGGACGAGGAGGACGTTCGACGCGAGCGGACACAGGATCGGTTCGATCGGCTGTCGGAGCGCCTTTCGGAGGAGTAACTCCGTGCAGAGAGGCGGATGCTGAATCGATGAGAGTGTCAGAACCGGCGCGCTACGAGGCTGTGGGAATCGGTTACAGCCGCCGAAAATCCGGGTAGGGGTAGAGTGGGTGTGGTGGGTGGCGGGGGGTGGGTGCCGGGTATGCGGGAGTCGTGAATCCACTTGGCCCGTAACGGGAGGGCAGGGATTTCACAGCAGCGGAGCGCTGGCAGTGAGGGCCAGTTCGCCCGCTGTATTTCATACATCTCGTGCCGTCATCTTAGCCGTGATGCCAAACTACATTGGAGCGGATACCGTCACCAAGACACACATTCAAGACCGTTCGCGAGACACCCCCGCACATGTTACGCTCGTTCAACGGGGCGGCCCCGCGCGTTGCTGACTCGGCCTACGTCGATGAGACCGCGGTCGTCATCGGCGACGTCGTCATCGAAGCCGACGCGAGCATCTGGCCGAACACCACGCTTCGCGGCGATCACGGCACGATCGTCGTCGGCGAACGCGCGAACGTGCAGGACAACGCCGTCCTCCACGAGGCGGCCGAACTCAAATCCGCCGCCACGGTCGGCCACAGCGCGATCGTCCACGACGCCACCGTCGCCGAGGGCGCACTGATCGGCATGAACGCGGTCGTTCTCGACGACGCACACGTCGGCGAGGGAGCCGTCGTTGCCGCCGGCAGCGTCGTCACCGAAGGAACCGAGATCCCGCCGGCCACGCTCGTCGCTGGGACGCCCGCCGAACCGAAGGGCGATGTCGACGATCCTGAACTCGCGGCCACGGCGGACCACTACGCGACGCTCGCGAGACAGTACGCCGACACCGCCGAGCGAATCGACTGAACGCCCTCGAAATCGGAGAAATCGGAGGGAAACGCTGATACAACTACCGTCCGAATCCTCGCGCATGAGCAATACATCCTGGACCGACCGCATCGTCGGCGAGCGGATGACCGTCGATCAGGAGTTCTCCTCGCAGATCGCGAGTTCACGATTCTCGAACCAGCAGTGGAGTCTGATCATGACCGCGACGGAGTTCGAGATCGAACACCCCGACGACCCCGACCGGGCGCAGATCGTCGCAGATACGGACAAGCTCGAACAGATCATTCCTGAACTCGAAAACGTCCAGTCGGGGATGGGGGCGATGGCTGGGGCGGGTGGCTCCGGTGCCGGCGGTAGCGGCAGTTCGGGTTCCGGGGGACTCGTCGACTCGATCAAGGGCGCACTCGGGATGGGCGGCGGCGCGAACGATCACGCCGAGAAACGCGAGGCGGCCGAACGGCTGACCCAGGCCTACGCCGACGAGTTGCAGTCCCACCTCGAATCGAAGGGACGCTGGGAATCCGTTCGTGAGGCCGCTGTCGTGACGAGCGAGGACGATACCGAAGCGAATAGCTAACGGTCCGTTCACTGCTCGCTCAGCCGTTTTTCTGATCCCGTCGTCGTTCCATTATCCGTCCGGACGTGCATCGCACGTCGATACCGTCGTGCCCGAACGCTCGTCCGGACATACGGACTGTTGTCAGTCGTTTCCGGCGCGACCGCGAACCGTCCGGCGGTTGCGTCGGGAAATCGATACAGCGGACCGTCTCAGTCGCCCGCGTGGAACAGCGTATACTCGCTCGTCTCGTAGATGTTGATGAGTTCCATGATCAACTCGTCGTTCGACTCGTCCTCGATGCGCAGTTCGTCCAACCGTTCGATCGTTTCCTCGTCGAGTTCAACCTGTGGCATATGCCCACGCACGGCATCAGCAGGCAAAAACATCGCGGGCTGCCGGATGAACGTTCGGCAAACGCACCAGAATCCCACAGCACCTTTACGGTCGCTCCTCGACGTAGGAGTATGGCAGATACAACCGATGTCGAGACGACGACCATCTCGATCAGCGCCGACGACGACACCGCGGACGAGGTCACAGTCCCCGCCGGACTCCTCGATCTCGTCGCGGAGGGCGACCAGACCGCAGCCGAAACGGTCGGCGACGTAACGCTGCTCTCGTTCGCCAGCCGCGCCCACCACATCGTCCACCACGGCGAGGAAACCGATCCCGAACTCGACGCCCAGGAAGAGCGCATCATGGAACTCTTCGAGGAGCGCTTCGGCGTGACCTTCGGGGAGGCGACCGGCCACCAGCACTAACTCGGCTCGATTTCGTCGCGTTTCGAACCGTCGTGAGTCAACATTACCGGTAGCTAGGTCTCCGTCTCGTTCGGAGCAGCACCGTTCGTCTCCTGCTGAGCACCGGGCTCGATCGATTCGGAATCGGGAGTGTCGGGAGTGGCCGTGTCGGCTATCGCGTTCTCTTCCGTCGTGTCGTCCTCCGGTGAAGCTTCAGCAGCCGACTCGTCCGTCGACGTTCCGGCGGGCGATTCGCCGTCGCCGTTCTCCGTCGGGGTCCCTTCGGTCGGCTCGTCAGCCGGCGACTCGTCGGCCGGAACCGCAATGCCTTCGATCGTTACCGATGCCTGTTCGTCCGCCGTTGCGACGGTGTGCGTCGACTCACCCTCCGGAATCGTCGACGAAAACGTCAGTACCGTCGTTTCACCCGGCTCGAGTTCAGTTTCGTCCTCGGCGATCGTCGTCCCGTCGACGCTGTAGGTAACCGGCTGGCTACCCGGTTGCTCACCCGTATTCGTGATCGTCGCGGCGACGGTCACGTCCTGCCCGGCGACGAAGGATGAGGGTGCCGAGAGATCGACGATACTGAACTCGGCGGGATCGGCCGGCTCCGCGACGGTCACGGTCGTTTCAGCGGTTTCGTTCTCGGTCGCGACCGTCGCCGCGTACTCGCCGGGCTCGAGTTCACTTGTCGCCGCACTCAGCGAGACCGCTTCAGTGGCGGTAGGGTCGAGCGCGACGCTCGTCGAATCGACGACCGTCCCGTCGAGAGCGAGTTCCACGTCCTGCTCGCCGGCTTCGCCACCGACGTTCTCGACGAGCGCTTCGATCTCGAGCGGGTCGCCTTGCTCGACCGGCGAGTTCGTCCCGTCGATTTCGACGGCGAACGCGGCGGGGTCGGGCGGCTCTTCGATCGTCACGGTCGTCTCTGCGGTCTCGTTCTCGGTTGCGACCGTCGCCGCGTACTCGCCGGGCTCGATCTCGGATGTCTCCGCACTCAGCGAGACCGTTTCAGAACTATTGGCATCGAGTTCGAGAGCGGTTGCATTGACGACAGTGTCGTCGAGAGCGAGTTCCACGTCCTGCTCGCCGGCTTCGCCGCCGACGTTCTCGACGAGCGCCTCGACCTCGAGCGGATCGCCCTGTTCGACCGGCGAGTTCGTCTCGCTGATCTCGACCGCGAACGCAGCGGGCTCGGCCGTCTCCCCGAGAATCTCCCCCGCCGTCGGCGTCTCGGCGATTAGCGGCTCCTCGTACCCGAAGTGAGCGAGGTCGAACTGCCAGACCAGCCGTTCGTCCTCGGCCGCGGGCGTCCACTCGACGGTGAACTCGTCCTCGCCGGGCTCGAGCGCGTCGACCGGTTCCTCGTCGGTCGTCCCGCCGACGAACTCGCTGATTCCTGGCAGCGCGACGTCGTTCGGATTCTCGGAACTGAACGTCACGTCGATGACGGGCGCATCCGGATCGTCGTCGCTAACGGTCGTCTCCTCGACGGCGATTGCAGGCTCCGCCGGCCGAACCTCCTCGTTGCACGCCTGCGCCTGCGGATTCGGATGGTCGATGCCGGCGAACGGAATCGCCTCTGGCGAGCTGATACCGGAAATGTAGGTGCCGAAGGTGCCGTACTCGGGCACGCCGACGGTGACGGTCTCGCCGTCGAACTCGTCTTCCGCGCCGACCTCGAAGACGATCGTTCCCGTGAACGGTGCCTCGGTATCCTCGCCGATCCTGACGAAATCCTCGATGATCGTGTTTCCGAACCCGCCGGCAGCGTAAAAGCCCGTGCTCGCGGCGATTCGCTCGCCTTCCTCGAACGTCCCCGTCACCTCGGCCCGCGTGCAGTTTGCGAACTCGACCTGGAACGACTCGTCGACCGTGTACTCGAGCAGTTCCGTTTCCAGCGTCCGATTCTCCTCGACGGCGACGAGTGACACCTCGAGCAGCGAACTCGATTCGAGCGGCGTCTCGAGGTCGATCGTTTCGTTCTCGATCGCCTCGCCGGCGTCGAACGGTTCCGTCTCAGCGAGTTGCGTCCCGTTCTCGTCGGCGACCGTCAGCGCGTAGTCGACCGACGCGTTGGCTGCCTCGATCGTCAGCGACTCGCCGTCCCCGGTCTGGTCGCCGACGGACAGGACGGCGTCGGGATCGATCGGCTCGTCGATCGTGAACTCGATCGTCTCGTTCGCGAGTGCCTCGTCATCGTCCGCCGCTCGAACCGAGACTGCGATGGGGCCGTCCGCCGCGACCGGCGGCTCGAGTTCGAGTTCGAACGCCGAGACGGCGTCGCCCGCATCGATGATGTCACTGTCGACGCGCTCGCCGTTGTAGGTGGCACTCACGAGGTAGTCGACGGAGGCGTTCGCGTTGTCGACGAGTAGCGTCTCGCCGTCGCCGGTTTGGTCGCTCACAGAGAGGGAGGCCTCGCGCTCGTCGGGGGTCTCGGCCTCGTCGACGGTGACGAACGCCGTATCGAGCACCGGCGCGCCGCCCTCGATGACGTACGGCTCGTCGTCGCCGCCGTCTCGCTCGACGTAGCGGAACGTTTCGTCGTCGGTCGTATCGTGGTGGACGGCCGCGGTGAGCGCCCGATCGGCATCGAGCGACTCCTCTAGTTGGATTTCTACGTTTT
Organism: Natrialba taiwanensis DSM 12281; assembly: GCF_000337595.1. Taxonomy (GTDB): domain Archaea; phylum Halobacteriota; class Halobacteria; order Halobacteriales; family Natrialbaceae; genus Natrialba; species Natrialba taiwanensis. Next base: position 5,072 of record NZ_AOIL01000046.1, on the reverse strand, counting down.
CGTGGTCACCGGGCTCGAGATATGATGAGACGCCGATCACGTCGTCGGGATCGAGGGCTGCGGTCGTATCGTCGTATACCGCGACGAAACCGCCCTCCGAGAGGGACACCGCGTCGATTTCGACGGTCTCGCCCGTCGTGTTCTGGTTCGAGAACGAGATTGAGGCGTTGCCCTCGAGTTCGTCGATCTCCTCGATACGCTGGGTGACCTCGATCTCGACGTACTGGACGAGCCGAGTCTCGCCGTCGATCCCTTGCTGGACGGCGTAGCTCGTCGTCTCGGCTGCGGTTTCGGCGGTCAGCGTCTGAAGTTGCGTGAGGGAGATCCGCTGGGACTGGATCGCCCGCGCCGTCTCCTGACTCGCGCTCGTTGCCGCCACCTGTAGCTGGGTGACGGTCGCCTCCTGGTACTGGGTCAGTGCGCCCTGTGCACTCCCCGCGGCGAGGCGCTGGACCTGCGTAGCGGTGACGACCTGCGTCTGAACCATGGCCCCCTCGCCGGCACCGCGGGCGACGGCTTGAATTTGCTCGATCTCGACGACCTGGTACTGGACCGCCGACTCGACCGCTCCCTTCGACGCACCCGTCGCGGCGGCCTGGATCTGCGTGATCGACACCTCCTGGTGCTGGACGAGCACGCCCTGCGCACCGCCGTCAGCCGCCGCCTGAATCTGCTCGACGGTGGCCGCCTGCGACTGGGTGATCGCCCCCGTCGCCGCGCCGTGTGCGGCCTCTTCGATCTTCGCCGTCGACAGCCGCTGGACCTGTTCGACGCGGACCGACTGCACCTGCTTGATCACACCTGCACTTGCGCCCTGCGCCGCGGATTGGGTCTGCTCGACCGTTACCGTCTGTCTCTGGACGAGCGCGCCCGCGGCCGCCCCCTTCGCCGCCATCTGGATCTCCGTGGTCGTCGCCTGCTGGCGCTGGTCGGCCTCGACCCGCTGGTCCTGTTCGAGCGCCGTTTCCGTGCTCCCCTCGAGCGTCCCCGACGCAGCGCCCGCCGCCGCGTGCTGCACGTGCTCGACCGGTATCGCCTGGCGCTGCTCGGCGGTGAGTTGCTGGTACTGTGCCAGCGCACCATAGGCAGCCCCCTGTGCCGCCTCCTGAACCATCGGCTGGTCGTCCACCTCGTGCTCGCCGGCTGAACTCGCGGCACCCGCCGCGGCTCCGTAGGTTGCAACCTGGAGCTGTTCGACCGTCACGCGCTGTCCCTGGGCGACCGCTCCGTGTGTCGCACCCCAGGCCGCACTCTGCAACTGACTCGCAGTCGCCGTCTGGTGCTGTGCGAGCGCTCCGTCCGTCGCCCCGGCGATGGCGGCCTGAATCTGCGTCGCGTTCACTCGCTGTTCCTGAATCAGCGTCCCGTGTACCGCACCCGTCGTCGCCGCCTGTACCTGCTGCGCGTCGGCTTCCTGGTGCTGCGTGGCGGTTGCGTTGGCAGCGTCCATCGCAGCCGCGCGCTGGTCCTGTGTCACCTCGATACCCTGAGCTTGAACGAGTTCAACCCCGCGATCGACACCCTCCTCGACGGCGGTTTCGAGTTCCTGTGTGAGGATAGCCTGGTCCGGTTGGGGGTGCGTTCCACCGGCGGTGACGCCGTCACGATCCGCCGCTGGCGAATCGACCGCCGCGAGCGGTGTCGGCGACGATTCCGCTCCGCCTCCGTCGCTAGCAACGCCGGGCGCCGAAGCGGAGGGCGAAGACGCGGGCGCGTCGCCGAACTCGGCGTTCGGCTCGTCACTTCCGGCGTCGGGACGGTCAGTTCCGAGTAGCGCGACTGCGGCCATGCTCGTGATCAGCAGACTCGCAACCACGATGACTGTGACTGTTCGTGTGCGCGCCCGCATCATCGCCGACCACCGTGACGCCGGCCGCCATCACCGTCGCACCAGCCATCCTGCTGTGGTCGCCGCGAGTACCTGTCCCTCGAACGCGAACACCGACAGGATACGCCCCGTCTCGCGCCTCGAGTAGAGCACCGGTATCGCCGTCCCGCTGTGCGATTCTCCCGATCCAAATGGTGTGCAGTACCACCCCACATTGTTTCCCATCACCCGACCGAATCCGCGCATAAGCCCGCCGGTCGTTTCAGCAGCCGCGCTGACACAATCGCTTGTTACGATATGGCATTGGTGAGTGAGGTGCGACTTACCGGTGGACAACGCGAGTTCAGCGGCGACTGACACCGCTATGCAGCGACGGGGACGGTCACGGACTGCGACAGGAAGCGACTGCTTTCGGTCTCCCTCTCTCGGGCAGGCGAGTACGAGACTGCGCGTGAGTGTACCCCGGCTTTCTCCCAGCGATCACCGCGGTCGGTACCCACCTCGAAAACCGAAGTTTTGATCACGGTTTACGAACGAGGCGGGGGCATGGAAACAGATCAGCGCGGGGTTGAACTCGTCGGCGACGCCGTCGTGCATCGATTCGCCCGCGCGGTGTTGCTCGCGACGCTACTTGGTGCGGTTGCACCGATTGCAATACCGTTCCCGCTGTCGCCAGTTCCGATCACACTGCAAGTTCTGATCGTCTTCCTCGCCGGACTCGTCCTCGGCCCGATCTGGGGTGCCTTCTCGATGGTTCTCTATCTCACTGCCGGCGCAGCCGGTGTCCCGATTTTCGCCGGATTCAATGCAGGCATTGGCGTCCTGTTTGCCGATACCGGTGGCTATCTCTGGTCGTACCCGTTCGCGGCGGCGCTTATCGGGCTCGTCGTTCATCGCGGAACCGACCTTCGAGACCCGGCGAACGTCTCGCTACCCGTCGTCGTCACCGCACTCGTCGCCGCAACGATCCTCATCTACGGGATGGGGTCGGCGTACATGAGCCTGATACTGGAACTGAACGCCTGGGAGGCGGTTACCACCGGTGCACTGCTGTTCATCCCCGGTGAAATCGTAAAGATTGCCGCCGCGGTCGTCATCGTCAGAAGCGGCCGCCTCTCGCCGACCCGAGTTCGATGATCGAGTTCAGATCCGTCACGTACGGCTTTGACGACGTGCCGGTTCTCGAGGACCTCTCGCTGACGATCGAAAACGGAGAGTTCGTCGTTCTCGTCGGCCCGAACGGCAGCGGCAAGACGACCCTGCTGCGCCACTGCAACGGGCTGCTCACGCCCGACAGCGGCACCGTGCTGGTCGACGGGACGCCGGTCGAAGCGGACCTGATCGCCGCCCGCTCGACCGTCGGCATGGTCTTTCAACATCCGCGCGACCAGTTCGTCGCCGCGACAGTCGGCACGGACGTGGCGTTCGGCCCGGAGAACCTCGGACTTGAGCGCTCGGCAATCGACAGCCGCGTCACGGCCGCCCTCGAGGCGGTGAACATGGCCGACCGCGAGGACGACCGCATCGAAACTCTCTCGGGCGGCGAGCAGGCCCGCGTCGCCATCGCGGGCGCGCTCGCGATGAAACCATTATATCTCGTCCTCGACGAACCCTTCACCGGTCTCGATACGCCCGCCCGCCGCTCCGTCCGCTCGCGACTCGAATCGCTCTCCGACCGCGGGACGGGCGTTCTGCTGGCGACCCACGACCTGCGCGAGATTCGTGACCTCGCAGACCGCGTGATCGGTATGCAGGACGGCCAGATCATCATCGACGATACACCCGAACAGGCACTCGACGACTGTGCTGAACTCGCGACCCGGTGACCCGCCACGTCAGTCCCCCAGAGTATGCTCACCTACGTTCCCGACGATACGCTCGCCCACCGACTCGATCCGCGTTCGAAGCTCGCCGTCCAGCTCGGATTCGCTACGGCTGCACTGACACACACCGGTCCGCGTGCAATCCTCGTACTCTCGGGGCTCGCGATCGGAATGCTGGCCGCTGCCGGCGTCTCACCGATTCGGGCAGTTATCGCCGCTCGCTACGCGCTCGTCATCCTCTCGCTGGCACCGCTGCTCGCTGCCGTTACGCTCGGTCCGCCATGGATCGATACCGACGCCGGACTCACCACCGCTCTCGCGAGCTATCGAGTGTTGCTCGTGCTCCTCGTCAGCACGGCTGCCGTCCGCTCGACGCGCATCCGCGACTCCCGAGCTGCCATCCAGCGAACGATTCCCGGCCGTCCGGGCCACCTTCTCGGTATCGGCGTCGCGCTTCTCTTTCGATTCCTCCCCGTTCTTCGGGCAGACATCCAAACGATTCGAGACGCTATGGCCGCCCGACTCGGCACCCAGCGACACGTCCACGAACGAGCCGGGACGATCGCACTGCTCGGACTCTCGCGCGCGTTCGATCGAGCCGACCGCCTCTCGCTCGCTCTCCGAGCGCGCTGTTTCGCCTGGAACCCGACGCTGCCCCCACTCACGTTCTCTCGACTCGATATACCCGCATTACTACTCGCGACGACACTGTTGTGCTCGACGCTACTGACAACGATTCCGTTGTAAGACGTCCAGAAGGGGGAGCGGCGAGTGCACGGCGAAGTCCGCCGCGCTCGCAGGCCGCAAACCCAGCCGCGTGCTTGCTCACTGGATGGGGGGGATGGATTGACAAGCGGATGGGGGGGATGCCTCCAGACGAACTCGCCTGGATGGGCACTTGATTATTATTGGTGATTACTAATAACTGTTTGGCAGACGGCCGTCTGACGCTCCCGGGCCAGTGCCGAACGAATCGATCGGTTGGTTTGTGAATACGACCGGATCTCCGTTACCCGACACCTCTCCTGAACTCTTCAGCGCCGATTATGAACTCGACGTTCAGAACCGGGTTCTAAGCACCTGTATAGCTGGTATGCGCCATCGAAATAAGCGGTAAAGACAGTAACGGCTAGTGGTGTATTATACTCACAGATCAGTCACTGAGAAAGATTGTCAACAAGAAACTTGTTACAGATCCTCTAAAATTCTCGGCTACCCCTTCCCGGAGTCTGAGTGAACGCAGTATGCGATTGTGCCGGACGATTCCGCGCTGCTGAACGAGGGCTTACCTCTCCATGAGAGTGTACGATGAAATAAAACTATATTTTAGATCGGTTCTATTGAATCCACGGACGGCATCGGGGTAAGTCGTCAGAACGATTGAGGTGAAGCGGAAGAGGCGTCTTTGTGCAGAAGATTCT
>NZ_AOIL01000045.1 GCF_000337595.1 Natrialba taiwanensis DSM 12281 | reverse complement strand
CTTCAACCCCGGTTCGTGGACGAAGAAGGCTTCCTTGGATTCGGAGTGGTGCTCGGGTGCGCGGATGCCGCCACCGTAGGGCATGCGGATCACCATCGGAACCGAGTACTGGCCGTTGCTGCGGCTTCGCAATCGAGCCGCGTGACTGACGAGCTGGTCGAACGCGGGATAGGAAAATCCCATGAACTGCAACTCCGCGACCGGCCGCAGTCCGCTCAGCGCGAGGCCGATCCCCGTGCCGACGATGCCCGATTCCGCGAGCGGCGTATCGACGACGCGCTCGGCGCTGAACTCGTCGACAAGTTCGGCGGTCGCCCGGAAGACGCCGCCGTTTTCGCCGACGTCCTCGCCGAGGATCATGACGCGTTCGTCGAGCGAGAGTTCGGTGTAGAGGGCGTCCCGGACGGCTTCGACGAGGGTTAGCGTGTCCGTTTCCGTGTCTGTTTCCCCGTTCGTGTCCGTCTCGGCTTCGGCCGTCCCGTCGTCCGCCGTCGTGGAACTCACTCTAACACCTCGGAGAAGGCGTCGTCGCCGTATTTCTCGCGGAGCGAGCGCAGGCGGTCGCGCTGGTTGCGAAGTCGATCCGGGAGCTCGGCGTAGACGTGATCGAACATGGAGTCGGGGTCGGTCGTCGCGTTTTCGACGGTTTCGACGGCGTCGGTGAGCCGCGATTCGATGCGGTCGTCGATCTCGGCCTCGAGTTCGTCGTCGAGGATGTCGGTGGCGGTCAGGTAGTTCTGCAGCCGGTCGAGTGGGTCTTTCTCGCGCCAGGCGTCTGCCTCGTCTTCGTCGCGGTAGGCGGAGGGGTCGTCAGCGGTCGTGTGCGCGCCGTACCGATATTGGACGGACTCGATGAGGGTTGGTCGGCGGTCGTCTTCTGCGGGATTTTTTGCCTTCTGTAGTGCTGCGCTGGTCACCGAGTACATAGCCAGCGGGTCGAGTCCGTCGACGCGGACGCCCTCGATGCCGTAGGCGGCGGCCTTCTGGGCGATGGTTTCGCTGGCGGTCTGGTGGTCCCGCGGGACGGAGATCGCCCACTGGTTGTTGTTACAGACGAAGACGACGGGGACGTCGAAGACGCCGGCGAAGTTCAGTCCCTCGTGGAAGTCGCCTTCGGAGGTCGCCCCGTCGCCAAAGTGACAGAGAGCGGCCCTGTCGGGGGTTCCCTGGAGTCGGTTCCCCCAGGCCATTCCCGTTGCCTGCGGGATCTGTGTCGCGATGGGGATGTACTCCGGCATGACGGGAATGCCGTCGGGGATCGCATACCCGTCTCGATGGCCACAGAGCGGTTTCAGCAGTGACTCGAGTTCCATCCCGTGGACGTACTTGGCGGCGTGTTCCCGGTAGGTCGGAAACAGCCAGTCCTGGTCGTTGAGGGCGTAACTCGTCGCGACCTGTGCGCCTTCCTGGCCCGTCATCGGCGCGTACGTCGCGATACGCCCCTGTCGCTGGAGGCTGATCGCCCGCTGGTCGAATTTCCGGGCGAGTTTGATGTCCTCGTACATTGAGACCAGTTCGTCGGCCGAGAGGTCCGGCACCTCGGCGTCCGGGAGGACGGTGCCGTCCGTATCGAGGATTCGAATCGGCTTGTCATCGCCGTAGGTCGTCGCGCTATGCCCGTGCTGCTCCGCGTCGTTTTGGGTGCTCATTGTCGTGGTCGTAGTCGTGGTACAGAGACCTGTCGCTGATTGAGATGCTGTCGCTGCGTCGAGTCCGCCGTCATGGGCACGAGTTCATGACCGTCCTATCGATGGTCGGCGGGACGGTGTGCCCGTCTCCGAGTCGGTTTCGGTCCC
>NZ_AOIL01000044.1 GCF_000337595.1 Natrialba taiwanensis DSM 12281 | reverse complement strand
GACGAGCACTACGTCTGGATGCGACTCGTAGAAGCGGTACCGTTCGAACTCGCCGTCTTCGGAGTAGATCACGGACAGGCTCGAGGTCGGCGCATCGGTCGAGGCGATCGTCGGCATCGAAACCATCGCCCCGCCCGCGTTCTCCCGAACTGCTTTGGCCGTATCGAGCCCTTTTCCGCCGCCGGCACCGACGATCACGTCCGCGTCGATTTCCCGGGCGACCTCCGTTATCCGGTCGATCTCCGTCTCGGAGGCCTCCCCGCCGAACTCCTCGAGCGTCACGTCGACGTCACTTTCCTCGAGACTCGCTTCGGCCCGGTCGCCGATAATCCCGAGAACGTCCGAATCGCCGATCACCAGCGCGGTCTCCGCGATCGGCGCGACTTGGTCGCCGAGCTGACTGAGCGCGTCGCGTCCTTGAACGTACTCCATCGGAGATTTAAACGATCGAATCACGAGTTCACTTCCCACGCCAAGTACGAAGAAGCGCCTGCTTGCAAAATATACCATATCAACCACCCGGTCAAAACGAACTAATCGAAATCGGGAGCCAAAATGAGGGGATTGCGACGCTGTCTGCGACAAATCAACCGGATCGGTGCTCTGTGCAGCGGTTTCGATGAAAGACTATAGAGGCACGTTCATTGATTAGGCTTACAAATTAGGCCGATTAGTTAGACTAACTCATACGTCTACAAAGTCGAGTCGGATACAGACACGCGCCAGCGATACTGGCCAGTCTGCGTTCGCTGCAAGCACTTCTCGTTTGCGAGTTCACCAGTTCGCTAGTCGCCTGGCACGAAAGGAAGACGACAGAGGGATCAGGTTACAGGGGCGGGACGATAGAGACGAAGCAGTAGGCCGGCACTACCCCCGCATTCGCACCGAAAGAGAGAGCATCACGCACCGCGAAGGGTGTCATTCGATGGATGTACCCGCGGTCGCGGCCACTACCAGTGGCTCACTCCTCACCGTCCTGCTCGTCATCGGCGTGGCGCTCGCTCATTTCCTGCCTGATATCCGCTCGGAAACGACGCGTATCTCTCGGCACAGCATCCTCTCGATAGCCGGCGGCATCTCGCTCGTGTACGCCTTCCTCCACCTCTTCCCTGAACTCGATGCGCACAGAGGATCGCTCGCCGGCGTCGAACTCGGCCTCGCAACGCTCACCGAACACCACATCTACATTCTCGTTTTCATCGGCGTCGCACTCTTTTACGGCCTCGAACGGATCGCAACCGTCGTGGATACCCTCGCAGTCGCGTCGAAGGTCGGTATCTCAAAACCCGTGTTCTGGGTGCACATCGGCGGGTTCGTCGTCTACAATGCGTTCATCGGCTACGTACTGGTTCAGGGGCAGACGGGAACAGAGAATACGGTGCTGTTCGCGTTCGCGATGGCGTTTCACCTCTTCGGAAACGACGAGGCGCTGGAACAGCACTACCAGGCGCTCTACAGGCGGAGGGGACGCTGGATTCTCGCGGCCGCGGTCGTCGTCGGAGCCGTCATTGGAGCCGTCTATACGATGGCTGACGCGCTGTTTACGATCCTCATCGGACTCCTGACGGGCGGCGTCGTGTTCAACGCGATCAAAGACGAACTGCCACGAACTCGGGAGAGCCGATTCTGGGCGTTCGTCTCCGGGGCGCTCGTCTACGCGGCGATTCTAGTGACGTTTTAAGAACGGAAGGGTCTGCTCCTGAGACGGCGAGACCGGAGTTACGAAAGCGAGTACGAGTTCAGTTTCGAGACGACAGGCGGTGAAGTGCAGGAAACGGAAGCTTTTCGCTACCGGTCGACTTACGCACTGACGTGCCGAATTCGGTCGCAGAAACGCCCGACAGTCCTCGGAGTTGGGGTATCGCACTCGCCGGTGCGTTCGGGATGGTGTTTACGTTCGGAACACCGCTTTCGTACGGCATCTTCCGACAGCCCTTTAGCGAGGCCTTCGCGGTGTCTCCGGTCGTCCTCTCGGGCGTTTTCTCCGTGATGTTGTGTACGTTCTTCATCGGGTCCGGAATCATCGGCGTCTTCTCCGCGCGGTTGCCGATCCGGGGCGTGCTATTCGTCTGTACGGTTGCAACGGGGTTGCTCGCGCCGTCGCTGTACGCGGTCGAGTCGTATCTCGGGTTGACGGTCGTCTTCGCGGTACTCGGACTCGCGCTGGGAACGGTATTCGTGTTGATCGCGTCGGTGATTCCGCGCTGGTTCGAGGAGCGCCGCGGGGCTGCAACGGGATTGATCTTCGTCGGGAATGGCCTCGGCCTGTTCTTGCTCCCGCCGATCTGGGAGACCGCGATCACGACGCTGGGGG
>NZ_AOIL01000043.1 GCF_000337595.1 Natrialba taiwanensis DSM 12281 | reverse complement strand
CACGTGCCTTTCGGCACGCTTCACCTTGTCCATGTCTAGATCGTCCGGTTTCGGGTCGTGCCCGTTTGACTCCCCGCGCTTGAACACGGCGGCCCTCGCAATGCTGCGGCCATATCGGTTTCCCTACGCCTTCCCCGATAATCGGGTTAGACTCGTCAAACAGGCACACTCCCTGGTTCGTTTTTCAAAACGCACGACGCAACTCCGGCTTCCCGTACGGCTTACTACG
>NZ_AOIL01000042.1 GCF_000337595.1 Natrialba taiwanensis DSM 12281 | reverse complement strand
GTGGAACGCAAGTGACCCGGGAACGGGTCCAGTGGACGCCTGGACTACACGTACACACGGTCGCATCTGCACGCCGGTAGACGGCCGGCCTGCATTGACCCTTCCCACTCACGCTTACGCGGAGTGGTGCATCAGTTCTTTGTTGGGATCAAATCGTTGTAGCGTCCATTACTTAAGCGCACGGATTCGCTTTGTCCAAGAGAGACGCTCACAGTGGACAACGATCGAATCCATCACAGTAGCGGAGTGCTCTTGCGGCGTGCGTAGGTGAGGACGTGCACGCTTTCACGACGTATTTGACCTCGCTGTAGACGACGTGTTTACCTAAATCGAGGCGCTAAAGCCCCTTCCTCAGCGAGCGTCGAAGACGCGAGCAGGGAGGGGATACAGCGTTCACGAGAGCTCTGCTCTTGTGCGCGAACGAGACGCGGAGCGTCTCGTCAACGCCGCACGAGTTTCTTGGACTGTTCTACAGCAGGCCCGAAGGCCCACGCTATCGGTAGCTTTATGTTTCTACGTAGTGTAAACATTGATAATGGATCGGTACGAGGTCGAAGGGCACGAAGTCCACGAAGCCGAAGTCAAACCAACCGGGAACGGTGCTCATGTGCTTGTTCCCAAGCGGTGGCGCGGTGCCACCGTCAAGGTCGTCCGCGTCACCGATCCGTCCGACGAAGACGAGTAGACCATGCGCTACAACTACAGGTATCGGCTCAATCCGACCGACGAACTCCACGACCGGTTAGCGTGGACTGTCGATATCTGCCGACAGGTCTACAACCACTTTCTGCACCGACTCAACCGCGAGGACGGCACATCGGCCTACTCCGAACAGTCAGTCCTTCCCAACCTCAAACGCGAGTGGACCGACTTGAAGAAAGTCCACTCAAAGGTGTTACAGAAGGTCGTACAACGGCTGTACGACAACCTCTCGACGCTGAAGAGGCGGAAGGACAACGGCTACCGCGTCGGCGAACTCAAGTGGAAGGCTCCGCAGGAGTATCGCTCGATCAAGTACAGTCAATCCGGCTTCGAACTCAACAACACGAGTGGCCGTACTGTGCTTTCTCTTTCCAAAATCGGCGATATTCCGATGGTCTACCACCGCGGCGTTCCCGACGTTCACAAGAGCGACAGCTCTTGTGCAGCCCATCAGTAATATTCGATTTCTGAGGACGACGCCACGATCAAAGAGGTTGTCGTCAAGCAGGAACCGACTGGCGAGTGGTTCGCCGTCTTCGGAATCGAAACCGAAGACGAAGCACCGCCGAAGCCCAAGATAATCGAGAACTCTGTTGGGATCGACGTGGGAATCCTCAAGTACGCTCACGACACCGACGGAACAGCCGTCGAACGTCCCGATCTTTCGGACGAACGCGACCGGCTCGAACGCGAGCAACGAAAGCTCTCACGGAAAGAACACGGCTCGGCGAACTACCGCAAGCAACAGCGTATCGTTGCCAAACGCCACGCCGATCTGAAGCGCAAGCGCCGGGACTTCTTGCACAAGCTCTCGAACCACTACGCTCGAGAGTACGATCTCGTGGCGGTCGAAGATCTCGACGCCAAGGGGTTGATGGAACTCCCGTCGAACAGCCGCAACCGCGCCGGAGCAGCATGGGGGACGTTCCTCCGAATGCTCGAGTACAAGTGCGAACGCGAAGGCACGCACTTTGTCGCCGTCGACCCAGCCGGGACGACCAAAGAGTGTGCGGCCTGTGGTGTCTCGACCGACAAACCGCTGTGGGTCCGCGAACACTCGTGCCCCTCGTGCGGGTTCACGGCGGACAGGGACTGGAACGCGGCCTACAACATCTTGGTACGCGGTCTGAAGCAAGTAGGGACGGGCTGTCCCGAATCAACGTCCTCAGAACCGTTCGGTTCNGGGCTGCGAAAATCGCACTGTGATTTTCGAACGCCTGTGGAGACTGCGCTCCCTACGGGAACCACTTCGGTTCCTGCAAAGCGCGTTCGCCAGACTCCGTCTGGCGGGCTGTCAGACACAGTCTGACAACGTCGTGGAATCAGGCATCTGTTCACGGGCGCGAAGCGCCCGTTCGCATGGTCCGTGAGACCTTCGGTCTCACGCTACCCTCAAGGAGCGAACGGTGTCAGCCGTGAGCGAGTAGGGNAGCGCCCGTTCGCATGGTCCGTGAGACCTTCGGTCTCACGCTACCCTCAAGGAGCGAACGGTGTCAGCCGTGAGCGAGTAGGGTGGGGTAGTTCACTATGCCCTGACTGTCCCTGACTGTCTCTGATCGTCCCCGCTGGAGAGCCCGGCGATCAGCGCTCCGGGTGAATCGGGCCGTCGAATCCGCCTCGAACTAGCGGCTTCGCGATGTGTCGTCGCGCACACGGCGGCACCTCGTACCAGCCGCGCTCGAGCGAGCGCTCGATCGGTACCTGCTCTTTTCCGGCCGCACTCGTCTTGCAGTCGCGACAGCGATATCCCTGATTTCGTCCGGCGCTTTCCATCGTCCGCTCGCAGTCCGGACAGGTGGGTGTGACGAGTTCAGTGGTCACGAGGTCGCGGACAGCGAACTTCTCGAGTTTGAGGGTGCCGTCCGCAAGTTCACCACAGACGGTGAGTTCGTCGCTGGGGCGAAGGGCGCGGATGCGGTCGCGAAAGCGTTTGGTTGGTTCGAAGGCGGCGCAGGTGAGGGTATGGTGTGACGGCGCGGTGGATGCGGCGTCGACGTCGCCGGCCGTCGCTTGAGCTTCGCCCACACCCGTAGCTACCGCCACGAATACGTGTCCTCCGCGCCGCGTTTCGGGCGGTTCGGCGACGCGCGCGTCGAGCCGATAGGAACGGCCGTCCTGCAGTTCGGCCGGCGGGTGGCCGGCTTTTGACTCCGATTCCTGCGCTCGTCCTCCCGCTTCGTCCGCGGTCAGGTCCCGCAGGTGCACGTCCGTTCCCTGGTTCGTGACGAACAACTGGCTCGTCCGCACCGGCTCGCTCTCGATCCGTTCGGCGACCCGGCGGATCCGATCGGGATCGTCCCCGCGAATGCCGTGTAGAATCGGCCCCGGAGTGTGGGGCACGCAAACGGTCTCGTTCTCGCCGCGGTCGACGGTGTCCCAGACCGCAGGATACCCCCGCTCTGCCGCGGCGAAGACGCTCTCGTGGTCGACTGCTCGCGGCGTTCCCCACCGGTCGGGCTCGCGGTAGGAGATGAACTCGTACGTCCACGCAGAGAGTGCGCGCCAGGCACCGATCGCGGCCAGCGCGCCGATCCGCCCGCGACCGTTACCGGCGTGCCACGACCGGTAGCCGTAGCCGTCGATTACGGCCCTGGTCTCCTCGATGGACAGGTGCTCTCGAATCGCCCGCATCGCGAACCGGCCGAGTTCAGCCGGCAGATCGTCGGCTTCTGGACGGACATCGGCGACGACGAGTCCCGGGTTCGTCCGGTCGTCTCTCGTTTCCGCAAGCGACTCGAGTTCAGCGCGCGCGAGTTCGAACGCGCGGGCGGGGTCGCAGTCGGTGTGGATCGCGAGCGCCGCGTTTCCGCGCGTCTTGAACTCGACGGCGGGATTGAGCCGGACGAGGAGAATGCGATCGATCGAAGCGCCGGCATCGCGGCGCAGTCGCTCGGCGATCGTCGCGGCAGCGTAGGTCGTACACATGCCGTGTTCGCGGGAGTCCGTATCGTCGATCCCGACGACAGTCATCGACGGTGGTTGTACCGGCGGCGAGTAACGCCTTTCGATGCGGGCAACGTGTTTTACTTGGGGCGGGGACAGGTGCCGTGAGGACAGCGGCGGTGTAGCGTCAGCCGGAACGAACAATTATCACAATGCAATGAAAGCAGTATATAAGTATACTGCTGATACATCCCGCAATCGCGACACCGCAGACGGGCATCTCGGGGAAACGCTCTTATATGAGGAATAGCTTACATCCCCCTATGTCCCGCTCCGCACTGGTCGGCAACGTGACCGCGATGTTAGAGGATGCGGGATTCGTGGTGAGCGACCGGTGTGCGATCCGACCGAAGAGTTTCGATATCGCTGCGCGTCGCGGCGAGGATCTGTTACTCGTCAAGATTCTCGGCAACATCGACGCCTTCAACGAGGCGACCGGCCACGAGATGCGTCGTCTCGGTACCTACCTGCAGGCGACGCCGATCGTGATCGGCTTGCGCAGTCGCGACGAGGATCTCAAACCGGATGTCGTCTACTTCCGACACGGCGTTCCGGTCTTCAGCCCCGATACCGCGTACAACCTGTTCATCGAAGGCGTCCCGCCGCTGATCTACGCCGCACCGGGCGGCCTCTACGTCAACATCGACGGCGACTTGCTCGCCGACGAACGCGAGGACCGCGACTGGAGTCTCGGCCAACTCGCGAGTGAACTCGGCGTCTCCCGCCGGACCGTCTCGAAGTACGAGGACGGGATGAACGCCTCCGTCGAGGTCGCCATGGCGCTCGAAGACCTCTTCGAGGCACCGCTTACCAGTCCCGTCGATGTCCTCGACGGAACCGACGATGTCCACGAGACGGAGTCGACGCCGGACGATCCCGAGGCGGATCCCGGCGACGAACAGGTTGTCGCCGTCCTCACGCGGGCCGGCTACAGCGTCCATCCGACGATCCGCTCGCCGTTCAAGGCCGTCAGCAAGGACGAAGACGACAGCGAGGTCGTCCTCACCGGCCACTCCGAGTTCACCAAAGCCGCCGAGAAACGCGCCCGCATCATGAGTTCGATCGGCCGCGTCACTCGCACGCGATCTGTCTACGTCGTCGACCGGGCGAAACGCGACGCCGTCGACGGTACCGCGCTCGTCGAGCGCGATGAACTCGCGGATCTACACGACACGGACGAACTCCGGGATGTAATTCGGGAGCGAGCCGAACACGAGGAGGCGGCTTGAGTTCTGCGACGATATGTCACCGGAATGACCTCACTCGTATTCACCAGTACTAGTGTCGTGTGAACCGACGGCTGATCGTCCGTTCTGGTGATCGTCAGTAACCGACGAATAGCCGCTTGTTCGCCCGACGGTCGGCTCTATGCGTAGGTTTCTTCTAGGTATTCGACGATGTCGTCGCTTTCGTGCATTCCGTCGACACCGTTGTCCTCGTCGGTGATGACGGGAACGCCGGTCTGGCCGCTTACCTCCTCGACTTCGGTCCGCTCGCCGTGTGAGCGTGGTACCTCGATGGTCTCGTACTCGAGTTCGAGCTCGTCGAGTTTCGAGCGGACTTTCGCACAGTACGGACAGCCGGGGAGTTCGTACATGGTAATGGCAGCCATAGCGCAAGATAATGACGCGGGACGTATGAGCGCACCGGTCGCGGTGGGTAGAGAGAGTTAGAACGTCAGGAATCCGGCGTCGGTGGCGAAGTACGCGCCAAAGTAGAGGACGAACGCGACGGCGAGGGCCCACTGGCCGGGCGAAACGTCGGCGCGTTCGCCGACGGCAGCCTTGACGAGGGGGTAGCTCATGATCCCGGCGGCGAGTCCGTTCGCGATCGAGGTGGTAAGCGGCATAACCGTGATTGTCAGGCCGCTGGAGATGAGCCAGGCCGGGTGCTGCCAGTCGATGTCCGCTGCGCCCTGGAGCATGATGAGACCGACGACGACGAGGGCGACGTAGATTGCGTACTGCGGGATGATGGCCATCAGGGGGACAACGAACAACGAGAGGACGAAGAACCCGCTGACGACGAGCGCGGTGAAGCCGGTTCGGCCGCCCTCCTCGAGTCCGGCGGAGGACTCGACGAACGTCGTGACGGTCGACGTGCCGATCATCGCGCCGACGGTGGTGCCGACGGCGTCGGCCAGCAGCGGCTTTTCGATTTCTGGGAGATTCCCCTCCTCGTCGAGGAGGCCACCGATCTGGGAGACGCCGATGAGTGCACCCGCCGTATCGAAGAAGTCGACGAAGAAGAAGGTGAAGACGACGAGTGCGAAGACAAACGGGTCTTCGGCGATCATCCCGAGGCCGTCGACGAAGCCGGCGATGAGCGGCGTGAAGTCGTACTGGACGTTCAGAATCAACTCGATGATACCGCTTAGCCCGTCGTTCGTGACCAGGTTATACTCTCGTTCGAGTGCGAGTTCACTCGGTGAGACGATACCGAGGAGGGTAACCAGCCAACCGGCGAGGGCGGTGAAGATGATCCCGATGACGATTGCACCGCGGGTGCCGCGGGCGTAGAGGACGAGCGTCAGGGCGAGGCCGACGACCGAGAGGGCGGCGATGGGGCTGGTCGCGGCGTTGCCGAGGGTGACAGCCGTTTCGGGGTCGGAGACAACGAGTTCCATTTCCTGCAGGCCGAGAAAGAGCAGGAAGATACCGATCCCGGCACCGACGGCGAACTTGACGGGTTCGGGGAACAGTTCGATGATGTAGCGGCGCGCGCCGACCACCGTCAGGAGGATGAAGATGAGCCCTTCGACGAAGACGGCGGCGAGGGCGACTTGCCAGGGTACGCCGAGACCAAGGACGACGGTGTACGCGAAGAACGCGTTCAGACCCATGCCGGGTGCGAGTCCGAACGGGCGATTCGCCCACAGCGCCATGACCGTGGTCCCGACGACCGACGCGAGGATGGTCGCGACGGCGATCATCTGCGTTACCTGCGCTCCGGAGTACCCCTCGATCTCGATCGCCTCCCCCAGGATGAGCGGATTGACGACGATGATGTACGACATCGCCAGAAACGTCGTCAGCCCCGCGATCAGTTCGGTCGAGAGGTCCGTTTCGTACTCGTCGAACCCGAAGTAATCCGCGATCGTTTCGGTAACCCCCATGTTGGATAGTCAAGCATAACCGCAGGCCTTAATTAAAAGTTCTTGTCTGCCCTTCCGCCGATATCACACACGTTCGTGCATACATAGCCGGCGACGTGGAGCGCCGTCCGCACACCATTGAACGACTGCGACCGAGGTTCTATCAGGACCAACGTATTTTAGCCCCGGCTACGTACTGTGATACCATGAGATTCGTCATCGTGGGGTACGGGAGAGTCGGCTCGCGAACAGCCCGCATTCTCGCGGAGGAGGGCCACGAGGTCGTCATCGTCGACAACGACCACGATCGGATCGATCGAGCCGCAGACGAGGGCTTCGAAACGATCCACGGCGACGGAGCCGACGAGGCAGTTCTCACCGACGCCGGAATCGCAACCGCCGACGCTATCGGCGCGTTTACACCCAACCTCAACGCCAACTTCGCCGCCTGCATGGTCGGCAACCACCACGGCTGTCGGACCGCACTCCGGATCGACGAGGACTACCGCGAGGACATCTACGAACAGTACGCGGACGAAGTCGACGAGATCATCTACCCCGAACGCCTCGGTGCCGCCGGCGCGAAGACCGCCATGCTCGGCGGCGACTTCAACGTCGTCACCGACCTGGCGGCAACCCTCCAGCTCACCGTCCTCAAGATTCCGGACGGGTCAGCCGCTATCGGCAAACGAATGAGCGAACTCAACCTGCCGGAGTCCGCCCGCATCTACGCTCATGGTCGCGCGCGAGAATCGCTTACTATCCCGCTTCCCGGCACCGAACTCGAGGCCGGCGACGAAGTCGCCGTTGTGACAGAAACCAGCAGTGCAGATGCGGTCCGAGCGGCGCTACAGTAGCCGCTATGCCCGGTCAGCCGTGGATTCCCCGTCCGGTCGAAACACGAGTATATTCTGGTGGACCATCGACGGCACGAACGAGAACGGATAGCCGTAGACGTGCAAGTCCTTCGTCGGATCGTACCAGATCAAATTCGCTGCGAGCGTCACCGGCGCGGTCGACTCGATCGCGCGTGCGAGTTCAGCCGAGAGGAACTCGTAGGACTGGTCGCGGTACATGTCGCCGATGAAGACGACGATGTGGCCGTCGGGGGCGACGGCGTCGGTGAAGCGGTCGAATTTCGTGGCCATGTCGTCGAGCCAGTCGGCTTTCGTTGCGGTTGCTGATTCGGATTCTGATTCGGATTCGGACTCAGTTTCGATCCCGGTCTCGGCTGTTCCCTCACTGCTTGCATCCGTTGCGTCTGCTGGGTCCGCGTCGAACGACCCCAGTTTGCTTTCCCGCGTCTCGCGTTCGTTTCGCGTCTGTTCGAGTTCGTCCATGTGCCAGTAGGGAACGTCGGTCAGCAGGAGGTCGACGCTGTCGTCGGGCACGTCCTCGATCAGATCGCGACAGTCGCCGTGGCGCAGTTCCTGTGCGGCGAGTTCGGGATCGCCGCGTGCGCTGCGGGCGTCGTTCTCGCGCTCGAGGACATCGTCGTAGATTTCGATCCAGCGTTCGGTGCGCTCGAAGCCGATTGCCTCCCGGAGACCGGTGCCCTCGTGTTCGCAGAAACTCGCGCCGAGGAGGGTGCCGCCGACGCCGGCGAACGGATCGAGGACCGTGTCGCCGGCCTTGCTGAATCGGTCGATAAGGTCCGCACAGAGTCTGGGCGGTTTCTGTCCGCCGTGTTCGCTGCGCAAGTCGTGTTGCACGTCGGGCGGATAGCCCTCTGCGATCACCGATTTGGTCGCATACTTCCACTCCTTGCCGGTGAGATCGTTGATCCGGTTCCGGTCGTCGTAGATCCCTCTCCCCTCGACGTAGTGCTGGTGGTCGGCGAGTTCATCCGTGTCGATGACTTCGCCGTCTTCGATCGGGAGGGATTCGGTGCGGGCGCGCTCGGCATCGAACTGGCCGTCGTCATCCGTGACGAGTCGACTCTGTCGATGTCGCCCTTCGTCGGCTGCTTCGCCCTCGTCTGGCATGCTCGGGACCACCTATATCCAGTGGATGCACACCCACCCGCCTTAAAGACTTGATTCCAGTCTGCACGCACACCGTTCCGACAAAACGCGCAGCAGCGACTAAAAACTCGTAGCGGAGCGAAAACGATCCCATCGGGATTGCCGTCAGCTCTAGTTCGTGTACGAACTCTCGCCGACGATCTCGATGAACTCGGCGCGGCCGGTTGCGTTCGTCTCGTCGAACTCGGTGACTTCGACGCGAACGCGCCGTTCGACTGTCTCCGGACCAGCGCCCTCCACGAGCAGATGCGTATCACCGATGTAGACGTGGCCGTTGCCGTCGCTGTTTGCCTCGGCGACGAAAACGCTACACTCGTCGCCCACGGTGAGCGACGGACTCGAGTCACGGAACTGCCAGCCACGAAGGAATTTTGTGAAGACGCTCATAGTCGTGCCACCTCCTCGCTTTCGCGATCGATAATATACTCCCGGCCGAAGCCGGTCAGCGCTGCGATGATGAAGACGGCGACGAGCAACCAGCCCTGGAAGACGAACGGCACGACGTCGATCGGCGTCACGAGCATGCCGGTGTCGAACCACTCGAACTCGCCGGGCAGTTCCTGCATCGCCGAATAGCCGGCGAGCACGCCGCCGGACCACGGGAAGATGTAGCCAAGCGCGGCGGTCTGTGCGTCCAGAATGTTCGCTCGCCGGTAGCCGTTCAGGTTGAACCGCTCGCCGATCTTCGAGATGTACGGCCCGATCGCGACCTCCGCGGCCGTGTTGATCGTGATGACCGCGTTGATCAGCGCCGCTGAGCCGACCATCGTCAGTTCGGCGTTGCGAACGTTCGTCGCGAGGTTCTCGATCGACCAGTCCAGAATCGCCTCGAAGGCACCACCGCGGATCATGATTTGGGCCGCCGCGATGATCAACAACACGAGGATCGCGAGTTCGAAGAAGCCGGCCGCCCCCTGGATGAGGCTGCCGCCGACGCCGATCGCATCAGGATCGTCGACGATCGTCAGGATCGGCAAGAACTCGAGCGGTTGGGAAAGCGGTGCATCCGCCGGCGCGTTAAAGGAGACGATATCCCCGAGCGACAGCAGGCCGAGCGCGAGACTGGAGACCGCCGCGACGACGATACCCCACGAGATCGCCTCGACGATGTGGCGGCCGGCGACGGCCGTGCCGATCACGATGCCCATCGAGAGGAGATGAACGAGCCCGATCGGTTCGCTTTCGGCGACGAGAATCTCCTGTGCGTTGCCGCCGATCCCGAGGCCGCCCATGAACTGACCGGCGACGAGGTAGCCGCCGAACGCCACAATCGCGGCGACGATGACGTATTTGAACCGCGAGGCAACGACGCCGCCGATGTCCGAATCCTGCGTGACGGCGCTGACGATCGTCGTGTCGCTGACGGGTGCGAGGTTGTCACCGAAGATTGCCCCCGAGAGAATCGCGCCGAACAGCAAGATCGGGTTGGCTCCCAGCAGGAGACCGGCCGGGAAAAACAGCGTGACGAACGCGATCGACGCGCCGTAGCCCGTACCGATCCCCGTCGTGAAGACCGCGGCGAGAATGAACGTCGCCGCCGGGAACAGTGCGCCGCCGATGCCGGCGGTTTGGGCTAACCAGACCAGGCCGTCGACGAACCCGCCGTCCTGGAGCAACTGGGCGAACATCCCGGCCCAGATCCAGGCGACGATCGCCGTCACGGCAACCGGCTGGGTCATTCCCTCGAAGATCGTATTCGCGTAGGTCTTCCAGTTCCCCCGAACGAAGAACATTCCTCCAATCAGGCCGACCAGAATACCGATGACGAGTCCGCCTTCATCCGAGATTCGCCAGAAGGCTGTCTGGGCAATCGCCCAGAGGATGAAGAACACGATCGGAAACGCACTCATTCCCCGGCCACCGTAGAACTCGATTCGTGGCCCCTCTTCACCGGTGTCCTGGACGAATGACTCACTCGGATCCGCGTCGGGTGAGTCACTGTTGTCAGTACTCATCGTAACACACGAGATCGGTTATCAAACTCGGCAGATAAGTGTTGTCGAATAGTGGCGGACTCTCCCGCTCTCCCCGGGCTATGAGATATCCGTCCTGCGGCGGTGAGGCGGGTTTTTGTCGCAGTCTCACGATTGTTCGACTCGTGTCGACGCTCGTCACTGTCGTCGCACTGCTTGGTGCCACGATCGGCCTCTGGGTTGGCGCACGATGGCTCGTTGCTGCAGCTACCAGCATCGCGAGCGCAGCCGGCATCTCTCCGCTTGTGATCGGTCTGACCGTCGTTGCGTTCGGGACCTCCACCCCGGAACTGGCTGTCTCGACGGTCGCCGCACTCGAGGGAACTGGCGACGTTGCCGTCGGAAACGTCGTCGGATCGAACGTGTTCAACCTGGGTGTGATCCTCGGCATCGTCGCGATCCTTGCGCCGTTTCGCGTTACCGAAACGATGATTCGCCGCGATGCCCTCGCGTTGGCTGCAGCGACGGTAATCGTGGCGGGCGTTCTCACAAACCGCGTCGTCTCGCGCCCGGAAGGCGCTCTCCTGCTCGTACTGCTGATCGCGTATCTCGGGGCAATCGGCGTCGAGATCCGGCGAACAACCGAGGACGAAACGGCTACAACGCCCGCTACGAGTGATATACCCTCGCAGACTCGAGACAACACTGTTGACGCCGAGTCGGTACGCAACGCGAGCAGCGATTCGAACGTCGACACCACGAACGACGACCTGCGCGACCGACAGCAGCCGACCAGCCGACAGGGATCACCACGGGACGCTGACTGGGAACAATCACCACCCCTGCACCGCAGCTACGAAAGCACCCGCTTTCTCGTCGGTCTCCTCCTCGTCATCGGAAGCAGTCGCTTACTCGTCGATTCCGCGACGACGATCGCCCTCTCGATCGGACTCTCCACGTGGCTCATCGGCGTCACGGTCGTCGCCGCCGGCACATCGCTTCCCGAACTCGTCACAGCCGTCGTTGCAGCCCGGCAAGGCGACGTTTCGATCGCCGCGGGAAACGTCATCGGTTCGAACGTGTTCAACCTCTTCGGCGTCCTCGGACTTGCCGCGGCCATCCGACCGCTTGCCGTCGATCCCGCCGTCCTCCTCGGGCTGGTGTGGCTGCTCGTCGTGACGCTCCTCGCAACGGTGCTGCTCGCGACCGGACGGCGGGTAAACCGACTCGAAGGCGTTCTCCTTCTCACCGTCGGCGCGGGATACTGGGTCGGGAGTGCGATCAGCTGATGACCGGTCTGTCGTCTCGGCGAGTTCCCTTTAGGGCTCGCCCGAGTAGAGCCTGTATGAACATGCTCGTCGACGGCGAGTGGCGAACCGATGCTGCCGAATCGACCGACGACGACGGGGCGTTCGATCGACAGGAGACCACGTTCCGGGATCAGGTTCGCGACGATCCCGACGCACGGTTTCAGCCGGCGGCGGACCGCTATCATCTGTACGTCTCCTACGCGTGCCCGTGGGCACACCGAACGCTCGTGACACGCGCACTGAAAGGACTCGAGGATGTCATCTCGGTCTCCGTCGTCGATCCCTACCGCGAGGCGGGCGGCTGGCAGTTCACGCCCGACAAGGACGGCTGTACGCGCGATCACGTCCACGATGCCGATTACTTGCGCGAACTGTACGTGCGGGCCGATCCGAACGCGACCTGTCGAGTGACGGTGCCGGTTCTCTGGGACACACAGGAAGACACCATCGTCAACAACGAGTCCGAGGAGATCATGCGGATGCTCGATACCGCGTTCGACGACCTGGCTACCCAAAATGTCGATCTCTACCCCGACGGCTACCGCGACGAAGTCGACCAAATCATCGACGAAATCTACGACCCGATCAACAACGGCGTCTATCGCGCCGGCTTCGCCACCGAGCAGGAGCCCTACGACAAGGCCATCGACGACCTGTTCTCGGCGCTCGAGCACTGGAACGACGTGCTCGAAGAGCAGCGATACCTCGCCGGAGACCGACTCACGGAGGCCGATATCGCGATGTTCACGACGTTGATCCGATTCGATCAGGTCTACCACACTCACTTCATGTGTAACGCCAAAGCCATCCACGAGTTCAGTGCGCTCTGGCCGTACCTGCGGGATCTCTATCAGACGCCGGGGGTCGCCGAGACGGTAAACATGTCCCACATCAAAGAGCACTATTACACGACACATCCGGACGTCAACCCGAACCGAATCGTCGCTCGCGGACCCGACCTGGCGTTCGACGCGCCGCACGAGCGGGACAAGCTTCCGGGTGGGCCGCCGGATGAACTCGAGTCGTTGTTGGCCGAGTGAGCGGGGTCAAGAAGGAGTGACTACACGGAACGGACCGCTACAGCCACCAGCTACTGGTTCTGCGTCTCTGTGCGCCAGTCCTTGTAGCTCGACTCGACCGGCTCCTCCGCGAAGAAGACGCGCCAGAGGATCCACGCCAGAACGATGATTGGCAGCGCGGGCAAGAGCAACACCGCGAGTGCCGCTGCCATCACGTAGCCGAACACCGACATCTGGGGATTCGGCACGTAGCCCGTCGAGTCGGACACCTTCGTGGACATACGAACGAGTACGAACGTCCCAATATTCGGTCTTTCGATCCGAGAGTGACGCCCAAGACGGTTGCATCGTCGCGAAACACCGGCTGAATCCGGCGGTTCTCACTGGACGGAAACGTCTGCCGTTCGCTGCCAGCGACGACCCGTTCGAATGGCACCCTGCAAGAGCACGACCGCCGCGAGGACGATTCCGCTCAGGAGCGTAAACGCGCCGCCGACGAAGACGCCGCCGACCTCGGCGACGTACAAAATGTACATGCTCATCGTCGCGAGAAACAGCGTCAGGGAGCCGAGGATACCGATGATCGGCGTTGCGCCACTGAACTCGTCGGTAATGAGTCGTGAGAGCACGACCAGACCGAGCAGCCCCGGGACCACGAGTTCAGGATTTACCGGGATGGGGCCGAGCGTCGGCCATGCTGGGTACGGCTCTGGCACGCTGGTGAACGTACACACTGCAACGGCCACCACGACGACGGCGAGCGCGTAGTCGATCAGTCGTGGAAGCGACCGTCTCCCGATCCCTATCACACGAAGACATTCACGTATTGATATAAAAACGTACGTGTGGAGCGTGTAGAACGGGGTGGCTGTGGGACGACTGGCTTATACGGGCTGCTGGCAGTCGGTTCCGGCGCACCCGCGAACCGTCCTGCGGTTGCAACGAAAAATTGGTACAGGAGACAGTCTTACTCGAGAACGGCTGCCGAGTCATCCTGCGGACGGTAACCCAGTTCGAGAAGCGTTTCCGAGAGCGAGAGGAATCGTTCTGCGTTGTCCGAGATGCCGTGGGCGGTCAGCGGCGTCTCCGAGAGCGAGGCTGTCACAGCGGCTTTCATGAGTCGTTGGCAGTCCGCGGGGCTGAGCCACATCGCGCGGGCGAATCGTTCGCCGGCACCGTCCCGGTCGGCGACCTCCGCTCGGAGTTCATCCCGCGTGAGGAGCCAGCCGATCCGGAGGTTGAGCACGTCCAGGCCGTGACGTTTGGCGTAGTACGAGCCCATCGCTTCGCCGAAGACCTTGGTCACCCCGTAGTAGGTGTCCGGATCGAGGGTATCATCGGGCCGAACGATGTCGGGACTTCCAACCGTCGACTCCGGTCGCGTCGGGGAGACGGTGTTCGCCATATTGACCGCGTGATTCGAACTCGCAAAGACGATGCGCTGTAGATCGTTCTCGACGGCTGCGGCATAGATATTGTAGACGCCCTCGATATTTGGCTCCACGACGGCGTCCCACTCGGCGCGCGGGTCCGGATTGGCGGCGAGGTGGAGCAGTACGTCCTGGCCTTCGAGTGCGTCCACGACTGCCTCGCGGTCGGCGATTTCGATCGGCGTCGTCTCGAGGTCCTCCGACTCGCTGTGTGAGAACAGCGTAAGCGACTCTTCCCGGTCTGCAAACGCCTCGATAGCTTCTCTGCCGACCCGACCGGATGCACCGGTGATCGCGACGTTCGTCATAGGTGCATAGACACGAACTGCGGGGAAATAGGTCGGGCCGGCGCGTTCCGGGACGATTCTCGGTTGCAGCGTCTCCGGTGAGACAGCTCCCGGAACGCCTCTTCCCGCGTCAATACGGGTCGTAACTGCAGACCAGTCTTTTCTCGATCACACCGGGATGCCACCGTCCTTCTACAGTTTTCCGAGACGTTTCACGGACCATCCCTCCGCGACGGATTTAGAGAGAGTCTCCCCGCGTTTTATAACAACTCTAACAGACGCAAATAGCTAAGTGGTGTGTTATGGCAGTCTACGAACGGGCTCGATACGAATACTGACACGCGCTCGCGCCGATATTTACGGAGTATCGATCGGATACACGAACTGTGATCGGAACGGTAACAACTACTATGAACGTAATCGAAGTCTTCGAGGATATCGATGCCCCGCCGGCCGTCGTCTGGGACGTACTCCTCGAGTTCGACAGCTATCCTGAGTGGAATCCGTTCGTCCGGTCGATCGAAGGGGACCCGGCGGTGGAAGCGGAGTTGGAGGTTCGAATTGAGCCGCCCGGATCGCGGGGGATGACGTTTACGCCGGTCGTCGTTGCTGTCGAGGAGAACCGCCGGTTAGCCTGGCTCGGCCGACTTGGAGTCCCCTTCATCTTCGACGGCTATCACGAGTTCCATCTCGATCCGATCGACGGGGGCGACCGAACCAGGTTGCTCCATCGCGAGACGTTCCGTGGGATACTTGTTCCGCTCCTGTTCGATGAACAGCAACTCGAACGGGGGTTCAGGGCGATGAACGAGGCGCTCAAGGTGCGGGCCGAGGAGCGAGTTCAGTCTCCGACGAATGGCCCCAACGATACCGACAACAACCCTGAAGCTTCCTGAATCCTCTGCGATCTCTTGAAGCAGTTGCCGTGAGCTCGGGAACTCGGGGACGGCATTCCTGTTTCACGCCAGAATTGCACGGAAAGCGAGATCGATCATGAATCCCGTGCCCTGCTACTGACGGTCCCTTCGAATGCCGGAGCTATCCTTTTCGCCGGCCGAACCGACGCTCGCATATGCGCGAGTCCGCCGGCCCATCGACCGAGCCAGCCCCGCAGGGGCCGTGTCCGTACTGCTCGACGGAGAACGACTACTTCTATACGTTCTGTCGGAACTGCCTTCAGGAGCTGCCGAGTCGAACCAGATAGAATCGATCCCGCCACCAGGAGTCGCTCGCTGTTTCGAACTCGTTCCGAGCGGACTCTCGCATCATTGCAGTTCCGGCTTTCGCCCCGAGGTTCAAATACCGGGACGGAACCAGAACCAGCAATGGATCTCGAACCAGGTGGCCGCCGGCTGCCGGACCACTGGCGTGAGCGCGAGGCCGCGGATCTGTGTGGAACGACCGTTACTGCGGTGACCGGAGCGAACGACGCGAACACGCTATTCCGTTTGGAGGGATCGAATGGGGCATAGAGCGCTCGTCGCGTACCGTCGGCCCGACCGCCTCTACGACCTCCGATACAGCCACTGGGGAGGGACCGATCTCACGCTTGCAGACGAGATTACCGCTGAAACGCCACTCGCCGATGGCACTGTCTCGTCGGAGTTACTCGCAGACTCGATTGCCCGCGACCGAATTCTGACCGCGCATCTCGATCCGTGCGTCCACGAGGCGCTGTTTCTCGTCGACCCCGCCGCCAGCTATACCGTCTCCTCGTATCACGTCTGCTGGCTCGAGTGGGGGGATGGTCACGGTGACGAACGCGGCGCGATCGTCGAACCCGATCCGCACGACGACACTGCGATCAGGACCTGGTTTCGCGCGACGAAGACGACGCTTACGGACGTAATCGAGATGGGTGTTCTCGCGCGCCCTGCCGCACAGGCGTACCTCGAAGCGCGGGTTTGCGAGGAGTATGGCGGCATTGTCTACACCCATCTCGGAAGCGAGCAACAGGCCAGTCACGACGCTCGAACGCCATCCAGCAGCGTCGCCTCATCGAGCATGACGGATACGACGGATACAACAGACACTACGGACACGACAGATACGACGGACGCGTTCGACACCGACCACTGGCCATCGGAACGAAATTACCGGTTCGACACCGGCGACGACCGAGAGCCCTGACGGTCGCTGCGGTCCGCGGTCCCAATAATCACGTCCGTCGGCTGCCCTACTCGCTCCAGCGCGCATCGGCCAGCGTCCGCTGGATCACGTCGTTCCCGACCGCTTCACCCAACGTTTCAAAGCCCGCTCGCTCCCCCCGGTCGTCCGCGTTCGCAATCAGGCGCGAGACGATGAACTCCGGCGTCGACCGCCCGACCGTATCGAACCGCGGCTGGTAGTCGACCAGCAACTCGAGTTCGGGATTGAGTCCTTCGGCGAAGATGCCATCGACGCGGGCTTCGGGCGGCAACGGCTCCAGGTCGTCCGCGAGGTGCGTGACGAACACGCCGAGGGCGTCGCGGTCGACGGTCAGCGTCACGAGGCCGTGCAACAGGTCGGCTGCACTGCCGGGTTCCGTGATCGCTTCGAACTCGTCGACGAGCATCAGTGTGCGGCCGTCGGCGGACGAGGACAACGGCGGCACGATCGAGCGGAGCGTCGACTCGAGCACGCCGGCGTTGAAACTGGCGTGGCGGCGGTGGAAGACGAGCGAGTCGACGGGCGTGACCTCGGCCCGCTCGGCGGGGACGGGCAGTCCCATCGATGCGAGCAGGACGACCTGACAGAGCGTTTCGAGCAGGGTCGTCTTCCCGCCGCTGTTCGCGCCCGTGAGGACGGAGACGCGCTGGCGGCCGGGAGCCGTGTCGGTGCTCCCGGGGACGGCAGCCGGATCGGTGACGCCGTGGTCGCCGAGCGCGTAGGTAATCGGCTGCACCGGTTCTTCGACCTCGGTTCGCTCGGCGTCGGTCGCTGGCGACGCGAGCGTCAGGTTCCGCGCTTCGACGACCGATACCGCGGCCGATTCGCCCTCGACGAACGTCGGCCTCGTACAGTCATACGCGAGCGCAAAGCGCGCGAGCGAGAGGTGCAAGGCGATGTCGTCGACCGCCTCGACTGCCTGGTCGATAGCCGACCGGGAGTTTTCGAGTTCCGCCCTGAACTCGCCGGCGACCCGCTCTTCACGTTCGTCGATCGCCGCGGTGAGGTCGCCGCGCAGCGTGCGCAGCGTCCCGCCGACGAAGTCCGTCGCGTCGGTCGCGTCGGCGGGCATCGCGTCGCGAACCTGCTCGACCGTGACCGCCGTCTCCGAGAGCAGGTGGTCCTCGAAGGCCTCGCGGAACTGGCTCACGTCGCGGACGCCGTCCGAGCGCAACTCCTCGATCAGTTCGAGCGCGTTCGCGTCCATGTCCTCGACCGTTCCGAGCGCGTCTCGAAGTCGATCGAGTTCGTCGTCGGCCCCGCGGCGAAGCCGACCGCGGCCGCCGTCGTCCGCGAAGGCCGAGAGCGCGTCGGCGGCCGCCGCGAGCGTTTCGTGGTCGAGTTCGGCGATCGTTGCGAACGGGCCGGAGTCGACGCCGGCCTCGAGCAGTACGAGTGCGGTTTCGACGGCGGCGCGCTCGCTCTCGTCGCGGTCGTCGTAGCGCTCGTAGGCCGCGAGGACGGTTTCCCGGTTTCCTTCGTCGAGGGCGGCCCAGGCGTCCCGGGCCGCGAGCACGTCGTCGAGTCGCGATTCCATCTCCTCGCGGGTGGCAAGCGGCGTGAGAACGCGGATTCGGTCGGCCGCGCGCTGCGTGACGGCGTGATCGACGGCCAGATCGAGTAGGTCCTTGTACGCCGCCCGGGCGTCGCTCGTCGCCAGCATGTCGATACCGTCGCCGCCGGTCGCCCGGCGCAGGATGCGCGTCGCTCGCCCGCGGGCGAGGCCGGCGGTCGCGAGTTCGCGAACGTCGCCGCTCTCGATGGCTCTGATCGCGCGTTCTCGCCCCAGTTCGGCGACCAGCGTCTCCCTCGTCTTCGGGCCGACTCCCCAGTACTCCTCGAGTCGCATACGCAAGGTGTTCGAGTCAATACGCTTGAATACTGTGTCATCGGTTTCGCCGCCCGCCCGCGGTATGCCGACGAGATATCCACACACGTGGATAGATATTCGTTCCATCCGCCAGAAGGGAGGCACAAACACGGGGATTTTTATCGGGTCGAGGTCCTATGGATGACCATGACTGATGGGCGGGGCGAGACTCCCCGGCGAACAGGAATGACCGAAAAGTGCGGCGTCGTCGGCGTCTCACTGGACGGTCGAGACGCGGCACGACCGTTGTACTACGCGCTCTACGCACTCCAGCATCGCGGCCAGGAGTCCGCCGGGATCGTCACCCACGACGGCTTTCAGCAACACAGCCACGTCGATATGGGTCTCGTTGGCGACGTTTTCGGCGAGGACGACCTCGACCCGCTCGCGGGCTCGGCCGGCATCGGTCACGTCCGGTACCCGACCGCCGGCTCCGTCGACTCCTCGTGTGCACAACCGTTCTCCGTCTCGTTCAAAAGCGGCTCGCTCGGCCTCTCGCACAACGGCAACCTTGTCAACGCCGACGAGATCCGCGACGAACTCGCCGCTCTCGGCCACGCTTTCACGAGCGACGGCGACACCGAGGTCATCGCACACGACCTCGCGCGCAATCTCCTCGAGGAAGACCTCGTCCGCGCGGTCAAACGCACGATGGGACGCATCCACGGCTCCTACGCGCTGACGATCAGCCACGACGACACCGTCCTCGGCGTCCGCGACCCGCAAGGGAATCGGCCACTCTGCATCGGTGAACTCGAGGACGGCTACATTCTGGCCTCCGAATCCGCCGCGATCGATACCTTAGACGGCGACCTCGTCCGAGACGTTCGTCCCGGTGAACTCGTCGTCCTCGGCGAGGACGGCCAGGGATTCGACTCCTACCAGCTCGTCGAAGCGGACAACACCGCCCACTGCTTTTTCGAACACGTCTACTTCGCGCGCCCGGACAGCGTCATCGACGACACGCTGGTTTACGAGGCCCGGCGAAACCTGGGTCGCAAGCTCTGGGCGGAAAGCGGCGTCGAAACCGATGTCGTGATGCCCGTTCCCGACTCGGGGCGCGCCTTCGCGTCGGGCTATGCCGACGCGGCGACCGAGACGACCGCCGACGGCGAAGCGCGCGACCAGGACGACGACGGCGTCGAGTTCGCCGAAGGGCTGATGAAAAACCGCTACGTCGGGCGGACGTTCATCATGCCGACGCAGGACGAACGCGAGCGCGCCGTTCGCCTGAAGCTCAACCCGATCAAATCGACCGTCGAGGGAAAGACCGTCACGCTCATCGACGACTCGATCGTTCGCGGGACGACCTCGACACAACTCGTTCAGTTGCTCAAAGACTGCGGCGCGGAGGAGGTCCACATGCGCATCGGCGCACCGGAAATCGTCGCGCCGTGTTACATGGGGATCGACATGGCGACCCGCGAAGAACTCATTGCCTCGGACAAGTCGGTCGGAGAGATCCGCGACGCGATCGACGCAGACAGCCTCGCGTACCTCTCGACCGATGCCGTCGCTGACGTTCTTGGAAAGGAACGCATCGACCTCTGTCTGGGCTGTGTGACCGGCGAGTACCCCTACGATATCGAGGGCGAAGAGACGGATCGCGACGTGCACCGACCGACGCTCGACGGGCCGACGCTGTCGGCCGACGACTGATACGGTCTGCTGTAACGATTTACCGGCAACCGCAGGACGGGCGCGGTTGCGCCGGAAATGACTTACAGCAGTCCGTATGAACGGACCGCTCGGGTGACCGCTTGTCGGTTTGCGCTAATTTTAAAATAGAGACGCGTGAACACCCAGCTATGGACATAAACGAGTTCCTTGAGGGGAGTTCACTGACCGGGAAGCAAGCAGTGGTTATCTTCTTTACCTTCCTGCTGTTGATCATCGTCGCAGCACTAATCCTGATCCTCTTCAGCGATTTCTTCCAGCAGCTCATTTCGTAGTCCGCTCTCGTTTTTCGGCAACTCAGTAGATAACGTAGCCGAGCAGGTAGACGACGATCCCGAGCGAGAACGAGATCAGCCAGAGCGTTGCCGCAAACCGGCCGACACGGGCGTGAGCGGTCCGGCGGAGCGCCGCAATCGGTCGGGAGAGCGCCAGGAGGAGGACGTAATACAGCAGCGGGATACAGACGACCGCGAGGAAGATGTGAATCGCGAGTACCGGGAGGTACACGTATAGATAGACCTGTTCAGGCCCGGGAAACGACGCCGGACCGCCGGTCGCGACGAGCCGGTAGAGATAGAGCCCGAGGAACGTCACGAAGAGGGCGAACGAGCCGAGCATCGCCCGGCGGTGTGTCACGACGGCTCCCCGGCGGATCGCCCGCCAGCCGATCGTGATCGTGCCGATCGCGGTCGCGCTCAGCGCGACGTTTAGGTGCGGGATCAGTTCGAGAATCCACGCCGGGGCGGCCGGCACGGCCGATTGCGGTACGCGACCGCCCGCCGCCGAAAAGACGACCACGAGTGAAACCACGCTCAGAACGGCCGTGAGCGACCTAACGCGTTCGCGCGGAACGAACTCCGTGTCCATACGTGATCGTTGGCTACCAGGACGAAGTGCGTATCGACTTCGAGTCAGACCGTTTGCACTGTAAGCGATATCGTGACGACGGTGGCGCTCGAGAGTTCGCTCTCCGGTCGGGACCGGTGTGGAAACGGGTGGAAACCGACAACCACACCGAAACCTGTCGCTCTCGATCAGTAGCACCGAAAGGAATTATGCGTGGGTGATGTCCACGAAGGGAAATCACCTGCATCGTTATCGGTGGACAATCGTTCACGTCGTGAACGACTTCCACCAGGCGATGCGTGGGACCGGATTCGAACCGGCGGACCCCTACGGGACAGCGCCCTCAACGCTGCGCCGTTGGCCTGGCTTGGCTACCCACGCTCGCACTTGCGTTCTCTTTGTCCGCACTCAATCGTATCCAGTGTGATTATAAAAGCCCTTTCCTTTGTGCTTGCGTCTGCGGCGAGGTCACACGGGACCGGCCGGAACGGAGATTTCAAATGTCGCAGTTGCCAAAGAATACCATGGCTAAGTACTCGACCGGCTCGTCCGGCGGCGGCGGCGGGACGAACTGCGAACTCTGCGGAGCCGAAAGCGATTCGCTCCGACGTGCATCGGTCGCCGGCGCTGAACTCGAGGTTTGTCCGGACTGTGCACCCCACGACGACGCACAGAAGACACAGCGTCAACAGCGTTCGACGCGCGATACCGACAGCTCCAGCGACTCCCGAGACGAACCCAGCCGCAAACAAAAAGCCGCCCAGAACGTCGCCAAAGCGAATCCCGTCTGGGACGACGACTCCGAGCACTGGGAGCAAGACGGCACCAACTACGACGACGATCCACTCCCGTACCTCGTCTCGGACTACGGCGAGACGCTCGTCGATTCCCGCCGCGATGCCGGCCTCCAGCGGTCCGAACTCGCGGACGAACTCGACGTTCCCGAAAAGGACCTGCTCGCTGTCGAGCAGGGTCGAGCGACGCAGGCCGGTATCGGCGGCGGCCTGATCGAGGCGCTCGAGGACCGACTCGATGTGACACTTTCCGAGTGACGGATCGAATACCGATCGAACAACGACCGAGCAACGAGATCGACGCGGCCGACTGCGGATCGGCGAGCAGCTTTTTGGTACCGGGCAACGGAGTGAGACCGATGAGTGGGCAACGGGCGGCAGCGGAGCCGTACGCCACACGGTTCGAGACCGAAGTGACGGCGATCGACGGCCGACGAGTTCGGCTCGAGACGAGCTACTTCTACGGCGAAAGCGGCGGCCAACCGGCCGACCGCGGCACGATCGGCGGCATCGCGGTCGACGATGTCCGACTCGAGGACGGCGAGCACATCCACGTGCTGGCCGACGACCCGTCGTTTCGCTCCGGCCAGCGCGTCCTCTGTTCGGTCGACTGGACCTTCCGCATGTACTGCATGCGCGCACACACCGCCAGCCACGCCCTCTACGGCGCTGGCCGCCGTGTTCTCGAAGACCTCGGCTACGGCGGCTTCGACATCGGCGAGGAGAAGGTCCGCGTCGACCTCGAGACGAGTTCGGAAATCGACGACGAAACGCTCCTCGAACTCGAGTCGCTCGTCAACCGTGCCGTCTGGGAGTCACGTCCCGTTTCCTGGGAAGACGTGCCGGTCGCGGACGCGCGCGATCGGGACCGCATCGCGTTCAACGAGGCGACCGAAGACGGCGCGTTCCAGCAGGGTCGTGTTCGCATCGTCACAATCGGCGGCGCTGGCGAGAACGGGGGTGGGAGCGGGACGCGAGCACGAACCCCGTCCGGCGGCCCCACCGTAACCACGAGCACCGACGGCTCGGCCGAACCGTGGGACGTCGCCGCCTGCGGCGGCACACACGTCCGAAACACGCGAGAGATCGGCCCCGTTACCGTCCTCGACCGCTCGAACCCTGGCGAAGGCCTCACCCGGATCGAGTTCAGCGTCGGCCCGGACGCGATCGACCGCCGCCGTGCGGAGAAAGCGGCGGCATTGACCGCTCGCCGAACGCTCGGCGTGCCG
This sequence comes from Natrialba taiwanensis DSM 12281, assembly GCF_000337595.1. Classification (GTDB taxonomy): domain Archaea; phylum Halobacteriota; class Halobacteria; order Halobacteriales; family Natrialbaceae; genus Natrialba; species Natrialba taiwanensis. Next base: position 278,422 of record NZ_AOIL01000042.1, on the reverse strand, counting down.
CTGTCGGATGTCGGCGACGAATTGGCGCGGCTTCGGGACGAGCGCGAAGCGGCGAGCGAGCGAGCGCGGTCGCTCGAGCGTGACCTCGTCGAGACGAAACTCGAGGGGAGCGAGCCCTTCGAGCGGGATGAACTCGAGTGGGTGACGACGACGGTCGCGGAGATGGAGATGGACACGAACGACGCGGGAGAACTCGCGCGCGAAGCGGCGGGCGAGGTTGCGGATGTCGTCGTGATCGCCGGCGGTACCGACACCGCCTACGTCGTCGTCGCTACCGACGCCACGTCGTCACTCTCCGCCGAGACGGTGGTCGCGGAGGTAACCGATGCGTTCGGCGGTGGCGGTGGCGGTTCGGTTACCCTGGCGCAGGCTGGCGGGTTCGATGCGACCCCGGCGGAGATCACCGCGGCGCTGGAGCCTTGACGCCCCGGGCTGTAATGTCGGGGTGCTCGGGAGATGGCAGTCGAGTACCGGGGCGCTCTGAAGCCAGGTCAAGCCGCGGTTCCGACCGCCGCAGTTACCGCGACGAAGACCACGCGTCTCAATATCGGTTACGACCGCGAACGCGCCGACAACTGCCGGGACTACCGCTTTCGGTCTCCATCCCGTACGCTGCGTATGGATCCCGAGGTCGTCTCGCTCGAGTTCCCAAACGTGGGAGCAGGCCCCGACCCGGTCTCGGTCGCCGCACTCGGTTCGAACTCGGCGGCTGTCGTCTTGCTCTTGATGCAGAGCCATCAGAGCGGCACGTGTCGACAACAGGCTCGCGAGGTCGCGGACGCGTACGACCGCTTTCGGCGGCGGGATGTCGCTGTGGCAGTAGTCGTGCCGGGCTCGTATCCGAAGGTGCGCTCTTGGCGGCGACTCGTCGAGCCGCCGTTTCCGGTCCTGGCGGACAGCGAGACGGCGCTCGCGGCGGCCTTTACACAGCAGACCAGATACGGAAAACTCGGACAGATGGCCCAAGCGATCGGTCGAGCGCCGATGACGATCGTCCTCGAGTTCCGGAACGGCGAGCCGACAGTAACGACCAGCTATCAGGGGATGAACTCGTTCGATCGGCCGTCGGTTCACGAACTGCTGATGCTGATCGACGATCCCGTGGACTAACTGGACATACTCTGCCGTCCATCTGTACGTGGCTGCAGAGATGCCCTGTGATACGACGCTTCGTTCTCGAGTGCGACCGTTCGAAGATATGTTTCCCCACTGAGTATTGCGGTCCGATGGCGGACCGTCCAGTCAGCGATTTACCGCGTAGACGCCGAATGTATAATAATTTCAAGGCGTGATCGAACCGAGTGTACGCACACACATATCTGATAGGTATTGTCGGAGGCTTTTCCTCGAATCTCGGCATCTATTCTTTACTCGTCCATTAATAAATAATAACCATGGATGTTTGGGTGCTTTTGGTACTCGTTCTATATGGTGAAATATAATACGGGTCAGCGTGTGCGAATCAGCCATGGCAATCGGTAACCCCCTGATCGTTTTTGTGATCGGGTTGATTGCAGTCATCGCATTACTCGTCTGGCTGAAACTACCGGCGTTTCTCGGGCTCGTTATCGCATCGCTGATCGTCGGTGCCGCGACGGCGGCGGTGCCACTCAGTGAAGTCCCCACCGAAATCGCCGGTGGGTTCGGCGAGACGATGACCAGCGTCGGGATCCCCATCCTGATGGCTGCACTCATCGGCAAGGGAATGATGGAAAGCGGCGCTGCAGAGCGCATCGTTCGGTCGTTCCAGTCGGTAACCGGCGAAGAGCGATCCTACCTCGCGCTCTGGGGGAGCAGCAGCGCGCTTTCGATTCCGGTGTTTTTCGACAACGTCTTCTACCTGATGGCACCGCTCGCTCGCTCCATGCGAGCCCGCACCGGCCGCGACTACGCGCTCTTCCTCTGTGTCGTCGGCGCGGGCGCATCGACGACGCACGTGTTCGTCCCGCCGACACCCGGCCCGCTCGCGATCGCGCTCGAACTCGGCGTCGATCTCGGTACCACAATGATCGCCGGCGTTCTGGTCGCTATTCCGACGACCGTCGTCGCCGGCATCCTTTACGGTCGGTGGATCAACGACCGCCTCGACGACATCCCGCTCCGAGAGACGATGGGATCGAACGCCCGCGAAGTCGAAGAACTGGCGGAACTCCCCGATAGCGAACTGCCGGGACTGTTCGAGGCCACGCTCCCGATTCTGCTCGCCGTCGTCCTCGTCGCACTCAGTACAACAGCCAATTACCTCCACGAGATGGCCTTGACGGGCGTTAGTGCCTCCCTGGGACCGCTGGGCACGCTCAACTTTGCTGCGTTCGAAGGCCCGCTGGAGGCGGTGCAACCGGCGACAGCCTTCCTCGGCGACCCGAACTTCGCACTCACCGCGGCGGCCCTCGCAGCAGCGCTTACGTACCTGCGCGTTCGCCAACTCGACCGTGATATCTGGACCGATGAACTCGTCGAAGCGCTCAAAAGCGGCGCACACATCGCCGCCATCACCTCCGCCGGCGGCGCGTTCGGCGGCCTCCTCGCGACATCCGGCATCGGCGACTACATCACTGACCTCGTCTCCGTCGGCGGCGGAAACGGTGTCATGGTACTCGTTTCAGCGTGGGTCATCGCCGCCGCTATTCGCATCGCGCAGGGCTCTGCGACCGTCGCGATGATTACGACTGCGGGCATCATGGCACCGCAGGTGCCTGAGCTGGCAGTTCATCCGGTCTACCTGGCGCTCATCATCGGCGCTGGTGGAAACATCTGCTCGTGGTTCAACGACAGCGGATTCTGGCTGGTCAAAGAAATCGGCGGCCTCACGCAGACCGAGACGCTCAAAATCTGGACGGCGCTGACGACCATCGTTTCGGTGACGGCGTTCGTCATGATCGTCTCCGTCGCGTCGGTCCTCCCGCTGGCCTGATCGTCACAGCGACCAGCGAGCAGCGACCGGCGATCACTAACGCGACCTTTCCTTACGAGTTCAATGAATCGGCTCGACAAGCAGCATTCGAAGCCGGGTCGCTCGTCGGACGCCGGTCCTGAGAACTGCCATCCGCGGCTCGCACTTCGAACTTCGAACGGGGACACGGGGCGAGGAAAACAGCGAGAACGAGAGAACGAGGGAACGAGGAGAACGAGATTACCCTTCCATGCCGCCGAACGAGAGCCCGCTCTCGACGTAGCTCTGGGCGAAGAAGTAGATCAACGCCACCGGCATCGCAAACAACATCGCAAACGCCGAAAACTGCGTCCACGGCGTATCGTACTGCCCGGCCGTCGCGAGCGCGTAGAGTTCAACTGAGAGGGTGTAGTTCTCGGGACGAAGCAGCGTCCGGGCGACGATGAACTCGTTCCAGCCCGCAAGGAACGTAAAGACCAGTACGACGGCGATGCCGGGTTTCGAGAGCGGCAAGATCACTTCGCGGATGACCTGCCAGCGACCCGCGCCGTCGATCACGGCGGCCTCCTCGTAGGAGACCGGAATGTTGTCCATGAAGGTTTTGAGCAGCCAGGTGTTGAACGGAACCGCACCCGCGGCGTAGAACAACCCGAGCACGAGCAGGTTGTTGCTCAGCCCGACACTGTTGAACAGCACGTACAGCGCGATGAGCGTCGCAATCGACAGCCCGGCCCCGACCTGCGTGAACAGCACGTAGCCGTAGAGGATCTTCTTCCGTCCCCTGAACTCGTGGCGCGAGAGCGCGTACGCACCGGGGATGACGACCGACATGGAGACGGAGACGGTGACGAAGACGACGACCAAGCTGTTACGGAGTGCATCCACGAACGGGGATTCGAAGAGCACCCAGCGGTAGGCGTCGAGATTGTACGTCGTCGGATCGGCGAAGAGACCGTCGGTGCTCATCAGCCCCGTCCCCGCCGAGAGTGAAGCCGCGAAGATCCAGTACAGCGGGAACATGAGCACGGCGAGAACGGCGAGTGCACTTCCGGTCCCGAGTGCCGTCTTGGCGAGGTCGAGAACGCTCCGGTTCCCCGCTCGAACCTGTTGGACGGTTAATCGCACGGTGTGGATGACCCGCAGCGGCCAGGTCGCCTTTTTGCGGGTCCACGATGCGACGATGCTGATGACGCTGCTGAGGATGGCGATAATTGCGTTCATGCGCCGTTCACCCCCGCAGCGAGATCGCCTTTTCTGACGGCGAGCCACATGAACAGTCCGATGAACGCGATTGCGGTGACCATGATTGCGGATGCGAAGGCGTACTGGTTGAGTTCGATCGCCTCCCGATAGCCGTAGACGATGAGCAGTTCGTTCTGTCGCGAGGGGCCGCCGCCGTTGAAGATCCACGGAATGAGAAACTGCTGGAAGGACGTCGCGGCGGTCAGAATCGACGCGAACATGACCGGGCGTTTCACCGCCGGTAAGGTGACGTGGACGAACCGGTACAGGTAGCCCGCGCCGTCGACCTTGGCCGCGTCGTGCAGTTCCATCGGGACGTCCTGCAGCGCGCTGACGATGATGATCACCATGAACGGATACGCGAGCCAGACCTCGGTCATCACGTACGCCAGGAACGCACTCCAGCGCCCGCTCAGCCAGCTTATCGGAAGATCCACGAGGAGTAGCTCCGGTGCAGAGACCGCAGCGAAGAAGACGGCCTGATCGAAGAGGCCGACGACGCCGGTGATGATGTCGTTATAGGACGCGAGTATCTCGTTGAACGGTCCGAACCGAGCGCCGCTGAACAGCCCGCGCCAGACCGTGACGATGAAGATCGCCGGCAGTCCCATTGGGATGATGACGACGGCGCGCATGTAGCGCTTCCCGATGACGCGTGCGTGCGTGAGCAACATTGCGAGACCCAGTCCGAGGACGATCTTGATCGCGAGACTCGCGGCGAGGAACAGCCAGGTAACCGTCAGCGAGGTCCAGAACTGTGCATCGGTGACGAGTTCGATGTAGTTCTCGAGCCCGACGATGGTGGCGTCGCCCCCGATGACGGTGCCCGCGTGTGTCGCGTCGGTCAGCGAGAGGTAGACCAGGAACGCGATGGGGAACAGCATGAACGAGAGGAACAACGCGACGCCGGGGGCAGCGAGCAAGAGGCCGAACAGGTTGTCGTTGCGCGCGTCGATGGGGAGTCGTCGCTGGCTCACCGCGGATACGCGTTCGAGGAATGAGGTGGACATATCTGAGTATCGGACGCGGGTGTTAGTCCCAGCGGTTGCGGATCTCGGTGGCTGCCGATTCCATGGCTTCGGCAGCGTCTGCGTCGCCGTTGAACACCCGCTCGAGCGCGTCTTCGAGCGGCGTAAAGACGAGATCCATCCGCGGATCGGCCGGCATCAACGTGCCCGTCTCGACGGTTTCGAGGAACGTTTCGACGTCCTCGCCGAGGTCGTCGCTATCGGCGTACTCCTGATGAACCGGGATCAGCCCGTGCCGGTTCGCGTTGGTGGTGATCACGTCCTCGGTGGTCGCGTACCACTCCGCCCAATCCATGGTCATCTCGGTCGCCGCCTCGTCCACATCGCCGAGTGCGGACGTGAAGTACCACACCTGAATCCCGGTGTACGGCGTCGGCGAGCCGCCCTCGATATCGGGCAACGGTGCAAGCGTCGCGTCGATCCCGGCATCCCGGAAACCGCTGACCTGCCACGGCCCGTTGATCGCGAACGGGGCGGTCCCGTCGTTGAACGGCGTCATCTGACTCTCGTACGACGGGTCCTCCGGCACGTACTCCCAGAGGTTGTCCCGAAGTAGTTCGAGACCTTCGACGAACTCGTCGTCCTCGATACCGAGTTCACCGCTGTCCGTGTGGAATGTTCGGCCGCCGAAGGCGTGCAGGAACGCGCTGACGAAGTACGGATCGATCGGCGGGTACGAAAGCCCGAACTGATTGCTGGACGGATCGTGATGGTCCTCCATGATGTCGACCATCTCCGAAAGCGTCTCCGGCGGCTCCTCGACCAGTTCCGGGTTGTACATCAACGTCACCGTTTCGGCCGCGTACGGCACGCCGTAGGTGCCACCCTCCCACTGGACTGCGTCCGCGGCGTCGGCCGTGAACTCGCTCCCGATATCGAGGTCGAGGCTCCCGCTGGCATCGTGAAGGAACTCCTGGTCGTGCAAGCGCCCGAGCCAGTCGTGGGCCCACGCGAACGTCTCGGGACCGTCGCCAGCCGGGATTGCCGTGTTGAGTTGCTCTTCCATGTCCGCGATGTTCTCCGCTCCGAGTTCGTCGTCCCGCCCCTCGTTGAACGCGTCGAGGTGTTCCTCGAGCGTTTCCTCTTCGCCGTTTTCGAACTCGTTCCAGAGCGTCGTTCCCTGGTCGTCGGTACCGAGACAACCGGCGACCGACAGCGTTGCAGCCCCGCCGATCCCCGCAATAACCTGCCTGCGTTGCATTGGCATGGTGGAAACAGTGATGAATTATATCTTCATATATTTAATTGTTAGGATCGATCATCCAGTAGCACGATGGCCGGTTCAGCGGGGCAAGATCCGGTGATTGGTTCATGAGTTCATGCAGCGAGTGTTGTCTCGGCGAGTTACTATAGCCGAGCTCCCTGACAGATATGATGTAATTATTCTTCTCGAATTCCTATTTTTGGGAAAAGATTTTATGCCCCCTTGCCGAATCACCAGGGAAATGGCACGTGTCAGGGTCGAATCGCTCCGGAAGGAATACGACGTGGGGACGGTCGTCGCCGTCGACGACCTGACGCTCGACATCGAAGACGGCGAGTTCGTTACCGTCGTCGGCCCCTCCGGCTGCGGGAAGACGACGACGCTTCGAATGTTAGCCGGGCTTGAGGAGCCGACGGCCGGTCGAATCGAAATCGGCGACGAGGACGTCACCGATGTCCACGCCAAAAACCGGGACGTCGCGATGGTATTCCAAAACTACGCGCTCTACCCGCACAAGACGGTCTTCGAAAACATGGCCTTCGGGCTGCGTATGAGCACCGATCTCGGCGCGGACGAACGCGAACAGCGCGTCGTCGAAACGGCCGAGATGATGGACATCGAATCGCTGCTCGAGGACAAACCCGACGAACTCTCGGGCGGCCAGAAACAACGCGTTGCACTCGGTCGTGCAATCGTCAGAGAGCCGGATCTGTTCCTGTTCGACGAACCGCTCAGCAATCTCGACGCGAAACTCCGGACGAGTATGCGCGCGGAGATCCAGCGACTCCAGGACGAACTCGGGATTACGGCGGTTTACGTCACCCACGACCAGCACGAGGCGATGACCATGGGTGATCGGATCGTCATCCTCAACGACGGCGAACTCCAACAGCAGGGGGCACCGACGGCCGTCTACGAGAACCCCACGAACCGCTTCGTCGGCGGCTTCATCGGCTCGCCGTCGATGAACTTCATCGAAGTCACCGCCGAACAGGTCGGTAACGGCGTTCGCCTTCGCGGTCCCGGCAGGTCCGATGAGACGGTCACGTTCAACCTCTCGAGCGAGTACGTCACCGCCAACACTGTCGTTCTCGAGAGTTCCCAGTTCACCCTCGGTATCCGTCCCGAGAACGTCGAAATAGCCGGTGAGAGCGCCCAGAACGCAATCCAGGCCGGTGTCGATGTCGTCGAGCCGGTCGGCTCCGACAACTTCCTCCATCTGGACGTTGCACCCGAGTTCATCGCCAGAGTCGCCTCCGATGTCGAACTCGCGGCGGGTGATGAGATCGCGATTACGTTCGACGAGTCCGATCTCCACCTGTTCGACGCAGAATCCGGACGAGATGTGTTCGAGCGAGCGCGCGAGGGCGAACGCGAGCACCAACCCCGGGCGACGCCGTCGTAAGCGAGTCTCAACGGTTGTCGAGCGTCTCAATACGTCGTCTCGAGAGTGGTGTCGGCGTGTCGAACGAGCGAATGCGAACTGAAACCGATCCCTACTTCCTAGTCCTGCAACGGCACGTGATCGACGCCGCTCGTCGATACCGGCTCGTCGGCCACGAGTTCAGCCGCGGTTGCGAGGCGCAACGCGTGGGGCCACCCGAGCGGGGTTGCGCTGTCGGGGGTGCCGTCGTCGAAGAACTGTTCGGGGAGATAGCCGTTTGCCGCTCGAAGCGGGCCGCCGGGCGCGACGAGTTCGAGCAGCTCGCGTGCGCGCTCGTCGAATTCGGCGGCCGCGTCGTGATCGTGTGCAGCCAGCAGCGAACTGAGTGTTGCAGCCGCGTGGGCCGCCCAGGCGGTCGTCACCGTCCAGATTTTGGGGGCCGACTGGTCGGTGGTGCGCCACGGGTCGTCTTCGATCCGGGCGAGCCCTTCGATCGGCCCGTCTGGATCTCGATAGAGGCCGTCGATCGTCGTCTCGAGGTGTGTCACCAGTCGATCGAGCCGGTTGGCGTCGACGCCCGTTCCCGCCTCCGGCCCAGCGTCGAGTGCGTTGAACTCGCGGTGGGCCGCCGCCAGCGCGACGGTGCTGCCGTCGAGTCGGTCGTCGAGTTCATCGTCGTCGAGGCGGAGCGCGTACCGTTCTCGGTCGGGAATCCACAGGTCGTCGAGAGCCGTGTAGACCGTTCGGGCGCGTGCCAGCGCGCGGTCGCGGTGCTGGTCCGCGATTGGTGCTCGTGCGATTGCGGCGTAGGCTTCGAGATAGGTTGCAGCGGTGTGGGTGAACCGGCCGGTCATGTTTTCCCAGGCGTTCTGAACTCGGGTGGGGAGCCCGTCGGATCCAAGTGTAGCGTCGAGACCGTCGAGTGCGGCGACGAGGGACTGGCGAGCCTGCGTGTCGTCGCTATCGACGACGCGAAGGTAGGTCGCGAGGTAGGCGGCGACGCTTGCGGTCTGGTCGGCCTGATAGTCAGTCGATTCGTCGGTCTCTTCGATGCGACCGTGTGCCCAGCCGGGGGCGAGGCGACCGTTGTGTGGCCAGACGCGGTGTGGCCAGGTGCCGTCGTCGAGTTGCATCTGCGCGTAAAAGTGTGCGCTCTGGCGGTGCCAGTCCTCGAGCCCGAGTTCAGCCCGACGGTCGGCGGCGAGCAGAAAGGTCGCGATTTCGGCGTCGTCTCTGAACCAGGTGTAGCCGTAGCCGCCCGAGTAACGAAAGAAGGGATCGAACTCGGGGCCGGCGATTCGCGGGCCGTTCGGGGCTCGAAGCAGACGGAGCGCCCGGAGATCGACGACCGGATCCGTCAGTTCTAGGCCTGGAGCCGCCTCATCGGACGCCGTCGCGAGAACACCGGCGAAGGCCTCTGCCGCCTGCGTTCGGCCGGCGTCGAGAACCGCCCTGCGAGTGGCGTGCGCGTTCGCACCATCGCGGACGCGATCGAGGGAGTCTGTCCGCGAGCCGTCGTCCGAGTCGGCGAGAAGCGTCGAGACGGTGGTCGATGGCGTTGCGCCCGTGAGTTCGATCTTGGCGAGCGTGATCGGGCTGAGGCGGGCCTCCTCGTAGCGGCCGGCGTCGTCGGTCCGGGGGAGGGGTGTCGGACTGGTCTCGAGCAGTTCGGTGAAACACGCGGGGACCTGCCCAGAAATCGCGAGTTCAGTCGAGGCGGTCAGGTAGTCGCGTTCGCGGTCGTGGTAGATTTCGACGGCGTCGTCGTGCCAGAGTTGACCGACGCGGCTGGCCCGGTCTTCCGGTGCGAACGCGAGGCAGGCGTGGAGTGTGGCGTCGATGGCGATGTCGGCTGTGCTGCTGGCGTCGGCGTCGGTTCCGTCGGTGGTCTCGTCGGCATCGGCGAGCGAGAAGTGCGTGAGATGGAGTCGGCCGTCGGTGATGTCGTACTGGGTGAGTGATCGACCGCCGAGATCGTGTCTCGTCTCGACGATCGCCGTGTCACCGACGTAGCGCTGGGTGGCGGTCGTATCGCTATCGAGCCAGGAGACGGTGCCGTCGAGTTCGATGCCAAATCGGGACCGATCGATTCCGACGAGTCCGGAGAGCGGATAGGAGTAGTCCCTGAGCGAGCCATCCGGCGCGACGTGGACGAGCCTGTCGTCGACGCCCGAGAAACGGCCCGTCGTCGACCGACGCTCGCCGGGAAAGCGCCGACTCTCTCCCTGCGAACGTTTGACATCGTTCAGGGCGCTGTGGAGTTTCATCGTGCCCCGGCGTACGCGCCCCTTTGATTAAAGTTTGTTGTAAAATGTAATCCTATTTTCGAGCTGTCGGTCGTGTGCGTATCGCGGGACTCGCGACGACGGCGTGACCGCGAATCTTTTTGCCGCCCCACCGCAATCCGTGACGTACTGAATACTCATGGATACTGACGGGCTCGCAGACCTCCTCGATCGGTTCGGTCTCTCCGAGAAGGAGATCGACACGTACCTCGCGATTCTCGACCGCGGCGCGTCGAAAGCGAGTACGATCGCCGACGCCGCCGACGTGTCGAAACGCTACGTCTACAGCATCAGCGAAGAACTCGAGGATCGCGGGTTCGTCGAGGTCGACGATCACGCCGTGCCGACCATGATCCGGCCCGTCGATCCCGAGACTGTCGTCGACCGGCTCACGAAAAGCGTCGAGGAGATCGAACCCGAACTGCGCGAACGCTACACCGCGACCGAGCGTTCCGGCGAACAGTTCGAGGTCATCAAGTCGCGCCAGACGGTTATCAAGCGACTCGAAGAACTGCTCGCCCGCGCCGAAACCGAAGTGACGCTCTCGCTCCCGATCGACGTGCTCCCCCAGATCCGCTCGACGCTCGAAGCAACCGTCGACCGCGACGTTCTCGTCCTCCTCCTGCTCGGCGCAACCGGCGACGACGAACAGGACATCGCCTCCCTCGCGGGCGCTGCGAGTACGGTTCGGACATGGGACGCACTCGTCCCGACGATGCTCACGGTCGACCGACAGCACGGGCTGCTCGCGCCGAGCCAACTGCTGACGAGTTCGACGAGCGATACCCGCGCCATCACGCTCTCGCAAGACCAGCTCGTCCCGGTGCTCGCGGGGTCGTTCCTGGCGAACTACTGGCCGACCGCCGAGGAACGATACGTGACGACGCCACAGGATCTCCCGCAGACCTACGACGGGTTCCGGAACGCGGTCTTCCAGATCGCGCTGCATCGGGCGACGGAGACGAACCTCGAAGCGACGGTGACGGGCGCACCGGTCGCCGACGAGGACGACGCGCTCCCGTCGACCCTCTCGGGAGCGATCGTCAACGTTCGACAGAGTCTCGTCCGCCCGGTGACCTCGTCGCTACCGATCGAGAACTCGTTCACGATCGATGTCGACGGCGCGCAGTACGTCGTCGGCGGCACCGGCGCGTTCCTCGAAGACTTCGAGGCGGACTCGGTGACGCTCCGGCCGCTCGCCGACGCGAGAGTCACTGAAGAATAGCCGCCGTCGCTCTCAACGATAGAGTCACCTGTGACTAACGCCGCGGCGCACGAGAAACTCGCTTGCGTCCTTGATCTCGACCGGACTGCCGATGATCCGATAGTAGCGCTCGCCCTCCGGCACGATCGTCACGACGAACTCGTCATCGAGCCGCGGCTCGATGTTCTCGAGCGTCTCCCGAGGGAGCACGATCTGCGTACTCTCGCGCAGCTGCGACGGATCCGCCATTCGTCTAGGGACGGTCTATTCGCACCTCGTTTATGTGTGTCGAAATTTATTTGTATTGGTGACGGTGTGGCTGGACGACATCGAACACGGGACGAACCGCGAGTGACAACTGGGACCCGCTGGGGGCCGTCGTCACCGCATCGCGGTTCCCGCCGCTCGTTCCATCGCATGGAAAGGGTTTTTCGGGACGACCGGCTGGGTATAGACAAATGGGGCTCGAGGAGGATATCGAGGAGATCGAAGACGAAATCGCCAACACCCCCTACAACAAGTCGACCGAGGCACACATCGGTCGCCTCAAGTCCAAGCTCGCGGAGAAAAAGGAAAAACTCGAAAACCAGCAATCCGGCTCCGGCGGTGGCGGCGGCTACTCCGTCGAAAAGCACGGCGACGCGACGGTCGCCCTTGTCGGCTTCCCGAGTGTCGGGAAGTCCTCGATGCTGAACTCGCTGACGAACGCCGAGAGCGAGACGGGATCCTACGAGTTCACGACGCTCGATGTCAACCCGGGGATGCTCAGCCACCGCGGGGCGAACATCCAGATGCTCGACGTGCCCGGATTGATCGAGGGGGCGGCGTCGGGCCGCGGCGACGGCAAGCAGGTGCTCGCGGTCGTCCGGAACGCCGACCTGATCGTGTTCGTGCTGTCGGTGTTCGAGATCGAGCAGTACGATCGGTTACGGGAGGAGCTGTACGACATTAACATCCGCGTCGATCGAGAGCCGCCGCGGGTGACGGTGCGACCGAAGATCAAAGACGGGATCAAGATCACCTCGAGCACCGAGCAGGACCTTGACGAGGAGACGATTTCGGACGTATTGCGCGATCAGGGCTACGTCAACGCCGATCTCAACTTACAGGAGAACGTCACGATCGATCGGCTGATCGACGGCCTGATGGAGAATCGGGAGTACATCCCGTCGATCACCTGTGTCAACAAGGTCGATCTGATCGAACCGTCCTACAAGGAAACGGTCGACGAGCAACTTCGCGAGCGCGACCTCGATCCCGAGGAGGTGACGTTCATCAGCGCCGAGAAAGAGAAGGGACTCGACGCGCTCAAGGATCGAATCTGGGGCAACCTCGATCTGATCCGCATCTACATGGACAAACCCGGCCGCGGCATCGACTGGGAGGAACCGCTCGTGATCGAACGCGGCTCGACTGTCGGCGAGGCAGTCGAGAAACTCGGCGGCGAGATGGAAGAGCGCTTCCGATTCGCCCGCGTGAGCGGTCCCAGTGCGACCCACGACGAGCAGCAGGTCGGCGAGGGCCACGTACTCGAGGACGAGGACGTGTTGAAGCTCATTTTACGGCGGTAGCGGTCGATCCAGCGGTGTCTGGTGCCGACTGTTCCTGGGGTGATGAACAGTCGTTCGCCGGCACGAGACTTACCGGCCGGGCCATCCTACGACCGCTGATGTCGAAACGCCCAACCGGAACGATGGACGTGGATCGACTCCTCGAACTCCGCGTCGCCGACGCCGTGCTTCCGGCTGAGACGGATTCGAATCCGCTCCCGGCCGACGCGGATCAGCGCCGCACCGAGAGCGGAGACGAGCGAACGTACATCGTGGACATAACCGACCTCGTCGAGCGCACGGAGCTTCCGTCCGGTCCCGTTATCGACTGGAACACCGACGCCCGAGATGCCGATCCGATGCTCGTCTTCGCACCCCTCCCGCTGGACGAGATCGACGACGCGGCCTTCCCGCGACGAGTCATCGAGACCGACGCCGGAACGTACGCGCCCGTTCCCGACGACCTGCTGCGGGTCGATCCGGACAGCGGACTCGGTATCGACCTGACGACCTACGATGACGATAACCCGCTGCTGTTCGAAGCCGTCGCGACCGACGAGACGATCGGCCTCCTCCCGGCCAGGTTCGCCGACGGAACACCGTTCGACGCCGAGCCGCTCCCTGAAACACCGTCCGAAAGCGATCCAGTCGCCGAGGAAACCCTCGCTCACGAGTTCGAGACCGAGGTTGACGCCGATACCGAAGCCACAACCAGGGCGACGCCGCGCCCCGAAACCGTCGACGCACCGATCGATGCGGAGATCATCGCAACCGTCGTCGACGAAACCGAAACCGCCGAGAGTGAACTCGCCGACGCACTCGAGACGATCCACCAGCACGACCTCCTGCGCATCGAGGATATCGTTCCCGGTCGAGAACCGCTCTCGGTCGACGGCCGCGTCATCTTCCCCGTCCCCGCGGACGCCTGGACGATCGAGGTCGGCGCTGAACTCGACGCCGACGAGGGCGTTCTCGAGGCCGCTCGAACGGCCCACGAGAGACAGGCAAACCGACTGCTCGAACGCGCGGACGCAACGGACTACCGAGACGAACTCGCGGACGACGAGTTCGCAGTTGCGGTGTCGGTTGAACTGGATACTACCGAATGGAGCAATACTGACGATGTCGAGTGAGGGTGGCTGACAACCCACAGTTCGCCGATACTCGGAGCAGAGACACGGCGATTTCGGATGCCGGTCCTATTTATACTGCGACTCGCAGAGTATGAGCATATGGCGGAAGCGCTCTCACTCGTGCCACCGTTGCTTGCGATTATGCTCGCGATCGTGACGCGTCGGCCGATCCTCTCGCTGTTCGTCGGGATCTGGTCGGGTGGCGTCATCGCAACCGGGAGTATCGGACTCGGACGGGCGTTCGGTTGGATCGCCGGTTCGATGGCAGATATGTTCCACGCTCAGATCTTGATTTTCACGCTGTTGCTCGGATCGGGCGTTGCACTTATCTGGCGACTCGGCGGCGCGACTGCGGTTCGAAACTGGGCGACCGCACGGCTCAAGACCCAGCGAAAGACCGGCCTCGCGGCCTGGATCCTCGGAATGCTCCTGTTCTTCGACGATTACGCCAATACGGCTATCGTCGGGAGTACGATGCGCGAGATTTCCGATCAGATGCGGATCTCCCGCGAGAAACTGTCGTACATCGTCGACTCGACGTCCGCACCGGTGGCGACGCTCGGCCTCTCGAGCTGGGTCGCCTTCCAGCTCTCGATGATCGAAGACGGATACACGAGGCTCGTCGACAGTGAGGAGGTCAACGTGGCCGCAGCGGAGACGCCGGATGCGTTCGACACGTTCGCCGCCTCGATCCCCTTTAACACCTACTCGCTGCTTGCAATCGTGATGGTCGGGATTATCATCATCTCGCGTCGCGACTACGGGGAGATGCTCGGCGCCGAGCACCGCGCCTGGCAGACCGGGAAAGTCAACCGCGATGATGCACAGCCGTTACAGGAAGCCGAGGACGACCTCCGTGCGCCGATCGAGAAACGACCGATGCTGCGGACGTTCTTCGCCCCGATCGGCGTGTTGATCGCGGTCGCGCTCTCGGGTGCGTTCTGGACCGGGTACCAGACGTGGCTCACCGACCAGGCCGACGCGGGCGAGACGACCTCGCTCGTCACCGCGGTAGCCGGCGACGACCTCTTCGCGACGAGTTGGAACGCTATAGGGGAGTTCATCGACATCCTCGGCAACGGCGACTTCGCCGCCGCCCTCATCTGGGGCTCGTTCGCGATGGTCGCGACGGCGATCGCCATCGGCATCGTCTACGACCTCTTCGACATCGACGACGGCATCGAGACCGTACTCGAAGGATTCCACCTCATGCTCACTGCCGTCACCGTGCTCGTCCTCGCCTGGGCCATCAGCGCCGTCGCCGAGGACCTCGGCACCGGCGAGTACGTCGCAACCGTCGCGGAGGGCGTCGTCTCGCCCGAACTCCTCCCGATCGCTGTCCTGTTCGTCTCCGCGTTCGTCTCGTTCACCATGGGCTCGTCGTGGGCGACCATGGGCATCGTCACGCCGACTGCTATCACGGTCGCCTACAACCTCACTGGGAACTTCGAACTGATGCCGATCGTCGTCGGCGCAGTGTTCTCCGGAGCGATCTTCGGCGATCACACCTCGCCGATCTCGGACACCTCCGTACTCTCTTCGACGTTCACCGGCGCGGACCTCATCGATCACATCCGCACGCAACTGTACTACGCAAGCACCGTCGCTCTCGTCGTCGTGGTCTGTTACCTCCTCAACGGCTACCTCGGCGTTCCGCCTGTCGTCTTCCTCCCGCTGGGCGTCATCCTCCTGGTCGGCCTCGTCTACGCGTTCTCCGAACTGCAGGGTCTGCTCACGGGCGTCGATCCGAAACCGTCGACCGTCTCGACCGACGCCTCCCGCGACGGCCGGACCGTCGGGGCGCCCTCCGGTCCCGACCCCGAAGACGCCGAGTGAACCGCCGCCTTCGCCACGCTTTTTGTACCGCCGAGCGTGATCCCGCGTATGGACGGCACGCTCGACCACGTAATGCTTCGTGTCGCAGACCTGAACGACTCCCTCGAGTGGTACGAAACCCACCTCGATTACGAGGAGAAAGACCGCCACGAAGGCGACGGCTTCACCATCGTCTACCTCGGCCCCGAGGACATGCACGAAGACGGCGCAATGCTCGAACTCACCCACAACGAGGGCGAGGACGACCTCGACGTCGGCGACGCCTGGGGCCACATCGCCGTCCGCGTCCCCGAAGGTGAACTCGAGGACGCCTACCAGCAACTCATGGACGACGGCGTCGAGGACTACCGCGACCCCGAATCCTGCGGCGGTCGCTACGCGTTCGTCAAGGACCCCGACGGCCACGAGATCGAAATCGTTCAGCGCGATCAGGGCGCACGCTGGTCGCTCGACCACACGATGATCCGAATCGAGGACGCTGACGAGGCACTCGGGTTCTGGACCCGCAAGTTCGAGTACGAACACACCGGTCGCTGGGAAGCCGACTCCTTCTCGAACTACTTCATGAAACCCGCGGATGCCGCGCCCGAAGAGATGTCCGTCGAACTCACCTACAACTACGACGGGCGAAGTTACGACATGGGCGACGCATGGGGCCACCTCTGCGTTCGCGTCGACGACCTCGAAGACGACTGGGACCAGTTGCTGACCCGCGAGGCGGCCGACTACCGCGACCCGGAGAGCAACGACAACATGTACGCCTTTACGGAAGACCAGGACGGCCACGAGATCGAACTCCTCGAACGCGATCCGAGCGCCGACTCGCTGTTCCCGTTCTAGGGATTTCGCACGGAACGACTAGTTACCCGAATCGATCTTCTCTCCGATCACTACCGCAACTCGAGGCAGTCAGTTGAAATATACGTCCATTTCTGATATTGCCAGAAGGTGATACCTTCAACAACTTTATGCCGACGGCCGTTCGTTCCTCCGGACGAATGGTAACCGGGTGGCGATTTCGAATCGGAAGCGTTGTCGGCGTTATATCGCTGACAGTTCTAGCTGTTACCGTCGCCAACCACCCAGTTTCACAATCTCTGTTTACGAGCACCGTGCCGCTATTCAACCGGCTCGAAGTCACCGTCTTGACCGGCGAATCGCTCTTCTGGGCGATCCTGTTGAGCGTCCTCGCTGTAACCGGCTGTCTGCTCCCGCTCTATAAACCCCGACCCCGACGAACGCTCGATACGGCTCTGTTCGCCCAGAAACGAGTGCTCGTCGCAACGTTCGTTCTCGCAACGCTTGGCTACTTCAAGTGGTCACACCGTCTCCCGCGGGCGACGCTCGTGATGCTGACCACGATTCTGCTCGTGACGATCCCCGCATTGTTTCTGGCCATCCGACGACGGCCCGCCGGGTCGACCGGCCGGACGCTTATCGTCGGGGACGATCTCTCCCAGATCGAAGACATCGCCCCCACCGTCGATGCGGCGCTCGTCGGCTATCTCTGTCCCTCAACTGCGACGACGCTTTCGTTCGACGAGGATCGATTCTACGAGGAATCACTGACGGCCGACGGCGGCGTTGCCCTTAGTGATTCGGAACCGGAATCAGAACCGGAACCGGAAACAGACACGGACGCAGACACGCCACAGCAGCAACAGTCTCACACCCACGTTCACGAACAGCGTTCGAACGCGACTGTGAACTCCTCCACCACCCAAACGCAACAGCAGGCCCAAACCCAAGCCCAAACGCAGACCCAAGCCCGGACTCAGGCTCAGACCCAGAGCCAAACGCAGACCCAGGATCACACACTCACCCACGACCACAACCACAATCATACCCCCAATCAAAATCGCAGCCCCGACCCACACCACACCCACTCACAGCACGCCAACTCCCACCAGACTGCACTCGATACGCTACCAAGACGCGGTGGCCTGTCGAGACTCGAGACCGTTCTCGTCGAAGACGACATCGACACGGTCGTTCTTGCCTTCCGCCAGCCAGACCGCGCAGAGTTCTTCGGTGCGCTCGATACGTGCCAGGAACACGGCGTCGGTGTGAAGGTGCATCGTCAGTACGCCGACAGCGTCCTCGTCTCGTCCGGAGCCGTGGACGAACTCGTCGACGTCGACCTCGAACCGTGGGATCCGTTCGATCATTTCTTCAAGCGCATCTTCGACGTAATCTTTGCGCTGATCGGACTCGTCGTGTTCGCACCGATCATGGTCGCAATCGCGGCCGCGATCAAACTCGACAGTCCGGGACCGGTGCTCTACAGCCAGGCGCGCACCGCCGGCTTCGGCGAAACGTTTCCCATCTACAAGTTCCGGACGATGATCCCGGAGGGTGAAACGGCGATACCGACGACCGACGAGGAAAACGACCGAATCACGCGCGTGGGACACGTCCTCCGGCGGACGCATCTCGATGAACTCCCGCAGCTCTGGTCGATTCTACTCGGGGAGATGAGCGTCGTCGGTCCGCGGGCAGTCTGGACCGACGAGGAACCGATACTCGAACAGGATGCGCCTGCCTGGCGAAAACGCTGGTTCGTCAAGCCGGGACTAACGGGGCTTGCACAGATCAACGGGGCAAGGAGTACCGATCCGAACATGAAACTCCGGTACGATCTCGAGTACATTCGAACGCAATCTATCTGGATCGACTGTCTGATCGTAATCCGGCAAGTCTGGATGGTCATCGACGAGTTCAGGAGCTGAGATGGCGGGGTTGCAGCGAAAGCGAGTCGGTGGCAACTGAATCGGAACACCTATTCCGACGGTTCCGTTCGCTTTTAACGAGTAATGGCCGCATGAGGGGACCGGGAACGGGATGGACTCGCGTAGTCACAATCGTCGCGTTAGTTGCTGTTCTCGGCGGGCTGTTCATCTGGGCGGGGACGATGCCGACCGATCCGCTGGAGCAACCGGCATCCGACGAGACGGAGGTCCCCGGAGACCGAGGTGCCTACGTCGGATCGACGGTGACGCTCGGCGGGCAGGTCGTCGAGACCGATCCGGTCGTCATCGCGACGAGGGCGAGCGGATACGGGCAGTTCACTGTTATCGACGCGACCGAAGCGCTACAGAACACGGACGGGCCACTCGAGCGCGGCGATCACGTCACCGCGTACGGCACGCTCGAGGACGAGTCCACGCTCGTCGCCGAACGAACGCTGACGCGCGAGTCAAGTGAGGCGGGGTACATGTATCTCGTTTCGTTCCTCGGCGGGCTGTGGGTAGTCGGTCGGTTCGTTCGTGGCTGGCGGTTCGACTGGGAGACACGCGCGTTCGTCCCGCGAGAGCGCCCCTGGAGTCTTTCGCGTCTGCTCGGCAACAACGAGCAGCCACGCCGTGACCGGCGAGGTTCTCGTGGCGATCGATCGTCGACCCAGTCAGATCGGACCGGAGGTGATCGGCGTGCCTGACGTGCTGACGCACGTCCTCGTCGGGTACAGCATCGGGACCCTGCTCTCGTTTCGATACGCGTGGCTCCGGCCGGCACACGTAACGCTGGTTATGATCGGGGCACTCTCGCCGGATTTCATGAAAATCGATCTGCTCGTTCCGGACGGCCTCGTCGGGTTCCTCCTCGGCATCCCGTTTTCGTGGGCACCGCTGCACACGCTCGTCGGTTCGCTGCTCGTTGCACTCTTCCTCGGAACGCTGCTCATCGCGCCTGCGCTTCGCTGGCGCGCGTTCGGCCTCTTCGTGATCGGCGCACTCTCTCACCACGTCCTCGACGTTGCGCTCGTGACGGCAACGGGCTACTCCTACGCCGTCTTCTGGCCGCTGACGACGTACCGGTTCCCGGCCGCCGACCTCTTCCTGAGTAGTGACCGCTGGCCGGCACTGGTGGCCGGTGGACTCGCGCTTACAATCTGGCTGGTCGGGCAACGAATCACGACCCCCGAGGACGATCCCACGCGGCTATAGAGGCAGAACGACAGTCGGAAAATGATCGACGACTGCTCCGTCTACGTCCAGGGCAATCGATCACTCGATCCGTAGCGCGTCTCGAGACGATCCCAGACGACGACCGTCGAGGGTAGTACGAGCAACGACGTGAGCCAGGCATAGAAGACGCCGAGTGCGAGTAACAAGCCGAACTCCATGATCAGCGGGATCAAGGCGAAATACAGGACGCCGAGACCGCAGACAGTCGTGAGCATACTTCCCGTAAGCGCCCCGCCCGTTCCCTGCACCGTCACGAGAAGCGCCTCGTACGTGTCATCGCGCGCTTCGAACTCGTCGACGAACCGGTGCATGAGGTGGACGGTGTAGTCGACACCGAGTCCGATCGAAACCGAAAGAATCGGCGCATTGATCGGGCTCAGTGGAATATCGAACAGGCGCATCGACCCGGCGAGCAACGCGACTGCAACGAGAACCGGAACGAGATTGATCAGCCCATAGATTGCCCGCCCTTCGAGCCACCAGTACGAGACCACGAGGAAGGCGACCGTCAGGACAAACGCAACGATCAAACTCGTGATCGAGGACTCCGTCGTCTGTTCGATCACGCCCTGGAAGATAACGAGCTGGCCGGTCGCCGTGGCGTCCATGTCCATACCGTCGGCAACGTCCCTGGCAGCGGCAACTGCCTCGTCCTGATCTGCATCGACATCGACCGGGATATCGATCCGCGTTGCACTCCGATCGGTCGTCAACCGATTTGCAGCCTCGTCCGCTGCCGCCGAGTCGAACAGCGCATCGTAGACGACGTCGATGTTCCGGTCCGGAATTCCGTCACCCGTACTATCGTACCGCTCGACCGTTGCCGCAAATTCCGGATCGGCCGCAGCCTGTGCCTCGATCGTATCGAGAATCGTATCGGCATCGGCCTGTCTACCGTCCGTCTTGAACGCCTCTGGCGGACGCTGTAATGACGCATTGATCTCTCGTAACGCCCCGTCCGAGCGTAACGCCGGATCTTCCACATAGATCGTCACCGATCCGTCGAGCCCTTGCTCGAAGTCTTCCTCCATGTAATCCAGAACGGTCAGGAACGTGTATTCCCCGGGAGCCAGCGGTTCGGGGAGTGTTTCGTACTGCTCCAGCCGTTCCTCGTCCGGGAAAAACGCCTCGTCGTCGAACTCCGTCTCGACCCCCGTCCCGTAGGCCGCACTTCCTGCACCGACGACGAGCGCCACGACGAGGAAGACAACCGGGGCTGCCCGGGCAATGTGGACTCCAACAGGAAGTACCCGACCGAGCAGTGACTGGTCGTTCCCAAGTGGCGTCTGACCGAACGAGGGAATCCGAGTTCTCTCGCGGAGTCGGTCGAGGCCGACTTTCCCCGCTGGGAGGAAGACGCCGAAGATGAGAAACGTAAAGAAAATACCGGCGGCGGCGACGATACCGAAGTCCCGGGTCATCTCGCTTAACAGGTTCGCCGCGAAACTAAAGACGGTCGTCAGAGTAACGATGAGAAGCGCGACGAACAGCTGTGTCGTCGTAATCTCCATCGCATCGCCGATCGACGCGCCCGCGGTCCGTTCCTCTCGATAGCGGTTGATGATGTGAATCCCGAAGTCGATTCCGACCGCGAGCAACAACGGGAAGACGGTGATCAACGCGTCCGAGAACGGTATCCCTGCGATACCCATGAACCCGAACGTCCAGATCATCGTCATCGCGAGGGCGACGAGACCGAGTGCAAGATCGATCGGGTCCCGATAGGCGACGAGCAGGAAGAACAGGATGAGCAATAGCGCGGCCGGAAAGACGACGATCGCGGTATCACCGAGCAACTGGAGGGTCTCTTCCTCGAGGATCGCATCGCCGAAGATGACGACGTTGTCGTCCGTGTCGAACCCCTCGATGTCGTCGGCGATCGCCTGCGTCTCGAACTGGAGGTCCGCGTAATCATCCGTCTGCGCCATCGGTGGCGTCTCGTAGGTGATCGCGATCTGGGCGACATCCGCACGCGCCGATTCGGGGGTGAAGTCGGTGCTCACCGGGAGGCCGCGGGTTTCGTCCGCCGCCGCGATTGCCGCTTCGAGCTGGCGCTGTGACGCACGATCGATGGCCCGATACTGTGCTTCCGCCGTCGTCGCCTTCGGATCGAGTTCCATCGCGATCAGCGACGCCGGGCTAGTCGCCGAGGCGACCCGAAGGTCATCGTCCGTCTGGATGCGATCCTGGAACTCGAGCATCCGCAGCAGCGTCGGTTTCGACAGCACGTTATGCTCGTCGGTGACGAACAGTTGTGCAGTCGTCCCACCACTCGCTCGGTCTCCGCGCTCGAAGTCCTCCTGCATGTCCTCGAGCGCGTCTGCCTCTGCAGTCCCCTCCGTGAACTGGTCGGTGCCAGCCTCCTGCTCACCACCACCGACCATCGCACCGCCGAGAAACAGCGCCGTAAGGACGACAAACGCGAGCACGACCGTCCACGGCCGGTTAGTGATCAGTGAATTGACTCGTCTGGTGATCGGATCGTCACCGCGTGTCGTTTCGTCCGGGCCACCGTCACGGTTCGTCACTCGGCTGATCACCGAACTCGAACGATTGCTATCCGAGTCTTCCGGTGCCGTCTCCGGTGGCTGGCGATCCTGCGCAGTCATTCCTCGTATTCGAGGGAGGCCACAGTAGTCATCGTCTCAGTCACGTCGCCACCAGAATCCGAGCCCGAGTCCGACAGCAGTCAACACCGCCATCACGCTGACCAGCGATCCGACGAACCCGCCGCCATCGTCAGTCTCGGTAGCCTCAACTTCGATCGGTTGCTGATAGACATCCGAAACGATCGTCTCGCCCCGCTCAGTTTCGTACTCGAAATCGAGTTCAACCGGATGGAGTTCGACGGGAGCATCGGCCGACGCAGCCACATCGAACGAGATCGTCGTCGACTCGCCGGGATCGAGAGACGGGACGAACGCCGCATCGTTTCCGTTTGCGGTCGCAAGCGAGTCGTCAGCGTACAGTTTCGCGTCGATACTCGACAGCGTCTCCTGGCGCTCGTTGGTGAGTTCGAGTTCGATGGACGACTGGCCGTCCTGCGAAACGGTGGCGTTTATGCTGGCCAGACTGAACTCGTCGTGTTGCTCGTCAACAACGACGCGGTCGGAAATCGGCCCGTCTTCGAGCGTCGTCTCACCGTCGCTCGCGGTGAACTCGACCGAGAATCGCAACTGCCGGGGGCCGGCATCCGCTTGGCCGCTTACGTCGGTTGGATAGCGGAACGATGCCGACTCGCCGGCCTCGAGTGCAGGGAGGGCGTATCGGGTGTCCTCGATGAACAGCGATTCGCTCATCGGCTCGACGATCAGTACGGCATCGTCGACCGCTCGCGGACCGTCGTTGGTGACAGTACCGGTGATCTCACCGTTGTAGCCGACCGAAAGGGTATCATCGATATCGGAAAGGGAGAACGACTGTTCGGACGACGGGGAGAGACGTGCCGTTTCGAGATCTGGTTCGCGCTCGATTCCGGCTGTATCGCGATAGCTGAACTGAATCTCGAGCGGTTTTTCGCCGCTACTCAGGGCGGCATCGAACCCGACATCGACCGAAAACGTGGTCGATTCATCCGGGTCGAGGTCGCCGATGATCTCCTCAGCGGGTGCTTCGGGAGTGCTCCCATCGATCGTGACACCGGTTCCGCCGGTCAGACGCGCTTGCGTCGCGTTTGCTCGTTCGGTTCCCGTATTCGTCACGCTGATCGTCGCTGGACCGCTCGCGCCGGGTTCGACGGCGGTCGAGACATCGGTGATCTCGAACCGAGGCTCGTCGGGAACGACCACTGTAACATCGTGGGTTTCCGAGGCGGTCAGACGCTGTGAGACGCCTGCTTTGTCCGAAACCATACTCGTGTATGCATAGCGAACGCGAACCGTCACCTCGTACTCGCCGGGTTCGACATCGTCCGGTACCTCGAGTTGCTGTGGAACCGAGACGATCTGACCGTCCTGGATCGGTCCAACTGGAGTCTCGCCCGACTGTGCCTCGAAGGGACCGGTATCTTCGAGTTCAACTGTCGTCGCGCGGGCGGTGAGGACCTCTTGGCCAGTTCCCACGGTTAGTTCAGCGTCGTTTTGCACGTCGAGTTCGAGCGTGTCGACGCTTCCTGGAGAGACCTCGTTTTCCGGGAGATAGACCTCCAGGTTTGGTTCGCCTCGATCAAGTGCTCCACCAATAGCGGGGACGACGAGTAGTCCGAGGATGACAACCCCGAGAGCGAACAGAACCGCTGGAAGCCGCCGGCCGTGACTCATACCCGCCCTCCGCTGGGAGTGGGATGGCCCGTGTCTCGTGGCTCTCCGCCGACCGTCGAGTATCGTGTGCGGGCGACCCACAGCGACAACTGCCCAGATTGCGTCATTATCCGATAACTCGTTAGTTAGAATATATCTCTTTTGATTGAACGTTCAGTCAAGCAGTCACTCATACTATCTGAAATATAATCGGCAGGTGCCAGCCACAACAGTTATCGATACCAGCGTTGCATCGATCGTGAGCCAGCGAGTTCAACGAACGCCGGCCGGGTACCGAGTCAGAGCTATCGAGCACCGTGAACGGCTGTCGCCGCGATTCATATTACACTCTCTGATACGGGCTGCTGTACCGATTTCCCGGCGCAACCCAGGACGGGTCGCGGGTGCACCGGACACCGGGAACGACTGCCAGCAGTCCGTCTGAGTATTCGTGCGAACAGTCACCGCCAACGATCGACTTGAACTCGAGTCGGTCATCTGCAAGTCCCGTCCCCGGCCCAAATAGCCCTACTCGAGAAACCGCTGTTGAACGTTGCCGGTCGGCATCAGACACCGGTCTTTCTTGCCGAACAACCGGTATCGGTTGGCCGCGACGAGTTCGTAAACGCGATCGCGAATCAAGCGCGGCACGAACCGAAACGGGGAGAGCAGTCGATAGATGCCGCCCAGAAGCGCGGCGATCCGGAGGACCGCATCGGACTTCACGTAACAATCGTCGCCCTCGATCAGGACGATCGACTCGAGTTCGTCGGTGGGCAGTCCGTGTTCGGCGAGGAGTTTCTGGCCGGTATCCGACTGGAGGGAGGCGAAGTAAAACTGCTCGTCGGTGTCTCTCGGGACGAGAAACTGGACGAACCCGTTACAAAGGTTACAGACGCCGTCGAAGAGGACGATCGGATTCTCGTCGGGAATCGCCGGCTCTGAACTCGCGCTCATTCGGGGCTGAAAGTTGGCTCGCGTGGTAGTTCAGCGTTTCGGTCCGATGGATGGCGAAGTTGCGGGTCCTCGGTATGCGGTCTGTCCGTGGTTGTTCGGTCACTGCACACCGCGTCTCGATTGCTGTTCACTGTGCCGACAGCAGATTCAGGATCGTCTCGAAGCTGAGAGAGCGACTGTACCGTGCAACAAACTTATGCCAGTCTAGGCGAGACTCGGGATAGACGAACGGTCACGACGATGTCACAGGAACCGTCCGGCCCCTCCACCATGCGGAAGCGACTCGGCGGGAGCACCGACCGGTTCGGGCGTGCGATTCGGCGGCGGGTCGCTATCGACCGCCGTGCGCTCGCCGCCTTTCGGATTTCGATCGCCGCCCTCCTCATCGCCGACCTGGTGGGCCGAACGCGACTCCTCGGGATGTTCTATACTGACGCGGGCGTGCTCCCGCGCGAGGCGCTGTTTTCGGACTACTCGTCGTTGACTGCGTACTCGGTGCACACGCTTTCGGGAGCGGCCTGGGCACAGTGGCTGTTGTTCCTCGTCGCCGGACTCGTCGCGCTGGCGCTGCTCGTCGGGTATCGAACGCGGATCGCGACGATCGTTTCGTGGCTCCTGCTCGTCTCGCTCCACGTCCGCAATCCGATGGTGCTCAACGCTGGCGACGTGTTGCTCCGAATGTTGCTGTTCTGGAGCATCTTCCTGCCGCTCGGTTCCCGGTGGTCGATAGACGCTCGCCGGCGTAACCCGGCGCAGTCATCGGGGGACGCCGCGCCGACGATCGCGACGATCGGAACGATAGCCGTTCTGCTTCAGGTGTTGTTGATGTACCTGACCAACGCCGTCCACAAGACCAGAAGCGACATGTGGATGAGCGGCGAGGCGGTCGTCCACATTTTCCAGGCCGACCATCTGACGGTACTGCTCGGGAACGTCCTTCCGGAGTATACCGCCCTCCTCGAGGTCTTTACGTACGCGTGGATGGTTTTAATCGTCCTCTCACCGCTCTTGCTCCTGCTTACTGGGGTGCCACGAGCGTTGCTCGTAACCGGGTTCGCCGGAATGCATCTGGGAATGCTCGTGACGCTCCGGATCGGCCTGTTTCCGCTGATCGTCGTCGCCGGCCTCCTCCTGTTCTACCCGCCCGTCGTCTGGGACACCGCGAGTTCACTTGCGACCCGCGTCGGACTCGCTGGACCGCTCCGGCGCACGCTCGACAGACTGCAGTCTCGCGCACCCGCGTTCAGGATCGGGATCGGGAATTGGGCTCCCGGGTCGTGGCTGCACTCGATCACGTCCGCATCGAACGAGAACTCGGACGCCGAGAACGCGACGGCTGAGAGTAGGAGCGACGATACGAATCCGCTCACGGCCGTCGCGAGCCGGGGACGCGTGTTCGTCACGACGATTATCCCCTGGCTCCTGCTCGTTCTCGTCGTCCTCTCGAACGCCGAGGCGGTCGGCTACACCGAAGTCCCCGACGCCGGAAACGAGGCGCTCGACACCCTACAGGCCAGCCAGAGCTGGCGGATGTTCGCCCCGAATCCGACGTCGACGGCCCAGTGGTTCGTCGTTCCCGGTGAACTCGAAAACGGGACGACCGTCGATGCGTTCCGCGGATCGGGGGTCGACTGGGACAGACCGCCGAACGTCGACGGGACCTACGAGACCGCTCGCGAGCGCAAGTACCTCTCGAACATGCGCTTTGCGGGCAACGAGAATCACCACTCGTACTACGCAAACTACCTCTGTGATCGGTGGAATCGCGAGCATGACACGACCCTCGAGAATCTGACGGTCTACGGCATGTCGGATCGCTCCGGGCTGTACGCGGACGAACCCGACATCTCGAAATCCGAGGTCATCGAATACGACTGCTCGGGCGAGTTCATCCAGGAGGAGGAGTCGGACGCGATCGTCGTCACTCCTGAGTGAGGTGTCAGTTTTGAACGATAATTGCGACGGTTGCAGCCGCGAGTAACGCCTTAGTCGTCTGCTGCAGCCGTTTCCGTCCCGGCGGTTGACTCCGCGCGTTCGAGATTGTCGAGGTACTCGTCGGCGTCGAGTGCCGCCTTCGAGCCCATGCCGGCCGCCGTCACCGCCTGCTGGTAGTGGTAGTCGACGACGTCGCCAGCGCCGAAGAGGCCGGGAACGTCGGTTTCGGTCTGGCCGCCACCGACACCGCCCTGGGTGCGGAGGTAGCCCTCATCGTTCAGTTTGACGCCGGTACCGTTGAGATACTCGGTGTTCGGCGTGTGGCCGATCGCGAGGAAGACCGCACCCACGTCGAACTCGAACTCGTTCGTCTCGGGGTCGTCGAGTCGATCGGTCGGGTGGCCCTGCTCGTTCTCG
This sequence comes from Natrialba taiwanensis DSM 12281, assembly GCF_000337595.1. Lineage (GTDB taxonomy): Archaea > Halobacteriota > Halobacteria > Halobacteriales > Natrialbaceae > Natrialba > Natrialba taiwanensis. Next base: position 251,151 of record NZ_AOIL01000042.1, on the reverse strand, counting down.
ACGAGCGTGACGTGGTCGACGCCCTCGTCCTGGGAGCCGTGAATCTCGAGGAGTTCGGTGTTTTTCATGATCTCCATCTCGCCGTCCTCGACCTTCTCCTCGACGCGGTCGATCCAGTAGTCCTCCGCGCGGAACTCTTCGCGACGGTGGACGAGGTAGACGGTATCTGCGAACTTGGTGAGGAAGGTCGCTTCCTCCATGGCGGCGTCGCCGCCGCCGACGACGAGCATGTCCTCGCCGCGGAAGAACGCGCCGTCGCAGGTGGCACACGTCGAGAGCCCGTAGCCCATGAGGTCGTCCTCGCCGGGGATACCGAGCGTGCGAGCGCTCGCACCCGAGGCGACGATGACGGCGTCTGCGGTGTAGACGTCGCCGGTAGCGAGTTCGACGCGGAACGGGCGCGAATCGGCGTCGACGGACTCGACGATGCCGTTTTTCAGTTCGGCACCGAACTGGCGAGCCTGCTCTTTCATGTTGTTGACGAGTTCGGGGCCGCCGATCCCCTCGGGGAAGCCGGGGTAGTTCGCAACGTCGGTGGTCAGGGTGAGCTGCCCGCCGGGTTCGTCGCCCTCGATGACGAGGGGATCGTTGTTCGCGCGGCCAGCGTAGATGGCGGCGGTCAGGCCGGCGATGCCGGTGCCGGTAATGATGAGTTTGCGGTGTTCGACACCGTCGCTCTCGTCGGCTTCGATGCCGAGTTTCTCGTCGAGGTCGCCGATTTCGTTGAGTGCGCTGGTCTCGTCCCAGCCGCCGATCAATTCGTCGTCGATGAAGACTTCCGGCGCGGTCTGGCGGCCGTCGGCGCGTTCGACCATCTCCTCGAACAGCTCGTCGTCACCGGTCACGTTGTACTCTTCGTACTCGACTCCCTTGCTATCGAAGAGGTCCTTTGCCTTCTCACAGTAGGGACAATCCGTTTTGGTATAAATCTCGACTCGAGGCTGCTCGCTCATGCACAGTACTTGGGAAACAGGGCGTAAACCCCTTGCGTTCCCAGCAACTGCCCTGTTGTACCTGTTATCGTCTCACTCACTCCCGCCCACTCACCGCTTCGCTCCCGGACACGAACTGTGCGACTCGACCCGTCAAGCACCCGCCCCCACAGCCGCCGGCGCACGAGTTCGCTCGGTGAACTCGATGATGACTGAAAGGGGGCGGTCCACCCGCTCTTCGAGCGCTCGCTCGAGATCCGATGGCAGCGCCGGATACGCGGTATCGGCGGGGCGTCGTACCACGACCGTCACCTCCGTTTCGTCGCTGACCATGCCACCATCCTCGAACTCCGTTCGAACCTCGGTGAGTTCGAGTTCAGCGTACGAGTCCTCGGCAAGAACTGTTCGGACCTCGCCGTTGACCGCGTTCTGGAACGCCACGTGCTGGGCGAGAACCATACCAGCACCGCCGAGGACGACGATTCCGACGAGGAGCATGATCGCGAGCGTCGCAGTTCGGTCGCTCGAGACGTTCGCCCGGAGCGAGCCGGGTTCCCACCCCGCCGGCCGGTAGCCGAGATACCAGAAAACGGTGAGTCCGGCAAGGAGAATTGACGTCGCATTAACCGCGAGCAGGACGAACGCACCGAGAGCGACGCCGATCTCTCCCCACGCAAGTCCGATACCGACCGCCGACGCGGCCGGAATGAGAGCGACGGCGATCATGACGCCGACCAGTGAGACGGGAATCGCCGTTGCGAGGCCAAACGCACCCGCAGCCCCGGCACAGATGCCGACGACGAGCGCGAGGAAGCCGAGCGAGATGCGGTTTTGGACCTGCGTGATAGCCGTAATATCGATGGTTACTGGAACGATTGCTCCCGTTCGGATCACCCAGGCAAACGCGAAGGCACCGACTATCGCGACGAACAGTCCACGAACCAGCGACAAGACGCCATCACCGAACATCTGGCGGTCGTTGAGCACGAGGCCGACGGTGCCGGTCAACGCCGCACTCACCTGCGGTGCGATTACCATCGATCCGACGACGATCGCGGGCGAATCCAACAGCAGCCCTGCTGTCGCGACGACGGCGCTCAACAGGGTCATCACGTAGTAGGTGACCCGACCCGGCGTCATGTTCAACGCCTTCGTCCGGATCTCCTCGCGGGAAATACTGTCATCCTCTTCTTGTCCGCTGACAAAGCGGTCCTCCAATTCCTCGATCCGTGGCGTCCGCGCGGTTTCGATCGACGAGACGATGATGAACTCGTCCTCGATGCCGACCTCCCGAAGCGATGTCAGCACGTGGTCGACGGCCTGCGTCGGCACCGGAAAGGTCACGAGTTCAGCATCGATCCCGTCGCTGCACTCGCTGGTGCGGACGTAATCGAACCCCTCGGCTTCGAGAACGCGAAGTGCGTCGTCTCGTTTCTCCCCCGGGACGAGCACCTGGAGCAAGCGCATTCAGCGGGCGTACAGTACTCCCGGTAAAATGGATGCCGATGAGGTCCGTCCAGTGAAGACGTGTTCACGCGGGCGGTAATCGTCGGGCCGCGGTTCGGTTTTATCCGTCGGGACTTCGTGGCTGGCGATGGAACTCGACGGGACGGCAAGCGGATGGCGAGCGGATGGCGAACGGGTGGCGAGCGGGCGACGAACTTACGGTCGCCTCCGAGAAGTGGTGACTATGGCTGCAGATCTCGAGGAGAAGACCGATCGATACGAATCGTTACTCGCAGACGCACTCGCTGAGGCGACGGTTGCGCCGCGGGAGGGGACGCCGATGGCCGACGCGGCCGCGGACTGTTACGGGATGGCCGAGTCGTACCTCGAAGACGGCCGGCACTTCCGCGAGAACGACGATCCCGTCAACGCGCTGGCGTCGTTTTCCTACGGCCACGCGTGGCTCGACGCGGGTGCACGTATCGGGCTGTTCGACGTGCCCACCGAGGGGCATCTGTTTACCGTCGAATAGCGCGCGATCACGTGATCAGGGAATACGAACCGTGTGCTCGAGCGTTCCGACGCCTTCGACTTCGATTTCGACCGTGTCGCCGTCCGAGAGCGGGCCGACGCCCTCGGGCGTGCCGGTCGCGATCACGTCGCCGGGTTCGAGCGTGAGGTAGGTCGTGATCTCGGCGATCAGTTCCGGAATCGAGAAGATGAGTTGCTCGCGGGAGCCGTCCTGTTTCACTTCGCCGTTGACTCGCGACTGGACGCGTGCGTCGTCGGGAACCTCGTCGGGTGTGGCGAGGACCGGTCCGAGTGGGGCGGACCCGTCGAAGGCCTTGCCGCGAACCCAGTTTTGCTCCTGGCGCTGATCTTCGCGGTTGGACACATCGTTCATGCAGGTGATGCCCTCGACGACGTCCATCGCGTTGGCTTGGGAGACGTGACGACACTGCTCCCCGATGACGACGCCGAGTTCGGCTTCGTAGTCGATTCGGTCCTTGCCGGCGGGGACGGTGACGGTATCGCCGTGACCCGCGAGGGCGTTCGGCGGCTTCAAAAAGAGCATCGGGCGGTCCGGCAGGTCGGACCCCATCTCGTCGGCGTGGTCGGCGTAGTTGCGGCCGATGCAGACGATCTTCGAGGGCTCACACGGCGGGAGCACGTCGATCTCGTCGCTGTCGAGACTGTAGCTTTCGTTCGCAAAGTGAACGTGGCCGCTCTCGAACTCGCCGCGTCGGACTGCACCGGCCGGGTCGCGGAATCGGACGTATTTCATGGCCGAGGGGTTATCTCGGCGGGGCAAAAACGTTGAGGTGGCGGCGGGGCTCGCAACCGTGTCTATCGGTAGACAAGAGCACGGTTTCGGTATTCAGAACCGCCTGCGAAAATTGCGTGCAGAATACGGCGGTTACATTCAGCGAATCGGTTCGTCAGCGGATGAATTTTCGAAACTGGGCGTGATCGCGGTGTGAACTCGAAGGGAATCCACTATCGATGTACGCGTTTCAGCCCCGCCCGGACAGTGACGATCCCCACGAACAGGGCTATCGCGCCGGTGACCGCCCACTGCACTGATCTTCCAGCGATCGGTTCGCAGTCTGCGACGCACAAAATAGGACCTATCTGGACGATTCCGAGGCCTTGAACGACCCATAACGTCCCGAGAAGCGCCAAGGTAACGCCGACGATCGTCAGTACAGTCGCTTTCGCGTTCATGGTTCAGTGTAACTCTTGAAATCCATCATCATCTGAGATTCGGCTGTCAGTCTCGGTATGGCTCACCGGCGTGGCAGTTCCGCGCACGAAGGGCCTGGACGGACTCACACCGAGACGCAGCGTTTCGATTTCGTCGAGAGCGAAGGGGCCCGCTGCGATCCAGTCGTCCGTTCGACGGTTGAGATGGCAGCCGTTGTCGATCCGTTTCCAGAGCGGTGTCACCACGTCCTGGACGTAGCCGCGCAGCCCGTCCGACCGGACGTGTTCGAGAAAGCGGAACTCGCCATTCGGCTTCACGACGCGGTGGACTTCCTCGAGGGCCAACAACGGGTCCTGTACCGTACAAAACACCGCGGAGGCGATGACCACGTCGAACGTATCGTCCGCATAGGGGAGGGATTCAGCCCGTCCTGATTGCAGGTGTATGTCCAGATTGTGGGTGGTAGCTGTTTGCTTCGCCTGCCTCCGTCTGTTGGGATCCGGTTCGATTGCGTGCAGGCGGAGTGCTGGCTCACGCTGGACTGCCGTTTGCAGGTACGGGACCATTGCACCGCCCCCCGCGCCGAGATCCAGTATCACCCCGTCGAGTTCACGCGCGAGATACCGCCGATGCTCGGCAAGGTCAAACCGCTCGGAGAGCGCGGCGTCGATCGGATGACCGGGAGTTGGCGGTTTCGATTCCGCCCGGTCCGTGTCGGGTTTTTCAGCTGTTCTGCTCGGCATGCGTTGATGGTAGAGACGGCCCACCGACACATGCGAATAGCGCCGTACATCTGAGGCGGGTTTAAGTATGTACACTGCGTACTCTTTTTTGATGCGGCACTGGCTGCGACAGACGAAGCCCGATCGACCCGTTACTCGACAGAGCGACTGAACAGGGTTGTCCTGAGCACGCTGGCCACAACGAACGGATCGATGGTATGAGATATATTACGATCGTCATTCATCGGATCGACGATGAACGCTGTTCTAACGGCGATCGCGCACCTGATCACGCAGTAACGGGTGACGCGATTCACTACATCAACCTCTTGGATGACGGAACCGGCGTCGGACTGTACCAACTCCGTGGTGACTTCGAACGGAACGCGGAAGTATTGGAGGCGAGTCCAGACGTGCTGGCTTGCGAAACGTCCGAGGCGTCGGAAGGGCTTGTCTACCTCCATTTTCGAGCAACTGCTCTCATGACCGACCTCCTCAGTATATTCCGACAGAATGAGATCGTTGTGGACTGGCCGATGGAATACACCAACCAAGGCGGACTTCGGATAACTATGCTTGGAGAGGACGAAAAGATCCGAGAGGCGATCGCAGAAATCCCCGACGGAATCCAGATTACGCTCGAAGGGATCGGCGAGTATTACTCGGATATGCGCCGGCTCGCGTCGCTGCTAACGGAACGCCAGCAAGAACTGTTGGAACTAGCGATCGATGAGGGCTATTACGAGATGCCGCGGCGTGCGACCCTCCGCGACCTTGCGGATCGAGAGAGTATCTCCCCGGGAACGGTCGGCGAGCATCTCCGGAAAATCGAAACGAAAGTGATTACGGAACTCGTTTGACACCGATCTCGGTCAACGAGACAGTCATCTCAACACATCCGCCTCGATACGGCTGGAACTTTGAATAAAGAAGTCATATTATCAACTACTGCTCCCGCTCACACGTACGCAGCGAGTTCAGCGTGGGCCTCGCGGGCGGCCCGGTCGGGGTCGTCGGGATGGGTGTAGAGTTCGAGCGTCGCGAAGCCGTCGTAGCCGATATCGTCGAGTGCGTCGAAGATGGCGCGAAAGTCGAGGTCGCCCTCGCCCGGAATTCGGTGATAGTGTTTGCCGCGGCGGCCGCCGACGATGTCCTCGAGGTGGATGCCGGTGATCGCGCCGGCGCTGCGGCGGATGCTTTCGGTCACGTCCTCGCCATAGACGGCGGCGTGGCCGAGGTCGAGGTTGACGCCGAGCCCATCGCGGTCGAGGTCGTCGATCAGCGCGAGAGTTTCGTCGGTGTTCTCGATCAAGAGTTCGGGCTCGAACTCGATGCCCACGCCGATTCCCATCGGTTCGGCGTAGTCGAGGATGTCGTGCAGCGACTCGTGAAGGTACTCACGGGCGTCGTCGGGCAGGGTTCCCGGAAGCGGTCGTCCGGTCGCGAGACAGACCGCAGGCGCGTCGACCGCGTCGGCCAGGTCGATGGCGCGCTTCGTGTAGTCGATGCGCCACTCGCGAGCGTCCGCGTCGGCACGGATGACGCTCGGTTCGAAGAACGATGATGGCGGGGCATCGTCGTAGTACCCCGTCGCCGTGTTCGCGTTGATGTTCGACACCGCGAGTTCAGTTTCGTCGAGTGCATCACGGAGGTCGGTCCGGGCTGCGTCGCTGAACTCGGGGAAGTACGCGTGGGGTTCGTCGCCGAGGAGTTCGACGCCGGCGTAGCCGTGGTTTGCGATGTGGCGGACCGCGTCGGACAGCGAGTAGCGCGTGTAGGCGTTCGTCGAGAAGGCGAGGTCGACCATGGACGGGGTACACCGATGGGTTACTAAGGGGTTTGTACGGGGTGTGCAGGGATGGTATGACGGGGAAGGTTCGAAACCAGGGTTCGACGACTCCGATCCCGGCGATCGCGGAATTACGGTATCACAGTATTACGTGACGGTCTCGCGAGATTACGTGACATCGAACAGGCGCGCGAGGCCGACCGCCGGGACGAGGAACGCGCCGGTGAGAAGTCCCCAACCGAGTCCGGCCACCGAGGCGAATGCCGCATCGAGGAGAACGAGCCCGAGCACGCAGGCACCGACCGCGGGGCCGACGGTTGCCGGAACGGGATCCGCGTAGGCGGCGCGAAGCGGGCGGCCGACCCACCAGCAGAAGGCGACGGCGAAGGCGACGGCCGCCGCGGTTTCGGGCGGTGGCGGCCGAACGGCGACGAGAAGTCGGACGAGAGCGACGAGCGCTACGAGCGCGCCTGCGGCGGCGACGACGACCGCGTCCCTGTTCCCACCCTCGGCCTCACGCGCCGCCATGAACGTCACGGCGGCGATGTAGGCGACGACGACCGCCGGGACGGCGAGCAGCGTCGGCCCGAGTTCAGTCAGGACTGGGTCGCCCGCCCCAGCGGTCGCTCCGGTGACGCCGAGGAGGACGTTCAGCCCGCGAGTCGTTCCCATCGCGAGAAAGCCCGCAGCCGTGCCCTTGAGCGCGCCGTCGTAGAGAACGATCGTACTGGCGAGCGCAGCGGCGACGGCCGCGGCCGTGGCCCCGGCGACGCCGAACGCGACGGCGACGGCCACGACCAGGAGTCCGGCACCGAATCCGAACGCGCTCCGGCGGGAGATGCGGCCGGACGGGATCGGGCGCTCGGGTCGCTCGCGGGCGTCGATCGGCGCGTCGAACGCATCGTTGAGCGTCGTCCCGGCGGCGTAGAGCAGGACGGAGACGACGGCGAGGCCCGCGCCGGTCGGGATTGCGAGTTCAGCGCCGGCGATAGCGGCGAGTGCCGCGCCGAGGACGACATCGGGCGGAGCGGTAAAGAGGTTTGGAACGCGAACCAGTTCGGCGATATCGGCGAGGGTCGGACGGAGCGAGCGGTCGCGCGCATCGTCGCTACAATCGACACCGCCGCCGGCCACCCTATGCCCACCCGTGTTCCTCGAGGTACGCCATCGCCCCGCGGGCGGTCTCGACCGGCGTCTCCTCGTAGGGATAGAGTTCGATCGTGATGAAGCCGTTGTAGCCGCGGTCGTCGAGTTCGCTGAGGAACCCGTCGATGTCCATCGACCCCTCGCCGAGTTGGGTGTGTTCGTGCCGGCGATCCGCGGGAATGTCCTCTAGGTGGTAGTGAGTCGTGAACTCGTCGAGGTCCGCGACCAGCGCGGTGGGGTCCTCGCCGACGCAGTAGAGGTGCCCGGCGTCGAAGTTACACCGGACGCGCTCCGAGTCGATGCGCGCTACCAGGTCGACGAACTCGTCGGACGTTTCGATCAGGAGGTCGGGTTCGGGTTCGACCATGACGTCGACGCCGACAGCCTCGGCGCGATCTGTGACCTCGCGGAGGCCGTCGACGAACGTGTCCGTGGCCCACTCGCGGGATTTCTCCTCGGGAATCGGGCCGCCGGGTTCGATCGAAATGTGTGGCGCGCCGAGTTCGGCGGCGGTATCGAGCGCCGCGAGGGTGTAGTCGATCCGCTCGCGGCGGTAGTCTTCGTCGGGTTCGATGAACGACGGATGGTGGAAGTCCTCGATCGCCGTCAGCATGAACGCGTTCGCGTTGCTGATTGCGATGTCGTTGTCGTCGAGGACGGTGCGGACGCGCGCGATGTCGTCCTCGGTCGCGTTCGGCGGGTAGAGGTGCGGTTCGTCGAGTAAGATTTCGACGCCATCGTAGCCCGCGTCGGCGAGTTCTTCGATCGCGTCCTCGAGTTGGTACTCCCTGAAGGCGTTGGTGGAAAAGCCAAACTGCATGGGTCAGGCCTCGTACTCGAAGTTCGGCGACTGCTCGAAGAACTCGTAGGGGTTCTCGAAAACGACTTTGTGGACCTCTTTGCGATCCCAGCCGCGATCTATCATCTCGTCGCGGGCCTTGGGAACCGCGAGCGGGTCGGAGGGGTCCCAGTCGGCGGCGCTGTTGAAGATCATGTTGTCGGTGCCGTACTCCTCCAGGAGGTCGATCGCCGCGTCGGCCTCGATCTTGCCGGGGTAGAGGGTAAAGCCGATCCAGCAGTCGGTCCGCGCGGAGATGTCGATCGTGTTCTCCGTGTTGTGGTCGATGATGATCCGGTCCTGGGTGACGCCCATCTCCTCGATGATCTCGACGATGCGCTCGGTGCCGGCCGGCTTGTCGGTGTGGGGTGTGTGGATGATGACCGGGAGGTCGCGGTCCTCGGCGATCGCCAGTTGCTCGCGGAGGGCCCACTCCTCGTCGTCGGTCACCTGGTCGAAGCCGATCTCGCCGACGCCGACGACGGGGTCGCGGTCCAGGTACTCGGGGATGCGCTCGAGGACCTCCTCGGCCATGTCCCGATAGTTCGCCTCCTTCGGTTCGAGTCCGATCGTGACGTAGTGGTCCACGTTCGCCGTCCGCTCGGCGCGATCGGTCTCGTGGTCGATGATCTGTTCGAAGTAATCGAAGAACGCACCCGCGTGATGCTTGTCCTGCCCGCTCCAGAACGCCGGCTCGATACAGCACTCGATGCCGGCGCGCCGCGCCCGTTTGTAGTCGTCCGCGGCGCGTGACACCATGTGCATGTGCGGGTCGATAATGCGCATAACCGCAGTACGGCGATGACTCGCTTTTGGAATGTCGGTCGTTCACACAAGCAACCTCCTGTTGTCCCTGAATGACGGTGGCGCGACTCGCGGGGAATATCGTGTTACGAACGCTCAATACAGGTTTACGCGTGCTACGCCGGGCATAACAAAACCCGTGCCGAACGGATTGCTTCCGGATGACCGACCACTCCCGGCCGCTGTCGACGAACTCACGACCGATCGCGCGATGGTCGCCACGGACCGCTGGAGAACTCGACAGAACGAATCGTGCCCGTCCGTCGAACGTCCGCGGGGCCAAATGACCGCTGAGTCACCGTCCCGGGACGAGCCGGCCCAGCTGACGAACGCGGAGCGAATCGGCGTCTGGCTCGTCGGTGCGCGTGGAAACGTCGCAACCATGTCGATCGTCGGCGCTCGGGCGATCGCGACCGGTCGCGCCGAGACGACTGGGATGGTCACCGAGCGCGAACCCGTCTCGAGCCTCGAGCTGCCGCCCGTTTCGGCGTTCGTCTTCGGCGGCCACGACATCGATCCGACCTCGCTCGTCGACCAGGCCGAGCGCCAGTGCGAGCGAAACGGCGTCCCCGACGAGGAGACGCTCGCAAGCGTCCGCGACGACCTCGCCGCCGTGGACGAGCGCATCGAAGTCGGCACGGCGGTAAACTGCGGGGCCGCCGTCACGGACGACAGTGACCACCTCGATCGCGAACTCGCGATACGAACCGTCGTCGACCAGATCCGCGACGACTACGAGTCCTTCCGGACCGCCCACGAGATCGATCGACTCGTCGTCGTCAACGTTGCCTCCACCGAACCCGAACTCGCCTCGCCGGAACGATACGATACCCGCGAAGCGCTCGAGGACGCCATCGATTCGGACGACCGGGACCTGCCCGCGAGCGTCCTCTACGCCTACGCCGCGATCGACGCCGGCCACCCCTTCATCAACTTCACGCCGAGCACGGGCAACGCCCTCGGCGGGATTCGAGAACTCGCTGTCGACCGTGGGGTGCCACACGTGGGCCGTGACGCCAAGACCGGCGAGACGCTGGTCAAGTCCGCGCTCGCGCCGATGTTCGCCGGCCGTAATCTGAACGTCCTGTCCTGGGAGGGCCACAACATCCTCGGCAACAAGGACGGCCTCGTGCTGGAGGACGAGGCGAACGCCGCCGGCAAACTCTCGAGCAAGGGCGACGTGCTCGAATCCATCCTACCCGATATCGGCCACAACCGCGTCCGGATCGACTACACGCCTTCGCTCGCGGACTGGAAGACCGCCTGGGACTACATCCATTTCGAGGGGTTCCTGAACACCGAAATGACGATGCAGTTCACCTGGGAGGGCTCGGATTCGGCCCTGGCCGCGCCGCTCGTGCTCGATCTGGTCCGACTGATCGTCCACGCCGACGAGTTCGGCGAGGGCGGCTTCCAGCCGCACCTGGCGTCGTTCTTCAAGGCCCCGATCGGCGTCGACGAACACGACTTCTCGGCGCAACTGCACTGGCTGTACGATTACGCCGCTCGCCACAGTGATGCATGACTGACGAGACAGACACTTCGACTGCTACCCCGCACAACACCGACGGAGAAGCCGCGACCGCACCGCTCGCGTTCAGCGCGGAAGCGACCGACGCGACGGAACGCGTCATCGTCCTCGACGTGGTCGGGTTACAACCGCAACACATCGGTGCCGAACGAACGCCAACGCTGCACTCGATGTTCCCCGCCGAGCGCGTCGCCGATCTCCGGCCGCCGTTTCCGGCAGTGACGGTGCCGGTCCAGACGACGCTCGCGACCGGAACCGGTCCGGAGGAGCACGGCGATGTCTCGAGCGGCGAGTTCGACCGCGAGCGCGAAGTCGCCGAGTTCTGGGAGCGCGACCGCGGCGATCGAAACCGGATCTGGGAGACCGCGAGCGAGGCCGGCCTGACGACCGGTGCCCTGTTCTTCCAGCACCTGATCGGGACGACCGCCGACATCGCGGTGACGCCCTCGCCCATCGAGGACGAGGACAACACCCTCCTCGAGATGAACTGCTGGACGAACCCCGACGAGTTCTACGACGACTTGCAGGCGGAATACGCCCACTTCCCGCTGCACAACTACTGGGGGCCGGGGGCGAACGAGGAGGGCAGCCAGTGGATTCTCGCCGCAGCGAAGGAGGCGGTCGACCGGTTCGATCCCGACCTGCTGTGGGTATACGTCCCCCACCTCGACTACGTCGGCCAGAGCGACGGCCCCAGTTCCGCGGCGTTTCAAACTGAACTCGAGACCGTCGACGACCTGCTCGGGGACTTCCTCTCGTTCCTCTCCGAAACCGAGCGCTGGGACGAAACCGTCGTCAACCTCGTCAGCGAATACGGCTTCCACGACGTGGAGCGGCCGCTGTTCCCAAATCGTGTCCTCCGAGACGCCGGGCTGCTCGAGACCGATGCGTCGGGCGACGCCGATATCCCGAACTCCGAGGCGTTCGCCATGGTCGACCACCAGATCGCGCACGTCTACGCCGACGACGGTGCGCTAGAGACGGCTCGGGAACTGCTCGGTGAACTCGACGGCGTCGATACCATCATCGACGACGCCGAGAAGTCCGAGTGGGGGATCGACCACCCGAACGCGGGCGAGTTCATCCTCGTCGCCGACCGCGATGCCTGGTTCCAGTACTACTGGTGGACCGACCACGCGAACGCGCCGCCGTACGCGACCGACATGGACATCCACGACAAGCCCGGCTTTGACCCCTGTGAGCTGTTCTTCGGCGACGACGGCCTCGTGTCGCTCGACGCGACAACCGTCAGCGGTTCCCACGGCCGCGTGGACGAGTCGGCCGTCGGCTGCTATGGACTCGGCGGCCCGGCCGCAGCTGAACTCGCACCCGAACTCGAGGGGACGGTCGACGCGACGGCCGTCACGCCGACGATCGAGGCGTTACTCGACATCAGGTGAGCCGGCGGCGCTGCGCGAGGAGTTGACTGCCAGAACGGCACTGTGAAGCGGAGCGTTCGGAACGGAACCCACGTGCACGTCAGTGCGTCACACTATCGGCTCGGAACGGAACGTTTTTTATTAACCCTCGGCAAGCAGTGAGTGCGTACGAGGTGCGCTCCGTTGGTGAGACGGACGGTGTCCGTCAAAGCTCGGAGTAGCGCAGTGTATGCGCTCCGTTGGTGTAGTCCGGCCAATCATTTCGGCCTTTCGAGCCGATGACCTGGGTTCAAATCCCAGACGGAGCACTATAGCGGCCGAGTTTTACGAGGGTGCGAAGCGCGCACGGATAGGATTTGAAGCACGGAAATTCGAGCGGAGCGAGAATTTGCAGCGGGTTCAAATCCCAGACGGAGCATTCTTCTGGGCGGTCAACCTCGCACAGAGCGGAAGCGACCGTCGGACCGCTCCGTGTCCGTGTTGACCGTCAGCGTAGCGACGGAGTGGCTGCTGTAATCTCCCCATAGGCGGCTCCAATCGAGCGTTAGCAGCTTTTGGAACACGTACAGTACCTCTGGCGGCTCTCTCCACACAAAATCGGTGATTGAGACGGCCGAAGCCGTCGGTCAAAACGGGATTACTAACGTGACAACGATCCATCGTTGTCGGAAGCAAATACGGGGAGAATTCTTCGCGGAGAAATATCAACCAGCGGCCGAAACTGTGGAAACAGCTAATGGCTGGCCCATCACCTGCCAAAGTGTGCCATGGCATACGGTACCGATCCAAGAGACCGATACAGTTACGGCGAGGTCAGCGACAGCGATCGCCGCGAGTTCTTGAAAGCGCTCGGGGTAATCGCAGGCGGCAGCGTTGCGGGGGCAACGCTTGCCGACCTCAGACAGAACGTTTCGACCGAAACAACGAGCGGCCTGGCGGAAATGGGGACCGCGCTGCAGGATGGGTTGACGGGGACGCTCGATGCGGCGCTGTTGAGCGAGCAACTCGCGGCGCTGACGGAGTCAGTCGAGTCCCTGCCTGAACTCGAGGCGATGGGGGTTCCGGACGCGGGAGCGGAGGCGTATCAGTCGTTGACGACACCGGCGTGGGAAATCAACGACCACCTCGCGGAAGTCGGCTTTTTCGCGAGTGCGGAGGAGACGCTCCCGGCGTTTACGCCCGACCACATCGAGACGACGACGCGACAGTTGGTTCACATCGATGGGTTACCGGCGACGCTTTCGGAGGTCGGCTTCGCGGAGCGCGAGCAGACGGCGCTCGTCGTCAACATCGTTAACGCGAGAGAACAGCTTTCGTGGTGGATGGCGACGCCGGACTATCCGCCCGCAGATGCGGTCGACGACGGCGTCGTCTACGAGTACGTCGCGCCGCTCCACCAGCGGGCCGCGGAAGGGTCGCTGCTGTGGATCGACGGACTCGATCACTACCTCTGGCAGCGCGAGCCGCTGGTCACCGGCGAGATGATCGACCGCGGCCTCTGGGACGTCAAGTCCATGCTCGGCGGGTACTACCTGCTCGGCTCCGCCGCGCGCGACCTCGCGGCCGAGGAGATCGCAGACGACCACCTGACGACGCTGACGACCGCCAGTACCGCACTCATGATCATCAGCCAAGAGTTCCTGATCACGGACGTGATCCGGATTACAGACGATAAACGCGCGCCGCGGAGCGCAGTATCGAACTAGCGGACCATGACCTACGAATCACACCTCAGTGACCTGCCGGAAGACGCACCGTGGCACGAGAAACCGGGCGAGTCCATCGTCGAACAGGGAGATACGGACCAGATTCCCGAACGAGACGTTACCGAGTCCGATCTCGCGGAGACGCAGACCGACGAGACGAACTGGCTGATCGCCGGCGGCGGCTACGAGGGCCACCGACACACGACGGCCGAGGTCATCACGCCGGAGAACGTCGGCGATCTCGAACTCGAGTATCGACTCGAAATTGCGGAAGATCCGAACGACTTCCAGGGATCACCGATTGTCGTCGACGGCGATCCGCCGATCATGTACACCACGGTCGGGCCGGACATGCTGTACGCGCTCAACGCTCGAACGGGGGATATCCTCTGGACGCACTTCTACGAGAACAGCGACGGGGCGTCGGAACAGACCCCGCCTGCCGAACGCGGGGCGGCCGTTCTCGGTGATACGGTCTACAAGAGCACACTCGATCTCGGCGTGCTCGCGATCGATCGTTACACGGGCGAGGAACGCTGGTACTACAATGGCGCAGCGTTCTACCGCGGTCAGGTCGCGGACGAACTCACGCACGAAGAACTCAGTTGGGAGCGCTCCCGCGGGACGACCTCGTCGTTCCCGCCGCTGATCTACAACGGGCGGATCATGAAGGGGAGTTTCGGCGGCGAGTTCGGCGTCAGCGGCTTCTTCGACTGTATCGACCTCGAAGGGAATCCGCAGTGGCGGGTCAATATGACGCCGGGACACGAGTGGGTCGGCGATTCCTGGATGCACGGCGGCGCGACCGCCTGGGCGGCGGGTGCGGTCGAACCCGACTCGGGAACGGTCGTGATTCCGTCGGCGAACCCGGGACCGTGGTATGGCACCGTTCGACCGGGCTACAACCCCTACTCGTGCGGGAAAGTCGCCGTCGACATCGAGTCGGGCGAGTACCAGTGGCACCACCAGGACTCGCCGCACGACTGGTGGGACTACGACTCGCCGAGTCCGCCGGTCGTCTTCGAGGCGGAACACGAGGGCGAGTCTCGGAAGTTTGCGACCTGGCCGGGGAAGACGGGCTGGGTGTACACGGTCGATATGGAGACCGGCCAGCTCCACCAGCGCAGCGACGAGTACGTCCAGCACCTCAACACGTTCAACCTGCCGCCGTACGACGACCTCGAACGGTCACCCTGGATCATGCCGGACTTGATCGGGGGGACGAACCCGCAGCCGAGCGCGTTCGATCCGGAATCGCGGACGCTAGTCGTCAAGGGGACCAACTACCCGATGAAGTTCTCGTGGTTCGAGGTGGAGTACGAACCCGGCCAGCGATACATCGGCATGGACACGGTCCGGAAGACGGAGCCGACGGAACCGGACGAGGGCGATCAGCCGGAAGAGGACGTGCCGGCCGACGCCGAAGAGGTCGAAGAGGGAGAACAGCGAGAGAGCGATGAAACGCCGGCAAACGAAACGGCAGGCGACAATGGCAATGGCAACGGCGGCGACGAACTCCACGCACCGGAGGAGGACGCCGACGGAGGCGACGAGGGTGCTGCGAAAGAGGAGGAAGCGGAGGCGGAAAACGGCGACGAAGACGGAGGAGAAGACGAAGAGGACGACGGCAACGGCGAGCAGGAAAACCTCATCGCAGAACCGGTTCCGGAGTGGAACCAGAATGCGGGCGTTATTGCCGGTCTCGATCCGCTGACCGGCGATATCAAATGGCAACACTGGTTTAGCTGGGAGGCCGGCCCACCCTGGGGTGGCTCGTTGACCACGGCAACTGGTGTCACGTTCGCGGGCGGACCAACTGGGCTCCTCCACGCACTCGACACCGAAACCGGCGAAGAACTCGCGACGCACGAGGTCGGCGACCACGGCGTCGATGGCGCGCCAATAAGCTGGTACGATCCACACGAGGAGAAACAGTACGTCGCGATCCCCGGCGGCGGCGGCAATCAAGTCGAGGAGGAAGGGAACACGGTGGCCGTCTTCTCACTCCAGGAGTGACGACGGTCGAAACCCCCGGATGATCGACGGCATCGATCGCCGCTTTACTCCTGGACCGGTGACGGTCGACGGCGCGAGTTCGGGCGACCGGCGTTCGATTACCCCATTTGTACGTAACACCTATATCCTGAAACAATCAGTGTCAAGCCATGCCGACTGATACAGTAGATTCAGAAGATTGCACGCTTGACCGAATCCGAGTCGGTTTGCAACTCGGGCTCGGACTGGCTGGTATCGTGTTCGGTATGGCATCACTGGCCGACATCATCGAGTACCAAATCCCAGCAGTCGTGTGGTTCGCTGTCTCCGCCGTCCTGTTCGCGTATGCGGTGCATCTGAGCAGACGGCCATGACGGTGGACGACGGACAACGGACGGCAGACGACGGATGAAATCTCGTGCCATGAAAAGCGATTCAGGTGACGCTCTAACCGACTTCCAACTCGATTGCGACCGACGCCGCTGAACTCGTCAGGCGTCGGTCGATTCGTTTGCGGTTGACTCGTTCTCGGCGGCGTCCGTCCCGGTCTCGGTGTCAGTGTCGGTCTCGGTCTCGTTCGAACCGGTGTCGGTTTCCGACTCCGTTTCGGTGTCCGCGTCCTCGTCTTCCGTTCCGTCGTCTTCGGCGGTGTCGCTTTCGTCCGCCGTGACGATTCGGCTCACGTAACCCTCTCCGTCGAGCGTCGGGGTATCGGAGGAGAGAACGTACATCTCGCCGTTCGCGTCGCGACCGAAGCCGTAGACGAGGTGGTTCAACGAGCCGTCGCTGCCGACGTCGTCCTCGGACTCGACGCCGAGTTCTTCGATCGGCCAGAGGTCGACCTCGTTGGGCGGGGAGTACGTGTTCTGGTCGGCCGCCGCTCCGTCGCTTTCGTCGGTACTCTCGCCGTTGCCCTCGCCCTCGGGATCGATCGGTTCGAAGTCCGGTCCGCTTTCGTTCTCAGTGTCCTCTTCGGTGTTGTTTCCGGTGTCCTCCTCGGGTGCGTGGAGGTCGTCACCGCCGTTCTCAGTGTCCGTGTCAGTGTCGGTTCCGTTCTCGTCGGTCGTCTCGTCCGCGCCGTCGTCACCGCCCGTCTCTCCGTTAGGCCACCCCTCCGGCGGCCGCGCGAGGAAGAGACGACCCGGTCCCTCGCCGTCGCGACTCCAGTCGCCGAAGACGTACGTCCCCTCGAGTTCGGAAACGGACCCGCCTTCGTACATGTAGCCGCCGGTGATGGAGACGCCGATCTGTTCGATGTCGCCGGTGTCGTCGCTCGTCTCTTCCGTGTCCTCAGTTGCGTTGGTGTCCTCGCCGTTGCCGTTTCCGTTGCTGGTGTCGTTTGCGGTATCGGCATCAGCATCGGTTTCGTTGCCATTGCCGCCGTCATCACCGTTCTCAGTGTCACCGTTCTGGGCGGTGCCGTCTCCGTAGCGACCCATGTCGGCCTGGTGCGGGTATTCGATGACGGGGCCGCGGAGCGGTTCGCCGCCGCGGACGTCCGATGGCGTTTCGGCGGGGCAGTCTTCAGGCGGGTCGTCCGGTGACTCCGTGCTGAAGCAGTGGGTCCCCTCCCAGACGTTCCAGCCGTAGTTGCCGCCAGCCTCGACGTGGTTGACGGTTTCGAACAGCGCCTGGCCGACATCGGCGACGAGTAGTTCGCCGTCGTCGGTGAACGAGATCCCCCAGGGGTTGCGCAGGCCCCAGGCCCAGTACTCGTCGAGTTCACCTTCCATGTCGACGAGCGGGTTGTCCGCCGGAATCGCGTAGGGCTGGCCGTCCTCGCCCTCGCTATTGATATCGATCCGGAGTATTCCGCCGAGCAGGTTTTCGGCGGTGTCCTGGCCGTTGCCGCCCTCGTTCTCGTCGTACCAGTCTTCGACGTGGCCCTCGCCGGCGTCGTTCGCGCCACCGCCGTCGCCTGTTGCCACGTACAGACAACCGTCTGGCCCGAAGGCGATTGCTCCAGAGTTGTGGTTGAACTGCGGTTCCGGAATTTCGAGAATCCGCTGCTCGGAGTCAGGGTCCGCCTGCGAGTTCTCGTCGTCGGCCGTTTCGAACTCCGCGAGCACGAACGTGTGGTCCCAGCCGTCGGGAACCTCGTCGGTTGGCGGCGCGCTGTACCGGACGAAGAACCGACCGTTCTCCTCGAAGTCCGGGTGGAAAGCAAGGCCGAGCAGTCCGCGTTCGTCGAAATCGCCCTCGAGTTCGACCATGCGATCCGTCACGTCGAGGAAGGGTTCGTCCGCGAGGCCGTCGTCGTCGAGGATCCAGATCTCGCCGGCCTGGTCGACGACGAACTGGCGGTCCTGCGCTTCGTCGGCTACTTGCAAGTTGAGCGGGGCCGTCAGCCCGTCGGCGATCGTCTCGAGACCGATCGTCGGTCCCTCGCCGATGATCGTCTGCGATTCGTCCTCGGCTTCCATTTCCTCGTCGCCGTTCCCGCCCTCGCCGGCCAGTTCGATCTCACCGCGCATGCTCGTCGGATGGGGCTGGCAGTAGTACTCCGCCATTCCCTCCTCGGCGGTGAACTCGACTTCCTGGGTCTCGCCCACCCCGGAGACGATTTCGGTTTCGACGAAGTTCTCCTCGCCGTCTGCGCCTTCGATGGCGAAGTTGTGGCCGGCACCGTCTAAGTTCTCCCAGGTGAGCGTATACGATTCGCCCGGAACTAACTCGAGTGTCGGATTGTCTTCGTCCGCGATCTGTTCGGGTGATTGGCCGACCCAGCCGCTGGTTCTGCCGCCGAGTTCGATTTCGTTTCCGAAGCCGTCGTCCTGGGCGAGTGCGGTCGTTGCAAAGCCCGAGGCGGAAGCCAGTGCAGTCGCTTGCAACAGGAGTCGTCTGGAGAGCGTTTTCGAGTCAGGGTGATGTGTTGTCATAGTGTGTGAGTGTCTCCGAATGTGGTTCGCTTGGTCGCCGATCGTATCGCGCTGTCGACACACTCTGTGTCGAATAGCGACGTGTCCTCCTCGGACAATAAACCGGAGCGATCGTTCCCCTGCTAATCTCTCCTTGGCCCTGCCGTCCTGAAGAGTCGCCGACGAAAAGAAAATTTAGCGATCGGTAATGAAGTGTTCCCTCCGCGGAAAACTGCTACTCTGGCCGGATTCGCCGCGACAATAGACGGAGCGACAAGCGTCTGTGTCAGTCCGAGCAAACCATTGTTACTGCAGGCGTTGAACGACGCTCGTCATGCGAAGAGCTGTCTGGTTTCTAGAACTCGACTGTGGCTGTCCGGTGGGGGACAGAAACGGTGGTGAATCGCGGTTCAGTGAACCGAAATCTCGTAGTAGTCGGTGTACTTGACGAGTTCACAGTCGTGAAAGCCGGTCGTGGCTGTGGCGTCGAGGACATCGGCGGCATCGACGGTGTCCTCGTGGCTGTCCGTGAGGTGGGCGAGCGCTGCTTTGGCGTCCTCGCCGAGCTCGTCGTAGTGACAGACGCGGGAATCGGCGGGGACGTTCTCGACTCGCTCAATCGTGATATCTACACCCATGGTACTGTACGACACACAATGTGCTCGAACGACTTCAATCCTTCTCCGAGCCGACCTGTTACACACCGAACGTGTTCGATCGCCCGATAGCCCCGAGCGACCTGAAAAGGCTTAGGGGGTGGCACTCGCATACACGAGTGTGAGCGAGAATCGCGTCGTTCAGGGGCGAATGGTTACGGCAACGAGACTTGCGGAACTGATCGAGGGAGAGTCGGTGATGGAGGCCGAGTCGATCGCAGAGGCGGACGCGGACTGTCCCGAGTGCGGCGGCAACGTCCTCGAAGTGGGGTACATGCCGTCGGTCACCGAGTTCGTCACCGGCCGCAAGTGCCAGGACTGCGACTGGGCGGAGACGGACCGAGAGTGACCGGCCGCCGAGAGCACTAACAGTTACCAGACGAACAGTTCCAGCGCGCAGACGACGGCGGCGAGAAACACGTGCTCGCCGTCGACGACGAACCCGTAGTACAGCGGCCCGTACTCCGGTTTTGCGAACGGGATATAGAGGGCGACGTAGCCGTTCATCGCGAGGACGGCGAGAAACGCCGATGAGAGGACACCGCTTGCGACGAGTGCGATGACGGCGACGGCGACGACCGCGTTCGCGCTCTGCGTGACAATCCGGGTCCGTCGCGGGCCGAAGACGTTGGGAACCGTCGCGATCCCTTCTTCGCGGTCGCCCTCGATATCTTTGATGTCGAATATCACCGCCGCGATGGTGATCATCGCCGCGACGTAGCCGGCCAGAAACAGGACGTCGGTCGTCCAGAGTTCGCGATAGTAGTAGCCCGCACCCGCGGGGAGCAATCCCCAGGCGAGGCCAACGAAACAGTTTTTCACGAGAAAGAGTTGCTTGATGCCGACTGTAGAGTACAACAACGCCACGACGAGCGGGATGAGCATGTAGCCGGCACCCGGAACACCGAGGAAAACGGCGATGGCGATTGCAATGAGGTACAGACAGGTGCCCGCCGCCAACCAGAGGTGGCCGTATTGCCTCGTCAGCGCCGCCCGCCGTGGGACGTTCGTCTCGTCCTCCGCGAGATCGGTGAGCCGGTTGATCGTGTAGACGAACATCGTGACCGCGAAGACGAAAAAGAGCGGCAGCGGGTCGACCGGCAACCCGGCCAACAGCATCGTCGTGAGGACGACGCTCATCGTCGCCAGCGAGATAAAGAGGTTGCTGTGGACCAGCAACTCAAGCGCACGCGCGACTGACGACCGCCACCGCTCGATACCGTTCGCCGGGACCGATGTCGTCATTCGGAGACAACTCCGGCACTGGCCCGCGAGCGAGCGGGCAGCGAACGTCTCTCTGTGACCGGTGTGGCGTCACCGGTGCCCGTCAGCTGAACTCGGGGGGACACGTGCGTCGAGATTGGAACCGTCGCGGGTCAAACCCTTCGGTCCGTGCTCCCTGTCACCACGGTATCCGCCGATGGAAGCCCCTGTGCGTAATCCTCCGCCGATAGCCGATATACCTGCCATCTACCCGACACTGAATCCCCGGTACGAGTGGAACTAACAGGATTTAAGCAAGGTCAGAACGCCCGTTCGAATGGTTATGAAACTGCACGAGTACCAGGCGAAGGACGTCTTCGCCGACGCCGGCGTTCCAACGCCGTCGTCCCAACTCGCCTCCGACGTCGACGGTGTACTGACCGCGGCCGAGGAGATCGGGTATCCAGTCGCAGTCAAGGCGCAGGTACAGGTCGGCGGCCGCGGCAAGGCCGGCGGGATCAAACTCGCCGAGGACGAAGACGAGGCCCGCGAGGCGGCCGAGTCGATCCTCGGCATGGACCTCAAGGGCTACCGCGTCGAGCGCGTCCTCGTCGAGGAAGCGGTCGACTTTACGAACGAACTCTACGTCGGGATCACGATGGACCGCGGCGAGGGCAAACCGGTCGCGATGGTCTCGACCAAGGGCGGCGTCAATATCGAGGAGGTCGCCGAAGAGGACCCCGACGCCATCGCCCGCGAACACATCGACCCCGCGTTCGGCATGCACCCCTTCCAGGCACGCAAGGCCGTCTACGACGCCGGTGTCGACAAGTCCGTCGCCAACGACGTTGCAAGCGTTCTCACCACGCTCTACGATCTCTGGGAGAGCCGCGACGGCTCCGACGCCGAAATCAACCCGCTGATGGTCACCGCGGACGACGATGTCATCGCGGCCGACGCCGTGATGAACATCGACGAGGACGCGTTATTCCGCCAGCCTGAACTCGCCGAGATGGAGGAAGAAGCCGCAAGCGGCGGCGATGAACTCGAACAGAAGGCCGACGAGTACGGCTTCGACTACGTCCGACTCGAGGGCAACGTCGGCATCATCGGCAACGGTGCCGGCCTCGTCATGACCACGCTCGACCTCGTCGACTACTACGGCGGCGAACCCGCCAACTTCCTCGACGTGGGCGGTGGCGCGAAAGCCGAACGCATCGCGAACGCGCTGGATATGGTCTTCTCCGACGACAACGTCGACAGCGTCGTCTTCAACATCTTCGGCGGCATCACCCGCGGCGACGAGGTCGCCCGCGGCATCAACGAGGCGCTCGAGCAGTTCGACGAAATCCCCAAGCCGGTCGTCGTCCGCCTCGCCGGCACCAACTGGGAGGAAGGTATGGAGATTCTGAACGAGGACCTCGTGACGGTCGAACAGACCCTCGAGGACGCAGTCGAGCGTACCGTCGCGTACGCCGAGGAGGTGAACGAACAATGAGCGTTCTAGTCGACGACGACACGCGCGTCGTGGTACAGGGCATCACCGGCGGGGAGGGCAAGTTCCACGCCGAACAGATGATGGAGTACGGCACCAACGTCGTCGCCGGTGCCGTCCCCGGCAAGGGCGGCCAGGAGGTCAACGGCGTCCCCGTCTTTGACACGGTCCACGAGGCCGTCGCCGAGGAAGACGCCGACACCTCGGTTATCTTCGTCCCGCCGGCGTTCGCGGGCGACGCCGTCTTCGAAGCCCTCGACACCGACCTCGACCTCGCCGTCGCGATCACGGAGGGCATCCCGACCCAAGACATGGCGAAGGTCAACAAGCGCCTGACCGAAACCGACACCCGACTCGTCGGACCGAACTGCCCCGGCCTCATCACCCCCGGCGAGGCCAAACTCGGCATCCTCCCCGGAAACATCTTCGCGGACGGCAACGTCGGTCTCGTCTCCCGCTCGGGGACGCTAACCTACCAGGTCGTCGACAGCCTCACCAATCGCGGTATCGGCCAGACCACCGCCATCGGCATCGGCGGCGACCCAATCATCGGCACCGACTTCGTCGACGCACTCGAACTCTTCGAGAACGACGACGAAACCGAAGCCATCGTCATGTGCGGTGAAATCGGCGGCGAAGACGAGGAAGAAGCCGCAGCCTACATCGACGAGCACGTCGACACGCCCGTCGCCGGCTTCATCGCCGGCCGCACAGCCCCACCGGGCAAGCGCATGGGCCACGCCGGCGCAATCGTTTCCGGTTCCGGAACCGGTACCGCAGAGAGCAAGATCAACGCGCTGAACGATGCCGGTGTCCCCGTTGGCGACACGCCCGAAGAAGTCGCCGACAACATCGAATCGTTCCTCGAGTAACGAGTTCAGTATCGCTCGCAGGGACGGGGCACTGCCGTGGCCGCCGTCCGGACGCCTTTTTGCTACCGTTGACGGCCGATGACGAGTCCAGCGACGAACGCAAGCGCGACGATCGCGATCACGACCCCATCGACGACGCTCAGGGCACTGTAGGGCGAGGAGGTAGCCAGGACACGCGTCACCTGCATCAGAGCGACGACGAGAAATGCAAGGCCAAACACCGACGAAGTCGCGACAAGCGCGCCGCGGCGCATCGCTGTCGCCGTCTCAGCCGCATCCTCGGCACCTCGTTCCGTCGGTTCTTCGGGCGGGTCAGGGCTTGTTCGGTACTGTGTTCCCATGGTAACAGTGACCACTCAGAGTCCTAAAGGTGTATCCGGTGATCGGGCTAGATATGAACTGATTGTCGTTACGCGAGTGGACGGTCGCCATCCCCGACACTCACCGGCACCACACTGACGAACGGTCACGTCCAGTATAGCCTGTGTCCGTCCACATCGAGTGTGATGCGTGTGGCTGTGCACACACAATTCCCGACCGCACGTTCGACCCCGAGTTCAGTCGGACGGTCTGTCCGAACTGCGGCGGCGAGTCGTATACGGTTCGGCGAACTGAACTCGGCTGGCATCCACCGTGAACGCGGTCTGAGGGCGTGGTGTGTCGTGTGGTCGATATCACGTCGACACGTCGAGAGTACTACCGACAGAAGCCGCGGGAATCGACTACGAGAAGACAGCCGCTGTGCGTGATCGGACTGGGAGAGGCAGAACAGTTTCGCTCGCAGGCGCTGGGGCGTTCCACAGCGGTTACTTCATATCCGCGCGTAACGAGCCGTCCGATTCATTCACTCCTCGTACGGGATAACGAATTACAGTACTAACTACTGGGAAGAAACGAGTGCAGACCGGCGTCTAGAGGAGGTCAGTCAGCGTCGACCGAAGGCGGCTCAGGACGCCGTCCGATTCATTGTCAGCTGCGACAGCGTCCTGTGCTGACTCGGTTTCGGATTCGGGTTCGGACGCAGAACTCGTGGCATCGAACGGAACGTGTGTCGCCGCGTTCGAGTCGCTGGCCCGCTCGTTGGCGGAATCGTGATCGTCCCGTCCCTGCTGCTTCGCTGTGTCGTCAGTCTGTGAACCGTCCGGTTCCGAGCGACGATCGCTTGCTGGGGAATCCGGTGTCGTTTCGGTTGCTGAACCGGGATCGGTTTCGGTTTGAGAGTCGGCTTCGGCCTCGGCCTCAGCCTCAACTTCGGATTCAGTCTCCGTGTCGACCCACAGGAACTCCTGCTCTTTCGTTCGCCCGGTCAACAGGAGCGCCTCGAGTTCACCGTCGTCCGCGAGGAGGTCGTCATCGAGGTCGGTCGGTTCGTCGACCGGTTCGTCCGCACTGGCGATGATCGCTTCGGGGCTGTCGTCGAGAACGTCGTCGACGGCGGCTCCGTCGTCGCCCTTGAGTTGGCCGAAGATCGAGGCGGCGGTCTGATCCTCGATATCACGCGGTTCAGCGGGAGCATCGTCGGTAGTTCCGGTGGGACCACTGCTATTGCTATTGCTATTGGTAGTCTCGGTATCGGTCTCGGTACCGGTCTCAGCGTCGCTCCCGGCCGCAGTAGTAGAACCCTGTTCGCCCGCCGGCTCGTCGGCCGTGTCGTCCGCGAGTTCACCGAAGAGATCGGTGGCGCTCGCGCCGCCATCAACGCCCCCATCGCCCGTGTGTTCGTCAATCGTCGTATCGGTCATGCACTCCCGAGTAGCTGTTATATTATACCAGCTAATTAATTTTTGCAATTTTTCCTGTCACGAGCCCTGAGAGACGTACCGTATTAGCGTGTCGGCCGATTCCGGGTTGCAGAGCGGGCAAATGTGACCAAACGAAAACTAGCCGTCGAATTTCCAACAAATCCATCGGAATCGGATCGCTCATCGAACCGAACGCTCCGTTGGTGCGGGTTGCTTCACTGTGCGAAACGACACAAACACTATTAGCCACCACGGTGAACGTCAGCAGATACCATGACCGGTATCGAGTACGACGACTTTCTCGACCGTGCGTACGACCCTGCCGCGACTGAACTCGTCTGTACCTTCAGGATCGAACCGGCCGAGGATATGACGATAGAGGCCGCAGCGAGTCGGGTTGCCTCCGAGTCGTCGAACGGCACCTGGGCGACCTTGCACGTCGACGAGTCGGAACTGACCCATCTCGGCGCGGTCGCCTGCGAAATCGATGAGAGCGAGAACGAGATTACCGTCGCCTATCCCGCCGACTTATTCGAAGCAGGGAGCATGCCCCAGATTCTCTCGTGTATCGCGGGCAATATCATGGGCATGAAAGCCGTCGAATCCATCCGACTCGAGGACTGTGACTGGCCCGAATCGATCGTCTCCGGCTTCCCCGGTCCACAG
Organism: Natrialba taiwanensis DSM 12281; assembly: GCF_000337595.1. Lineage (GTDB taxonomy): Archaea > Halobacteriota > Halobacteria > Halobacteriales > Natrialbaceae > Natrialba > Natrialba taiwanensis. Next base: position 225,666 of record NZ_AOIL01000042.1, on the reverse strand, counting down.
TTCGGGACCGGCGTCGCGCGCGAAAAACTCGACGCCGGCGAGCGGCCCATCTTGGCAACGGTTCCGAAACCCAAGGTCGGGCTTTCGACGGCCGCCCACGCCCGCGTCGGCGAGGAGGCCTGGCGCGGCGGCGTCGACCTGCTGAAAGACGACGAGAACCTCACGGATCAGGACTTCAATCCCTTCGAGGACCGACTCGCGGAGAGCCTCGCCGCCCGCGACCGCGTCGAGGAGGATGTCGGCGAACGAAAAGACTACCTGGTGAACGTCACCGGCGAGACGACCGAGATGCTCGACCGCGTCGACCTCGTGGCGGAACACGGCGGTGGCTTCGTCATGATCGACGTGATTACCTGCGGCTGGGCGGCCGTCCAGTCCGTCCGCGAGCGCTGTGAAGACCACGGGCTGGCGATCCACGCCCACCGCGCCATGCACGCCGCCTTCGACCGGCTGGACCACCACGGCGTCTCGATGCGCGTGCTCGCACAGATCGCCCGCCTCTGTGGCGTCGACCACATCCACACCGGCACCGCCGGCCTCGGCAAACTCGCAAACGAGGATACGCCGGGTATCAACGATTGGCTCCACGGCGACTGCCACGGGCTCAAGCCCGTCCTCCCCGTCGCCTCCGGCGGACTCCACCCCGGCGTCGTCGACCAACTCATCGACGCGCTCGGCACCGACATCTGCATCCAGGCCGGCGGCGGCATCCACGGCCATCCCGACGGCACCCACGCCGGCGCGAAAGCCCTCCGCCAGTCCGTCGAGGCCAGTCTCGACGGCGTATCACTCGACGAATACGCCCAGGAGCACGCCGAACTCGCGACCGCACTCGACAAATGGGGTGCCGAGACGCCGCGATAGCCCGCCACCGCCACTTTCGTTCACTCGATCGAGTTCAGCGCATCGGGAGACGCGAGACAGAACCGTGAGAGTAAAACCACGTCGCGGACTCCCTTCAGGCGAATGGAAGACTGCGACCGCGGGTTCGACCTCGAGGATCGACTCGGCACCCTCGAGGAGCGCAAGCAGAAACGAACGCTGTCGCCCGTTGATCGGGTCGCCGAGCGCGGGTACTTCGCCGACAGTGCCGGCGGTGACCTCCCGGTTCTCGACTCCGAGGAGGCGCTCGTGTTCTCGTCGAACAACTATCTCGGCCTGACCGACGACCAGCGCGTCCAGGATGCGGCACGCCAGGCCGCCGCAACCGTCGGCACGGGCTCCGGCGCAAGCCGGGTCGTCACCGGCGATACGATGGTCCACCACGACTTAGAACGACTGCTCGCCGAGACGAAAGGGACCGAACGCGCACTGACGTTCTCCTCCGGATACGCCGCCAACGTCGGCACGATCACCGCACTCGACCCGGACGTGATCTTCTCCGACGAGTTCAACCACGCGAGTCTCATCGATGGCTGTCGGCTCGCCGGCTGCGAGACGGCCGTCTACGATCACTGCGATCCGGCGAGTCTGCGCACTGAACTCGAGGACCGGGCCGACCGCGCGGACGATGACAACGACGACGAATCCTGGCTAATCGTCACCGACTCCGTCTTCAGCGTCGACGGGACCGTGGCCCCGCTCTCGACCATCTGTGAACTCGCCGAAGAGTTCGGTGCGTGGGTGATGGTCGACGAGGCGCACGCGACGGGGCTCTACGTGGACGGCGGCGGCGTCGTTCAGGCGGAGGGACTCGAAGAACGGGTACACATCCAGATGGGGACGCTCTCGAAGGCGCTCGCGAGTCAGGGTGGCTACGTCGCCGGCAGCAACGCGTTGATCGAGTGCCTGCTCAACGATGCGCGGTCGTTCGCGTTCTCGACGGGACTCGCGCCGACGGCGGCCGCGGCAGCGAGTGAGGCGTTGCACCTCGCACGCTACAGCGATGCGCGCGAACAGCTCTGGGAGAACGTCGCCCACCTCCGGGACGGGCTGGAGACGATGGGCTTTTCGATTCCGGGCGAGTCTCAGATCTTGCCCGTCATCGTCGGCGATCAGCGGGATGCTCTCACGCTCGCGGATGGGCTTCGCGCCCGCGGGATCGTCGTCCCGGCGATCCGACCGCCGGCGGTACCCGAGGAAACGAGTCGCCTCCGCGTCGCGCCGATTGCAACCCACAGCCGCGAGGACGTCGTTTCGTGTCTCGAGGCGTTCCGAACGGTCGGCACGGAGTTAGGCCTCCTGTAATCGCACGCTTCCGGCGGGGTCCGGACGCGGACGTACTGACTGTCGTTCGTTTCTCACAATCCACCCGCTCGTCGCTGTCGCCGTCGGCATCGTCGTGGGACCAGCTGATCGTACTATCCGTAAAAGCGCAGGAGTCGCGTTACAGGAAATCGTTCAGTCCGGACTGATCGTCGCTGGATTCGGTTGGGTCGGCTTCGGTGGCCGAGGCTTCGTGTTCATCGCCACCGTCTCCGCTCGATGTTCCGGTCGCACCTGCAAGCGTTTCCTGTTCGTTCGAGCCGCCAGTACCGGCGTCGGCGTTCGTCTCGTCCTCACCGCCGCGTTCGCCATCAGCTGCCGATTCGGCTTCGTCCGCCGCTGCTCCCTCGGCATCGAAGAACGCTGAACCGGAATGCTCGATCGTCTCCTCGGCGATCATCTCCTCGGCGTCCTCGACGATCGACTGAACCTTGTTCGTATCCTTGCCGCTCCCCGTGACGAACGACACCTCCTTCTCGTCGAGTTCATAAGTCGCCGCCATGCGAACGGTCAGCTCGCGGTTCTTGCAATGGTGGGTCATCGCCGAGAGGAAGGGCATGACCTCGCGGCGAGCCGTGGCGACGCTCGTGCCCTCCCGTTCGGCGATCCGTTCGGCGATCGAATCGCGCGTGTTCCGCGAGCCCTTCGTCCGGCCGAGTTTCGACCAGTAACTCGGCGGCCCGTAACGGGTCCACCCGCCCTTGTCCTCGCGGCGGGAGGCCGCGACGCCCGCGGTCATGTTATCCGAGGCGTAGCGCCAGAACGAGTAGTTCTGCGTCGAGCGAACCCGCCCCAGCCAGCGGTCGGCGTTCGCGAGGAACTCGTAGGCGTCCGCGAGTTCAGCGCCGTGGTAGTCCTTCGGAACGTTATCTTCGATCCAGTTTAACATCTCGTCGGGGTTCTCGTCGACGTCGTAGGACGCCTTGAGCGCGCCTTCGGCGTCTTCGTCCTTGATGAGCGCGTCGAGAAAGTCGAAGATTCCCTCTGTCGTGTCGCGTTCACTTGTGACTACGTCATCGACGGTCAGCCGACCGGTGTCCTCGGCGACGGCCTGCAGGTCGTTGACCGCCGAGCGCAGGTCGCCGCTTGTCGTCTCGGCGATTTTCTCGAGTGCCTCCTCCTCGTACTCGATATCCTCGCGCCGGCAGATATCACGGAGGACGGGCACGATCGAGCGCTTCGACACGTCGCGGAACTCGATCGTCTCGCAGGCGTTGCGAAGCGACTGGCTCATGTCATAGAACTCGTTGGCTACGAGGACGATCGGCTGGTTCGCGCTCTTGACGACGCGGGTGACCTCCCGCGAGCCGCCGTAGTCGGCGTTACCGTGGAAGTTGTCGGCCTCGTCCAGGATTACCAGCCGCCGTCCCGACTCGCCGCCGGTGAGCGTGCCGCTCTTTGCGGCCTCGCCGGCGATTCGTTCGATCACGTCGGCCCCGCGGCTGTCGCTGGCGTTGAGTTCCATCACGGGCCAGCCCATGTCGTTGGCCAGCGCGTGGGCCGCCGAGGTTTTCCCGACGCCGGGGCTTCCGTGGACGATCACTGCGTCCCGATGGTCGTCCCAGGTCGTGGCCCACTCCTCGAGTTTGTCTCGGGCCTTGTTGTTCCCGCGTACCTCCGACAGCGTCGTCGGACGGTACTTCTCGGTCCAGTCGCTCATTGACGGGTATTGGTGTGAGCCGCGTTTAGGGATTGCGGAGCGCTACTCGTCGTCGACCGTTTTCAGGTCGAAACGTGGTGTGACGTCCTCGTACGTCTCGTCGCTCGAGACGATGGTATCGCCGTTCGATTCGACGAGGTGAAGTGCATCGAACGGTGTGAACTCGTGGTCTTCCACGTATGTCGCCGCCGTAACGACCGTCTCCACATCACCATGTACCTCGACGAGGTTAGCAGCGTTCGAGACGACGCGTTCGGTATCACGTTCCTCGCGGTAGGCGACCATCAGGAGTTCGATGAGCGTGAACTGCGATGTCCACAACTCATCTCGGTGTTTCCGGTACACCGACTCGGCGGCGTCTCCGAGCCAGTCTTCGTCCTTAATCAGCGCGAGGAGAAAATCGGTTTCTGCATATACATCTATCGTCCAGCCTCGTCGAGCGCCGCTTCGCGAGTTTCTTCACGAAGTTCGTCGGCCGACTTCTCGATATCTGCGAATTCGTCCCTGAGTGCTTCGAGCGGGTCGTCGGCGACCGGGACCAATTTGACCCCGTCGGGAAGCTGAACGACGTGATACCGGTCTCCATATCGCTCTCGAACCTCCTTCGGGAGCGTGAGGCGACCACGGTCGTCCAGCGCTACGTCAGCCATATCCCGAGGTACGGTGGGCGAAAATAAAAATGTTCCCCGACATAGGGAATTACCCATTCTGTGCGCGTCGGTCCGGAACTTGTCTCCGCATCCACGAGCAAACAACGGTGCATATTCGACGCTCTCAGCACACCGAATCTACATCACATGTTCCCGACTTCTCGGTCCAGTCGCTCGTTCCAAAATCGTTGGAGCGAGCCGCGTTTAGTGGTGCGAAGCGTCACTCCTCGCCGACTGTCTTCAGTACTCGCTTCAAGTTGAGATGTCGGCATCGAACCGTGTGAACTCGTTCTTGGAGAATCACAAGACACTTGTAAATTATTTCTAAGTCACACATATGTCGCTGGTCTCCGCCGTCTGGCTGTGGTTCCTCCTCGTCCTCGCGGTCGGATTCGTCGCCCTCGTCGTCGCCTGTCTCGGCTACCTGTACGGACTTCTCGCCCCTCACCTGAGCGACGAATCGGCAATCCGAGGAGCGAACATCTGTGCGATCGGATTCGGGTTCGTCGCCGGCTATCCCGCGTGGTATCTCGTACGCGCCGGACTCGATATGCACACTGTCGTTTCCGGCGGAATCGCAGCGATCGTAGTCGGACTCACTGCTGGCGGCGTCGGGACTGCCGCGATCACCGGTGTCCTCCGAAGCGATCCGTCCCTGTTCCCGACATCTCCCTCGAACGTTCGCCGCCGTTACGCTCGCTATCTGACGAGTATTTTCGCTCTCGCTTTCGGTATCATCGTCGTCGCTCTGCCGATCGTTCAGCGCGAGCCACTCGCCGGACTCGGAATGCTTCCCGTTCTCACCTCCCTCTGCTGGGTCGCTACACCGTTTATTTTCCCGCTCACGGTCCCCGTCCGTCGACCGACCGCCACCGAACGTGATCGACTCGAAGCCGTGCTCGATGCGAGCGACCTCTCTACCTACGGCGTCCGGATCATCGATTCCGATATCCACGGTCTCGATGGGTGGCTATTGGATTCTCCCCTCTCTCGGTATCTGTTCGTTTCACGGGTTACAGTCGACGCCTGCGACGATGCCACGCTGAGGGCGCTGTTCGTCGCCCGCCGCGAACAGAAACGGTCCTATACGCATCTACTCAAAGCCGCATTGCTCACCATCTCGGGCGAATGTATTCTTCTCGGACTCCTCATCGATGACTTCTCGTTCCTCCTCGTGGCGATACTCGCGATCGCGCTCGCACTGCTCGAGTTCAGCGCCCTTCGACGCCTGCGATACTACACCGACGACCGCGCTGCCGAGACGGTCGGCGCAACTGAACTCGCGGATGCGTTCGAACGCGTCGCTGTGGAAGGCGGCATTACGGTTACAGAAACGCCAAGTCGGAACTGGTTCTCGTCGACCCCGTCGTTGAGTGCACGGATCGAACGGCTTCGCGCCGAGGCCGAGACGACCGCCGGTGGTGCTGATGCTACCGGCGGTGGGACCGCCAGCGCGGAGTGACCGTCCCGTTTCTCGACCCGCGGACGCTAACTGAGTCGAGCACGAACGGCAGCTATGAACGTCGCACTCCTCACCGTCGGCGACGAACTCCTCGCCGGCGAGACGACCAACACCAACGCCTCGTGGCTCGCCGCTCGACTCACCGAACGCGGCGCGACCGTCCGTCGCATCCTGACGGTCCGCGACGACCGCGAGTTCATCGCGGCGACCGTGGCTCGCTGGCAGGACGACCCCGAGATCGATGCGATCATCGCCACCGGCGGGATCGGCGGCACCCCCGACGACGTGACGGTGCCCGCCGTCGCGGACGCGCTCGATCGCGAGTTCGTCGTCTTCGAGGAGATGTACGACCGATTGCGCGAGAAGGCGACTGCGTTCCGCGAGGAAAACCCCGACCTCGTCGCGGAGTACGATCTTGAACTCGATCTGGAGGCTGCCGCCTCCCTGCCCGAAGGTGCGACGCCAATCGTCGTGGACGAGGGGTGGGCCCCCGGCTGCGTCATCGAGAACGTCTACGTCTTCGCGGGGATTCCCGAGGAGATGCACGCGATGTTCGAGTCGGTCGCCGCGGAGTTCAGCGGCGAGACTGTCTCGCAGACGATTTTTACGCCTGCACCGGAGGGGGCGCTACACGAGGTCCTCGAGACGGTTACCGACGAGTTCAGCGTGAGCGTGGGAAGTTATCCTCGGGGCCCGGATCGGCCGGGGCGGATTCGTGTCTCCGGGTCCGATCCGGAGGCGGTCGAGCGGGCAATTTCGTGGCTCGAGGCGCGCGTCGAGACGGTCGAGCCCCCGTCGTCCTAAGTGGGCGAAGCAGCGGCCGACCGTCACCGGTCACCGGTACAAGGAGAGATAGAGCATCCCGAAGCCGACGATGAAGGGGACTGTTTCGACGATGTAGAAGGCGGTTGCTGCCGAGGGAAGCTGGGACGTGATGGTCGTGAGAGCGACGCCCATACTGAGGAAGGCAAAGCCGATAAACGCCGACTCGAGTCGTTTTGATTGGTTTTTCGTATACGATTGAAAGCTGATGAGCGTAAGTCCGAGCGCCAGGGCGAACACGGTCAACTGCATCAGCATCAGAACGGCTTCGGCGAGTTCAGCGAGCATCATATCCATGTCGAGTCACCCGGTGCGTGACGGGGCGGGTGTCGGTGGTACTGCCGTGAGCGGGGACGTTGATGAGTTTTGTGGGCGCATGGTCCGGATCGAAAATCGGCGGAATCGACACCGGAGCGAGTGAGATCTCGGAGACAAGAAACGTCGCCAATGGGCGGTGCGTTCGATGCGGGAGTGGGAGACGTGACAGCCATCACAATCGCCACTACTTCGCACCTAGTTCGTCCCAAAGGCGGCTAAACCGGTCAGGCAGGTTCTCCTCGCGGAAGATGCGAACGTCGTACTCGTCGTCTTCCAGTGAGATGACGGTGCTGTTGAAGTTGCACGTATACTCCTTGTAGTGATTGCCGTCGTCGGCGACGAGCGTTCGGTCGTTGATCAACTCGTTTTCCTTGAGGAGGTCGAGACGCCGGTAAATCGTCGGCCGCGAGAGGTCGAGGCGCTCTGCGAGTTCTTTCGCAGATCCTGGCTCACGACTAATCGAGGCGAGGACGGTGCGTGCGTGCTCGTCCCCGATAGTATCGAGGATTTCTTCGATAGAGGACTCGTGTTCCATGTCTAACGCGTAGTGTGATTCAGAGAAAAAGGTTTTCCGGGTCAGCTGAATATCTCCCTCCATTATATTTTTATTGGCCGACAACAAACAGCTTGTATCGGCACGATTCAACGTCGTGTCAGATATATAGTATCTATACTTGCCGCTATTCTCAGATCGTGAAAATACCTATATATACCCCTTCTCCGTGCAAGAAGTCCCTGACCGGAATATATCATCTCTAGGTGAGAGTGACGAGTATGGCAACGACTGATGGGGTGTCAAATGGGATGACTGAACCCTGTGAAGTTTGTGAAGTTGACACGTTACACGAAGTATCCGTACAACTCGTTACTGAAGGCGGCGAGGGGGACAATGCACGCTACTCGCGAGAACCGTACCGCGTTCGCGAGTGCCAGCGCTGCGGGAACCGTGAGAGCAAGCGGATGAACAACGCCTGATACTGCCGGACAAAACTATTCACACGTCGATCGCACTCGAACGGTCGTCGGCATGAGCGACGATCCGTGAGACGTGATCGAGTGTTCACTGACTTTTGTCCGGCAGTATGAACGGACTGGGAGCGGCCGCATCGGATTTTGCAGGCAAAACGTCCATACATTCACTTTTCGAGCTGATCTCCCTGCCGTGATCGGTCCGGTAGCTACTTGAGCCAACCGTCCGACCCATGAGATGACTATGGGCGGACGCGGGCCGAAACGTGAACTCGCAGAGAAGATTGCCGGCGAAATCACACTGAGTGACGACCCCGGTGCGACGCTTCGCAAGTGGCGAACCGACTTCGACACCTCCCAGACGGACCTCGCCGCCGAACTCGACGTCTCTTCGTCGGTCATCTCCGACTATGAGAGCGGCCGGCGGGAGAGCCCCGGGATCGGCGTTGTCGGTCGGCTCGTCGATGGGCTGCTCGCAATCGACGAACGCCGCGGCGGCAACCGGATTCGCCAGTACGGACGCGTTCTCTCGGCCGGATTCGACAGCGATGTCGTCCTCGACCTTCGCGAGTATCCGAGTTCAGTTCGCCTCTCGGAGGTGTACGACAGCGTCGGCGCGACGGAGGTCGTCGACGGAAACACGGACCGAATCAACGGCCACACCGTCATCGATAGCATCGAGGCGATCACCCGCCTCTCGAGCGAGGAGTTCTTCCGACTCTACGGACAGAGCACGAACCGCGTGCTCGTGTTTACGAGCGTGACGCGCGGCGAGGCCACGGCGGTCGCGCTTCGCGTCCTCAATCCGACGCCGAACGCTGTGATCCTGCATGGCCTCGACGAAGCGGATCTCTGGCCGCACGCGGCCGATCTGGCACGGATCGACGGCTACTCGCTCGCCGTGACATCGACGCCGCTCGAGGAATTACTCGATGAACTCGCGAGTCTCGAGTGAGAGGGTCGAACAGATGGAGTGGACGGAGCGACTGACGCTCGCATTGACAGTCGGCTATCTGGTGACGCTGGCGACTGTCTTCGTCATCGACGAGCCGGTTCTCTGGGTCCTCTGGGCGGCCGGAGCGGTCGGTATCGTCGGTGTCGTGTTGCTCGCGGTCAATCGATCGCGAGCCGTCCCGGTCGCGAGCGGGAGCGACGAGGCGGTCTCTACGGCGGAGACGGGAACGGGGACGGGACCAGAAACCCAGACTGAGATCGAGAATGGGACCGAAACTGGAACGAGGGCAGAAAAGCTGGCAGCTACCGAGGACGGTGCGGGAACGAATTCGGACGCCGAACGGGACTGAGTACTGCGCGCTGTCGCGCGGAGCGATCCGCGATCAGGCGACCTGCTCTTCGTACTCGTTGGCCGAGAGCAACGCGTCGAGTTCGTCAGCGTCGGCGGCGTCGACTTCGAGCATCCAGCCGTCGCCGAACGGGTCGTCGTTGACGAGTTCAGGAGCGTCGAACAGGTCGTCGTTGACGGCGACGACCTCGCCGCTGACCGGCGCGTAGAGATCGGAGACGGCTTTGATGGATTCGATGACGCCGAACTCGGAACCGCGGGAGATATCCTCGCCTTCGTCGGGGAGTTCGACGAAGACGACGTCGCCGAGTTCGTCCTGTGCGAAGTCGCTGATGCCGATGCGGATTCGGCCGTCTGCGTCGGTTTCGGTTTCTGTTTCGAGTGCCCATTCGTGGGAATCCTGATATCGTCGGTCGTCGGGGATGTCGAAGCTCATTGGTGTGTCTTGGAATCTGCGTCTGTGTCGTGTGTCTGTGCGCTTCGTGTCGCTGGTCGTGTCTCCGTCCGTCTCTGGACGGTCCTTGGACGATGCCGGGAGACGACGAGTACGAGTCTGTGCCGCTACGTAGCCGTATACACACAGCCGTACTTATACCGTATCGATAAACGGCGTCGGTTCGACGCGCGTTTTTTTCGATCGGCCGCGAACGACCACGTTGAGGGTCGTACCGGGTTCTGCGTATTCGCTCGGGACGTAGCCGAGTCCGATAGGTTGGTCGACGGTCGGACTCATGGTGCCGCTCGTGACGGTCCCGATGACGCGGTCGTCGGTGTTCGTGATGTCGTAGCCGTGGCGCGGAACCCCGCGGTCGATCAGCTGGAAGCCGACGAGTTCTTCCTCGGCTCCGTCTTCGCGCGCTCGGTCGAGCGCGTCGCGGCCGACGAATTCGGTGTCGAGCGCGACGGTAAAGCCGATACCGGCCTCGTAGGGGGTTCGAGGGTTCGACTCGTGGTCGAAGTCCTGGCCCGAGAGCAGGAGTCCGGCCTCGATCCGAAGGGTGTCTCGCGCGCCGAGACCGCAGGGCTGGCACTCGAACTGCGACCAGATCCGTTCGGCGTCTTCCCACGGAGCGATCAGTTCGAACCCGTCCTCGCCGGTGTAGCCGGTTCGAGCGGTCCAGCACTCGATGCCGTCGATCGTCGCCGTCATCGCCTGGAATCGATTCAGATCGGTGACGGACTCGTCGGCGACGGCTGCGACGAGTTCGGCTGCGTCCGGCCCCTGGACGGCGAACATGGCATACTCATCGGTGCGGTTGTCGACGGTCGCCTCGAGGTCGAACTCGTTGCGGTAGTTGATCCACCGTTCGTGAGTTTCCTCGTCGGTCCCGGCGTTCGGGACGAAGAGGTAGGTCGGGTCGCCGTCCTCGTCCGGCAGCCGGTAGATCACCGTGTCGTCGATGATGATGCCTTCCTCGTCGGTGAGGACGGCGTACTGGGAGTCACCGACGCCGAGGCGGGTCACGTCGTTCGAGGTGAGCCGCTGCATCAGCGTCGTCGCGTCCGGCCCGGTGACGTGAATCTGACCCATGTGGGAGACGTCGAAGATGCCGACGGCGTCTCGGACGGCCTCGTGTTCGGCCTGGATCGAGTCGAACTCGACCGGCATATCCCAGCCGCCAAACTCCGTAAACTTGGCCCCCCGTTCGTCGTGGATTCCACGCAATGGCGGCGTCTGAAGCGGCATACTCGGGAGGACACGCCCGGGGTAGTAAGGTCTTTTGTGATTTCGATAGTCCATCAGCGGACGACAACCGATAAAAGAAACTGCCAGGGAGTGCTGGCGGTGCTGGCGACACCGCGTGCGCTACGCTGGGACGACTGCTGGATGTGGACAGGTGGCAACGAGTTCCAGCGCAGCGCGCTGCCCGCAGGTGAGTGAACTCGGACTCAGGGTCCGGGTTACTTGCCGAGTTCTTCGATGGTCAGCGTGTAGGAGCCACTGCCATTGTACTGGTCGACGAGGATGCCGAGTTCCTCGCTACCGGAGAGATCGACCGTGATCTCCTCGTCCGAGCCCCAGTTGTACGAGCGGCGGTCGTAGTCCGATGTGGTCGGCGTGCGACCGTCGAGGGTCAGGTAGAGGTCGAAGTCGGCACTCGACGGGCCGCTCAGCGAGACGGTGGCGCTGCACGGATTCGCCGTCTCGAGCGTGTAGGAGGAGGAGTTGCTCGGGTTGTTACTGCTGAGTTCGCCCTCTACGGTTTCGGTATTCGTCTCGTCACCACAGGTACCCTCACCCGGATCGTCGCCGCCGCCGTTGTCGTCATCTCCGGGATCGGTCGTAACTGCCTGTCCGGCGTCGACGCGGCCGTGTCCCTGTTCCTCCGAGGAGAGATTGACATCGACGGCGGTGTTTTGCAGGTGGCTCCGCAGTTCCGCGTTCGAGAGTTCCGGGTGAGCGGAGAGCGTGAGCCCGGCGACGCCGGCGACGACGGGCGAGGCCATCGATGTGCCGGAGAAGGTGTCGTAGTCGTCCCACGGAATCGAGGAGAGGACGTTCCCGCCGGGTGCGGCGAGTTCGATCTCCGGGCCGACGTTCGAGAACGCGGAGAGGGTCTCGCCCTCGTCGAGCGAGGAGACGGCCATGACCGTCTCGTAGGCCGCGGGATAGGAGACGCTGCTGCCGTAGTCGTTTCCGGCGGCAGCGACCAGCAGCGAGCCCTGGTTGTTGGCGTACTCGCAGGCGTTCGAGAGCGTCTGGCTGAGGCCGCCGCCACCGAGGGACATGTTGATCACGTCGGCACCCTGGTCGGCGGACCACTGGATTGCGTCGGCAATGTCCGTAAGCGACCCGCCGCCACCATCGCCGAGTGCGCGGGCCGACAGGAGCGAACAGTTGCTGATTCCGGCGTGACCGGTTCCGTTGTCCGTTCCGCCGGCGGCGATTCCACCGACGTGAGTGCCGTGGTTTTCGCTGGCACTGACCGGGTACGGATCGCCGTCGTTGTCGACGAAGTCGTCGCCGTAGTTCGAGATGCTCCCGTCCATGTTCCCTTCGAGATCCTCGTGGTCGTACTGGATCCCCTGGTCGACGACCGAAATCGTCACGCCGGGATCGCCGTAGGTGACGTCCCAGGCGGCCTCACAGTTGACTTGCTGTGGGGCGTACTGCTGGCCGTACTGTGGATCGTTCGGCGTTGCGATGGCCTCGTAGGTCGCGTTGTCCTCCGCGTATTCGACGTCGTCCGCTTCGAGGACGTTTCGCTTGAAATTCTCCCGCGCCTGCGTCGAAGCCCTGCTCGGGAACTCGACGGCGACGTATCCGAGCGTCTCGTTCGTGTGAACGATCGTCGCCTTACTCGGCAGTTTCGAGTCGATCGTCGCCTTACTGGCCGAGACGGAGTCCGATACTCCGACGACAATCTCGTCCTTTTTCGGACCCGGACTCCGTCCAGGTGTTGCGCTGGTAACTCCACCAAGTCCCAGGAATGCCCCCAGTGCGCTGGTTGCTTTCAATACCGATCGCCGCCCGATATTTCTCTTGGTATCACGAGACATGATACGACATGAGAAATACTGACATTCTATTAAAGCGTTATGAAACAGGTTAGAATTTATTACTGTACATGTGCGGATGTAGAGCTTCCCTATCATCAAATATCATTAATCAATAACCAATGACAATTGTCTTTTCGAATAGCCCACCGAGTTATCGATAAACAGCACTATAGTTTCCGCATCAAAAGATCGCTTGGAGCGCCAGCTCGACCGCCATACCGGGACCGGCACGACTCGTTTCGCTACACCTATCCCGGGCCCGCGGCTACCGCTCGGTATGTTCGATCGCGTTCGCGCCCGTCTCGCCCCCGATCCTACCCCCGAGCAACAGCGGGAACTAGCCGTCGGGCTGCTCGTCGATGGACCGAACGTCTTCCGCGACGAGTTCGATATCGACCTCGACGACCTCCGGACGGCTGCGCGTGAACTCGGACGTGTCGGCGTTATCAGGCTCTACTTGGACGAACACGCAACTCCCGGCCTCATTCAGGCGGCCGAGGCGCGCGGCTTCGAAGTCATCGTTACGAGTGGCGATGTCGACGTGAAACTCGCCGTCGATGCGACCGCACTATCCTGTGACGGGACAATCGACCGCCTCGCGATCGCCTCGCGAGATACGGACTTCAAGCCCGCTCTCGAACACGCCGGAACACGAGGTATCGAAACGATTGCAATCGCGCCGGGATCGCACGGTCGCTCCGATGCGCTTCAAAACGCGGCGGACGAGGCGGTGACACTCGGGACTTAAACAGCACAGGCAGCCCTCACCGCCCCACCGCTCCGATGGAGTCTTTATACGCTCCCCGGTCGTTCATCACCTATGCAGCAGATATCTCACCACGGCCGGCAGACGGCCTACGAGTGCACCGATCGAGGTGGTGACGGTCCAACGGTCTGTTACGTCCACGGCAGCGGCGGCACGAAAGACATCTGGAAGTCCCAGCACCGACTCGCGGATCGAACACCGGTCGTCACGCTCGACCTGAGCGGCCACGGCGACTCGGACGACGTCGACGCGAGCGGGGGATATACGGCACTTTCGGCCTACGCCGACGACGTTATCGCCGTCGCAACGGAAACCGACAGTCAGGTCCTGGTCGGGAACTCGCTCGGCGGAGCACTCGTCTTGCACGTGCTACTCGAACGCGCCGACGAGTTCAGCCCGGCAGCCGTCGTGTTGACCGGGACGGGTGCCCGCCTCGGCGTTCTTGACGACCTGCGCAAGTGGCTCTCGAGCGACTTCGAACGGGCGATCGAGTTCCTCCACGGCCCCGATCGGCTCTTTCACGATGCCGATCCTGAACTCGTCGAGCACTCGAAGGAGCAGATGCGCGCGTGCGGGCAGGCGGTCACCCGCCGGGATTTCGAGACCTGCCACGCGTTCGACGTTCGCGCTGAACTCGGTGAGATCGACGTGCCGACGCTCGTCGTCTACGGCGAGGCCGATATGCTGACGCCGCCGCGGTATCACGAGTTCCTCGTCGACGAAATCGACGATGCCCGAGCAGTCAAGATTGACGACGCGGCACACCTGTCGATGCTCGAGCGACCGGCGGCGTTCAACGACGCTGTGAGCGGCTTTGTCGAGTCGATTTGGGAGTGACGATCGAGTTTCTGTGTGGCGGATGGCGAATGGCGGTCGTGTCGGGGTGATACTCGAGGTGCGGTTACAGTGGTTGCGGCGGATTGCAGGCGGAATCGGGAACGGACCGGAACGCAGAAAAGCAGATCAGTACAGTTCGTCGAGGTCCTCGGCCTCGTGGCTGTGTTCGTCGGCGGGGAACGCGCCGGATTCGACTGCGGAGACGTAGTCGTCGACGGCGGATTCCATCTCCTCGCGCACGGAACCGAACTGCTCGGCGAACGACGGCGACCACTCGCTGAGCCCGATCGCGTCGTCGACGACGAGCACTTGGCCGTCACACGCCGGCCCGGCACCGATGCCGATCGTCGGAATGTCGAGTTCAGCCGTGATCTCGGCCGCCAGGTTCGACGGGATGTGTTCGAGGACGAGCGAGAACGCGCCGGCGGCTTCGTGTTCCCGAGCGAGGTCGAGGATGCGATCGGCGGCCTCCCGGTCGGTCCCCTGTCGGGGATAGCCGCCGTAGTGGTTGACGTGCTGGGGTGTCAGGCCGAGATGGGCCATCACCGGAATGCCGAGTTGGACCATCTTCTCGGTGAGATCGACCGTGTGGGGCCCGCACTCGAGTTTGACCGCCTCGGCGTTTTCCTCTTTGAGCATGCGGCCGGCGTTCTCGATGCTCTCGGCGTCGTCGACGCCGACGGAGAGGAAGGGCATGTCGGCGACGACTAGGGCGTTGTCGGTGGCGCGCGAGACGGCCCCGACGTGACGCGCGATATCGTCGACGGTTACCGGCAGCGTCGACTCGTGACCGAGCGAGGTGTTGCCGACGCTGTCACCGACGAGAATAACGTCGACACCGGCCTCGTCGACGAGTTCGGCCGTCGGCGCGTCGTAGGCCGTCAGCATCGTGATCGGTTTCTCACCCGCCATCGCGGTCAGGTCCCTGACTGTGGGCATAGTCACGTGTTGGCGTTCGAGTAGTAAACAGCACCGTTCTTCTCTTCACCGACGCCCGCACTGGCGGCGGTTGAGCGAGTGACCCGCGACGCTTAAGAGGACTGGGTCGGGAGTCTGAACCGTGCCAGAACCCGTCGAAACGACCACACCCGAGGGCGTCGACTACGGGTGGGTGATGCAGGTTACCTTCGTCGTCACGATCGTCGCCGGTTCGCCGCTCGTCGCACTCCTCTCGACGGCCGCCGAACTACCGACGTGGGGCTCGCGGGCCGAGTTCGCGATCCGCGTCGGGGCAGTCATCTGGCTGTTCGTTGCGGCGGGTGTCTTTGTCTACGCAAAGCGAGCACAGCGCTGACGGCTCCGGAACGCTGGATTCAGCCGTTCGGTGAACTCGAAGTGGGTCGTAGACTTAGACGCCGGACGGTCCATCGCCGACGTACTCGAAGTCGACGCCGGCTCGCCGTGCCGTCCGCTCGTCCCGCTCGGAGTCGCCGACGAAGACCGCCCGCTCGGGCTCGACACCGAGTTCACCGACGGCGGCGAGCAGCGGTTCCGGATCGGGTTTCTGGGTGGCGACCGTATCGCGACCGACGACGACATCGACTGCCCGTGTGAGGCCGTGTTTTGCGAGTGCGTGTCGGCAGGCGGCCTCGCAGTTGAGCGAGCAGACGCCGATCGGGACGGACCGGGCTTCGAGGTCGGCCGCGAACGGGAGTCGCGGTGCGGTCCGTGCGCCCGTTCGTTCGTGGCTGGCGATCGTCTCCTCGACCGCTTCGAGGAGGCCCGCCTCGGCTGCGCCCTCGAGCATCGCCCAGAGATCGTCACCGGGCGGCTCGCTGGCTGCGTCGTCGTACACTGCACGAACGTCGGACGCGACGGCATCCCAGTCGACGTCGAGATCGACGAGCGTCCCGTCGAGGTCGTAGACGATCGCATCGTACCCGTTCAGAGCGGTCACATGCCACGATAGGAGTCGCCGACGAATATACTGTGTGCTCCGTGACCTCGCTACTCCATTGCGACCTCGCCCGTCGGATCGTCGAGTTGTTCGCCTGCAAGAACGCGGTTCGCCCGTCGGAGCCGTTCCGAGAGTGCCTGGTGTGAAATGTCGAGTTCACACGCGAGTTCTTCGAGCGAGATCTCGCGGGGAACGTCGTAGTAGCCCTGGCGGTAGGCTTCGGCGATGGCCTCCCGTTGCGGGTCGGTCAGCGAGGCCGTGGTCTCGATTTCGTCGTCGCCGGCCTCGACCAGTCGCTTTACGTCGACGCGGACGGACTCGTCCTGTGATTCGATCGCAGCGACCGCGTCCGAGAGATCCTCGCGCTCGGGAAAGAGGAGCCGCAACGTCCACCGACTGTCGGTTATCTGGGCGTCGAGAACGGCTCCGTCGCCCTCGTAGATGGAACTGCAGACGGACCGCACTCCCTCACCGTACCGGAGTTGGTAGAACCAGTCGGTCGAGTCAGCGTCCGTGTCGGCCGTTTCAGTCACCTCACTCGTCGCATCTGCCCCCGCATCCTCAGCCGAACTCGCGAGCAGGCGTGAGTACGCTGCGATCGTTGGATCCGCCTCGAGTGCCGTCTCGAGTTCGTCCCTGTCGACGCCCGAGAACCAGACGAACGGAACCGTTCGAGCGGGTCCCTCGGCGATGACGCTCTCGACGCGAACGGAAACGGTCGATAACTGGTCGACCGTCTCGCCGAGCGCGAACTCATCGACCGGCAGGGAGATGACGGCAATAGTCGTCATCGGAATCTCACCCCGACCGAAGCGTCCGGTCTGCCGCCGGAAAGCGTGATACTCTCCACAGTCCGACGGGTCGGTTGGCGAACGACACCGCGGTCGTCGGAGACGTTGAGTTTGAGGGGAAACATCTCAGGACCTCTGATCGCGACAGCAGGTGCGATACGTGGCCACCGCTCAACGCGCCTGTGAGTGGCCCGACACGCTCGCTCGTGATCGCCCTGGCCGGATCGCGCTAGTACGAAAACATGTCGTCTTGTCGGTTGATGGCCCGGCCTTTGTGTTCCAGCGGTTTAAATGAGGGACCGAGTACTGCGGATAGCACCGCGTCGCGGCGAGCGCGTTATCCCAGTCTCGCAAACCGGTTGAGGGCGTACACCGTTCGCAGGATATCGACGCTTCGACCGCGATCGAAAACGAGTTCATCCGTCTCGAGGACGTGCTCGATGGTATCGCGGGAGGCGTGTTCCGGCGCGGCCGCGATTCCGGTTCCGTTCTCCGCGGCCCACCGCATGACCCGCAGGTCGCTCTTCGAGTCGCCCATCACGAGCGCGAACGGGTCCGTGACGTCGAGCACGTCGAGCGCGCGTTCGACGCCGACGACCTTGTTCAGTTCGAGGCTCCCGATTTCGGCCGCATCGGCCTCGTAATAGGCCACGTCGATCCGCTCGAGGATCCGTTCGAGTTCGTCCGGGACGGCGGCGGCCTCCAGGTCGGGATAGCCACCCTCGCTCTCGAGGACGGCCCTGATCTCGGGGTCCTGAGCGGCGTAAAAGGTGCGCGTCCAGTCCGTAATCGGTTGTTCGTCGAGTTCGTGGTCGCCGTCACCGTCAGCGTCCGTCGACGCGAAAATCGTCGCAACTGCGTCCGCAAGCAGGTCGAGCAGATAGACCAGCGCCTCGTCGATGATCTCGCGGGCGTTCGAGGACCCGGTCTCGTAGTTCGGCTTCATCGTGACGTTGAACTCGTTGCCCTGCAAGTGACAGCCCCGCCGGAGGTCTTCGGATGCCTCGGGGAGCACGCGCGAGCGCACGTCGTCGAACACGTCCCTGATCTCGGCATCCAGATCCTCGTAGAGCAGTTGCTTCGTCTCCGCGCCGTGGCCTGGGGTGAAGACGCCCGTTCCCGCCTCGTAGACGATCGAGAGATTTCCGGAGTGAACGATTTCGCTGCCGAGCCCCTGGATGGCAAATCCCTTGACGTTCTCTAAGGTCTGGCCCGTGCAGATGACGATGGGAACGCCGGCCTCGTGGAACTCGGTCAGCACGTGAAGCGTTTCGCGGGGGATTTCGTTATCCGTCCCGCCCGCCGACCGCAGCGTTTCGTCGACGTCCAGCACGAGGACGTTTACGTCACGGCCGTACTTGGCGTCGAGATCGAGCGCGGTAAAGGCCTGCTCACGGGTCGCCCGCGCGACGATTTCCGCAAACGTTCCGCCGGCCGCGAAATCGCCGCGAATCTCGTCCTTTCGCGCCTCGAGTTCATCGCTTGCATCTTGCCAGTGCTCGAGTGCCACTCGCGAGTCGACCGCGGGGAAGACATCGACGAACTCCTGGTACTCTCGCAACGTCTCCGTCTCGTACTCGTCGTAGAGCCGATAGACGAGGTCGTATCGCTCCATGGTACGTAGAGCCAGTGGCAGGGAGATAATCGTTTTCCGTCCTGTGGCAGTACTTGACGGTGATCGACTCGGCCAGCCGCCGATTGGAAAGTCAACGACACGTCATGTCGCGGCTCATTTCTCATCGGACGATACGACTATAAAAACCGCGTCCGAAAGAACGGCATATGAAGAACGTCGACGATCTCATCGAGAGCGCGGCTGAACTCGCAGCCCGCGGCCTCTCGAAGGGCGAAATCGCGGACGAACTGAACGTCTCCCGGGAGACGGCGAGTTGGCTCGTCGAGCGAAGCGACGCGACGACCCAGTCCGAAGGGGGGCCAGCACAGTCGGCGCCGACGGGAGCGGACGCGACGACGGAAAATGGGAGCCGTCCACAGGACATCCACGTCGACTGGGCCGCCATCGGACGCGACAGCAAGCGAATGAGTCACGTCGCCGCCGCGATGGCCGATCTGCTGGCCAAACACGGCGAGGACGTCGACCTCACCATCGGGATCGAAAAGGCCGGCGGCCCCATCGCAACGCTCGTCGCACGTGAACTCGAGACCGATCTCGGCACCTACACGCCGGCAAAACACCAGTGGGAGGAAGGCGACATCGAGGACCTCGGCGGGACCTTCTCTCGAAACTTCGCCGGTATCCGTGACCGCGAGTGTTACATCGTCGACGACACCATAACCAGCGGCACGACGATGCGAGAGACGATCGAGGCGATCCGTGCCGAAGGCGGTGAACCGCTTGCCTGCGTCGTCCTCGCCGACAAACAGGGGCTCGAGGAGATCGACGGCGTCCCGGTCTACTCGCTCGTGCAGGTCATCAGCGTCGGGAAGGACGACTGAGAAAGTCTGCGGTACCGATTTCCTGGCGCACTCACAGGACACAGGACGGATCGCGAGCGCGCCGGAACTGACTGACAGCAGCCCGTACGAACGGACTGTCATCGAGTGAGAGCGGGCGGGACGCTAGTGGGCATCTCGATCATGTTCGCAGCCATCGGCCAACCGCGCCGGTGTTTTGGACCGAACTCCGATCGCGACCGGGCGCGCGACCGTCATTGCTAAGAGCGGGTCCTGGTACCGCGGAACGCTCTCTCGTGTTCGTCGCTGATGTCGGGTCCGAGTTGCTAGCGCACCCGAGTAGTCTGGCAAAACACCGCCCGGACCGTCCACAGACCGCGGGCGGCTACCGCGTACGTAACTGCCATCTGAGAGATGTGAACTCGGCGTCCGTGTGCGATTTCGAGAGTATGCATACCTTCAGCGGAACGAGTTCAAGTGCCGTGTTATCACATATTTATTCCGAATCGGATATCAGAGAACGTAAATGGCGTTTGTCACTCTCCGTGAACCGGATAGGTAGCACATTCTCTTGGGGAACGGCGTCCGGGTATGGAGCGAGGGTACGATAATGACCGATCGATTCACGCGGCGACGGTTGATCGCAGTCAGTGGTACCGTATGTGCGGCCGCACTCGCAGGCTGTGGCGATACTGGAGAAGATCCGGAGAACGAGACGGATGACGGGGCGACCGACGGCGAAACCGGCGACGAAAACGGGATAGGCGATGAGAACGGGGCAGGTGACGAAGACGGGATGGGTAACGAGACGAACGGCGAAGAAAACGGGATGGGGAACGAAACGGACGGTGAAGAGAACGGAAATGAAACGGACGGGATGGGCGATGAGAACGACACTAGTGAAGAGAACGGTATGGACAACGAGACGAGCGACGAGGATATGTAACCTAGCCGGCGGAGGCCGTCTTCGGAAGCGAGATCGTCCCGCCTAACCGGCCGACCGGAGGTGGTATTCGCCGTTACTTCGTTTCAAATTGCGGCGTGACTGCCGTATTGGGACGCGTACACGCCCTGTAAAAACGTCTTCGCGGGTGATACTGATCGAAAATCGGATCCACAACCGATACCGATCGAATCCGCGAGACAGGGCCGTTCAACCGCGCACCGGAGAGAAGTGGTCCGTCACTCGAGTTCAAGGAGCAGACTCTCACAGAGTGTGTCCGGGCCCGCCGTGTCGAGGAGCCGACGCTGTTTGCTCGCGCCGCTTTCGCGCTCGTAGACCCGTTTGATGCCGTCGATGCCAAGCCGGTCGCACTCGCGGTCGACGACGTCGCCGAGGGAAACGGTGCCGTCGAGTTCGCGATCGATGAACGACGCTTCGTGTCCGTAGCGCAGCGCGCGCCACTTGTTTTCGTCTAAGAGTTCGCGACGGTGGCGGGAGTTGGGGGTGCCGTCCTCGTACTCTTCGGCCAGCGCTTCGACGAGGGCGTGGGCGTATTCGACGAACGCCATCACGATATCCGGATCGGCCTGGCCGTCGGGTGTTCGGAGTTCGACGGTGCCGTGTTCCGTGTGCGGGCGGACGTCGTACCAGAGTTCGCCGCGGTCGTTGATCGAGTCGGTCGCGAGCATGCGGCGTTCGAAGCGGTCGAAGTCCTCGAAGTCCTCGAAGTAGGTCGGCATGCCGGTGTTGGGGAGTCCTTCGAAGAGTTTCGCGCGGGCGGACTGGAGGCCGGTGTCGAAGCCGTCCCAGTACGGCGAGTTCGCCGAGAGCGCGAGCATGATTGGGACGTACCACCGCAGTTCGTTGGCGATCCAGACGGCCTTATCGGCGTCATCAACGCCGACGTGGACGTGAACGCCGGCGGTCGTATTGCGGTGCTGTGGGTACTGGATGCGATCGAGTTGGGCTCGGTAGCGGGGTTTTTCCGCGTGCTCGAGTTCGCGCCACTTTGCAAGCGGGTGCAAGCCGGCAGCGGCGATCCGGAAGCCGTGGCGCTCGGCGTGGTCGACGAGTGCGCGGCGGATTTCGAGCAACGCCTCCCGCGCGTTTGCGGGGTCCTCGATGAGCGGCGTCTGGGTTTCGATGACGAACTTGAACAGTTCGTGGTCGAGTCGATCGGCGAGGATTTCGGGGGGGTCGTGTTCGTAGACGAGTTCGTCGGTGCCGCTCGTGGGCCGACCGCGCTCGTCGACGACGAAACACTCCTCTTCGATCCCCAGTGTGCCCATACGCGTGAACGAATCCGGCGACCCGCGTTCCATCGTGGAGTCCTTTTAGCCGCGGCAGTAAATACGGTTTGGAGTTGGTCGCAGACGTATCAGCGCGGACTATCCTCATTTTTGAGTGAGTGTTCAGGACACAGAATACGGACGTGACTGCAGCAGCTAGCGGCCCTCAGGGCTCCGCGGGGTCTGCGTCCGAATCGGCTCCGCTTGCAGCCTCCGTCTCGGCGTCGTCGCGCGCCGCGTCGTCGGACTCGCGAAGTTTGAATTTCTGGACCTTCCCGCTCGGGTTTGTGGGGAGTTCCTCGACGAAAGTGTACTCTCGCGGGCGCTTGAAGTCGGCCAACTGGTCGCTCTCGAGGGCGAACGCGTCCAGTTCGTCCGCGGTAACCCCGTCTCCGACGACGTAGGCAACGACGCGCTCACCCCACTCTTCGTCGGGTTCACCGACGACGGCGGCCGCTTCGACGCCGGCGTGAGAGAACAGCACGTCCTCGACTTCGGCCGGATAGATGTTCTCGCCACCGGAGACGATCATATCGTCCTTCCGATCGACCACGTAGAGGTAGCCGTCCGCGTCGCGATAGCCGAGGTCGCCGGTGTAGTACCATGTCGTCCCGTCGGCCTCGCGCAGCGACCGTGCGGTCGCGTCCGGTCGATTCCAGTACTCGCGCATCGTACACGGACCTGCAATGAGTATCTCGCCGATTTCACCCTGTGCGACCTCCCAATCCGGGTCCGCGTCGGGGTCGACGATCCGGAGTTCGTGATTGAGCGCCGGCAGTCCTGCACACCCTTGCTTTGAAAGCTGATCTTCCGGTCGCTGAAAGACGCCCGCGGGGCCGATCTCGGTCATGCCGTACGCCTGGATGTAGTCCTCACAGAGGTGTTCCCGACAGTTCTCCAGTACCTGTTCCGGCATCGGCGCAGCGCCGTACAGTCCAAGTTGCAGCGAGGAGACGTCGACATCGCGGTCGGCGGCCGTCAACGACAGTCCGTTCCAAGCCGTCGGCGCGGCAAACAGGAACGACACGTCGTACTCCTCGATCGCGTCCAGCGCGACTGCCGGATCGAACTCGTGGAGAATAACCGTCGTCGCGCCGCGTTGAACGCGCGGGAACAGACTGCAGTGTAACTCCGCACAGTGGTACAGCGGCATGACCGATAGGCCGACATCGTCCCGTGTAACGTTCATCTCGGCGATACACAACAGATTGTGATCCACCATGTCCCGGTGCTCGTGGACCACTCCCTTCGGCCGGCCCGTTGTCCCCGACGTGTAGATGAACGCGTAGGCATCGTCCTCGGAAACGTCGACCGACGGGTGTTCGGCATCGCCAGACGCAAGCAACGCGTCGAACTCACGGGCGTACGACGGCCCCTCCCCGTCGATATACACGTACTCTTCGACCGACTCGAGTTCAGGTCTCGCGGCCGTGACGGCTTCCCGCGTCGCGGCCTCGAAGACAACGAGTTCAGCCGCAGCATCGGAGACGATGAACTCGATGTCGCCGGCGGCCAGCCGGAAGTTCAGCGGCGTGATGACGGCCCCAAGTTTCGCACAGGCGTAGACGGTGAGGACGAACTCGGAGCCGTTGTGCAATACCGTCGCGACTCGATCACCTCGTTCGATTCCGAGGTCGGCGAACGCGTTCGCCAGCCGATCGACGCGCTCGTCGAACTCGGCGTACGTAAAGCGGTGATCCTTGCGCGGATAGACGATGGCCTCGCGGTCCGGATACCGTGCGACGGTCTGTTCGAGCGTTTTCCCTACTGTGGTATAATGTGACATATGGCACGGTAGTTCGACGGCGGCTCGGATAGCTGTTCGGGTGTCTGCGGTTGCGCTATCGCTTCGTGTCCCGGTCACTTCGCACGGTCTCACTTACAGGGCGGGTCGATTGGCTGCAGCTACTGGAAGCGTTCTCCACTGCCCTCGTATACTGTTAGTCGGGCCCAGAATTTCCGTCAGTATCCGTCTCATCCGGCGCAGCATCGGTTTCGTTCCCGTTCGAAGAGTCATCGGGAGGCTCACTACTGAACTCGTAGGTTGCAATTTCGCTCGCCCCACAGACCGGACACGTCGTCGGGGCGTCATCGAACTTCGAACCGCAGTGTCGACACTCGTGAAGGACCGGCCCGTCCGGCTCGTTCGCCGTCTCGTCCTCCCGCTGGAGGAACTCCGGGAGGAGTTTGTGGAGTGGCATCTTAGGTGAGTCGTGTCGCCGTCTGTGTGGTCCCATCCGGCCCGCGAAAGCCCGTGAGTGCAGGTTCGTCGGTGCCGTTCGGTGAGAACACCGTCACGACATCGTGGGGTCTAATGTCGGTATCGCCGTGTGGTGTGATGACCGTATCGTCGCGCTCGATCGCGATGACGAGCGTCTGTTCTTCGAGGATACCGTCGTCCGCTGCCGTCTCGAGCGTGCGCCCGGCAATCGGGGCCTCCTCGTGGACGGTCACCTCGACCACTTCGGCACCGCCGGTCAGACTGATGGAATCCGCCAGCGGTTCGCGGCGGTGATCGTCAGCCGGACCGTACGGACCGTAGGGGAAGTCGTGTTCGTTCTGCATGAGGAACTCGTCTTCGATTTCGACGTCTAAGGTCGCGAGTTCACGACCGATCTGTCGCAGGTCGCTCGTGTTCGTGCCGACGGCGAGGACGTGGAGATTCATCCGGCCGCCCATGAGCTCGCGGACGTTGATGACGCCCGGAATCGTGCCGATTCGACGGGCGAGCCCCTCGACATCGCCGAACGGTGCGTGACAGAGAAAGAGATTCATCAGCGAGCCATCGGCGTGTTCGAAGTCGACGGTTGCGTGATAGCCGTCGATGATGTCGTGGTCTTCGAGTTGGGAGATTCGGTTTCGGATCGTCGCCCCGGAGACGCTGACATCCTCGGCGATCGCGGGGGCCGACGTGTTCCGAGCATCAGTCATCAACGAATAGATGATTCGACGATCGATTTCATCGAGTCGGTAACTACCGTCGGTCCCGTGTCCCATGGATATTTCTGTGTGACGAGAGAATATATAACTACGGTACGTCGATCCAATACGCGACGGGGGCTATATTTTCGATGCGAAAACAGCACGGATAGTCAGTGTCACACGAAAGTGAAACGGCGAGCCGGCGTTCGGCTACGCCGAGTGGGTCCCATTACGGAGGACAGCACTTAGCAACACAGCAACGGGGATGATTTCCAGACGACCAACCCACATATTGAAGATCAGCATCGTCTTCGGGACGGTCGGCATTTCCGGTCCGGTAATACCCGCATCGAGTCCGACGGTGCTCTGTGCGCTCATCACCTCAAAAATAATGTATTCGAGCGGATAGTCCGGAGCGAGCGCCCACAGGAAAACGGCGATCCCGAGCGCGAGAACTGCAAGCCAGAGGATGAGGACGATCGCGGCCTCCGTGAACTCGCGGTGGATCTGTTCTTCGTCGAGCGTTCGATCGCCGAGTTCGAGCTGTCGAACCGCACTTGCGGGGACGAACACGCTCTGGATTTGCCACAGCGTTCCCTTGATCAGCGTGGCGACGCGGATGAGTTTGAGACCGCCGCCAGTCGAACCGGCCGCCGGACCGGTCAGCATGCCGAGACAGACGAGTAACGTCGCACCGGTCGTCCAGGCGCGTTCCGTTCCGTTTCCGATCGTCGTCGTCCCGAATCCCGCGTTCGAGGTCGCAGAAACGAATTGGAACAGCGCGGTCCGAAACGTCGCTTCGATCCCCTCGTACTGCTGGTTGAGCAGCAACACGGCAGTTAATGCGACTCCACCGAGGGCGAACCAGCCGAGCACCCATCTCGTCTGGAGATCCGCGTAGATGTTTCGAATCTCGCCTTTGAGGATGAGGTAGTGGATCGGGAACGCGATGCTGCCGGCGACCATAACCGGGATGACGGCGTACTCGATCAGTGGATTACCGTAGGAGCCGATCGACGCGGCGCGGACCGAGAAGCCGCCGGTTGCGATAGCCGTCATCGCGTGGTTGATCGCGTCCCACATCGGCATGTCGACGACGACGAACAGTGCGATTCCGGCGAGCGTAAATCCGAGATAGAGTTTCCAGATTTCACGGACCGTCGAAACGATGCTGGGATGGATCTTCTGCGACCGGGCCTCGCTCTCGTAGAGCGTCAACGAACCGCTTCCGGGCCGTGCGAGGATAGCCACCGTGAGCACGATGACGCCGACGCCGCCGACCCACTCGATAAACGACCGCCACCAGTGCAGCGACCGCGGAAGGTCCTCCTCGACCGCGGCCATCGTCAACCCGGTGCCGGTAAAGCCACTCATACTTTCGAAAATACCGTTGAGCGGCAGCCGAAAGGCAGCGGTCGTCTCGGTAATTCCCGGCGTGTTCAGCCAGGCCGGAAACGGATCGAGGGTGATCGTCCACGCGATCAGCAAGAACGGAAGTGCGCCGAGGACGCCGATGACTCCCCAGGCCGTCGCCGCGATGAGCATCCCGTGGCGTTTGCCCGGATCGGGCGCATCGATGAACGTGCGAGCGAGCGCCACCCCGATCGCCAGCATCAAGGCCCCCGAAACCGCGAACGCCGGCACCGCGTAGAACTCGCCATTGATGAGTGCGACCGGAATGGAGAGAAACGCCATCAGCGAGACGACCTGCACGATCCGGCCCACGTCCCGCCCGACTGTCTCGTACTGCATTACTATGGGTGATCGCCCGTAAACGCTGCAACTGCATCAGCCAGTGCGACATCGTCCGTAAACACCGTGACCTGGTCACCCGGGTGGATGATCGTCTCCCCTTTCGGCGCTCGGATCTCCTCGCCTCGTTTGAGCGCGACGACGAGACACCCGTCGGGAAGCACGCCTGAACTCGTGGCCGTTTTGAGCGGTTCGCCGCTCATCGGCGCATCTTCGGTGACAGTCAACTCCACGAGTTCAGTGTCATCTTCGAGTTCGATGAAGTCGCTGACGTTCGGGTAGCGAATCGAGTGATAGAGGTAGTCGGCGATCAGCCGCTGTGGGTTTTCGATGAGGGTGACGCCGATCTTTTCGAAGACAGGGAGGTTTTCGGGGTCGTGGACGACGCTGACGAGGTTCGGAACGTCGTGTTCCTGTGCGAGCAACATGACCATGATGTTGACGGCGTCGATGTTCGTGGTGGTGATGACGGCGTCCGCACGGTCGATAGTTGCGTCCTCGAGGGTGCTGTGGGAGGTCGCATCGGCGTTGAGGACGAGGCAGTCGTACTCGGACGCAACGACGCTTGCCTGTTCGTCGTCCTCCTCGATGACGACGACATCGTTGCCGTCCGCAATTGCGAGGTCGATCAGGTTCGATCCGATATTGCCTGCGCCGACGATGACGATATACATGGTGAATGGGTGATGGGTGCTCAGTAGTCAGTAGTCAGTGGCCCGTGATCCGTGATCCGTGGTCAGTGACAGCGGAGAGGGGGGTTGTGGTAGTGCGAAAGGTGCCGTGAACGCGTGTGGATGCGTAGTGTGGCGTGAAGTATAATCGGTTGGATATCGGGACGGTCCGGCTGGCACAGGGCAGTCGAAGAAGAGCCAGGGCCCCAAAGCGGGGGATAGCGCAGCGATAGCGCTCGGTTTGCGATGGAAACTGCATCTGTGTGTTGCTGACAGTATTTCTAATGGCCGAATATAACTCTACCTACTTTCGCTTTCAGAAATAGAGTTATAAGTTTCCTTCCGAATTCGTATTTGATTGGTACGAGCGGTGATCGATACATACACTAGTATCGGCGAACGACGGTGCGTTCATGGATGAGGTGAGCGACGAATGCGCGTAATCGTCGTCGGCGCTGGCAGGGTCGGTCGCTCGATCGCTGCGAATCTAGAGCAGACACACGAGGTCGTCGTCGTCGACCGAGACGGGGACACCGTCGAGGAACTCACGTACTCACTCGACGTGTTGGCGATTCAGGGAGACGGCACCGAAATCGGGACCTTGCAGGAGGCCGGTATCGAACGGGCGGGACTGGTCATCGCCTGCACGGACGACGACGAATCGAACGTCGTCATCTGCGGGGCCGCGAAGGCGGCCGGTGAAACGTTTACGATCGCCCGCGTGCGACGGCGAACACTCCTCGAAACCTGGACCGGGTCCCAGGAAGCGTTCGGCGTCGATTTCATGGTCTGTATGGACTTGCTTACCGCGCAGACGATCTTTCGTATCTCCGGGCTTCCCGCCGCACAGGACGTCAAGATGTTCGCAGGGGGACTCGTTCACATGGTCGAGTTCGAAATCGGCTCGAATAGTCCGGTCGCCAACTCGACGGTCAGCGAGGCGGACCAGTACGATTCGCTGACGTTCGCCGCAATCTTCCGCGATGAGAAGATGATCGTCGCGACGGGCGAAACCGATATTCAGGCCGGCGATTGCGTCGTCGTTATCGGAAGCCCCGACTCGGTTTCCGGGTTCGCCGATGACATCGTCTGTACGCACGACAACAGCACCGAGGAGGTCGTTATCGTCGGCGGCAGCGAAATCGGCTTTCAGACCGCCCGCGAGTTCGAAGAGCACGGCTTTCACCCGCGCCTGATCGAGCAAGAGCACGACCGCGCCCGCGAGTGCGCCGAGAAACTGCCGAACACGATGGTGATGGAAAACGACGCGACCGACGCCGAGTTCCTCTCGCGCGAACACGTCGACGAGGCGGACATCGTCGTCGCGGCCCTCGACGGCGACGAGAAGAACCTGCTCGTCTCCCTGCTGGCCCGTCGTCTCGGCGTCGACCGGACAGTCGCCGTCATCGAGAACCACGAGTACGCCGAACTCTTCGAGACAGTCGGTATCGACGTGGCCGTGAATCCGCGCGAGGTGACCGCGGAGGAGATCGTTCGCTTCACCCGAACCGACAAGACGGAGAAAATCGCCATGGTCGAACACGACCGGGCGGAGGTGATCGAGGTCGAGATCGGCGGGGACAGCATCCTCTCGGGACGGCAGATCTCCGATGCAACGACCGAACTCCCGGATGGCGTCGTAATCGGTGCGATTTCGCGTAGTGGCAAACTCATCACACCTCGCGGGACGACGGTTATCCAACCCGGCGACCACGTCGTCGTCTTCGTCGATGCGGCCGTACTCGAGACGGTCTCACAGGTGATCTGATGGGACGGCGGCTCTACGTCGACGTGCGGGCCGGATTGGCGTTAGTGGGGACGCTCCTCGCATTACTCTCGGTCGCATTCGTCCTCCCCATTCTCGTCTCACTCTGGTACGGTGGAGAAGACCTCTTGGAATTCGTCGTCTCGATGGTTGTCACCGCCGCGTTCGGACTCGTCCTTCGAGAACTCGATCCGAATCCAAAACCGGGCGCGCGGGAAGCGTTCTTCGTCGTCGCGTTCACCTGGCTGTTTGCGACGCTCTTCGGAGCTCTGCCATACATCCTTGCAGGAACCGGCAGCATCGCACAGCCGATCAATGCGATCTTCGAGAGCATGAGCGGGTTCACGACGACCGGCGCGACCGTGATGGAGACGATTTCCGTCGAGGAACACTCCCACGCCATCATGATGTGGCGACAGCTGACCCAGTGGCTCGGCGGCATGGGAATCATCGTCCTCGCCGTCGCGATCCTGTCCCAACTTGCCGTCGGTGGGGCGCAGTTAATGGAAGCCGAGACGCCCGGCCCCGGAATTTCGAAGCTCACACCACATATTGCGGAGACGGCCCGCGTCCTCTGGTTCGCGTATCTCGGGTTTACCGTCCTCTTTATCGTGCTGTTGTACTGTCTGCAGGTCACGGGGTACGCGACGGAAATGACCCTGTACAACGCCATCGCCCACGGGCTGACGGCGCTTCCAACCGGCGGCTTCTCCCCCAAAGGAGAGAGTATCGCAGCCTTCTCTCCTGTCGTTCAGTGGCTCTTCGTCCCGTTCCTGTTCATCGCCGGCATCAACTTCGTCCTCTGGTGGCACATGATCTCGGGCGACCGATGGGCGTTGGTCCGTGACACCGAGTTCAGATTCTATCTCGGCGCGGCCACGCTGTTTACACTCATCGGGACGGGCATCCTCTTCTTCGAGACGACGGGTGCCGGGTTCTCCAACTCGATCGAATCCGCGTTCCGCCATGCCGCGTTCCAGATCGTCTCCATGATGAACTCGACCGGGTACGCGAGTACCGATTTCAACAACTGGGCGGGTCCGGCACAGGCGCTCTTGCTGTTCGTCATGTTTCTCGGCGGGAGTACGGGTTCGACCGGCGGCGGGATCAAGATGCTCCGCTGGCTGGTCATCCTCAAATCGCTTCGACGAGAGGTGTTCACGTCGATTCACCCGGAGGCAGTCCGTCCCGTTCGCATGAACGGCTCGGTCCTCGACGAGGATGCGATCCGGGGAATCTACGCGTTTACGCTCCTGTACTTCGTGCTCTTTTTCGTCGGTATCCTGCTGCTTGCCGTCGACACCGCCCGGATCGGATACAACATCGGGACGATCGACCTTGTCAGTGCATCGATTGCGACGCTTGGCAACATCGGCCCTGGCTTCGGTGCCGTCGGACCGATGGAAAACTATGCGAGTTTCCCCTGGAGTTCAAAACTCCTGATGGTACTGTACATGTGGCTCGGCCGACTCGAGATATTCCCGGTACTCGTACTCTTGACGCAGGCGTACTGGCGGTCGTAAGCACGTACAGCAGTACGTTTTAATCGCCGGGATCAGGCTTCCTCGAGTGCATACACCGATCCATCGCCGCTTCCGACGTAGACGACACCGTCGACGACTGCGGGGCTCCCGGCAACCCACCTCCCCGTGGTGAACTGCCAGTTCTCCTCGCCCGTCTCGGCCGAGAGCGACGTGACGGTGCCGTCCTCGTTGCCGACATATAGCGCGTCTCCGACGACGACCGGACTACTTCGAACGGCGTTCAAGCCGCGGTGGGTCCAGAAATAGCTCGCTGGATCGGCCGGCTGGTCACCCGCCGACTCGGACCCGGCCGCAGGCGAGAGCGCATGAACTCGGTTATCGAATCCGCCGACGTAGACCGCGTGGTCGGTGACAGCAGGGCTCGCCGTTACCGAACCTTCGATTTGGAACGTCCAGTGAATCTCGCCGGAGTCGGCTTCGACAGCGTAGATCGTGTTGTCGTTGCTGCCGACGTAGACCACCCCGTCGGCGACCGTCGGTCGACTCTGGATTCGGTCGTCCGTCTCCAACTGCCAGCGCTCGGTTTCCGAGCCGGTATCGATCGCATAGAGCGAGCCGTCGGTACTGGCGACGTAGACGGTCCCGTCAACGGCTGCAGGCGCGCGCATTACCGACCCGCCGGTTTCGAACCGCCACAGTATCTCGCCGTCGGCCGCCGAGATCGCGTACAGGTAGTCGTCGTTACTCCCGACATAGACCACGCCGTCGACCACCGCCGGACTCCCGGCGACCGCTCCGTCAGTTTCGACGCGCCACTTCGGTGTCGGGGTTCCATTGCTGGCGTCGCTCTCGGCCGGAATCGCGTACACGCCGCCGTCGCCGCTCCCGACGTACACCGTCCCATCGACCACCGCCGGACTGCTCGTTATCGAGTCGCCCGTCTCGAACGACCAGCGCTCGGTTCCCGACGACGCCGAAATCGCGTAGAGCGAGCCGTCGTCGCTACCGACGTAGACCGTCCCGTCGACGACTGCCGGGCTGCTGTAGACGCCACCGCCGGTCTCGAACTCCCACCGAGAAACGACTTCGCCGGACGATCCGGGGGCCGGACCTGCACCCGGCGCAACGCCCGTGTTCGCCGCGTCGTACTGGAACGTCTCCCACGAGACGCTCGCGTCCGGATCGGGCGACGGTACGTCCGGCGTCGCGTCGTCGACGCTTACCTTCTCGCTCGATCCGGACAGACACCCCGCCAGGCCGAGCAGACAGCCGGTCGCTGCACTTGTCACAAACGTTCGCCGATCGCACGGTCCGTTCATTCGTCTCTGTGCGACTGTCCGTCACCACGATATATGGTCTTTCTGTAACAGGATCGTCGAACGGCTTCCAGCTACTTCCCACCCTGCTTGCCGCCCTACTGGGACCGCGGTCGGGCCACAACTCCGAGATGATCCGCGTGGTACTGCTCGAGCCGGCTCGTCTCCAGTATCTCGTACTCCGCCTCGAGTTCAGCGCGCACGTCTGCAAACACGTCCTCGGGGTCGCGCGTCACGTCCTCGCTACGTGCCTTGATGGCGAGCAGCAGTCGGCCGTCGTCGGCGAGGAACCGGCGGTTCTCGAGCGCCACGCGGGCCTGGCCGCGCGTCGCAACGTCCTGGACGATGGCGTCGACGTTCGATTCGACGACGTGGGCATAGGTCGCCGGCTTGCGGGCGTCCGCGAGCAACGGGAACAGCCGGGGACGCGAGGCGGCCGTCTCGAGGAGGTCCCGCGCGGGTCGCGCGGCGAACTCGACGGCGTAGGTGGGGCCGGCGAAGTCGGCGACGTGGCTCACCGTCGTCCCGCTGGCCGCGCCGAGATAGAGGACGGTCTCCTCGTCGCCGCCCTCAAGTCCGGTGTCCATCTCGAGTTCGAGCATGGCACCGAGTTTCGAGCGGGTGGGGTTCCAGGCGCGCCAGTCGCCGTCGGTGGGTTCGCCGTAGACGGGGTCGCCGCGGGTGGCGAGTCGATCCGTGCCGTCGAACGGGTGGCGTTCGACGCCGGCGGGGAGGTCGTCACTCATCCGTTTCGCCTCCGCTGTCACCGCGGTCGCCGTCTTCGGCCGTCCGCGCCTGAATCGTCTCGATCCGCTCGGCGAGTTCAGCGTCGAGTTCGGGTTTGCGTTCGCCGGAGTAGTGATCGACGCGGGCGGCGATCGAGAGTTTGCCCGCGACGGCGCGCGCCGCCGAGCCCCGTTCGTCCGGGTGCGTGCCCCGAACCGCGTCGTGGACGTAGATCAGCCCGTGCTTGGGCGAGGGCGCGTGGCCACGAAGGTGGGCAAAGAGCGCATCTTCCGCGCCGAGCACCTGGATCGTTCCGCTCGGTTTTTTCGCTACGTCTTCGAGGCCGCCGGCCAGCGAGATCAGCCGCGCGGCGAGCACCGGCCCGGCCAGCGCGGCCAGATTCGGTGCGATAGTCGGCGTCTGACGCTCGACGAACTCCCGAAGATCGGCGGCCTCGTCCGCGAGATCGACGACGCGTTCGGCCAGCGACGTGATCGGCTCCGATTCGGATTCGAGTTCGTGGTCGCCGCGTGCGAGTTCGCGGGCGAACGAAACGCCGGTGCCGGCGTCGGGGTCGACGGTGCCGGCCCACTCGACGAGGCGCTCGGCGAGTTCGTTCGCGGTTCGCTCGCAGTCGTCCATGGCGCGGACGGCGTGGACGAGCTGGCGGTCATCCGCGGCCTCGCGCTCTGTGACGGCGGCTCGGGTGGCGGCCATCGTCGCGTCGTGGAGCCGGTCGTAGTAGGCTGCCTCGTCGTCGGCGAACTCGTCGTCGACGGCCAGGGTGGGCCAGTCCTGCGGTGTTTCGGTCTGTCCCTCGCGAATCGCGGTGACTACGGTGGACCCGTCTCGAGCATCGCGGGCGTCGCCGGCGTCGCGATCGTCGAGCCCATCGAACTCGTCGGGGTCGACGTCCGCGAACCAGCCCGCGGTCCGGGCGGCGCTGTCGGTCATACTGCTATCGTAGTGACCGGGCTCGTATATGCGTTCCCGAACGGTGAGCGCGGCCGACGATCCCGGCCCGCGTCTGGTTACTCGTCACGCCCGCGCCGTCGCCCGAACAGTCGATCCCGGAGCGACCGCGACGTCGGTCGCTCGGCCAGCAGGACCGACTGGTCGAGTTCGGCGGCGATATCGTAGGCGAGCGAGCCGCGAAGCAGTCGGGAGAGGAGGCCGCGCTCGGTCGCACCGATGATCGTCAGGGAATGATCGCGGGCGGCCGTCGCGATCGCGGAGTCGACGTTTCCGGACGTATCGACGCGGATCGCCGCGTCTTCGAGACCGTGGTCGCTCGCCCACTCGGCGAGAAACGCCTCGCCGTCGGCCCTGCTCGATTCGTCGTCGACCACGTGCAGGAGGGTGAGTTCGGCACCGACCTGCTCGCGCAGGTCTCGGGCCACCTCGGCGCTCAGATCCGAATTCGGCCCGCCGCCGGTCGGTACCAGGACCCGATCCGGATCGAACTCGCCGTCGTCGAGGACGAGAAAGTCACACGGCAGATCGTGCGTGAGTTCGTCGATCGGGCGTTCCGCCCGGCCTGCCTCCCAGGGCCGATCCGATCCCCACCCCATGACGACGGTATCGGCGCGCTCGCGCCTGGCGACGTTGAATATCTCCTCGAACGAGCGGTGGGACACCACCGTCTTGATCTCGACCGGCACGTCGAAGGTCTCCGTCCGCTCGCGGACGGTCGCCAGTAGCGTCTGTGACTCCGCGTCGATTCGTTGCACGTGCTCCGCTCCCGCTTCGAGCGGCGTCTGGTCGGGAACCTCGACGATGTGCACCACCGTGACGGTCCCGCCGTTCGCCTTCGCGAGCGCGCTCGCAAGGGAGAGCAGCGCCGACTCCGTTCTCGGATTTGAGACCGGTACGACGACGGTGAACTCGTCGGTTCCGATCGGCTTTGCGGCAGTTGCCGCCGAGACCGCTACATCCGGCATCTCCGTGGACCGCGAGAGAATATAGGTGCTCAAGATTCCGTCGCGACTGGTTTCGTGGCGGGCGTAGACCCCGTACCAGCCGACCGCGATGAT
Organism: Natrialba taiwanensis DSM 12281; assembly: GCF_000337595.1. Lineage (GTDB taxonomy): Archaea > Halobacteriota > Halobacteria > Halobacteriales > Natrialbaceae > Natrialba > Natrialba taiwanensis. The sequence goes on along the minus strand of NZ_AOIL01000042.1, from coordinate 191,169 downwards.
GACGAGGAGCAATCCGATCGCGATTTCTTCGGCTTTCATGAACCAGATCAGTCCGAGCGAGAGAACGAAGCCGAGGATCGGAGTGAACGGGTACAGCGGGACTCGGAAGTCGGGATCGTACTCGGGAGCGTCCGTCTCTCGGAAGACGATCAGCGCGACGTTGATGAGCGCGTAGACGATGAGGTGAAGGACGCTCGCGGCCTTCGAGAGGACTTCGAGTTGACCGCCGAGAACGGCGATGAACAGGAGGATCATCGCGCCGGTGACCGCGATCGAGCGGTACGGCGTTGCAAAGCGCGGGTGGATCTCGTTTAACCAGTCGCTGACGATTTTGTCGCGCCCCATCGCGAAGTTGATCCGTGCGGAGGCGAGAATCGAGGCGTTCGCGCTCGATGCCGTCGCGAGGAGGGCGGCGAGCGTGATCGAGGTGACGCCGACGATGCCGAGGTTTCCGTCGAAGACGATGCTTGCAGCGTCGGACATCGGCGTCTCCTCACTGAGCAGATCGTAGGGGATAATCCCGACGAGCAGGCCGACGAGGATCGCGTAGACCACAATAACGATCGCGACGCTGCCGATGATAGCAATCGGCAGATTTCGGCCGGGATTCTCGAGTTCTTCGCCGATGGTCGCAATTTTCGCGTAGCCGAGGTAGGAGACGAACACGAGCGCGGTTCCTGGCAGGAGTTCGCCGTAGCCGAGCGGGGCGATGCTGTCGTCGACATAGACGGTTCCCCAGTCGAAAGAAAAGAAGCCGACGACGGCGAAGAGGGTAAGGATCGCCAGGAGGAGCGTCACGATCGCGGTTTGAATACCGCCGGTTTCCTTCGCGCCGAGATAGTTGATGCCGACGAAGACGACGCCGGCGAGCAGGGCGCCGATTTGGATCTCGGAGAGCGTGAACGGACCGAGAACGAGCGTCGGGAGGAGCTCGAGTTCGCCGACGGTGGGGATCGGGACGACGACGCCGTCGAGTAGCGTCGCGAGGTAGCCGCCGAAGCCGATGCAGTAGAACGCGCTCGCGAAGGCGAGTCCCATCCAGTCGCCCATCCCCGAGATGGAACCGAACAGCGGCCCGAGCGCGCGGTTGATGTAGTAGTACGCGCCGCCGGCTTTGGGCATGGCCGTCCCGAGTTCACTGACGGAGAACGCGTTGACTATCGCGATCAGGCCGCCGATGATGAACGAGAGGACGACGATCGGCCCCGTTTCCTGGGCGGCGACGCCCGGGAGGACGAAGATGCCGGCACCGATCATCGTGCCGATGCCGACTGCAAGTGCTGAGAGCAGTCCGAGGTCCTTGGCGAGTTCGTCGGTTGAATCCGTCATCAGTGGCTGTCTCTGGTCCGTCCCGCACAGGACTGACCTCGAAATCGCATCGGGTGTCTGCTGTCGGTTCGCTGCCGTTTCGATTCCAAAACACATCCTCGGGCGTGTTTCAGTTCCGAACAACCCCGTCTGTACGCCATCCAAATGGCGTTCTAGGCCTTAGATTATCCGGTCAAAAAGTATACCCAGGTTTCGCAAACGATGTCGAAATCGGGACAGTCAGTACGCGGACATCAGGGACGAGACTGAGTGTATTCCGACTCGCGCTCGGGCGTCGACGGCTCCGGCGTGACACCCGTGTCGGTGGTGCTTTCGCCGTCGCCACCCGCCGTTCCGAGCAGCCGATCGCGAATGCTTCGCGTGTGTTTCTTCTCCGCGAGCAGAACCGCACACTCGACCTCCTCGAGCACGTCGAGCACGAGCGAGCCCCGGACGAGTCGCGAGAGCACGCCCTTCTCCGTCGCCCCGATGATCAACAGCGTCGCGTCGGTAGCCGCCTCGTCGATTCGGGTCTGTACGTCGCCGGTCTCCACCTGCCGCGTCGCGTCTTCGAGATCGTGCTCGGCCGCCCAGGACCGCAAGAACGCCTCTCCCCGCCGGCGGTCCTCGGCGACGTGCAGCAGCGTCAACTCGCTGTCGTACTGCGCCCGCAGCGTTCGGGCGACCGCCGCCGCGAGATCGGAGTCAGGCCCGCCGGCGGTCGGCAGCAGAATCCGTTCCGGATCGAACCCGCGATCCCTGAACACCAGGAAATCACACGGCAACGACTGGGTGAACTCGTCGATCGCCGTTTCGATGCGGGCGTCGGAGCCGGTCGCTTCCGGCCCCCAGCCGATGACACACACGTCGGCGTCGTATCGCGTCGCCGCGTCGAACATCTCCTCGAAGCCGCGGTGTGAGAGCACGGCATGCGTTTCCACGTCGACGCCGTAGGTTTCGGCATCGGTCCGCGCCCGCTCGAGCAGATCGGCAGCCAGCTCCCGTTCGTTCTGATCGCGTGCAGCCGCGAGCGAGGTCTGGTCGGGGACCGTCTCGATATTGACGGCGACGACAGTGCCGTCGTGCTGGTCGGCAATCGCCGACCCGAGCGTGATGAGGTGCTTCTGGGTCGACGGATTCGCCAGGGGTACCATTACCCGGTAATCGTTTCCGGTCGGCTGGACCGAGGCCGTCGCCGAGACGGCCGCGTCGGGGAACTCCTCGGAGCGGTCGAGGATGTACTGCCCGAGGACGCCGCCGGTTTCGATCTTCGATCGGGCGTATACCAGGTACCAGATCGCGCCAAAGACGACGAACGCCAACGAGGGGAGGAGGACTTTCGGATCGATAAAAACGATTAACGCGAACGAGAAGACGGCCCCCAGAATCGGCGTGATCGGGTACAGCGGGACGCGAAAGCTGGGATCGTATCCCGCCGGCTCGGCCTCCCGGAACACGATCAGCGCGATATTCAAGAGTCCGTACACGACGAGATGAAGAATGCTCCCCGCATTGGATAGCGCTTCGAGGTCGCCAAGCGTGAGAAACACCAGGATGAGTGCACCCGTGATCGCGATCGAGCGGTACGGCGTTGCAAAGCGCGGGTGGATCTCGTTGAGCTTCGACGACACGAGTTTGTCACGACCCATGGCGAAGTTGATCCGCGACGAGGCGAGAATCGATGCGTTGGCCGACGACGCGGTCGCGAGTAGCCCGCCGAACAGCAGCGCTCCCCCACCGAGCGGGCCAATCAAAAGCTCCGCGACATGGACGACCGCCGTTTTATTGTTCGCGACCACATCGGTCTCGACGGCCGCCAGCATCGCCAGCAAAATAACGGCGTAGGACACCGTGACGATAAGAACGCTGCCGATGACCGCCCGCGGAAGGTTCTTTCCAGGGTTCTTGATCTCCTCCCCGACGGAGGTGATCTGGACGAAGCCGAGGTAGGAGACGAAGATGAGCCCTGTCACCGGGAACAGCTGCGACCAGCCGAACGGGTCAACCGGCCGGAGCGTTTCGAGTTCGGCGTTGAACAGGTTGGATAGCGTAAAGACTGCCAGAATCAGCATGAGAAGGATGACGATGATGTTCTGCAAGAGCCCGGTCTCCTTCGCGCCGACGTAATTGACGAAGATGAAAAACGCTGCGCCGATCAGTCCAATTATCTGCGCCGGTTCGAGGGCGACCGGGCCAACCGCCAGCCCTGAGATCGAGACGAACTGGTTGACGTACTCGCCAAAGCCGTACATGTAGAACGCCGAGGCGAACGCGAGTCCCATCCAGTTCCCCCAGCCGGCGATCGAGCCGAACAGCGGGCCGAGTCCCTCGTTGATGTAGTAGTACGCGCCGCCCGAGACCGGCATCGCGGTCCCCAGTTCGGAGGCAGAGAGAGCGGTCAATATCGCAACGACGCCGCCGATAACGAACGCGAGCGCCGCGAGCGGGCCGAGTTGAGCGACGGCAGTGCCGGGAAGAACGAAGATGCCGGCACCGATCATCGTCCCGACGCCGATGGTGAGCGCGGCGAGCGGGCCGAGGTCCTTGGCGAGTTCTTCGTCGGCGGCGCTCATCGGTGCGATCGCCTCCACTGTCGCTGTCCGTAGGAATCGAGAATCGAGAGTGAGTGAGTCATTGGTAGTGCTGTGAACGGTGTGGCGTGGTGGCTCATTCGCTATCCTTCGTCGATGCTGTACCCCGATGCTCTGCGGACGCGGTGGAGCGGGGAAAGCTGCATCTGGTCGGAGACGTTTCGCGACAATTCAAACATACGTGACCGAAGTGGGACTTTCCTCTTAACTGGTTCGTTTGCCGGTCGGGAGTTCCGAGGGGTGCTGTCGATGCCGAGTGCGATGACGCTCGAACAGTTCTACCGGGTTTTACGGCCGGCGACTGGCCGAAACCAGCAAAGGCGTGCACCGAGTGTCCGTTTTCGACGACGGATCGGTCTCGGAACCCGCGAGAAGCGAGGATACCACAGAAGTGGTGCGTAATTGTGCCGAACCAGCGACGATTTTCCGGGAGGTTCTTCCCGTGATCGAATATTCATTATGTATCCCGGAAATAGTATGTTTGAATAGTAGGTTGGATATTTCGAGAACAGTTTCCGAAGACTTAACCGTGTACTCGGCTTTTGTTCATTTGCAATGGCAAACGGCACGGTTGATTTCTTCAACGACACAGGCGGCTACGGTTTCATCGAGACGGAAGATGCTGACGACGACGTGTTCTTTCACATGGAAGACGTTGGCGGCGAGGATCTGACGGAAGGGACCGAGATCGAATTCGACATTGAACAGGCCCCCAAAGGCCCTCGCGCAACGAACGTCGTTCGCGAATAACGACGAGTTCACTGGATCGTCAGCAGACGAGACTGTGTGACTTCGTTTTTCTCGCAGACTGAGTCAGTACACACGTGCGCTGAGTAGCGCTTGTGGTGTGACTATCGATACCGCTTTTCGCGTAGCCGACGGTACATACAGCGAAACGGGTACGCGATAGAGCGGGTGTGAGAACGGTGTTGTCAGTTCGAGTTCGCTCTCGGCGACAGCACCGAATGCCCATCGATTAAGACCCGTGATGAGAAACGGGTTGGTATGAGCCTCCCGATCGACCCCGCGGCGATCGATTCAGAAGCGTTCGGCGAGAAACAGGCCGTCCTCGAGATGGACCACGAGGAAGCGATCGAATACGTCCGCGAGGTCTGTCTGGACACCGGCTTCGGTATCCCCGCCGAGTTCTCCCCCTCGGAGCTGTTGAACGAGAAAGTCGACGCCGAGCGCGACCCCTACTACGTGCTCGGTGCCTGCAACCCCGAGATCGCGGATCGGGCACTCGACGAGACGATGAAAATCGGCGGGTTGTTCCCCTGTAACGTGATCGTCTGGGAGGAGGAACCGGGCCGCCAGCGGGTGTACCACATCTCGATTATGAAAATCGCGCGGCTGCTCGGCATGGCACCCGACAACGACGCGTGGGCGGAGATCGTCGACGAGACCGGCGACCTCACCGCCGAACTGTTCGACGAACTCAGGTCTGCAGACGCCGCCGTGTCGGAATAGCTGGGCCAGCGCTCTTTTCCCGTCAATCACGAGTTCCAGACAGTATCGAATGTCAACACTTACGTGTCAAACAGTTCACGTAGGCGTATGGACGTTCGAACGACCTCCTTCGCCCTCCTCCTCCTCGTCCTCGCTGCAATCGCCGCCCTGATGGTCGCACCGCTTCTCCAGTACGTGATGGGTGCCGCGCTCCTCGCGTTCATCCTCTATCCCGCGTTCGAACGGCTCGAACCCTACGTCGGCGCTCGCATCGCCGCTCTCGCCCTCACGGCACTCGCTATCGTCGGGGCCATCGTCCCCCTCCTGATCGTCTCGCTGGCCGTCCTCAACACCGTCGTCTCGTTTGCAACCGACCTGGACGTCGCCACCACGCTCGACCGGCTCCGAACCGTCGCAACCGACGAGTTCGGTCTCGACACCGAGCGCGTGCAATCGATCGAAACCGCCGCCCTCGACGAACTCGAAGCCTCGCTCTCCAATGCCGTCGAAATCGCCCTCTCAGAGCTGCCGGCCCTGATAAACCGGGGTATCGAGATGGGCGTTGGCCTACTCGTGTTCGTCTTCCTGCTGTACTACTTACTCGCCGACGGCGACGAACTCGTCGACTGGCTCCGCGAGGTCGTGCCGCTCGAGGATCGCGTTCGGGACGAACTGTTCGACGAGATTTACGTGGTCACGTGGGCGGTCATCGAGAGTCACGTCCTCGTTGCGGTCGTCGAGGGACTGCTCGGCGGACTCGGATTCTACCTCCTTGGCGTTCCGAACGTCGCGTTTTGGACCGTCATCATGGTTATCCTCTCCTTTCTGCCCGCAGTCGGTGTCTGGCTCGTCTGGGCCCCCGCAGTCGGCTACCTGCTGTTGACAAGCGGAACGGCTCGTGCCGTTGCGATGCTCCTGTACGGGCTCACGGTCCTGTCGCTGGTCGATAACTACCTGCGAGCCTACGCCGTCGACAAGGGCTCTGGATTGCATCCGGCAGTCATCATCGTCGGCGTTATCGGCGGGATCTACCTGCTCGGCATTATGGGTCTGTTCCTCGGTCCCGTGCTGTTAGCGGTGTTCAAAGCGGGACTGAACGTCTTCAACAAGACATCGCTGGAACCGCAGCGACGGACACAATCCGAGTCGGCCGGGCAGGCGACGGAGCCCGTTTCGAATCCGGAGGCAGCGACACCGCCGCCGGCGGAACAGTAATCGACGAGCGTCGCGTCTCAGTCCGCGTGCTGGGGCTGGTCGAACCGGGTCGTCGACGGGACGCCGACGCCCGTCAGCGTCATCAGGAAGAGCACGACCGGCGAGAGCAGTCCGAACAGGTAGAACGGCGCGTACTCGAGCGTCCCGACACCGGTCACGGAGGCCATGTAGACCCCGCCGGCGTGCCACGGGATGAGTGCGCCGGTCGGCGTCCCGGCGGCCTCGACGGCGCGCGAGAGTTCGTCGCTGTCGAGCGAGAACTCGTCGTAGAGATTCCGCAGCGTCATCCCCGGCAGGACGATGCTCATGTACTGCTGGGCGGTGAGAACATTGATCGCGATGGCGGACAGTCCGGTGCCGGCGATGAGACCGCGGGAGCTGCCGACGCCCTTCGAGAGGTGATGGGCGAGCACGGCGAGCACGCCGGTCCGCTCGAGCAGGCCGCCGAGGGAGAGCGCGGCGACGACGACGGTGATCGTCCAGGCCGAACCCGTGAGCCCGCCGACGTTGAGGAGTTCGTTGACGAGTTCGGAGCCCGTGGCGGGTTCGGTACCGCCGATGAAAACCTCCCAGGCGGCGACGAAGCCGTGGCCCTGGACGACGACCGACGTCAGCGCGCCGGCGATCGCGCCGACGACGAGCGTCGGGAGGGCGGGATAGCCCCGCAGCGCGAGGCCGAAGGTGAGCACGAGCGGAAGGAACGCGAGCAGCGAAAGGGAATACGAACTCGCGACCGCGGACTGGATCTCGGCGATCTGGCCGCCGGGAACGGAGCCGCTCGTCTGGAGCCCGAGGAGCGCGAAGAGCGCGACCGTGATGCCGAACGCGATCGCGGTTCCCGTTCGCATGCGGTAGATGTGATCGTACAGATCGGTGTTCGTCACGCCGGCCGCGAGGTTCGTCGTGTCCGAAAGCGGCGATTGTTTGTCACCGGCGTAGGCTCCAGAGATATTGCTCAGATCGGAAGAGCGTCGTGTAGGGAGGGTTGGGCCTCGAGCGTACCGAAGTCCTTGACGACATTGCCGAAAGCCTGGATGAACACGGACAGANCCTGCTGAACCGCTCTTCCGATCTGAGCAATCGAACGCCACGCCGAGGGTCCCGACCGTCGTCCACGAGGAGCCGATCGCGAACGCGACGACGGCGGCGAGGATCGTTGCAACGGGGAGGAACACCGACGGCGACAGCAACTCGAGGCCGTAGTACATCATCGCGGGAATCGTCCCGGCGTCGATCCAGGTTGCGATGAGCGCGTAGATAGTGAAGATAATCAAAAGCGCCTGCAGCCCCATCATGAGGGCGTTCGAAATCCCCTCGTAGAGTTCATCCCAGGAGTAGCCGAGGTAGTACCCGTAGGCCCCTGTTGCGACGATACTCCAGAGCAACGGCGCGTGCGGATCGAGCCCGAGCACGGCCGAGCCGATGCCGAGGAAGACGACGATCAGCAAGACCGGAACGAGCGCCAGCCTGAACGAGGGCCGGCGCTCTGGGTCGAGTTCGTCGATCGACATCGGCGTAAAGTCGAGTGCCATTGACCGTGATATGCAGCACGAGAATAAAAGAACAATGGTTTATTACCTCTAAGCATGCAATCTGGTACCGAGCGCCACGGATGCACGTCTCACAGTCTCCCTACCGTACAGGAGGTTGGGTAGCCAACGATGAAGCGCCGCGTCTCAGCGATCAGCGTCCGCGTTCTGGCCGTTGCTCGAGCGAAAATCGGTTATTCGCTGTCGGTTTGTGACGATTTCGTGCCGTCCGAACATGATTGTGACTGTGAACTCGTGTGCGCACGGTCTGAACTCGGTGCTGTGTCCGGGTCGTCTTCGGTCACGTCGAGTTCAGCGAGGTATTGTTCCGCGTCATAGCGAACGTACCCGGTGTAGAGGAAGATGAAGCCGAAGATGAGCGTGGGAACGCCGAACAAGAGAAAAAGGGCGGCCAGTGCGGTGCCGAGGTCGGGCGGGAGAGCCCCAGGAGTCGGTGTGAGCATACCGGTACCGAGTCGCCGTGCGGTCAAAGGCGTTCCCCCGTTTCGGCTGTGCCGTCCCATCATCTCGCCGGTTCGTATTAACGTTGGGACGAGCAGGAGTCAGCGAGAAAAAGCGCTCAGGTTCGTCTGCAGTCCCGCCGCGAGTTCGGATTTGCGCTGGAGTCGGGCGTAGGAGACCGGTAACTGCGGTGCGATTTCCGCCACTGCCTGGTGGAAGGTTTCGGCTTCGCCGAACTCGCCCGCGAGCGATTCTCGCTTGCTGGCTGGCTGGGTGCTCGCGCTGCCTGGCGTGCCGTCGAAGGCGTTGCGGACGCTTTCGCGGACCTGCCAGACGCCGACGGGGGCCCAGTAGTCGTCCGATACCTCGCGGAGGACGAGACACTTCGCCTGGCGGCCAATCGACTCGAGGTATTCGAGGACGCCGAGTCGCGCGGCGTAGTACGCGCCGGCGGTTTCTTCGACGTAGCTCGTGCGGCCGTCGTAGCCCTCGTTCGCACTCTGGAGCCAGATGTCGCCGTTCTGGTTCGGGTTCCAGATGCTGCCCGGCGCTTTCATCTCGACGAGTTCGAACTCCCAGTTGCCGGGGGCGAGGACGATCCAGTAGCGGTTGCCCATGTACTCGTTGACTCTAACCTGCACCTCGTCGATGCTCGGCTCGGACCGGATACGGCCGCGGAGGAACTGGCCGACGGTGTCGTCGACGGCGGTGATCGACCACCGCGTCGGGACGAGCCGGCGCTGTTTGGTCTCGCCGAGCGCGCCGGCCGAGAGGATCGAGTTGATGTCGTAGACGTCGAAGCCGCGCCGGTAGAGGTAGGTCATCGCGCCCTGGGCCTGCCAGTCGTCGTCCTCTAAGGTCTTCTTGACCGGTTTCGGGACGTAAGGGTTCTCCCGGAGTTCGGCGTTGCGAGCGTTTGCACGCGGGCCCCGTGGCGTCGCAACGTCCGTCCCCGCATCGAGACTGAGGTCGGGCGTGTCGTCGAGTCCGATCTCCAGGTCGACCGGTCGATCCGCGATGGCGACCTCGCGCTGGACGCCGACGAAGCCGTCCCAGCTATCGTGGACCGAGGGGGTGAGCCGGCTCGCGATGCTCGGCGAGTCCACGTTCGCGCGCTTGTTCGAGTTCAGCAGGCCGGTCCGGCGCTGGAGCACGTCGTCGATGGCGTACCCCTGCTGGTACCAGTTGCCGTCGGTGATGTACTCCTCGGCGGCGTCCTCGTCGCCGACGGGCGAGAGTACGCCGATCGGAATGTCGGGGTAGTTCGATCGACCGACGAAGATGGAGGGTGCCGTCGATCCGACGAGGGTGTCGCCGCTGAGGGCGTCGTCAAACCGCTGTTCGAACTCTTCCAGGTGGTCCGTAATCGCGTAGGACTTTTCCTTTGCGAGGCGGCGGCGTTTTGCCTCCTCGTCGGGTTCGAGTTCCTCGATGTAGTCGTCGAGGCGCATTCACTCGCTATAGGGAGCGCTGGGGTTTGAATGTTGAGTTGCTGGGTGGCCCACGCGAGCGATCGCTAGAGGTATCGTGCTCGGTGGACCCCAGGCGAAATGTCAGAGGCAGCGGCCCGGCAGGTGGGCGAGGTGGTCGAGTATCGGGCACCGCGAATCGACCATCGCCAATCAGCCAGCAGCCAGTGGCTAGCAGACAGCGGGCACCAGGCCGCACTCACTGCTTTCCCCCGGGACATAAAGTAACCTCTCGGGCGTTTTCTGAGTCAGAGAATCCTCGAAGGGAGTGAGCCGACGGCAGGGAGCCGGTTCGGTGGCCGCTGAACTATAGTAGCCACTGACAGTCAGTGTACACCTGATCGCACGATTACTGTACGATCAGTGTGTAAATCGTTTCAGTTGCTACTATAGGTGCACGTGCGCGTTGAGGTATCCTGTTCGGATTCGGGTTCGGGTTGGAACGCGCAAAAGACAACCGTTAAAAACGGCGGGCGGAAAGGGAGGGGTATGAGTACGACGGACGATCGCCAGACACGGTCCTGCGTCTCCTGTGGGATCAACATCGCCGGCACGAACGCAGCCGCGTTCAAGTGCCCGGAGTGCGGCCAGCAGATTTACCGCTGTGCCAAGTGTCGCAAGCAGAGCAACCTGTACGAGTGCCCCGACTGCGGGTTTATGGGACCCTGAGGTGTTACAATGGGAAAAGTAGCTGCCAAAATCAAGGTCATGCCGGACAGCCCAGAGATCGACCTGGACGCGCTCCAGGAGCGCCTCGAGACCGCCCTTCCAGAGGGTGCCAAGATCAACGGTGTCGAACGTGAGGAGGTCGCGTTCGGTCTCGTCGCACTGTACCCGACCGTGATCGTCCCCGACGGTGCAGGCGGAACGGAAACCGTCGAGGAGAACTTCACTGGCGTTGACGGCGTCGAAAGCGTCGATGTCGACAACGTCGGTCGGATATAACGCGCTACTGCAGATTGCGGATCGCTTTTCGAGAGAGTGTCAGTTCGGTTAGTCGACGGTTCGTTTGGCGTCGGAATCGATCGCCGTGAGGTACTGTTCGAGGAGGTCCGGGAACTCTCGGCCCCTGATGTAGCGCAGGCCGAAGTCCTCGGTCCAGTCGATGATACCCGTGTCCTCGGTGACGACGCCGGCGTCGAGTTCACGAGCGAGGATCAGCAGGTCGAAGTCCTCTCGGGAGTCGAGCACGCCGGTTCGCATGGCGCTGCGGTACTTCTCGCGGAGGTCGGAGATGATCGCGTCGGTTTCGGTCTTGTGGTCGTGGTCCGGAACCGTCTCGTCGGTTGCGGTTTCGGCGCGACGGACTGCGGTTTCGGAGACGCGGAGGCCGCGGTCGACGCGGCCGCTCATCTCGTCGACGAAACTGTAGACAACGTGGGCGGGGATCGTGACTGCGTACCGGTCTGGGTGTTTACGGATGACCCAGGTGTTGAGTCGGGAGAAAACCGCGTCGTCGACCTCGCGGTCCGCGAGCATCGTCGTGAGCTCGTCGTGGATCGTCGGCGGGACGTAACACGAGATGCCGAGGTTGAGTCGGGCGTTCGCGATCAGTTCGAGGAGTCGAAGGATGGCCGGTTCGAGTGACTCGTCGTCGCGTCGGATTTCCTCGGTGAGAAACAGCGAGGTATCGAGGACGAACCGCTGTTTGAACGCCCCGCCGGAGGTGGCCGTGGCCATGGAGAATGTAGGGGTTGAACGGGGAAATAACCCCATCGCAGCGAGAGCAGCCGGTCTCGAGAGGCAGTTACGTCACGGGTCGGGTTGCTGGTTGCGGTTGGCACCCAGATCGGCCTGGGAGACGATCTGTGCGCCGCGGTCGGAGAGGTCGACGGTCACGTCTTCGGTGACGGCCTTGCTGATTTCGTCGATATTGCCTGCAAGCACCGTGAGGATGTCGTCGGGATTTGCGTACAGGAGCATGTTTCCGTCCTGTCCCTCGGCGACGAGTTGCGTGTCGTTCAGGACGATCTGGTCGTTCTGAATCGTCGCGGCGACGACCGGCAGCGCCTCGGGCTTGCCGGGTTCGTCGTCGCGGACGCGACGGATGTGGACGGCGTCGAGATCGAGAACCTCCTTGTACTCCTGGATCTTCTCGGCGCAATCGACCATGTCCTGGAGGAGTTCCGACTTCTGAGCGCTCGCATGATCGCCGTCGAGACAGTGCTGACAGACGCGGAGTTCGATTCGCATTGCCCGTCAGTTGGTCCCCCAGCCCGATGAGAATTCCGCTTGGCTCCCACCGGTCGACGCGCCGTCCGCACGAACTCGTTCCTGTTGGTCAACGGTAGATATAAGTCACTACCGATCAACAATTAGAACGGAAGCCACATCGGACATGGAAATGTCCCGGATGTTGGAGCATCCGAGACGTGGCTTCTAACGCGCAGCTCGAAGCCATGTTTGCGTACATTCTCACGGGATATAAACATCCCGCACGACTGACGCATCGATCAATCCGATCAGTAGCAACGCGTTCTGTCGAGAGAACAGGAGAAACGAGGTGCCGGTCGGCATGACCGACGACACCGGCGCGAGCGATGCGCAGAGCGGCGACACCGGGACGACGGACGGTTCGGAGACCGTCAGCCTCCCGCGCTGTCCCCGCTGTGGGACACCCATCACGCAGACCACCATGATCGGTCCGGGCGAGGCCGTGGCCGGCCCCTGCGGCTGTCGCGTCGCCCCGCCGGACCCCGACCGATCCGGGTCCGACTGATCCTCGCGAACCGAGTTCACGATCCGAGTTCAGCCGCGTCGCAGCCGCGGTGGTGAACTCGGGTCGCGGCGGTCAGCCGAGTTGGCGGGAGTGTTCGAGACGACCATCGCCATCACTGTCACCACCACAACCATCGGAACCACGGCGACAGCTACCGACACTACCGCACAACTCGGCCCGCAAACGCGACGCTCGGGTGAACTCGCACGCGCTTCACTGAACTCGTAACTCGTCACGAGACGACTCATCACTATCGACAGCACGCGGTCCCGAAATCACCGAGAGAAACGCGGAGAACGGCCGTTGCGCTCGGAAACGCCGAGTTCAGGAGAGTTGCTTCGACAGCCACTCCAGGTTCGTCGCGATCGCCGCGATAACGATCGCCCCGAGGGAGATCAAGATGAGGAACGTCGAGACGACGCTCACCATCGGATCGAGCGCCTGGCGGATCTGCGTCCAGGCGAGCACCGGAATCGTCGTCGTGCTCGGCGTCGAGAGGAACAGCGCCATCACGAACTCCTGGAGGCTGATGATGAACGCGAGCAGTGCGCCGACGAGGATGCCGTGTTTCACGTTCGGCAGAACGACGTGGACGAACGAGCGCACGGGTCCCGCACCGAGGTCGTGGGCCGCGTCGAGTTGCTGCCAGTCGAACCGGCTAAAGACCGACCGCATGACGAAGTAGACGAGCGGCGTCGCCCAGAGCGTGTGCGCCAGGATGATACTCGCGTAGGAGCCGCGCAGGCCGACCTCGCTGAAGTACATCAACAGCGTGATGCCGAGGACCACCGGCGGGATCAACAGCGGGATCAGAACGAGCGGTTGCAGTATCGCCCCGAGGGAGTCGTCGGTGTCGAGTTCCTGCCCGAAGGCCCCGGTCACGCCGAGGAACGACGCGAGCAGCGCCGTCCCGACGCCGATGAGAATACTGTTCGTGAAGGCTCTGAGCCAGCGCGTGCTCTCGAAGAACTCGCCGTACCAGGCGAGCGAGTAGCTCTCGGGCGGGAAGGCGAGCCGGCCCGCCTGCGAGAACGACGTGACGACGACGACGAACAGCGGCAACAGCATAAACACCAGCAGCGCCAGGTAGCTGGCGCGGAACACGCGGTTTTCGACGGTTTCTCTATGCAAGGTCGAAGTCACCTCCGAAGCGGTTGAGGATCGCAAAGAGCACGCCCGTGCTGATGAGCATCAGGACGAGCATGATGACCGAAAAGGCGGCCGCGACGGGATAGCGCTGATCGGTCAGCAAGAGCGTTTCGATGTAGATCGCGAACGTGAGATTCTCCGAGAGCAGCCCCGGCGCCGCGTACGAGCCGACGCTCCAGGCGAAGGAGATGACGGTCGCGACGATCACGCCCGGCATCACCTGGGGGACGACGACTTCGACCACCGACCGCGGCCGACTCGCGCCGAGGTCGCGTGCCGCCTCGACGATGTCCCAGTCGATCGTCGCCATCACGCTGTAAATCGCCAGGACGGCGTACGGAAGGACGATGTAGAGTTGGCCGATCCCGGCACCGACTATACCCGGCACGAACTGAATCGGTTCCGAGACGAGGTTCAACGAGAGCAGAATGTCGTTTACCGTGCCCGTCGGCGAGAGCAGCGGCGTGAACGCGTAGGTCCGGATGACCAACGTCGTAAGCAGCGGCAGGATAACCGAGAACAACAGGAGCGACTTGACGAGGCCGTTCGAGCGCCAGATCGCGTACGCGTAGAACAGGGCGATACCGACGGTTACGATCGTCACGGCCCCGCCCAAGACGAACGAATAGACAAGAATACTCCAGAAGAGATCGAACGAGAGGATGTTCTCGATCACCGACGAATACGCATCGAGCGACCACGTTCCCGATTCGTAGGGGAGATCGGCTGATCCGGATGCGACGCTAATCCGCAGCAGGATGAAGAACGGAATCACGAAGACCAGCAACTCGAACGCGATCAGCGGTGCCATCAACAGCAGCGCCCGCCGCGAGTTCGACTGGCCGATGACCGCATCTCGAATTCGGTCGAACGAACTCGGGTCGTGCGTGTTCGTAGTAGTCATTGGTATCTCAGGTGTTATAGGGTAACGCGTGTGCCATCGTCACTGAACGCGAGCGCGTCCTCACCGTCCCACTCGAGTCGAATGTCGTCGCCGGCGGCGTGAGCACCGGTGCTCGCGTCGGTTCGTTCGGCGAACATGGACGATCCGTTGATCGAGACGGAGTAGCGTACGGTCGACCCGCGGTAGATGACGTTTTCGACCGTGCCGGTGACGGCGTTGTGTGCGCTTCCATCCGTGGCGACCGGCTGTTTGCCGGCCGCCTCCGGGCGACCCTCGCCGTTGATCGAGAGGATTTCGGGACGCAGCGACAGCGTGAGCCCGGTTCCCTCGTCGACATCCGGTTCACCGTCCGTCGGTAAGACGAGTTCAGTACCGAGTTCGGTATCGACGTGAACGGCGTCCGAACTCGTGCGCGTGACGACGGCGTCGACGAAGTTGGTGTCGCCGAGGAAAGCCTCGATAAAGCGATTCTTCGGGTTCTCGTAGACCTCGTCGGGGTCGCCGACCTGGACGAGTTCGCCTTCGTTCATGATGCCGATCCGGTCGGCGAGCGTGAACGCCTCGTCCTGGTCGTGCGTGACGTGGACGAACGTTTCCTCTAAGTCCTCGTGGATCTCGCGAAGTTCGATCTGCATGTCTTCGCGGAGCCGTTTGTCGAGGTTCGACAGCGGCTCATCGAGCAAGAGGACATCGGGATTGACCGCGAGCGAGCGAGCGAGGGCGACGCGTTGTTTCTGGCCGCCGCTCAGGTTCGTCGGGTCGTCGTCGCCGTAGCCGCCCATCTGGACGCGTTCGAGCATCGACTGCGCTCGTTTTTGACGGTCGTCTTTCGACATGCCACGCATTTTCAGTCCGAACGCGACGTTCTCGAGGACGGACTTGTGCGGGAACAGCGCCCAGTCCTGGAAGACGGTCGAGGTGTTTCGTTCGTAGGCTGGCTGGTCGGTAACGTCGTCCGCCTCGATCGAGATGGTGCCGCTTGTCGGCGTCTCGAGCCCGGCGATCATGCGGAGCGTCGTGGACTTTCCGCTTCCACTCGGGCCGAGTAGGCACAACAGTTCGCCGTCCCGAATCTCGACCGAAACGTCTTCGACGGCGGTCGTTTCGCCATACTGCTTTTCGAGGTCGTGTAGCGTGATCTCTGACATTGGTATCTGATATCGTGTTCACTCAGAACTTGGACACTCGTGCTGTGATCTTTCGCTGATGCAATCAGGAACGCTGTTGGATACTCGTGAACTCGTCGGAGAGGGTCGCGTTGTGTTCGGAGAGGAACTCCCAGTCGGGGAACGCGATGTTCTGTGCTTCCTCGGTCGTCGTCGGGAGGTCCTCCTCCAGGCCGCTGGCGTACTCGATGTTCTCGTTACTGAACACCATCGGGTGACTCTCGGACCACGCAGACTGCACGTCGGAATCGAGCAGGAAGTTGATGAACTGCTCGGCCTCGTCTCGCTTGTCGGTTCCGCGGACGACACACCAGTTGTTGAGCCAGCCCGTCGTCTGCTCCGGCATCGTGTGAGTCAGCCCGTCGTAGTCCTGGATGTCGTAGGCCGTCTGGTCGTAGTACCACTGGGCCGCGTCGATGACGCCGTTCTCGAACGCCTGCCAGATGTCCTCGCCCGAACTCGCCCAGCTCTGGACGTTCCAGTCTGCGACCTGGGCGAGCACGTCCTCGTGGTACGCCGTATCGTGCATCTCCCCGGCACCGTCTTCCTCGTCCATGCCGATCGCCGCAGCGTAGAGGGGATACCACCAGAACCCGGTATCGACGCCGATTCCCGAACTCGATTCGATGGCGGTTGACGAGAGGTCGCCCCAGGTTTCGGGATCGATATCCGCATCCTCTCGGTGGATGATCGTACAGGGTGCGCCGTCGACCGGCAGCCCGTACTCCGTGTTGCGCATCTCCCGATAGAAGTCGATGATCTCCTCGGCGTTGGGAACGTTCTCCGTCCGAATCGGCTCGAAGAGATCGTCCTGGCGACCGTAGTAGTAGAAATTCCCCTCGGCGACGGTCACGTCGAACGGCGGGTCGTCCGCTGGTGCCGTCTGGATATCCGTAAGGATGTTGTTCCAGCCGGGATAGATCTCGATCGGCGTTTCGAACTCGTCTTCGTACCGCCCGACGACGCCCTCTTCGAATCGATCCGCATAATTCCCGCTCCAGATACTCACGCGCAACGGATCTCCGTGCCCGAGTAATTTGGCACACCCGGCGAGTGCGGTAACAGATCCCACCGCCGTTGCGGACAGTAGCCGGCGTCTCGATGTCGATTTGCCCACAGATTCAGTTCTCGACTCAATCGCTGACTTTGTTTTACTGGTCTCTGCATCCCGTTCTGGGCCTGCAGCCATTGGTGCCACGGTTCTACCCGGGTTGCGACATAAAACCGTTGTGATATTCGAAAAACATCTCGGCGACACGAAACGAGTTCAGGAGCGGAGTCGACGACGCAGAGCGAAGCCGACCGCTGAGCTACCACCGGGCCGGCGTCCTCACTCTACTGTTTCGGCGGGATCAACGACCTCGTCGGTCGCGGGGTAAACGCCGACCTGATCGCAGATGTCGGCCATCGGACACGCCTCCGGATCGTCGAGACAGGCCGGCTTCCGCGCCGTACAGAACTCGCGGCCGAACTGGATCGTCGCGGTGTGGCCGAACCCGCACTTCGCGGTCGGTACCTCGTCTTCTACCACCTCGCGCACGTCCTCGTGATCCGCGTCCGGCGGCGCGATCCCCAGCCGCCGATAGATCCGGTGCACGTGGGTATCGACCGGGAAGACGCCGCCGCGACCACCAGCAAAGAGCAACACGCAGTCGGCCGTCTTCGGGCCGACGCCGCGAACGTCAAGCAGCGTCTCGCGGACCTCACCGGGCGCTTTGTCCGCGACGAAGGCGTCGAACGCAGCCGCCGAGCCGAACTCGTCACAAACCCACTCGGCGGCACCGATTATCATCTCGGATTTCTGGTTGTAGAGCCCGGCGGAACTGATCGTCTCGGCGAGTCGCGACTGTTCCGCGGCGGCGAGTTCAGCGGCGAGATCGGCATCGGAACCGCCGTAGCGGTCAATCAGGGCGTCATGAGCCGGCTGACTTGCCTTGTCGCTCGTGTTCTGACTCAAGATGGTGCGGACGAGACAGGGAAAGGCATCTTGCCCGCCGTAGGTCTTCTGCCAGTATCGTTCGCCGAGCCGATCGACGACGCGTTCCGCCCGGGTATCCGCGCTTGCAGGGTTGAACTCGGCGTCGATGCCGCCGCCCGTCGTTCCGCCGCTGATATTGACGGCTGGCTCCGGGTCCGAGTTCGGAGTCGACTCGTCGCTCATAGGTCAGTTTCAGCGAGCAATGACTATCGGTCTTTCTCTCCTGGACTGCAACACGGAACGCAGCACAGATCAGTGGCTAAGCGGATCTTCGACCTTGCAGGCGAATTTCTCCCCGCACTCGCAACACGTCGCCGACCGATCGTAGCCGTCGGTCATCGAACCGGTCCGTTCGCGCGTTCGAAGGACCATGCGGTTGATGTCAACACCGACTTTCGTCTCGCAGTGCGGACAGATAACGCGTTGTGACATACTGATCGATGAGTGCTCTTCCATATTGGTGTTCTGGCCGTCTGCCGAGTCGCTACTCGACCGTCAGCGTCACCGTCGTCTCGGTACCCGAAGCAAGCGCCGCGACGAGTTCACGATCGAATCCCTCGGCGGCGAACGAAGCCCCGACCACGACCGTTCGATCGTCGACGTAGTCGCTGGTCCGCCCGACCGCGCTGCGCTCGTTGGTGAACTCGAGGTCGGGATGGCCACGGCCCGTGACCGACTCGCGGTGGCCGTCGGCCTCGATGGTGACGGTAATCGTCGCGTCCGCGTCCCGGCACGCGGCGACGAACTCGGGATCAAAGTCCGCGGGCGCGCGGTCGGCGTCGATCGCGAGGATACAGTCGCCCGCGGGGGTCAGGTAGTCGTCGGTCGTTATCTCGAAGGTGCTCGCGTGGGCGGCGCTAACGTGTTCGTGTCCGGTTGCGTGGATGATTTCCTCGTAGCTCTCGCCCCCGTCGTCCGAATCGCCGGTCATACCCGAGCGACGGGCCCTGGTGCAGAAAACAGGTGCGACTTCGATCGTTCCCGGCGACCTGCGAGCAATCGACGTCGCGCGAAACTACAGCAAACTCGCGCCGTCGAACTCGCTCCGGTTGAACTCGATGTCCATCAGATCGAGAATGGTCGGCGCGATATCGAAGAGGTCGGCGTCGCCGATGGAGGCGTCCGGATCGTCGATGTACAGCGAAGTATCGTCGAAGTTGTGCATGCCGTTTCGCGGCCCGGTCGTGAACACTTCCGAATCCGCTTTGAACCCGGACTTCAGGTCGAACCCGTTGCTCGGGATCGCGACCAGATCCGGCGCGATGTCGTCGTGGTCGCCGCGGAAGGCGTCTTCCTTCTCGACGACGCGGTCGACGACCGGGCGTCCCTCCGGCCCCTCGAGCGCCTCGAGTTCGGCTTTCAACTCGTCGCGGACCGCATCGTACTCGTCTTCGGGGACCGAGCCGCGGGGCTCGCGGCCCTCGAGATTGATGTAGAACCGGCCGGGGATGAACGAGTAGGCTCTCGTTTCGTCGGCAATATCGCCCAGTTCTTCCGGCTCGTCGGTGTTGAAGGAGAGCCAGCCGTTCTCCCGAAGCCACTCGTTGAAGTGGACCTCGTAGTCGAGGCTGGTAAAGCCGTGGTCCGAGGCGACGATGAGGGTCACGTCCTCCGGCAGCGTCTCGCGCAGGCGACCGATGTAGTCGTCGACCGCCTGGTAGAACTCGATGAACTCGTCTTTGTACTGGCCGTCGCGCTCGTAGTCTTTGAAGAGGAAGTGGTTGACTCGGTCGGTCGTCATGAAGACGCCGAAGAAGAGGTCCCAGTCGTCCTCCTCGAAGTAGTGTTTGAACGCCTCGAATCGGGCGTCGATCGTCTCGTGGGCGTCCTCGATGAACGCTTCCTTGTCCTCGTCGTGGCCCAGTTTCGGGTTGACGTCGATCCGGTAGTCGAGCGAGTCGAGATAGTCCCGTACGTCGTCGGGGTAGGCGGCCTTTTCGAGGCCTGGCGAGAGGAATCCGGAGACCATCCGCTGGACGTTGCGCTGTGGCGGGAACGTGACGGGGACGTTCATGACGGTCGCCTTGCGGCCGTCCTCCTGAACGCGGTCCCAGACGCGGGTAGCCTGGACTTCGCTGCCCATCGGAACGTAGGTGTCGTAGGTCCCGACTTCACGATCCTGGAAGCCGTAGACGCCCGTTTCGCCGGGGTTAACGCCGGTCGTGAGCGACGGCCAGCAGGCGCTCGATTCGGGCGGCACGATGCTCGAGATCTCGCTTGCGGTGCCGTCGGCCGCGAGTTCGGCCATATTGGGGAACAGGTCCTCGTTCTCCGAGAGGAGACTATACGGCACACCGTCGATTCCGATAAAGGCGACACGGGGGGATTCGTCGCCCCGCAGTCGATCGAAGAGACCCATAGGCGGACGTAGTTCGACCGCATACAAGAAGGTTCGTTTCGAGACACTCTTTTGAGAAGGGGGATAGCTCCTGCACAGATTCCGTCGCACCTCCTCTCATCTGCAGCCGACGCTACTGGAAGAAAAATGCCGGTTGATAGGGGCGAGTGGAGCGGATAGAACGAGCGGGGCCGAGCGGGGACCAGGTAACGGCGGATCCACGATCAGTGCTCGTCGTCGCGGTCGGCCGTCTCGGGTTCGAAGTTCGTCGGAACCACCGTCAGGTGGCGCATTCCGACACCGGCACTGGACTGATCGTCGGCCGGCACTGACTCGCGTGGGGACGGGTTCGTTGCTGCCATGACGATTCGGTCTACGACCTATACCCGGTTAAAATTACCCATGCTCATAATGCATGAGTTGGATAGCGCCGCATAACTCGGATGAATCGACGCCCAAACAAAGAGCGGGTGAGGTGTGAACGCCGCCGCTGCGAGAACGCTTACTCGAAGTGCTCTTCGTAGAGGTCCTGTGCGTGTTCGATCGCGTCGTAGGCGGCCTGTTTGTCCTCCCAGCCCTGCGTCTCGACTTCCTTGCCCGCCTCCAGGTTCTTGTAGGTCGAGAAGAACTCGTCGATCTCGTCGAGTTGCTGCTGTGGGATATCGTCGAGATCCTCGATGTGATCGTAGCGCGGGTCCTCGGTGGGGACGGCGATGACCTTGTCGTCCTGCTCGCCGTCGTCGTCCATCTTCATCAGCGCGACGGGGCGCGCTTCAATGACGCAGCCGGGGAACGTCTGATCCTCGACGAGCACGAGCACGTCGAACGGATCTTCGTCGTCGTAGTACGACTGTGGGATGAAACCGTAGTCGCTGGGATAGTGGACGTTGCTGTGGAGCACGCGGTCCAGGACGACGCCCGGGACATCCTTGTCGTACTCGTACTTGTTCCGCTCGCCCTTGAGACACTCGACGACGGCGTAGATCTCTTCGGGCGGATTCGGTCCGGTCTCTACATCTTCCCAGAGATTGACCATGCACCGCACACTCTACGGTGGATCAAAAAGTACTTTCCTAATCACGTTTCACGTTCTACGTGACGGTTGCCAGACAGCCGACACACGGGCACCAGATGTGGACCCACCCACATTCGTCGCCAACCCCTAAATCACGCCGAAACCGGCGGGATCGCCGAATAGTTGGCAAGCCTTAAATAGTCTGGTGACATTTGCACAGGTATGTCAGAGGCACAATCAATCACCGGCGAACAGAGTATCGCACGAGAACTTACGGCGTTCCAGAACAACATCCTTGTCATCCTCGCCAAGGAACCGATGTACGGCCTGGCGATCAAGCGCGAACTCGAGGACTACTACGGCACCGAAGTCAACCACGGCCGTCTCTACCCCAACCTCGACGAACTCGTCGACCTCGGGCTGGTCGAAAAGAGCGAACTCGACAAGCGAACCAACCAGTACTCGCTGACCGACGACGGCTACGAGGCCGTCCTCGACGGCATCAACTGGACGCTCTCGAAAGTCGTCACGGGCGACGACCGCGCCGACGAGATCCGGGACATCATCGAGAGCAGTTACTGAACGCCGCCGCGTTCAATACTGAACTCTTTTGCCGTCGACGAACGAAAGCGACGGTCAGCAGCGACGAGCTACAACCGGGGAACGGCGAAAGCGCCGAAAGCGGCGGACAAATCCTACGAGTTCTCCTCGCGCGTCACTCGTACACTGCTTGCGTCTTCCGAGACGGCTCCATCGATCGTCACGGACTCGCCAGCGGTCTCGAAAGCCAGTTCGACTGACTCACCGAGGAGGGCCTGCTGTGCGTCCGAGGGCCAGGCGTTGCGGACGACGTACTCCGTCAGGAACTCCTCGAGTTCAGCGGCCGTCAGCGACTGGATCGGCTTGGCGTAGTGGTTGCCCGCGAAATCGGCGAGGAGGCGTGCGTTCTCGCCGTGGGTGTCACCGTGGGCGGCTCGGACCTGTGCGACGAGGTCACGATTCTGCGCGTCGACCGCGTCCCAGTCGTCCGGATCGCCGGTGCCCTCGAGCGGGATTTCGATCGCGCGCGAGAGGTCGTCGATCCGATCGGTCCTGATAACGCCGGCATCGTCGTCGTGCCACTCATCGGGGTGGCAGACGAGCACTGCATCGGCCTCCTCGCGAACGCGCGCGCTGAAGTCGTGGTCAGCGAGAAGGTCGGCGCGTCGGTTTTCGTAGGCTGTAGCCTCGTTTTCGTCGGGGGTCTTGCGCGCGAGTCGCGTGAGACGTTCGGCCTCGTCGACGATATCGGCGGGGAGTTCATCGTCGGTTTCTGCCGCGGCAGGATCGGTGTCGGTTGCGGCGGAAGCAGCGTCAGCTACGGCGGTGTCGTCACTCCGGGACGACGCCCCATCGCGTTCGGTTCCGTTCGAATCGCTCATATCGAGTCGTTCGCGGTGGAAGGCTTTCCGCTTGCTGGTCTCCCTGTCGTCGATTCGCCGTCAGGTACGACGCGCGGACATCGAGAACCGAAACCGAATCATCCCTGATCGAGCGCTTTGTTTGCGAGTTCATCCGCGCGGCTGTTGACTTCGCGGGGGACGTGTTCGAGGGTCCACTCGTCGAACTCGGTCAGCAGTTCGTGGACGGTGACGCGTTTCTCGCGGAGGTCTGGATCGTTCGTGTTGTACTCACCGCGGACTTGTTTGACGATGAGTTCGGAGTCGCCGCGGACGTGGAGTTCGTCGTAGCCGTAGTCGCGCGCGGCCTCGAGAGCGGCGATAAGTGCCTCGTACTCGGCCTGGTTGTTCGTCGCACGACCGATCCGTTTACTGCCCTCGGCGACGATACCATCGCCCGTGACGATCACCCAGCCGATTCCAGCGGGACCGGGGTTACCGCGTGCGCCGCCGTCGAAGTAGACGTGGGCGCGTCCGCCACCCTCGCGGAGCAGGGCTTCGAGTTCACGCGGATCGCTGCCCTGGATGACGATTTTGTCGTCGTAGGCCACGGCTGTTGCGCCGCCGCGACTCGCACGCCAGCGTTCGTGATCCGTATTTCCGGATTCGACGGCGACACCGGCGTCTGTGAGGCGGTCACGCGCGGCGTCGACGTCACACTCGAGAACCGGCATTCGGTCCTGTGATCGGCCAGTTCCGGATAAAGGTTTTCCGGTTTCAAATCACAAACTGCGGTTCTGACGCGCTATATCGGGCGATATTCCGCATTTTCCGTCAATAGTCGAAACAGGTTACCAAAGGTTTATATACTATCGTGATGCTACTATAAAAGTGCGATGACACGGTCCACCCGCCAGCGGGAGCGAACGCGTGAGACGGACGAGACCGAGGATCAGGAGGGGGTACGTGCCTGCCCCGAGTGTGAATCGGACAATCTCGTAAAGGACTCCGACCGGGGTGAGCTCATCTGTGAGGACTGTGGGCTCGTCGTGGAAGAGGAGAAAATCGACCCTGGCCCTGAGTGGCGGGCGTTTAACCACCAGGAACGACAGGAGAAGTCCCGCGTCGGTGCGCCGACGACCCAGACGATGCACGACAAGGGACTGACGACGACGATCGACTGGAAGGACAAAGACGCCTACGGGCGCTCTATTTCGTCCAAAAAGCGCAGTCAGATGCACCGGCTGCGCAAGTGGCAAGAACGGATCCGCACCAAGGATGCTGGCGAACGGAATCTGCAGTTCGCACTCAGCGAAATCGATCGAATGGCGTCCGCACTGGGTGTCCCGCGGTCGGTCCGCGAAGTCGCTTCGGTCATCTACCGACGCGCACTCAAAGAAGATCTCATCCGCGGCCGATCGATCGAGGGCGTCGCCACCTCGGCGCTGTATGCCGCCTGTCGAAAGGAGGGAATCCCACGCAGCCTCGAAGAAATCTCGGAAGTCTCACGCGTCGAACGAAAGGAAATCGGTCGCACGTATCGCTATATCTCGCAGGAACTCGGCCTCGAGATGCGACCCGTCGACCCGAAAAAATACGTCCCCCGCTTCTGTTCTGAACTCGAACTCTCCGAAGAAGTCCAGACCAAGGCCAACGAAATCATCGAGAAGACGGCCGAAGAAGGGCTCCTCTCCGGGAAATCACCGACTGGCTACGCCGCTGCCGCGATCTACGCTGCGTCACTGCTCTGTAACGAAAAGAAGACCCAGCGCGAGGTCGCAGACGTGGCCCAGGTGACCGAAGTCACCATCCGCAACCGGTACCAAGAACAGATCGAAGCGATGGGAATCCACGGGTAACACCGTTCGCTCACCAGTCACTACCACTTTTATCGGGACCGTCCCGCTGACCAGTACCCACACGAGACCACCGTCGACCACACTATACTGCACAGTTTTACCGTCTCGAACGTTGGCGACCGCAGCCTCCAGTGGTCCGCATGGCTCCCACCGTACAACCTCACTGCCCCCGACGATCGTACACTGCCGTCCGGCGCATCCCGGCGTTCCGGCGGCGTTTGCGGATCACAACCGCGCTATAGCTCCCGATCACGACCACCAAGAGTCCACTACCAATCATAGCCGCCATACTGAACTCGGTCGCTGCACTGCGCCCACTGTTTGGACCCATTACGAGCGGCGATACAACGAGCCAGACTCCGACGATTGTACTCAGCGCGGCGACACCGGTACTTCCCAGGTCTCTATCTGCCCGACGAGCGTAATTGTACCCTCCAGCGACTATCAGCGCCGCTCCGGTGAGAAACGCGTTCCAGCGTTGTCCCGTCGCACTGTCGACAGCGATTGCCTGTCCGATCACAATAGCTCCCAAGAGGACGATACTCGCCGAAAGCCACGTTCCCCGCCGTTCCGAGTTCGGTTCGTGTTCGATCACGTCTCGAGCGGCGACGGCGTCAGCATCCCGGCCACGCTCGTCGTGTTTTGCGGTCTGCTCGTGCTCACTGGCATCCCAGGTTGGTCTGGTCATTGGTCGTACCTGGTTCACTCCGTGGTCGAAAAGAGTCTGCTGCCCACGGCTGCAGGCCCGCGCAAAACGAGTCTGGGTTCAGTCATACATACCACCATTCACTACATTCGTCTACACCACCACTCACTACGTTCGAATCGAGCTACTGGAGCGGTGAGACGCCTCCACACGAGGGACTGGAAACGGCTGCTCCGACGGTGGAGACGAACCGTACGTGGCGGTCGCGCTCGCGCGCGTACGTGAGTTTTATTAGTGACCGGCCGCTATGCGAAAGCAGGTTTTAGAGTTATATGTCCCAGGAAAGCGAGTACGGTGCCGGACAGATCCAGGTCCTCGAAGGCCTGGAAGCCGTACGAAAACGGCCGGCAATGTACATCGGTTCTACCGACTCTCGAGGGCTCCACCATCTCGTCTACGAAGTGGTGGACAACTCGATCGACGAAGCACTGGCCGGGTACTGCGACGAGATTACTGTCACGATCCACGAAGACGGCTCGGTCAGCGTCACGGACGACGGCCGGGGAATTCCCGTCGACACACACGAGGAGTACGACCGCCCCGCACTCGAGGTGATTCTCACCGTCCTCCACGCCGGCGGCAAGTTCGACAACAAGTCCTACCAGGTCTCCGGCGGCCTCCACGGCGTCGGCGTGAGCGTTGTCAACGCCCTCTCCGCTCGCCTCGAGACCGAGGTCAAACGCGACGGGGGTGTCTACGAACACACGTTCGAGACCGGCGAACCCGCCGGCGATATGGAACGCGTCCGCGACATGGAGCCCGGCGAGGCAACCGGGACGACGATCCGGTTCTGGCCGGACACCGACATCTTCGAGACGACCGACATGGCCTTCTCGACACTGTCGAATCGGCTTCGCGAACTCGCCTTCCTGAACTCGGGCGTCCGGATCACGCTCCGTGACGAGCGCGAGTCCGCGACCGAAGACGGCGATGAACTCGCGGAAACGTACGAGTACCAGGGTGGTATCCGCGAGTTCGTCGAGTATCTGAACGAGACTCGGTCGGCGATGCACGAGGACGTGATCTACTTCGAGGACGAGGATCAGAACGTCCGCGTCGAGGTGGCGATGCAGGCAACTCAGGAACTGCAGGGCTCAATTCACGCGTTCGCGAACAACATCAACACGCGTGAGGGTGGCACTCACCTGACCGGGTTCAAGACGGCGCTCACGCGCGTCGTGAACGACTACGCGAACGAGAACGATCTGCTCTCGGACATAGAGGAGAACCTCAAGGGCGAGGACATCCGCGAGGGGCTGACGGCCGTTATTTCGGTCAAACACCCCGATCCGCAGTTCGAAGGCCAAACGAAGACGAAACTGGGGAACTCGGAGGTTCGCGGCGTCGTCGAGGGCGCGATGCACGACGGTCTCGGCACGTACTTCGAGGAACATCCCGATACAGCCCAGGCTATCGTGATGAAGGCCGTCGAGGCCGCAAAGGCACGGAAGGCGGCTCAGAAAGCCGAGGAGTTGACACGTCGGAAATCCGCCCTCGATTCCACGTCCTTGCCGGGGAAACTCGCGGACTGTCAGACGAAAGACCCGGAAAAGGCGGAGTTGTTTATTGCGGAGGGTGATTCCGCCGGTGGCAGTGCAAAGCAGGCGCGGAATCCGGAGTTCCAGGCTGTCCTCCCGATCAAAGGGAAGATCCTGAACGTGGAAAAACACCGCCTGGATCGGATACTGGAGAACGACGAAATCCGGAACATGATCACCGGGATCGGCGCGGGGATCGGCGACGAGTTCAACGTCGAAGACGTCCGCTACAAGAAGATCATCATGGCGACGGACGCCGACGTTGACGGCGCGCACATCCGGACGCTCCTGTTGACGTTCTTCTACCGGCATATGCGACCGCTGCTCGAGGGCGGATACGTCTACGCGACCCAGCCGCCGCTCTATCGCATCCGCTATCGCGGCGAGACATACGATGCGATGACGGACGCGGAACGCGACGAAATCGTCGAGGAGAAGTGCAACGGCAATCCCTCGCAGGTCCAGCGGTTCAAGGGACTGGGGGAGATGAATCCCGAACAGCTCTGGGAGACGACGATGAACCCGGACAACCGCATCTTAAAGCAGATCACGATCGAGGATGCCGCGGCAGCGGACAAGATGTTCTCGGTGCTGATGGGTGACGCGGTCGAACCGCGAAAGCAGTTCATCAAGGAGAACGCGCCGGAGGCAGAGTGGATCGACATCTAGTGGTGAGAGAGATATGAGTTCAGACGTACCCGATCCGACAGACGTAGAGGCTCGTTCGGTCGAAAACATCCGTATCGAAGACGAGATGGAGCAGAGCTACATCGACTATGCGATGTCCGTCATCGCAGGTCGTGCGCTCCCGCGCGTCGAGGACGGTCTCAAGCCCGTCCACCGGCGCATCTTGTACGCGATGCACGAAATGGGCGTCACCTCGGGCTCTTCCCACCGCAAGTCTTCCTCGATCGTCGGGGAGACGATGGGTGACTACCACCCACACGGCGACAGCCCGATCTACGACGCGATGGTCCGGATGTCCCAGGACTTCTCGATGCGCTACCCGCTGGTTGACGGCCAGGGCAACTTCGGCTCGATGGACGGCGATCCGCCGGCCGCTCAGCGATACACTGAGGCGCGGATGTCTCCGATTTCCGAGGAGCTACTCTCCGATATCGATAAGGACACGGTCGACTTCTCCGCGAACTACGACGATCGCCTGCAAGAGCCCGAGGTGTTGCCCTCGGCGTTTCCGAACCTCCTGGTCAACGGTTCCTCGGGGATCGCCGTCGGGATGTCGACGAATATCCCGCCGCACAACCTCGGAGAGGTCATCGACGCGACGATCGAGTTGATCGACGACCCCGGGGCGACGGTCGAGGACCTGATGGACCACGTGAAGGGACCGGACTTCCCGACCGGGGCGAATATCGTCGGCCGCGACGCCATCTACTCCGCCTACAAGACCGGCCGCGGGCGCATCCGCGTCCGGGCCGAGTTCGACGTCGAGGAGTGGCAGTCGGGCCGCGAGCGAATCGTCATCACCGAACTGCCCTACCAGACCAACAAGGCTCGCCTCGTCGAGCGCATCGCCGAGGACGTAACCGAGGGCGATATCGAGGGGATTTCGGACCTGCGCGACGAGTCCGACCGCGACGGCGTCCGTATCGTCGTCGAGTGCAATCGCGGCGCGAACGTCGAGGTCGTCAAGAACAAACTCCTCGAGAACCACTTGGAGAAGACCTTCGGCGTTATCAATCTCGCGCTGGTCGACGGCCAGCCACAAGTGCTCTCGCTCAAGGAAACCTTAGAGGAGTACATCGCCCACCGCCGCGAAGTCGTGCGCCGACGCAGCGAGTACGACCTCGCCGAAGCCGAGGATCGCGTCCACATCCTCGAAGGACGGCTGACGGCAGTCGAGAACGCCGAGGATGTCGTCGACCTAATCAGAAACAGCGAGACGCGCGACGACGCGAAGGCGGCGCTGCGGGAGACCTACGAGTTCTCCGAAGAGCAGGCGACCCACATCGTTCGGATGCAACTCGGCAGTCTCACCTCGATGGAAGCCGCCGAGATCGAGGACGAGTACGAAGACGTGCAGGCTGAGATCGAACGCCTGACGACGATCCTCGAGAGCGAGTCCGAATTGCTGGGCGTCATCAAAGACGAACTCCGCGAGATCAAAGCCGAGTACGGCGACGATCGGCGCACATCGATCATCGAGGATCAGGGCACAGTTACCCACGAGGACCTCATCCCCGAAGAAGAGGTCGTCGTCGTCATGACCGAAGACGACTACGTCAAGCGGATGCCGATCGAGGCCTTCGACCCCCAGGGTCGAGGCGGCAAAGGGATCATCGGCGCGGATGTCAAAGAGGACGACCGCGTGTCGACCGTCTTCCGCGCGAATACCCACGACTACCTGCTCTGCTTTACGAATCAGGGCAAAGTCTACCAGCTCAAAACCTACGAAATCCCCGAGATGGGCCGCACCGCACGCGGAAAATCGGCGGTCAACATTCTCGATCTCGACCAAGGCGAGGACATCACGGCGATCGTCGATACCGACGCCTTCGGCGACGACGAGTTCGTCACGATGGCGACCCGGCACGGCTACGTCAAGCGGACCGCCGGCTCCGAGTTCGACAACATCCGCTCGACCGGGATCATCGCAGCCGACCTGCAGGAGGACGACGAACTCGTCGATGTCGAGGTTACCGACGGCAGCCAGGACCTCGTCATCGCTACCGAAGGCGGCATGACGATCCGGTTCGACGAGGACGAAGTCCGGTCGATGGGTCGCAACGCCCGCGGCGTCAACGGCATTGAACTCGAGGGCGACGATGCCGTTGCCGGCTTGGTCGCGACCGATGAGGGCGACGAGCAGGATCTGCTGACCGTCACGCGCAACGGCTACGGGAAGCGGACGCCGCTGTCGGAGTATCGCACCCAGTCGCGGTACGGCAAGGGGCTGATCGACATCAAGACCGGCGATCGAAACGGTCCCGTGACGGCCGCGAAGGCGGTGTCGGAAGATGACCAAGCCGTGCTCATGAGCGAGCGCGGGCAGATCGTCCGCACGCGCGTCGACGAAATTTCGGAGGTCGGCCGCAACACGATGGGCGTGATCGTGATGGACGTCGAGGCCGACGATGCGGTCGCAAGCGTCGACGTGATTCCGGCATCGGTGGGAGAAACGGACGACGCAACCGAGACGGCTGAAGCAGACGCGCCGAACTGAGCCGTCCCCGACGACTCGTTCGATTCAACGGTTGAATCGGGGAGGCCGTGTATTGTTCTACGCATCCGTATTGGACGAGCGATTGCGATCGGTCTCTTCGCCGTCGCGGTGCTGGTCATCGGATAGCGGGTTGACGTTCCAAGCGAACACGTAACCAGCGCCGTCGGTGGTTTCAGGCTAGCTTTACTCGGGTATACGTTCGCGCACGTGTCATCACGAAATCAGCGGATGGAAAGCTCACTGAGAGTACGCCCGGAGGACGCGTTCACCGGAGCCAATGCGGTCGGCTCTTCGATGTACCCGAGCAACAGTAACGGTCGCGTCGCTGTGCGGAACGAGAAAACGGCAGATGAGAGAACGAATTCGCTCCGTGACCCCTCAGTGTGCGGCTTCTTCGGCAGGAGCGACCATATCCTCGATGCGCAGAATGAGGATGTTGTTCGTGTCGTCCTTACCGTCGACACGGCCGTCGATGAGGAGCTTCGAGAGCGGTGTCGGGCCGACGGTGACGGCGTCGTCCTCGTGAATACCGCTGATAGCGCCCTGCAGGTGGATCTCCGCGCGACAGAGTTCAGGATGGTGAACACTCGAGAGGTCGATTTCTTCGACGATGACATCGGTGATCGGTTCGCCCTCGTGTTTGATCGGCACCGAGGCCGGATCGTCCATCTGCTGGATTTCAAGCGCTTCGAAGGCGGCAGCGGTCGGCTTGTATCCACCCTTGGGACCGGGGACACCTTCGACGAGCTGGAGCGCCTTGAGACTCTGCATCTGGTTGCGGATGGTCCCCGGGTTTCGGTCTACCTGTTCGGCGATGTCCTCGCCTTTGATGGCGTCTTCGGATTCTTTGTGGAGATTCGTCAGTGCGCGCAGGATTTTCTTCTGACTGGGGGTCAGCTCGATTGATGACATAGCGGATTATTCGTAGTTGAATTCCTTAAACCCGGCGGGTACGGTCGGCCGTTGAGTCGGTTTTGACGTGCAAAAGCATACCAGTATAGCCCCGAACGAACGTACACTGGTGATTCGAGAGGCTATCGAGAACCGACTCGACTGCAAGAGTCGTTACGACTCCGCTTGCGGAAGGGGTGTAACGCGGACGTGATGGGCGACACCCTCCGGTAACGAAACGTCGTCGACAGTCTCGCTCGACCGTGCAGTAACCATTCCGAAGGGAGCGACTTCGAGAATTTCGAGTTCGACGCCGGGTTCGACACCGTGAGTGGCGAGATACGACAGGACTTCCGGGTCGTGGTCGGCGACCTCTTCGACGACGACGACATCGCCCTCGGCGAACTCGGTAACTGACTTGCCCGCCGAGCGGTCAGGTGGTTCGAGATCGGCACTCGGAATCGGCGAGCCGTGCGGATCGACCTCCGGTTCGTCGAGGGCATCTGCGACGCGGGCCTCGAAGTCCTCGCTGATATGGTGTTCGAGACGATCCGCCTCGGCGTGGACTTCGGACCAATCATAGTCGAGATGTTCGGTGAGGTAGGCCTCGAGCAAGCGGTGGTGACGGACGACTTCGAGAGCGACGGTTTCACCTTCGTCCGTGAGCGTGACGCCGCGGTACTTCTCGCGGTCGACCAGCCCGCGGTCTTCTAATTTCTCGAGCATGCTGGTAACGGTCGGCGACGTGACCTCGAGCGCATCGGCGATCGCGGAGGTCTTGATCCGTTCCTCGTGCTCACCCTGGAGCTGATAGATCGCCTTGAGGTAATCCTCCATCACGTCGCTCAGCATCATCGTACACCGATTTAGACCCATCTAACCCTAAACCTGTCGACGACGGTCCCCGCCGAGTCCGAGACGACCGACGATCACAGCTACTGCGCTCTATCACCTCCCGTGACAACGTGAAACACACTGATACGAGTTCCAACACCTTTGTATCGTAGTGTTTCAGACTGTGAGGTATGACTGAAAACGTCGTCGTGCTCGGTGCCGGGTACGCTGGTACCGGCGCGATCAGCAAGCTCCAGTCGGAACTCGGCGGCAACGCACGATTGACCTGGATCGCTGATGTCGACTACCACCTCGTCTTACACGAGTCCCACCGCGTGATCCGTGACCCGGACGTGCAATCCGACATCACGTTCCCCGTTACCCAGGTTGCCGATCCGTCGACCCGATTCATTCAGGACGAAGTCGTCGGACTCGATGTCGACGACCAACTCGTCGAACTCGCGGATAGCGATCCCGTCGAATACGACTACGTCCTCGTCGCGATGGGCAGCCAGACCGCCTACTACGGCATCCCTGGGCTTGAGGAGCACTCGCTTACGCTGAAAAGTCTCGACGACGCCCTGGAAATCCACGACGCCGTCAAAGAAGCAAGCCAGGACGCCACCCGCGGTGAACCCGCACAGATCGTCGTCGGCGGTGCCGGACTCTCCGGCATCCAGACCGCCGGTGAAATCGCCGAGTTCCGCGATGCCCACCGCGCGCCGATCGAAATCCACCTCGTCGAAGCGCTCGACGAAATCTTCCCCGGCAACGACCCGGAAATCCAGCAGGCCCTCCGGGACCTTCTCGAAGATGCCGGCGTTCGCATCCACACGGACGACCCGATTACCGAAGCGACCGACGAGGTCATCGAGTTCGACGAAGGCGAGCCACTCGATCACGACGTGCTCATCTGGACCGGCGGCATCACCGGCCGCGACGCACTCGACGACGCCGCACTCGAAAAGGAACACAACCGCGTCACCGTCGCGGCGAACTTCCAGACCTCCGTCGACAACGTCTTCGCGATCGGCGACTCGGCGCTCATCGATCAAGGCGACCAGCCCGCGCCGCCGACCGCACAGGCCGCCTGGCAGGCCGCCGAGATCGTCGGCGAAAACATCTCCCGTGCGATCGAAAACCGCCCGCTCAAAACCTGGGAATACGACGACAAGGGGACCGTTATCTCCGTCGGCGAGAAGGCAGTCGCGCACGAAGTCAAACCGGCCTTTGGCATCTCACTGCCCGTCGACACCTTTGGTGGCGTCCCCGCAAAGAACCTGAAGAAAATGATCGCTGCCCGCTGGATCGCCGACATCACCTCCTGGAACGAAGCCCGCAAATCCTGGTCGGCACTGTAGTCGACGACCACTCGCCACCTGCCACCCAGCACCCAGCACATATCGACGCCCGCACTGAACTCGACACGGCCGATTACGCGTTGCTGGACTCCTCGTTTTCTTCGGCGTCTCCGGATCCGTTGCCGTTTCCGTTATCTCCGCCTGCAACACCCGCTTCCCCCCACTCCGTTCGCTTTTGATCTGCCGTGCACTCTGTCTGATTCCGGTCCCGGATCCGACTCTGACTCTCACTCTGACTCTCACTCTGACTCTCACTCCCACCCCCCATCTTCCGTGCCGGTACACCCGCGACGGTGGTCCCCGGTTCGACATCCCTCGTCACCAGCGAGTTCGCCGCGACGCTTGCATCCGCACCGATCTCGACGCCCGGCAACACGATCGCCCCAGCACCGATCATCGCTCGCTCGCCGACGACGATCTCACCCGTCCGATACTCGTCCTGCAAGAACTCGTGACAGAGCAGCGTTGCGTCGTAGCCGACGATTGCGTGTTTCTCCATCGTGATCAGTTCCGGCCAGAAGACATCAGGCGTCGCCTCGAGTCCCCAGGAAACACCAGGCTCAACGGTGACACCGAGTCGACGCAAGCACCACCGCCGCAGGCGGAGGCTTGGAGAAATGCGAGCGAACCAGACGAAGAGGTAGTTGAGCGCAACCCGAAGCGGGTGCTTTGCGCTCGTCCAGTGAGCAAGCGAGTTCCGAACGCCGGGCGTGGGGTGGCGTCGAATGCGGTCGTGGCGGGAACGGGAGTTATCGGCTGTCACGTCTGGGTTGTCGGTCAAGTACTACAAGAAACTGACCGATTCTAACACGGGTCACTCACCGGCCGCTGTCGGGTTACGTGCTGGCCGAACTGTCATCCACCGTGTCGGCTGGCGTTCGATCAGTACGGGGGCCGACCAGTTTCCGGAACGCCTCGCTCGAGAGTTCACATCGGTAGGCCGGCTTGAAGAGCATGTTCTGCCCACCCGCGCGGACGTTCCAGTCCGTTTCGATTTCCTCACGAAGATAATACTGTGCTTGTACGTTGCCCGGTTTGACGTAGTACTCGCTGAGACGGATGGGATAGCGGTCGAAAAGGCCGCCTGGTTCGCGGCCGGCGACGATCACAACCGGTTTGTCCTGCCGATAGAGTTCACCGTCTCGTTCCCGTGCGCGTTTTACGTGTGCGTTCTCCGGGTTGGCCGCGAGAATCGACTCGCGGTCCGTCTCGCACATTTCGGGAGTGACAACGGCGACGTTATCGACGGTGAAGTAGCCGATTAAGTACCGGTGTGCGCGATCTCCCTCCGGGCGGCGGAGGCCGGCGTAGAAGCCAACGATATCGCCCGGTTCGAGCGAGCGAAGACGGGAGACGTAGCCGTTGGATCGATGTTCACCGTAGGTTAGCGCCTCGAAGTTCGGATCACGGTGCAGCGGCCACTCCGCGAGTGCAGCGCCGGAGACCGTGTCAACACCGTTTCGGATCGGTTGTGGCTCGATCCGAGTCGTCAGGTCTGCGGCGACCCGATCATCATAGCGGAGGGTCCACGATCCGAGTGTCGCTGTCTCGCTCGTGTTCCGAGTCTTCTCCGGAATGGGAACGTATTCAAAGCGGCCATCGTCGTACAGCGGCCCGAGTGCACCGAGGTTCGTACTGTCGGCACCGACCCCAGCGAGGACGACTGTCATCAGTTCCTCTCAGTACGAGCAGTAACAGATTAAACCACTCGATCCAGACGACCGGCGAACGCTTTTCCTGTAGACGACCGTGTCTCTGCTATGGCGTCCAGAACACCCATCGAATGTCCACTGTGCCGTGAATCTCCGGTGCAAGAGCAAGAACTCGAGGAGCATCTCGTCTCAGCCCATACGAAACGCAAACTCGCAAAATTCGTCGCCTCGGAAACGCGAGCGATGGACGAGGGGGATATTTCCGAGTGAACGACTACGCGGAAGCGAGGAAACAGCCACGGCCCCGACACTGACAGGCGGGTCACCCACACGGTGTAATCGAAATCGACCCTCTCGCCTCGACCGCGATACGGTACCCGCAGTAGTCGAACGTGAGCCGTCCGGTGGGGCGTGAGTGTGTCGGTGTCGATCCGAAGAGACCAGTGATCGCAGCGGGATCAATGGTCTCGTACAGCGGCGGCAACTCGGTCGTCGGCTGGGTTTCGGACGTGCACGTGAACAAAATATGGAGCCCGAAGCCTGCCGTTTCGTAATCGATATCCGGAATATACCCCTCGAGAACCCCCTGTTCTTCGAGTCGATCGATTCGATTTCGAACGGTTCCCGCAGACACCCCGACTGCTTCAGCGATTTCAGCTGCCGTCGTCTCCCGTGCGTTCTACTGGAGCAGATATAGAATGCCGCGGTCAGTCTCATCTAATACGTCCTGTGCCATGGAGCGTCTACGGATGGAGCGTCGAAGGAACTTATGATAACAGCGACTAGACGAACCGTTCACCAGTTGCGTTTGCAGGAGTGATAGAGCGGCGGAATGGGTTTCTAATCAAGTCACAGGGGAGCAGCAGTCGATTAGTTACGGCGCGATCGTCACGCCGGTCACCCCTCTTGTATTGTCTGCTATGTAGAAATATCTCGAAAGCGAGAATTGGATTTTCGGACGTCTCAGGGGGTTGAGGCCCCAGGAGTTGGCGAGTTACAAAATTTCGAGTGGGACCGCCGAGGTCAACAATTCGCCTTTTGCGCACGCTACTCTGATCGATGGTTGTACTCATTCTGAATCCTCCGTAAGGAACTCGCGGCGNAATTTCGAGTGGGACCGCCGAGGTCA
This sequence comes from Natrialba taiwanensis DSM 12281, assembly GCF_000337595.1. Lineage (GTDB taxonomy): Archaea > Halobacteriota > Halobacteria > Halobacteriales > Natrialbaceae > Natrialba > Natrialba taiwanensis. The sequence continues at coordinate 155,344 of NZ_AOIL01000042.1, read as the reverse complement.
ACAATTCGCCTTTTGCGCACGCTACTCTGATCGATGGTTGTACTCATTCTGAATCCTCCGTAAGGAACTCGCGGCGGGATTGCATCCGCCGAATCGGGTCGGGGTGGTCGTAGTGCTCCCTGATCACTTCAGGGGTAGCGTTCACTCTCTCGGCAACAACTTCGGGCGGCCAACCCTGGTCGCGCATGTGTGTGATTGAACCGGTACGCAACGGGTGCGGGGACCGGCTCGAGGGACACCGCGCTTCTTTCCCGTGTTCCAGGGCTTCGCAGTTCGTCGTGTCACGATCGTGCGGACAGCGACCCCACCGGCACGGCTGCGTCAGAATGTAGATCTCACGCCGGATACTCGACTTCGATACCCTGGCGTTGTCTCCCTTTTCCGTCGTGAACAGCGGCTGGCGGTCGTTCGAACCGGGTCGATGAACCCGGTTCACGCCGATATACTCCTGTACTCTGTCCGCTACGTCCCGATCGATTGCAACCGGGCGCTCTCCTTCTCGTTTGTTCTTCAGCGGCGTTTCCGGTCGATTCCGGAAGTAGACAAACGGAACCTCAACCGCATCGAGGGCGGCACCCTCGATGTCGTCCTGATGCTGAAGCCGCTCGAGGTCCGACTCATCGAAGAAGCAATCGCCGAGATCGAGCGCGCGAAGCCCACCGAGTCGGCACCCGGTGTGCCACAGCAGTTCGAACATCGCCTGTCGGCGAGATGCGCGCTCGTATCGGTGGAGGTTCTCACGGATCGTTGCGGCGCGATCGGCAGATAGCAGTTCGTCGTTGACCCGTTCGGCTAGGTCAACGGATGGGACTTCGACCTTCGTCGGAAGCCCAGCCGGGACTGCATCGATCCGTTCACAGAACTGGATGAACTGCTTGAGAGTACCGATCTGGTTGTTTAGTGTCGATACTTGTAGCCCATCAGCGCGACGGTGCGAATCGAACTGGAAAACGTCGCGACTAGTGAGGTCATTCAAATTATCGATTCCCTCTTTTTCGCACCACTCGAGGAACGGCTTCAACCGGTAACGGTAGCTCTTTAGCGTCTCGTCGGCCCGCGTGGACTGTAACCGATCGATCCACATGTTGACCGCTTCGCGCGGCGCCATCGGCTCGAGGTCAGTGCTCATCGATTCACCCCGGACGCGCAGCTCTGGTTACAAAATGCGATACGCTTACTGTGGTCGCGTGTCTGGTTCGTCATGGTCTCACACTTGTGGGACCGCGGACTCACCGTGCGCGCCGTTGATTGGTACTTGGGGGCGCGCGCGGTCGCTGTCCGTCGGTAGATTAGAGCGAAGGGACGGGTACTTCTTAATCGTTGCAGGGTCGTTTCCGATTCTTTCCGATAAATCAGTATTCCTGAATTTCGTCCGTTCTGAACGCTCTCGCGCGTTTCCGATAATTTCCGATTCTTTCCGATTCCGTTTCCAGAAGTGTTTCTGAACTCGTTTGACTCGGCCGTGGGCTGTGGGCCGTAGCCTAATCGATACTGCCGATCGGGGGCTTTATCCCCCGTTACGTCGAGCGATTGCATGCTTCCGTACCTGATCTACGGAGGCCAGGCGGGCCGATGTCCCAAGCATCGGGTCCGCGTTTCTGACGAGAACCCGACCGGGTACCGGCGGGTCCGTCTGACTTCCGTTGCTCCGATCCAGACACGGGGGGAACTTAACTCTAACCCAACAATCCGTGTTCTATCGAACACCGAACGTAATTTGGTGAAACAGGTTTCGCTATCTGTTAAATGCGAGACTACGATGAGCGGGTATGCGTCCGCGGGTCGAGTGGATGAACCAGACCGATAATCGGATTCTCGAAATACTCGATGAGTCCGATCTCATTCTCTCTCCCGCGGTGACAGCGATCAATTTAGATTATTCGCGAAACTGGGTTTCGCGACGAATGAGCAAGCTCCAGAAGGCTGGCCTCATCGAGAAGGTCAACGGAAGCTACTATCGAATTACTGACCGTGGCCGGGCGTATCTCACGGGAGAACTCGACGCCGAGGACCTAGAAGAATAGATCCGGGCACTTGGTGTAGCTACGCTTTCGCTTGTGGAAGCCGGTTCAATCGTACTACCGAACTGTGCCGAGCGACCGAGCTGCGTCAGCCGAGATCGTGATCGATTCCTCGCCGCGTGTGACGCCGCCGCCTGCAATCTCGTTGATGAGCGCTGCCAGTCCAGACAGGTACGAATCGTTTCGTTCCTCGGTGATCGTCAGAGTGTCCTTCCCGTCGTGATAGACGGCCCGGTTCTCGAGATACGCGTAGACAAACGTCTCACTGACCTCTTCGGAACCGGCCACGAGATAGCTCGGGAGTGAGAGTTGCTGGCTGGTTTTCGGCCCGACAGGAGCACCGAGTACGGCGAGTACGCGCCCAAGGACAGTCCCATCCGCTGTTGGACGAGCCTCGTCAGCGCGGCCGTCCCGATCATCGACGATCTCGTAGTCGACGCCGACCAGCTCGAGTGCGTCGATCACGTGCGAGTCCGCGCCGTAGTGGTTCAGCGCGAACGAGGGTCGATAGTACTGTTCGGCAATCGCGCCGCCCGAGAAGATATTCGCAACCAGCGCGTTCAGCCCGGTGAACACGTCGTCGTTGAGCGTGCACTCGAGCCACCCATACTCGCGTGCGGTGTCGATCCCGTGGACGACATCCGGTGCCCCACCGTCGTCGATCCAGGTGCGAAGCCGACCACGCGGAAGATCCAATGCCGACGCGGTAGCGCCTGAGCCGGCATCGTGTGTGTTCGCATAGCGGGTTGCCTCGCGGTACTGCTCGACCGCTTCCCACGCGTTCTCGTAGGCCCCGCCATCATAGGTGCGCGCGAGATCGCGAGCGGTCACGAACACAGTCTCTGTCATGTGGAACTCGTAGGACTGAACTGGCTTTGGTATTACCGTTCTCTCGTCAAATCACCAAACCGCAAGAGGGAGTCGGTTCAAGGGGGGGCTGTAGGATTTCTGCGGACCACTGATTATCAGATCTGAAACCCATGGAGTTCCTGATGTGACCCAAAAGAGTACACTATCGATTAGTTATATATACCGGTACTCTACTGGTTGCTATCAGCACCAGAAGACGACGAGAAGACGACGATCAAGGATACGATCTCCAACCCCTTCGAACGTCACCGGGTGCCTACCAGGGTTTCCGGAATAAGTCTTCTCACCGTTGGTGGGTGCGCAAACGAAATCCAAAGCAAACAATGGATCTTACAAAATACCGCGCCAAGCTGATTGGCAACGAAGAAGAGCGCGCAGTATCGCCCGTTATCGGGGTTATCTTAATGNAAGCAAACAATGGATCTTACAAAATACCGCGCCAAGCTGATTGGCAACGAAGAAGAGCGCGCAGTATCGCCCGTTATCGGGGTTATCTTAATGGTCGCAATCACTGTCATTCTCGCGGCTGTGATTGCAGCATTCGTGCTAGATATGGGGGACAATATTGGCAATGCAGCACCTAGTGCAACTTTCGGCGGAGAGCAGGTGGAAGATGGCGGTGTTGATCCAAGCAGTGATCACGTTGTCGTCCATTTCACTCATGACAGTGGGGAAACCATTGAAAAGAGCAGATTAGCAATAACTACATCTGGTGATGGAGATGCTAGTAGTAGTGATCTTGAAATCAATAGTAACACTCCTGATCGAATCTCTGCTGGGGAAGTCATTGAAGTAGAGCTACAAAGTAGTGGTATCAATTCAGGTGACACGTCACTTGCTGAGACTGATGAGATCAACCTAGTTTGGGAGAACGAAGATAGTAGTTCAACACTCTCTACATATTCAATCACTTCTGACATCGACGGGAACTAACCCACTATAGAAGCCAATATTTATATAATATCTGCTCGATTACTATTTTATCATCTAATGAGTTCAAGTTTCCATTCGCCCTCGTTGACGTGGCGAATGTGAATGTGATGTTCATCTCGTAGTTCTCCGTTTTCATTGAGCAGACCTTCAACACGAAGATCGTCCTTCGGGAGCGTCACGCCAAGCGAGTTCTGATCGAGTTTTCGGAGTTTGTTCAGCGCCATATCCGGCGGGCAACCCGCCTTAGTATAAAGGTTGGTGACTATCGGCGATACCAAGGTGTCACCAAGGCTGTGCCACGGTTTTGCTGAGGTTTTCGTGCAGGGGGGTTCCACGCGGGATGGATGGCACTAAGCCTACCGCAGAAGTACGTTCCCGACACGATTCGTCGGGAAGACGGTATCGACCTGACGGACAGCATTCTCGCGCCAATCTTCGTCCTGGCGTCGTTCTCGATCGGGGCGGTTGGAACACTGCAGTTCAGCGAACCACTGAACCTCTCGCTCTCGGACGCGCTCTATGCGGCCCACGGGACCGAGGTCACCTACGCGTTCATCATTTCGATGGGTGTCCTGGTGATCGGGTGGCTAACCAACGAGAACACGCCTGAGGACTACACCGAGGTTGAGACGGTCGTGATGCTGCTGGCGGTGATCCTGAACGTACTCGGGGCACTGGTCCCGGCCGTCGCAATCGCGCTCGAGTCGATGTGGTACGTCGGCTGGTTCACCGTCTTTCTGAACGGAGCCGCGTTCTATCTGATCGCCTATAAGTAACCGACTCGGAGGCTTACAATGCAATTTTCAAAAGCACATACGGTCGCAGTCGTCGCGGTATTGGCTCTCGTTACGATCACCGTTGCCGGCTTCGCTGGAGTCGGGGCGGCCCAAAACGCAGCCGATGAAATAGAGAACCGAACCGTCGAAACGAGTAACGAAACCGAGTCCGTCGAGGTCGACATTGCGTTCGCCGGGACGTTCGAAAACGCCTCGAGCGAGACGGCAGACCTGGCGATTTACGACGCGAGTTCGTTCAATCAGAGCGGGACCAGCGCGACGCCCGTCCTGGAAGACTCGTGGACTGCCAACCCTGACGACACGGTGACCGAGGAATACAACCTGAGCGATTCCTCGGTGAATCTGGAGCAAGAGAGCGACTATCGGGCGATTCTGACGGTGAGCAACGAGAATAACGTTGACAGCGCCTACGTCGCGGCCGATGACGAGTCGATCGGTGGCGGATGGTTCGATGGCGGGCTCGACGGGTCGCCCGGCTTCGGGGCGTTCGCCGCGATCTCGGCGATCGGCGTAGCACTAGCCACTCGTCTGCGCGCGGGAGGTGCCTGATGTCGGCCGGCCCACAGCCCACGGATCACGAGGTCGAGTCCGGCGAATCGGTCTCACTCACTCGGCGTGACCTGTTCCGCCGGACGGCGGCTACTGGGACCGCCCTAGGCGGCATGATGCTCGTCGGCGATCGGGTTGTTCCCCAGTTCTCGCCGATCGGGAGAGCGCGAGCGATCGCGCTGGCGACGGCCGCGACACTCGCGTCGGGTGCGGCGATCGCGGGGATTGTGGTCGGCGCGATCGCAACCGGCAGCGACGATTCGACCGAGCAGATTCTCGAAAAGCGGTCGAATGAGCTCCATGATCGGATCTGGACGGATGCGAACGAGATGCAAATGGTCCAAGAACCGATGATGGAATCACTGGAGGGAGACGTGTCGTCGCTCCGGCAACTATCCCGCTCGGATGCTGCATTCGAGATTATGCAGGCTGCCTCCGATGAGGCTGGGGAGTCAACCGCTCAATCGAACGCGAAGGATGCCGTGCGGAATGCGTTCGCGAAAGTCGAGGCGAACTTTTTCGACGCCTATTCGGCGCAAGTGACGAAAGTCCTGAACCGATCTCCGCTAGTCGCGGACGACTCGAATCTCGAGGTTTTCGACGTGTTCCGATGGGTCGGGAATGGAGACCTCGAGTCGAATTCGGAGGAGATTACCAAGGAATCGACATCTACGGACTACGAAGGCACTGCTGAACTCGTCAATGGCGAGACTCACCCGGTGTCGATCATAAACGTCGGGACCGCTGGATCAACTCTTGTCCCGTGGTCGGAGGCATCTGGATCAACCTCCCCGTCAGTCAGTCCGCTCCAAAACTTCGATGCTGACGGGAATTACACCGGATCGGCCTCCAACTATTACTGGGGCCTGACAGCGAAAGACCGTGAGTCAGGCAATACCATCGATATGCTCGACTCTTATGAGTGGTGGAAAATTCACGACGAGCTTCTGACGATTCTCGACGACGAACTGACCCACGTCGAGACGATGGTCTCGAACCTCTATCAGCCCGCGGTCGACGGCGAGATAGACGTGCATTCGATTTCAAGCGGTTCGGCAATCCTTGAGGAAGCCCGCGACGGCGACCTGTCGAGCTGGAAGGAAGCCGCAGGGATCTTCCGGGCGATGTGGATGGGCGAGGCCAGCGACGCCGCGGTGATCGAACTCGAGAACGGCGTCCAAATCGAGGGTCAATTATTCTGGACAGATCCGGCAGACGAAGGACTGCCGGTAGGAGACTCAATCAACCCCGATAACACGATTGGTCGTCTCTACATGGCTGGAGAGTTGCGGACAGTCCCTGAGACGCAATCAGAGACGGCAACAGTGACGATAACAGTTGTCGATGGGGCAGGGACTGCGATATCGGATGCTCTGATCGACGTGAAGGGCGGCGATACCACGCACTCGGTCAACTCGGACGGAGAGGCGACGATCGATGTCTCTGCAGGCCATACGACGTTCTACGTCACCGACGAGGATGGGACGACCTCGGAAACGGCCGTCTCGATGGACATAGCTGACGGAGACTCTGTTCAGATCACTCACGACGGGTCTGACTCATCTTCGTATCAAGTTGATCCGTTCGCGGACGACACGATAACGCCAGAGGACGAGGGGACGGTTGTCGTACCCCATCTGAAAGACTCGTTCACGGTTCTCGGAGTTAACGAGAAACCGGACGCCAAGTACCTCGAGTTCAACGTGCCCGATCAAGTCGAGCCGAGTGACGACTTCCAGACGTACAAGGAGAGATCCGAGGACGCGGCCGACCGCGAACAGGAGACGCGCGAGGAGACGACGAAAGTCATCATCGAGGAAACAGGAGGTGATGGTGGTCTCGGACTGCCGACGTTCTTCGGTGGCGACGGCGGTGGATTGATCGGACTCGGAATTATCGCCGTCGCTGTGCTCGCTGTCGTCGGGTTCGTGACCGACATGATTCCGGGACTGGGTGAGTGAGATGAGACGGATTTTCGTTTTCGTAACAGTGGCAGCGGTGGCGCTCGCGATGGGCATGGGCGTGGCGGCCGTCCCGATCGCGGCGCAGGAGGACCCCGGCAACACGAGCGACCAGGGCAACGAGTCGCTCGAGGACAACCAAACGACAGCCGAAGCGACCGACGAGTATCTCCAAGAGATCGACAGCGGCACTCGAATCACCGACTGGGAATACGCGCCAGGAATGTTCACGATCGAGATCGAGGCAGAATCGGAAACGGAAGTGTCGATGACCGAAGCCGGCGACTTCGAAGAAGGGACTGGGAGCTTCAACTACCAAGAAACGGAGTTAGACGAGGGTTCGAACACGGTCACCATGCCGGTCACCGATCGGCAGGGCGCGGGCGTCGCGATCGCGACGCGGCGGTCACTCCAACAGGGTACCGGCGCGTTTGTAAGTGTGGGCACGGCCGAATCGAATCCGTTCCGAACGTTCGGCGGTGAGTCCGGGTTATTCACCGGCGTCATTATGACAACCGGACTCGCGGCCCTCGGTGCCGCGTACGTCGTCCGCAGCGAGGATAGCGGAGTGATCGAGGCATGAGCGGGGACACGAGTTCAACGTTCGGCAGCTGGTCGGACCGGTTGACCTACCTGCTCGCCGAAGGCCAGCTACTCGTCGCCGGCCTTGCAGTCTCACTCGGCGCGGCGCTACTCTGGATTCGCCCGGAGATCCCAGGAATGCCGCCAGTTACGAAGGGAATCTTCGCGGCACTGTTGCTTCTTGGGCCGCCGCTGCTCGGGCTGTTCATTACAGGAGCGCGTCGGCTCCGCAACCGGAATATGGTCGAAGTGCACCACATCAACGCCGTCGACGATGTCCGGCGGAAACTGTACGTCGAACCAGGCGTGTGGGATGAGAAGACGGTCGAGGGACCGTCTCCGTACCGCTGTAACGACGAATCTGCATACGAGGTTCGAGAGTTCGACTGGCACCCGGACCAGGGTAAGAACGGCACGCTCATCGTTACTGGATGTTACTTCTCACAACTCTCAGACTCGAAACTGGTCACGGTGAAAGCCATGCTCGAGGACATCCACGGCGAACTGGTCGAGACGGCAATCGCCTACAACAAGTTGCGCGGGCGAATCAGCCGGATGGGAATCGAAATCGAACGCGACACGATCAACGCGCACGCGGAGGCGGACGAACGCGGGTTGATGACCCAGAAGACAAGTGTGAAGGACCGATTCGAGGCGGCCGAGGAGGACGCCAACGAGTGGAGTAGCGACGAGATCAGCGACCTCGGCGAGTACGAGCAGGAGTTTGATCCAACAGACCCTGACCCCATCACGTTCGATCAGGAGAGCCAGCAGGGCCAGCAGGCGGCTGCTACCGATGGAGGGCCAGCACATGACTGATGACAATGCATTACACGTCACCGGAGAAGCACGGGAATATCAGGATGGCTACGGAGAGCGAGAGAACCGCGAAATCGCCGACCACGGCGGTATCGTTCGAGACGAAAATATCTCTCGAGCAATGTCGGTTCGATCGATTCACTACGATCCGACCGACGCCGACCGGCCAGACAAGATGCCCGGTCAGTGCAAAGACCTCGAAAAGCACCGTCAGATCCGGCTGGTAGAGGGAACTGAAACCTTCCGAAGAGCGATGGAAAACGGCGATATGCCGACTATCAAGCACATCGTCGGAGACACATCCAAGCGAGCGGACGTGAGCGGACTGAAGGCGATCGGAACAGTAGACGAACTTATCAACGGCCCGGCCCCGGTAATCGTCGTCTTGGGCGAGATGGGCGCGGGAAAGACCGACTTCGCCTGTTTGCTCGCACAGCGGTGGCGAGCGCTCCATCAGGAGAACTCCCTCCTCGGGACGAACATCCAGTCGCTAGAGGAGAAAGACCGCTGGGTAGACGACGACGGCGACGTACAGGACGGCTGGATCGGAGACTACGGTACACTCATGGAATGGGTCGAGCAGGACGGTGACCCACTTGAGCACAGCCAACGAGACAAACTGTACATCGGCGACGAGTTCTCGAGCGCCGCCAGCGGGACGGGCAAGCAGGGACATGAGACGCGGAAGAAAATGGCCCCGCTGGTCTACAAGATCCGGAAGTACGGCGGTGCACTCATCTACATCGCACACGGCGAGCGGTCGATCCATCCGATGCTCTGGCGCGTCGGGACGATCGTCAAGAAGGTGAGCAAGAAGAAGGCCGTCATCGCCGACTCGATTCGGAACGCGCAACTGGCTGACATCGAGGGAGAGATCGAAGGCGTTCCGCCGACGGACTTCCGGTACAACACGAAGGAAGCGAGCGATTGGAGTTGGTCGCAGTACGGCGACGAAACCGAGGAAATGGAGGCGGGCGAGGCGGCCCGACAGACGGCAATCTGGACCGTCATCAGGTGCAAAGAGGAGGGAATGCCAAACCGCGAAGTCGAGAAATTTGTGCCGTACAGCCGCGAATGGGTCCGAACTCGCTGGAACGAATATCGGGAAGAGGGAAAGCACGCTGAAACCCTTGGCAAGGTCGAGGAGGTAATCGCATGAGGGCGTCCAGTTGGCAACCTGCCAACGGCAACAGCCACCCCTTTACTGTAGCTATGGGCGCGGCCCGAAAGGGCCGCGTACCGCAGCCCATCGCCTGCTATTCGTTCCCGACACCAAGCGGAGAAATAAATAAAGACGCGCGACGAGCGCGACGCGTGAACAATCGGAGTATCGATAGGTGAGAAATGAACCGATCGAAACGCGCGAACCACTTCGGCACAGCGTGTGAGAAACGGATGGCGAAAAAGCGGCGCTTCTCTCTCGAGCGGGCCAGCTGGCACGACGCGCGGTTTCAGAACGGAACGCCGGTCGAAATCAAATCGACCATGCTCGAACACTCAGACGGCCAGCCGGGGAATTTCAAGGTCTACAAAGCCTATCACGACACGTTGCGTCGACACAACGGCTGGTATTGTTTCGTCGTCTACCGGCCGCATGGACGGTCCGGCTGCACGATCGTCAAGGACAAGATGTGCAAAGCGTCGAATCTCCCGCTGCTCACGTGGCACGGCGGTGGTGATCACCGGGACACGAAACAGGCGAAAATCTCGATCGACTCTATTTTTTAATCGGTGTCGACGACGATCTCGGTGTCGACCTCGAAACTCACTGCTCTCGTCGATAGCGTCTCGGCGATCTCCCGGCGCTGCTCGAGGGTAAGATCATCACGGGTGAGTACCTGGCGAGCCGCCTGGACGAAATGGGGAACGTCGTCGCAGGCACTCACGACCGCTTTCGTCTTGTTACAGTCGTAGAAGTCTGCTGCGCGTTCGATAGCGTCTCGTCGATACGCATAATCGCCATCGGTTCGGATTCGCATACTCGTACACACGACCCCCGAAATCCTAGTTTTTTCGACTCACTGAACGGCCCATATCGGCCCAAAACCGGGCGAACCTATCGGCCCACCAGAGAAGAATCCGGTTTCGCGAGGTCGATCGACACGAGATATGCACACGGCCTGCTGGAACTCGTGTGCATATTCGGGAAACCGATTTTGTCGACGTGCAACCCCTGAGAGTAGAGCAAAAGAACAAGATCGAACTGTATGGGGTCACCCTCTGGGTGCCAACATTCTTGACTTTATCATGTCTTGTCTCTACCATATGGCACAGCTCCGTGAATTCGTTTACATCGACAATGATAGCTTGAATAGTAACCTTTCATCCTTAGGAAAAGGAATTCCGTCAGAGATCACCCATGCTACTGAAGACCAGACCGAAAAGAGCGGTGGGGCTGGTGCACGAGTGGCAGGAATTGGTGGCGAAGGAAACTACGCAAATTTAGACCGTGAACAAGTTGAGACAACGCTTGATATCACAGCACCATATAGGTTCCAAGAGTTTCTCGACGAATTAGATAGCAGAGGGGTTGAAATGAAAGAGAATCCGGACCCACGTGGTCTCTCTCGTGGTGAGATCGTGAGAATAGAGGGAAATGTCTACCCGATGTCTCTTTTGAAATTTGAAATGGCTATCGGTGCTTTTTCTGAATTTACTGGAGATGATATCCAAGAAGCATTTCATGCTATTGATCAACCAACTCCCTTTACTAAAGACGAAGAAAGGCAAATGGAAGCGGTAGGAACACTCATGGAGAGTTTCACAGGAGATATGTATCCACTACGTATTGAATCAGGAGGTTCAAAATATTGTACAGAACTGAAAAGGGATTTCATGCGACAGCCTGTTTTTGATGCATTCGTAGAAAATGAGAAATTCACTCTAGTAGGTAGAGTGAAAAAATATGTGAAGGGAAACGAGACATGGAATCCATTCCTTGCTCTAAATATAATTGATAAATACGTCTCTGAGGAGGAGTCTGTAGAAGAATTCCAAGATGACTTTAAGGAATCTGGCGAAGAGTTGAATATTTCAATCAAAGATGAGGATTTTGAGGTTCAAGGCCACACAGCAGTCATTGAACCAATCGCGGTGTATTGGTAAAAATCGAAATTCCTCACACTGCAAGGAGTATTTGCCTGTTTCGAACGGAATAACGATGGCAGGGCGGTTGATTTGCGATCTTGGTCTTAGCCACAGTGTTCAGGATAGCAGCCTAGTTCGACATCTATCTCATGTATCTTTTTATTACTCTATCGCTATCGAATATTGTGGCTGTCGAATCAACTCTCGTATTCCTGTCAATAATTCTTCTGGTAGTTATCGAACTGAGTAATAAAACTGAAAACATTGATCTGAGAAAGATATCGTCACAAAGCAGCGGACTGCTGTTATTCCTTCCAAATATAGGTAAGTTCTCCATAGTCCACACACTAAATTCATTATTGCTCTTTATGACGTATTATATATCTTTAGTGGAATATCTAAATGAGAATTCCACCTTACTATTCATTCTATCGTTTGCTTTAGCTTGCTTGATGGCTCTACTCCCATTATTGGAGACTGACCAATATCGAAATTGTTTGACGAAAGGGTCTTTTCCAAGATCATTAATAGTCCACTTTTGGTACACTGTTATTTCAACCATTCTACTACCTATTTCAATGCTTTTTGCAGTATCGAAAGGAGACATACCATATATTGATCTGATTTTTGCTGTTATTTTTGCAGTATTGTGGATTGTTGGGTCTGGTCTGTATTTATATATATTCAAGATAGAACTTACATATAGACAAATATAATACATTCCAATGAACCCCCGTGTGTCCGCGAGTATTGGAGTTTGAAGGGGCAAAGTAACCCCTGTTTCATGTGCTTCAACTGGAGTTCAGCGTGCGGAGCTGGGGGCGGGGCAGTGTAATTTTTTAGCTCTGTCCCCTTGGGGACACCCGTCAAGGGGCGTTTCGCGCGCAGCGCGAAACCGACCCGCATGCGGTGCGGCGCGATCGGGCTGCCGGCCCCGGCCTCGAGCCGAGGACTACAACCAGAACTGGACAGTCACCGATAGAATACAAACTGAGTTGCTGAAAAGAAGTGTCGAGAGAGTGTTGCCACTCACGAGGGCTGCGCTACCAGTCGGCGATCGAACCCACGCGGTGGCTGTCTTTCCTGCCGCCAGGCGTCCGCCAGACCATCGACACCTTACTGAACGGCACTACGTCGTTCCCTGAGTGCCGCCAAGCGTCTATCGCTTCCTGGGCGACCTGACGGGCGTTCTCGAAGCTATCGCCTTTCAGCAGCGACAGAACCGAATCGATACGGAGCTTCTTCGGATTCCCCGTCTCGTCATATTCTATCTCGGCGCCGTTCTCGGCGAGCCACTGCTGGAACGGCGAGGACTCGGCGACGTGATCGGCCAGGCCCATCACGTGCTGAATCCGATCGGCGAAGCTCTCGATCGCGTACTCGGCTGACTCGACGAGCGCGCGTAACTCCTCGCGATGCTTCCGCACCCGGAACGATACGTCGCCCTGGTCGAGTTCGAAGATCTCGCCGAGGTCCTGAATCGCACGGTAGATCGTGGCGGGGTGCTTGCCGAGTTGTTCGGCGAGTTCGTCGACGGTCGACCCGCCGTCGGTGGCGACCTCTTCGGTCACCTCCCGCGGCGTATCGCCCATGTCCCGCAGCGTCGTCATGAGTAGGTGATCGGTCTTCGCCTCGAGCCGCGGCGTCGGATCGTCGTAGAGTTCAACTGGCTCGTCGCGCGCGACCGCGTCGAAGTGATCGTCGGCGATGTAAACGCCGTTGCCGTCCGGCCCGAGCGGGATGTCTTCCCAGTGTAGCGCGTTCAGTAGCGTCTCCTCGATCTGCTCGGTGACTTCGTGCCGATCGGCCCATGCCCATGCCTCGCCGCCGTTCATCTTCTTGTTCACCAGGACCTCCACCTTCGGATGGTACGACGGGTGGTCTTTCGAGACCGCGTCCGGATCGGCCAGCTGGTAGATCTCGAACTTGCGGCCGTAGGTGTGGCTCGGGAAGAGTTCTTTCGCCGAGGCCGGGTTCAGTATCAGCCGGTTCTGGTGGTTGATCACTTCCTCGTTGTCGATGTGCAGCTCGGCTTTGACTCCCTCCAGGTCCGAAAGGTGCAGCGCGATTTTCTGCAGAACACCGGCCGAAGACAGTTTCTCGGCCCATTCGCGACGGATACGTACGTATCGCTCGTACGCCCACATCCGGCTGGCTTCGTGGGGATCCGTTCGGAAATACTTCGAGTGAATCCGCTCGTTCGCCTCGGCGAAGATCGCCGCGAAGAACTCCGGTAGCAATTCGAGCCCACGCCCGGGTTCGATGTTGCTCGTGTGGAACTCGACGTCGACGCCGTCGACCTCGCCGACCTGATTTTCCCAGGGAAGATTCACCGGGTCGCCGGTTTCCCAGTGGCGCATATTCGGGAACCGGGGCGAGATATTGAACGTCGCCTTGCTCTCGCCACGTCCACGACCGATGATGTCCCACTCGTAGAGGCGTTCAGCGTTGATCCCGTCAGAGAGTCGCGGCGCGAATCCCGACTTGCTGTACTTCACTACGAGATGCCAGGGCTCGCCGTCGATCTCGGTATCCAGTTCGAGGTAGCCCTCGAACGGAGCACCGAGCATCACCGACGACAGCGCGTCGTAAGGGCCGCGGCCCCAGTCGGGCCACTTCCACCGGCCTTCGCACTCGTGCGGCGTCGTCTCGACTTGTGACACCGCTATTCACCTCCCTCGTGTTCGAGCAGTCCCGAGAGGACTGCCACAGGATTCCACCACGTCGCGGTCTGACAGCGGTGACAGACGTGCTTGAACGACGTGAGGTCCCGTACCTCGAGTTCAGTCGGTTCGGTATCGGTGGAAGCCTCGCGAACGGCTTCGAGGGGCGACCGCTTGACATGAATCCGGCCGCAGCCGGTGCAGATCGCGTCGACGGGAATCCCGACCTGGCCGGTCGCTGGACTCTCGAGTTCAGCGGCGAGGTCACGATCTCCGCGCTCGAGGCCGGAACTCATCGTCGATCACCGACCGTCGTCGACGGATCGACACCCGCGGGATCGATGACGTGCGACCAGGCGAGTTTCGCGACCTCTTGTTCGGAACGCGACCCGCCGACCTCGTACCACCGCCCGGCCAGGAGTTCGTCGACGATCGTCGCCGGCACGATCGCGCGGGCAACCTGGGGTAATCCTGGCCGCGGAATGTAGACAACGAGCAGGTACATCCCGGCGGCTTCGAGCAGTTGCTCGTGGGCGGTTCGCTTGACATAGAACCGCCCGCGCGTCGATCGGTCGCCGTTACTCGTCTCGATTTGGCAGCCTTTAATCTCGATCGGCGTTCCACGCTCAACGACGACGATACCGTAGAACGGTAGCGACTGGTCCGGCTCGAGGAGCGTCGTCGTTCTGGCGTCGTGCCAGGTGGCCGTCCGATCGCCGACGAACTCCAGGGCGTCGATCGACTGAATCAGCGCCGCCTCAAGCGCATCACCGCTGGCCTTCGAACTCTCCAGCGCCGACGCTCGCGAACTCATAGTGGTCCCTCCCGCGCGTCGCGTACGGCGCGCGTACAGTCCGTACAGAGTCGGCGAAGTCCGGTGATCCGATCACCGCACCGTTCGCACTCGGCTGATTCGACGAGACGGCTCACAGCGCATCCCCTCCGTTCGGGCAGGCATCCAGGAGAGTTTGCTGAGTGAACTCGCGATCCGTCGACGGCTCGAAATTCAGTATCAGCCGTTCATCAGCCGTTTTCCCGTTTCCTGCAGCCGAGTGGGTTACTGTGCGCTCAACGATGTGCCACTCGTCACTGTCGTAGAGTCCTGGCGGGAGATCGGTGTAAGAGACAATCGCGTAGCCGTCGATCTCACAAAGCGTCTGTTCAAGGGTTGCATGATCGGCAGATTTGCGATAGAGGTCTTCTTTCTCGTAATACGGCGGATCAAGATAGAAGACCGTCTCGGGTGAATCGTAGCGCTCGACGACAGCCTGGTAATCCTCGTGAACGACCGAGACACCGCGGAAGCGCTCGGCAACTTGCTCAATTCGCTCTGGTGCGTTTACCCAGTTTCTTGCATTCCGACTCCCTTTTTCGTCGCGCGGACTCTCCCGCTTGAATCCACTTTTCCGAGAGACTTTCCCTGCATACTGGCTGTACCGGAGGAAGAACCATTTTCCGGCGTGTTCGACACTATCAGCCGGTCGTTCACCGGCGAAAAACTCGTCAGCCCATTCGTCGTGGAGCTGTTCGGAAAACGGCGTGTACCGACACCATTCAGCAAGTTCAGCAGGTTTCTCCCGAGCGACACGGAAGAACGTCACCACATCGCTATCTTTGTCGTTGAAGATTTCGACAGTGCTCCGTGGCTTGTTCAGCAATACTGAAGCCGAACCGCCAAACGGCTCGACGTAAGCTGTGTGTGGTGGCAGGTGATCGATTACCCAGTGAGCGAGACGCGTCTTCCCGCCAATATACGGGAATGCGCTCTTCACGCCGACTCACCTCGGCTTTCGATAGCCCGACGAACCTCCGCGTCGGTCGCTTGGTGGGCTGGGTGGGCTATGGGCGTCTGACTCTCGATGTCGTACAGCCGACTCGCAGGAACGAACGCCGGCTTACGCATCAACCTCACCTCCGTGGCGGCCGGGCGAGGTTTCCGGATCGGGAATCGGAACGTCGACGCCGGCTGCAGACCCGCGGGTCAGTCGCGCGTAGGAATCACAGTCACCACAGCGATGGGCGCGGTCCTGGTCGTCACCGAAGACGCGTCGGAACCGATCGGTGACGTGAGCACCGCAGTGTTCGCACGTCGAGTGGTCGACGGCTGGCCACGGGGCGATCGTCACGCAGACCACCCCCTGAGATAATGTCTACTATGTAGAAATATACCGAAACCGAGAATTGGATTTTCGGGCGTTTCAACCCCCTGAACCGCTAGGAGTTGAACACTTAGATAATTTCGAGTGGGACCGCCGAGNATACCGAAACCGAGAATTGGATTTTCGGGCGTTTCAACCCCCTGAACCGCTAGGAGTTGAACACTTAGATAATTTCGAGTGGGACCGCCGAGAATTGAACTCGGGTCCTACGGACCCCATCCGCAGAGGATACCACTACCCCACGGTCCCACACGTGGTAGGACGAGTGTCTGCCGTTTAAGAGTGTCGTTTTAACCCGATGCCACAACTCGCCACTGCACACCGAGTGGAAAGAAGACGCCGTGAAACCAGGACGGACAGTACATCACAGCCGGCGATCGAGGCTGTCGATCGAAGAGCGACTGCCAGTTACGACGATGTCCGCGCGACTACCGGGCCGTAACTCCATCAATCAGACGAGTACTCGTTCTAGATCGACGACAACGCCCGATGTAGCCTCGGGATCGCCAACGAGTTCACCGAGACAGACGGCGGCACCGTTCGGCGTGTAGCAGGCAACGAGCGGTCGATCGGTCGACAGATCGTCGGGAGAAACGTTGCTATCGAGGACGCCTGGCGCGTAGACCGGTGCACCGTTTGCGACCTCGCGTGCGGCGCTGTCTGCGATAGTGAGTCGAGGAATCCCCTCGAGAATTCGCTCTGCAGGGTCGACGACGGCCCGAAGCGGTTCGGGGTCGGCGTCCTCGATCCAGAACGCGAGCGCGTCGAGGAACTCGGTGGCCGTGTACAAGTCCGTGTCGTCGAACGGCGTCGTCGCAGTGCGACGCAGATGGCCCATGTGCCCGCCGGTGCCAAGCGCGAGTCCGAGGTCGTGACAGAGTTTGCGGACGTATGTTCCACTTTCACAGCGAATCCGCAGGAGAAGTTGGCGACCGTCTCGTTCGAGCACATCGAGATCGTAAATCTCGCGAACGCGAAGCCGGCGCGAGACGGCGCTCTTCCGGGGTGGCTTCTGGTAAATCGGCCCTTCGAACTCGGCGAGAATCGATTTCGCGTCAGTCGGTATCGTCCCGTGGCACTCGAGGACGGCGACGTATTCTTTCTCGCCCTCGAGAAAGACCTGCGCGAGGCGGGTCGCCTCCCCCAGCATCGTCGGGAGACAGCCCGTCACCTTGGGATCGAGCGTGCCGGCGTGAGCAGCCTGGTCGATAGTTTCGCCGGTATCGCGTTCGGCAAGCGTCTCGGCGACAGCGTCGCGCAACCAGCCGCTGACCTGATGCGAGGACGGTCCCGGCGGCTTATCGAGATTGACGACACCGAAGGTGAGCAGTTCGGCCGGCGAGCGATCAGCAGGTGGACCGCGAAGGCGTCGTGTCATCCCTAGAACCCGTCGTCGAGATCGATTTGTGCCTGTCCCTCGTCAGCCGCTGCATCGTACTCCTCGACGGCAGTTACGAGCATATCGAGCACGGAATCCGGGTCCCAACGCGCCGTATTGACCGAGAGGTCGTAGATCGTCAAGTCACGGATATCGATGCCGTAATACTCCTCGTATCGTTGTGCTTCGCTTGCCTCACGCGCCTGGGTCTCCTCCGTCGCCCGCTCGGGCGCTTTTTCCTCGCGCTCTGCAATCCGCTGTCCTCGAACGCGCGGGGGCGCATCGAGCCAGAACCGAAAGTCCGCCTGTTCGGCCGCAAGCCACCCCGCAAGCCGAGATTCGAGCACGAGATCGTCCTCATCCACCGCGATCTCCCGAAGTCGCCGGTCGAGATCGCGATCGATCTGGTCGTTCTCCTCGGCGAGTTTGTTGAACTCGAGAGGAGTATACCCGCGTTCGTCCGCGAGCTGGCGAAAGATGTCGCCACCGCTGACGTGTTCCAGATCGAACGCATCGGCGAGTAACGCTGCAGTTGTGCTCTTTCCGCTTCCTGGCGGACCAGAGACGGTGAGTAACATATCCGATCTGCGGTGTGGTCGGTAAAATGGGTTTTGAATCGTGAGAACGATGGCGACAGTCGGTGAGTGGTCAGACCGTTCAGGTGCCCGATGGCGTCATATCGATGTTCAGCGACTTGCGAAGAAGTTGCTGGAAGCCGACCGAGCACAGGAAGTACCAGACGATCCAGGCCTGCATCGGACCGGCGATAGACTCGGTCCACTGGACTTCCCCGGCGATCGGCATGACGACGGTCGCCTCGGTTCCGGTCAGTCCGACGCCGTTGATCTTCCAGTGCATCCAGAGGAACAGCGGAATGGTCAACAGCATAATCCAGACCATCGGCCGGATCTGCTCTTTGAACATGCCCATGTTCTCCGCCATCGCTTCCATCTGCTCCTCGCGAACGTCTTCGAGTTCATCTTCGAGCCGTTCGATTTCGGCCTCGCTTGCGCCGCGTTCTTCGGCTTCTTCCTTGCGTTCGCGAACGTCTTGCTGTTTGTCCTGCATCGCCTGCATTCGCTCTTGGTACTTGCTCATGATCTCGGGGTTCATGAGGTTCGCTTGCAATAGCGTCGAGTACAGGCCGGTTATCAGGGCAATAGAGAGGATAACGGCGTAGAACGGTAACGCGGCATCGAGTGGGCCGAGCGCATTGTTGAGTGTACTGCCGACGATCTGTTTGATCGGGTCGAGCCAGTAGCCAAACATCAAAAGCAGCGAGGCGGCTCCGGCTATTTTGTCCCATTGAGACCACTTGGATGCCTCGGCATCGATATCGACATCGGTACTGACTCCGCTACTGGAACCATCACCGTCGAGTGCCTCATCGTAGGCATCCCGATCGGCGATCTCGAAGCCGTCGTCGCCATCGACCAGTATCCCTTTCTCGATCAGTCGTCCCCACTGTCCGCTCGTCAGCTCGTCGCTAACATCGCCCCACTGGACCTCGCCGCCGTTTTCATCGGCTTCCTCGCGGATAGACTCGAGTGCCTCATTCATCGAGGAATCCTCGTGGACGAGGGAATTGATCTTCTCGACTGTCCGTGTCATCTGGGTATACTAGGGCTAGGGCAGGTTCGGTATACAAGTGTTTATCTTCGGAAGCCAGCTACTCGTGCCGGTAGAAATCAACAGGAGATGTCTCTGTCCCGATATCCTTCTACTGAACTCTTATTATAATGCCATAGATAGAGGATATAAACGGAATTGAAGTATTTGATCGGTCGATTATATTATACTCGCGTTCACGAGTTGCGTCTCTATGAGGGTTCGACGAAGGGAGCGGTCGGTGGGGGGATCAAGCCGGGCACAATCGTCCGTGCTTGGAATCGTCCTCCTGATCGGGATGGTGGCAGCCGGTAGTATCGGCGTCTTGCTTGTCGCCGGCGAGGGAATCGGGCAGACGGAACAACAGTCCGAACAGGAACGAGTCGAGCAGGCGTTCGTCGAGTTGAGCCAACAGATTTCGACGGCGACGACGAACAACGACGTTACCCACGGCTCCAATCTGGAAGCCGGTGAACACGGTGCCATCGCCCACCACGACTCCGCAACGTACGAAATCTGGGCGGAAAACAATAGCGGGACGACCACCCCGATCGCGAACGGAACGATCGGAACCATCGAATACGACGCCGATGACGGAACGCGACTCGCCTACGAGGGCGGTGCTGTATTCCGTGAAACCGGCACGCAAACACGGGTACTGTCGACTCCGCCGATCAATTACGACCATCGGACGAATACGCTCTCGTTTCCGGTCGTCGAACTAACCGAGAACAAGACGATCGACTCGGGCGATATCGCGATTGAACAGGCCAGTGCGTACGCTAATTCGATGAACTACATCAAGGATGACCACGTATTCATCGAAATCGAGAGCGAATACTGTCTGGGATGGGAACAGCACTTTACGAGCGAAGCAGGCGATACGTCGCTACAACAGGGCTGTTATGACGCTGCAAACGACGATGGAACGCTGAAGGTTCGGCTCGGCTACGAAGACATCGATAACGCGTTCTCTAAAGGCGTCGCTCTCGGCGACGAATCCAACTACGACGCCCACCAATCCGGCGGCGAATTCGATGATATCGGGAGCGAGCAGTTCAAACCGTTAGATGGTGTCATCTCCGAGATGAAAGCCGATTTCAGAGAGAACGAATCACACATTGACACCGGCGACTGGTCCGAAATCACCGCTGGAACGTATTTCGCTGCGGAAGGATCGTTAGATGCTGCCGACGAACTCACCTTCTCGCTCGAAGAAGGGAATGCGGTACTCGTAGTCGACGATGATATCTCCGGCTACGATATTACAGTCGACGCGTGTGGTCCCGATGGATCGAACCAGGCAAAGATCTACGCGACCGGCGATATAGATGTCGGCAACAACGAGTTCACCCAGACGTGTGGCGATGACGAATCGAATCTCCAACTCTACGGCACCTCGGAGATGGGCGTCGATTTCGGTAACGGCTACGTCGAAGGATTGTTATACGCCGCCAGCGACAAAACGCCCGGTGAGGACGGGTTCGATGGCTGGCAAGTGAACTCGAATAACGACAAGGAGTACCAGATCCACCTGCAGGGGAGTCCGGAGTTCGACGGTTCGATTATCGCACACTCTATTTCCGAGCGAAGCAACTTCGATGACGTCAACGAACAGCCGATGAATAGTTCTGAAATCGAGGTGATCCCGCCCGGATACGAACCGGCACCACAGCTCACCTACCTCAATATCGCCGAGTACGAAATCGACGTCGAAAACAACTGACGACGTTAGGCTGCGTCCGAAATCGTCTCCTTGACGGACTCCCAAACTGCAGCCGGTGCCTGATTCCCGTCGATCCGCTCGAGCGTTCCCTTCTCATCGTAGTACTCGACGACCGGTTCCGTATTCTCTTCGTACACCCGGAGTCGCTCGCGAACGGTCTCTTCCGTGTCGTCCTCGCGCTGCTCGAGTCGAGCTTCGACTTTCGGGTCCTCCGGCGGATTGTACTCGACGTGGTAGATATCGCCCGTTTCCGGGTCCAGACGGCGACCGGTGAGCCGGTGTACGAGTTCTTCCTTGTCGACATCGAGATAGAGAACGACATCGAGATCGGTCATGTCCTCGAGCTCTTCGGCCTGGTCCAGATTGCGCGGGTAGCCGTCGAGAACGAAGCCGTCCGCCTGTGAGAGCGCCTCATCGACGATCGCGTTGACGACTTTGTCGGGAACGAGTTCACCCTGATCCATGTACTCGCCAGGGGTGTCGTACTCGGTGTCCATATCGGAGAGATCCATCCCCTTGTTGGCCCGAAGTGCATCGCCGGTGGTGACGTGATCGACATCGAACTCGTCGACGATATTCGCACTTTGTGTCCCTTTGCCCGCCCCGGGTGCCCCGAGAATCAAGATTCGTGGCTGTACCATATCCAACCGTTCAGCGCCGGCGCATAAAGGCTTAAAGAAACGGGCACATCTATCCCGGTATGACCCGGTTCGATGCGACCACACCGAAAGCGCGCCAAGAGCTCTACGGCGATGCGATTACGGCACACCGAACTCGCGGCAGCGGGTTCGTGACGTTCGAAGTCGATCCAGACGGACTCGAGTCGGCGTCCGACGCCGGATCTGAGTTTCACTCCGACCGTGACACCGAATCAGAGAGCGATCCTGACGCATCCCCGACCCACGACCTCGATCCTGCTCTTGACATCCCGTGGCTCCAGTTCAGTGACGGCACGATCAACATCGACTGCACCGACGACGAACTCGACCGGCTCAAGGGACTCCTCGACGAATTTCCCGTATTCAAGATCGACGATCTCACGCGATCCGAAGACGCGGCTGGCATCAACGTCCGGGTGAGCGCGAAGGCGGACCCAAACCGGATCGCGCAGTTTATCGATGCCGTCTTTCAGACCGTGTATCACCTTCCGTCGGACGGCCGCGTCTGGGTGGTCGATCTCTAGCGACGACTATCTCTAATAGCGACCACTCGAGAGCGATTGCAGTCCCACTCGCACTAGTCACTCCTCTCACACCAACCGCGCGCGAGCACGAATCGCCGCCACAGCAGCGCAAACTCGTCGGCTCGCTGTCTCTACCGCGTCCGCCATACCGAACCTGTTCGCATCATGCACCTGCGTACGCGTGAGCGTTCGTCTTTGCAACTGAACTCGCGGCGAATTAGCGACAGAAAGAAAAGGACTGACTCCAACAAGAGTCCCGAGGACCATGTCAGCGGGCTCGCTGGATCTGTCACGGGCGGCCGGATCGACTTCGGCCATCGGCGGACACAGAGAGCCTGTTTACGACGGGAAAGAGCGCACCCCGGCCCGTTTCCAAATAGATAAGTGGTCCCGGAAACCACGGTCCGACATATAGACGGCTTCAACAGAGGTGAATACGATCTTCAACGCATACACGACCCCGATGCAGGCGCAGACCCGAGTCGATATCTTCGATGAGATCTTCCTCGTGTTCCTCGGTCTCGGGACACTCGTCGGTGTCGTCGTTATCTCCTACACCTTGTACAACGCGTACAAGTATCGTGATGACGGCGAGACGAAAACCGATGAGGATCTGCCAACGCTTGGGGAACTCCCGACAGGCGGACAGGGCGGCAAGAAGTTATTCCTCTCGTTCGGACTGAGCGCGATCATCGTCATTTCGCTGGTCGTCTGGTCGTACGGCATGCTACTTGTCGTCGAAGACGGCCCGGACACCCCCGACGAGGACGCGCTCGAGATCGATGTCGAAGGATACGCGTTCGGTTGGGACTTTAACTACGAGAACGGTATCGAGACTGACGGTTATACTGAAGGACTCGTCATCCCTGCCGATACGCCCATATGGATAGAGACAACATCACAGGACGTCTGGCATACGTTCGGCATCTCAGACTTACGCGTCAAAGCCGACGCGATTCCCGGCGAAACCGACGAAACCTGGTTTGAGGCGGACAAAGGCGGGAACTACACGGTCGAGTGCTTCGAACTGTGTGGCTTCGGTCACTCCGGGATGAACTCCGACGTTACCGTGCTCTCGGAAGACGAGTTCGAACAGTGGGTCGACGAGCAGCTCACGATGACGATCACGGTCGAGGACGAAAACGAAGAGCGCGTGACCGACGGTTACGAACTCGAACTCGTCCACGAGGAGAACGACCAGTACGAGCAGGATCTGACCTACACGTACTCGGCCGATGAGTTCGAGAACGGATCGATCACCATCGACGAGATCGAACAGGGCGGCCAGTACAACCTGACGATCACGCCGACTGACGATCAGTACGAACCGATCGAAGAGAGCGTCGATTTCACCGGACCAGTCGACGAGACCTATACGTTCGAAACAGCGAGTTCCGGTGAGGAGGGTGAAGAGAGTAATGACGACGGAACAAACGACGCTGATGGCGGGAACGGTGGCGAAGACGATTCCGGAAACGAAACCGACCAACAGCAAGACGACACGGGGGGTGACGGCGAATGAGTGATCTACCGCCGATGACGTCCGTCAAGCGCTGGCTCGTCACGACGAACCACAAGGACGTTGGGATTCTGTACATCACGACAGCGCTGTTTTTCCTCCTGCTGGGCGGCGCGATGGCGCTGCTGTTCCGCGTGCAGCTCTGGGAACCGGGTGGACTCGGCATTCTCGAACCAGTCCAGTTCAACCAGGCAGTCTCGACGCACGGACTGTTGATGGTTTTCTGGTTCCTCTCACCGATCGCATCCGGGTTCGCGAACTATCTGGTGCCGCTCCAGATCGGTGCGAAGGATCTCGCGTTCCCGCGACTGAACGCCCTGAGTTACTGGTTTTACCTATTCTCGGGGATTCTGTTCGTCCTCTCGTTCTTCCAGGGGCAGACGTACGCCGGCGGGTGGACGTTGTACGCGCCACTGAACGTGCCGATGTACACGCCTGCAATGGATGCGACGGCAGGCAATAACGCAGCGATACTCGCACTGACGTTGTTCGTCATGTCGATCACGATCGGGTCGGTGAACTTCCTGACGACGATTCACCGCTCTCGTGCGGAAGGACTCGGCCTCTGGAACATGCCGATGTTCACCTGGTCGTGGCTCCTGACGGCCTGGATGATGCTGTTTGCCTTCGCGGCGTTGCTCGCAGCACTGTTGTTGCTCTCGATCGACCGGTTGTTCCTGACTGAGTACTTCATGACGGATCAGGGGTCGAGCCTCTTGTGGGCGCACCTGTTCTGGTTCTTCGGCCATCCAGAGGTGTATATCGTCTTCTTCCCGGCGTTAGGGATCATGTTCGAGACGTTCCAGACCTTTACTGGACGGCGCCTCGTCGGCCGCAAATGGGTCATCATCGCGATGGTTCTCGTGGCGGTCCAGTCGTTCCTCGTCTGGATGCACCACATGTTCCTGACGACGATCAACCTGGAGATCAAGACGCTGTACATGGCCACGACGATCGGGATTTCGCTCCCGTTCGACTTGATGGTCTTCTCGTTGATCTACACGATGGTCAAGGGACGGGTTCGGTTCACGACGCCGTTCCTCTTTAGCCTCGGCGCGCTCGTGTTGTTCATCCTCGGTGGCATTACGGGGGTCTTCCTTGGTGCCGTCGTGCTCGACTACGAGTTCCGTGGCACCTACTGGGTCGTCGCTCACTTCCACTACGTGATGGTCTCCGGAGTGACGGCGCTGGTCGCCGGCCTCTACTACTGGTGGCCGAAGATAACTGGAAAGATGTACTCGGAGGCGCTCGGAAAGTTAAACTTCGCAGTCTACTTCATCGGGTTCAACATGCTGTACTTCCCGATGTTCCTCGCCTGGGAAACGCCACGGCGCGTCTTCCACTACGGCGAGAGCGCCCAGATCTACCACCAGATCGCAACTGTCGGGGCGTTCGTCCTCGGGCTCTCGTTCCTGATTATGTTCTTCACGTTCGCGAAGAGTTGGATCTCCGGGCCCAAGGCTCCCGACAATCCGTGGGAGTACTCCCGGACGGCCGAGTGGGCAATCCCCTCGCCGCCACCGCTCGAGAACTGGGACGGACGGCCGAGTTACGCCAGCGGTCGACTCGAGTTCGTCGACGACTCGCCGGCTGCAACCGACGGCGGTGTTGCACACGGACAGGGCAACACGGCTGAAGCGAGTGTCGAACACGAAGCCGAACACGCAGACCACGCCAGTATCTGGCCGTTCGGAATCGGCGTCGGAACGTTCGTGTTTTTCCTCGGACTGTCCGGGCTGACGCCGTTCGTCGCCAACTTCGCCGAGGGGACGGCCGAACCGCCGGAAGGACTGGTCGGCTTCGAGACCCAGCCGGATATCATGTATCCAGTGCTGATCGCGCTCGGGATGGCGATTATGGGGATCACGCTGTTCCAGTTCGGTCGCGAGAAGTTCGATGCACCCGTGATGAACATCGCCGAGCGCTGGCCGTTCGGCGGCATCGGAAACACCAAGTTCGGTATCTGGGTGTTCCTTGCGTCGGACGTCATCGTCTTCGGCGCTGCGATCGGCGCGTACATCTTCATGCGCCTCCACATGGGCTGGATGGACTGGGAGTTCGACCCGATCACGATGGCCGGGTTGGTCAACACGTACATCCTGCTCACCTCGAGCTTTACCGTCATCATCGCGCTGGTGATGGCAGAGCGAAAGAACAAGAGCGGGCTCCTCGGTGCGATGAGTGCGACGGTGTTGCTCGCACTGGCGTTCATGGGCGTCAAGGCCTTCGAGTACACCCAGAAGATGGGCGACGGCCACTACTGGTGGTACAGCATCGAGTACTCGATCTACTACGTGACGACCGGCCTCCACGCCTTACACGTGATCCTCGGCGTCCTCGTCGCGCTGTTTATGATCTATCGGATCATCAGCATCGATGCGTACCTTGAGGACCATCGGCCGGTGGAGTTCTTCGGACTCTACTGGCACTTCGTGGACATCGTGTGGGTGCTCCTGTTCCCACTGTTCTACCTGATGTAGACCACTCAAGCGGCCACACCGCTTGATTCCGGTCTGCATGCGATGCGAAACTGCTTCCTTTCTGCCTGTTTTGAGTCGCTGTGGCACCGTCTTCGTTCGACCCGTTGCGTGGCCCAGTCACGAACTCGACGCCTGATTTGGTCCCCCCGAGACGGAACCGATTCGGTGGATAAAACCACGGTAGGAGGAGCGGCAGTACGTATGAGGAAGGTATAAGTATCCGTCACCCACATTCCACACTAATGGCCAACCTTCGAACGTACACCCTGATCTACATCCTCCTGGTGGCACTGGCGACGGGGAAGTTCGTCTTCTTCGAGTTCAACTTCGCGTACGCAACGGCCATCGGCGGGACAATCGTCTTGGCAGTCACAAAGATCCTGCTGATCGCCGGCTACTATCAGCACCTGATCGAAGAGCCACGAGCGATCAGTTACATGATGGCAACGGCCGTATTCATGGTGTTCCTGCTCGTCATCGCCGCTGGATACTCGATCCAGTGAGCCAACGGTTGCGGGCGAGCCGACCCGCATCTAATTGTTGAACTTTATACGCATCTAGCCAGTAGCATCTGACATGGATTGCTGGCCATGGACAGACACTGAAACGACACAGGCCAGTAACGCGATTGCGGCCCTTCTCGTTATCGGATTCGTCTGTCTCGCTGTGTTCAGTCTTGGGCTGACATATATGTACGGTTCAACGCCGCAGGACTCGCTGCTCTCCGAGAACGGTCCACAGCTACCGGACGATATACCAACCTACGACACGCCTGCCGAGGCCGGCGCTAGACACGGCTCGGCGGATGACATCTATCTCACAGCCGACGGTGGAGCCATCCTCGTCTACGAGGATTCACTCAACGACACGCAGAGCCCGGTTCGACGGAGCGTTACTGCAGCGACTGCGCTTACTGAACTCACCACTGAACTCGCCGGACAGGACCGCGAAACAGCGGGCACAGAGATACCAGTGACGCCGGCACAGCTCGCTGACGGTGAGCAGGTTCTCGACCAGCCAACCCCTGGATCGACGCTCGATCTCGATGTGTCCGGCGAGTCCAGTCGGGACACAAACGAGTTCGAGGCCGCACTCTCGGCGACAGGGCCGACAGAGCATATGGAAGAGCGCCTTTCGGGATCAACGAACGGTGAGATCCGTCTCACGCCGGATGCGATCACAACGACCGGGACGGCCACGAGCACGTCCTCGACGACAGGGACAGGGACAGGGACACCGCGATATCTGTCAGTTTCTGTCGCCGAGAGCGAGAGTACCGACGGAGAGTACAAGATGCACATCGAGCGCCGTACCCGGGTCAATTCAAGTGCCGTCTCCCGCTGGCAGACACGTGCAAACGCCAGTGATACCCTCGAGACGGAGTTCGGCTCGATTGCGGCTAAGTTCGGCGGCGAGAGCAGCGTCGAACTCGAACAGTACGCACTGGTAGCAGAGGAAACGGCATCGAATACGACGACTGACTCGAATCGGACGGACGATTCGACGGCCGCGCAGTCAGACTACGAACTCGACCTCGAGTTCACAGTGACCTATACGGGACTCAACGAGGGAATCGAACGCGCGCTGTCGACGACACTAACGGGAAGTGACGGGGCCACGACGGAGGGTATACAGCAATCCGCCCCGGAAAACGAGCGTGTCCTTACGACGGCGCTCGCTGAACTCGAGATCGAGACTGCCGAGTTCACCCAGGAAACGACATCGATACAGACGGACCGGGGAATGGAGCAGACGACTCGGACTGACTGGACCGTGGAGCTGGCAAACTACGAGCGGGCACTTCGTGCGATTATCGAACCGGAGCGCCTCGAGAGGGCGTCCTCGAACCCGAACGGAACCGCGAACGCAACCGACACCGAGACGAACCTCCAGGCGAGACTCAATGCGCAGCGGGAGGCGGACCTCCAAACGGTGCTCAAATGGAACGCGGAAGGAGAGACGACACCGAATCAAGCACACGACACGAGCACGCGGGGACAGTCCGATCGGCGCTACAGTGTTACTGCGACTGTAACCGTCGCGACCGAGAACTGGACCGACTACGTTGACGAACGCACTGCACGCGGACTCGATTCACGAGCGGATACCGCCTTTGATCTCGAAATCACAACCGATCGCAGCGCCGTCGATCTCGAAGGAGAGTTCGAACTGCCACGGGAAACCGTTGCTAATCGGACTGCGGACTATCTGGCCAAGTCGGTCCAGTTCGACCCGCTCGGTGGTTCGGACGGGGCTGCATTCGTTTCCGCTCTCGACGAGTGGAATCTCGATCTCACGCGGACAAACGTTGAACTCGACGGGGAGACGATACGCGTTCACGGGGGCGCAACGTTCGAAGATCTCGGTGCACTGCTCGATCAGCTGGTACCGACGACTAAGCAGGACGACGGTGTCGGAAAAACGTACGTCGCTGTCGACGATCTTGGAGATGCAGCCGCGGAGAACGCTGACGCTCTCGATACGGAGGCGCTTGCGGACCTTCCCATCGTCGACGAACAGACGGACGTGTACGAAGTCGGGTCGTGGGATGAGGCGAAAGGAGAGTAAAGCGAAAACAGGTGGTAGAGACTACCGGGTTCGGCTTCTCTCAGGTACCATGGGATGACGAACGGTCTCCGCACGTAACTGAATCTCCGGTTTAAATAGGGGTGCGTGCGCAGCTCGCGTTTATCGCTGGGGAAGGATAAACAACTCAGGCACACTGTTCTCGACAGCCGGTGCATAGAGTTCACACTCGGACTCACCTCCACGGCCATCGGAGGGAACGAGTAGCCACTGCAAGTTAGCATACCCGGTCGCACGACGGTTGTGCGAGTGATGTGAATCGTTGCAGTTGTTACTACGGGTCCGATCACGGACTGCGAGAAAGAAAAACCGGAGATCGGCGACAGCTGCTATTCCTTGCCGAACATCTGGCGCATCATCGGATGCATCTCCATCATCTGCTCTTCGGCAATCTCTTCGTAGAGCTTGTAGGTGATGGAGACAGCCAGCAGTAGACCGGTTCCACTGATGGACCCGATTGTGCCGAGCATGTTCGCCCAGACGGCGAGCAAGCCGACGAGTGCACCACCGATGATAGTCACTTGCGGGATGTACCGTTCCATGACCTTCTCGATGACGCCGACGTTCTGGCGGAAGCCGGGGATCTGCATCCCCGAGTTCTGGATCTGCTTGGCTGTGGATTCCGGACCCATGTCGGTGGTCTCGACCCAGAAGATGGCGAAGATCGCACCGCCGGCGATCATGAATACCAGGTCGATGGAGACGCGGATCATCACCATCCATGCCGCCTGGGAGACTTCGCCGGTCCACCACATCCAGTCGTTTGGTGAGTAGATCGGCGCGACGTAGTAGAAGAACCCGCTCACGGGTTGTCCATTAGCGTTGTAGGTCCCGAGGAACTCGGGCATGTTGGCTCCCAGCTGCGAGGACATGATCTGTCCGATAAACTGGACGTTCGCCTGCAGCGCCCGGACGAGGATCATCGGCAGGACGCTCGCGTAGATGAGCTTCACTGGGAAGCGACCGCGAGCACCTTTGACGCGGGCGTGGCTGAGTGGAATTTCCACGCGAACCGATTCCGCGTAGACGACGATCGCGAAGATCAAGACCGTCGTTAGCAGCGCGATGATGTGCCCTTCTTGAAACAGGATGGTGTACAGTCCATCGCCAGCGAAGACCGAGCCGACAGCCACCTGCCCGGTGATGATCTGATACCAGTCGTAGAAGAACCCACCCGCAGTTGGCTGGATGAGTCCGGTAACGAGTCGCTGGCTCACACCGGCGATGATGAACAGCCCGATCCCGCTGCCGACGCCCCACTTGCTGACGACCTCGTCCATGTAGAGGATGAGGATACCGCCGACGAAGATCTGGGCGAACATCAGAAGCTGGACCTGCATATGGTCGAGGGTGAGTCCCCCGAACTGCAGTGACGACTGAGCTGGCAGGAAGCCGCTGGCGAACACTATCGGCAGCCCGGTCAGTACCACCATAACGACGACCAGCAGCTTCTGCAGGCCCTGATAGAGGACCTGGTCGCGCGGGTCGTCGGTGTCGAGACCGAGTAGGTTCGCACCGCCAAGCAGTTGCAAGACGATGCTCGCGGTGACGATCGGTCCAATACCGACCTGTAACAGCGACCCCTGTGAACCGGCCAGAATCGCACGGAACTCACCGAAGAGGTCGGTTGCGCCACCGGACTGCACCCCGAGCAGCGAGATGTTCGTCAGGAAGAAGTACAACATCAGGATGCCAGCCGTCCACGCAAGCTTGCGTTTAAAGGGAACGTGCCCCTCCGGACGGCGGACTGCGGGCATCCGCGTTAAGACCGGTTCAGCAGCTTCCTTCCATCCCATATGTTACTCCTCGTTCTGTTCTTCGGCTTCCTGATCGGACGCAGTTTCGTCAGCTTCCGCCCGCTCTTGTCCTCGCTCCGAGACGATCGCCTCACCGCCGGCCGTCTCGATCTTCTCGCGAGCTGCTTCCGAGAACGCATCTGCAGTAACGTCGAGTGCGTTGCGTACCTGTCCCGATCCGAGGACCTTGACGACATCGACCTCGTGGCCGTCCTCGACGATATCGCGAGCGTCGAGTTCATATCCGTCGTCGGTTTCCTCGGCAAGATCGTCGGCGACGTACAGGATCGCGTCCTCGTCTAACTTCTGAACGTCGATCTCGGCAACATCATCGCGGATGTCCTGCGGTCGCTTGAAGCCGTGTTTCCCCTTCGGTTCGTAGTTGTGGAACTCGTGTTTGCTTCGCCCGGCGCGGCCGCGTCCACCACGATGTCCGGCCCCACGTCGGTTTTTGTGGGAGCCGCCGCTGTGGGTTCGCGATCCACGCTGGCGTCGTTTTTTGCTCGTCATTGTTATCGCATCGATTCTAACAGGACGTTAATGTCCTCGGTTGTATGTTTTCCGAGTTGGCCGCCCTCCGCGGTTGGCTTTTTGATCCCATTGTGACCGCCACGTGGCGGGTGCAGTCGCAGCGTCGGCGACAGTCCCTCCTCGCGAAGCGTCGTTTCCTCGTCGAGTAGCGCCTCGGCGAGTGCAGCGAAGTCGCTGAACTCGGTGTTCTCGCTGAGCCACTCCTCGTCGACGTCGGACTGGCGGCCCTCGAGCGGTTCCGCTCGCTTTGCGAGCACCGTTTCGAGCACGTCGGCATCGGGTTCCCCGTGTGCGACGTAGTCGTTAACCTTCGTGATCATGCCACGGTAGGTGTCGGTTTCGGGGATGAGTGCGCAGTGGTTGACGCCGTGAATGTTGAGCATTTCCAGGGTGTCCTGGACGGTCTGCTGGCGATTTACTTCGCCACGGACCTGAACGACTGCCTTCATCACTCGGTCACCTCCGCTTCGTCACGGGTGGTCTCGCGTGCCCGCGGGTGTCGAGACTGCGAGGCGTTCTCGAGCGCGTTGAACGTCGCTTTCGCGAGGTTGACGGTCGTTCGCGTGTTGCCGTGGCTCTTGGTCCAGGCGTTTTCGATACCGGCCAGTTCGAGGACGGCACGGACCGTGTCACTCGCGGCGAGTCCGAGCCCTTCGGGGGCCGGGATGACCTCGACCTCGACGGAGCCGGCTTTGCCGGTCGTCTGGCGGGTCAGCGAGTGTGGACGGTCCGAGCGGTCCTCCCACGACCCGGAGCCGCGCGGGACCGAGATGATGTTCAGTTTCGCGATACCGATTGCCTTCTGGATAGCAGACCCGACCTGGTCGTCTCGGCCTTCCGCATAGCCGATATAGCCGTCGCGGTTGCCGACGGCGACGACACAACGGAACTTCACGCGTCGCCCGGAGTCGGTCATGCGCTGGACCATGTTGATGTCAAGCACTTCGTCGTCCAGTCCGGGGAGGAGCTGGTCGACGAGTTCGGGTTCCTTGAGCGGGAGTCCCGAGTTGAGGGCGGCTTCCATCGTATCGATGTCGCCCTCCTGGACCTTCCGGCCGAGACGGGTAACGGGTTCCCATCCGTTGTCGTTGTAGTTGTTTCCACTCATTCGAGAATCGCCTCTCGTACCTCGTCGAAGTGTTCTGGGAGTTCGGTTGCGTCGAAGTCACCGCTGTACAGCGGCTCGTCTAACTGTTCGGCGTACTCGGCGATGTGTTCGCCGCGAGTACGCGACCAGTCTGCGAGCACGCTGTCGTTGTGCGGGATTTCGAGGCCGGCATCGATTGCGCCCTCCTGCACTGCGAACACCTTGTTTCCGGGCGTTGCCGTGTTGAGGCCGATGTCGAGGACTGCCTCCTCGATATCGGCTTCGACTGCCCGTTTGCCGGCCAGCAGGCCGGTCAGGTAGGCTGCAGAGATGTTACTCGTGGGCGCGTCCCAACCGTACTCCTCGAGATCGCTCGAGTGTGCACTTGCGAGCGTCTCGTCCCCCTGAGGTCCGGGAACGATCAGCTGCGCCGTAGTGTGCTTGTTACTCTTGCGAGCAACGAGGCGGGGCTTGCCCGATTTCAGCAGGCGCAACCTCTGATGGTAATCCGTCCGGACCTCACGGCGACGCCGCATTGGCACTTTATATCGTGGTCCTGTCGCCATTATTGGTCACCGTAGTTCTCGTCGACGTAGTTCAACAGGTACCGGACGCTACGGAACTCGCCACCGCCAGCCTTCTTGTAGAGCTCGCGGTACTGCGTGGGCGTCAGTTCGCCCTTGTCGCGAAGTTCACGCAGCTTCCGTCGCTGTGCGCGAATCTGGTTTTGCCACTCTTCTTTCTCGTTCTGGCGTGCGCCTTTCTTGCCGCGGCGCTTGCCCGGGCCCTTCTGGTGGCCGTAGGCACGCTTTTCGTTCCGTTCGCGTGCACGACCGCGAGAGTTCCCTTTGGCGTCATCAGCCTGAATGCGGCCTTCGTCGACGAGTTCACGGATTTCGTCGCGGGTGATGGCCTCGGCGATGTCGGCCTGGGCTTCGGGGTCGAGCCAGACACGATTCTTGCCCACGTCTAAGACGTCGGCAGCGAGTCGTTTCTGTGCGGAAAGATCAGTCATTGGATTCCACCTCGACCTCTTCGTAGGTTGGGTTCAGGACGCGAACGCCCTCGTCTTCGGCGACCTCCTCGATGCGTTCGCGCTTGCGTGCGCCAACGGCGGAGGCGATACGGACTGCTTCCGTGTCGCCGTCGACACCCTCGAGGTCATCGACGTTCTCGACGTAGACCTCTTCGAAGCCGCTCGGGTGTTTCCCCCGAACGTCGGTGGGTGTGCGGTAGCCGGCTTCGACTTTCGGGCCCTTGCCCTTGATGCCCTTGCGTTGCTTCGAGAGCTGACCGCGCGGGCGTCGCCAGGACTCCGGCGTTCGCTTTTTCATGTGGTAGTCCTGCCGGTTGAACTGCGGCTTACCTTCGCTCTTGCGGCGGTTGAGAAGGCGCTGTTCATCCTCGGAGAGGTCCGGCGTCTTCTCGGTCAGGCCGCGGGCCTGCAGTTCGGTTTCGACGTCTTCGGCAGGTTCCGCTTCCTCCTCGGCACCTTCGTCTTCGATCTCGGCCTCGGTCTCCTCAGAGACCTCGAGATCGCCGACGTCGGCCTTGATACGCGCTGCGAGCGCGTTGCCGACGCCGTCGGCTTCGGCCAGGTCGTCCTGGTCGGCTTCCTTGACGTCCGCGATGGACTCGAAGCCGGCCTCGCGAAGGGCGTCTGCCTTGCTCGCACCGACGCCACTGATGTCTTCGAGTTCCTGTGGTTGTTCGTCTGCCATCTATCAGGCACCTCCGGTTTCGGTGGCGGGTTTTTCGGTGATGTAGACCCCGTCCTGGAAGACGCGGGTGTCCTTGCCGCTGACCTTCGTCAGTTGCTCGATGTCCGCCGCCGTCTGGCCGACATCTTCCTTGTCGGGACCAGTGAGGACGATTCGTTCGTCGTCGACGGAGACGGTGGTCTCACCGTGGATAGTCGTACGTCGCGCTGCCTTCTCGCCGAGGAAGTTCTCGATGACGACCTCCTCGCTCTCCTCGCGGACCTGCATCGGGAAGTGAGAGTAGAAGACTTCCATCTTGTACTCCCAGCCCTCGGTCACGCCGTGGAAAGCGTTCGAAACGTGGCTCTCGAAGGTGCCGACGGTCGCGTTCGTCTTTGCGTCCTCGGCCTCGCTCTCGATGACCACGGTGTCATCCTCCACGTCGACGGTCACGTCGGGGTACCAGAGACGCCGGGAAACGGTGCCTTCCGGTCCATCGACGGTCACATCGAGGTGGTCGATCTCGACGGTTACGTTGTCAGGGATGTCCAGTTCGACTCGCATGGTTAGTAGACGTATGCGATCACCTGGCCACCGATCCCCTTCTCACGAGCCTCGTAATGGCTCATGATGCCGTCACTCGTCGTGACGACCAGCGCACCGAAGTCTCGAGCCGGGAGGAATCGCTTCTCCCACTTCTCGAAGTCCTCGGAACCGACGCTGTAGCGGGGCTTGACGGGGCCACACTCGTTGATCGCTCCTTTCAATTCGACCTCGAACTGACCGGCCTTGCCGTCGTCGACGAACTCGAAGCCGTCGATGTACCCGCGGTCGTAGAAGACCTCGAGTACGCTGCCGATTTCGTTCGAGGCGGGTGTTACCTCGTGGGTGAGATGCCCCACGCTCTCGGCGTTGTCGAGCCCCGAGAGCGCGTTGCTGAGTGGATCGTTTCCAGTCATATTATCGATACTTCTTGAATCCCATGTCGCGGGCGATCTCACGGAAGCACTGCCGGCAGAGGTTGATGTCGTACTTGCCGACTAACCCCTGCTTGCGGCCACAGCGCTGGCACTCTTCGATCTGGCCAGTTCGCTTTGCCGCGTGCTCGCCTGTGCGCTCGCTTGCGACGTCTTCGTCCGGTTCTGGTTCCGGTTCCTGTTCGCTTTCACTCATCGTCTTCTTCCTCCGCGGAGACGGTTACGTCGAAGTTCGCCTCGAGGTACGCGATGGCGTCCTCGGGGGTGAGTCGGTGATTCGACGGGATCGGCCGCGTCGCCTTATCCCGCTTGGCCACGCGGTAGCCCGGACGAACCAGGTTAACGGTCACGTCCAGTCCGTAGATACCGACGTTCGGGTCGTACTCCTGGCTCGGGAATTCGGTGTGCTCCTCGACCCCGAAGCTGAAGTTGCCCGTATCGTCGAACTGCGTCGCCGACAGATCCGCAAGCGGCAGCGACTTCTCGAGGAACTCGTAGGCGTCGTCGCCACGAAGGGTGACCTTCGTACCGATCGGATCGCCCTGTCGAATCCCGAAGTCAGGTTCGGTCCGCTTTGCCTGCGTGCGGACGCTCTCCTGTTCGGTGACTTCCTCGATGATGTCCTCCGCTCGACCGAGTTCGCGACCACCCTGTCCGACGCCCATGTGGACGACGACCTTCTCGACGGTGGGTTCGCGCATCTCGTGGAACTCGCCGGTCTCAGCGTCGCTCATTCGTCATCACCGCCGTCAGACGCGGCCTGACGTTCCTCGGACTCCGCGTCGGAGTCCTCACCCGTGAAGTTCTCGTCGATGACGACAACGTACTCCTCGACGGTCTCGAACGCACCGTCGTCCGTCGAGACGGTAACGGTGTTCGAGCCGCTTCCGGGCGTGACGTCGATCGATTCGACCTCGCCGATCTTGCCACCGTGGTTGCCACGGATAGCCGTCACGAGCGCGCCCTCTTCGTAGGGGAAGTGGGCCACGATCGACTTGTCTTCGTTATCGACGATGACCGAGTCCTTCGCACTGAACTCGTCATCGACGAGGACGGTCGTCCCGTCGTGCAGCGTCAGCTGCGTGTCGCCGCCCGGAACCTGCTGTTTCCCGTCGATTTTGCCGAGGCGGCTATCCGCCGACTCCTCGTCGATTTCGGTAAGGGCGAGACGGCCACCCTCGTCGGGGAAGACGCGGTAGAACTCGCCACGACCGGGGAACGCGAGAATGTCGAAGATTCCGATCGGTCGCTGCTCGTCGTTGATCGGTTCGCCGTTGACGATGATCGAGTCCTCCGACAGGGCGTACCGCGCTTCCTTCGCCGAGTCCACGTAGCCGAGCACGTCCCGCAGGAGAACGACGAGGGGAACACCCTCCTCGCCATGCGGACCCGCGTCAGCCTTGACCGTGAAGACCTCGGTCTTGCGCTCGACCGGCCAGGACTTCGGTACTGACAGTCGCTTCTGGTGTTTCGTCATTCACTATCACCTTCTGTATCGCCTTCGAGGCGTGCCTCGCGACGCTCGTCCTCCAGATCGAGTTCAGTGATACGAACGTTCGAGGGGTCAAGTGGGCGCGGAACTTCCTCGCCGTCTGCCGTCTCGACCGTCACGTCCTCGACGTGGATGACGCCGTCTTCGAGGATTGCACGGATGACGTCGCCTTCGTCGCCGGCGTAGTCACCGCGCATGACCTCGACGGTGTCACCCGCGTTGACGCGGGTGCGACGGGTGTCATACTCCTCGCGGAGGTCCTCGGAGAGCGTCGCGTGAAGCTGCTTCTGTCGCTTGTGCAGCGGTGCACGCTCGGTCTGCGTTCGCTGTTTGTGTGGTTGCTTGCTCATGGTTCTATACGATCATCGTCGCGGTGGACGCGATTGCTCCGAAGCGTTCTGCGACCTCGCGGGCGATCGGTCCCTTGATCTCCGTCCCGCGGGGCTCTTCGTTCTCGTCGATGATGACCGCCGCATTGTCCTCGAACTTCAGCCGCGTACCGTCCGGTCGGCGGATCGACTTCCGCTGGCGGACGATGACGGCCTCAAGAACCTGGCGGCGCATCTCGGGGGTCCCCTTCGTGACGGAGACGGTTACCTTGTCACCGAGACCCGCCTTCGGCTGGCGGTTCTTGGTGCCGTGGTAGCCCGAGACGCTAATGACTTTGAGTTCGCGTGCGCCGGAGTTGTCGGCACACGTGATCAGCGAGCCCTTCTTCAGGCCTTGCGTGACGTCGGCTTTGAGCGCCTCCATCACTGCTCACCCTCGGTTGCCTCGGGTTCTGCGCCCTGCGTGACATCGCCACTCGAGAGTTCCCGATCAGGCTCTGCCTGGCGGGTCAACTCGGCGATATCTGTCGCAGTCGCTTCTTCGGTTACTTCGACGACCACGTGCGATTTGGTCTTCGACAGTGGTCGGGTCTCTGCGATCTTGACCGTGTCACCGACCGAGAGCGGCTCGAGCACGCCCGGCACGTGTGCCGGAATGCGCGAGCGACGTTTCATAGAGCGGTCGTATTTCGGAACCGCTACGTCATACTCTCGTTCGACGACTACGGTCTTGTCCATGTCCGTCGAGACGACGGTCCCCTCGAGGATCTGTCCTCGAACGGAAAGCTCGCCGTAGAACGGACACTTCTCGTAGTCGTATTCCTCCGGGTTTTCTGGTTCCGGAGGGGTTTCAACGTCTAGTCCTATTGCCATGGTGAGTCACCATTCGTTTCCGTGCGTCGGGCGGGTCGTGAGAGCAGTCGTGATCCATCGACCGTAACGTAGGCCACATCCTCGCCAGCGCCGTCTGGTGTCTCCGATTGCTCGACTCCACCAGGTTGAGTGTCGGCCAGTTTGGACGCGGTCCCCGACTCCTTCGCGGCGTCGGCGGCGTCATCTGTGATCGTGAACTCGAACACCGAGCCCGATTTTGGCACCATGACGACCCGAGACTCCCCGTCGTCTCGAACCTCGATCGAGAGCGTATTGGTCGTCTCGATGACGACGCGGCCCTCGAGGCCAACCCGTTCGGCGTCGTCACTCTCGACGATGCGGACGGGAAGTCCGTTGAGTTCGTGTCGTGGGAGCGTCTCGGGTGTCAGTGCCATCGTTGTAATCGATTATTCCTCGTCCAGGTCGCCTTCCTCACGCTGGATCGTCTTGATCCGCGCAATCGTGCGACTGAGTTCACCGATGCGGCCCGGATTCTCCGGGGCACCACCGGCGGCGAGAACGGACTTCTGGTTCAGCAGTTCCGTCTCGAGTTCATCGAGTTCTTCCGCGCGTTCGGCGGGCGTCATGTCGCGGATCTCTTTGACGTGGAGGATTGCCATCAGGCGTCACCTCCCTCGTCTTCGTCTTCGTCCGCGTCGGCTTCCATCTCCTCGACGAGTTCTTCGGCTTCGGCCTCGACGTCTTCTTCGAGTTCATCGAGGTCATCATCGTCCTCGGTGTCGTCGGTGTCAGTGTCATCGTCGGCGTCAGCGTCCGTCTCGGACTCGTCTTCAACTTCGACTTCCGCTTCGATAACTTCCTCGACGACCTCTTCGTCGAGTTCGGCGTCGTCGTCGGCTGCGGTTTCGAGCGTCTCGTCGGCTCCCGCTTCGACGCCGGAGTCAGCGGCCTCGGCATCCGCGGGCTCTTCGGGTTCGCCTTCGAGAAGTTCCTCGACACCTTCGGCCTCGTTGGCCTCGACGGCCTCGGGGACGAGTTCTTCCGGATCGGCGTCCTCGTGGATCTCGAAGTCGTCGGGAAGTTCAGCGTTCGGCGGGATGATCTTGACCGTGACGCCGATCGTCCCGAGCTTCATGACGGCGACACCCTGGCCCTCGTCGACGATTTCGGCGGCGGGTTCGCCGTTGTGCTTGATGTAGCCACGGTTGAACTTCTCCACGCGTGAGCGTGCACCCGTGACTTTCCCGGAGAGGACGATCTCGGCACCGAGTGCGCCGGCTTCCATGATCCGGTCGATCGTCGTGTGACCGGCCTTGCGGAAGTACCACCCGCGCTCTAGGGCGTTGGCGAGGCGATCCGCGACGATGCGTGCGTTCAGGTCGGGTTCGTCGACCTCCTGCACGTCGATCTGCGGGTCATCGAGGTCGAAGCGCTCTTCGAGCGCCGTCGTGACCTTCCGGATGTTCTCGCCGCCTTTGCCGATGACCATCCCTGGCTTTTCGGCCTTGAGGACGATTTGGGTTCCCATCGGCGTCTTGGCGACGTCCATGCCACCGTAGCCCGCGCGGCCGAGTTCTTCCTGGAAGAACTCGTCGATCTGGGACCGCTGCAGGCCGTTTTCGATGAACTGTTGTTCGTCAGCCATTAGTTGTCACCCTCCGCGTCCTCGGTTGCTGTCTCCTCGTCGACTTCTTCGACGACGATCTCGACGTCGACCTGCGGCGTATTCCACGACGAGGCACGCCCCATCGCGCGGGGCTTGCGACCGACCGATTCGCCGACCTTGTGGGCGGCGACGTGGACGATCTCCATCGACTCGCCGTCGAAGCCCTGATGGTCCGCGTTCGCCGTGACGTTCTCGAGCAGGTCGAGGAACTCCCCGGAAACCTTCTCGGGGTACTTGCCGGCGTCCCAGCCGTCGACGTCGGAGCGGTGACCCGCACCGGCGTTGTGGGACTTAAACGGGACCGACTGTTCTTCGTCGATTACGTCCTGGAGATACGCCTGGGCGTTCGCGACGGTTCGGCCCTTGATCTCGCGGGCGACCTCCTTGCTGTGCTTGTGGCTCATGTGACGCTCCCGAAGCATCGCTTTCGCGGTGGAGTCGGGATCCGCGTCGACTGAGTAGTTGATTCCCATGCGTGGATCACTTCAGTGGGACGAACTTCGACGAGCGAGTCGCACCGATCCCCGCCTGTCCGTGCTCGACGGACGTTCGGGTCAGTTGGAACTCGCCGAGATAGTGTCCGATCATCTCGGGCTCGACGCGAACGCGCTCGAAGGACTGTCCGTTGTAGACCTCGAAGGTCAGTCCGACGAACTCCGGCA
Organism: Natrialba taiwanensis DSM 12281; assembly: GCF_000337595.1. Classification (GTDB taxonomy): domain Archaea; phylum Halobacteriota; class Halobacteria; order Halobacteriales; family Natrialbaceae; genus Natrialba; species Natrialba taiwanensis. The sequence goes on along the minus strand of NZ_AOIL01000042.1, from coordinate 115,349 downwards.
GCACCGGCATGTCGCGCAGGTGCGTTCGGATCGGCGCGTTCGCCGTCTCCTGCTCGTCTTTCCCGCGGGCTTCCTCGAGGAGCTTCTGCTTCTCGACGGAGAGTCCGCGTTCGATACTTCGCCGCTTCCGTGCGGGCAGCAGTTCGGCAACCTCGTCGAGCTCCAGATCCTGCAGCTCCTCGAGCGTGTGGCCACGGTAGGTGAACTCCTCACCCTCACGGCCGGTTCGGTACTCCTGACTCATTTGTTTCCACCTCGACCAGTGCGGCGCGAGGAAATGTCACCGACCTTCCGTCCCGGCGGGGCGTCCCGCGAGACGGACTTCGGTTTGCCGGGGTGCTGGCGACCGCCACCACCGAACGGGTGGTCGACGGCGTTCATCGCCACACCGCGGACGCGAGGCCACTTCGTGCCCCGCGCTTTCATCTTGTGGTACTTGTTCCCTGCCTTGACCATCGGCTTTTCCGTGCGACCGCCACCGGCGACGACGCCGATGGTGGCGCGACACTGCGGATCGAGGCGCTTGACCTCGCCGCTTGGGAGTTGGACAACCGCCGCGTTGCGGTCGTGGGTGATCAGGTCCGCGTTGGTCCCCGAGGCGCGAGCGAACTTGCCGCCGTCGCCCTGATTCGCCTCGACGTTACAGACCGGCACGCCCTCCGGAATCTCCGCGAGCGGGAGCGTGTTTCCGGGCTTGATCTCGGCCGAGACACCGACCTGCAACTCCTCGCCGACCCCGATACCCTCGGGGGCGAGGACGAGCCGCTGGTCGCCGTCTTCGAACTCGACGGCAGCAACGGGTGCCGAACGGGCCGGGTCGTGTTCGATATCCACGACCGTCCCGCGGATCACGTTGTCGTCTTCTTCCTTCTTGTGCTCGAGCTTTGCCTTGTACCGGTGTGACGGGGCGCGGAACGTGGGCGTCCCGCGTCCACGTCGCTGTCCAAGAATTCGTCGTCCCATCCTCAGAACACCCCGATTCGCGAGGCAACTTCCTGTGCGTCGTTGTCCTCGGACAGTTTGACGGTTGCTTTCTTCTTGCCCTTCATCGTTACCTGCGTGTTGATGTCAGTGACCGAGACCTCGAAGCGCTCTTCGACCTCGTCGCGAATCTCGGGTTTGGCAGCGTCCGGGTTGACGACGAACTGGAGCTTGTTCTCGAAGTCCATGTCGTTCATCGCCTTCTCCGTCACGAGCGGGTGCTCGATAACCGAGCTCATCGGTCTGCCACCTCCTCGAGTGCGCTTTCGGTCCAAACGGTCAGTCGACCCGGCTGTGCGCCGGGTGCGAGATCTTCCGCGTTGACCTCCGCAGCCGTCGCGACATCGGCACCGGCGAGGTTTCGAGCCGCTCGCGACGGCCCCGTCTCGCTCGACGTAACGAAGAGGATCGACGTCGGCGTCTTGTACTTTCGCCCACGGGTCTTCCCGCGACCCGATCGGACGTTTCGACCCTCGTCCGCACGCTGGATGTCCTCGGCGAGGCCCGCTGCCTCGAGGAACTCGACGACTTCCTTCGTCTTCTGGAGGTCTTCGAACTCGTCGGCGACGACGACCGGAATCTCGGCGTCATCATCGAACGCGTGCCCGCGCTCGGCGACGAGTTCAGCGTCGGTCGTCGCAGCGATGGCGCTGCGGACGGCCAGTTTCTTTGCTTTCGTGTTGATCGATTCGGACTGGTCCTTCTCGGCTTTCGGCGGGTGGGCCTTGCGCCCCTTGACAGTCTGGGGAACGCGGCGGCCGCGTCCGTCCTGCTTGGGGACGTGGGCCATCCCGCGGCCGCTACCGAACGATTCGGCCGGCGTCCGCATGCCGGCGAACTCGTCGGCACCGTAGTCCTGTTTGCGGTTTGCCTGGGCGACGTTGACGGCGCGGGCGATCAGGTCCGGGCGGTACTGCGTCTCGAAGACCGCCGGGAGGTCGACCGATCCCGCGTCGGAGCCGTCCAGGTTGCGTACTGTTGCGTCCATGTGTTATCCCTGGTTAGATGCGGTGGAGACGTAGCGCACCTCTGGATCGAGGCGCGGCTGGTCTCCGGGTCGGATCGCCGGGCGGAAGCGCACGAGGCGCTTTTCCGGTCCGGGGAGCGAGCCCTTGATCAGCACGTGCGGTCCGTCGACTTCACCGTAGTTGATGAAGCCGCCGTCGACCGTCGCGTCTGCGCCGTCGCCGATATCGACGAGGCGCTTGTTCAGTTCCGTCCGCTGGTGGTAGCCGGTCTGTCCCTGCTGTGGGACCGTCGACCGGACGCGGGACGGATTCCAGGGACCGAGGTTCCCGATGCGGCGGCGCCAGCCCTGCCGGGCGTGCTTGCCCTTGCGTTTCTGGACGCCCCATCGCTTGACGGGACCCTGTGTCCCCTTCCCTTTCGTGACGCCGCTTGCGTCGACGTACTCGCCGGCGCGGAACACGTCGTTCATGACGTGTTCGCCGCCGCCGTCCTCGAGCAGTTCGAGGGTGTAGTCGACGCGGTCCTCGACGGAACTGCCGCCGACGCGCGTCTCCATCACGTCCGGCTTCTTCTTCGGCATCGAGGGAATGTCCCCCGGAACCGTGTGCGTGATGACGCGAACGTCGTCGACGCGTCCTTCCTCGAGGAAGCCACGGAGTTCGTCCGCGGAAGCGTCAGTGTCGTAGTCGTCACCGGGAAGGTCCAGCACGCGATCGAGTTCAGGAACGAACTCGTCGGTCCAGACCTCGGTGAGCGGCTTCTTTCCGTACGGCGTGTCTTCGTACGCACGCAGGGCGACGGCGCGCATCGGCGGCGTCTCCACGATCGTAACGGGAACGGTCTCTTCCATTCCCTCGGTCGGCGAGTTCGCTTTGTCGTCGACCATTACGACGTGGGTCATGCCGGCCTTGTAGCCCGCGAAGCCCTGGAGCGTCGGCTGTCCGTCGTCGTCCGGCCACGAATTAAAGCGTGGGACCTCGCTGGTCGCCCGCTTTCGTGGGCCGAACCCGAGTGAGCCTTTGCGTGGTGCGTTTGATTGTGGCATTCTATCACTCTCTGAGTGAGAGGGGAGCGAGCGTCGCGAACAGAGCCTCCTCCGTTCGCACGACATCGCTTCCCTGGTACGGAACCGTGTTCAGCCAGAGGTCGAACCCTCGTCCTGGATCGACATCGCCAGATGTGGGTTCGACTCCGTCAGCGTCGTCTGACCGCGGCGGCCAGGACGACAACGTGTCGACGGCGTCCTCGGATTCGAACTCGAGGATGTCCGGCAGCCCTCTCTCGGGCGCGCCGAAGGCGACGGTCATCCCGTCGCGGTCGACGCGTCCGGCCAGCGTGTCGAGCCGCCCGACGGTAAGTTCGGTACCGTATCGGGAGGCGGCGATTCGAACGCCGGCGTCCTCACGGCTGAGTGCTGCCTGTAGGTCCGTCCGCTCGACGGAGAGCCCCGGAAGGGGGTCGTCGACGAGCTTTGCCCGGACCGGTCGTCGCGAAGAGATCCTGATAGTCACGCGCTCGCCCTCGTCGAGCGCCATTTTCGGCGGCACGTTGAGGGAGATCGGGTGTTGCAAGCCGCAATTGACCCGCACGCGTTGATCAGGTCCGACCTCGGTCACGATCCCTTGTCTTAACGACCCCGAACCGGTAGATTCGGAGCCGGTCTGTGACATGGCGCGGAGCGGCGGCAAGACGCCCGCATACTCCAGTTCGTTGCGCATCCCCCAGACCTCGTTGCGGAGGTATGGCGGTGTTGCGGCGTATCGCAAGACGGTGCTTACGAACCCGCCGTCGAATCGCCCCGTTTCGCCATCCCGGTCGGGATAGACGACGAGGCGGTCAGCACGGAAGACCGTCGCCGCGCGGGCGACGTATCCGAGTTTGCGAGTAGCCTCGCGTTTGTCCTCGGCCTCCCGAGTGAGCGACGACGGCACGAGTACGCTGACGGTCATGCCGTGACGCTTCGGCGCCGCGTCACTAGACTGTAGCGATGTGTTGCGGACAAGGTCTTAAAAGAATAGCGGATTCGATTCCGGCTGTGAACGCCTCACACCCGGTAATTCGTGCCGAACGGGCACACAGTCGTTTGGAGTGATTTGTTCGTCTGTCAACGGCCGAACGGAGCAAGTATTGCTGCATCAAATACGGTGTACAAGAGTATGGGCACAGATTCCGACATGGGCAGACATAGCGAAGACAAAACGATTCGCAACCCTTATACATCCCTCCGACAGTAGGTGTAAGTGCAGCAGGGCGCTGGTAGTGTAGTGGTATCACGTGACCTTGCCATGGTCACAACCTGGGTTCAAATCCCAGCCAGCGCACTTTTGTCGCGAACAAATTCGTGAGCGACAGAAATCGTATCTGGATTTGAATCAGACCAGTCGCGCACAGCGAAGCGAGCACGTCTGGGCGTGGTTCAAATCCCAGCCAGCGCACTTCTATCACGACTGAACTCGTGAGCGACGGGGTCGGATCTGTAATTCTATGGCGATCACTGTTGATACGCACCGCGTAGTGCATACTCACCGCCCGTACCTGTAGTATAGAGCGTGAGTACGCGCCGGATCCCGGGTAACTCGTCGCTTGTTGGTCCGCCGAGTTCACAGGCGATCGACTGGTTAGTGCGGGAGTCCATCACAAGCGATAACCGATATCACGACCGAGTGAGTTTTATGCTGGAACAGGATATGGAGGTGTAGACGATCGCATCACGTCTCCTATGCAAACGGACTGTTCACCCGCAGATGACGCGGCTGACCGCCAGTACGACCAATCGAACGACCGCTACGTTTTCCACCACGATACCGAGAGCAGCGCGCTGGTGACGACGACGATCGTCCACGCGCTGGCATCGGTCACGGATATCGACGTTTCTCAGGGCGAGTTCTCCCTGTACGATAGCGTCGATCCGGACGCCCTCAATCGGCTGTTCCGATCGACGGCAGACGGTTCCGAACGCAGCGGTGGCCACGTCGCCTTCACGGCAGTAGAACACACGGTCTACGTGTATGCGAACGGGGACGTGATCATCCATCCACCAACAGAGACGGACCCCGGCGTGGAGCAGCCGCGTCCACACCCGAACTCTCAGCAACGGTAACACGCACGAACGGGCCGTCTACAACCGGACAGGAAACAGAAGCCGACACCGAAATCCACGGATACCCGTAGACACAACGGGATCGGCGGCACGGATTTCCGGTAACTCAACAGTACCTCGAAGGGGACGGATTTACCACCGCTGGCGTCCTCGGGACCTGTATGACGGTACTCGCACTCCTGAGTGTCGCACCCGTGATCGAAGACAGCATGGCCGGCGAGGTTGCGGCGGCCGTCGACGAACTCGAGAACTACGATGTCGAGTACGAAACGAATTCGATGGGCACCGTGATCGAGGCCGAAAGCACGGACGAACTGTTCGCGGCCGCACAGGCCGCCCACGACGCAGTCGACGGCGATCGAGTCAGTACGGTTCTCAAAATAGATGACAAACGCACGCGCGAGACGAGCGCAACGACGAAAGTCGAGTCAGTTGCGGACGAACTCGGCCGAGAGCCGACGAGCCAGCGCTGACCACTACCGGCCGAGACAATCGCCGACCGCTGAGCGGAACACTCAACCGCTCGACGCGACTACAACGCCCATGGCGCAGACCCAGACCACACTCGAGGTTACTGGCATGTCCTGTAACGGCTGTGAAGCGACCGTCATCGAGGCCGTCGAGGCGCTCGACGGCGTCGCCTCCGCGACGGCGAATCACGAAGCCAACGAAGTCCGCGTCGAACACGACGGTACAACCGTCGGCGAGGCGACGCTCGCCGAGACGATCGAAAACGCCGGCTACGAGACAGCGGCCTAACCGCTATCAGCGATCCGCGTCGAACGCTACGTTCGGCGTGCTCGACCCTTGTGTCAGACGCAGGTCAGACTGAATCTGGCAAACTGTTTTATGGCGGAGCCTGAAGCGTAGCCTATGGAAAGTCTCAATCGCATGGCGATCGAGCTCGTCGACGAGGCCCTCGACTACGCCGAGGAGTTGAACGTCGGCGGCTACGACCTCGAAAACGAGGCGACCGTCCTCGACTTCGGCGTCGAGTTCGACGGCGGCATCGAAGCTGGACTGTTGCTGACCGAGATCCAAACCGCCGGGCTCGCGACGCCGAGCTACGAACTCGGCGACCTCGACGGGGCATCGCTTCCCTACGTCGAACTCTCGACTGACCAGCCCGCACTCTCTCTGCTTTGCTCCCAGAAAGCCGGCTGGGAACTCGTCACCGAGGACTTCGAGGGGCTCGGAAGCGGTCCCGCCAGGGCGCTCGTCGCCGAGGAGGAAGAGTTCAGGCGCGTCGGGTACACGGACGCGTTCGATCTGACGGCACTCGCCGTCGAGACGGAGGCCATCCCGACCGAGAGCGCGGCCGCACAGGTCGCCGACCTTGCGGAGGTCGAGCCGAGTAGCGTCTTCCTGCTCGCCTACCGGACGGCGAGTCTCGCCGGAAGCATTACGAACGCCGCGCGGGCGGCTGAACTCGCGACGTTCCGCCTCGCTGAACTGGGTTACGACCTGCACGATATCGTCTCGGCGACGGGCCGGGCACCGGTCGCGCCGGTCGCCGCAGACGAACAGACGGCGATTGCGCGCACGAACGATGCGATCGCTTACGGCGGCACGGCTCACCTCACGGTTCGTGAGGATGCGGACGTCTTCGATTCGGTGCCATCGGTCGCCGCCGAGGACCACGGCCGCCCGTTCGGCGACATCTTCGACGAACTCGACTGGGACTTCGAGGAGGTTCCCTCGGATCTGTTCGCGCCTGCGTCGGTCACGATCGACGTGCTCGGCGGGCCGACGTACGTCCACGGTGAGACGGACGAGGAGCTAGTCGCACAGTCGTTCGACCTGTAACGACACCCGTAACTGCACCCCGTAATCGCCACACAGTACATGTCTCTCACCTTCAAGCCGGTCCCGGAGCCACCAGCCGATTTTGACACCCTCGCCGCTGTTCGGAACGCAGTTCCGGCGACGAAGGCCGCCGCCGCGGAGACCGCCGACTGCTGCGTGCGAGTTCTCGAGCGAACCGGGAGGGGCGCGGACGGAACCGAACTGATCCGGGACCGCGACGACGCCGCAACCTGGCTGACATTCCTCCGCGCGCTCGAACTCGCGACCGACGGCGAGGATGGCTATCGGCGGACGGATCGTGAACTCGAGCGGGAAGCGGTACGGGCTGCATTTCGCAAGCGAGTCTACGGCGTGGGGTCGATACTCGAGGCGCTGGACGCCGCCGCAGAACCGCTTTCTGCTACAGCCGTCGCCGACCGAGTGCAGTCTCAGCCTCAGCCCCAGTCCCGGTCCCAGTCCCAGTCGTCGTCCCGCCGGCGAGTGCAACCGGACCGAATCGAGCGGCTACTCGAGTGGGCCGTCCTGCTCGGACTCGCCGAGCGCCATGAGCGGGCGAACGAGACCAGGTATCGAGCAATCGCTACGTCATCGTAGCCCGTAACCGAAACGGTCGTTTTATTGGCTCGTGATCCCGTTTTGCGGCCGTGACTGTGACGATCGATACCGTCTGTTTCGACCTCGACGATACCCTGTGTACCTATAGTCGTGGCGGTGACGAGGTCCTCGCGAGCGCGTTCGACCGCGCCGGCGTCTCGCAGTGCTGGGATATCGACGCGTACTACGACCGCTACCGCGACTATCTCGAGGACAGCACGGATATTCGAGACCTTCGACGGCGGTGTTTTGGCGACCTGACCGTCGCCGCGGGCGAAGACCGCTCGATCGGCGAGGCGGTCGCGGACGCCTTCGCCGAGGTTCGAGCGCAGGAAAGCGTCGAGCCACTCCCGGGGGCACGGCGGGTCGTCGACCAACTCGGCGAGGAGTACCGACTCGGACTCATCACGAACGGGCCGCCGGGAATGCAGCGGACGAAACTCGAGGCGATCGGCCTCGCGGACCGATTCGAGACGGTCGTCTGCGCCGGCTACGACGCGGCGGCGAAGCCGGCGGCCGAACCGTTCGACCTCGCGCTGGAGCGGCTCGAATCGACGCCGGACCGAGCGGTCTATGTCGGGAACTCGCTCGGAGCGGACGTCGCGGGTGCCAGCGCGGCCGGCCTCCGGTCGGTATGGATTCCCGCGACGGATTCGGTCCCCGAGAAACCGACTCCCGCGCCCGAGCACACGCTCGAGTCGCTCGAGGAACTGGTGACGCCGCCCTGGTGATGGTGATGATGAGAGTGAGCACGTGCCGGTGTGGCTGTGAGTGTGCACAGACCAAGACCGGCCGCTTTTACTGTGCGACAGTCGTCCGTGCGAGTCGATGACCGACCACGCGATCAACTTTCAGTCGATCGTCGCGGAGATTCGACGAACCGCAGGCTCGCACGGCGCTGGCGACGACAGGCCTGCTACTGGCACGGCCGCCGACGCACCGCTGGTCACGGTCGACGGCGACGACGTGATCGACGTCTGCCAGCAACTCTTCGGTGCGCTCGCCGAGCGAACCGAGCCGACGACTTGCGAGTTCTACCTGCATCCGAACAATCGGCGGGCACTCGAGCAGCGATTGCTCGCGGACGAACTCGCGGTCGAATCGATGCCGTTTCTGGAGCGGCAGCTCTGGACGGACGTGTCGATGCCCGACGACGTGGTTCTGTTCATGCACCCGGATGCGGTGACCCTCGGTGGGACGGTGACCGGCGAGCACCCTGTGGGGCTGGGGACGGTCGCGATTACGAACTCGTCCGGCGGTAGTGATCGATGAGCACCGTTCCAGCGCGGACGAGCGTGTAGAGTCCCGAGGTGAGCACCGTCATCGGAACGACCAGGTCTTGAAATCCTCGCGCCAGCGAAACGAGTTCACTCATCGGCCCAGGTCGGAGTCCGAGAAGATCGAACGGCAGGACGAGGAGTTGCAAGACGATCGTAATGACCGCGGCGAGAGCGATCCAGAACAGCAGGATGCCGGCGAAGACGAGCGCTTCGCGGATCGCCCATCGGAGGCGGCCGGCCGGGGAGCGCGGAAATATCAATAGAATAACTGATTTATCTCAATAAAAATGTGCCGGAGTGTCACATCGATGTATCGACGAATGGGTCGAGAGGTCGACGATGGACACGACTCACTCCGCGTTCGCGGGGTGAACGGCCGTCACCGTGCCGACGCCCTTGCTGCGACCCTCGCGGAAGACGAACTTCTGGCCTTCCTCGACGAGGTACGGGCGGAACTTGAACCGGACGGTTGTCTTGCCCGTGTCGCCCGGGAGGAGGCGACCCTCGTCGGGGTGAAACGCCGCCGCCTCGCCGATCGTCTCGAGGTGGACGACCGGCTCGTAGCCGTCGCCGATCCGGGTCGGATGGTTGAGTACCATCACCTCGGCCTCGAACTCGCGAATCGGTTCCGGATCGGCGTCCCGCGGGAGCAGGACCATGCCGCGCTCGATCGCGCTCTCCTTGATCCCCTTCAGGGCGATTCCGACGATCCGGCCGGCCTGGGCCGTATCGACCCGATGGTAGTGCATCTCAATCGATCGAACCTCGACCTCCTGAAATCGTCCGTCGGGCATCGGCCCGATGAGGAGTTCGTCGCCGGCCTCGACCTCGCCGGATTTGACGGTCCCCGAGGCGACCGCGCCGACGCCGGTCACCGAGTAGCTGCGGTCGACGTACATCCTGAACTCGCCGGTATCCTGGGACGTCTTCGGGAGTCTGTCGAAGAGTTCATCGAGCGTCTCGAGCCCGTCCATCGTGATGGCGCTGGTTTCGACGATGGGGACGACGCGCTCGCCGATTTCGTCGATTGCAGTGTCGATGCCGTGGCGGGAGACGCGAAGCGGCGATTTGTCGACCTCTCTGAGGAGGCGTTCGACCTCGCGTTCGACTTCCTCGACGCGGTCGTCGTCGACGGCGTCGGTTTTCGTGATCGCGACGATGGTCGGCAGGTCGGTCGCGAGGAGGACGCCGAGATGTTCGCGGGTCGTTCGCGTGGGGCCGTCGTCGGCGGCGACGACGAGCAGGCCGTAGTCGAGTTTCTGTCCGACGAGCCCGCGGATCGTCGTGCGGAGCCACGGCTCGTGGCCGACGGTGTCGACGAAGGAGACCAGTCGATCGGCCTCCTCGACGACCTGGGCGCGGTCCGCCTTGCGATTCGGGTTACGAACGCGGACTGGGCCGTCGTCGTCGAAGCCGTAAACGGCGTAGGAGAGATCCGCCGAGAGACCGCGTTCGACCTCGTGGGGTTGGACGTCGAGGTACGACCGGGTCGCGCCGTCGCCGTCGTCCGGGTTGCCGGTGACAAGCGAGCCGACGAGCGTGCTCTTGCCGTGGTCGACGTGACCCGCCGTGCCGACGACGACGTGTTCGTCGTCCGTCTCAAGGACGCTTCCCTCGTTGATTGTCGCGACGCCGACGAGCCCCTGGTTGATTCCCCAGGTCTGTACGTCGTCGATGTGTGCGTCAGCTTCCTCGGCCAGTAGCGAGAGCACGTCCATCGTCTCCGAGAAGGTATCGGGATCGACACCGGCGAGGCCGCCGTCGTCCGTCACGCCGACGACGTACGTCGCCTCGCCGTCGCCAGAAAGGAGTCGGTGACGGAGTTGGGCCGCCAGACTCTCGCGTCGTCCACTCTCGAGGTGAACATCGCGTGAAAGCCGTTCCTTGAACTCGACGTTGCCACCGTCCTGTTCGCCACGGTCCAGGGCTCGCTCGAGAAGAGCCCGGTCACGGCTCATAGCAACTGATAGCGCGCCACACGGCAAAAGCCTTCCCGTCTATGGGTATCAATTACCATAGATCGGCGGAAGATACTGGGGCCGGTTTCAAGGGTCTCGAGCCCCTGTATGCAGTATGAGCGTCAGTGGCCTCTGTCAGATCTGTGAATCCCGGCCGGCCCAGGAGCGCTGTGACAACTGCGGCACGCTCGCCTGCGAGCAACACTACGACCGCGAAAAAGGGCTCTGTGCCGACTGTGCAGCCCAGGTCGAACCTGGGCGTGATCCGAACTCGGACGACGTCGACGTACACCGGTTCTGATCGCTATCTCCCCCCCCTCGCATCCACTCCACCAAATGACCACCATTCGCGATGAACTCGCGATCGCCGTCGGCGTCGGTGACCGGTTTTGTGTCGAGGTAGCGCAACGCGAGGGAATGCTCGTCGCCGCGCACCCGCGCGAGGGAAGTCCGCTGGACATCGCCGTCGTCGAGGGCATCGACCAACTCGAGGCGGTCCCCGCTACCCCGGTCGAAGTCGAAATCGAGCCCCGAATCGTCGAGGACTACGTCGTCGGGCGACTCGTCGCAGCCGCCTGTTCGACGGCCGACCCCCCGTAAGCCTTCGAGCAGATTTGTGGTCACCAGGCGTCCGTACATCCGTATCTCTATCGAGTTATTGCCGGTGTCTGTCCACGAGAAGGGAAAACAAGAAAGGTTGAGTTCCAAACGTCGGAGATTACGGCCACCAGACAGTTCGGCTGGGTTGGTTACTAGGCTGAGAGCGACGGTTTCGGTCACACTCTAGTGAAAGACCCGCCACAAGTGTGTAAATACTGAGCACCGATTTTGTGACCGGTTTCAGAAATGAGGCTGACTGACGATTTACTTCGATGCCAAGCGTCAGCTGTTAGTCGTCAGGTCGCTCTCCAACTGTGATTGTTTTGTCGTATGTATCGCTCACCCGCTCAATTCCGGAAGCGGCGGTGAGTTCCCAGTCGCCAGCTACCGTCGCATCGAACCGACCGAGCGTGAAAAATCTCGCTTCTCCTGGCGGGATTTCCGCATCACCGTCAATACTGGTGGAGGCCGTTTGCACGGGCTCCTCCTCGTTCGGTGGCGTGAGTTCGACACTTACTTCACCAGTAGCTGGCTCACCACCAGGGTTCCCAAGATGAATACCGATTTCAAATTCGTCTCCCACGGTAATGCCATTTGGGACCTGTGGCTGGTTCCGCAGGAGGATGAACGCACCGGGTTCGGCTTCATTCACCTCGAACTCGGGTTCCGTATTGCTGGAATCTGCCCCAGTGCTGGCTCCAACGTCCATCCTTCCGACGGAGTCCGGTATAGTGCTAGCTCCACGAGTCATCCACCCTGCGATAGCAGCGGATCCGACCGCAAAACCGGTAAGGAGGACACGACGACGCATATTCTCAATAAAACGCATATGTAGATAAAAGTTGTCACCTTCTCAATTCACCGTTGTGTCCTCGGACCGTACTGACCCGTCTCAAGCACGAGACCGAATTCAACTGTCTCGGCCGACTTCACAAGCCTGCTGTACGTAGCAGAATCGTCGGCGATCTCGCACCCTGGGTCGGGTCGTTCGTTTCAGTCCCGATACTGATTGAGTCGCCGCTGCAACCGTTTTGCCGCCTGGCCGCTCGCGTTGGCGAACTCCTCGCCATCGTTTTCCCCCGCGAAGATGATCCCGCGCGACGAGTTCACCAGGCCGACGCCGTCGGCCAGGCCGAACTCGACGGCGGCTTCGGCGTCGCCGCCCTGTGCGCCGATGCCGGGGACGAGAAACGGGAGGTCGGGGACCTGCTCCCGGAGGTCCTCGAGTTCTTCGGGCTTGGTTGCGCCGACGACGAGGCCGACGTTGTCGTTTTCGTTCCAGAGATCGGCGAGGGCGGCGACGCGTTCGTAGACGGGTTCGCCGGAATCGAGTTCGAGATCCTGGATGTCCGCGCCGCCGGGGTTCGAGGTGCGACAGAGGACGAAGACGCCGGCCGCCTCGTTCGAGAGGAACGGCTGGAGGGAGTCCCGGCCCATGTAGGGATTGACGGTGATCGCGTCGGCGCGGTCGAGCAGTTGGGCGTACTGGCGGGTCGTGTTGCCGATGTCCGCTCGCTTCGCGTCGAGCAGGACCGGCACGTCCTTGCCGTGGGCGTAGGCGATCGTCTCCTCGAGTGCGCGCCAGCCGTCGGGGTCCTCGTAGAAGGCGGCGTTCGGTTTGTAGGCGGCGGCGTGCTCGTGGGTTGCGTCGATGATGCGGCGGTTGAACGCCCACCGAGGGAGGTCGTACTCGCGGAGGTGTTTGGGAATGCGAGACGGATCGGGATCGAGGCCGACGCTCACGACGCTGTCGACCGTTCGGATGCGGTCGTGCAGTCGATCGAAGAAGTTCATGCACGCGAGTGACCGCCGGACGGTCGAAAAGGTTCCTATACCGCTGGACAGCACTCAGTGAGCAGTTGGGAACAAATTGCAGGCTGTCGTCCGGAAGGTGTCGATAGCAACGCGGCAGGCCGGCAACGAATCGACACGGTAGCCCTCCGTTTCGCTGCGAACACGGACGAGGTGTGTCGCGTGCGTTCCAAGTGTACGGAACGGTACCAGATGACAATACCAAACATATTAGATGGTATTTACTTCGGGGTAATGGGTATAGGCATTGTATGGATATCCGAGGGAAGGTGAAGCCGCTATTGCAGTTCGGACGTGTTCGCAACCAGATCCAGTCGACACTTCGGGGGACGGCCCAGGCAAGCGGGGGAGCGACGGAACCCGGCCAACCGTCCGTTCGCGGTCCGAAACCGACCGACGGTCGCGGCCAGGAGAACGGCCCCGACTACAGCGGCGACCATGAACCCGAGGCGGTAACGAACTCGACGGCGGCACAGTCGGACGCCGCCGGTAATCTCTTCCAGTGTTCGACCTGCAATGCGGTCTACATTGACGACGAAAAGGAAACCTGTCCCTCGTGCAATACCGAGGTCGAACAGGTTCGATCGACGTTTTCGCGATAGGGCGCGGTAGTAGCTACGCGCAGTCTCCTCGTTCACCAACAGTCGCGAGACTCGCATTTACAGCAGTCCGTATCAGTTCGACGACCAAGTCGAGATCACACGGCCTGCTGGTTTCGATACTGACAGGGAACCACTGCGGCGCTCGATGAAATCATTTTTATTCCTACCTGTAGAGAGGAATTACGGTGTTCATACTGCCGTTGTTCAGCGGACGAGTTCACGATCCACGGAGACAGAGCCATCGACGGCACGAGAGCCAGCAACTACACCGATTGCAGTCACCTGCACAATGCCACGTCACCACACTGGGGACGAATCTCCACCGACGGCCACCGGACCAGTTATCGACCACGAAGCGCTGCGCAATCGCGATGACATCCCGTTTCACGAACAGACGGATGTTGTCGATGATGAACTCGTCGAGCAAGTCGCAGCCCTCGCTGATCTCGCCGGAGCAGGGATCACGAACTCCGATGGCGACCTGCTCTTCCGGCGGCTCACCGACACGTGCGCGTGGAAAATTCCCGTCGCAACGGTCGCCCCCGAGGAGGACTTCGCCGCGAGAATTACGACGCACATTCAGGAGACCATCGGTTTCACCGTCACACTCGATGCGATCGAAGGCGTCTGGGATATCCGCGTCCGGACGGAAGACGGGACGAAAACGGCATCTCGAGGGTTCGTCATCTTCAGCGCCTCGCCGGTTTCCGGTAGCTACGACCTCGAGGCGGCTACCCCCGAGGGCGACCCGGTCGAGGATGCGGGCTGGTTCGATGACCTTCCGGCCGAGGCGGACGAAATCCCCGGGACAGAACGGTTTCTCGACTGAGCAGCCACGGTAGCAAATCGACCGTCAACGATCGAAATCGCGGAGGGCGTCGGAAGCAAGTGCATGGTTCTCACGGCCGTCCGGAACCGGAGCCAACACGGCATCGGGACGGCGACTCGTCGGTTCGCTACGGTTCGAGCACCTCGACGAGATTCCCCTCCGGGTCGCGCAAAAACATGATCGTCGTCCCGCTTTCCGTCGTTTGCGGCCCGCTCAACGTCGTCACATCCGCCGGCAACGCCTCGTCGAACGCCGCGAGATCACCAACTTCGAGGCCGACGTGCATCGCGCCCGGCTGATTGAGTCCCGCGGCCGGCACCTCGCGAACCGCCGGTTCGAACTCGACGAGTTCGACGCGGCAGTTCCGGGGGCCCTCACCCTCTCCCTCGCCCTCGAGATGCACGAACGTCCCGCTCGCGCCGTCGACATCAATCGCGTCGGCGAGTTCAGGACCGGCAACGGTGAACTCGTCAGCGACCGAGAGGCCGAGTACATCGCGGTAAAACGGGAGGACGGTATCGAGGTCGCTGACGGTAATCCCAACGTGGTGAGTGTCCGTGTCGGAGTGGATCGGTGGCATAGCGAACGTCCGGAAGCCCGGCCGAAAAAACGTTCGGCTCTGGATTGGATCGATCCTCTTGGCTCCCTCGATCCCCCTCGCTCGTCTCGAACGGGTGCTGCCCCGAGTTCCCAGCGCGCCCGCAGGACGGGCGCAGGTGCGCCGGAACCGGCTGATAGCCGTCCGTCCCGATTGGGTCGATCGGCGAGTTCGTCCCAGCAGCTGGTGACAGCATCATCCGAACTGAAGCAACCAGCGGGGATACTATTACAGTCACCGCACTCGACAATCCGATATGAGTCGCCTCGCACTGATCGCCCACGACGAGGAGAAACCGGCCTTGATCGAGTTCGCCGAGCGCTACGAGGACGCCCTTGCGACCTGCGATCTCGTCGCGACCGGAACGACTGGGAAGCGCCTCCAGACGGAAACTGAACTCGAGGTCGAACGCAAGGAGTCGGGCCCGTACGGCGGTGATCTGATGATCGGCGCGGAGGTCGCAGCGGGGATGATCGACGGCGTCATCTTCCTGCGCGATCCGCTTCGTGCCCAGCCCCACGAGCCGGATATCTCGGCGCTGTTACGGATCTGTGACGTTCACGACACGGCCCTGGCGACGAACCTCGCGTCTGCGACGTTTCTCATCGAGGGACTTGCAGAGACCGGCTGACCGCGTGCAATATCTCGCTGAAGAAGTGTCAATCAGACCAGTATTCGACTGTCCGCTCATCCTCCCCACCCAGCATCACAGCAGTTCACCAATCAGAGATGACAACACCTCAATGAACCACTGTCCCATCCGCCATCGACTCGTCCGTGGTGTGTCACGGATTTTAATATCACGGCCTGCCTGGTTCGTGTATGACCATCTACGAGAGCGACCTCCCGGGGGTTGGAAAGAAGTTCGAGGTCGAACTCGAAAACGACGAACGCCTCGTTATCGTCACCCACAATACGGGAAAGCGGGAGGTGTATCGAAAACCGGATCCGGACGCCGACAGCGAGAAATTATTCGAGGCGTCGGATCGGCTCGCGCGGAAGATCGGCACGATCCTCGAAGGGGCGTACTTCCAGCCGGTTCAGACCGAACGCGTAGAGACGATTCTCTCCGACGATACGTTTCTCGAATGGTACAGCGTGAGCGAGGGCGCTGCACTCGCCGGACGGAGTCTCGCCGATGCACGGATCAGAGAACGAACCGGCGTCTCCATCGTCGCAATCCAGCGTGCGGGCGAGGTAATCGCGCCGCCTGATCCCGAGACGGTGATCAAAGCCGACGACACGCTCGTCGTCGTCGGGGACCGAGAGGACTGTCGCGAGTTCGAAACGTTGCTCGAATCCCAGACTGGAGACGAGGATTGAGTCTCCGGTGGCGGGAGTTTCCGAGGTGAGCTCGAGTGGCGGCTGAATCGACCGCACTGATCGATTTGGGAGTCCTATTCGGAGCGGCAGGAGTCGCCGGACTCGTCGCCCAGCGGATCAACCAATCGGTGATTCCGTGGTATATCCTCATCGGGATACTGCTGGGTCCGCACGTCCTCGGTGAACTCCCGGGTCCACTCGGCGTGGAGTGGACGGTCCGTGGCGTCGATCTGGTTGCGTCGCTCAGTGACGGTGCACTCGCCGACACAGACTTCGTTCACGTCAGTGCCGAGGTCGGGATCGTTCTGTTGTTGTTCTTTCTCGGCCTCGAGTTCAATCTCGACCGCCTAATCCAGGCGAGAGATCGGATCGGAAAGGTGGGGACTGTCGATTTCGTCGTCAACTTCAGTGCGGGACTGGGTCTCGGCTGGATTCTTTTCGACGGGATACTGCCCGCGTTTCTCACGGCGGGGATCGTCTACATTTCCTCGAGTGCGATCATTACGAAGTCGATCATCGATCTGGGCTGGATCGCAAACGACGAATCGGAGCCGCTGCTCGGGACGCTGGTCTACGAGGACCTCGTTATCGCCGTCTATCTGGCGATTGCGTCGGTGCTCGTCGGCGGTGGCGGCGATGTCGGCGAGGCGCTCGGTCAGATCGGCATCGCGGTCGGATTTCTCCTGGTCTTGTTGCTTGCCGTCTCGTTCGGAACCGACTGGGTCCAGCGCAGTCTCGAAACGGACTCTCACGAGTTCTTCGTCTTGCGTGCGCTCGGCATCACGATATTCGTGTCCGGTGTGGCACTGGCACTCGGCGTGAGCGAGGCGGTCGCCGCCTTCTTCGTTGGAATGGCGTTCTCCTCGACGGATCACGTTCACGATCTCGAGAACTTGCTCGAACCGCTCCGGGATACCTTCGCGGCGGTGTTTTTCGTCTGGATCGGGATTCGGACGGACCCGATGCTGTTCGCCGATGGGTTCGTCCTCGCGGCGATCGCTGCGGGCGTCGTGCTGACGGCCCCGACGAAACTCGTCAGCGGCTATCTCGGGGGGCGTCTCTACGATCTCGATGTTCAGCGGTCGGTCCGAGTCGGGCTCGGAATGACGACCCGCGGCGAGTTCTCGCTGATCATCGCGAGTCTCGCCATCAGCGGTGCCGGGACCAGCCTCGCCGCGGGGACTGCCGACACGATCTACGCCTTCGCTATCGGGTACGTGCTCGTCATGAGCGTGCTCGGGACGACGCTCATGCAACACTCCGACCGAATCGAGGCAATTGTCGTGCCGCGACTCGAAAATGCCGGCGACGGGATACCGCAACCGGGCGACGATTGACCAGCGTCCGACCGCTACGTGCTCGCTCCGTCCACTCCTTCCTCGCGCACGACCGCCTGCACGACGTCCGTCGCGCGCTTGACTTCGGCACCGCTCTCGACGAACACCAGCGTTCGCGGCGGCTGGGTCGCCTTCGGTCGAACGCGAAGCCCCTCGTTCGCAGCGGCCTCGGCCGCAACGTCCTGTCCCGCAGTGAACTCGAGGTGGGAACGGTCGGGATGGACGAACACCTGTGCGAGTCGCTCACCGGCGGGGTTGTCGGTGGCGACATCGCCGTCATCGTCTCCACTGTCGCCCGTGATCGTCACGTCGTATGCGCGAACACCGTCGACCGTCGGATCGACATCTCGATCGGCATTTGTGACGGCGAGAGCCGCGAGTTCACCGTCCTCGCGGCCGTCGAGTTCGGAGGAGAGCAGTTGTGCGATTCGCGTGCCGTCGGTTGTCCGGTCTTCGACCATGCTGGTGGTGGGATAGCGAGGGTTAACGCTCTTCGGCTTCTACTCCGGCTTCAGATGTAGTTTTGGAGTTGGAGGTGGCTTCGGCTTCGGCTCCGGCACCAGGTTTGCGTTCCGGTTCCGGTTCCGAATCGACGTCACCACCGTCGTTGACGAGTTCAGCGCGGGCGGTGGGAACGAGGTCGCTGACGTCGATGCCTTCGCGGCGGGCGTAGACGACGGCAGCGGTTTCGATGGTGACGGCGAGGTCGCTCTGGAGGGCGTTAATCGCGCCGACGGCCTCGTGTTTCGCCACGCCGTCGGCGACGAGGGCGCCGAGGACGCGTTCGAACGCGGACCGTTCGGTGAGAATGTCGTCGTCCGGCACGAAGTCCTCGGGGATCGTGATCGACGACGGATCGAAGGTGGCGACGAGTTCGGTGCCGTCGGGTTCGAGGAGGCCGTCCTGGGTGGCGACGTCGATCAGGCGTTTCGACTGGTCGGGGGAGAACCAGTCGCGGTCGAGCGAGAGGGCGACGACGAACTCGCTTTCCTCGAGGCGGTTCGTGCCGTGTTGAACGAAGGGGGCGGCGGCGGCGACGCGAAGGCTCATCGGGGACGACTCTCTGGAGCGGTGAAATAACGATGGCGATTCCGGGTGTTGAATGAGGAGTCGTTCGGATGTCTGGATACCGCGGATGCCGCGAAGACCGTGTCAGACGGGCTGCTGTACCGAGTTCTCGACGACTCGCAGGACCGATCGCAGGGGCGAGGAAACTGACTGACAGCAGACCGTATCAGGCGTTAGTCCGACGCCTGCTTGTTGTTGCGGTCGGCTCGCGATGGCGGCGGGAACTCCGATGGCGTCGGATCGCCGGGATCGGGACCGGAAGACTGTGGCGGGTCCGGCAGGACACAGCGTGCCGGTTCGTGAGAGAGGTGCTGGTACCGGCCGGGCGTGTTGGCGAGTGGGTGTGCGGGGTTCTGGTCGCTATCGATTCGTGCGGCGCGGACGGCACCGAAGCCGGTAAGGCGAGCCTGGATGCCGCGCCAGTGATAGCGCGTTGCGGCCGGAATCGAGACGGGCCGTGGCGGCTTGCCGTCGGGGTGGCTCGTTGCCAGAATAGTGTTGTTGACGTTGCTCGCGAGGGCGTCGTGGTCGATGAGGACGCCGACGGAGGCATCGCGCGGTGCTCGTGCGGCGAGGACATCGAGACCGAGATGAAGTGCGCGATACTCGGCAACGTTGTTGTCCGGCGGCGTATCCGTCGTCGCGATGCGTGCGACGCGGGTGCCGTCGCGCGTTTCGATAACAGCGCCCAATCCACCACCGGACTCCCGGAACGAGCCGTCGGTCGCGACGTAGAAGTCGCGATGATGCGTCCGAGGAGGGTGTGCAATATGAGGTGTGGGCGACTCGTCGAACAGGTCCCGCAGTGCGGACCGGCCGTGAGCGGCCATATCTGTGATACGGACTGTAGGGAACTTAAGCTTATGGCGCGACTCAGAAACTGGTTCTGCTGGTTGAAAATCAGACGTTCGTTTCAACCGAAAAGAGTCGCTGGCAATGGACGCTTGTCCATCAGTTCACGTGCGCGAAAGACAGTCACCCGTGTGATGTGTGGCCGGCCACCAACATATATAAATAACAGTCCTGCTATGTCCAGGGTATGCAGGGTGCTGACAATACGAGTATGGATCGCCGAACGCTGCTGAAAGTGACCGGTGTTGCCGGGACGACGGTCGGTCTCAGTGCGGTTGCTGGCTGTCTCGGAGACGGCGGGGACGAAGAAATCGACGAGATCACGATCACGCTCTCGGAGTTCCCGGATACGGTCGATCCGATCGATCACATTACCGGCGACTACTTCGACGTGTTCGATCACATCTACGAACCGCTGTTCAACGTCCAACCTGGCGAGGCACCGGAAAGTCGCGTCGTTGAAGACTGGAACCACGGTGATGGCTCGGTCGAGATGACGCTCCGTGATGACGTGCAGTTCCACGACGGGCAAGATCTGACCGCAGAAGACGTGGCGTTTACGCTCCAGCGCCAGATCGACGCCGAGTTCGGTCCGGCCTCCTCGCAGGTTGCAGGGCTCGGTTCCATCGAAGGAGCGGAGGCGGTCGACGAGACGACGGTCGAGTTCCAGTACAGCGGTGCGGCGGCGCTCGCCGAGTACGAGTTCGGCAACTACGCCCGCGCGATGAACGCGGAGTGGACCCGCGAGCAGGGCGGCGAGGAGGAGGCGATTGCGGGGAGTTCGGCCGATATCTTCAACGGAACCGGGCCCTACGAGGTCGTCGATTTCACGCCCGATACCGAAATCGTTCTCGAGCGATTCGACGATTACTGGGGAGACGAAGCCCCGTTCGAACGCGTGACGTTCAACTCCGACACGGAGTCAAACGGCCGTGCCACCGCGGTCGAGACAGGGTCGAGCGATATGTCGATAAACATCCTCCCGCAGGATACACAGACGATAAACGACAACGACGGCACCGAAGTCCGGCGCGTGACCAGCTTCCGGAACATCTTCTGCGTGATGAAAAACGAGTCGGAACCTTTCGACAGCCAGGAGTTCCGGCAGGCGATGAACTACGCGGTCGACAATCAGGCGATCATCGACGGCTCGCTCAGTTCGTTTGGAAGCCCAATGAGTCAGCCGTCACCGCCGGGTGTCAACGGGCATAACCCGGACTTAGAGCACTACTCGCAGGACATCGAGCAGGCTGAACAGCTCGTCGAGGACAGCGGCTACGCGGGCGTCGAAATCGAACTGACTGCCCCGCAGGGCCGGTACCTCAACGATGCCGCCGTCGCCGAGCGGGTAGCCGACCAGATAGATCAACTCGAGAACGTCAGTTGCGAGCCGAACATCGTCGACTTCGGCGTCGTCTCGGACGCGAACTCGGCAGGAATGGACAACTACGAGATTCCGTTCTTCCTGATCGGGTGGGGCGTCATTACGGGTGACACCGACTACGCTGTCTCCGGGTTCTTCCAGGAGGGAGGCGGTGTCCAGACGTTCCGAGACGAGGAACTGGATTCAGCGATAACCGAGAGTCAAGGCATCGACGATCAGGACGAGCGCGAACAGGCGCTCCAGGACCTCAACGAGATGGCCCGCGAGAAAGCGCCGTGGATTTTCCTCCACCAGCAAGAGAGCATCTACGGCATTCGCGACGACATCGAGTGGGAGCCCCGCGAGGACGAGAATATCTGGGTCTGGGAGATGAATCCGTAGTCCGCCGGAACAGTTCCGAAGAACAAGAATCGACAATAAAACGCATGCACGCACACTAAGCAGACGAAATTTCGCATACGAGGGTACATGTCTATTGGAAAGTTTCTGGTAAAACGGCTCCTGCAGGGGGTACTCGTCATCTGGGGAGTGATTACGATTATGTTCGCGCTGCGGGCAGTTTCGCCGGGTGATCCGGCGAATCTGATCGTCGGCCCGGCGGCCGATCCCGAGATCCGCGATCAGGTCAGAGAACAGTACGGACTAAACGAACCGATCTACGTCCAGTATGTAGACTACGTGCAGGGAATGATCACCGGCGACTTCGGCTACTCGTTTCAGTCGAGTCGCGAGGTGACGGCGATGGTTCTGGAACGAGTTCCGGCGACCCTCGAGTTGGCGATCGCGGCGACGATCATCGCGATCGTGATCGCGGTGCCACTCGGCGTGATCAGCGCCTCGAGACGGAACGAGCCCGCCGATTACGGTGCAACGTTATTCTCGTTGCTCGGCATCTCGACGCCGAACTTCTGGCTCGGATTGATGCTCATCCTGCTGTTTGCCGTTTTCCTGCAGGACCCGATGGAAACCTACCTCGGATTTACCTTCCCACAGGGGCGACGGCCGGTCGGTTTCGGTGAAGCGGTGATGACGCTTGTGACGACCGGCTACGCAGGCGATTTACTCACCTGGGTGCGCCACATTATGCTGCCTGCGATCACGCTCGGCACCTACTTCACGGCGATGATCACTCGATTGACTCGAAGCGGTATGATCGACGAGTTCGGCAAACCCTATGTGACCGCGACCGAGGCGAAGGGAATTCCGTACGTGTTGATCCGGTACAAACACGTCCTGCGGAACACGATGATCCCGATCATCACCGTCCTCGGGCTCCAACTGGGGACGCTGATCGGCGGGGCGGTGATCACGGAGACCGTCTTCAACTGGCCCGGGCTCGGTGATCGGTTAATTCAGGCGCTCAATGCACGCGACTGGCCGCTCATGCAGGGCATTATCGTCTTTATCGCGCTCGGATTCGTGCTGATCAACATTGCGGTCGACGCGCTCTATGCGACGCTTGATCCACGGGTGACCAACGAATGATTCCGGACAGACTCGAATCGAATCTGCGGCAAGGTTTTCGCGAGAGTTTACTCCCGAAACTGGGGCTCGTTCTCCTGGCGAGCATACTCATTATGGCGATCTTTGCGCCGGTGCTCGCGACGCACAATCCGACTCGGACCGGTTACCTCGACGAGAACGGGAACAGCTACCCGCCGCTCGGGACGAGTTACACCACCGAGATCGGCCAGGACGGCGAGTTCGTCGAGGTCGAAGTCGAGTCGACGAGCGACCACCTCCTCGGGACGAACGACATCGGTCAGGACGTGTTCTCCCGACTGGTGTACGGTGCACGAACGTCGATGCTCGTCGGGCTGTTGGGAACCGGACTGGCCGTCCTCATCGGCGTTCCGTTCGGACTGGTCTCCGGCTACTACGGCGGGCGGGTCGACGACGTGATGATGCGCATCGCCGACACCATGCTCGCGTTTCCGTCGCTCGTCCTCGCGCTCGCGCTTATCGGCGTCTTCGGTTCGGCCGGGTTCGGCATTCCTGATCCGCTCACCCGATTCGGGCTCATCGATGGTATGCCGGAAAGTACGACGCTCCCTGGAACGGTCACGGTCGTCGTCGCGCTGGTAACGTGGGTCTGGTTCGCCCGCGTCGCCCGCGGCGAGGCGATGAGCGTTCGCAACGAAGAGTACGTCACGGCTGCGCGGAGTATGGGCGCGAGCAACTGGACGATCCTGTTCAAACACGTTCTGCCGAACAGCCTCACCCCGGTGATCGTCCTGGCGACGATTCAGGTCGCCGCCGTCATCCTCCTCGAGAGTTCGCTGTCGTTCCTCGGGTTCTCCGGGACGACACTCTCGTGGGGCTACGACATCTCGCGAGGTCAGGGCTACCAGCGAACGAGCTGGTGGATCTCGATGGTGCCGGGACTCGGCATCGTCTTCGCGGTCATCGCCGTCAACCTCCTCGGCGACTGGCTTCGCGACGCACTGGATCCGAACATCGAGGGCGAAGGTGGAGGTGCCTAAGCGACCATGACAGACACTGACGATATCTTACGAGTCAACGATCTTTCGACGCGGTTCTTCACGGAACAGGGACAGGTAAACGCCGTCGACGAACTCGAGTTGCGGATCGAACGCGGCGAGGTCTTCGGCATCGTCGGCGAGAGCGGCAGCGGCAAGAGCGTCACCGCCCGGTCGGTGATCGACCTGATCGACGCTCCCGGCGAGATCATCGACGGCGAGATCTGGTTCGACGACGCCGAGTTGGCCGAGACGGTTCGCGAGGATGCACCCGACGCCGTCGACGGCTCGTTCGTCGACCTGCTCTCGGTATCACCCGCGGTTCGCCAATCCCTTCGGGGCACGTCCTTCAGCATGATCTTTCAGGACCCCGAGAGCAGTTTCAACCCGAGTCTCACGGTCGGCGAACAACTCGCCGAGGCCGTCGAGGTCCAACGGCGGGCCAGCGCGAACCCGCGCTCAACGAAGGCCAAAACGGACTCCGCCGAGTATTCCTTCGGAAACCTCCTGCTGTCGACGGTGCTCCCCTCACAGCAGTTCGTCACCGAGGAGAGCCGCGAGCGCGCGATCGAACTCCTCGAACTCGTCGGTATTCCCGACCCGGTCGAACGCGCCGACGAGTACCCACACGAGTACTCCGGCGGGATGCTCCAGCGAGCGATGATCGCCCAGGCGCTCGCCGGCGAGCCGGACGTGTTGATCGCGGACGAGCCGACGACGGCCCTGGACGTGACGATACAGGCCCAGATTCTGGATCTGCTCGACGATCTCCAGACCGAAACGGGGATGACGATCCTGCTGATCACGCACAATTTGGGCGTCGTCGCGCGGATGTGCGATCGCGTCGGCGTCATGTACGCCGGCGAGATCGTCGAACGTGGCACGCTCGAGGACGTCTTCGACGATCACGTCCACCCCTACACCGAGGGACTGCTGGGCTCGATTCCCGAACTCGGGGGGGCGAACGGACAACTCGAACCGATCGGCGGCAACGTGCCGAGCCTGCTCGATCACGAGATGGAAGACCGATGTCACTTCGCCGATCGGTGTCCGATGGCGATGGAGGACTGTCTCGACCATCCGCCCGAGTTCGACGCGGCGGGCAGCGAGGCCCACACCGTTCGCTGTGTGCTAGCGACGCAGTCCTATACCGAACGCGAGGCGTTGCCGCCGAACTACTTCGGCGACACGGAGCGACCGGCCGGGGATAAACACGCTGAGCCGGCGCATTCCGACGGCGAACAGCCGGCGGAGCGAACACGGACGACGATCAGTGACTCGGGAGGTGAGTCACGATGAGTTCCGACGACAACCGTGCGACGAGTTCGGTGGACGCCGGACTCGCTACCGGAATCGGGACGGACACCCCCGACGGGGAACCGCTCGTCCGCGTCGAAAACCTCCAGAAGTACTTCTGGGAGAACGACTCGCTACTCGACCGCCTGCTCGGTGACGAACCGGTCGCCGTGCAGGCCGTCGACGGCGTGAGCTTTGAGATCCGTGAAGGCGAGACGCTCGGTCTCGTCGGCGAATCCGGCTGTGGGAAGTCGACGACGGGTGAGACGCTATTGCGACTCCAGGAGCCAACCGACGGGCGCGTCGAGTTCGCCGGAACAAACGTCTATGAAATGGAGGGCAGCGACCTTACCGCGTTCCGACGGGAAGCGCAGGTCGTCTTCCAGGACCCGTTTTCGAGTCTCGATCCCCGAATGACGATCGGCGATATCGTCCAGCAGCCGCTCGACATTCACGACGTCGGAGCGGACGAAGAGCGCCGCGAACGCGTCCGTGATCTCCTCGAACGGGTCGGCCTCTCGGTCGACCAGCTCGATCGGTATCCACACGAGTTCTCCGGCGGGCAGCGCCAGCGCATCGGGATCGCGCGAGCGCTCGCACTCGAACCGGAGTTTCTAGTGTTAGACGAGCCGACGAGCGCGCTTGACGTATCGGTGCAGGCGCAAGTCCTGAACCTCTTGGAAGATCTCCAGGCGGAGTTCGATCTGACCTACCTGCTCATCAGTCACGACCTCTCCGTGATTCGTCATATCTGTGACCGTGTTGCGGTGATGTACCTGGGCGAAATCGTCGAAATCGGTCCCGTCGAAGAACTGTTCGAGGACCCGAAACACCCCTACACGAAGGCGCTGCTCGAGAGCGTTCCCCGAGCGACGACGGACGAACGAGAGCGCGATCGGGAGACGCTTGCGGGTGACGTACCCTCGCCGCGCGACCCACCGAGTGGTTGTCGGTTCCGGACGCGCTGTCCGATGGTGATTCCACCCGAGGATCTCGACATCGACCAGGACACGTACCGCGAACTCATGACGGTTCGAGAGCGCATCGAGAGCCGCGATATCTCGCTCGAGACCGTCGGTGACGACGATCAGTTCACCGTCGAGGACGGTTCCGTTCCAGAGGCCGACATCCCGGCGTTCGTCGCGGCCCTGAAGCGTCGCCTGTTCGACGAACCCCTTCCGCCGCACCACGACGAAATCGTCGAAACGGCCCTCACCGAACTGGCCGCCTCGAACTGGGAGGACGCTGCGGCCATCCTCCGGACGGAATACGAGAGCGTCTGCGAACGCGATCACCCAGGACTCGGGAACAACACACATTCGGTCGCCTGCCACCTCTACGGGACGGCCGCCGACTTCGAGGGCGCGGTCGATCCGAACTCGTGGCGCGGCTGAACTCGCTCCCGGAGGGACAGGGTACGGTTCACCCGTTCTGCTGATGTCTCTGCTATAACAATCATCTAGCGTGAATATTGGCAGGACAGTGAGTCTGGTCACCATTATCGGTATCTGTTACATGCAGAACCATGCAGAACCAATTTGTATTGGCAGCAGGTGTAATACCGCCTGGGGCCTGACACAGATATGACCTACTCAGACCGCGCGACCGCCTCCCGGATGGAAGCAGCCTGCGACCTGCTGTCGAAAACGGAACGTCGCTACCTGCTCTACCAGCTGGCGGACGACCACCAGACGACGCTCGATGACCTGCTCACGCAGATCGTCGCCTGGAAACGCGGCGAAACGGTCGACACCGTTGACGGCGACACTCGCCGACAGCTGTACGTCTCACTGGTTCACAACCACCTGCCACGGCTCGCTGACTACGATATCATCGAATACGACCTTCGAAGCGGCGATATCGTACTCAGTGAAGGGTTCGAAGACATCAAACCGCTCCTCGAGCAGTTCAAACAGACCGAGGAGATCCCCGAACTCCGCAAGCAGCCAACGCTGTAGCAGCCGAGACAACAGGAGACGCCAGCTTTCAAACCATCCGTCGGTCGCGCGATAGCCGTCTACTATCCACTCGCTACTCGTCTCAGTTCTGATCTTTCTGCGGCATAGCGACTCGCGCTATCCCATTCGAATCGAAACACATAGTGTCTCAGAATCGAGAGCACTGCTGTGAATCGAGTGTGAGTCGCTACCGGAACTTCGGACTCTTCCTGACGCTTGCAGCGGCTTGGGGAACGGCATTCGTCGCAATCAGCGCCGGCCTCAAATACTTCCCACCAGTTCTCTTCGCAGCATTTCGCTACGATATCGCCGGCCTCGTGATGCTCGCGTACGCAGCCGGTACCGTCGACGACTGGTATCCACGAACTCGTGGCGAGTGGGCCGTCGCCGCCGTCGGTGCGACCCTGCTGATCGCAGCCTACCACGTGTTTCTCTTCATGGGGCAACTGAACACGACTGCCGCTGCGGCCGCGATTCTGGTAAGTCTCTCGCCGATCCTGACGACGGGCTTTAGCCGCGTCTTGTTGCCATCCGATGCGCTCTCGTGGGCCGGAATCGTCGGTGTGGTGTTCGGACTGGTCGGCGTCGCCGTTATCGTCCAGCCCGATCCCTCGAACCTGTTCGCAACGGACGCCGTCGCGAAGGCGCTCGTCTTCTGTGCGGCGACCGCCTTCGCCCTGGGGAGCGTTCTCACCCGTCGGATCGAGGCGACGCTCCCGATCGAAACGATGGAAGCCTGGTCGATGCTCGGTGGGGCGGTACTGATGCATCTCGTCAGCCTCGGCCTGCGAGAACCGATCGACCCGGCGGCCTGGACCGACCCGCAAGCGATCGGCGCGCTCGCGTACCTCTCACTGATCGCGAGCGCGCTCGGCTTCCTGCTTTACTTCGACCTGCTCGAGCGCCTGGGAGCCGTCGAGATCAACATGGTCTCGTACGTCGCGCCGATCTTCACCGCCGTCGTCGGCTGGCTCTACCTCGATCAGGTCGTCGACGCTACGACGGTCGCCGGATTCGGGCTCATCGCACTCGGATTCGTCCTCGTCAAACGCCAGGCGATCCGCGACGAGTTCAGTCACGTGTGGTCGCTGGCGGCTCGGAGTCGAGAGTAGCGAGCTACCGATGCCGCGGTGGAGTGGCGTTTTGCCTGTCGTCCTGCCGGTGGGTGTGGCCGGCGTAGAGGGCGAGGAGGTTGAGGAGGAACAGGAGGAGGAACGCGGTCGTCTGGACGCGCGTGGAGAGTCCGGTAAGCAGGATCGGGATGTAGATGAACGGGAGGACGATTGCGGCCCAGAAGCCGGTGATGCGGAGGTACGAGGTGAGTGTGTGTAGGTGGGTAGAGTCGGCCGGGGAAGGTGAGGAGGAGGGGGAGGATGAGGGAGATGGTGAACCGGAAGCCGCTCCAGTGGAAGAAGAGAGCGACGAGGACGCGGACGACGAACGAGTTGAGGAAGGAGCCGACGCGGACGAAGCCGAGTCGGTGGCGGGTGGCGTGTCCGCACGGACGGTCGTTGCTGTTGTGGAGTCCGCTATCGTCGCTGGTGTGTCCATCGTTGTGGCTGGTGGTGACGCCGATTCGTTCGACGGCGTCGAACCGGACGTTATCTCGTTCGATGCAGCGGCCAACTCCCGGGGAGATGCAGATTCCGACATCGAGACACCGTTGGTCCAATTCATGATTGCGGCCGGCATATAGCAGCGCGACTGTTTCGAATCGTTGGTCGGAATTCATGCGAATCTCCGTCTCCCCACTCGAGTTCAGGTGAGCGCCACTGGTCGTGGTCGGTCGGTAAGATCTGCGTAAGCGATCCGTGGTTGCAGTAAGCAGTGATTACGTCGCTGTTGCCGACGTGTGCTGTCGATGTGGGGACGCTGGTCGCGGGACCAATTGACCAAGAAGACGGACGATAACTCGCGAGTAGCGGACACCACCAGCGGCCGCTCGAACGGGATCGGACGGAGTACGCAGGGGAGACGGAGACCGGTCGGCGGTACCGCGGGTGGTGTGGACCGAAGAATTCGAGCGGGAGAGAACAGGGAACAGACCAGAACGGCAGACCGTTACTGGAAACCGATCCGGCTGCCGCGACGACCCGTCGGGTCCGGGCCGGCCGAACCACCCTTGAACTCGTCTTCGATCTGTTCGTAGTAGTCGAGGATGTCGTCGGTGATCGTCGGGCGGACGTTCTCCATCGCCTGCCGGAAGTGGCGCATCTCGACGACGTTCGCCTCGTGGTCCTCGCGCAGGGCTTCGATCGCGGCCTCGCGGGCGATCGATTCGAGATCGCTCCCGACGTAGCCGTCGGTGATCTCGGCGATTTCACGGAGGGTTACGTCCGCGGCCAGCGGCGTCTCCTGGGTGTGGATATCGAGGATGCGTTCGCGGCCCTCGATATCGGGTTCGCCGATCATGACGAGGCGGTCGAAGCGACCCGAGCGCAAGAGCGCGGGATCGATCATGTCCGGACGGTTCGTCGCGCCGATGACCATCACGTCCTCCATGTCTTCCAGTCCGTCGAGTTCGGTCAGGAGCTGGTTGACGACGCGTTCGGAGACGTTCGACCCGGTTTCGCCGCCGCGGCCGGGGGCGAGCGCGTCGAGTTCGTCGAAGAAGATCACCGTGGGCGAGACCTGCCGGGCTTTCCGGAAGGTCTGGCGGATGGCCTTCTCCGATTCGCCGACCCATTTGCTGAGTAGTTGCGGCCCGCGCACGGAGATGAAGTTGGCGTTGGTTTCGTTGGCGACGGCTTTCGCCATGAGCGTCTTCCCGGTTCCGGGTGGGCCGTACAGCAGGACGCCGGCGGGCGGATCGATTCCGAGTCGGGTGAACCGTTCGGGGTTGTTGAGCGGCCACTCGACGGACTCTTTGACTTGATCCTTGGCATTGTGAAGGCCGCCGACGTCGTCCCAGGTGATCTTCGGAAGTTCGACGAGAACTTCCCGCATCGCGGAGGGTTCGACTTCGTTGAGCGCACCGCGGAAGTCCTCGCGTTTGACGATCATTCGGTCGATCAGGCTGGGCGGGATGTCCTCCTCGTCTAAGTCGATTTCCGGGAGGTAGCGCCGCAGCGCCTTCATCGCGGCCTCTTTGGTCAGGCTCTCGATGTCCGCACCGACGAAGCCGTGGGTTTCGTCGGCCAGGTGCGAGAGGTTGACGTCGTCCGAGAGGGGCATGCCGCGCGTGTGAATCTGCAGGATCTCTTCGCGGCCGGTTTCGTCGGGGACGCCGATTTCGATCTCGCGGTCGAAGCGGCCGGGGCGGCGCAGTGCGGGATCGACGCTGTCGACGCGGTTGGTCGCCGCGATGACGATGACCTGGCCGCGCGTTTCGAGGCCGTCCATCATCGTCAGCAGTTGGGCGACGACGCGGCGTTCGACCTCGCCGGTCACGTCCTCGCGTTTGGGTGCGATGGAGTCGAGTTCATCGATGAAGATGATGGCGGGTGACTCCTCGCTCGCGTCCTCGAAGATTTCGCGTAACTGCTGTTCGGACTCGCCGTAGTACTTCGAGATGATCTCCGGGCCGGCGATCGAGAAGAACGACGCTGAGGTTTCGTTGGCGACGGCCTTCGCGAGCAGGGTTTTCCCGGTTCCGGGCGGGCCGTGCAGGAGGACGCCCTGCGGGGGTTCGATCCCCAATTTCTTGAAGATCTGGGGGTGTTTCATCGGGAGTTCGACCATCTCCCGGACCCGCTGGATCTCGCTCTGGAGTCCGCCGATGTCCTCGTAGGTGATCCCGCCGCCGGTCTTCTCGAAGCCAGAGATGGGTTCTTCGCGGAGTTCGACGTCGGTGTCTTCAGTGATGAGGACCACCCCCTCGGGTTCGGTTTCGACTGCGATCAGCGGGATCGCCTGGCCGGGCGACCGCATAAACGGGTGGTTCGTCGAGGACATGACGGGGACGATATCGCGACCGACGACCGGCCGTTTCAGAATCTGGCGTTTGACCATGCCCGCAGCGTCGGAGCCGAACTGCACCGACGCCTCCTCGGGCGGGGCGAGGACGAGGCTATCGGCCTTGGTCGCCTCCGCCTTGCGAATCGTCACTCGCTCGCCGATACCCACGTCGGCGTTCTGTCGCGTGAACCCGTCGATTCGGACGGTATCCGTGTTCCAGTCCTGCCGGTCCGCACGCCACACCTTCGCAGCGGTCGTATCTGCGCCTTCGATTTCGATGATGTCGCCCGGACTCAGCTTCAAATGCAACAGCGTGTCCGGGTCGAGCCGGGCGATACCACGACCCGAGTCGTTCGGGTACGCCTTCGCAACCTCCAGTTGAACTTCATTCATGATTCAGGATCCACGGCAATGTCTGTGACTCCGATTCCGGATCGGATAGGTTTTTTGCTCATCTGAGTTTGCTAGGTGCTACCAAATCTATGTTTGGTTGGAAGCTACATAGAAGTGTCGACGGCGGTGGGTTTTGAGAGAATCGGAGAAAGACTCACGGTCACGGACTCGCGCTCGTCGTCACCGGGCAGTCTCGAGAAGATGGCTTTTTGCGCTCGGCACCGACTCCATACGTATATCACGATGACGCTACTCGCCTTCGACGGCCGCATGGGTGCAAGCGGCGACATGCTCCTCGCCGCCCTCCTCGATGCCGGCGCTGATCCCGACCGCCTCGAGTTCATCACGGACGAACTCGCAGTCGAATACCGCATCGCCGAGGCGGACAAGTGCGGAATCACGGGAACGACGGTCGATGTGGTTCTCACCGACGAACGGTCCGAGTCCGACAGTGGGGCGGACGCGGATGCTGATGCAGACGCCGATACTGATGCGGATTCGGCGGAGACGGCTGCGGAGGCAGCCGAGGACAACCAGAAGCGCGAACACGAACACGCACACGAGCACACGCAGGGACAACATCGCCACGACGACCACACCAGCCACGACGACCACACGCACGCCGAAGGTCACGGCCCTCATCGCAGCTATCAGGAAGTCCGTGCTATCGTCGACGCGATGGGGCTCCCTGAGCCCATCGAGCGCGATGCCCTCGCCATCTTCGAACGCCTCGGCGAGGCCGAAGCCAGCGTTCACGGCACGGCTCTCGAAGACATCCACTTCCACGAGGTCGGTGCCGACGACGCCATCGCGGATATCGTCGGCACAGTTGTCCTCCTCCACGATCTGGACCCGGACCGCGTCGTGACGACACCCCTCGCGACCGGCGGCGGCTCCGCTTCAATGGCCCACGGCGAGTATCCCATCCCCACACCCGCCGTCGCCGAACTCGCGGCGGACGCCGACTGGGCACTCCGAGGCGGCCCCGTCGACGCCGAACTGCTCACCCCCACCGGCGCTGCCATCCTCGCCCACGTCGCCGACGGCGTCGACTCGCTTCCCGAACTCGAACTCACAAACGCCGGCTACGGTGCCGGCGGCTACGACCTCGACCCCCACCCGAACGTGCTCCGCGTCCTGGTCGGCGAGGGTGGCGGCGGACTGGTGAAAGACGATATCGCCGTCCTCGAGACGAACCTCGACGACGCTCCTCCCGAGGTTCTGGGCGGTCTGCAGGACACCCTGGCCGATGCGGGCGCGCGTGATGTCTCAATCCTTCCGGTCACGATGAAGAAATCCCGCCCTGGCCACCTCGTGAAGGTAATCTGCAAACCCGAGGACAGACGGCGAGTTGCCAGGCGACTGGCCGAGGAGACCGGAACGCTGGGGGTCCGCGATGCCGGCGCAACCCACCGCTGGATCGCCCAGCGCGAGTTCAGAACGGCCGCCGTTGAACTCGCGGGCGACACCTACGAGGTGACGGTGAAAGTTGCAAGCGACAGTGCTGGCGAGGTGTACGACGTGAGTGCGGAGTATGACGATGCCAGCGCGGTTGCTCGGAAAAGCGGGTTTGCGATTCGAGAGGTGATTCGGCGGGCAGAGGCGGCCGCCATCAAGGCTGACTGAATATAGTGTCCGAAGGGGAAAGTACACTGTCGGCCGGACTGGTGTGACGGTGGTTGCGCTACTGCGGCCGTCGCCGTGGGGGACGATTGTGCATGCGGCTACCGTCGTACTGACTGCTGACCGACAGAATGGTCATCGACCGAGACTGAACGTGGAACCCTGCGGACTGTTGTGGACAGATGGATGTAACCGTTATCTGCCGGTGTCCATTAGAACTGAACCTAGAAACGCAAAAAGCGATTCAAAAATTCTTGGCGAGTTATCTGCGATTAGACGTCGAGTCCGACCTCACCGACGAGGTCATCGACCGTAGCCTCGAGGTCACCG
The DNA here is from genome assembly GCF_000337595.1 of Natrialba taiwanensis DSM 12281. Lineage (GTDB taxonomy): Archaea > Halobacteriota > Halobacteria > Halobacteriales > Natrialbaceae > Natrialba > Natrialba taiwanensis. The sequence goes on along the minus strand of NZ_AOIL01000042.1, from coordinate 82,279 downwards.
ACCGTAGCCTCGAGGTCAATGAGACTGTCCTCGATTTCCGTCACGTCATCTTCAAGATCAGACACTCGTTCCTCAAGGTCACCGTCTTCGGCACCGTCTTCGGCACCGTCATCTGCGGGTGCTTCCGTTTCCTCATTGGTGACATCGCCCGTTTCAGCGTTTTGGTTGATTTCAGCGGTGTTGACCTGGCTGACATCCTGGGCCTGAGTGACTCCAGCCTCAGCGCCTCCAGCCGAGGCAGAATCGTCGGCCTTGTGGTGGTCGTGGTGGTCAGAAGCACCGTCATCTGCACCGGCGCTCATTGCAGTTGCAATACCCGTTTGAGAGTTGGTATTGTCCTGATTGACTTCAGCAGTGGTCGTTGCATTGCCAGACTCCAAGTTAGTGTCGTTCTGTGCTGCAGCCATTCCTGTGAACCCCATGAACATGAGGCTCCCAATTAGCGCTACTGCCAGTGTGAGCGTGAGTGTACGTTTCATAGTGTTGCTTTCTGAGGCCACGCGTCATACGTCCCACACGGGACGGCGGCTTGTGATGGATAGATCCTGCTGCTAGTGTGACGCGGTGCCCGGTCGCTACTCATCACCGAGTCGTACTTGAACCCGGACAACGGTTTCACGTCGAATAGTCGGATTTGTCGCCCTGAAACCGAGACTATAGTAGTGAGCACACCCAGACAGTGAGCTGAACGAGAGCCTATAAATGGTACTATCGGCATAGTGCTTCTGTTGCTAACTCTTACTCTCGGTCAGCGATTACCTCGTCAGCCGCCAGAATCGTGATGATCGACAAGACCAGTTCTACAGGGAGTAAGTGAAGGATTCGGTCGCTGAAACAGTTTCTTCGATCATAATACGTTGTTCAGGGCTGGTACTATCATAATACGTTCTGTCGGTTTGCAACGTGTATTTGGCCTGTTTGTGCCGCTCAGCCGTGAATAGTCACTACCTTCGCGAAATAAGCTACCGGCTTCCGCGCGGTAGGCCCTTCCATCGATGCGGCAACTACCAGATAACAAAGTCTGTCATCAAGATACGACGATTTGCGCCGTGGAGGTGCAGAAACAAAAGACTCTCACGGCACGGATCAAACGAAACATGAGTACCACAACGACGAGACGGTCACAATGTACGACCGTCCTGATGGCGTGTATCGTCGCCTTATCGATGCTCGCTGCGGGGGCACCCGCAGCCGCAGCCGGTGAAGATACCACACCGAGTTCGAACGGCGTACACGCGCTCGACAATGGTGAAGAACTGTATCTGGTCTTCGGGGCCGACCTCAACGGGACAACACTCGACGAGTTCATCGAGTCCCAGGCGTCCGGACAGACCGATGCCGAAGTAAGCCAGTACCAGGACGTCGACCAGGTTAACATCAACCAACAATCGAACGCGACGTCCATCTCGATCGACGGCGGCGAGGCAACCGCTGTCCAAGAGGCGAACCAGTACAACGACAACGAACAGTTCGGTGAGGCGCTCGCCGGATCTGGGATGGCTGAATCGACCTCCTTCGAGGATGTCGGAACTGTCAACGTCGTCATCGGGAACGGTGACGGCAAGCAGTTCGACGGCTGGGGTATTGCCGACAAGAAAGGTGACAAGGGTAAAGTCGACTCTGACCAGGCTGCCGAAGCCGAAGTCACCCAGAGCCAGGTCGTTGGACAACTGAACTACAACGAGCAAAGCACCGCGTTCGCCCTCGCGGCGAACAACAGCGAAGCGCTCTCGATCCAGCAGTCCCAACAGACCAACCAGAACCTCCAGCAAGGAGTCGCAAACGCCACGAACGTCTACGCGGGTGGCGGCGAGTTCCTCGATCAATCGGCCGAAGCCACAGTCGAGCAGGGCCAGAACGCCGATCAGATGAACTACAACGAGCAAGACAGCGCAGTCGCAATCGCTGTCGGAAACAACAGCACTGCGACGGCGATCCAGCTCACCGAACAGACCAACTTCAACGAGCAGATCGGCGAAGCGGACGCCGAAAACATCCTCTCGTCGATGCCCGGCATGGCCATCGCCACCGCGGGTGTCGACAACCCTGAGATGATGGACGAAGCCGCACAGGCGGCCGAGACGCTCGGTGAAGAGTCGGACAAGAAGGACGACGACCATCACAAGAAGGGCAAGGGCGTTCAGACGGCGACCTCCAGCGTCAGCCAGACGCAGGAAGTCGAACAGATGAACGTCAACCTCCAGAGCACTGCGATGGCAATCGCGACTAACGGCAGCGAAGCCACCGCAATCCAGCTGGCCCACCAGCAGAACATCAACACGCAGATTGGGTTCGCTGATGCGCTGAACGTCTACGCCGGACCGGGCTACATGCACGACAGTGTCATCTACTCCGACACGACGAGCATGACCCTCGGCGGCGGCGACGTCGAAGATGCACCAGGTATCGCGTTCGACTACGACGCACAGCAGACCAACGAGGTCGAGCAAGAAGCGAGCGCACAGATCGAACAGTCCCAGTACGTGCTCCAGGAGAACATCAACGAGCAGCAGGCCGCCATCGCCGTCGCCGAAAACGGTGGCACCGCTGACTCCGCACAGGTGGCCCTTCAGGAGAACGAAAACGCTCAGTTCGGTGCTGTCGCCTCAACGAACGTCTGGGTCGGTGCGTAATCCGCTACGTTAACGCCCATTCAACGCGACCTCGACTATTCACAGTATCGTTTCTTCTGTTTCTTGCCAGCGCTCGTTCGTCGCAGCATTGTTGTCAACAGAATGGAACTATGCGCACGCGCGAACGGTCGTGCTATCGACGCCACACTGCGAACTCGCAGAACCCGTATTCACGACCACTGGTACCGGGTCGCAATTGGCTCGTTTGAAAGCACGTGTCCACGGTGAGCACAGACGCTAGCGGCGACCCCAGTCGTCTCGAATTTGTACCGACGGCGGCGCTATCAACTTATCCTTCGATGCCGCGCCTAAGGTGCCGGCACGTCACCGCGATCTCGGTCCCGGGTCCGGCAGACAGTACCGTCGGTCGGCACCAACACCAGAAGGAAAGAACCGCTACTGGTGGCGTAACGGCCGTTCAGAACGGGGACCAGTCGTCAGCGACGACATTACCGGCTTCATCGCCGACGCTCTCATCGAACAGTCCATCACCCAACTCCGGAAGCGCAGGGAGCGTCGGATCAGGCGTCTCGGAAACATCCGATCCCGTCTCGGACGTTTCGTTGACGATCGATTCCGCGAGTATCTCCTGTGAACTCTCGTTGGTAATCGTTTCGTTGACGGCGACATTGTCGTCGGACGACTGGGCTGAGACCGCCGCAGTGAATCCACCACCAATCACCATCGCGAGAAGCCCGACGATGACTACCAGTGAAACTGTGCGCGAATGCGAATCGAACCAGTGTGTTCCGCTCATGAGGTAATACTGCCCTACGGGCACTCGTGGCTCCCTGTCGATGATAATAACCTCCCGTGGCGTTTGCACGCTCAGTGTGGACTTGCATCTCGATAGGTGACCATTTGTGATGGCTGTCGGTAGCTTCCCGTCCGCCGCCACGCTGTCGACACCAGGCCCGCCACGCCGTCGTATCGGACCCGTTGTATCCACTACAACGGTGTAATTCCCACCTACTCGACGCCGGGTGAACGCTTGCAGTCAGCACCACTGACTGCGGGAGACGTGCGACCGGCCATCGTCAGTAGTCCCCTCCCTCCCGGAACGAAAGCCACGGGTTGACAGTCTCCCCATCCTGACCGTTCTCAATCCGTGAAAAAAGGCCATTACGCGCGCTCGTGTGCTGTCGATATGGATCTGAATCTCGATGACCGTGGACCGGACCGACGCACGTTCATCACGCTCAGCGCGACGGGCGGTCTCGCCGCTCTCGCCGGCTGTCTCAGCGGCACCACATGGCCCGATGGCGATGACTCGTCGACCGACACCGACTCCCCGTCAGACTCCCAGACGGCAGGCGACCTCGACTCGATCCCCGACGACTCCGACGTGATCGATCGATTCGAACGCCGATCCAGCGGAGACGATTGGACCGTCGCGGATGACGCGTACGGCATTCGCATCGAAAACACGACCGACGAGGAACTCCCGATCACGATCCAACTCGACCACGACGGCGACTCGGTCCTCGATCGGGAAGTTGCAATCCCGGCCACAAGTGAACTCGTGATCGAACTGTCCGACGGCGGCACCTACGACGTGGCGATCGAAGCCGACGGACTGGAAAGCAAAACGACCACCACCTGGTCGCCAAACGATTGCGAGGAGGGGACGACGAAGCTAACTATTGGAGACAGTGGCATCGAAACGGACACGTCGGTCTCGTGTTGAAACGGGTCGGTCTCGCGGATACCCATCCATTGTTCTTCGATTGAGTAGTCAGACTATTTGAATGTCGGTGGGACGCCAGTACCTCCACTGGCTGTATCGCTGGCTACCGTACACCGCTTGGCTACGGACACTTATCCTCAAAGGAGAACTTATTTAGTATCTACACACAGACCTGTGCTATGAACAGTCACACGTCCGTCACAAGCGGTTCTCACCCGCACGTTTCGCTTATCTGCGCGGGGATGAGAAGCATGGAATCGAACGGAAAGACGACGGCGAGTCGCGACCGGCGACGACACACAACACGCGGACCCGATCTATGCCACTAATCGACGACGACGGCAGCCTCCTCGGCGTCATCAACGTCATCGACGCACTCGTCGTCGGACTGTTGCTCGTGGTCGTCGCCGCCGGCGTCGGTCTCGTCGTGACCGGAAATTCGGGCGGCGAACCGGCCACAGCCGCCGAGCCGAACGGTGACCCGGAGACGCGATACGTCACGCTCGAGTTGGGCTCCCAACCGGACTACGTCGCTGACCGACTCGACGAGAACGAAACCGCCGCCATCGCCGGTAGCGACGACAACGTGTCTCTCACTGATGTCTTCGTCACCGCACCCGCAGCCGACGGGAGCCAGACTGTTCGCGTCCGCGCAGCAGTCGACGGAGTGGCCGGCGGCGACACTCACGATCTCGATCGCTTCCGCGTCGGCGGCGACCCGCTCCGCCTCGGTGACAGCCTCCGCCTCGATCTGGGCTGGCACGCCACGAACGGCACCGTCACCGATCTCAGTACCGAAGGGGAAACGCTCGCAATCGAACCGACGACGACCGTCGTCGATGTCGAACTCGACAACGTTGATCCCAACGTCGCGGACGAACTCGGGGTAAATATGAGCGAAACGGCCCGCGGCGAGACGATCGCGACCATCGAGTCCGTCGAGCGCGAACCGGCGACCGTGATCATCGAAAGCGACGACGGGAACATCTACGAGCGCGAACACCCGCGGAACGAGCGGGTAACCCTCACGGTCGAGTTACAAACCACTGCGCACGAACGCGAAACCGGCACCCGATTCCGGGGTGACCGACTCGAGGCCGGAACCACTATTGCACTGGACCTCGACACGACGACTGTCAGCGGAACCGTCACGGACATCGAGTGACGCTGGTGTCTGCGCGTCATCCGTCGTCTATGGTCGATCCAGAAATCCGTCCTCCGGAGCCAGTCGAACGCTCGCACCGATCACTGACGAGTTCACCTCGTCGGAAGCGGGAGGAAATCCGTGTCTGAGTCACCGGACGAGCCGTCAGCGGATTCCCGAGCAGACGATGAGCAGTCGCCCGTCCGCGATTACGTCGAGACAGCCGTCGTGAACTCGCGACTCACCGCCGTCGGCTCGTCGCTGTCGCGGGTCGGTTCCCGGGTCCGGAACTGGATCGCGAACTCGCGGCTCGCTGCCCGCGGATCGTCGCTATCGCGATACGGAGCCCGGATTCGCGGCGCTATCGTGAACTCGCGGCTAGCCGCCATCGGCGCGACCTGGACGGGATACCTCAAGTCGACGTACTGCTATCGCTGGCTGACGACGGAACCCGAGCCCGAGGTCATCGTCATCGACCTCCGCGAGACGCGAGCGGTCGGCCCCATTATTCGGGGTATTGATCGCGTAGCGGGCGAACTCGCGGCCGCACTGGAAACGTCCGGCGTTGCTCGACGGGGACGGGACCTGCGGGACGCAATTCGTGCACGGCCGATTCGCGTGACGAGTCTGGTCGTCCTTCCGGCGGTTGCCGCGTCGTTGCTCGCGTCGATCGCCGTCGGGAGCGGGGGATCGGTATCGACGCCCGTCATCATCGGCCACTTACTCGTCGCCGGCCTGGCAGCGGTCGGCACCCGCTCCCGGCGAAGTCTGGCTGCCCTGCTGGATACCCGCGCCGGGCAGGTGCTCGTCGCGGCGTTCGAACCACCTGAGCCGCCGGCCCGAGCGAACTCGCAACAGCGAGGGGAGCACGACCACCAGTCCGGCACGGAATCCCCACCGGAACAGCACGAGCGGTGATCGCACCGCTCGCTGCACTCGATTACTCGATGTCTTCTCGGCGGCTTTGGATACCACCCTCGAACGAGTCGTCGATACGACTCGGCGTGCGATTTCGAGCGGCGACAGCAACCGATCCCGTGGACAGCCGTCGTCTTCGGAGCGTCACAGGCGGTTGTCTCCCGTGTAGACTGCCGCGGACTGCTCGCAGGGAGACCCGCAGCTACCGCCAGTGCAGACAGCCGCTCGTGAACCGCGGCGTCGAGGGTCGTGTAGAGATGACGGCTCTCGCCAGCGAGTCAGCGTGAACTCGGGAGCGAAACCGGCGGATGGACGCTGTTATCCGTGGACATCAGTTGTCGGTGGAGACGACTCGGGTGACGCGTCTTCGTCCATCCCGTTCGACTGCCGGTCTCGGTTTGGGTCGCTCCGTGTTCGACCGGTTTCGCCCGGAATCGCGGCATCGGCGGGGAGGATCAGCCGTCGTTCGGTGTACTCGAGGCCGTTCTTGCGCTGGGTCGTCCGCCGAACCGCGAGTCGGTGCTTCGAAAGATCGAGCAGGGCGTCAATGGTCCGCGAGACGAGTTTTTTCGCGTAGGTCTCGCTCGTCCCGGGTTCCTGTCGTCGAATCCAGTGTTTCAGATCGCTCGCCGTGACGAACGCGCGAACGTTCTTGCAGCCGGGCTCCCAGGGATCGTCGCCGATGCTCGGGTCGGTACGTGCCTGCCAGAGTGCGGCCGCGAGTCTGGTCGGGACCGTGTTGGCGGCTGCCCGGCGTCTGTCCGTGTCCATCCTGGCGAGTTGCTGGATCGGCAGCAAGTCACCGTAGGCGAGCGAGACGTGCCCCGAATCGAGCGGGTCGGCGCTGTCCGGAACGCGAAAATATGAACGGCCGTCGTCCTTGGTGATCCGTTCGAGCCGATCACCCTGCACCTCGAGTTCGTGTTCGTCGACGGTGGCGGTTTCGAGGTGGGCTCCCTTCTCGAGTTCGCGCGCCTGGAGTTCTTCGATGCGGGCCTTGTTCGCGCCGGTACGGTTGCGCGTGGCGTCGGCGAGCGCGTCGATTTGTTGGAGGCGGTCGTCGTGGGCGTCGAGGCGGGTAGCGTGATCGTGGCAGGCGTTCTCGTGCGTCTCCAGGCGGTCGTCGTGGTCAGCGAGACGCGACTCGAGGGTGTCGAGGCGGTCTATCGCCGTTTCGAGTCGGGCTTCGAGGGTGGCGATCCGATCGTCCTTGCGCCGGAGTTCAGCCTCTAGTGTTTCGACGCGCTCGCGGAGCGTGTCAGTCATCGTCCTCACCCCGGTCGTCGGTCTGTAGCGAGTCGTCCTCGAACGTCTCCGGATCCGGACCGGAGTAGGTCGTGACGCCCTCCGGGCGGTAAGGAATCGCCGCCTCGGGGCCGATCAGGAGCAGGCCGATCCGACTGGTCTCGGCTCTGATCTCGCGAAGTCGCCTGCGGACCTCCCGGCGCTGTGTCGCGTCGAGGTCGTCGATGGCGGGCGCGTCCGGTGGCGTCGTCTTGACGAGGAGCGCCCTCGTGAGCTGGTCGATAGCTTCGAGGTGGGTCTCGAGTGGGTCGTTCGGGTCGATTGCGTCCTGCCGGTCGGGGCTTTCATTACCCCGTGTCTCGTCGTTTGACATGGCTTCCGTAGGGGAATTACGGGAGCTTCTCGCGGACTCGGTGTCTGCAGCACCGATCCGCATTTTCGACTTTCTAGAGAGTCGAATCCGCGTATAGCGTCCCTACCAAGACGTACAGATTCATGTTACTTAGTTTCTAGTGTATATGGCCCATATTTGGACCATATAGCTCAACAAGCGTCCGATCCGGTGCAATTAATCACCAAACAGATGACCTCCGAGACATGCGGGCCCGCGTATCGTGGATGAACGAAGCTGACGATGCAATTTTAGAGTATCTTCAAGAACTAGAGACCAATGCGGGCCATCGGATTGCACTCCCACCAACAACCGTCTGGTACAATCTTGTCGAAGAACTCGGCGTTCTCGACCGAAGCCAAAATACCGTCTCTCGGCGGATGAACGTCCTCTCAGATGCTAACTTGCTCGAAAAGATCGATGAAAAACGCGGCTACTATCGAATCACAGATCGCGGTCTTGCCTATCTTCGTGGTGAGCTTGCTGCAAGTGAACTTGAAGAAAATAGATAACCAAACATTTTGACTCAAGACAATACGATGATGATATGGATCATTGATGACTCAGTCCCCTAATAACTTATTGAGTTAATGATTTTGTAATACAACTACAAATCTTCTGAAATGTTCATCAATTGGATTTGGTAACCGTTGTGCAAAGTCATCAATTTCCTCAGAAGATAGAACTCCAAATTTCACTGTTAATATAATATATACAATGAACCCAATCGGAGGGACGATAGATAGGGATAGGTAAGAGGAAGAGATTATAGAAGAAATACCAAAAATAACGATTGAAGATGTTAGAGCAACAAACACAATCTTTGAGAGTCGGAGATCACTGACTGGGTCAAACCCAATTTTCCGGGCGGCTATAACATGGAATACAACCATTGACCCATAACTAATACTAGTAGCAACAGCAGCTCCAGATATCCCATATAATGGTATCAATAAAAGGTTTAAACAAAGATTCATGACTGCTGCAGCACCGGTCGCTAAAATCAGAATACGAAGTTCACCCTTACCTTGTCCAACAGCAAATATTGGTCTAGCAAGTGCAAATCCAAGTGTGCCAGGTAATAGTAACAGTAGGGGTCGAACAGTTGGAGAGAAATCCGGACCAAAGTACACTGTAACAAAATCATTAGCAAGCGCTGCAAGGCCAACTGAGAATAAAAGTACTAGTAATAGATTGTATCTAGTCACCTTAGAAACAATATTTGTTATCTCTGAAATCTTGTTTTTTGACCATAATTCAGAGGATGAATGGAGAAGGAACATTTGAATTGCATTTGGAACAAACCAAAGAAACTCAGCAACAACAAGCGCTGCCCGATAGTAACCAGTTGCCTCGCTCCCAGTTATTGGACGAAGAAGAAGAATATCAACATGATATAGTGAAGATGTCATAAATATCAGTATAATGCTGAAGAAATTGAATGAAAGTAAGCTTTTCTTTGGGAATTTTGCTGGAACACGGGTGAAAACATATCTGGTATTTAGATGGCGGAATAATATCATAAAGGCGAGAAGAGAGGTTATGAGACTTGCAAGAATGTGTCCCAAAAGAATACCAGCAACATCATATCCAATATAAGCGAATGAAAGGCCAAAAATACCGAAAAGTACTTTTTTGAGAATACTGAGTGGTTCGCTCTGATCCTCAAAACCAAGGCCCATTAATCCACCTCGAGCGACAGAATATGCTTGTCGGCTAATGATCAGAGCAGCAAGCAAATAAAAATAAATAGAGAAATTAGAATTGAAGAATCGATCAGATAGGCCAAACCAGGAAAATAGTATAAATAAAAAGGCTGCAAGAGCAGCCAATTGAGCAGCTACGCGCAGATAAAATCCAAAAACATGCTCAACCCAATTAGAATCTTCTCTATCTTCTGCAATATACTTTCGAGCACCATCAAAGATACCAGCATTGGCGAGAATCATCGTAATTCCTAAAATAGAGAGAATAAATGCATAATCACCATACAGAGAACTACCAAGCAAACGCACGAGAATAGGTGTTATGAATAATCCAAGTAGGAGAGTTGTGATTTTAGCTCCAAGGATTGATATAAATCGCCGAAATAGGCTAGTCTGCATTCTACTTAATGGCTATTTCGATGCTCGTAAAAAAACCTCGCTTCGCTTCTGAGGAATCTCAGCTACATCAAACCCGGCCCCTTCAAGGAAGGCGCGCACTTCTGATACAGTACCACCAAACTCGGGAAGTTTCTCCGGATGCACTTCAACATATACTAGTCGGGCGTGTTCATGGATCGTTTTTTTAAACCCACGCAAGGTTGACAATTCTGCTCCTTCTACATCTATCTTTAATACTGTTGGAACCTCCAAATTACGTTGATCAATTATTGAGTCTCCTCTTGCAGCTTCAACTTTGATTGTATCTTCACCATCGGTCAGAGAGATTGCATGTTCTCCTTCACCAGTTTCGTTCCCAGAAAGCGCAAAGTCAATAGTTGTGTTAGTGTCTGTTAATGCCACTCTGATGATTTGACTATCAAAATCGTTTAAATCAAGATTATCTTGTAGACGCATCGCATTATGTGGTTCTGGCTCGAATGAAACGATTTGTCCACGGTCTATTTTTGGTGCTACAAAACAGGTATAAGTCCCCACATTTGCTCCAATATCATAGAATACATCATCCGAATCTATTGAACATAATAAATTCTTTATCACTGGTTGTTCATGATTTAGGTTCTGGAATCGCATGAATTCAGTGAATGATTCGGTCCGAAATTCAACGCTTTGATCAACAATAGTATGAGTTTGAGTATTATTGGAAAATCTATGAACGAGAGACCAATAGGGGCCAGAGAGATATTGGTCAAGTCCGATCTGACGGATGTATTTTTCAACATTGCTCCCATGAAATAAGCATCTCAAATATCGCAATCCGTTATTGATGGGTTTTCTCACTGGCATATTGTGTTCTAATGGCCGTTCTCCATCCGTATTAGGTTAGCTATTTTTGGCATAGGTTATCAATTGTTAGCCCCTATAATTTGATGGTAGAGACTATTTCCAGAGTAGATCTTCTGGATTATATTACATCCGCCAGCTATTACAAAACAACTATGTGTCTGCCTATATCCAAACCAGAATGAGAACCATGCAGTTGAGTCAACTCAGTATACACCCAGTATATGAATAATATAAAATACTATTTGAGAGATGAAAAGAAGAACACAAAGAGAGTAGTGTCATATGTGATATTGTATTCATTAGCTCTAAATACTTTCTTTTTGCGTGGGTTTGATGTACCACTAAACTTACCATATATTGATAGTCTTTCTTATTTCATACCCATCCTCATAGCATTATCGTCGGTTTTTGTGCTATTTACTACTCTGCAATACAATACTCGTATTGATCATGTAACAATATATATGATGTTTCTATTCATATGTTGTTCTTCATTATCATTTGTTTATAATATATCAGCATTTAGCCGGAATGGTGTAGTGTTTATATTCTTCACAGAGTTTTGGGCGAACATAGCATTATTTGCAGTCACAATCATTCTATCCCAATATGTGAGGGCAAAAAACATCTTATACTCAATTTTTTTATCAGGTGTTGTATTTAGTGCTATAGTTATATACATTGCATTGACTATTGGAGGTGCACGGCGGATTGGGAATACAGAACTAGCCATCGGAGTTAATCATCTATCACATGGCATGGCAGTCGCTTTTGTTGTTGGTGTTTGCCGCTACTACTATCAAGATGGCAACAATATATTCGGAATAGCCGGTCTAACAGTAATTTTATCAGGACTGATTTTAACAGGATCTCGTTCGGCTCTATTGGGAGTTGGAATGTCTGTAGTGATTTTTATGGCTCTACTAGAACGGGATACAATTTTTAGATTTGCAAGGACCATTGTGACAGCAAGTTTTGGAATACTATTTATTTCGCTTGTCGCTATTGATCTACCTGGGATAACTAATCGGCTGCTATCAATTGATTATTTGGCAGGGAGCTTAGCTTACCGGGGAAACAGATATCTGGAAACAATATCAATTGCAGTATCAAATCCTGTAAGCACCCTATTCGGAGTTGGTGTACACAATTACGTTCCACTATCTATTGGTGAGCCAATTATCTATGATCCTCACAATATCTGGTTGAGTTTTGCCTTGTATCTTGGAATACCAGCAGCGCTCACATATACCGTCCTACATGCATACATCTTCACATCACTACTCCGGTTGTCTATATCAATCAGAGAAGAAGAAAGGATTGCTGTTCTGTTGTCCCTAGTTATTGTTTCTGTATATGTATTCTTCTCGGGTCGTATGACAAGAATATACACGATCTGGCTAATTATGGGCTTAGCTGTTGAACAATTATATCAGAGTTCAGACCGTATATCGTTCAATAAGAACCAATGCTAAGATTCTAACTAGATGTCTCTCAATCTAGTAAATCTCTGGTGGTTTTCTCTATGGTTTCCAAAGTCCCTCTCTTTTTAATTGAATCGCGAAATCTACCTATGAAGGAGTACGAAGAGAATCTATTTGTTCTCATTTCCTTCATAATTGACCGAAGATAGAAAATCAGACCAGGACTCCTATTAATTAACTGTAGAGGATATCTTTTTGTGGTAAATACCCTCATTCCAGAATCTTTGTTCAATTTTCTCTCTAGATTCGAGATCCCCACTGGATGTCTACCATGAATGATTTTGACATCAGATGTTAGAAATCCGACCGATCCACGATATCTTATACGGCAGTTATATTCACTAGGAAGTGTCGCGATTCGAAGATTACTTTCATAAAGTGCTTCCCGAAAAGCCGGTTGGTTAAGCCTACTATCACTTCTATTCATTAGCTCATCATATTTTGTTTCCCAATTATCCAAAAAATCATAAACAGATTGACAGCGTTTCAAGCCAACGACACCAGTATTATAGAGAGGGAATGCATTAGGGACATCTCGAGCTACATTCCCGCCTATATCTCTTGATACTCGGCTACCAGGATTGTGAGCAGCGGCAATATCGAATTCCGATAATAGAGAAAATACAGGGGTAATATCTCCACTGACATATGTGTCTGTATCTAAGACTAGGTTTTTATCATACGGAAGTAGATTGGGAGTTATGATTGAATCCCCATAGTGGCCCTCATAGCTCTCAATGGTATTTATAGAGTCTAGCAACCGCACTTCGTTTTTTCCAACTAAACCTTTATCGTTGGTATGTAAGGTTATATTGATATCAGAGGTCTCTTCTTTCAAACTACGGATAGAACCCATTGCTTCGTCAACATATTGTGCACCTGTGGCAATATATACTGCACCACAAGTTTTTCCCATGAGGTAGTTACAACACCACAAATACAATATTCTTCCGGAGTTATTCAACTATCAATATTCTGCATTGCTTTCAACTATAGGAGCAGTACAAATATCAACAATTTGGTCCCAAGTATGATGTTCGGCAACGTATTTCCTACCTCTTTGTCCCATCTCTGAACGGAAACTCCTGCCTGCATGTTCCAAATCTACTATTGCATCAGCAACCCTCTCTGGAGTGACCTTCTCTAACATCTCACCGGCTGGAAGTTCCTCAACAAATTCCAGTTCAGGTGTTCGTGATGTGATGATTGGGCGTTCACAAGCCAAATACTCATAGCATTTAATGGGGTTTGAAGGCCTATCATCGTCAGAAACTCCATAGAGAACATCACAAGCCGAAATGTAGGTTGGGACAGAATCATGGGGTACGTGACCGGTGAAGACAACACGCGATTCAATATCTTTTGTATCACAAAGTGATTGAAGAGCCTCTTTTTGTGGCCCATTACCGATAATTAGTAGTTTTATTGACTCCAATTGCCTCTGGCAGATAGCGATCGCTTTAATGAGTGATCGAAGGCGGTGTCGTTGTCGTACACTACCAACAAATCCGACAACAAAGTCTTGAGAAGAAAATTGGATATCAAGTTTGTCGCGTGCAGAGTTCTTGGGTATCGCATGAAAGCGTGAAGTGTCAACGGCATTCGGGAATACTTCAGTTTTCTCTGAGAGGCCCCACCCTAGAGTTTGCAGTCGCTGCTCAATCTCCTCATAGGCAATAACAATTTTATCTGCTGAATTGGAATTCTTTTTAATAACATGATGAGCGAGTTTCCCAAATTGTTCTTGACTTCGATCATCTAAGGCAGCTAAACCCCGGATCAAGAGTACATATTTTGTTCCAAAGATATCCGAGGCAAGTGGTGGGAGAATATGTGATGGATGTGAACGAGTAACGAGAAAATCTGAGTTACGACACTGCCAGAGGTGACGTAGGAGTTGGGGTTGTGAATAGACATACCACTTCTTTGACCCATCCTTTAGAGGGAGAAAAAGAACCTGTGACGTAGCCTTAAAGACTGCATTGGCGCTAGATTGCTGTGGACGTGGCACAATAAGTTGCAACTGAATGTCTGGATCAACTGCGAATGCCTTCACGATTTCTCGTGTAGCAATATTTCGTCCAGACGATCCCGAGAGATCGGCGCTTGTGACAAAGCAAACAGTCGTTGTCATAAATATCCTAGATCAGCCAATCGGTCTTGGACGATGTTATCATCATATGATTGAGGATCACTAGTAGGACTAGTATCCTCAATGATTTCCTTTCTTGTTTCTCCTTGGACCTCTAACCATGGAACTGATAGTAGTTCTGGATCGGGGAATGATTTTGGATGACCATTGATTCTAACCGGTAGAGAACCGATTTTCTTCCGAAAAAGGTTACCGTGGTCACTGGATATAACTGTCTTGCCAACTAACGAATCTACAAGATCACAAACGGATTCAAGAGCAATATCTAAGTTTTCTTCATAAGCGGCTTGTGCCAAATCGGTATTAATCTTACCCGCAGCTAGTAAATCCCAAACCGAAGTCGCTTCTCTATCTTCAACATTCCCTGTGAATGTTGCATGCTCGCCAATTTCACTACCTTTGCCACCAATAAATGGATAATGGGGCTGCATATAATGTACTATAAGCCGTTTATGCGGATAGAATCGCGCAATCTTTTTGGCCTGATCAGTGACATCCCAAGGTGGAATCGTACGTAAATCATCATCCCAAAAATCCTGCCAAAGGTGCTCTAGGTGATGAAATTTGTCTCCCTGCCCAGCCAACTGTGGGCTCGCTGTTATATATACAGTGTCTTGGAAGTATTTATTGATGTTTTTTTCAACGAATTCTGCTGTATGACTTGATGTAGAATAGATTTTCCTAAGATTACCGTCAATAGAGTTGTGCTTCTTAAACGTATCATATCGACAAGCATCCAGAATAATAAGATTATCCCAGTCCATCTCAAGGATGTTTGATTGCTCAGATGGTGGTTCAATAAAAGGTCGCGCTACATTTGACTTTACCGTTCTAATAGCAGTCCACGGATGATTGATTGCAGCCCGCATTTTTGACATGTCGATTTATTCCTCTACACCTCTTGTTACGGCCCATCCGGTATTAGTTCTGTGAACATATTATGGTCAGATCGGAGATCTGCAACGAATTACGGTGCGCGAAGGGAAGTACGTCCTAAAGTAATCAATACATTCCATTCGATAACACTACGACATAGTGGGATAACATTAGGTGCCTAATCCAAGTACCCGAGATCACGAAGATGTTCTTCGTTTAGCTCACCAGTGACAACTGCCGCATCATCGATAGCCGAACCGCGTTCTTCGACGAGTTCCATGAGTGCAGACCAGAGTTCCAGTTCGTCTGAATCGTCTGGAGTCTCCTCACCCGTCGACGTAAAACGAATGGTATCTGAAATCTCGTCGACAGTATACTCCGTCAGTACAACTTGATCCTGCGCATTGAGGTGTCCACCGAACAATTTCGTTCCATCTGCTCGACGGACACCGCGATAGGTGTGGGTCTCATCTGTTCCAGGGACCTCCCATTCAGTTACAAAGTGGGCGGTTTCAGCAGTCATATCCGCAGGAGTTGGTAGAGTCTCCTCGGAGTCGCCGTCTACCCGGAAGTCAACTGCTGTGACGATTGTCTCGTAGAGGTTGGCAAGCGTTGCTTGGCGAGTGACTGTTTCGCGAGACCACTCCGGAATCGAGATGACGAGGGGGACCCGGACGGACTCTTCCCAGATCGCCGGTGGAACGTGGCCCATCATCCCGTACTGGTCGTGCGACAGGCATTCTCCGTGATCGGCGGTCAGAACAAAGACATCTCGATTAGGATCGTACTGTCCACTTGCTTCTAGCTGTTCAATAAAATCGAGTATTTGATCGCCCTGATACTCACATGCAGCCTCGTATACCTGTTTTACGTCGTCAAGTTCAGCGCTCGAATAGCCTTCTCCGTTTGCCTTTATAGCGTTCCGGCTAAGTTGGCTTAATTCGTTTCTATTTTCTGTGGTATTGAACTTGTACTTACCGAGATAATCCGTCGGTGGTTCAAACGGATGATGCGGATCCATATAGTGAATCCAACAGAACGTGGGATCCGTCTGGGCCGTCACCCAGTCGATCGCCGACTCATTGAGGGAGCTGGCAGGTCGATAGAAATTCTCGTCAGCGCCCAGCGACTGCGTAAACCGTTTGAAGATGTTGAAATACGTCCACTCAATTGCCGGGAACAGCGGTTCTATCGGCCCGTTCTGGAGGGTCGTTGAGAGCTTTTTCTTCCACGTCGGTTTCCCGAGGTCTCCGCCGTCGAAGCCGCGATCGTAGTTATAGTCCGCACCGAACAGAAAGTTATCCGTCCAAAGCCCCGTTCGATAGCCCCAATCCTGAAAAACTTCAGCGAGCGGAGCAGGCTCTCCAGATTCGGGTAAGCCCCACGTCTCGAGTTCGTCAGTATACGATCCCGTTGCAAGCATCGGCATTGATGAACTCGTCTGTGTGGCGGTCGATACCGCATTTGTGAAACTCACTCCCGTTGTCCGATCTGCGATCGTTTCCTGAAAGTCCGAGAAATAATCGTATCGCAGAGAGTCAACTGACAAGAAAAAAACGTTCGGTGCCTCCATTGGTACCAGCGGTTTCTATATGAATTCGTAAAATGATATCGATGGGCAGCTATGCTAGGAGTGACTCTAATGTGGCTGTAGTCGCTTCAACGGTTGTTCGCCACTGATGAGTCCTCGTTGCAAGTTGACGGCCGCGTTTCGCGAGATGCTCTCGAGTATCCGGTTCCGAAAGTAAGTGATCAATTTGTTCGGAGAACGCTGCCGGCTTCTCTGGTGGTGCCGTTTTACCGCCGTTTCGAACGGTTTCCCGAATGTGATCCAGATTCGAGGCTACAACGGGGGTTTCCGAAGCAAATGCCTCAAGGACGGTACGGGGGAGCCCCTCAGCAGTACTCGGAAGCAGGAGTACATCGGCAGTTCGATAAATAGCTGGCATTTCATCGTAGGGGACTTGCCCGAGGAGCGAAACAGACTGGTTTAGCTCGTTATGAGCAATAAGATCCTCAAGCTCTCCGCGTAATGCGCCATCGCCGCAGATATACAGCGCTAGTTCGGGATGCTTCGACTGGAGACGGCTAACGATATCGATGGCAACGGTTGGCTGTTTTCCCTCGACTAACCGTCCGACGAACAACACGACAGGCCCATCACTCTCGATCAACTCACTCTCTGAACCGTTAGGCGTGAACCGTTCGGTATCGATCCCGTTCGACACCACCTCGATCCGACTCGAGACGCCGAACTCGCGCACGCGTTCCTTGTCGGTGTCCGTGTAGCAAAACACGACGTCGGCCTGGTTGAACGTCCATCGGCCGATCGACCGCAGATAGAGATCGAAGACCCACTCCGGCGCGTTCTGCGAGTACAGTCCGTGGTTCGTGATCGCGAGCGGAATATCCCCGAGGAATCGCTTCAGTGCAGCCAGATTCGTCGCAAAGTACAGATGCGAGTGGGCATGCATTACGTCGAAATCCTCGGCTGCGGAGAGATACTGCGCGAGCCCGGGGCTGATATCGTTCCCCAGGAGCGTCACTGCGGGATCGTACCGAACCACCGTGTATCCGTCGCGTTCTTCAACGTGAGGAAGGGAGTCGTCGTACCGCACCGTCAGGACGGTCACGTCGTGTCCCATCGCCGCCTGGTCGCGACTCATCGCGTGGACGTGGTACGGTCCGCCCCCTTTCACGTCGGGATAGACCTTCTGTGCGACCCGAAGAATTCGCATTCGTCCGACATTCACAGCGACGGGGCTAATGCGTTATCGTTCGTCTCAATCACTGCCGGTGGAATCGGTCCTCATTCCCGAGTGCAGCCAAACAGACAACCCACACCAATCCGAAGCATAACGACCAAGTACCGAATCCGAGAGCACGAAAACGAATGCGCCCGGCAGTCAGAGTCGTCGTTGGAACACTGCTCCTCACAACCCTCGCCGGGCTCTGTGTCCACTACGGCGCAACCTACGATGAGCGCTGGCCCCATCCGACGGGAGATCAGCTGCAGGACGACCCCGGCCAGTTCACCGACCAGCAGGTCCTTCTGTTCGGAGAGGTCCAGACCGCGGCCGAAGACACGATCGTCATCCACGTCCACGACGACGCCGACGACATCGCGGCTGAACTCGAGGTGACGAACGTCGACAAATCAGTCGAGCCAGGTGGCATGGTACAGGTGTACGGTGTGCTCGACTCGGATCAGACGATGACGGCCGAGAAAACAGTTGTCGTCAACCGAAGCGACGGCGCATCGACGTACAAATACGTCGTCTCTCTCGCTGGAGCTCTCCTTGCAATCAGTTATTTTTGCAAACACTGGCAACCCCTTCCGCAGAAACTCGGATTCGAGCCGCGAACGGGCCGGACAGAACGCGATACAGAAGGACCGAACGATGGCTGACCTCCTGACCCACGTCCTTGCGGCCTACGCGCTCTTCACCGTCGCGAGCTGGCGATTCGAGTGGCTCACGAAACGCTGGGTGGCGATCGCGATGATCGGGGCACTGCTTCCTGACCTCAACCGGCTCGGACTGCTCGTCACCGATGCAACGCTCGAGTCGGTGCTCGGAGTGCCGTTTAGTCTCGACGCGATGCAGACGATCGGTGGCGTCTGCCTGCTCGCCGGTGTCGGTGCCGTCGTCCTCACAGAGCGTCATCGACGAGCATTCGGATTCCTGC
Organism: Natrialba taiwanensis DSM 12281; assembly: GCF_000337595.1. Lineage (GTDB taxonomy): Archaea > Halobacteriota > Halobacteria > Halobacteriales > Natrialbaceae > Natrialba > Natrialba taiwanensis. Next base: position 63,111 of record NZ_AOIL01000042.1, on the reverse strand, counting down.
TTGCGGGAGCGTTCTCACACCTCGTCATCGACGGGCTCAAAGCATACGCCGATGGCGCAGCTGGGACGTGGCTCTATCCGATCACGTGGTACCGCCATCCGACACCGAATCTCTACGTCTCATCGGACCCTACCGTGCTTGTCATCACAGGAATCATCGCCGGGAGCGTGTTCCTCTACGAACGATACTGGCTGTGAACCGGCGGACGAAACACCGGCCCACGGGCCACAGGACGAGTTCAGTTGCCGCGACGAAGCGTGATCCACAGATCGGTGAGGACGGTCCACACCTGCCGAATCACGATCTTCACATCCATCCAGAACGACTGGCGGCGAATGTACGCGAGGTCGTAGCGCAATTTCAGCCGCGGATCGGTACTCTTCGCGTCGTTTATCTGCGCCAGTCCGGTCAGCCCGGGTTTGACGAACCAGCGTTTTCGCCATGCAGGCGCGTCCGCTTCGAGCAGGACCTCCTCTTCGGTCCAGGCGGCACGGGGGCCGACCACGCTCATATCCCCGATCAGAATCGACCACAGCTGGGGTAACTCGTCCAGGTGGGTTTTCCGCAGCAGGCAACCGACGCGCGTGATGCGGTCGTTTTCCGAATCCGAAGCAGGAGCCGCGGACTCACCTTTGGGAATCATCGTTCGGAACTTGTAGACGGAAAACGTGTCGCCGAAGCCGGCGGTTCGATCCTGACTGTACAGCACCGGGCCGGGACTGTCGAGTTTGATTACAACCGCAATTCCGGTCACGAGCGGCACGGCCAAGACCAGCCCGGTGAGCGCAAAGGCGATGTCGAAAACGCGCTTGAACAGGTGATCGAGCGGGTCCCAGGGTTCGATGTCTACGTCGACGAGCGTTCCGACGGTCCCCTCTGCAGCCAGTACGCAATCGGCGTACTCGCGGTGGACCTTCGCGTCGACACCGTGTGCGTGACAGGCATCGAGTGCGCCGAAGAACTCGGCGCGGTCGGCGTGGCGGAACGCGAGGACGACGGTGTCGATGTCGTACTCCACCAGAACGGTTTCGAGCCGAGAGAGACCGCCGATCCGCTCTAGCCCGGGTTGCTCCGCCGTCGAGTCCGACTCGAGTTCGGAGGAGGCAGTTGCAGAGATCGAGAGGCCGCCGTCGGCCGCGGGCTCGGCGTTGTCGCGCGGGGAGAGAACGGACGGGCAGAGATAGCCGAGAATTGGCATCGAGATGGTCGTCGGGATCTGGGCCAACTGCTCGGGGTCGTCACCGACGAGTAGGAGGCGATCGGAATCGTCGGTCGGTCGGCGTCGGATCCAGACGAACCAGGCTGGGAGGATGAGTCCGAGCACGCCGACGGTCATCACGAGCGTCGCACGCGGAAGGCGGTATGACCACTTGAAATAGCCGAGTGTGGCGAGCGCGAGGCCGCCGACGAGGACGCGCTTTTGCGTGAGAAAGACGGTATCGAGAACGCGTCGCGGTTGGGGTCTATAAAGCGGGAACAGGCTGGTGGTGATGGCGAGGACGGTGAGGGTAAGCGCCCAGACGAGAGAGTCGCCGCCCAAGACGGTGACCTCCAGTCGGTTGAAAAGCGGCACGTGCGTCGTGAATAGCGACTGCGCCACCGGATGGTTTGCAACACTCAGCGCGCCGAATACGGCAAGTATCGCACCGAAAGCACTTACCATTCGATACTGCCAGCCGGTCACCATTCGTTCCATGCCACACCTACGGATGGTATAACATATTTCATGTTAGATAGTGTATATTTGAGATAGAAACATAGAGACTCACTCGCCTGTTGAACTCCGCTCACCCAGTGTTATCACGGATTGGCACCGTCATGGAGTCCGAGAGATAGTATCAGGTTCGGAGAATAGCTGCAGGTTCTAAACCGTCAACACCGTGGTCGCTCTCAAACGGTGAGTTGAGACGGCACGCATTCGCATCGAACAGCGACGTTAGTCCAGCGGAACCGACTCCCCCGACTCGACTGCAGACCGGGAAACGTCGACCGACGCCGTGCCAACATCGTACTCTCCGGGGTACGGGACGGTGACGGAGAACGTGCCGTCATCGCCGACGGTCGTTGATCGCTCGTACGTGAGTGTTTCGCCGGAAACGTCGGTCTCAGTTTCGACGGTAACGTTCTCGCCGGCCTCGCCCGAACCGGTAATCGTCGCGCCGGGGACGACGGCAAACGCTGTTACCTCCTCGTCGAGGTAGATCGCCTGGTAGTGCGTGAGCGGGTCAGTCTGGGATCCGCCCGTACCGTACTCCTCGTGGAGTCGTGATTGAGTCATCTCCGCGGATACGTTGCTCTGGTCGGTCAAAACCACGTAGCCAACACGGTCTCCGAACTGGTCGTACCAGCCGTCCGGATCGGTACCAGTTTGGAAGTCACCAAACGTGTTCTGAGCATAGCTGTAGCTCTGGGACTCTCCACTGACGAAGTAGTTGTACAGTCGGTTGTCTCCCCAACGACTCAACACGAAGGTGGCCGGGTACTCGCGATCCGTCTCGAGGGCGTGGTCCTCGATGGCGGTCGTTGCCTCTAGTTGTGCGTCACTGTGGGTCGTCTGTGCACTCAGTGATGGAACGAAAATCAGGCTCATTCCACAGACGAGAAGCACGATCCATCCGAGTGTGGCGAGTTTGCGGACATCCCGCGGAACGATGATTCCCGGCTTGTAGTCACCGCCATCGGTCACGGTGTCACGAGTTCGCCACGACTCACTCGGGTCGTCGTCCGTCGTGGACGTTCGGAATGGGCGTGGAACCCGAGCTAGATCGACCCAGGCGAGGAGAGCAACGAGTCCCAGTCCGCCGAGCACGGCGAGTGGAATCGCGAGTTGTGCTGCAAAGCGGACCTGCAGTGTCGCCATCACGAGCCAGAAGACGGTGTAGACCGACAGCAAGAGCCAGCCGGGTTCGTACCGTCGTGACGCAACCCAACTCGCCCAACCGAGAACGATGACCGCGAGATAGAAATTGATGCCGAGGTGTGCCATCGGTTCGAGAATGATAGAGTTGTCCGTCGAGAAGACCGATCCCGTCTCCGTTGCCCCAGTTCGAAATAGCAGATCATCGGCCCGAGTCTGCAATCGTGTCCAGTCCGTCGGACGCAATGAGCGAACCACACCGATCCCCACCGCAGTGAGCACCGCTTCGATTCCAATCAGTCCGGATGTCGGAACACTGAACTCGAGACGATGCCACGCCTCGCCGAGGACAATGACGCCGAGACTACCGGCGACGAGAAGTACCGAGACGACCGCCGTAAACGATTCCTGCCATCCCCAGCGGAGATAGAAGAAGACGCTGAGCGCGCTGCTTATCCCTAGTCCAGTCAGCAATGGAACGTTTCCAAGCGTCGGTGACAGCCCCGCACGGACATCAAGTGGAACCTTCAACCCGATATAGATGGCGACCGGGAGGAACATCAGCACTGAACCGCCCCAGGCGTACGCCGAGAAGGTGAGTGCAATGCCAAAAACGATAGTAGCGACCCACGTCCAGGGGGAGCGACAGTGCTCAAGGAGGGGGTCCCGCGTTCGGTCCGACGAGTCTTGGGATCGCCGCCGAAGGTCGACGGCCAGCCAGGCCAGTGCCAACAGCGTTACGCCGAGCCAGAAGTATTGGTGCAATCTGTGTTCGAGGAACCCAACCCCAGAGTAGACGGCGTGAACCGGTGTTAACGCGAGGAGAACCACCGATGCGATACCGATACGAACGTCGTCCGTGACGACAACGGCGAGCCAATAGACGACGATCCCCAAGGCAAGCGTCGCGACGACAGGGAGCCATGCAGTGACGATGTCTGCCGCCCCCTGGCCACCACCGAGTACCTCTGCGAGCAGCCAATTTGCAGCGTGCGTAAACGGCCGCCGCTCGGCGGCTCCGTCGGGCATCGACGTAACCACACTCCAGTCGGTCAGCCCATCGGATGACGCGAGGAACTCAGTCATCCAGTACCGATAGTAGTAGGGATCGTTGCCCGGCGAGACGACGCGGTCGCCGCGAAACACCGCCCCGTAGTTCAACAGGCGCATCACCAACAGAATTGCGAGTGCTCCCACGAACGCAGCACCCGTGTGGATATCAACGGCGACGATCCTCGATCGAATATATCCTGAATTCGAGTCAGAATCGGATTCGGATTCGGAGGTGATCTCCTCGTCAGTTAGCGCTGCACGAATTCCATTACGGCTTGAGACACGATACTCGCCGCCATCCTTGACGACGATATTACGCGAAACGAGTTCACCAAACGTCCCCGAATCCAGCGGTAGATCCGAAAATGTCCAGGTTTCAGTGTCGTGATCGGCATCGATTGCGAGGACTGTTTCGAGGATCTGTTCCCCGTCATCGTACTCCTCGCAGAACGACGCTGCCGTATCAGCGACCGCCTGGGGATGGGTTCCGGAAGCCGGATCGTCGGCATCGGCCATTGGGCGTACGTCCATGTGCGGGCGGATAAAGACTGCGAGACTGACCAACAGGGGGACGACGATAGCTGAATCGACGGAAGACAGCTATCGACCAAGCGTAGGTAGAACGGTGAGGTTATGCCCCGATTTGATGTGAGTTTCAATTCATCTCCGCTTCCGGCGCGTCAACGGCGCGTCCGCTGACTTCGGCGGGCGGCACGGCCTCGCCTTGCAAGAACGCTTCCGCCCGGTCCCGATCTGCTGGATAGCCAACGTCGATGCGCCAGCCTTCCATGCGGATCGCATCGATCGTCCGGCCCGATTGAATCAGGAGATCGATCGCATCCGAGAGTTCGTACTCGCCGCGGTCGCTCGGCTGGACGAGTCGGCAGGCGTGGAAGATCGCCGGCGTAAACGTGTAGAAACCGGTCATGACGAGATTCGACGGCGGGTCGTCGGGTTTTTCGACGACCTCGACGATCTCGCCGTACTCGTTCGTATCGAGCACGCCGTAGCGCGAGGCCTCCTCAACGGGCACCGTTTCGACGAGAAACGCCGCGTCGGCGCGGTCCTCGTGCTGGCGAGCGACGACATCGCCGAGGTTCGCCCGGAAGACGTTATCGCCGAGCATGAGCATGAACTCGTCCTCGACGAGCGGTTCGACTTGGAGGATGGCGTGTGCGAGGCCGAGCTGTTCGCGCTGGTGGGCGTAGGTGATCGGGACGTCGCGGTAGGCGTCGCCGTAGCGGTTGATGAGTTGCTCTTTCAGGTGACCGACGACGACGATCAGTTCCTCGGCACCGACCGCGAGCAGGTTGTCGAAGACGTCTTCGATGATCGGTCGACCGTCGACCTCGACGAGCGCCTTCGGCGTGTCATCCGTGAGCGGCTGCAGGCGAGTCCCCTTGCCGGCCGCGAGAACGACGGCTTGCATAGACAGAGCCCACTTCGAGGACGAGTAAATAGGTGGCCCCTGTGACTGCAGACGACACTCGTAGCGAACCCCGACGAAACGCAGACCGACGTGACTGGAGCGGACATAGCTGTATGCCACAATTAACGCTGAATCTGATCTTCTGCTGGAAACCAGTGTGTTTAGCGCTACAGACCGCAGCGAGAGTGCGTTTACCTCAACATAGTGGGGTGAGTGATATCGAGGATACACCACGTCTCGTGAACACTGGCCATCAGCAACCGGTGATCACGTACTGCAAATAACCCATCAACTGAATTGAATTGTAGAACGACAGTGACAACCGAGACGAGGTGACTTCGATTCGGATAGACTTCTGTGATGGCTTACAGATAACTCGTTCAGTGGCCGAGACTCACGGAAATGGGATTACACGTATGCCGGTCGAGAGAAGACGAATCAGACACTCCATAGCGATTTCCTATTGAGACAATACTGAACGATACCGTCCCGTTGTTTCAGCATATATTCCCCTACAGTTTACTTTCAAGATAAACAATGCGAGCCTATAATATTCCCAACCAACAGTGATTTCTGACAGGTTTGGCTTCTGGTTATCTACCGGAGTCAAGCTTCTGAAACAGAGACTATGACCGACCAAACACGCCGAACAATACTGAAAACGATTGGTGGAACAGGTGCCATTGGGACAATCTACATGTCTCAATCCGTGGGCGCACAAGAAGAATGTGACGTAGAATTAGACGCGCTGAATTTCGGTGAAGTGTGTGCTGATGACACGGGTGAAAATTGTCTCGATGAAAGTGTTGAAGTCGATCTCAGCACTCTCGGCCTCCCGCTCGATGTCTTCGAGCTCGCAAATGTCGACATTGTCGGTGACGCGGACGTGTTCGCTGTCGATGCGTCACTTGATGAGAGTGTCCTCTCGGTGTCAGCGTCGTTTTGCCCGACGATCACCGGGGATTTCGAGGCCACTGCTATTATTACGGTCGAAGATCCGGTCCTTGGTATCCAGGCCACTGTTTGCCTGGGACTCTTCGGTACTGGCCTCGACTGTGATGGAAACGACTGTGACGCGGAATTAAACGCGCTGAATTTCGGTGAAGTGTGTGTCGATGACACGGGTGGAAACTGTCTCGAGGAAAGTCTCGAAGCCGATCTCAGCACCCTTGGACTCCCTCTTGATGTCTTCGAACTCGTAAACATCGATGTTGTCGGCGACGCGGACGTGTTCACTGTCGATGCGTCACTTGACGACAGTGTCTTATCGGTGTCAGCGTCGTTTTGCCCGATAATCACTGGTGATTTCGAGGCCACTGCTAGAATTACGGTCGAAGACCCGGTCCTTGGAGCCCAAGCCACCGTTTGTCTGGGGCTCTTCGGTACCGGCATCGACTGTCCTGACGAGGGTCCTGTCTTCGACGTAACAGTTGATAGCACGAACGATCCAGTCGACCCAGGAGAGCCGCTCGAAGTTAACGCCACGATCGAGAACACTGGAACCGAAGAAGGAACCCAGGAAGTCACGCTTGAACTCGATGGCACAGTCCAGGACACGGCAGAGGTCACGCTCGGGCCCGGTGAATCCGAGTCAGTAACGCTAACCGCCGACACCGCCGGACTCGACCCCGGCGAGTACACGGCCACTGTCTCAAGCGACGACAACACCGACGACGCCACAGTCACGATCGGAGACGAACCGAGTGAACCGGCGTTCAGTGTTACCATCGAAGGAACCAACGCGCCCGTCGAACCGGGCGACCCCCTCGAAGTCGACGCGCTCATCGAAAACACGACCGATGAAGAACTCACCCAAACGGTCTCACTTGAACTCGACGGTGAGGTTCAGGACACCGCTGAGGTGACGCTCNTGAAGAACTCACCCAAACGGTCTCACTTGAACTCGACGGTGAGGTTCAGGACACCGCTGAGGTGACGCTCGGTCCCGGTGAATCCGAGTCAGTAACGCTGACCGCCGACACTACCGGACTCGATCCCGGCGAATACACGGCCATCGTTTCGAGCGAGGACGGCTCCGACCAGACAACGGTCACGATCGGCGACGAGCAGGCTGGCCCAGCATTCGATGTTACCATCGAAGGAACCAACGCGCCCGTCGAACCTGGTGATCCCCTCGAAGTCAACGCACTCATCGAAAACACGACCGATGAAGAACTCACCCAAACGGTCTCACTTGAACTCGACGGTGAGGTTCAGGACACCGCTGAGGTGACGCTNTGAAGAACTCACCCAAACGGTCTCACTTGAACTCGACGGTGAGGTTCAGGACACCGCTGAGGTGACGCTCGGTCCCGGTGAATCCGAGTCAATAACGTTGACCGCCGACACTTCCGGACTCGATCCCGGTGAGTACACGGCCATCGTTTCGAGTGAGGACGGCTCCGCCCAGGAAACGGTCACGATCGGCGACGAGCAAACTGGCCCGACATTCGAGGTCAGTATCGGTGATATCAATACGCCGATCCAACCCGGTGAGCCGATCGAAGTCGACGCGACCATCGAAAACACGACTGATGAGGAACTCACCCAGACAATCTCGCTCGAGCTCGACGGCGAGATCCTCGATACGGTAGAAGTCACACTCGGACCCGGCGAGTCCGAAACGATAACGTTGACCGGCGACACCACCGGACTCGACCCCGGCGAGTACACGGTAACCGTTTCGAGCGAGGACGACTCCGTCCAGGAAACGATCACGATTGGCGACGAGACCGGCGAGCAGCCGACGGTCACCGTCTCGATCGGCGAGACGAATTCCCCGGTCGAACCGGGTGAACCGCTCGAGGTCGTCTCAACCATCGAGAACACCGGAGATACGGAGACGACACAGGAGATCACCCTCTCGCTCAACGGGTCACCCGTCGACGAAACGACGGTTACACTCGGTCCGGGTGAATCGGATACGGCAACCCTGACTGCCAGCACTGACAGCCTCGAACCCGGCACCTACCTGGTAACCGTCGCCAGTGCCGGCGACAGTACACAGGCGATCGTGACGGTTGCAGAGGAGTCAGACGAGCCTGGCGATGGTGGCGACGGCGGTGACTCGGAGTCGAACCAGACTGTGATCCAGGACAACAGTAACAGCCAGGTTGCCGAATCGACCGATGGCGATATCACCCAGTCACAGGCTGTTTCGCAATCGAACGAAGCCAACGTCTCCGGTTCGACAGCCGCTTCGGACATCGACTTCGATTCGCTCTTCGAAGACACCACCGATGACTAACTGACCGCCCGGCCGTTCCGCAACCATCTTTTTTGTTCGCTGTACCGGTCGTCGCTGTTGGCCACTCACAGAATCGTTCGAGTTCATCTGTCCAGTCCGTGTGAGTGACGTAGCACACACGGGCGAAGACATGGACACACTCACTCTACCGACGAAACGGCAACGACTCGCCGGACGAACGGATAGACCGCGCCAATCACCACCCCACAGACGACGAGTGCAAGCAGAGTCACCGGGTGAACGGACGGAATCGGCCGCGGGAGTTCTAACACGACGCGCATCCAGAGTGGCACTCCGATCAACCCGATGGGCAACCAGCCAGCCACCCCAACGAGAACGCCGATAACTGCCCCCGCGCGTGAACTCGTAACGTCCCATCGGGCCCCGAGGAGTGTAAAAAGTCCCGCAAAGACACCGCTTGCAACGAGACACCCGCCCCCAACCAGCAGCCAGCCTGCCGCCGTACTTTCGCGGCCGGACAGCGCTGCGACCGTGTCGATTTGACCGGTCCAGGTGAGAAAGAGGCCGACAGGGACAGCGGCGATCAGCGCGGTGAGACCTACGGCATAGCCCGTCAGAAGTGTTCGAGGGACGACCCCCGCTCGTGGCGAGCGAGTCGCGCAAGCGCGACGGTCGCCGACTGCGATCGTGGCCGTGAAGATAGCGGTCGCCACGAGGAACGTTGCGACCGACACCACGATACTCTCGAGTTCATGCGTTGCGATCGGCGGCTGGTCGAGCGTGTAGTGAAACGCACACAGGTCGCCCCAGTGAGTGCGATGGAGGGCGATGAGTTCGGACGTTCCCACCGGCGTGACGTAGTGGCTATCCGGAGCCATTCCCCAGAGTCCGCCGATGGCGACGAGCCAGAGTTGCCGTTTGGCGAGGTACCCGCGCACGGCCAGCGGCGTCGCTGCGAACAGCGCGAGCGTCGCGCCGGCGAGGAAGTGAACGAGTGCGGGAGCCATCGGCTGGGATCACCCGGTCCCGAGACCGGATCGGGCTGTGCACAGAGAGACCACCGGTGAGCATAAATCGGGGGCCACAGTATCGGTTTGCAAGAATTAACTGCCGGGCGGTCGTAGCGAGCACAATGACGACACTGCAGCAGTGTGCTGAACGCCGTCAACGGATGGGAACCGATCGGCTATGAACCGAAACGTCGGCTTCACGGAACTGATTCGAGACGGTCTGCCGGAGTGGGCCGTCCCGGCGTTCGAGTGCATTGCACTGCTTGGCGACAAACTCGTCGTCGTGGGTGTGCTGGCACTCGTTACCGGCTCCGACGCGTACGGGCGGGCGACTCGCGACTACGATCGCCTCGTTTCGGATCGAGCGGCGTTCGTGCTGGCAGTCGTCCTGGGTGGTCTCGCACTGACGCTACTCTTGAAGACGGTGTTCGGTCTTCCGCGGCCGCCGTCGTCGTTGCAAGCGGTCCCGCGTTCGGGGGAGGGCTTTCCGAGCGGGCACGCGATGGCCGCGACGGTACTCTGGGGGGCGCTTGCAGTCTGGAGCGCGTACTCGACGCGCCGTCGTCGACTCGCCGGGGCGGCCCTCGTCATCGGTCTCGTCGCGTTCTCGCGGCTCGCACTCGGGGTTCACTATCTCGTCGACGTGCTGGCGTCGATCGGCTTCGGGGTCGGCTATCTGCTCGTCGCAGCGTGGGCCACCGACGGAGAGCCGGAGCGGGCCTTCGCCGGCACAGCGGTCCTCGGTGGCCTTACCGTCATCGCGACAGGCGGTACCGACGAGGGGTGGATAGCGTTCGGGAGCTGTGTTGGCGGTGCGACCGGGTGGTGGATGAGCACGCGGCCGCGAGTTCGGAAGCGGTGGCTGTCGGCGATCCAGTAGCGGCGGTGGGCAGCTGACGCCGTTGCAGTACTACGTTGGACTGAAAAGCCGGCCGGCATCGAGTCCGGATCCACTCAAGTATCGTCGGTGCCGTCGGCGTCATCAGCCGCCTCACTGGCAGGATCGGTCGCCTCCGTACTCGCCGTTTGCTCCTCCTGCTCCTGTGATTCATCCGCAGCCGCCGACTCGGCATCGGATCGGTGCTCGGCGAGCGCTTCCTCGATCGTCAACTCCCCGGCCGCGACACGGCGGGCGAGCAGTTCGTCGATCGCCCGATTCGTCCGACTCTGCTCGCGCGAGCGATCCTTGATCACCTGGAGTTCACCCGCCGTCGGCTCGATATCGCGGGCGTCGACGACCTCCCCTTCGTGCCGGGCGATGTTGACCGCGGCCAACACGTCGCCCATCCCTCGCGTACCGGTCCCGAGGTAGGGCGTCGTCCCCGTCTCGTCGACGAGTTCGACTTGCACGTCCTCCAGGTCGTTGACCAATTTTGAACTCCGGAGGCGCGCGCCGTCGCCGATGCGAACGACCGGGTCGGCGGCGTCGCTCACTTCGCGTTGGATCACGGCCACCGCGTCGGCGAGTGGCACCTGAAACGCAGCGACGACCATCTCGCCCGCCAGCACGGCGATGCCGGGGTCGCGCCCGGGGTCGACGCCGATAATCGTCCGCCCGCCCGCGCCTCGAATCGTCGTCAACGCCTGATCGACCGCCCGCCGCGGCTCGTCGGGTTGGGCGACGACCGTCGGCACGTCGTCCAACTCGGCTGCCGATTCCGCGTCCGTGATGACCACGGACGTTCGATCCGGCAACTCGGCGTCCGGTTCGACGGTCGTGAACTCGGTCCCCCGATCCCGGAGTTCGGTAACGACGCCGTGGTAGACCTCGAAGTCCGCTGTCGCGACGACGATCACACTCGTCTTTCACTGGCCCCCCGAATAAACGTGTCCGACGCCAGCGCCGGCACCGCGACGCAAGAACGAGTCGGCCGTCGGTGACGTTTCGGGGACTTTTTGCCCGAACAACCCTAATTACGGGCGTGAACGACGCGGCAATCCAGACCGGCTGTGGGCCGGTCGACGAGTTACTCGGCGGGGGATTCGAGCGCGGCACCGTGACGCAACTGTACGGACCACCGGCCGCAGGCAAGACCAATCTCGCGCTCTCGGCTGCCGTCGAAACCGCCGCCACCGGCGGTACCGTCGTCTACATCGACACCGAAGGGGTCTCGGTCGATCGCTTCGACCAACTGCTGTCCGCTCGCGTCGGCACGGATCCGGCGGTCGCCGGTGACCGAGAGTCAGACACACTCGAATCGGGGCCGGGGCCGGAATCATCAATGGAACCCAAATCTACAGCCGACCCTGAACGCGAAACAGACGCCACCGGTGACACCCACCCTGACATCGAAACCGTCGCCTCGCGAATCGTCATCGAAGACGCCCTCGACTTCGAAGAACAGGCCGAAGCCGTCCGCGATGCCGAAGAGTTCGCCGAGCGGGCGGACCTGATCGTCCTCGATAGCGCAACCGGCTTCTACCGACTCGAACGCACCGGCGAGGGCAGCGACGGCGAAGCTCTGCGAAGCGTCACCAGACAGGTGACACACCTCCTCTCGCTCGCGCGCAAACACGAACTCGCGGTCGTGCTCACGAACCAGGTGTTCGCCGATCCCGACTCGGACCGCACGCGCGCACTCGGCGGAAACACGCTCGAACACTGGACCGGCGTTGTACTCCGACTCGAGCGCTTTCGCGGTGGCAAACGACGTGCGATGCTCGAAAAACACCGCTCGAAACCGGCGGGAGAGTCGGCACAGTTCCAGATTACGGACGCAGGTATCGAGGGCGACGACGAGAGGGGACGGCGCTAGTTACACTACAGGTCCGTCTTCCGGAATCGCAGGTAGCCGAAACAGAGCGGGCCACCGATCCAACCGAGGAGGATCACGAACGCAAACAGCGGCTGTTCGTAGACGGCGGGATTATCCGGAACGGCGTGAAACGGGATGTTCTCGAACGCCGGAACGAGTCCGCCGGCGAAGTTCGTAAACGCGGTCATCGGATTCAGGGCGACGACGAAGTCGACCCACGGCGGCGATGTCTCGGGGAGCGTGAAACCGGACACGACATAGAGGAGAATCTGCGGAAGGACGGTCCAGAGCTGGAAGACGAAGACGACGTAGGCGCTGAACGCCGCAAACGAGGCTCGAGTCGAGGTTTTCGTGACGACCGAGATAGCGACAGCAATCGCGGTAAACGTGATCGTGAGGACGAAAAAGGCAAGCAGGGAGCCGGCAAACAGCGTTCCGTCGATCGTGACACCCATCACGAGCGCAATCGGGACGGCGACGAGCAGTGCTGCAAGGGCGCTCATGGCGATGACGATGCTTCGCCCGAGCAGTGTCCCGAGAACGACCGTCTGCCGAGAAAAGGGCAGTCCGAGCAGCACCGTCAGCGAGCCTGTCGATCGTTTCTCGACCAGCGCGGGGGCAACGACCCCCAGTGCGACTAGCGGAATCAACAGCGTGACCGGGGCGAGCAACTGGGAGACGAGTTCGATGTCGACCTGCGCGGACGTTCGCTGGGCGGTTCGGCCCGCCGCGTACGCGAGTCCGGCACCGAGCAGTGCGAACATACCGACGAGAACGTGGGCCTGTCGATCGCGGACGGCGTCCTGGACGTCCTCGCGGGTAAAGAGCAGCAGGCGGCCGAAGAACCCGAGACCGGCCTGGCTCATGCGACACCCTCCGTGACGGTCGCGAAGAGTTCATCCAGCGACGGATCGGTCGTCGAGACGTTCGAAACGGTTGCGGGTGAGTCGTGGCAGGCGGCGATGACCGGCGCTTTCGCGCGGTTCTCACAGGCGACTTCGATCGTCGTACCGTTGGTTTCGAGTTCTGCGACGCCGTCGATAGACGAGAGGCGGTCGAGTGCGTCGGCGGGGACTTGCGAGAGTTCGAGCGTGACGCGGGCCATGCCGCCGACGGTTTCGCGGAGGTGGTCGATGCTGTCGACAGTGACGAGTTGGCCGGCGTCGAGGATGGCGACGCGGTCACAGACCGCTTCGACCTGTTCTAAGATGTGACTCGAGAAGAAGACGGTTGCACCGCGGTCGCGCTCCTCGCGAACGATGCGCCGCATCGTGCGGGCACCGTTGGGGTCGAGGCCGGTCGATGGCTCGTCGAGGACGAGCAGGTCGGGCTCGCCGGCAAGCGCCATGGCGAGCATGAGCCGCTGGGCCATCCCCTTCGAGTACTGGTCGACGGGGTAAGCGTCCGGACCGAGCATGTTCACCCGCTCTAACAGTTCCTCCGGGTCGTCGGTGGCGTTCTTGGACTCGATTGCGAACTCGACGTGTTCGCGCCCCGTCCGCGCCCCGATCGGGCCGTAGCCGTCCGGAAGGACGCCAGTGCGTTCGCGCACGCTGACGCTGTCGGTCTGGACGTCGTGATCGAGGACGCGGACCGACCCGCTGGTCGGCTGGACGTAATCGAGCATGATGTCGATTGCAGTCGACTTGCCGGCCCCGTTCGGGCCGAGAAAGCCGAACACCTCCCCTTCTTCGACGGTGAGATCGACGTTCCGGAGGGCAGTCACGGAATTACTACGGATAATACCGCGACGCTTGTAGCGCTTTGACACGCCACTGAATTCGATGGCGACCATACAGCAGACCCCACAGCCATCGCTAATAGACTTTGTGTTCGGCTGTCAAGTTCGTGCGGCTGGGCCAGGATTGGAACGCTGAACTCGTGAGACTAGGTGCCGAGCGACAGGTGCGCTGACCGTGGTGGCCGTGACGGTTCTGGTGACGAGCAGGGTGCAAAAAGACGGACGAAAGGCGACGAAGCGATGTCCGCTACAGTTCGTTCAGTTTCCGGAGGAGTTGGCCGCGGTACTCCTCGTCGCTCGTAATTCCCTTGACTTCGAGGACATTACGCTCGAGTTTGTCGAGCGCGACGCGGAAGGCGTTCTCCGCGCCGTAGCCCTCGCCGGTGCCGGCGACCTGCCCCTTGTTCGTCCGCAGGCGGACCTGGCAGTGAATCAACGGCGTGCCGCGGAGTTTCTCCTTGTGTTCCTTGAATCGCACGTGGACGTGAAGCACCTGCATGTCGGCGTACTTGTCCGAGACGTTCTCGATGCTCTGGACGATCGACTCTCGGGTGATCGTATCGAGCAGCGAGATGTTCGTAATCTGGACGTCCATGTGTTCCTCTTCGGTGAACGTCAGCGCCCGCAGAACGTCCGTCTTGGTGATGACCCCGATGACGGTCCGATCGTCGTCTTCGGGCGTCACCATCAACCCTGCGTAGTCGTTATCGAGCATCGTCCTGACGGCCTCCTCGGCAGTGGCATCGAGGGTCGTCGTACTGACCGGGCTGTTCATGATGTCATAGACCGGCACATCGAGCAGGCGCTGGGTATCGCCGACACGATCGCCCGTCGTCGTCGTGTGATTCTCCCGAATGACGAAGTCGGCGATGTCGTGGGTCGTGACCACACCGGTGAGGTAGCCGTTTTCGTTCAACACCGGCAGTCTCGAGATGCCGTGTTCGCGCAGGTGATTGATCGCCTTCCCGACGCCGTCGTCTTCCTGCAGCGTGACCGGGTCAGCCGTATAAATATCCTCGACGGTAAGCGCATCGAGGTTCTCGAGAACCGCCTCGAGAATCGCATCGTCGGAGATGACGCCCCAGAGGTCGTCGTGCTCGAAGACCGGCGCGACCTTGGCGTTACTCTCGACGAGCACGCGGGCGGTCTCCCGAATATCTTCCTGTCGGTCGACCTTCGGGGACGGCGTGCTCCGACTGGGTTTGGTAAGTGCCGCAACCTTCGCGTCGTCCTCGACGTGAGATTGGAGGAGCTCCCGCTCGCTGATGACGCCCTCGTAGTCCCCGTCGTCAGTGACGATGATTCCCTTGGGGTTGCCGTCCTCGAACGTCGAGCGGACTTTCCCCATTCGCGTCCCGACATCGACTTCGATGTAGTCCTGGGTGGCGATATCAGCGATATTCATCCTTGCGAATGGATATACTACATCAGGGGTTTTGAACATACCGCACGGTTTGTCCGGGTCGGACCGTTATGCAACGGATCGATCCAAGTTGGACCGTTTCGTAACGAGTCGATTCCGGTTGGCTCGCAGGGCCAGACACTATTTTTCCCGGACCCGATGTAATGCGCGTATGAGGCGCGATATCGGCGTTCTCGGACGGTACACGTACCTCGCAACGGAACTATTCTGGGGAACGATCGCGGCCGCCTTACTGTACCGGGCAAACGCGGTCCGCAAAGCGGCGGTGACGATCCTCGCCCTCTATCCCATCGCGTACCTCTGGGACCGATACACGCTCGCCGTCGGGGTCTTCAGTATCGAACTCCGAACGGGAATCGAAATCGCCGGCATCCCGCTCGAAGAACACCTGTTCATGGCCGTCGTTCCGGGTCTCGTCATCGGCTTTCACGAGACCATATTTGGCAGCGAACAGACAACTATCACCGAATGAGAGTAATCACGGCTGTCTTATTCCTGGACACCGACGAGGGAGATGATGGACCGACGGGACCAGTCGACGGCCGAGACGCAGCCAGAGCCATCGGACGACTCCCGCACTCGCACTGGCTCCACGATTCGCTCCCTCGGACACCTCCTCCTCACAGCCGCCCTCGTCGGCGGGCTGCTCGCCGGCACGGCGGTGCTCGCACCGATCGCAATCGACGACCTCGATTCTATCGATGACATTCCCATTACCGAACGGCCCGCCCCGAGTTCGGATCCGCCGCCGGCCGGCGAGCGAAACCCCGAGGTAACCGACCCGGACGATCCCGGGGATTCGGCCTACGAAACCGGCGTTGAGACCGTGACGGCGACGACCGTCGAGGACTTCGTCCACGCCGAAGTCAACGAGCGACGGGCCGAGCACGGACTCGAGCCGTTGGCATGGGACGGGACCATCGCCTCCGTCTCTCGCGCACACAGCGCCGATATGGCCCAGCAGGAGTACTTCTCGCACACGAACCCTGCCGGCGAAGGACCATACGACCGATTCACCGCCGTCGACAACTACTGTCGCGCCTACGGCGAAAACATCGCCATGACCTGGGTCGATAGACGCGTCGAGTCCCCCGACGGAGAGACCGTTGTCGAACACCAGACCGCCGAAGGCCTTGCAACCGGCCTCGTCAACCAGTGGATGAACTCGACGGATCACCGGAAGGCCATCCTCGAGCAGCACAGTTCCCAGGGTTGGGACCGGGCCGGAGTCGGCGTCTACATCGACGACGACGGTGCAGTCTACGCGTCGCAAAACTTCTGTCGCGAGTTGTAGGCTGTCGAAGTCGGAGTCGACACCGGCACGCTGACACCCGCCACAACCGCCGCCGGAGCAGGGGAACGGTTATGGTTCCGGCACCAGCAGACCCGCACGATGAGCGACGATCGAGTTCAGTCCCACTCCGACCCCGACACCGACACCGACTCCGGCCCCGAGAGCGGGGCCGAGTCGACAGCGGAATCGGGTGCCGACGCCGAGCCCTTCGAACCGGGTGGCGGTCCCAACCGCGTCGTTTCCGAGGAGAGCGTCGACGATATTCTCGACTCACTCGCGGAGACGGGCGCGACAGCGGACTCCTCGCGGATTGTGATTTCCGCAGATGACGGCCCGACGGCGGACGAATCTGGGGACGACTTGGCAGACGGTGAGACTGCCGCCGAGGAACCCAGCAGTGAATCGTCAACACCCAATTCGGATAGCGACGAGCGGGTTGCGAGCGCGAGAGAAGAAGCGACGGAAACGGCTGCAGAGTGTGTCGCAAGCAGTTCTCCGATCGAAAACGCTACCGACACCAGTGTCGCCAGCGATGGCGTTCAGGTCAGTGATACCGCTGATACGGCCGGCAGTGACGAGGGCGGTGACACGAGTTCTAACGGGAACGATACCGCCGCTGGTGTCGCCGGCGAGTCAACTGAGACGGGCACCGACGATGAGGCCGATAGCACCCCCGACCTCGCCGCCCGTATCGAACACGGCACCGTCACCGGAGCCGACGTTCGCACTGCGGAGGCCGGCACCGGCCGTGAATCCATATCGGACATCGACGAGATCGAACTCTCGATGGACGACCTCGAAACAAGCACGGCCACCGGCGATACCGGCCCCAGTTCTGCCGGCTCCGGCTCACCCGCCAGTGACTCGTCCGGCGCTATCGACGACATCCCCGAAGACGCCGGACCGCTCGCGGGATCGATCGACGGCTCGAGTTCACCGGCCGATGGTGTGGGAGCTGCGTCCGCCACCAGCTCCGCTACGGATCACGACAACACCGACAGCGCCGCCGCAACCGACGACTCACCGGGGCTACTCGGCCGCCTCAAAGAACTCTTCTCGCGATAGTCTCGGGGTTCGACTGCATTGTCGATGCGTGTTGTCACGAGGACTGACGAGCCATTACCCGACGAGCGTAATCAGCACGAACAGCGTCGCGATCGACGCGAGCGTCGTTACGAACACGTTCAGCGAGGCGAACGCTTCGTCGCCGCCGAGTTCGTTTGCGAAGACGAACGTCGAGACGGCGGTTGGCGTGCCGAGCATGACGACGGTTGCGGTGACCGTCGCGGTATCGACGGCGAGCCACGAGAAGACCGCCCACGCGAGCAGCGGCATGCAGCAGATTTTGAGCGCGACGACGGCACCCGTCGCACCGGCGTCGACCGACGGCGTGTCGATTTGGAGGGACGCGCCGACGCAGAGCAACGCGAGCGGGAGGGCGAACATACTGAGAACGTCGAGCCCGGTCGTGATGGCCGGCGCAACCGAGACGTGTGCCGACCCGATCGCCAGGCCGGCTAGCAGCGAGAGCAACACGGGATTCGTCGCGAGTCGCCGTAGTTCCGCACTGAGCGTGGCGTTCGCTCCGTTGAGCGACGAGAGGACGAGAATCGTCAGCGGCAACTGCAATAGCGTGACGACGCCGAGGACGACGCTTGCGATCGCCGTCACGTCGTCGGCGAAGGTCGCCGCGACGAGCGGCAAGCCGAGATAGCCGAGGTTCGAGTGGTACGATTGGACGATAGCCACGCTTCGGCGCGAGTCAGCCGCGCGATTTCGATGGACGAGCCAGGCGATGCCCGCCGTGAGTCCGAAGACGAGCGCCAGTCCGCCTGCGAGCGACGGCGAGAGTAACTCGTCGATCGCCTGGTCGTACGTCGCAACGAAGACGAGCGCCGGCAGCGCAACGTAGTACGCGGCAGCGTTGAGCCACGCCGTTCGTGTCGTATCGAGGATGCCGACCGTTCGGAGTCCGGCTCCGAACAACAACAACGCGAGCAACGCAAGTAGCCGACCGAGCACGTCCATATGCCGCCCCAGTCGACTCGGGCATTTCTGCCGTTCGGTTCCGGCTAGTACTGAACCCATTGCGAACCGCCGCAGTTTGACGTCGACGTTGCGTCACCCGCTCGCTCGCATCGCACTGATACTGCCGGACAAAAGTCAGTGAACACTCGATCGCGTCTCACGGATCGTCGCTTGTTGCGACGACCGTTCGAGTGCGATCGACGTGTGAATNAAAGTCAGTGAACACTCGATCGCGTCTCACGGATCGTCGCTTGTTGCGACGACCGTTCGAGTGCGATCGACGTGTGAATAGTTTTGTCCGACAGTATGAACTCGGACAGTTCAAGCGAACAGTACCACCACGTAGGATCCCTCTACGTACAGAAAGTGATGAAACGTGTAACAAACGTTTATGAGTGGTGTCGTGGTCGGTGGTGCCTGATAATGCCCCCGCCGCGTTCACCGACCGCAGACCGGCGAACCGTTCTTGCAGGCTTTGCGACGAGTCTCGGTTCGATCGGACTTGTGGGCTGTCTCAACGAGAGTACCGAAAGCAACGAAGACAAGGAAGGGGATCAAAACGGTCAAGATGACCAGGAAAGCGAAGACCCGGCGGAGAACGCGAGTTCAAACGGCGACGAATCGTCGGCAACAGTACATTCGGACTACGAGACGACCGACGTCCGGGTAACGACACCCGATGGCGATGACGTTGGCGAGGTGACGGCAGCGATCGCTGATACGCCGACATTACAACGGGTGGGGTTGAGCGAGACCGAAGAGTTACCCGAAGACCGCGGGATGCTGTTCGTCTACGAAGCGGTGGACGATCGGACGTTCATAATGCCGGAGATGTCGTTCGGGATCGATATCATCTTCGCGGATGAGGAGGGCGTTATCACGGGTATTCACCACGCACCAGAACCGGGGCCGGACGAAGACGGGTCCGAGCAAACCTACCCCGGTCGCGGTCAATACGTGCTGGAAGTCGGGTACGAGTGGACTGCCGATCGAGGCGTCGAAGAGGGTGATCGACTCCAGTTCGACCTGTAGGCGTCGTGGAAACTGCTCGCTCGTTTTCGAGTGACAGAGTGAGAACTCGTCGCTTCGGGCTGTACAGTTTCTCGCTCGAAAGATGGGTTGGGACAGACTTGAATTGCATCGAGACGGACTCGCGTCGGTAGGCGTTTCGTCTGGTTCACACTATCCGTAATGACATGTCACGGACGAACTCCTCGCTCCGCTCGTCGAATTGTGTCGCTGAGAAATGGGTTGGGGCAGATTTGAACCACGGTCGTTCCGCTTCGCTACACTCCCTGATTCAAACTTCCCAACGGTACAACTCAGTCGCTCACGGATTTGTTCGCGACAGAAGTAGTGGGTTGGGGCAGATTTGAACTGCCGGCCTCCTCCATGTCAAGGAGGTGTCATAACCAGACTAGACCACCAACCCGCCTGGTTTCGCTTTCCGTGGCCCGCGGCGCCACGCTGTCTGCACTCGTTCGTTGCCCGCCACCGTAATTGAAGGTTTCGAATCGATCGTCGTGCGCAACTGGTCCGCACGCTCCAACAGGCTTAATATGGTGTACTCATATGAACATCATAAGACAACAACGTACATTGGTGTTCACAATGAAGGAGTATGTCGAACGAGTGGCCGACGGGACGAATCTCACACAATCGGAGGCTCGGGCGGCCTCGACGGCCGTCTTCGAAGACGCAACCGAGGCACAGATCGGCGCGCTGCTTGCCGCACTGCGCGCGAAAGGGGAAACCGAAGCCGAAATCGCCGGCTTTGCCCAAGGCATGCGCAACGCCGCACGGACGATCGAACCAGACCGCAAACCGCTGGTCGATACCTGCGGCACGGGCGGCGACGACTACAACACCATCAACGTCTCGACGACGAGTTCAATCGTCGCCGCCGGGGCCGGTGTGCCGATCGCAAAGCACGGGAACTACTCGGTGTCGTCGTCGTCGGGAAGCGCGGACGTACTCGAGGAAGTCGGGGTCAACGTCGAGGCAGAACCGCCGGCCGTCGAGGACGCCATCGAGCGCGACGGGATCGGCTTTATGCTCGCACCGGTGTTCCACCCGGCGATGAAGGCCGTCATCGGCCCGCGCAAAGAACTCGGTATGCGGACGGTTTTCAACGTCCTCGGCCCGCTGACGAACCCCGCCGGCGCGGACGCGCAGGTGATCGGCGTCTACGATTCCGAACTCGTGCCCGTGCTTGCGAACGCACTCGCGCGGATGGAGGTCGACCGGGCGCTGGTCGTCCACGGCACTGGTACGGACGAAATCGCGATTCACGGCGAGACGGCCGTCGCGGAGGTCGAGGGCGAGACCGTCGACGAGTTCAGTATCGATCCCGAAACCCTCGGACTCGACGAACACGACATCGGTGATATCGCCGGCGGAACGCCCGCGGAGAACGCAACCGATCTGCGCGGGATCGTCGAGGGGTCGGTGACGGGGGCCAAGCGCGACGTGATCCTCGCGAACGCCGGCGCGGCGATTTACGTCGCCGGCGAGGCGGACTCGCTCGCGGACGGCGCGGCAGTCGCCCGCGAGGCGATCGAGTCGGGCGCGGCGGCAACGAAACTCGAGCAGCTCTGTACGACCACGGCAGCGTCCGAGTCGGAGTCGGAGCCGGAGCCACAACCCCGATGACGCGCGTCAAGATCTGCGGCCTGACGAACGCGGCGGATATCGAAACCGCGGTCGACGCCGGTACTGATGCCATCGGCGTCATCTGTGACGTACCGGTCGACACACCCCGAGAAGTTGCCGCCGACCGCGCGCGTGAACTCGTCGCGGCCGTGCCGCCGTTCGTAACGGCGGTGCTCGTGACGATGCCCGAAACGCCGGCGGCGGCGATCGACCTGGTCGAGCGCATCGAACCCGACGCAGTGCAGGTCCACGGGAGCCTGGAGCCAACTGAACTCGGGTCCCTGCATGAGACGATCGGTGTGGACCTCATTGCTGCCGTCGATGCCGGCGAGATGGATGACCCGCTCGTCGGCGAGTATGCTGAGGAGGTCGATGCGCTCATTGTCGACAGCGCGGATGAAGACGGCGGTGGTGGCACCGGCGAAACACACGACTGGGATCGAACGCGAACGGTGACGAACGCGCTTGAGACGCCGGTGATCCTCGCCGGGGGGCTCACGCCCGAAAACGTCGCGGACGCAGTGCGGGCGGTCGATCCGTTCGCCGTCGACGTTGCAAGCGGCGTCGAGACCACGGGCGGGAGCAAGGATACTGATGCCGTTCGGTCGTTCGTCGACCGAGCCAGACACGCCGAACAGACGACGGAGTTGCAGCCGTAATGCTATGAGTGATACGACTTCGAATGCAGACGACCTCCTTTCGTTTGATATCGACCGTGAAACGTTCTGTGCGTATGCCACCGGTGACAGGACAACGGCCGACGACCGACCTGCCGTCGTGCGTACCGTCGCAACACTCGATCTCGAGACGACGCCGCTGACTGCCTATGCGGCGCTGACCGGACGGACGAACGCAGAAACGAGAACGGGAACCAACACAGACGGGGAGACAACGGCGACCGATCGCGAGCCCTCGCCGTATGCCTTCCTGCTCGAAAGCGCGGACAAGACACCGTCGAGCGATCCGGATGGTGCCTTCCGGCCGCGGTCCGACGGCACGGAGCGACACGCGCGATTCTCGTACGTGGGCTACGACCCCGAAGCCGTCATCACCGTCGAACCGGACGGGATGCGTGTCGAGGCGCTATCGCCGGATGCACCGCTCGAGTTCATCGCTACCGACGACAGTACTGACGATGCCACCGCGACCGGTGACACCGTCGACGCGCTTCGACGGGCCATGCCCGACGTGCGACTCGCGAACGTCCCCGATCACGAGCGACAGCATCTGGATGGCGGTCTCGTCGGCTTTCTCGCCTACGACGCCGTCTATGACCTCTGGCTCGACGAGGTCGGCTGCGAGCGACCGAACTCGCGGTTTCCGGACGCGCAGTTCGTCCTGACGACGAAGACGCTCGCGTTCGACGAACGCGACGGGACGGTGTCGCTCGTCTTCACACCGATCGTCGGCACCGAGGACGACCCCGCCGCCGTTTACGACGACCTCCGCGCCGAGGCGGACGCCGTCGCGTCGACGCTGCGGACCGCCGAACGGCCCGATCCCGGCGGCTTCGTTCGCGAAAACGAGATCGCTGGGTCGCCGGAACGCTACGAAGCGAGCGTCGAACGGGCGAAAGAACGCGTCCTCGACGGCGACATCTACCAGGGCGTCATCTCCCGGTCGCGCGAACTCTACGGGGAAGTCGATCCCATCGGCTTTTACGAGGCGATGCGGGAGATCAACCCCTCGCCGTACATGTACTTGCTCGAGCACGACGACCTGACCGTCGTCGGTGCAAGCCCCGAAACGCTGCTGTCGGTGCGCGGGCGCGAGGTCATGGCGAATCCGATCGCCGGCACCTGCGACCGCGGGACGAGCCCCGTCGAGGACCGCCGACTGGCGGGCGAGATGCTCGCGGACGAGAAGGAGCGCGCCGAACACACCATGTTGGTCGACCTCGCGCGAAACGACGTGCGGCGCGTCTCGGCGGCCGGCTCCGTCCGTGTCGACGAGTTCATGAACGTGCTGAAGTACAGCCACGTCCAGCACATCGAGTCGACGGTGACGGGCGAGCTAGCGGCGGACGCCGACGCGTTCGATGCGACGCGGGCGTCGTTTCCCGCGGGGACGCTCTCGGGCGCGCCGAAGATCCGCGCGATGGAGATCATCGACGAACTCGAGACCGAGCCCCGCGGGCTGTACGGCGGGGGCGTCGGCTACTACTCCTGGACGGGCGACGCCGATTTCGCGATCGTGATCCGGACGGCGACGGTGGAGGCGGACGCGCCGGTCCCCGACTCGGACGGGCGAACGGGAGATCGGATCACGGTTCGCGCGGGGGCCGGCCTGGTCGCCGATAGCGATCCCGCGGCCGAGTACGAGGAGACGGAACAGAAGATGGGCGGCGTCCTCGCGGCGCTCGAAGCGATCGAACGTGACGCCGACGCTGACGGGGCGGAGACCACGACCGTCGATGCATCCGTCGAGACGCCGGAGGTGAGTCGATGAGCGAGCAGGCAGTCGATCGGCGCGACGCGGCGCGAGGGACACAGACGCAGGCGCAGGCACAGACACGGACACAGCGCGTGCTCTTCGTCGATAACTACGATTCGTTCACGTACAACCTCGTGGAGTACGTGAGTCAGCAGGCGAACACGGAGACTGCCGTGGTGAAGAATACGGCCTCGCTCGCGGACGTGCGGGCCGCCGATCCCGACGCGATCATCATCAGTCCCGGTCCCGGCCACCCGAAGAACGACCGCGACGTCGGCGTCTCGACGGCCGTGCTCCGCGAGTTCAGTCCCGATGTGCCGACGCTCGGCGTCTGTCTCGGCCTCGAGGCCGCCGTCTACGAGTTCGGCGGGGCGGTCGGGCGAGCGCCCGACCCGATCCACGGCAAGGCGTCGACGGTCGATCACGACGGGACGGGCGTCTTCGCCGGCCTCGAGCAGGGCTTTCAGGCCGGACGGTATCACTCGCTGGTGGCCACCGACGTTCCCGACTGCTTCGAGGTAACGGCGACGGCGACCCACGGCAACGCTGAACTCGTGATGGGGATTCGCCACCGCGAGTACCCGATCGAGTGCGTCCAATTCCATCCGGAGAGCGTGCTCACGGCCGTCGGCCACGATATTATCGAAAATTTCCTCGCAGCCGTAGACGGGGCCGACGAGTAGCGCCGCTCGGTGTGACGATCAACACGATAGATCGGCCGATATCGTCGTGCTCGGCGGGTTCGTGATCCGGAGTGGGAAAAGAGGAGAGTACGAGCGCCAGATTGGTCCATTAGACCCCGGGGAGCAGTCCGAGCGTCCCGGTGGCATACAGCGCCGCGAGAACGACCGCAGCGATGATCCCGACGCGGACGGCCAGTTTGATCGCGATACGAATCGCAATGACAGCGACCGCGAAGGCGGCCAGCGCCGCCAGCACGAGAAACACCGTCGACCCCGTTAGTGGTTCGACCATGATCGAACTCCCGTACCCCAGTGCCGTAATCTTTCCGGATATCCTGACAGCAGTTTAACGGGGACCGTGTCGATATCTGATAGCTATCTCGGAAACCGTACTTCACACCGCATTACACCCATGAAGCGGTGTTTTCCCAATCACGGCTGTTATCATATATTGCTACTGTCGGTCACGTTCAGGTCGCTCTGATAATCGTTAAGGCACTCGACCACGTAGCAGTATTCAGCGCGAACAGCGACACTCCCGGTCGTCCACGGACAGATATCATAGAGACATCTTTACAACCACACTTGTGTTACTCCAACACGAGTAGGATAACAACACCACGTTTTATGAGGGATGCATGAATACCAGACCTTCGTCACGAATGATGAGAGCCAGGACTCGGATACACGCACGAATCGACACAGCGCGACGTGATACCCGCGAGGTGACTCGCGCGTGAGCGAACACGACATCTCCGCGGCGGATCTCCCCCTCCCGATCAAACGCACCGAGGGCGAGACGCTCGAGCATCGACTGACCGCAAACGCCTACAACAACATCCTGCCCGCACGCTACCTGCGCAAGGACGCCAACGGCGACCTCATCGAAGAACAGGAGGACCTCTTCGACCGAGTCGGCAAGAACATCGCCCTCGCCGAGGCGGTGTACGAGGCCGAACAGCAGGATACCACGATTACCGTCACGCCCGACCAGCTCAAACCGGACCACCCGCGCCGAGACGAACTCGCCGTAGAGGTCTTTGGCGCTGGTACCACGGCCGACGACGACGCCGAAACGGAGCTCACCGAACACAACGTCAACAAGTTCGCCTACGAGACCGTCGTTCCGGAGCTTCCGGACGCAGTCCGCGAGCACGTCGAGGACGTCGCCGAAACGTTCACCGATGGCATGGAATCGCTTTCGTTCATGCCGAACTCGCCGACCCTGATGAACGCCGGCGACGAACTCCAGCAGCTGTCGGCCTGTTTCGTCATGAGCCCGGACGACGACCTCTCGGACATCCACGAGACCGCAAAGAAGGCCGCAGAGGTCTTCCAGTCCGGTGGCGGTGTCGGCTACGGGTTCTGGCAACTGCGCCCCTACGGCGACGCGGTCGGCTCCACCGGCGGCATCGCCTCGGGCCCGATCACCTTCATGCGGACCTACGACCAGCTCTGCGAGACCATCGCCCAGGGCGGTACCCGCCGCGGTGCCCAGATGGGCATTATGCGCGTCTCTCACCCCGACGTCATCGAGTTCATCCACGCGAAGAACAAGGACGTCTCGCTGGCTCACTGTCTGCGTCTCAACGATCCCGACGACTACACGTACACCTCCTTCAGCGAAGCGCTCGAGGAGGCCCGCGGCCTGATCGACGAGGACGGCCGCGTCCCGAAGCATCTGCGCAACGCCGTCGAAGGCCATCTCTCTAACTTCAATATCTCCGTCGGCGTCACCGACGCGTTCATGGAGGCCGTCCAAAACGGCGACGAGTACACGTTCACCAACCCGCGCACGGAAGAGCCGCACATCGCGACCGAGGAAACCAAGGAGATGTACAGCCGCTACGATCTCGGCGAGCACGTCGAGGTCGGCGAGCCGCTGTCGATTCCGGCTGAACTCATCTTCGAACGCATTGTCGAGGGCGCTCACGAAAACGGTGAGCCCGGCGTCATTTACCTCGAGCGGGTGAACAAGGAACATTCCTTCGACACCGAAGCGAATCCCGATCACAGAATACTTGCAACGAACCCCTGTGGAGAACAGCCCCTAGAGGAACACGAGGCCTGCAACCTCGGCCACATCAACCTCTCGACGCTCGCCGATCAGGCAGCGCCCGACTGGCGAGTCTGGTCCGAGGCACACGCAGACGAGTTCACCTCGCAAGCCGAGGCCATCGACGCCTTCCTTGCGGAGGCGATCGACTACGACGAGTTCGACGAGCGCATCGAGTACGGCACCCGGTTCCTCGAAAACGTCGTGACGATGTCGGACTTCCCGGTCGAAGAGATCGAAGAGACGGTTCGGGACATGCGCAAGATCGGCCTGGGAATCATGGGGCTGGCACAGTTGTACGTTCAGCTCGGCGTCAAATACGGCAGCGAGGAGGGCAACGAAATCGCCCGCCAGCTGATGACTCACATCAACCACGGCGCGAAGGCGAAGAGCCACGAACTCGCCGAAGAGCGCGGGTCCTTTAACGACTGGGACGACTCGAAGTACGCGGCCCCGACCGAGTACCGCGAGTGGTTCGAGCGCCAGACCGACGAGGACGCCGACGAGTGGGAGGACGGGTTCCCCATTCGGAACCACAACGTAACGACCATCGCCCCCACGGGCACCACGAGTATGGTCGGCAACACGACCGGCGGCTGTGAGCCGATCTACAACGTCGCCTACTACAAGAACGTCACCGACGACGTGCAGGGCGATGAGATGCTGGTCGAGTTCGACGACTACTTCCTGCGCACCTTGGAGGCCAACGACATCGACGTCGAGGCCGTCAAGGAAGAGGCCCAGGAACAGATGGCGACCAACCAGTTCGACGGCGTCGAGGGGCTTTCGACCGTGCCGGACGCCATCGGCGAACTGTTCGTCATCACCGCGGACCTCTCGGCAAAACAGCACGCCGCCGTCCAGTGTGCCTGCCAGAAGGGCGTCGACTCCGCGATTTCGAAGACCGTCAACGCGCCGAACGACTCCACGCTCGAGGACGCAAAGGAGGTCTTCGAGTGGGTCTACGAGAACGGCGGCAAGGGCGTCACATACTACCGCGACGGCACCCGGTCGAAGCAGGTGCTCACCACGCGCGCCGAGAACACCGACTTCGCGGACGAAACCGAAGCGGCCGAGGCCCTCGTCGACCAGATCGGCGAAATCTTCGGCGGTCTCGAAGCCTTCCTCGGGAGCGAGGACGTGCAGGCGGTACTCGAGGAGGACGCCGACGAACTCGCCGGCGACGCTCGCGATGGCGTTGCAGAATCGGATCGGAAACCGATCCACGTCGACTTCACCGAAAAGCGCGAGCGCCCCGACGCGCTGCAGGGCGTCAGCCAGCGCATCGACACCGGCTACGGCAAGGTCTACGTGACGATCAACGAAGATCCCGAAACCGGCCAGCCGTTCGAACTGTTCGCCAACATCGGCCACTCCGGCGGCTTTACGAACTCCTTTACCGAAGCGCTCGCGAAGGTCATCTCGACCTCGTTGCGTTCGGGCGTCGACCCCGACGAAATCGTCGACGAACTCTGTGGCACCCGGAGTCCGAAGGTCGCCTGGGACAAGGGCGAACAGATCCAGTCGATCCCCGATGCAATCGGCACCGCGATGCGCCGGTACCTCGAAGACGAGATTGACAAGCCGTACCCGACCCAGCAAACCCTGGAGGACGCGGCCGGGGCGGGAACGGACGCCGAGTTCAGCGAGCCGGAAACCGACGGCGGTGCGGGCGTTGCCGACCGCGACAGTGACGATGCGACGCAGGATCTCATCGACGCCGGCGAGTCGCCGGAGTGCCCCGAGTGTGGCTCCCTGTCGCTTTACTTCTCCGAAGGCTGCAAGACCTGCGAGTCCTGTGGCTGGAGTGAGTGCTAAGCGGGCGACATAGCGGAGCGAACTCGGTTTTGTTTCCGGTCGATTTTCGTTTCCAATCGCGTTCCGTCTCCGAATCGGATCACCAACACTTAGCACCGTACAGCCGGTAGCGAATCGTATGGCCGGTGACGATGGCGGCGCGAACTCCGAGCGGAATCAGACGGCCGCGGGGACTGCGGGAGGCCCGACCTGCCCCCGCTGTCGCGGCGAGTTATTCAAACGCCACTGCAAGTACGTCTGTCCGCAACACGGTGTCGTGTACGATTGTGCCGATACGTTCTGGACGTAGGGCGACACACGCTGTGTCACGGCCGTCCAGTGCAGGGAGCGTGCATCGCTGGTACCAGGTCCCGGAGTACTGATAGCTCGGTTACCGGCTCCCGGTGGACCGCTGTTGCCGCGAGCGAACCACGCGATAGACCGGTCCAGCAAGTAAACACAACACGGCCAGACAACAGGCGACCGATAGCACCAGCCCGAGTTCACCGACGCCATCAGTTGCGACCGTTCCAGCGGACGCGCCGACGACGACCGCGCCGAGTGTCCACGGGAGTTCGCCGAGGAGGGTTCCGAGAACGAACGTGCGAAAGGAGACGCCGCTGACCGCTGCAGCGCACGTCGAGAGGTCGGAGGGAACCGGTGCCAACCGCGAGGCTGTGACCCCGCGAAGCGGGCCCGCCGCCTCGTAGTAGCGGTCGATGACGGCGTTTGTCCGCTGGAACAGTCCGGCGAACGGCGATTCGGGTACGTGTTCGCGTTCGCGTTCACCTGCTTGCGTATCGGTACTTCCGTCGGAATCGTCACCGACAGCGATCCGAACGCCCAGAAAGACCGGCGTAACGGTGACGACGACGCCACCGAGTGCAAACGGAACACCCATTGCGATACCGTACCCATACCCGACGACAGCGGCAAGCGGCGTCGTTGGCCAGGCAAATAGCGGTCGGACGAGATAGAGTCCGGCGACGGCCATACCGAACGCGACAGGGTTCGCTGCCAGCGATTCGACGGCCACAACGACCGACGACGGCGAGACGAGAAGTCCCGCAGTGACGGCTGCGCTGGCGACGAGCACGCCAGCGAGAACTCGCGTCGAGACCGGCAGCACCGACATCGGTCGGGATTTTTCGGCAATCGTTGAAGCCTTTGTGCTCCGACGCTGTCGATTACCGTCCGCGCGAGTTGCGAACTGGACGGCGACGACCATCACCACCACGACCGTGACCACAGCCACAGCCACAACCACAACCATAATCGCAACCGCAAATCCGCTCGTTCGGACACGTCACAACGTTTATTCGCCCCGCTCTGTGACCTCTCATCGATGGCGCGCGATGGGTCCGGGAACGAACACGAACACGAACATGAACGCGAACGCGAGCAACGTGAGCGTACAGACAACACAGAAACCGAGCCACAGCACCGCGGACAGCCAAACAGCCACGACGACCGCGTCGAACTCGGCCTCGCACTCCTCGAGCGCCTCGAACACGACTCCCTCTCGCTCGCCGACGTCGTCGATCGAATCGAGACGGTCACGACCGATCCCACGATCACCCGAACCATCCTCGATGAAGCCGAACTTCGCGGAATTATCGACCGCGAGAACGGCATCGTCCGACCAAAAAGCCGCCAGTACGTCCGCTTCGAACAGGACGTCATCACCAAAGACGGCGAGTTCAGTTGCCGCCGGTGCGGCTGTGGCCTCTCGACCGGCTACTTCATCACGCTTGACGCGGGTGAACTCGGGCCCTTCGGATCGTCGTGTATCCGAAAGGTGACTGGACGCGAGACGGACTGACTAAGAACTCGCCAGCGAGAGCGACGGCTGGTGGCCGTGTGACCGACCACTAGATCAGTGCGGCAACAACGGAGCGGGGAGGAGAGAGGAGGAGAGAAAAGAAGAGAAGAGAAGAACGTCAAGAGCGGAGCGGGGATAGTAGATAGGAGAGTGTGCGGACAACTGCGACATTATCGGCCCTGGCGAAGTTCAGTAATTAACTGTTCGATCGTCTGTTGTTGTTGCTCGATGAGTTTGTTCTGCTCTTCGAGTGCCGCCTCGAGCGTGTCGAGCCGATCGAGGACTTCCGGGTCGGTACCGGCACTGGGAGTATCGCCCGTCGCTGTCCCCTGGGTCCCTCCCGTACCAGCACCGGCACCCGAACCTGCACCTGCGGACCCAGCAGCCGAACTGAACTCGTCCGTTCCGGCGGCCTCGTCGGTCTCGTCGAAAATCGAATCGGTATCGACGATTCCGGAGTCGGTCTCGGGAGCGGCGGCAGACGATTGCTCCGAGACGGTGTCGGCGGGGGCTGAGTCGGAAGC
Source organism: Natrialba taiwanensis DSM 12281 (assembly GCF_000337595.1). Classification (GTDB taxonomy): domain Archaea; phylum Halobacteriota; class Halobacteria; order Halobacteriales; family Natrialbaceae; genus Natrialba; species Natrialba taiwanensis. Next base: position 32,345 of record NZ_AOIL01000042.1, on the reverse strand, counting down.
GGTGGATCGAGAGTGAGAAGCAGACTGAGACTGAGACTGCATTTCTTCACGGCCCGGTTGACTCTCAGCCGAACGCGTGTCCGCTTGCTGGCCAAGCGGGTCGGCGGAGTGGTCTTGCTGTGTCTGGCTCCGTGATGGATCACGCTCTCGCTCGCCATCATCGTGGTCCGTCAACTCGGGTGGATTGGCGTCGAGCGGGTCGACACCGTCACCGAAGTCCATCGAGGCGTCGGCTGTTCCGGTATCGTCATCGGAGTCGTCTTCGCCGACAGTCTCGTTGAGTTCAGCGAGCGACTCGACATCGTGATACTCAAACAGTGCACGCTGGAGGCGCTCGCGGAGATTGTTTGCTTCGTCGTTCGGAGCCTTGATCCGCTGTGGACGGCCGTCGACGGAAAGGACGATCTGAGTAGCGACGCTGCCGTCCTCGAACGAAAGGTTCGTCACGTCTTCGAAGGCGTACTCCTCGTAATCCTCGTCCCAGACTGCACCACCAATGTGTTTGACTAACCGATCGCTCGTGATGAGCAGCGTGAGCTCGCTAAAGCGATACGTCTGGACGACCGTCTCACCGGGCTCCGTAATCTCGTTGCCGTTCAAAATACCCGCAATCACCGGATGCAACGCATCGTCCGTCTTGCTCGACGGAACGGAGAACTCCTGTGTGCCCTCGAGTGCGTACTCGAGCGTGAATTTGGTCTTGCGACGGCCCTCTGAGAGTGTGAGCCGATCCGCGTCGTGGGGATACTCGTTGACCGATTCGTCGCTCAAAAGTCCCTCCGAACGGTAGACGAGCGTCCGCGAGGGCGTGATGAAGAGTTCATCCTCGCCGCCGAGAGAGACGCGTGCCGCGATCTCCTCGCCATCGAGAGTAGACTGAACGATGCCGGGAACGTTCATGAAACGCAGTTCGTAATAACGTGTGATAAATCCGTGGGTCCAGATTGCACGACCGGCGGGAATGAGAAGGTTAAAGAGAGAGACGGCACTACCGAAGAGTGAGCCCGGGTGGCTTAGCTGGACATAGCGCCGCACTCATAGGGTTCAGAGATTCGGTGCGGTTTCGCCTTGGAAGCCTCCGTGTCCCACAGAGGACTGCCGAGCCTCGGACCTGGGACATGCGGAGATCGAGGGTTCGGAGCCCTCCCCGGGCATTTTCCCACTTTTCCACATCACTAGACTCCCCACGAGTGCAGTGGCCGCTTCGTCTACGGTCGGCTACGAGAACGACACGTGCGACGACGGCCCTCGCCGGGTAGCATGTGAGTGATTACTGATCGGGGACAGATCCATATCGATAGTCGGGCAGGAGAGTGCAACCAGCTCCCGGATCACCGAGCGACGGCAGGCTGAGAGACACTGGTGAGAAGCACCATCGACGCGGGAAACGGAGTGGGAGGGGTGAGATAGCAGGGAACTGCCTCCAAGATAGGCGTCCACGGTTGGCAACGACGGATGTGCATTCCCTGCTACCTAACGGTTTGTCCAGGTTATTGTAAATATAATGACCAATGGGCTGTGAATTGCTGGAACTCACGGGGTTCAATATTGGACTTTCGTTCGTATCCGCGTCCAAGCGCCACAGCATCTCTCCGAAACCCGTCGTCTACAACGAGCGACAGCGACGGACGAGTCACCGCGACTGGTCGTCAAAGATGAACTCGTACCAGTCCGCATAAGCGAGGCAGTGGGCGTACCGAGGAGTTCATCGAAGACAGAGACACACGACTGCAGGGCGCGATCGGAGCGGTTGATCAGATTCCCAACATGGACCGGACCGACCAGTTCCAGAAGTATCCGTTCGCGCGAGGAGCGTTCCGGTCGGGTTCCAGTGAACTCGTGTGCGGGCTGGCTTCGGGAATTTATGGGTTCCGTGCTTACCGAAAAGAAGGGCTGATCGAGTATCCGTGGCCGTTCGGGGAGCTTACAGATTGACGGAATTATTCGATGTTCTGACGCTGATTCCGTGCGGCCCGACCGCAACTCGTATGTTGGCTGTCTCGACGACGATTCCATTTCTCCTGTCTCTCTCGTTGTGATGGTGCCCCTTCTTATCGTCTTTCTTCTTCCGGTCTTTCTTCTTGCCTTTTTTATCGTCTTTCTTGCTGTCCTTCTTTTTCTGATCCTCCTTTTTCCCGTGATCCTTGCCTTTTTTGTCGCCTTTCTTCCTACTCTTCTTTTCCTGGTCATCCTTTTTCCTGTGCTTCTTGCCTTTTTTATCGTCTTCCTTCCTACTCTTCTTTTTCTGGCCATCCTTTTTCCTGTTCTTCTTGTCTTTTTTATCATCTTTCTTCCTATCCTTCTTTTTCTGGTCCTCTTTTTTCCCGTGCTTCTTGCCTTTTTTATCGTCTTTCTTCCTTCTGTCTTTCTTGCTATCCCGCTTTTTCCCGTCTTTCTTGTCGTCTTTCTTCCGGTCGTTATGCGCGGAAACGGCACCAGTCAGTCCGATCGTCCCGAGACTGACGATCCCGGTAGTCCGGAGCACGTTACGACGAGTACGGATCGATTGATCGTCTGTCATTCTGATTCGCATACCCCACCACTCCCTCATCCGGATACCATTATTAGTGGAAACAAATGTTACAATAGTAACCATACCTAACTAGAATCAAAACGATTGGCTGAAAAGAGTGCTTTCAGCCGCACTTCCAAACGACTGCTCGGAGTTCAAAGAACCATGTCAAATACAACTTTGGAAAATAATCAAGCGGCGTAGTATTTGGGGTGGAATGAGTACCTAACGAGCTCCCGAGAACAGTACTAACTTAGTCCGGGTAATCCGTTATACGCTGCAACGAGACTCTGTTCGGCCGATTATGATCGAGGGCGAAACGCGGATAGTAATATGTTACTTGTCGGTAATAGACGGATGTGCCCTCGAAAACAACTCGTAGCGCAAATTTGTCGTTGGATGTAACTGTTTCGGGACTCTAAGGCCAACTGATGTATTTTGGTGTAGCAGATTGATGGGCGTATTCAATATAATTCACAATGCACAAGAGTTCCCTTCCAATACGAGACTACCCGGCATCCACAACGCCGAGAGAGCAGTTGCTGCTGTGCTGAGCCGCTGTTGGTGATCGAGTTCAACTCGGTCGAAACGAGACCGCTCTCGTCATCGCCAACGGACGCTGAGAATGGGTGTCGAACGGCGAGTCAGCCCCAGTTGCCCCTCGAATCGGCCCGCGAATCTGGAAATCGTCAGACGTGTGGCTGACGGATGGCTGCCACGCGTCAGAAAACCATCAGCGGTTTTATCTTGGATGGTGTGGCACGGAGTAGTATGGGGTCGGGGACCCAACCGAGTATCGAGATACTACAGCAGATTGCCACAGCCGAAGGTGTCGAGCCGACTGAACTCGAACCGCCACTCTACAACGTTATCGATCCGGACGCGCTCGATGCACTGGTTCAGTCGATGGCCGACAGGACGAACACTGACTTCGAAACTCAGACGAAGCCAGCGCGCTCGAAAATCGAGTTCACCTACTGCGGGTATACAGTTCGTGTGGACGAGACCGGCCGTGTCGACGTGCGGCCGACAGCAGATCGGCGTCCAGAGTCACGAGTGAACTCGACGGAGGACGCCCAGAGTGATTAATGGATGAAGAGTAACACCTAGGATTCGACCTGAATCGTGCCGTCTGCGGTTATCGTGACGAGACAGTCGCTGTACTCGAAGGAGACGGAGCCATCGGTTCGGAGTCCGTTGGCGCGCGGCTCGAACAGCCGCTCGAGTGCGTCAGCGTTGATTGCGTAGTGGAGCGGCTCGAGTTCAGTGACGTCTTCGTTGCAGGCGGTTGCAACGGCGGTTGCGACCGCGACGCTGAGCGGTTCGTCGTCGAGACGGTCGTACTGAGTGGTATACGGTTCCCCTGTGCGTGAGACTGGTTGCGATGGTGAAGGCATTTTAGTCATTGCAGTAGCCCCCGATTCCGTGGAAGGTAGTCTTCCTTCACGGTTGACTGTAAAGAGGCTGATTGTTAACTGTGTAACCGTGCGCGGTCGGGTGGGTTAATTGATTAACCGTCCGTCGCGGAGAACGAGTCTTCGAACAGTGTCTCGAAGAGTTTCTGTTCGGAGGCCCGGACGTGTTTATGAAATGCGGGCGGGGAGATTTCGAGGGAAGTCGCGATTTCTTCGCCGGTCGTGTGGCGCGGCCATTCGAAAAAGCCGCCGTGATAGGCGGTCTGAACGACCTCGCGCTGGCGATCGGTGAGTTGCTCGAGGATGGCGTTTCGGCTGGCCGGATCGAGCGATGGAGACGTGTCTGCAGGTTGGTTGCGGCGGGCGACGAGCGATGCGTGGACGTCGTTGTCGGCGAGCCCCGAGAGGAGATTGCGGACTTCGATGGCGTCTGGAACGTCGATGCGAGCGCGGGTTGAGCCGTCCGCTGTGGCGACGATCGAGCGGAGCGTCCCGCCGTGGGACTCGACGATGGAACCGAGGAACGGTTCCGTGAGTTGGAGTTGGAAGAGCGTTCGTCCCTCGGCGGTGGCGATCACCGAGGCATCGACGAACCCGGATATTTCTGACAGAAAAGAGGGTGGCTCGACGGATTCGGAAGAGGCCTCCGAGTCGTCCGTTCCGAACTCGGTGCTGTTGACGGAGACGAAGACGAGGGGCCCGTCCGTTCCAGTCGTCGCACCTTCGAGTTCGACGGTAGCGTCGAGTCGCGTCGCCAGCGTGGAGAGGAGCGAGCCCCGTTCGATCTCGAGTTCGACCTCGGAGCGGTCGTCCTCGGCGGCGGCCTGCCTGTGTTTGACGGTGTCGATCGCGTAGGCGATCGTTTCGCCGAGTTCAGTGAGGATATCCCGGAGTTGGGAATCGAAGGCATCGCGGTCGTCGGCGTAGAGCGCGAGGACGCCGTAACGGAACTCGTCGTAGACCAGCGGAACGGCGTAGACGGACTGGAAGGTTTGGGAGAGTGCTTCGGCCCGCCAGTCGCCGTCGTGGACCGCATCGGCGATGTTTTCGACGTAGGTGGGCGAGCGGGTACGGGCGGTTCGGCCGGCGGGTTCGGCGGCGGAGTCGTCGACGGTTGTGATGGTGACGGCGTCGAGATAGCCGTGGTCACGACCGGCCTGGGTGCGGGGTCGAAGTTGGGTGCCGCTCGGGTCCGGAGTGCCGATCCAGGCCATCGAACACGCCTCGAGTTCGGTGAGGCGGCTGCAGATGCCGTGTTCGATTTCGGAGCGCGTGTCGCTCAGCAACAGGAGTTGCTCGATGTCCTGTCGAACGCGGTTGGCGGCGTTGAGGCGCTCGAGGCGGGTGTTTTGACGTTTGAGTTCGCGCTCGCGATCGTGGAGGCGGCTGGTTCGACCGATCCGGTCGAGGGCGGCCTCGGCGGTGCGGGCGAATAGCTGGGCGAGTTCGACAGTTTCATCGTCGTACTGTCCGGGTTCGCGCGAGGCAGCCACGAGGACGCCGTGTTCGCCAAGGGGAACGTAGAGACCGCTCCGGACGGCTGTCGACTCGTTGAAGGCGAGGTCGGCATCGGTGACATCGTCGTAGACGGCTGGCGTGCCGGAGACGAACGTCTCCCAGGTGATGCTCCCGCCGGGTTGTAATCGGGGGAGGTTGTCGACGACGGATTCGAAGGCGGTTGCGTAGGCGGCCGGCACGAGTTCGTTTTGCTGGTCGTCGAAGCGGTAGACGCCGGCGTCTAAGTCGAGGACATCGCCGGCGACGTCGACGATGTATTCGCAGGCGGCCTGCTTGGATTCGACGGTGAGGAGGTGGCTCGTGGCGTCGTGGAGGGCGTTGAGCGTTTCCTGGTAGTGGACGCGTTCGGTGACGTCGACGGCGGTACCGATGATGCGTTCGACAGTGGGGTCGTCACCGGTTGCTGTCGCGCCGTTCCCGGGGGCTCGGTTTGCCATGATCGGCCGGCACCACGCCTCGAGAACGCGACCGTCGACCTCGTTGTGGACGTGGATGGGATATCCCTCGAGTGCGGCGCGGAAGTCGGCCCAGACCTTGGGATGGTCGTCGAAGAGGTCCAGAACCGACCTGCCGACGACTTCGGCGGGGACGGTGTCGAGACGGTTGAGCCCCTGTCCTTCGGCGAGTGTCACCGTGCCGTCGGGATCGAGCGTGAACAGAATAATGGGGGCATTGTCGACGATCGCCTGCAGACGTTCGGTACGCACTTCGAGTTCGCGTTCGCGTTCGACGCGATCGGTCACGTCGCGGAAGTAGACGGAGATACCGGTTGGAGACGGGTAAATACGGGTCTCGATCCACCGATCGTAGGGTCCGTAGTACCGTTCGAGGGCGCGCGGTTCTTGCTGGTCCATCGCCTCGAGTGCGGCCGTCTGGAAGTCCGTCCCGTCCATGTCGGGGAATACGTCGAGGATCGGTTGTCCGAGGATTGCCTCCCGATCGACATCCAGGGTCTCCGCGGCCTGTTCGTTGACATACGTGAACCGCCAGTCCGCATCGAGTGCGAAGAACGCGTCCGTCACGCGGCGGAACGACTCGTCGAGTTCGCGTTCGACGCGGTGGAACTCGGTGACGTCTCGAGCCGAGACGATGATGCCATCGACGAGTCCGTCCCCGAGTCGGTTCGTCAGGGTCGCCTCGTGGATACACCAGGTGTCGGATTCCGTGCCGGTCTGATACTGGTATTCGATGGTCTCGGACGCGCCGACCGCGGCGGTCCGAACGGCCGTGATGGTCTCGCGAACCTGCGCCGTATCGTCGGGATGAATCTGCTCCAGAAAGTGTGTCCCGAGCAGCGCCTGCAGATCGTCGCTCCGGGAGTGGACACTCGTCGGTTCGTTTCCGCTCGGGCTATCTTCAGCACCCACCGACGGACAGCAGTACGTGATCTCGCCCGTCTCGTCGAGGACGAATAACAGATCCGACGAGCGATCCAACAGCGACCGATACCACTCCGCCTGGCCCGACTGGAGCCGTTGCACTGCACTGAACTCGACCGCCCGGCGAAGCCGATGTTCGAGCAGCGATTGCGTCTCGACCGTCTCCCGTGAGATGAACTCGACCGACGGCGAGTCAGTGTTAGTGGTAGTATCAGTGTCGGTGTCAATATCAACATCAATGTCACCAGCCGGATCGGAGACGACGACGATCGTGAACTCGTCCGCCGGCAGATTCGAGGGTAGTGACGGATCGTCGGTGAGCAGGCAGTCCGGTTGCGATTCGGAATCCGAATCTAGGTCGAGTTCACGTGCAGCGTCGAGTTCGGCGGTATCGTCGGTGGTAGTTTCGTCGGTGGTAGTTTCGTCAGCGGTAGTATCGTCAATGAGATCGGCGGCGGTAGAGACGAGAAGGGTGCTGTCAGCGAGCGTTTCCGAAACGGATTGACGGAGCGCTGCTGAGCCAGTGACGAGGACGTGGAGTGTCTCTGGGGAGGACCACTGTGGAGGCTCGGGTGTGGGGGGCGTCTCGAGCCGATCGTTCATACACCCACTGGGTGAAGCAGCGGTAAAAACGTCGCGTCGATATGGGGTGTGGAGGAGCGGAGGTAGCTATTGCGGGGTTACGTACCTGGGGAGGAGGACTGCCAGCGTTCAAACGCCGATCGCCACGCCGTCCTTTCGGGGTTCTGTTGCACCGGCGAGGGTCTCCCCGGTTCGGCGGACGAGCTGTGCGCCGCCGAACATGACCGGCGGGAGTACGCGAACGTCGTGTCCTCGCCGCGCGAGTGTTGCCTGCGCGGGAAGCCGTTCTTCGACGCCGAGCGTGCCGTCCTCGCGATAGCGCCACCGGGGGGCGTCGAGTGCCGCTTGGGGGGCCATCTCGTAGTCGAGAAGGTTGGAGAGCACCTGAACGTGTCCCTGGGGTTGCATATACCCGCCCATCACGCCGAAGGCCAGCCAGTCGTCCGGCCCGAGTGCAGCGATCGCCGGAACGAGCGTGTGGAAGGGACGCTTGCCGGATTCGAGCCTGTTCGGATGATCGGGGTCGAGCGAGAACGATGCACCGCGGTTCTGTAGCGCGATGCCGGTATCGCCGGCGACGAGGCCGCTGCCGAACCCGGCGAATCGGGAGTTGATGTAGGAAACGAGATTGCCCGCCTCGTCGCCGACGGTCAGTAAGACGGTATCGGCGTCCTCGGCGGGTGCGTTCGGGACGCCCACTGGCGGCTCTCGAACGGGCGTCTCGCCGATCGCACGGGCGCGCTCGCGTGCATAGGATTTCGAGGCGAGCGGCGGGACCGTCTCGTAGGCCGGATCGGTGATGTAGTGATGGCCGTCGACGAAGGCGAGTTTCGTCGCTTCCGCGAAGGCGTGAATCCGTTCGGGCGAGTCGTAGGCGTACTCGCCAGCATCGATCTCCTCGGCGATGTTCAGCGCTTCGAGCGCGACGAGTCCCTGGTTGTTCGGCGGGAGTTCGTAGACCGTCGCGCCGTTGTAGGTCGTCCGCACCGGCTCGACGAACTCGGGTTCGAACGAGGCGAGATCGTCGTGCGTCATAACGCCGCCAGCGTCCCGGACCTCCCCGACTATCGCGTCGGCAATCACTCCCTCGTAGAACGCGTCTGCACCCTCATCTGCAATCCGTTGGAGTGAGGCCCCGAGTTCGGGGAGCGTCACGATCTGACCTGGCTCCGGACTCTCACCGTCGAACAGGAAGGCCTCGCGAGCGTGTTCGTCGGTAAATAGCTCCTCGGCCCCGTCCCAATGGTGGGCGATAACTGGCGAGACGGGGTACCCCTCCAGAGCGTAGTGAATCGCCGGTTCGAGCACGTCGGCGAGCGACCGCCGACCGAACTCCCGAACCGTCGCCTCCCAGCCGCGGGCGGTCCCCGGGACGGTGACCGCGTGCGGCCCGAGAAACGGCATCCCCAAGTCGGTCGCATCAGCCCCGCCGTCGACGGCGTAGCCGCGCGACTCCGGATAGTACTGTTCTGGCTCGTCTGTCGTCTCGAGCGCTTCGGTCACGGTTTCGATCGTCGTCCCGGCCGGCGCGCCGCCACAGGAGCGCATCGCACCGACCTCGCCGTCTGCGGTTCGATAGAGGGCGAACACGTCGCCGCCGAGCCCCGTCGAAGTCGGTTCGACGACGTTCAACGCGGCTGCCGTCGCCACGGCGGCATCGAAGGCGTTTCCACCGCCTTTCAGGACCGAAACACCCGCCTGTGCCGCAAGCGGCTGGCTGGTCGCAACCATTCCGCCGGTCGCGTAGGCCGTCGAGCGCCGCGAGTCGAAGCGATCAAGTTCGATCTGATCGTTCACAGTGGTCACAATTACCACACAAACGTGACTCGTCAAAAGAACTCGTGGTCAAAAATACCGAGACGAGGGGAGCTGGCGGAATCCGAGACGAGTACCTCGACCGGCCACTGGGAGCAGGTAACCAGTGCGAAATCGGTCGGCAATGCGTACACTCGTCGAAAGCGACGCCCGAGAAACACGACGACGCTGCAAACCGTCCCGGCCACCGACAGACGCGGCACTGATCGTATCGCATCACACCCAAATTACCATGGGACAAGAGTACTGCGTATCGGCGGACTACGTGCTGTACAGGTGCACGACTATATCGAATGTACGGGTTGCGGGTTCGTTCTTCGATCGAAGAGCACTACCGCACCACAGCCCCGCAACTGGGACCTCTGTCCCGGTTGTGGCGGGAGTGACTTCGGATTTACCGATCCGTGAGTCGCCCACACGAGTTCAGTTCTCGCCCGGGACGACTGGCTCGTGAACTGCACGGTACCCGTTCTCGATCGACTCGATGCCCGTCACCTCCCGAAGCAGGAGTTCGCGTTCCATTTTCGTGACGACCGGCGTCTCGTAGTGGACGGCGTCGTAGGAACACGTCGTCCCGTCCGGCTGGTGCTGTTGGCGCTCGACGAACTCGCGATGGCGTTCGAGACGCGTTCGGGCGACCGATCGAGAGAACGACGGCACGTTCTCGACCCGGTCCTCGAAGTCGTCCAGAAACGCCGGTTCGAGTTCGTTTCCGAGCGAGTGTCGGCCGGCGCACATGGCTGCGAGCGTCGTCGTCCCGGTACCCCAGAACGGATCGAACACGGTATCGCCGTACGTCGAATACATACTGATCAGGCGGTAGGGGATTTCGAACGGGTACGCGGCGGAGCGCTCGCGACGGTCGTCCGACGCATCCGTCTCCGGAAGGGCCTGCAGTTCGCCCTGTATGTCGGTCCACACGTCTGAAAACCAACGGTTCCGTTCCTCCCAAAAGTACGCCGCCTCGTACCGCCGATCCGCGCCGGGTTCGAACTCGCGGCTGTCGCCGCCGTTGCGAAAGAGCAGGATGAACTCGTGTTCGAGGGTGACGTACGCGTTCGGCGGGAGCGTGCCGCTGCCCATGAACTTGGCGGCGCTGTTGGTCGGCTTGCGCCAGAGCACGTCGGGCAGCGGATCAAAGCCGCGGGTTTCGAAGGCCTCGAGAACTCGGGCGTGGTTCGGGAAGACGCGAAAGCTTCCGTCGACAGATCTGGTCGCGTCACCGACGTTGATACAGGCGATACCGCCGTCGACGAGCACGCGCTCGAGTTCGTCCCAGACGCGGTCGAGTTGGGCGTGCATGGCGTCGAACGCGCGGCGGCCGTCGCCGTCATCGAGAGCCGCACCGATATCGGGATCGAGTTCAGTAAAGAGATCGTCCCACATCTCGATCATGGGGTACGGTGGGGATGTGACGACGAGTTCGACGGAGTCATCGTCGATCGTCTCGAGGGTTCGAGAATCGCCGACGAAGACGCGATGGGTCGTCTCCATTGCGTTCACACTGTCGGCGTCGGGCCCTTAGCTCTTCGTCAATCGCGTTGTCGGCGATCGGGGTGAAGACAGGTGGACTGCGGGTGAGTCGATGCCTGCACACGGGCGTTAGTGGTCACCGCGCTGTGAAACGACAGAAAGAAGCCGTTATTCGTCGTCGCTATCTTCGGATTCGTCGTTCTCCGTCTCTGCGTCCGCATCCGCATCTGCATCTTCGTCGGTGTCTGCGTCCTCGTCCTCGCGCTCGTCGTCAGCGTCTTCGTCCTCGTCACCCGCTGCGTCCGCTTCGTCCTCGGTCTCGTCTTCCTCCATCAGATCCGTCGCCGGCTCGAACTCCTCGATCGGTTCCCAGTCCTCCGTGTCGCCGGCGAACCGACGCCGCAGATACGCGACGGCGGCGGCGACGCCGAGGACGAGTACCAGCCCCAGGAACCGGCTCGGTGATTTCTCGGTGTCCGGTTCCGACTCAGCCGTCGTCTCTTCGGTCACCTCCATGATCTCTTCGACCGGGGACTCGCCGGTTGCAGTCTCTCGCACGTCTTCGATAATCTCGGGCTCCTCGACATCCGAGAGCGGCGTCTCCTCGATTGAGGGAGACTCACGACCGGCTAGAAAGCCGACCGCCGCCCCCAGTCCGAACGCGCTCGCAGCGAGTGCAAGCGGTCGCCGTCTCGGCCCCCGCGACCCATCAGCCTCTTCGACGGCCTCCAGAATGGAATCACGCATCGACGAGTCCAGCCCTCTGTCGATTGCTTCCTTGACAACGAGTTCGGAAAGTGTGTCCTGTTGTTTTGTGTCCGGCATAATTCGCCACGTCAACACGACCCTACATAACTCTGTGGACCGTTTTCCAGACGACGGGCACGACCGCGTGGCGTAACACCATCCTACCGCGTTCAACGACGCCTACGCTCGCTCTGTTGACACAACATCACTGAAGCAGACAGAACGCACGCCAATACACTGTTTCCGGCGTATATATCCCTCTCACACCGGCCCAGTGCACAGTAACAATCGGATAACGAAATCCCGTTCGGACAAACGACGGTGCAGTGATATCGTGAGCGTCATCCGGCATCCGGGTGTCCTCGGGCAGCGGACCCGCCGTCGGCTCGTCAAGCTCGCCGCCGCACTGACGGTCGCCGTCGTCGAAGCGCTCGCCGTCAGCCTCTGGTTCGGCCTCGTCATCACCGCTCGGTCGACCACGACGGCCCTGATCGGACTCGGGATTCTTCTCTGCGGCTCGCTTCTCCGGATCACCATTTTCGAGGCGGCGATTACCGACTCGGCGCCACCGCTCACACTCGAACGGGTCGGAACCGCGCTCACGCTCACCGCTGGCTGGGTCGTCTGGCTCCTCCTCGCCGAACTCCTCGGCGGCGCAACCGGTGTCCTCGTCGCAACGGTCTGTCTCACCGGTGCCCTCACCGCCCAGTTCTGCTTCGAGTGTTACGTCTTCCACTCCGTGACTCCGACCACCTCCTCTGTGACCCCAGTCCTTTCCGCCGCAGTTCTCGCCCTCGGCGCAGCCACGCTCCTCACAACAGCCTGGTTCGTCGACTGGACGATCGGCTCCCCGCTCGCCGAACTTGACGCCGGAATTATCGCGATTCGGATCGAAACGATCCAGCTCGCCGCGCTTGTGTTCGGCCTCTGTGCCTTCCTCGCCCACCAGCACCGCTTCCAGCGGCTACTCGAACCCGACCTCTAACCTCACCTCACCCGCTCAGTCGTCGATTCGCTCGTGCGTGATCGCACTGTTCGCCCGGTACACGAGCACGACTCCGATCGGGTCGCGATCGCTCCCTGCACAGGCCTCACCGTCGACGGCGACGGTCGTCGTATCGCCCTCGGTGACGGTCTCGTACTCGTCCCAGCCGGCCGGTTCGATCCGCGTCGGTTCGACGACGATATCCAGGGCGTCGGCACCGATTTCGTCGCTGCCGGCGTGTTCGACGGTCACCTCGCCGTCGTTCGCGTCGTAGTCGATATCGAACGCGGCGTCGGGAACGACCACGTGGCTGCGAATCTCGCGTGGCTCGTCCGGGACGACCCACCGGGAGGTGAGTTCGGTCCCAGCGTCGAACTCGCCGAGTTCGAGTTCGTCACCCGCGGACAACATATCGTGGCGGTCCGACGGCTGGACGTCGCCGGGCTCGCCGTCCACGAGCAGTTCGAAGGCATCGGCGACTCGGCTCGTCTCCTCGCGGTAGACGGCCACGACACGCAGCCGACAACAATCGATCCCCGACACCCATACGTTACCGCCGGAGGCGTGCGACGACCGGTTCCGCGTTTCGGTCGAGTTCAACCAGGCCGTCGGCTTCTAGATCCGTCAGTAATCCGCGGAGCCACTCGCGGCCGTACTCGCCGTTCGGCGCGTAATCGACGCGAACTCGGTGACCCAGCGTATCGAGTTCGAGTTCGTCGTACTCTCGAAGGGTCCCGATCACGCGGCCGCGGAACTGACGGCGACTTCCCTCGAAACTGGGCTGTGTCGGTACGTCCGGCGCAGTAAAGTCGCCGCTGGCGTAGGCACTGCACCACTCACGCCACGGACAGCCGGCTTCGTCGCACGACGGCGTCTGTTCGCAGGCGACCCCGCCGAGTTCCATGATGGCGTTGTTCCAGACTCGCGAGCGGTCGGCGGGCATAAGATCGGCCGCAGCGTCCTCGAACGCCGAATCGTCGTCGGGAACGTCGAACGCGCGGTAGAGCACGCGCTTGACGTTCGTATCGACGACGGCGTCGCCGTTGTTGAACGCGAAGCTCGCGACGGCGTTTGCGGTGTACGGGCCGACGCCCATCAGCTCCTGAAGTTCGTCGGGTGACTCCGGAAATCGGCCGTCGTAGTCCGACTCGATCTGTCCGGCGGCTTCGTGGAGGTACTTCGCCCGATTGTTGTATCCCAGGCTGTGATCCGTCCAGAACCCGACGACATCGGCGCGATCAGCCGCCGCGAGTTCAGTTGTGGACGGCCAGCGCTCGAGGAACGCTTCCCAAGCCTCGACGACGCGGTCGAGTTGGGTCTGCTGGCTCATCACTTCGCTGACGAGGATCGCGTACGGGTCGTCGGTCCGTCGCCAGGGGAACTCGCGGTGGTCGGCCTCGTACCAGTCGATCAGCGCGTCGCGAACGCTGTCGCGGTCATCGGGGAGGCTCCACGTCGGTGCTGCCTCCGTGTCAGTCATCGATGACACTTGGCGGATGGACGGTTTAGGGATGGTGGTGTCGGTTGTTCGCAAACCCAGGTAGCGTTCATCTAACAGTCGTTTACTCATTACAGAAGGAGTCTCACGGCTTCCGGGTTCGGTTAGGAAGCCACACAGTCTCCGTCCCGCTAGAGAACGTTTATGTTCATTGCTACCGTAACACATAGTGTAGCAGCACCGCGAGGATACACCGGACGACCTCCGTCGATCTGTTCGCAAAAACCGGTTGCGGAGGATCGGAGAAAATCAAGTATCACGTCACAGGGATACGAGATGCGTACTCCGAAGGAGAACCGAACGGTTCACCACTCGTCTTCCATGGAAGACGACGAGAAGGCCAAGTAACGGATTCCAGGTAACTGGCGTTCGTGAATCTGACAGACGCCAGCACGGCCGTACGGACCGTCGAACGAACTCCCGTCCGGATCCAAGTCGCGGGGCTGTCGCGTTTTTCGGCGGCATGGTTGCGTCGATAGTCGATCGTAACCGGCCCGCCGGACCGATGTCGACAACCGTACGCCTAAGCCGTCGCAGTCATTCGATCAACCCATGCGAACGCCAGCACAGAACAGCGAACTGGCACTCCTGCTCGAGGTCGCAAGCACCCCGAAACCGGGGAACGTCGACCGCCACCGCGATCTCGACGACCTACGATTCGAACACTTTCTCGCGGGCGCGGTCGGCGCTCGGGACGGACTCGAAATGGCTGCAACCGACTCCGAAATCGGTCCCGCTTTCGAACGGGCTATCGAAGGGATGGCCGCCCAGGAAGGCGACAACACCCAGTTCGGCGCACTGCTCTTGCTCGTGCCGCTCGTGCGAGCCACGCGGAACGAACTCTCGCAGTCGGCCGTCGAATCGGTCGTCACGCAAACGACCGTCGCCGACGCGGCAGCCTTCTACCGCGCGTTCGAACACGTCGATGTCTTCGTCCCCGACCCGCCGGCGGACATGGCTCCGCTCGACGTTCGCCGAGGGTCCGACGCGATTCCCGCACTCGAAGCGCGTGAACTCACGCTGGTCGACGTGATGGACCGAAGCGTCCCCGGCGACGACGTCGCCCGCGAATGGACCGCCGGCTTCGAGCGCTCGTTCGCCGCAGCCGACCGCCTCGAAACCAAGTCAGGCCCACTGCCCGACCGCGCTGCAGCGGTCTTCCTCTCCCTCCTCGCCGACCGCCCCGACACCCTGGTCGCAAACCGACACGACGAGGCCACCGCGCGGGAGGTGAGCCAGCGCGCCGCCGCGCTGGCCGACCGCAACGCCATTGCCACTGATCGGGACGCCGTCGAAACGTTCGCAACTGAACTCGTCGATCGCGGAATCAATCCGGGAACGACGGCGGATATCACCGCGGCCGGGCTTTTCATCGCCCTCGAGCACGACACGGTCGAGATATGAACGACGGAAGCGACGCGGGCACACACAGCGGGGACGAAACGAGCCCCCATTCCGGGGCGACGGCCTGGCCCGCACCGCTCTCCGGCGTCACCGAATCCATCGTCACGACGCTCGGCCCCAACGACCGCTGGAACGTCGCCGCACTCGGATTGTTCGCCAGCGATACCGACGCTGACGACGCCGACAATGCCGACGCCGACACAGCCGAGGACAAGCGCACGCCCGAAACATCACCAGTCACCGCTCGAACCTGGGGCAATACCCGAACCCGTCGGAACTTCCACCGACAGGGCGAGGGCTACGTCCAGTTCGTCACCGACCCCGTCGTCTTCGCCGACGCCGCCCTCACGATTTATGAAGTCGAGAAACCGGTCCTCGACACCGCTACCGCCTGGGCACGCGTCTCCGCCGATCCGGTCGATTCCGGATCCGACGACGGCACAACGTGGGAGCAATGGGAACTCGAACCGATCGAGACCGAAATCGAACGCGAGACCGTTCCCACGATCAACCGCGGCTTCAACGCCGTCATCGAAGCGACTGTCGCCGCCTCTCGGCTCGGCGTTTCCGGGTACGACGAGACCACGCTACGGAACCGACTTGAGTTCTTCGCGTCGGTCGTCGACCGCGCCGGGGGGCCGCGAGAACGGCTGGCCATCGAACGCATTCGAGACCACGCTGAGTGGTAAGACACGCAAGGGACCTGCAGTCCAGGCTCGAACGCGCGCTGCAAAAGACGGCTCGAAAGAGCGGTACCGACTCGGGTGAACTCGAATCGGATCGTTCAGGCTGCTTCGCCGGGGGTTGGCGTTCGACCGGCGTCCGGGTGATCGTCGTCGACCGGAGCGTCGTTCTCGGCTTTCTCGACCAGTTCACCGAACCGGTCGGAGCGGTCTTCGATCCACGACATCGTTTCGCTGTCGGTGGTTTCCTCACGCTGTTCGACGAGGAACGTCGTGATGACGACGGTTTTGACCCAGGGTTTGACGACGCCAGCGTGGACAACCGCGACGACGCCGGCGACCAAGACCCACGAGAGCAGTTCGAACGCGGGCGGGAGAACGTCGAGGGCGACTGCGACGGGTGCAAGCAGCGTCGCCAGGACGAACGACAGGGCGTACATCCCGACGACGATCAGAAGCGTCGATCCGAGGACCGTTTTCCAGGTTTTGCCGTACAGGACGACTCCATCGCGAGCCGATGCCCACCGGTTGTCGTTTCGGTCGACGAACATGTACGCGAGGATTGCGGTGTCGAGATACCGGACGGCAAGGACGATCGATTTCTGAAGGACATCGATCAGTGCCTCGAGTTCTGATGGAATCGGAACGGGGATCAGTTCCTGAACGCGGGCAATTGAACGGGTGAACTGTTTGAGAATCGCATCGACGAGGACGTTGACGCCGTAGAGGCCGGATGCGGACACGAAGTACTCCTGGACCTGCGTCGTCCCGTACGAGAGTTGGTTCTCCGGGACCTCACCCTCCTCGACGATGTGTGCGATGACAGCGACGTGTCCAGCGTTGACCATATAGAGGACGTATCGTTTGATCAACCGCCAGATATACGCAAAACTCACGAGTGCGATGAGCATGACGAGTGCGACAACGAGGATTCCACCCCCGCCGTCACCCCAGAGGAACAGGCTTCCAAGCCAGACAACCAGGGCGAGATAGATCACTCCAAGCAGTGCAAAGGCGGTGCCAATAGCGAGTTGCAGGAGAACGAACGGCCACGTTTTCCTGTATACGTCCGTTGCTTCTCTGAAATGTAGTGACATCATATCCGAATGTATGTTGGTATGATTTAAATTCATTGATCTAGTGTAGAATTCTGTATTGGTAATTAGTACAAAAATAGAGAATGTTAGAGTCAAATACAGCGTCGGATGCGGCGAACCGATCAGTGGAACTCGAATCCAGACACAACCCGGCGTGGAGAGCAATGGGAACAAAAACGAAAGAGAAAGGGATTAAGAGCCTCTGGACGGAACGTCCCTGCATGGCAATCAAACCGGCCTACGTCAAGAAGACCGGGAACCTCCTGCTGGAGCGGTACCCGGACGCGTTCACGACCGACTTCGAACAGAACAAAGACAGCGTCGAAAAGCTCACCAACGTCGAATCCAAGGGCGTTCGCAACCGCATCGCAGGCTACGTGACGCGAAAGAAGGGCGCGCAGGTTCCCGCATAATCCGTCGAGTTCTCGTCTTCAGTTGTCCCGGCCGGTGAGCCGATCGCTTGGCGATTACTTGGCAGTTACTTGCAAGACCAACTGAGAATCAGGCTGCATTTCGGCACTCCGGCACTACGCGAGCCACGGCGTCCGCGCGTCTCCGAGCCGACAGATCGATTCTTGCGGATCGGCCGGCAGAACGCGAGACGGAATCGAAAGCAGAGGGCGACACTACGTCACCAGTTACACTACTAGCGGCCTGATCCATCCCCTCACCTCGTGAACGCTAGCTACGGAAACCGTGATCCGACGACAAGGCCGTCAATAATCGAAGCCGAGTTCCATGTAGAACGCAGCAACGAGCGCGACGACCGCCACGAGCAGCGCAAACAACGAGCCAACGGTCCCGGTCAGGAGCGAGAGTTCGATACCAACGACCGGCAGTGTCGACCCCTGGAAGCCGGTCCAGAAGAACAGGACCGCGATGATCGCACTGACCGCCGAGAGGACGGTCGCTCCGATACTAAACGGCGTCTCGAAGAGCCCGGGTTCGCGCGACTTCGAACTCGTCGTCGTGTCCGTCATCGGTTCGCCTCCGATCCAGTCCGGCGGGTGGTCGCCACAGCCGTCAGCGACGGCGAACGCGCCGTGTTCGAACTATCGGCCGCAGTCACAGTCGATCCAGGAACCCGCCCCGCCGACGGGCACCCGGACGGCACTGCCGGGCGACCGACACTGGCATCGAATCGGGTCTGTCGAGAGTTCATCGGTCGAAAGATACCGCCCCGTTTTCTTAATTTCTTCTATGGGCGTCGCAGCGACCGCGGCGCTGCGGCCGCTACCGACTCTACGGTGTGACTATCAAAAGTGCACATATGTAAATAAAAATGGTGATGGGGCGCGTGCGATACGAATCCAAACGGTTTTGCGGCCACGATACACAGTGACACAAAATGGCAGTACGAGTAGGCGTACTCGGCGCGACCGGCGCTGTTGGACAGCGATTGATCCAGCTTCTGGACCCGCACCCCAAGTTCGAACTCGCCGCCCTGACAGCGAGCGATTCGAGTGCCGGCAAGACGTACCGACAGGCCGCCAAGTGGCGCGTCGATAGCCCGATCCCGTCCGATGTCGCGGAGATGACCGTCCAGGCGACCGAACCCGATGTGATCCCGGACGACATCGACTTGCTGTTTTCCTCGCTCCCCTCGAGCGTCGGCGCAGCCGTCGAACCCGGTTTCTGCGAGGCCGGCTACGTCGTCTCGTCGAACTCGTCGAACGGGCGAATGGACGACGACGTGCCGCTTGTTATCCCGGAAATCAACGCCGAACACCTCGATCTCCTCGAAGTCCAGCGCGACGAACGCGGCTGGGACGGCGCGCTGATCAAGAACCCGAACTGCTCGACGATCACCTTCGTCCCGACGCTCGCCGCACTGACGGAGTTCGGCCTCGAAACGGTCCACGTCTCGACCCTGCAGTCCGTTTCCGGAGCCGGCTACGACGGCGTCACCTCGATGGAAATCATCGACAACGCGATCCCCTACATCGGCAGCGAGGAGGACAAACTCGAGACCGAATCGCGAAAGCTCCTCGGCGAGTTCGACGGCGCGTCGCTGACCCACAACGACATGGCCGTGTCGGCGTCCTGTAACCGCATCCCGACGATCGACGGCCACCTCGAGAACGTCTGGGTCGAGACCGAAGCTGAACTCGACGCGGCGGCCGCCGCCGAAGCGATGGAGACGTTCCCCTCGCTCGACCTGCACTCCTCACCGGAGCCGCTGATCCACGTCTTCGACGAACCGGACCGGCCGCAGCCGCGGATGGACCGCACCGTCGGCGGCGGGATGGCCGTCGCAGCGGGCGGGATGCAGGAGACGCCGTTCGGGCTGCAGTACAACTGTCTGGCCCACAATACGATCCGCGGAGCTGCCGGCGCGAGCGTGCTGAACGGCGAGTTGCTCGCCGAGAACGGCTACCTGTAACAACGGGACCATCATCGGCGGCAGCGATCCGAATGCGGGCACAAACGACATTTTCGATCGAGTTCGAATAGCGGTCTTCCCACGCTATTTTGGCACGGGGCCCAAATAGATACGATGCGAACGGTGAGATATGCTTCCAGTCATCTCCGATCCCGAATCGCTGACCCCGCTTGTCGGTGCAACGGCGGACACGGACGCCGATATCGATGTTCTTGCCGATCGCCACCGTCGAGCGGTCCTTCGCTGTCTTGCGACACGCGCCTCGACGGACCCGGTTCCGCTCGCCGATCTCGCAGATTTCGTCGTTCTCGAGACGGACGCGGACGACCAGCGCTCCGGCGTCCTCGCCATGACCGGCGACGCGCTGTTTGGCACCCGAAAACGAGTTCACAGTTCGCTTCGACACAACCACGTCCCGCGGCTCGCAGAGGCTGGGCTGGTCGCGTTCGATCCGGACGCGAACACGGTGGCGCTCCGCGAGGACGGGGAAGCAGTGGCCGAAGAACTCGAGCGAGTCGGTGCCGAGAGAGATGCTGCGGAGGATGAGGCGACGATCGCCTGACCTTGAGAACAGTTGGGAGAGAGTGGGGTGAGGACGGAGACGGAGACGAAGACGAAGACAGTGTACGAAACGGAAACGAATCAGGAGTTCTGTGGCAGTGCGACGACCGGAACGGACCCGTTCTTTACCAGTTGTCTGGCGACATCGCCGGACAGGAGTTCAACGAGCCGGTTGCTCTTTCGGGGGCTGAACACGACGGCTTCTGCGTCCCGTTCAGTTGCGGCCGCAAAGATCGTCTCGGCGACGGCAGTGCCGTAGAGGACCTCGGATTCGATCACCGCCGGTGAGTCCGCAAGCGGCTTGCGCGCGGCCGCGAAGATTTCGTCGGCGTACTCCTTGCGCTGTTCGGGTGAGGCCTTATCGATCGTTCCACCGCCTTTCTCGATGACGTTGACGAGAACGACGTGGCTGCTGTCGGTGAGATGCGAAACGAGTGCAGTCGTCGTCTGCTTGCCGTCGTCGGGGTCCGCGACGGGAACGATCACCGTTCCGTCGAAGGTGAGTGTCATCGTCGCCTCCGTGTGCCGGCGGAACGCCGCGGGCACTGTTTGTGCCCTCTGTCGAACGCTTCGGTAGCGGCGATAACTGTGGTGTCCATAGTGGCATATCGCGGGAGCGGGGCAAAAAAGTATCCGCAGTGGAGTTCGGACGGACGGGACATGCGGGGACGCGGACAGTCTCGGAACCGATCCCGAGCAGCACGAAGAACTCGAGCGGAGTGGCGTTACAGCGAGACCTGATTGACGAGTTCGTCGCGGCCGGCGGTGTAGCGCCGGACGTTTTCGGCGACGATATCGGCGAGACGGTCGTAGTAGGCTGGCGTGTGGCCGGCGTTGTGGGGCGTGAGCTGGACGTTTTCGAACGTCCACAGTGGGTGGTCCTCGGGGAGCGGTTCGGGGTCGGTCACGTCGAGGGAGGCACCACGGATCGCTCCCGACCGAAGCGCGCTCACCAGTGCGTCGGTGTCGACGACGGGGCCCCTGGCGATATTGACCAGGACGGCTTCGGGATCGAGTGTGACCAGTTCCTCGGTATCGATCAGGCCGCGCGTCGTCTCCGTGAGCGGACAAGCCAGAACGAGGTAGTCGGTTCTCGCGAGGGCGTCGTCGAACGCATCGCCCTCGAAGCCGACGACCTCGTCCGTCGGGCCGCCCTTCTCGGGCGAGTAGCGCACGCCGATCGTTTCGACGCCGAACGGGTCGAGGCGGTCGCAGACGGCCTGGCCGATCGCTCCCAGTCCGACGACCGTCACCGTCGATCCCTGGAGTTCGTGGGCCTTGTAGTGGCGCCACTCCCGGCGGCGCTGTCTGCGCGCGCCGACGTGAAACCGCCGCGTGAATCCCAGGATCGCCCCCAGGACGTGCTCGGCGATATTCGGCCCGTGGACGCCCGATGCGTTCGTCACCGTGACACCCCGCTCCGAGAGTTCGTCGAGCGGGAGGTGGCCGGTGCCGGCATACGCGCATGCGAAGACATCGAGGTCGTCGGCGCGCTCGAGCAGGTCGCTGTCGAGCATCATGCCGGTGACGAACGCGGCAGAGCGGATGGCCTCGCGTTCGGCGGCGGGCGTTCGGGCGAGGGAGACGGTGTGGTCCGGGAGTCGGTCACGGAGCGCGCCGGCGTACTGTTCGACGGGGACGCCGTGGGTCCCCTGTCGGAGGACGAGCACGTCCGGTTCAGTTCCGGTAGTCGTCTCATCCGTGCGTCCACCCTTATCAGTACTCCTGGGACGGTCATCGGGCCCATCACTCGAGTTCATACTCATACACGTGCCCTCGTGTGGAACGGTCAAAAACGTTGACGGCGTGCGGGCATTGACACTCGCTGTCCGCGCACGCGTCGTCGCACGCGGTCGATTCCAGACGAGAAATACAGGTACTTTAATACGGGCCACTCATTCCACACGGAGTATGGAACGCGTTGAGGTCGCGGTCGTCGGTGGCGGTCCCGCAGGTGCCACCGCCGCCGAACGGGCCGCCGCACACGGAGCCGAGACGGTCCTCTTCGAGCAGGGAGTGCCTCGCGAAGACCGCGAGGGGCTCGGACCGGATTCGACCGACGCTGCCGGAATGCTCGACTACTGGATCGACATCATGGACTTCGACTACGCGGAGATCCCGGACGATGTCGTCCTCCAAGAACTCGAGGGAACCGAGTTCGTCGGACCGAACAGCGCCGTCGAGTTGACGACGACGGGAATGGACGCCAGCTATCCGAAGTTCGGCTACACCTTCCACCGAGCGCGGATGGACGACTGGCTCTACGAGCGCGCGACCGACGCGGGGGCCGACCTGCGCGTGGGAACCGGCGTCTCGGATCTGGAGACGGATCTCCGCTCGTCGAGCCCGAAGGGGCCAACGCACACGCTGACGCTCTCGAACGGCGACCGGATCGAAGCCCAGTACGTCATCCTCGCCGATGGCCCACAGCGACGCATTACACTCGAGGCACTGGATCAGTTCACGCCACCGGGACGAAGCATCGCCGACGCACTCTCGCCGCCGACGGCGAACCATATCGCCTATCAGGAGTATCGGGAGTTCCCCGAAGAGCTGTTCGACTCGGACTGGCTCAAATTCTGGTGGGGATACATGCCGGGCGAAACCGCCTATCCGTGGGTGTTCCCCAACGACGGCACCGTCGCCCGCGTCGGGCTGACGATGCCGATCGGCATGGAACTCGAAGACGTCGACAACCCTGCGTCTTACGCGCTACTCGACTCCTCGGACGAGCGCCTTCCGTCGGGCTCGGAGTATATCACCCGCCTCTTAGAGCACGAGTTCGGCGACGAGTACGACATCGAGTCGGACATGCCGATCGTCGAGGACCGCGGCAAGTCGACGGGCACCGAAACGTACCCCATTTCCTCGACGCGGCCGATCGACTCGCCCGTCGGCGCGAACATCGCCGTGGCCGGCGGTGCGATGGGGACGACCTCCGCCTTCCACGAGGGCGGATATCACGTCGCCGTCCGCACCGGCAAAATCGCCGGCCGTCTCGCCGCGACGGACTCGCTCGAGCACTACAACGATCTCTGGAAGCGCGCGATCGGCGACGAGATCCTCCGGAACGTCGCCTTCGCCGACATCGTCGCGGATTACGAACCCGATGACTGGGACCGAGCGTTCGACATCGTCACCGACATGCAGGGAGGGAGCGGCGAGAACGTTCTGCTCAACCGGACCTACGGCGCCGGTATCGCCGCGTCAAAACTTCTCGTCTCGTACAAGAAACGCAAGTTCGCCTACCGCAACGGTACGTACGTGCAGTTCGACGCGGACGACTATCTCTACTGACTCCCGACTCGACCGACGGCACAACCGCACCCGGCCTGCCCCTACGCGGGAGTCTTTTTCGGGATCGACGTAGAAGCGGGTGTATGGATTCTGGTGGACACACCGATCCGCCCGCGGACGACACCGCCCGAGCCGACGGCTCGGGCCACCACGTTCCAGAGGGACAGGCACCCGAGGAGTACGGCGACCACCGCGGCCACGGGGACCACGGCGAACCCGAACACAACCACCGGAGCCGCTGGCCGTTTATCGCCGCGGCCGGCGCTGCCGCTCTCTACGGCGGCTTCGCGCTCTTTATCTTCGGGGCCGAAACCGAACTCGTGCCGCGCCCGATCGGTATCGGCCTCGCCGTCGTCGGCGCGGCCGCACTCCTGGCCGGTATCGGAGGCTGGCTCAACCAGGCGTTTCTGGCACCCGCGCGCGAGCGACAGGAGCCACACAAGTCTCGGGGGTCGTACGTCTCGACCACGATGCTCTTTCTCACGACCGACGTGTCGACGTTCGGCGGCCTGTTCATCTACTACTTCTTCATCAGAGTCGGGACGTGGCCGGCCGCAGAACTTCCGCCGCTGCTCGGCTCGCTAGTGATCATTAACACCGCACTCCTGGTCACCAGCAGCATTACCCTCCACTACGCTCACGAATCACTCGGCCACGGCAACAGGCGACGCTTTCTCACACTACTCTGTGCGACGCTCGCACTCGCCATCGTCTTCCTCGCCGGCCAGGCCTACGAGTACTACGAGTTCATCACCGCGGAGGGCTTTACCCTCACGAGCGGCATCTTCGGGAGCGCCTTCTTCGGGTTGACCGGACTCCACGGCTTCCACGTCGCGCTCGGTATCGGCGGGATCGCCATCCTCTGTTGGCGGGCGCTTCGCGGCTACTACGGGCCGGACCGCGATACCTCTATTGCGACCGTCTCGCTGTACTGGCACTTCGTCGACGCCGTCTGGCTGTTCCTCGTGGTCGTCCTCTACGTCGGCGCTTCGATCTGAGGGTACTCACTCGAAATCAAAATTAAGGCCGACGGTGACGACCCCCCGGCCGGCAGCTTGCGCTGATCGTTCGACGCCGCTGAACTCGAGCGACTGTGCTGGCGCGAGGATCCCGTTCGGTTCCGTAAAGAGAAAGGCACGATACGACGGTGCATGATCGTATGTGATGACGTTCGTCTGATACGAACGCTCGAACCGCTCCGGTTGCCAGTCGAGTTCGGATGCGGCGACTGTGACTCGGCTCCCGGGGCGAAACTGATAGGGAAGGAGCAGTCCGTGATCGACAGGCTCCGTCTCGGGTTCCCGAGATGTCGAGTCGATACGCGCGCTCGCGCCTGATGTTCCCAACAGCGCACCCGTCGAGACGGCACCGCATTTGACGAACGTGCGTCGCGCCATCGGCCACCGCGTATTCTCGCTCATGCGCTGGTCCCCGACCAGCAGCGTCGATATAATCGTTTGGCATGACGACACAACGAATCCGAGAAACGCACCAAGACGATTGCCATTGCCACCGGCGCTGACTACCCAGTCACAGGGGGATTCCAGGCGGCGATACGTTCAGTCTCGTCCGCAACAGAGATTTATCCCGCCAGCGCTGGGCAGGGATCAGTGGATGTTCTTCCAAGAGCCGGAACTCCAGTACGAGGTTACCGTCGAACGACCGGACCCACACTTCGCAAAACTCCTGCAGCAAGCGATCGGCGGGCAGGAAGGGGAGATGCGCGTTGCCATGCAGTACATGTTCCAGGCCTGGGCGCTCCCGGAAGACTACGAAGAGTATCGCAACCTGCTGATGGAAACCGCCGCCGAAGAACTCGGGCACATCGAGATGCTCGCAACCGCTGTGACGAAGAACCTGCGCGGTTCGCCGAAGCAGATGAGCGAGGATGCACAGGAGACCGCGGCAACGGCCGCCGCGATGACCGGACAGAATCCACGGCAGTTCCTCTCGGCCGGCCAGTCCGCGATGCCAGTCGATAGTAACGGCGTCCCCTTCACCGGCGGCTACATCGCCGCATCAGGCAACCTCGCCGGCGACCTCTACGCGAACGTGATGGCCGAGGCGACCGGGCGCACCCTCGCAACCCGCCTCTGGGAGTATACCGACGACCCCGGTATGAAGGACATGCTGTCCTATCTCATTGCACGGGACACGATGCACCAGAACCAGTGGCTGCGCGCGCTGGAGACGCTCGATGATCCCGTGCCGGTCCCTGCAAGTTTCCCACAGGAACAGGAGAACCAGGAGTTCAACTACACGTTCATCTCGACCAGACGGGAGGAACAATCCGATCCCGGCTATCCGTGGACGCAGGGCGAGTCGCCGGACGGAATGGGAGAGTTCTCCTACGCTGCCGAACAGCCGGGTGACGGTGAGGTCATCGCTCCACAGCCCGACCCAATGACGAACGACGAACCGAATCGGACGAGCGAGTCGGACAATTCGGATGACTCGACCACGTCGGGCAAATAGCCACCGTCGTTGAGATTTCCTGCTGTGGAACCGGCTATCCGAGAGCCGACGGTTGGATGCCATCGTTCGGTCGACTGCCATCTCTGGGGTGCGTTCGGCGAACGGTCAGCGTGCAACGTGCAGGCTCGTGATCGGTGACGAGAACGGAGAACGCAAGAACGCGAGAACACGAAAACAGAAGAACGGCGACGATTACTCCGACTGGTCGCGTTGCATTCGCTCCTCGAACCCAGCCATCCTCCGATAGATCGGCGGCGTCAAGACGCCCAGAATCCCAATGAGAATTGCGATTCCACCGATCGGGAACAACAGTGGCTGAACCTCGAGACAGGAGTTCTGAGAGGTAATCTGAACGTAGTACTCCTCGCCCTCGTATTCGACGAGTACCCCCTCGAGAAACGCTTCTCGATTCTGGAGATCGCCCTCGATTTTCGCTTCCTGTAGTGGGCTCTCGATCGCCTCTTCGAGGGCTTCCTGTTCGGCTGTCGTGAGTTCTGCTGCTGGCAGCGTCTCGATAGTGGCCGGTACCCCATCGTATTCGTCAACGTGAGTCGCCGTGATCGTGGGGTCTCCGCAGAGGCCGACACCGTCCTGAATCACGACGTATCCGCCGACGATCGACAGCGGAAGCCCAATTGCGATCAGAAGGACGCCAAGAAAGGGTGCAGCGTAGGTTAGCAACAGCGATTCGGACGCTATCGTCGGTTCAGTCGGTCCCGTGCCGGTAGCGGACGATTCGTCCGTCTCGGCGGACACGTCGTCACCGCCGCTCATTCGTTCTCGGCCTCCGTCGATGGACGCCGTTGTCGACCGCCGAGATACGTGATCGTTCCCGCGAGTCCCAGCCCGTAGATCCAGTGTGAGAGGATCACGAAGATGAGGTACGTAACAAGCTCAAGTCCGGTCTGGCCGGTATAGAAGGCAATCGCGAAGCCAGATGCGATAACTGTCGCGTACCACAGCCCCGTCACGAACGTGAGTTCACCCGGTAGATATTCTCCCAGCGAGAGGAACAACAGCGGCCAGACCGCCATCCCCGCAAAGAGGAACAGCGCGTAGCCGAGTCCGATGTTCGCCGGTAACCCAACGAGTGTCGCGAGGTCCGCGAACGTCGCGAGATCAAACACACCCAGGGCAACTGCCAGCAGGAGCATCCCCGACATGAGCACAGTCCCGAAGAGACCACCAGCCGCGCCTGCTCCCGCATCGTTCGCGACGGTCCGTGCGACCGGCTTGATCCGACTGTAGATCGAGAGCGGGCGGTCCTCCCGTGCGGGAACGTATGACGGTCGGGTCTCTTCCGGTTCGGTCGGCGCGACGCCGCGCTTGCGTTCGAGGCGGTCCTCGAACCACCGCCACTCGGGCGTGAACTGTTCGGTCGCTTTCAAGTCCCACGGATCGGCGGTCTCGACCGGCTTGCCCTGGAAATACGACCATATCATGTTATAAATCCACATGAGTACGCTAATACCGATGATGAAGGCACCGACAGTCGCAACGATATGCAGCCCCGAATACTCCGGCGGATAGGTCGCGTACCGACGAGGCTGCTCGAGATATCCAAGCGCCAACAGCGTCAAAAACGTGAGTGCAGAGCCGACAACAAGCAACGATGATTGGAAAATCGCCAGTCTGCGGTCGTACATGCGGCCCGTAATCAGGGGATACCAGTAATAACTCGCAGCGAACATCATCAGCGGGATGATCCCCATGACGATGAGGTGGAAGTGGCCGACGACGTAGTAGGTCCCGTGATAGATGATATCCACGGGAATAACGGCCAGGAAGATGCCCGTGACACCGGCGACGATAAACAACCCGATCGAGCTAATACAGAGGATCGTCGGCGCAGCCAGCCTCACATCGCCGTTCCACATCGTCGTGATCCAGTTGAACACCTTGATCGCACTTGGCACGGCAATCGCAATTGAGGTCGCCATGAAACTCGCCCGAACGCGCGGATCAACACCGGTCGTAAACATGTGGTGCGCCCAGACGCCGAACGAAAGTACGCCGATCGCGATCGTCGAATAGACGATGAACTTGAATCCGAACAACTTTCGACCGACGAACTTCGGCAGTATCAGGCTCATCAACCCGGTCGCCGGAAGGAAAATGATATACACCTCCGGATGCCCCCAGAACCAGAACAGATGCTGCCAGAGAAGCGGCCCACCACCCTCAATTGCATAGAACGTCGTCCCAAAGTTCCGGTCAAACAGCAGCATTAAGACAGCCGTCCCGAGCAGCGGAAACGCAAAGACGATAATCGAACTCGTGACGAGCATATTCCACGAGAAAATATCGAGATTCGCCCAGCCGATCGACTCGTCGCGCTCGTAGATGATCGTCGTGATGAAGTTGATCGCACCGATCGTGGTAGCGATGCCACTCAAATGGAGGCCTAACAGGAGGAAATTCGTCTGTGGATTCGGATCCAGTGATAGGGGCGGATACATCGTCCAGCCGATCGCTGGCTCCTGAAACGCCAGCAAGACGGACAGCAGGTCGCGCGGCACGACGATCGCGAGTATCGATCCCGTTACTTCGGCAATGATGCCCAGACGCGCAAGCAAAAGCGATGGCGGCAACAACCAGAATCCGATCGCGTTGAGCCGCGGAAACGCCATGTCGTCGGCCCCAATCAACAACGGCAGGAAGTAGTTCCCGATCCCGAAAAACACCGGCGCGACAAAGAAAATGAGCATCGTCAGCCCATGCATCGTGAACAGTTCGTTGTACGTCTGTTCAGTCCAGAGATTCGCCGCCGGTGTCAACAGATGCGTGCGAATCATCATCGCGTCGATTCCACCCCAAATCGCCGCCACGGTGCCGAACGCGATGTACAGCAATCCGATCTCGCGATGATTCGTCGTTGTCGTCCACCGAACAGCAGCCGCTTTCACGTCCGCGAGACCGAACTGGCGCGACCGACCCACAGCATAACCGCCGTCCGGCGACGGCTCGGCTCGCAGCCGCTGTGCCAGAAGGACAACCAGAAGACAACCGATAATGATAGCGCCAAACAGTGATACTTCCACGAGTGCGCGGTTCATCGTCGCTTGTCACCCCTCCTGTACCGACTACACTGCCCGACATCCTGCATAACGGTGTCGTCACCATCAATCCCAATAAAGATGAATTCCTCTCGTCATGAGTTTCTGTACAACTTATATCTCCTTTCTCGTTCACTCTCCTCCATACTTATCTGATATCGTTACAGTTCACTGAGCTATGCAGGACGTATATCAGCCTGGTTGTCGAATCCCCCGTCAATGAGTAGCCGCCGACGAACGATCGTCGCACTCGCCATCGCGGCGCTCTCGAACCTCGTACTGGCCGGCACAGTCGCTGCACAGTCGGAAAACCGAGAACTTATCGACGGCCTCGAGTACCAACTGCTCTACGTCGCCCTCCCGCTCACCCTGTTCGTCCTCGTGATCCTCATCTATGCGGCCGTCAAGTTCCACGACAACGACGACCCCGAGCCGACCACAGAAGACCCTGCCCTCGAAATCACCTGGACCGCCGCAACAGCGATCATCCTACTGTTCGTCGGCCTCTCCGGATACAGCGTCCTCGTTAATCCGTACGTTTCGCCGTCACAGGCAATCGAGGGCGAGACCAACGGCCAAGAAACGTTCGAATCGTTCGACGACCTCCCCGACACCGGCGACGAAGAAATTTACGTCCAGAGTTACCAATGGTCATGGGAAGCAAGCTACCCCGACTCGAACATCACGACCGAAAACGAACTCGTGATACCCGCCAATGAGAACGTGACAATCTGGCTCACCAGTGACGACGTTATTCACTCGCTGTTCGTCCCCGATCTGGGTATCAAACAGGACGCGTTCCCCGGCGACTACACCCGCGCCCGAACAATCGCCGAACCCGGCCGCTATGACGCCGTCTGCGCCGAGTTCTGCGGTGCTGGTCACTCGCGGATGGACGCTGACGTCATCGTCGTCGAACCCGAAACCTACGACCAGTGGATCGAAGAACACGACGGCGAGGGAACCGTCACCGACACACCACAACCCGAATGAAAACAGCAGGCGCTCGACCGACAATCACCGAACTCGTCGAACGAGCATGTAAGAGTTAAACGAAGCGGGCACCTAGACCACCTACGTGCCTTTAGTCCCCGTCCGAGCAAACCCATTCGGGTGCGATGACAGTACGGCGAACCCGGGCACGTGACAAGCAGCATCTGGAGGATGCCACGACTTCTGGCGTTCTCTCCCCCGGCACGAGGGTTAGCCAGCCGACGCGGCACGCCGCCACGGGATGAGGCTGGACGTTAGTGTTCCGGGTGACACGTTTCAAATCTGACCGAATAGTATACCGGATAGCTTTGTATGGTGACTTCTCGGTACGGCCATCCGACACGAGACGCTACCAGCACTATCCTCATCGATTCTCAAACGGGCTTTTTATCGCTCTCTGTGGAACGGTGCCTATGACCGACAACCCAGCACACGAGGAGTTCGATGTCATCGTCGTCGGGGGCGGACCGGCCGGACTCAGCGCTGCTCTGTACTGTACGCGCCTCGGCAATCAAACGGCACTCATCAACCGTGGCGGCGGCCGTGCCGCAATGATGCAGGACGTCCACAACGTCATCGGCATCACCGAGGACACAGCCGGTACCGAACTCCTCTCGACAGGCATTGAACAACTCCGAGAATATGGCTGTACCGTCTACAAAGACGTGATCTCGTCCTGTTCAACGGAAACGCCAGTATCAACATCAGCGCCAGAATTAGAATCAGAATCAAAATCAGAATCAGCACCCACTGAGACTCGTTCCGAAAGTGACAGCGAAGACGAAACCAATACCACCACCGATACCGACACCGCGAAACCCAATACACCCGACAACACAACCACCCCACCACAGATCTCCCTCTCTGGCACTGAGACCACCTACACCGCTGAGTACGTCGTTCTTGCAACTGGCTTTACCGACGTTCGACCAGATCCCCCCCTTCCCCGAACCGGCCGCGGACTCCACTACTGTCTCCACTGTGATGCATACATGTTTATCGACGAACCCGTCTACGTGATGGGTACCTCTGAAAGCGCCGCCCACGTCGCCGCAATCATGCTCAACTTCACCGATACCGTCGACCTCCTCACACGCGGTGACCCCCCAACCTGGAGCGACGACACCGACACCGTTCTCAAAACCCATCCAATCGACATCATCCACGAAGAGATTTCCGGCGTCCAGAACGACGCAGACGGGTGGCTAACCGCCCTCGAATTCGAGGACGGAACCACTCGCGAATACACCGGCGGCTTCGCAATGTACGGTGCAGACTACAACAACGGCCTCGCAAACGAACTCGGCTGTGAACTCAACGACGATGGCACCGTCGCCGTCGACAACCACGGCCAAACCTCCGTCGAAAACGTCTACGCCGTCGGCGACCTGACACCCGGCCACAATCAAATCCCCATCGCACTCGCGGACGGAGC
The DNA here is from genome assembly GCF_000337595.1 of Natrialba taiwanensis DSM 12281. Lineage (GTDB taxonomy): Archaea > Halobacteriota > Halobacteria > Halobacteriales > Natrialbaceae > Natrialba > Natrialba taiwanensis. Next base: position 1,037 of record NZ_AOIL01000042.1, on the reverse strand, counting down.
CAAAGCCGGCATTTCGATCCACTGGCAACGCAGACCGTTTCCGCGCGATCTCGACCTTCTCGATGAACTCGGTCCCGTCCGCGCCGAAGAAGTCCCTGGACTGCCAGACGAACTCCTCGAACGCGCGATCGAATTCCACACCTACGACTAATAGTCGCAGTACCCGCGGCTACAGGACACGGGACTCCACCACTACCCCCCCCCCCCTCTCGATAGCACACTAGGGAAGGAACAACCCAACACAGCACAACACATCACTTACTCCCACAACCACCCACCCTGCATCACTCGTTCCACCACAACACCGGCTTCAATGCCCGCCTCCCAATTCCAGATTCGACCCAGCAGTAATCTCCTTTCCAGACCCGATCGCAGCCTCATCCCCATCGAAAAACTCACGTGGGCTACTCGCTTCCCCCCCCTCCTCCTCAACTGCACTTACCTGTGCAACCAATTCCTGAACTCGCTCGAACGCCGCCGTCGCTCGAACCGTATCCTCTTTCTCTCCGTACTCAACTTCAACCATCCCGTGATCAGCGAGACGTGGCAGTTGCTGATGGTGCAACGACATCGCTATCGACTCCGTCTTCACTCCCTGCTCCCACTCTGCTACCTGTTGCGTAAGCTCAACAATAGTCACAGTATCTTCATCCAAAAAGGAATACATGAGATGTCGACATCGTGAACTCGACAAAAGCTCGTACACAGTATCGAGTTCAGAACCACTGCAATCTGACATTATGTGTGCCTACTAGTCACACCCAGATAAACCTCGCTCCAAATAAATTTGGGACGCGCTTCGATCACCCTGCTTTCTAATGGGTTCGCAAACGGACTCCCAATCTGAACTCGGATCTATACCGACAGATATCACTACCAGCGATAGTGGGCGGGAGTTAGTACTAGGCAATTGCAATTATGAAATATAAGATGCCCCACACAGCAGCGGCTGTGTGGGGCAACTTAGTATGAGTATGAGTGGAGGCGGCGAATCGAGTTTCCCAGAGGATCTCTCACTCCAGTACTCACCGGTACGC